>NZ_JASVWB010000002.1:3878382-5171176 GCF_030287445.1 Streptomyces sp. ALI-76-A | reverse complement strand
GGGATGAAGGCGCGGAACCCGCCGGTGCGGTCCTGCACGTCACGGATCATCCGCAGGTGCTCGATGCGCTCGGCGTTGGTCTCGCCGGTGCCCATCAGCATCGTGGAGGTGGACTCCACGCCCAGGTTGTGCGCGATCTCCATGATCTCCAGCCAGCGCTCGCCGGACTCCTTCAGCGGCGCGATGGCCTTGCGGGGCCGGGCCGGCAGGAGTTCCGCGCCGGCGCCGGCGAAGGAGTCGAGTCCGGCGGCGTGGATGCGCTGGACGGCCTCCTCCACACCGACCTTGGAGATCCGGGCCATGTGCTCGACCTCGCTCGCCCCCAGGCTGTGGATGACCAGCTGCGGGAAGGCCTGCTTGATGGCGGAGAAGTGCTTCTCGTAGTACTCGACGCCGTAGTCCGGGTGGTGTCCGCCCTGGAACATGATCTGGGTGCCGCCGAGTTCGACGGTCTCCGCGCACCGGCGCAGGATGTCGTCCAGGTCACGGGTCCAGCCCTTGGCGGTGTCCTTCGGCGGGGCGTAGAAGGCGCAGAACTTGCACGCCGTGACGCACACGTTGGTGTAGTTGATGTTCCGCTCGATGATGTACGTGGCGATGTGCTCGGTGCCCGCGTACCGGCGGCGGCGTACGGCGTCGGCGGCGGCGCCCAGCGCGTGCAGCGGGGCGTCGCGGTAGAGGTCGAGCGCCTCCTCGGGGGTGATCCGCCCGCCGTCGGCGGCACGGTCGAGCACAGACTGGAGGTCGGCCTTCTCGGTCACCGAAGCGTCCCTTTCGTCAAGGGTTGTGGACAGACCGAACCAGCCTACGCCAGGCCTGTTCCGGCCAGGACGTCAGGCCGCGTACGCACCGGTCAGCAGGCCGACGTACGCGCCGGCGAGCAGGAACGGCCCGAACGGGACGGCGGTCCTGCGGCCCGCGCGCCGCGCGACGACGAGGGCACCGCCGTACAGGACCCCGAACAGGAATCCGGCCAGGGTGCCCAGCATGACCGTCGGCCAGCCGTACCAGCCCAGGAGCGCGCCCGCCCCCAGCGCCAGCTTCACATCACCGAAGCCCATGCCGTCGGGGTTGACGATCCACAGCACGAAGTAGCCGCCGCCGAGGGCCAGTGTGCCGAGCAGCGCGGTCGTCCAGTCCCCCGCGCGCTCGGGCACCGGCGTGACCAGGCCGAGCAGCAGCAGCGCGGCGAGGGCGAGCGGCAGGGTCAGCACGTCGGGCAGCCGCCGCACCCGCAGGTCGACGGCTGCCAGCAGCACCCCGACGGGCGTGAGCAGCAGCCAGACGACGAGTTCGGGCCGCGGGCCGGTGGCGGCGGCGAGGCCGGCGCAGAGGAGGGCGGTGACGAGGGAGACGAGGGGGGTGCGCGGACCGTAGGCGGACCGCGGCACGGCGATCCCGGCGTCGTGCGCCGCGACCGCCCCGGCCGCGCACGCACGGCACCGCGCCGGCCCGATCCAGCCCCGCGCCGGCCCGCGGAGCGGATGCCCGCCGGGGCACAGCCGGCGCCAGTTCTCCTCCTGCGGGACGGAGAACCGGTAGGCCGCGCGCGGCACCAGCGTCCCCGCCGCCGCACCCCACAGCGCGGCGAGGGCGATCAACAGGCCGGTCATCCCGTGCGGTCCTTCATTCCGTGCGGTTCATCCTGTGCGGTTCATTCCGTGCGGTTCGTCCTGGGCGGTCCTTCATCCGACCTTCGACAGCCGGGCCTCGGGGCGGCCCGAACCCTCGCTGTCGGAGCGGTACTCGAGATCGTCGCCGACCGGTGTGAGCCGGACGGTGTGCGTGGCCTGGTTGCACACGCTCCCGTTCGACTCGGCCCCGACGGCGGACGCGACGACCTGTTTCCCCGTCACCTGCTTGAGGGTCAGTACGTCGTCGCAGACACCGCCGAGCACGTCGGTGTGCCGGAGCGTGCCCAACTCCTCGCCCACGTCTGCCCGGCGGACGGTCAGCCGGAAGGTGCCCATGGGGAGCGTGCCGTCGAGGGCGACGGCCTGGCCCTCCCAGGTGCCGAGGTAGGCGGCGGGGACGGCCGCCGGGCTGCCCGGGGACGAGTCCTGGCCCGCGCTGGTCGAGGCGCTCGGCGCCGGGGTGTACCCGCCGCCGTCGTCGGAGGCGCTCGGGTCGTCACGGCGCTCGCCCGGCAGCAGGTCGAACAGGAACGCCGACCCCAGCGTCACCGCCGCCATCGCCCCGGCGACCGCCAGCGCCACCGTGCAGCTGAGCCGGCGCCCCCGCGCTCCCGGTCCGGTCTGCGAGGTCGCCGAGACGGAGACGGAGAGCCGGCCGGGGCCACGGCGGTCGGAGGGCTCCGCGGAGGGTGCCGCGTCCTGTGGGACCGGGTGCGGACCCGAGCGGGAGTACGGGCCGGATCCCGCGTGCGGGTGTGGGCCCGGGTGCGGGTGCGGGTGTGGGCCCGGGTGCGAACCCGGCCCCGGCCCCGACTCCGGCCCCGAGTCCGGCTGCTGCGGCTCGCGCGGCTCCGGGACAGCGGCCGGCCGGACCGGTGAGGGCGGCGGACCAGGCGTCTTGGCCCCGGCCATCACCGGCGGCGGCCCGAACTCCCCCAGCGCGGCGGCCGTCACCGAGGGGCTGCTGAACCCCACCGGCCCCGAGGGGGCCTCCCGCCCGTCCTGGCCCGCGTCCAGGTTCAGCAGCGACACGGCGCTCCGGCTCACCTGCTCCACCAGCGCCCCAGGCAGCCATCCGCCCGTGACCAGCCGGGCCGCCCCCTCGGGAGCCAGGCGCCGGGCCACCTCGCCGGGGGCGGGCCGGGCGTCCGGGTCCTTGGCCAGGCACGCCGCCACCAGCTCGCGCAGTTCCCCGTCCAGCGGACCGAGTTCGGGTTCCTCGTGGACGACCTTGTAGAGCAGGGCGGCCGAGGAGTCGCCGGGGAAGGGGGCCGCGCCGGCCGCCGCGTACGCGAGCACCGCGCCCAGGGAGAAGACGTCCGCCGCGCCCGTCGCGCCCTTGCCCAGTATCTGCTCGGGCGACATGTAGCCGGGCGAGCCGATGGAGACACCGGTGGAGGTCAGGGACGCCGTTCCGTCCGAGGCCCGCGCGATGCCGAAGTCGATCAGCAGGGGCCCGTCGAGAGTCAGCAGGACATTGGACGGCTTCACGTCCCGGTGCACCAGGCCCAGGTCGTGCACGGCGGCCAGCGCTTCCGCGAGTCCCGCGCCCAGCGCCCGGACCGTGGATGCCGGCAGCGGGCCGCCGTCCGTGACCGCGGCCGACAGGGACGGGCCCGCCGCGTATCCCGTGGCCACCCACGGCACCGCCGCCTCCGGGTCCGCGTCCAGGACCGGCGCGGTCCAGGCGCCGCCGACCCGCCGGGCGGCCTCGACCTCGCGGCGGAAGCGGGCGCGGAACTCCTCGTCCAGCGCGAAGTGCGGGTGCACGATCTTGACCGCGACCGTGCGGCCGCCGGCGCTGCGGCCGAGGTAGACCCGGCCCATGCCGCCGGAGCCGAGCCGGCCGAGCAGCCGGTAGGGCCCCACGGTGCTGGGTTCGTCGACCCCGAGCGGCTGCATGGCGTGCCCTCCCCCGCGTCCCCCGCGCTCCGCGCGCTCCCCCATGTGGCTAGCCAGCAGCGTAGTGCGCCGGGGCGCCGGGATCACGGCTGAAGCAGCTCGACCTTCACGTCCGCCGGGAAGCCGGTGCTGGGCCCGACGCGGCGGGCGAACTCCGCGACCGCCTCCAACTGGGGTGCGCCGAAGCGGAAGTCGAGGGTGGTGAAGTACCGCTCCAGGACCTCCTCGTCGAAGTCCTCCCAGCGCGCCGCCTGCTCGGCGACCTTGCCGACCTCCTCCAGGGAGAGGTTGCGGGAGGCGAGGAAGGCCTCGTGGACCGTGCGGGTGATGACCGGCTCGCGCTCCAGGTAGTCGCGGCGGGCGGCCCAGACCGCGAAGACGAAGGGCAGGCCGGTCCACTCCTTCCACAGCTGTCCGAGGTCGTGCACCGTGAGGCCGAACCGCGGCCCGTCGAGCAGGTTGGCCCGCAGCGCCGCGTCGCCGATCAGCACCGCCGCCTCCGCCTCCTGCATCATCAGGCTCAGGTCGGGCGGGCAGGTGTAGTAGTCGGGCCGGACGCCGTAGCGGTCGGACAGCAGCAGCTGCGCCAGGCGGACGGAGGTGCGCGAGGTGGAACCGAGGGCGACCCGGGCTCCGTCCAGCTCCTCCAGCGGGACCTGCGAGACGATCACGCAGGACATCACCGGCCCGTCGCAGCCCACGGCGATGTCGGGGAAGGCGACCAGGTCGTCCGCGTTCTTCAGGAACTCGACGAGGGTGACGGGACCGATGTCCAGGTCCCCGCGCACCAGCTGTTCGCTCAGCTTCTCCGGGGTGTCCTTGGTGAGTTCGAAGTCGAGCAGCGTGCCGGTTCTCGCGAGCCCCCAGTACAGGGGCAGACAGTTCAGGAACTGGATGTGGCCGACGCGCGGCCGGGTGCGAGGAATGTCCACATCGCGAGACTAGCCCCACTGGAGTAGGCTCCGGAGTCCACCCCCGGAGTCAACCTCCAGCCGATCTTCAAACATCCGGGTGACGTGATCTTGCCCTCTCTTGCTTTCGGCTGCCTGCGTGATAAGCTCGCCGCAAGTTGCAGTTTGGTTTCCCTTGCAGTACAGAGCCTGCGGAGCATGTGACCGCGGGCTCCAGTCGTTTTCAGACGTATGCAGTTGTGCGGCACTTTGCTTTCACACTTTGCAGGGTTCTGGAGCAGGGCGACCCTTTGGGCCCAAGGAGGGCTTATGGCTACCGGAACCGTGAAGTGGTTCAACGCCGAAAAGGGCTTTGGCTTCATCGCCCAAGAAGGCGGCGGCCCCGACGTCTTCGTCCACTACTCCGCGATCAACTCGAGCGGCTTCCGCTCGCTGGAGGAGAACCAGCAGGTTTCCTTCGACGTCACGCAGGGCCCGAAGGGTCCGCAGGCGGAGAATGTCACCCCTGTCTGAGTTCATGAGCCCAAAGCTCTGATCCGGAACCGACAGCAGTACCCAAGGAGCCCCGCGCCGCAAGGCGGCGGGGCTCCTGCCTTTTCCCCGGTTCACCGGCTTCCCGCCCCCTGGGCTCTCCGGCTTCCCGCCTCCCCCGGCTCCCCGGCTCCCGCGGCCCGCTCCAGGCGGCAGAGGCGGCGCGGGCCCGGTGTCAGTGCGGCTCGCCAGGGTCCCCGGCATGACCGACTCGCCCTTCCTGACCAGCACCCGGGTGTTCTACGACGCCATCGCCGAGGACTACGCCGAGCTGTTCCGCGACCCGCTCAGGGCCAGGCCGCTGGACCGGGCGATCCTCGCCGCGTACGCGGAGTTCGTGCCCGCCGGGACGGTCGCCGACCTGGGCCGCGGCCCCGGCGAGGTGACCGCCCACCTCGCCGCGCTGGGGCTGGACGTCTACGGCCTCGACCTGTCGGAGCCGATGCCGGCGAGCGCCCGCCGGGAGAACCCGGGGCTGCGGTTCGAGCAGGGCTCGATGCTGGAGCTGAACCTTCCGCACGGGGCGCTGGCCGGGGTCGTCTCCTCCTGCTCCTCCATCCACACCCCGGCGGACCGGCTTCCCGCGCTCGTCGCCGAGTTCCACCGGGTGCTGGCGCCGGGCGGCCCGCTGCTGCTCGCCTTCCAGGTGGGGGGACGAGCCCCGGCGCCGTGAGCGGCCCTTCGGCCCCCGGTCACGCTCGACTTCCAGCGGCGGCGGCCCGACCGGATCGCCCACCTGCTGACGGCGGCCGGGTTCGCCCTCGGCTCCCGGACGGTACGCGCGCCGGACGAGACCCTCGGGGAGTCGACCCCGCGGGCGTTTGCTGATCGCCCGCCGCCCGGCCTGACCGGACGGCGGACCGGATCAGAGGGTGCCCGCCAGGTCCCGGGCCGCGATGTACCCGAAGGTCATCGCCGGGCCGATCGTCGAGCCCGCGCCGGCGTAGCTGTGGCCCATCACGGCGGCGCTGGCGTTGCCGGCGGCGTACAGACCGGGGATGACCGAGCCGTCCGGCCGCAGGACGCGGGCGCGGGCGTCGGTGCGCAGGCCGCCCTTGGTACCGAGGTCGCCGGGGACGATCCGGAAGGCGTGGTACGGAGGCAGCCACAGAGGCGCGAGACAGGAGTTCGGGCGGACGGACGGGTCCGTGTAGTAGTGGTCGTACGCGCTGTCGCCGCGCCCGAAGTCGGTGTCGTCACCCTTGGCCGCGAGGGCGTTGAAGCGGTCGACGGTGGTCCGGAGGGCGGGCCCGGGGACGCCGATGGCGGTGGCCAGGGCGTCGAGGGTCCAGGCCTTGTGCGCGGCGCCGGAGGCGTACCAGTCGTCCGGGAACGGGAAGGCGGGCGCCACGTCCTTGAAGAGGTAGCGGTTGCGGTAGTTCTGGTCGGTGATCAGCCAGGCCGGGATGTCGGGGTCGGTCGGGTTCCGCTCGTACATGGTGTGCACGACGTCGCCGTAGGGCGCGGCCTCGTTGACGAACCGGCGGCCGGCCGCGTTGACCAGCAGGCCGCCGGGGAGGGTGCGTTCGGCGAGGCAGAAGTACGGCTGGCCGGGGAGCGGGATCGCCGGACCCCACCAGGCGTCGTCCATCAGGTCGAGGGCGGCGCCGAGGCCCGCGCCCGCGCGGATGCCGTCGCCGGTGTTCTCCTTGGCGCCGACGGTCCAGTCGGTGCCGATGGGCTGTCGCTGGTACCGGGCCCGCATGGCGGCGTTGTGCTCGAAGCCGCCGGAGCCGACGATCACCCCGCGCCGGGCGCGCACCAGGCCCGGGACACCGTCGCGCGTGACCACGGCCCCGGCGACGGCACCGCCCTCGACGTACAGCTCGGTGAGCGGGGTGCCGAGCCACACCGGGACCCCGGCGGTCCGGAGCCCGAGACGCAGGCCCGCGGCGAGCGACTGCCCCATGGTGAGCGGCTTCTGTCCCAGCGCGGCGGCCTTGGTGCCGCGGGCCAGGCACTCGGCGGCGACGGCGGCGCCCTTGGCGCTCACGGCGGCCAGGGCGAGCCACTTGTAGTCGGCGCTGAAGACGACCAGACCGGCGGGGACGTCCAGGTAGGGCGGGTTGAGGCGGGCGAGATCGGCGCCCAGGAGGTTGCCGTCGAGCTGGTCGGGCTCGATGGAGCGGCCGTTCGGCAGGCCTCCGGGAAGCTCGGGATAGTAGTCGCTGTACCCCTCCATCCAGCGGAAGCGCAGCGGGCTGTGGGCCATGACGAAGGAGAGCATGGCCGGGCCGTGGGCGAGGAAGGCGCGCTGCCGGTCGGCGGGGACGTCCGGGCCGACGACGGCGGCGAGGTAGGCGGCCGCCTTGGCGGGGGTGTCGGGGACGCCGGCCGCGAGGATCACCGGGTTGTTCGGGAGCCAGATCCCGGCGCCGGACCGGGCGGCCGAGCCTCCGAAGGTGGCCGCCTTCTCGACGACGACACAGCTCAGCCGCTGCCGGGCGGCGGTCAGCGCGGCGGTCATGCCGGCGGCGCCGGACCCGACGACGACGACGTCGTACGTGCCGAGCAGGGGCAGGTCGGCGGCGTGGGCGCCCTGCCGCACCCCCGCCGCGACCGCTAACCCCGCCCCTGCCGCCCCCGCCAGCAGTCGTCTCCGGGACGGCGGTTCACTGCGTTCTGCGGAGTCCGTGCTCGTGGTCATGGCCACTCCAAAACCCACCGGGAACGAATGAGGGAGCCGGAATGTCGCGCGATGACCTTGGGAAGTCAAGGGCCAGGAAGGCCCCTTGCCTCTCGTGGAGCCCCCTGCCGCCCTCGCGTGCAGCCTTCTGCCGCCCTCGCGTGCAGCGTCCTGCCGCCCTCGCGCGCAGCCCCTGCCGCCCTCGCGTGCGTCCCGCTACTTCTCGTACAGCCCCTCGACCACGTCGGTGAAGTCCCGCAGCACCGTCTCCCGGCGCAGCTTCATCGACGGGGTGAGATGGCCGGCCTCCTCCGTGAAGTCGGTGGGCAGGACGGTGAAGCGGCGGATGGACTCGGGGCGGGAGACGAGCTTGTTGGCCTCGTCGACGGCGCGTTGCAGGACGTCGCGCAACTCCTCGTCGTCGACCAGGAGTTCGGCGGGAACCGGGTGCTTGCCGTTCATCCGGCGCCAGTGCGAGACGCCCGCCATGTCCAGGGTGATCAGGGCGGAGATGTAGGGGCGGCGGTCGCCGAGGACCATGCACTGGGAGATCAGGGGGTGGGAGCGCAGGTAGTTCTCCAGCGGGGCGGGGGCCACGTTCTTGCCGCCCGCGGTGATCAGGATCTCCTTCTTGCGGCCGGTGATCGTCAGATAGCCGTCGTCGTCGAGGCGGCCGATGTCCCCCGTGGGGAACCAGTCGTCGGCCGACGCGGGGATCACTCCGCCGCCGTACGGGTCCCAGTAGCCGCGGAACACCTGGTCGCCGCTGAGCAGGATCTCGCCGTCCGAGGCGATACGGATCCTCGTCCCCGGCAGGGGCCAGCCGACGGTGCCGAGGCGGGGCTTGAGCGGGGGCGTGCAGGTGGCCGCGCCGGTCGACTCGGTCAGGCCGTAGCCCTCGTAGATCTCCATGCCCGCACCCGCGTAGAACGCGGCGAGCCGGCGGCCGAGGGGGGAGCCGCCGCAGATGATGTGGCGGACCCTGCCGCCCATGGCGTTGCGGATACGGCGGTAGACGAGGGAGTCGTAGAAGGTGCGGGCCGTCTTCAGGGCGGCGCTGGGGCCGGAGCCGGTGCCGGACTGGCGGGCCTCCATCGCCTCGCCGTAGCGGATGGCCACGTTCGTCGCGCGGTCGAAGGCGCTCGCCCGGCCGCCGCTCTCCGCCTTGGCACGGGCGCTGTTGAAGACCTTCTCCAGCATGTACGGGATGGCCAGCAGGAACGTCGGCTTGAACTCGCCGAGTTCCGCCACCAGGTCCTCCGCCTTCAGGCTCGGCGCGTGGCCCAGCCGGACCCGCGCGCGGACACAGGCGATGGCCACCATGCGGCCGAAGACGTGGGACATGGGCAGGAAGAGAAGCGTGGCGAGTTCCTCGGACGACTTCGACTTGAAGACGGGGTGGAGGAGTTCGATCGCGTTGTCCACCTCGGCGAGGAAGTTGCCGTGCGTCAGGACGCAGCCCTTGGGGCGGCCGGTGGTGCCCGAGGTGTAGACGACGGTGGCGAGCGTGTCCGGGACCAGCATCCCCCGCCGTACGGCGACTTCCTGGTCCGGGACCGGATCGCCGAGTTCCGTCAGGCGCTCCAGATGGCCCTTCTCGATGATCCACATGTGGCGCAGGTCGGGCAGCCGGTTGAGTTCCGGGCCGAGGGCGGAGGCCTGCCCCACGTGCTCCGTCACCAGGGCCACCGCGCCGGAGTCCTGGAGGATCCACCGGGTCTGGAAGACGGAGGAGGTGGGGTAGACCGGCACGGTGACCAGGCCGGCGGCCCACGCGGCGAAGTCGAGGAGCGTCCACTCGTAGATCGTCCGGGCCATGACGGCGATCCGGTCGCCGGGCATGAGCCCTTCGGCGATCATGCCCTTCGCCAGCGCCAGGACCTGGTCCGCGAACTCGGCGGCCGTCACGTGCGTCCAGGTCCCGTCCGACGAACGGCGGCTGAGCACGCGGTCATCGGGGGCCGCCTCCGCGTTGTCGAAGGGCAGGTCCGCCAGTGAGCCGTGGGTCACCAGCGGGGCGATCGGCGGCACGGACACCTCCCGCACCTCTCCGTCCAGCCGCCGGATCTCCGGTTCCACCAGGACGGGCGCGCCGTCGTAGTCGTGGCCGGACGCGTAGGTGGGGGAGGACATGGGCAGCTCCTGAGGCGTGCAGCTCGGTTCCGCTCTGCTGCATGTGGTACGTGCGGGACGTACCGGGACGTTCACCGGCGGTTGCGGCTGACCGGAAGCTGTCGGACACGTTCCGGGGTTACCGCAGGTTAGGACCGTGATCGTACGGTGCCCGCGTGGAAGCTTCGTGCGGGTTCGGAGGCGGTCCCGCGTCGGGCGTGTGCAACCTCGGAGGTTACGTGAGGGGCGTTCACGTCCGCTCCAGGATCGCCGTCACCCCCTGCCCGCCCGCCGCGCACACGGAGATCAACCCCCGCCCGGGGACGCCTCGTTCGGCGAGCAGCCCGGCCAGCGTCGCCACGATCCGCGCGCCGGTCGCCGCGAAGGGGTGTCCGGTCGCCAGGGAGGAGCCGGCGACGTTCAGGCGGGCGCGGTCCACCGGGGGCAGGCCCCGCTTCTCCCAGGCGGCGAGGGTCGCCAGCACCTGGGACGCGAACGCCTCGTGGATCTCCAGGAGGTCGAAGTCAGCCAGCCCGAGGCCGGCCCGCTCCAGCATGCGCGGGACGGCGTACGCGGGTGCCATCAGGAGCCCGTCCTCGCCGTCGGTGACATCGCCCGCCACGAAGTCGACGGCCGCCGTCTCGTGGGCGGTGAGGTAGGCCAGCGGCTCCAGCCCGCGCGCCTCGGCCCACTCCTCCGACGCCAGCAGCACGAGCGCGGCACCGTCGGTCAGCGGCGTCGAATTGCCCGCCGTCATCGTCGGATCCGGGCCGTCGAGTCCGAACACCGGCTTCAGGACGGCCAGTTTCTCCGCCGTCGAGCCGGGGCGCAGGTTCTGGTCGCGGGCCAGCCCCCGGAAGGGCACCACGAGGTCCTGGAAGAAGCCGCGTTCGTACGCCGCCGCCAGCCGCCGGTGGCTGAGCGCGGCCAGCTCGTCCTGGGCCTGCCGGGTGATGCCCCAGGCCCGGGCGGTCACCGCCGCGTGCTCGCCCATGGACAGCCCGGTGCGCGGCTCGGCGTTGCGCGGGATGTCGGGGACCAGATGCGCGGGGCGGATCCGGGCCAGGGCCTTCGCGCGGCCGCTCAGCGACTTCGCCCGCCGTGCCGCCAGCAGGATGCGGCGCAGCTCGTCGTTGACGCCCAGCGGCGCGTCGCTCGCGGTGTCCGCGCCGCCCGCGACCGCCGACTCGGTCTGCCCGAGGGCGATCTTGTTGGCGGCGGCGATCACGGTCTGGAGGCCGGTCCCGCAGGCCTGCTGGATGTCGTACGCGGGGGTGCGCGCGTCCAGCCGTGAGCCGAGGACCGTCTCGCGGGCGAGGTTGAAGTCGCGGGCGTGCTTGAGGACGGCCCCGGCGACGAACTCGCCCACCGCGCCCGGCTCTTCGAGGCCGCACCGCCCGACCAGACTGTCCAGCGCGGCGGTCAGCAGCTGCTGGTTCGAGGCGGTGGCGTACGGGCCGTCGGAGCGGGCGAAGGGGACACGGGCGCCGGCGACGACCGCCACACGCCGGGCCACCGGCGGCTTCGAGGGGTTCATGTCGACCTGCTCCTCACCTGTGACATAGGATTACCTGCGGTAACCTTACTCCCGAGTAAGGAATGCGTGGAACACGGAACACGGAACAGGCACCGTTGCCGGGAGATGACATGGCCGACCGCTATCTGAGCTTCGCGGGCACCGCGCCCGGCCGTTTCCTGACCCGGCGTCTCGGCCTGCCCCAGCCGGCCCCGCTGAAGCGCTGGTCACCCGAGCACCCCACCCTCGGCGGCGACCTGATCCTCCTCACGGCGGGCCGCTCGGAGCTGGACCTGGCCGCCACCGGCCTCGCCCCGGCCCGCTCCGCCGCGCACCCCGCCGCCGTCCTCCTCGACGCCACCGGCGTACGCGACGTCGACGACCTCGCCGGCGTCCACGCGGCCCTGCACCCCGTCGTACGGTCGGTCGCCGCGAGCGGCCGGGTGCTGGTGCTGGGCGCCCCGCTCGATCCCGCCGACCATCACCAGGCCGCCGCCCAGCAGGCCCTGGAGGGCTTCACGCGCTCGCTCGGCAAGGAGATCGGCCGGGGCAGGACCGTGAACCTGGTACGGCTGACCGACGCGCTCGCCGCCGAGTCGACCCTGCGCTTCCTGCTCTCGCCCAAGTCCGCGTACGTCAGTGGCCAGGTGATCGAGGTGGGCGCGGAGCGGGTCGTCGCCCCCGCCGACCGGGACCATCCGCCGGCCGGCCGTACCGCGCTGGTCACCGGCGGGGCGCGCGGGATCGGCGCGGCGGTGGCCCGGACGCTGGCCAGGGACGGGGCGCGGGTCGTCGTCCTGGACGTACCGCGGGCCGAGGCGGCGGCCCGGCAGGTCGCCGAAGAGATCGGCGGCAGCGCGCTCGCCCTCGACATCACGGCGGCGGACGCGGGCGAGCGGATCGCCGCCGCGCTGCCCGACGGTCTGGACGTCCTGGTCCACAACGCGGGCGTCACCCGTGACCGGCGGCTGGCCAACATGCCCGCCGAGCGTTGGAGTTCGGTGCTGGAGGTGAACCTGGCGAGTGTGCTGCGCACCACGGACGCGCTGCTCGCGGCGGGGACCCTTCGGCGGGGCGGGCGGATCGTGGCCACCGCCTCCATCGCCGGGCTCGCCGGCAACGCGGGCCAGACGAACTACGGGGCGAGCAAGGCGGGCGTGGCCGGGCTGGTCCGCGCCCTCGCGCCGCGGGCCCTCGCCGGGCACGGGGTGACGGTCAACGCGGTCGCGCCCGGGTTCATCGAGACCAGGATGACCGCGGCCGTCCCGCTGCTCATCCGTGAGGCGGGCCGCCGGATGAACTCCCTCGCGCAGGGCGGGCTGCCCGTCGACGTCGCCGAGACCGTCGCCTGGTTCGCCCATCCGGCCTCCGGAGCGGTCAACGGCCAGGTCGTACGGGTGTGCGGCCAGAGCCTGCTGGGGGCGTAGTGACGACCACACCGACCCCCACGACCCTGTCCGGCTCCCCCGCCCTCGTCCCCCTGTTCGCCCGCGGCGCCCTGCTCTCCCCCTTCAAACGGCCCCGCCCGGACGCGGACTTCCCGCGCGCCCGGCTGGTCCTGCCCGGCCTGCGCGTCGACCTGGCGGGGCTGGCCACCTACGAGCGGGTGTGCGGGTTCGCGACCGGGGAGGACGCGCTGCCGCCGACGTATCCGCACGTCCTCGGCTTCCCGCTGGCCATGCGGCTGATGAGCGGCCGGGACTTCCCGCTGCCGCTGCTCGGACTCGTCCACACGTCCATCGAGATCACCCGGCTGCGGCCCCTCCCGGCCACCGGGGAGTACGAACTCACGGTGTACGTCGACGGGTTGGTGCCGCACCGGCGGGGCACCGAGGCCGCGGTGGTGACCGAGGTGCGGGCGCGGGGCGAGGTGGTGTGGGAGTCGAGGAGCACGTACCTGGCCCGGCACCGCACCGGCGCCCGCACGGGCGGCGCGCCCGTGGAGGACCGTGAGCCCCTGCCCTCCGTCGCCGAGTGGCGGCTGGCCGGGGACATCGGACGGCGGTACGGCGCGGCCTCCGGCGACCGCAACCCGGTCCACCTGCACCCGCTCACCGCCCGCCTGTTCGGCTTCCGCCGGGCCATCGCCCACGGCATGTGGACGGTCGCCCGCTGCCTCGCCGCCCACGGCACCCCCGAGGCCGTCCTGGTACGCGCCGACTTCCGCGCCCCGGTACTCCTCCCCGCCACCGTCACCTACGCCGCGACAGGCGGCCTCTTCGAACTGCGCGACGAAGCCCGCGTGCACGTGACGGGGAGCGTGTATCCGCTGAGTTCGTGAGGCGGGGGCGGGGCGAGGGGGCGGGAGGCCGAGGACCGGGAGACCACCTGGCCGGGACGGGAGCCGCCGGGGCCGGGAAGTCGGGTCCGCACGGCCGGAAGCAGTCCGCGAACCGAGCCGGAGGCGAACTGGCCGACTGGCCCGCTGGCCCGCTGGCCCGCTGGCCCGCTGGCCGCCTGGGAAGCCGCACGACCGCGTCCCGGTTCGGGGCCGGGAGAATCCGGGGGAAAGCCCGGAAGCGGGGCCGGCGGGCCGCACGTTAGTGGGAGGCCCGGCTGGAAGACCGGACCGGAAGCCGCACGACCGCGTCCCGCAGCCGGGCCGGGATGCCGGAGCCGTGAGGCCGGAGCCTCACGACGCGGGCCGCAAGGCGGGAGCCGCGTCGCGGAGTCGGCTCGGGAGGACGGGGAGGACGGGGCCGGGGTGTGTCACGCGGGTGTTCCGGGCGTCGGGGTCGGTGGGGGCCAGGGGTGGCCCTTCATCAGGCTGTCCAGGCCTGCCCAGGCGAAGTTCATGAGGGTGGCGGCCGCCTGCCGGGCGGTGATGCCGGGGGTGGCGTTGGCCCAGGCGGCCAGGGACTCGGCGGCGCCGACCAGGGCCTCGGCGAGGCCGGCGACCTCCCGCTCGGGCAGGTCGGGGTCCCGGTGCGCCTCCCGGGCGGCGACGACGATCAACTGGGTCACGAACGCGACGAGTTCCTCGCGCATCGCGGTGACCTCGGCGGCGAAGGGCTCGCCGTGGGTGCGGGCCTGGAGGTGCAGGACGGACCAGCCGTCCGGGTTCTGCGCGGTGTGCGTGAAGAACGCGCCCAGACCTTCCCACAGCCGCCGGTCGGCGGGCAGGTCGGGACGTACCCCGGCCCGTACCGCCTCGGTGAGCGCCTTCGCCTCGCGGCGGATGCACGCGGTGAAGAGGTCTTCCTTCGAGTTCAGGTACAGGTACACCAACGGCTTGGAGACGCCCGCGAGTTCGGCGATCTCGTCCATCGACGCGGCCATGTACCCCCGCTGTCCGAAGGTCCGTACGGCGGCGTCCAGCATCTGCTGTTCACGAACCGCCCGCGGCATCCGCTTGTTCTTCACGGCACCCATACGGCACAGCGTAGTTGGGCGCGGCGGGCCAGGGGCCGGCCCGCCGGGCGGGCCCGGCGGATCAAGCCAGGGGTCCCGGAGCCCCGGGACCGGGTCCTACGACGTCTGGCCCTGGGCCCGCGCCGTGTCGTCGACCCCGTCCTCCTGGCTGCGGTTCGCCTCCAGGTTGGCCTTGACGCGCTCCACCTTCTGCACGACCTGCATCGAGGCGCGGTCGCGCTCCTTGCGCAGGGCCACGAAGCTGATCGGCGCGGAGATCACCAGGGCCAGCAGGACGATCCACATGCCGTTGGAGCCGCCGACGCCACGGGGGGCGACACCGGAGTAGACGAGACCCCAGACGACCACGAGGCAGCCCACGAAGATACCGAGGCGCATCAGTGTGTAGCGGAGCATCTCAATCCACTCTTTCGTTTCCGGTTCGTCCTGTTCCGGTTCTACCGTTTCCGGCCCGAACGTTCCCAAAGGGCCACCGTCCAGTGAAGCACGACCGCCCCCCGGTCGCGCACGGGGGTCGCGGGCCTAGGCCCCACGCCAGTGACTTCTAGGCCAGCGGCAGCAGCATGACGATGTCGTCCCGGTCGTCGCCCGGCGCGACCCGGATCGCGCCGGGTATCCGGCCGACCTCCTTGTAGCCGCAGGAGCCGTAGAACCGCTCCAGGCCGAGGCCGCCCCGGCAGGTGAGCCGGATCGCCTCGACGCCGCCGAGGGTGCGGGCCGCGTCCGCGGCGGCGGCCAGCAGGTCGCGGCCGTACCCCTTGCCCTGGTGCCGCGGGTGGACCATCACCGTGTACAGCCACACCCAGTGCGTCATCAGCCGGTGCGTGTTGTGGGTGAGGAAGGCCGCCGCGGCGACCCGGCCCGACGCGTCGTGCCCGACGAGCAGCCGGGTGCGCCCCTCGGCCATCGCCGCGAAGTGCTTCACCAGCTCCGGCCGGATCGCGTCCCGGGTCACCGGCGCCACGAAGCCGACGGCGCCGCCCGCGTTGGAGACGTCCGTCCACAGATCGAGGAGGCCGTCCCTGAGGGTGGGGTTCACGGCCGGATCGAGAGTGAAAGTAAGGGGCATGCGGTGAGATTAGTTATTACGGCGGCCTCGCCTCAAGTCCGCTCCGGCGTCGCGTACGTCACCCGAGCGCCCGCGCCGCCACCTTCAGGTCCCCCACCAGCCCCTGGTAGGCGGCCTCGCGGTCGTCCGAGCGCAGTACCGCGGACGGGTGCACGGTCGGCACCAGCCGCTCCGGGCGCCCGTGGATCTGCTCCTCCAGCACCGTCCCGCGCACCTGGGTGACCCGGAACGACGACCCGAGCAGCGCCTTCCCGGCGGTGGCGCCCAGCACCACGATCAGCTCGGGCTCCACGACGGCCAGCTCGGCGGCCAGCCACGGCCCGCACGCGGTCATCTCGCGCAGGGTCGGCGCCTTGTGGATCCGGCGCTTGCGCGGCTCCGCCCGGGTGAACTTGAAGTGCTTGACGGCGTTGGTGACATACGCCTCGCCGGGATCGATGCCGGCCTCCGCCAGCGCCCGGTCCAGCAGCTTGCCGGCCGGCCCGACGAACGGCCTGCCCTGCCGGTCCTCCTGATCGCCGGGCTGCTCCCCCACGAGCATCACCCGGGCGTCCGCCGCGCCCGCCCCGAACACCGTCCGCGTGGCGTCCCGGTGCAACGGACAGCCCCGGCAGCCGTCGGCGGCGCGCCGCAGAGCGGCCAGACCACCACGGCCGGGTACGAACGGCCCGGCGTCATAGGCGTCCTCGGACGACGTCGTGACCACCATACGAGCCGAGTACCCACGACCACAGAGGCGTCCCACCCGAGGAACCCGGGGAACCACGCGCCCAGGCACCCCACCCCGAGAGGCGCGGGGAACTGCGCGACCAGCCCCCATCGGCCCGCGGATCCCCCACAGACAGCAGCCGCCCCGCCCGAGGGGGCCCCTCACAGCCCCGCGGCGGCGAACCGGCCCAGGCCCACCCCACGCCACCCCGCCCCGCGGCGGCGAACCCCGGACCGCCCCTCACACCCGCATCGGCTGCGGCGACTCCCGGCGCGCCGGGTCGGGCCCGTCGTACTCGCGGATGATCTCGTAACGCGTGTTCCGCTCCACCGGCCGGAAGCCGGCGTCGCGGATGAGGTCGAGCAGGTCCTCGCGGGTCAGCTTGTTCGGCGTGCCGTAGTTGTCGGCGTCGTGCGTGATCTTGTACTCGACGACCGACCCGTCCATGTCGTCCGCGCCGTGCTGGAGCGCGAGCTGCGCGGTCTGCACGCCGTGCATCACCCAGAACACCTTGACGTGCGGCACGTTGTCGAACAGCAGCCGCGACACCGCGAAGGTCTTCAGTGCCTCCGCGCCGGTCGCCATCTGGGTGCGCGCCTGGAGCCGGTTGCGGACCTTGCCGTCCTTCACGTCGACGAAGTCGTGCTGGTAGCGCAGCGGGATGAAGACCTGGAAGCCGCCGGTCTCGTCCTGGAGCTCACGCAGCCGCAGCACGTGGTCCACACGGTGGCGGGGCTCCTCGATGTGGCCGTACAGCATGGTGCACGGGGTCTTCAGACCCTTCTCGTGCGCCAGCCGGTGGATGCGCGACCAGTCCTCCCAGTGGGTGCGGTGGTCGACGATGTGCTGCCGGACCTCCCAGTCGAAGATCTCCGCCCCGCCGCCGGTCAAGGACTCCAGGCCCGCGTCGATCAGCTCGTCGAGGATCTCCGACGCCGACAGGCCCGAGATGGTCTCGAAGTGGTGGATCTCCGTCGCCGTGAACGCCTTCAGGGAGACGTCCGGCAGGGCCTTCTTCAGCTCGCTCAGCGACCGCGGGTAGTAGCGCCACGGCAGGTTCGGGTGCAGCCCGTTGACGATGTGCAGCTCGGTGAGGTTCTCGCCCTCCATCGCCTTGGCGAGCTTGACCGCCTCCTCGATCCGCATCGTGTACGCGTCCTTCTCTCCCGGCTTGCGCTGGAAGGAGCAGTACGCGCAGGACGCGGTGCACACGTTCGTCATGTTGAGGTGACGGTTGACGTTGAAGTGGACCACGTCACCGTTCTTGCGGGTGCGCACCTCGTGCGCGAGGCCGCCGAGCCAGGCCAGGTCGTCCGACGCGTACAGCGCGATGCCGTCCTCGCGGGTCAGCCGCTCACCGGCCCGGACCTTGTCCTCCAGCTCGCGCTTGAGCCCGGCGTCCATGCGTTACCTCTTCCTGCTCGTCCTGGGACAGACTCCGTAAACCGTACGCCTAGACCTCTTCCGGCAGCTCACCCACCCGGTTCTCCCACTTGGTGGACAACACGATGGTGGTACGGGTGCGGGAGACGCCCTTCGTCCCGGACAGCCGTCGGATGATCTTCTCCAGTCCGTCGACGTTGGTCGCCCGCACCTTGAGCATGAACGAGTCGTCGCCCGCGATGAACCAGCAGTCCTCGATCTCGCTGAGGTCCTTCAGCCGGGCGGCCACGTCCTCGTGGTCGGCGGCGTCGGAGAGCGAGATGCCGATCAGGGCGATGACGCCGAGGCCGAGGGAGGCGGCGTCCACGGTGGCGCGGTAGCCGGTGATGACACCGGCCGCCTCCAGCCGGTTGATGCGGTCGGTGACGCTGGGTCCCGACAGTCCGACGAGGCGTCCCAGCTCCGCGTAGGAGGCCCGGCCGTTCTCCCTCAGGGCCTGGATGAGCTGCCTGTCCACCGCGTCCATGCGATCGAAGCCTTCCACTGATGAGTCCGAGGTTCTGAACTGTCCGAAGGGTCTGAAGGGTCTGAAGGTCTCATTGGTTCCGAGGTCTGACGTCCGCAACCCGTTCAGGTGGTACGCGAGCCGCCGCCGAGATCGCCCTTCCAGCGGCGGTACAGCCGGTGTTCGACGCCCGCCGCGTCGAGGACCCGTCCCGCGACGAAGTCGACGAGGTCCTGGATGTGCGTGGCCCCCGCGTAGAACCCGGGCGAGGCCGGCACCACGCTCGCGCCCGCGTCGTCCAGGGCGACCAGGTGCCGCAGCGTCTGTCCGCCCAGCGGGGCCTCCCGCACGGCCACGACCAGCGGGCGCCGTTCCTTGAGGGTCACGCTCGCGGCCCGCTGGAGCAGGTCCTTCGACAGCCCGAGCGCGACACCGGCGACACACGCGGTGGACGCGGGCACGACGAGCATGCCCTTGGCGGGGTACGACCCCGAGGACGGCCCGGCCGCCAGGTCCCCGGCGCTCCAGTGCCGTACGCGGTCGAGCTCCACGGAGAAGCTTCCGGGCTTGCCGTCGGCCCCTCTGGACAACCATTCCCGCAGGTCGTCCCGCCAGTGCGCGTCCCGGAAGGAGATCCCGGTCTCGTCGAGCAGGGTGAGCCGCGAGGCCCTGCTGACGACCAGGTCGACACTCTCCCCCGCGTCCAGCAACGCACGCAGCACAGCAGCCGCGTACGGCGTACCGGACGCTCCTGACACCCCCACGATCCAAGGCGTCCGCCGCGTTTCTCCTGCGTTCACACCCCGAGCCTACCGGCGGACGGGGAGAAGGTCGTCCCCGGACCGGGCCGTACCCCGAGCCCGGTCAGCGGCGCGAAGGCGTGCACCCTGCGCTCCGGGACCGTGCCCGGGCGGGTGCCGTGCCCGGCCTGCCAGCCGAGCAGGGCCGCGGCGGCGGGTTCCCGGCCCGCGCCGGGACGCGCCCAGCGCTGTTCGTGGGGTGCGGGCGCGGTCACCGCGGCCCCTGCTGCGCGGCGTGCACGATCAGCTCCTTGAGGCCCTCCTCGCGGGAGTCGGCGGTGTGCCCGTAGTCGAAGCTGTGGCTGAACGCGGCGTGCGGGAAGAGGCGCTGGAGCCAGACGGCGCAGTAGTGGCCGGGCATCATGCACGGTTCCAGCTCGCAGTACACGCGCCGCACCCGCTCGGGTTCGACGCCCTGCCCGGCGAGCCGGTCCCAGATCAGTTCCTCCGGGTGCGGACGGCCCGGCCCGGTCACCTCGGTGACGATCTGCTTGCGCCCGTCGTCGTCCAGGTACTCGAAGGCGGCGGAGAAGGGGAAGTTGAGGGTGTGGCGCACGTCGTCCAGGACCCGCGGCCACCAGCTCTCGCGCTCCTCGAACGCGGCCGGGTCGATGGCCCGCAGCTCGGCGTTCAGTTCGCGGAAGGCCGCCGCGGCGACCTGGAGGCTCTCGGCGGCGGCGCGGCATCGGAATCCCTCTCGCGACCGGTGACGACAAGCGACGGACGGGTCGACTTCAACGGCCGGGCCGCCGCACCCGGACAGGCCCGGCGGCCACGCGCTGTCGCGACCGTCGCGTCCCGCACCCGGCAGGCACCGGCCCCTCAGACGGTCAGTCCCCGCACCAGCAGATCCAGCAGCGCGCACCCGAACAGGGCGATCCCGATGAAGCCGTTGACGCTGAAGAACGCGCGGTCGAGGCGGGACAGGTCGTGCGGACGGACGATCGAGTGCTCGTAGACGAAGGCGCCCGCCACGATCACCAGGCCCAGCCAGAAGAAGACGCCCGCCCCCGTCTGGACCGCGTACCAGACGAACAGTCCCGTCGTCACCGCGTGACAGACCCGCGCCCCCCGGACCGCCGCCGGGATGCCGAAGCGGGCCGGCACCGACATGACGCCGATCTCCCGGTCGGTCTCCACGTCCTGGCAGGCGTAGATCAGGTCGAAGCCGCCGATCCAGACGCCGACCGCGAGGCCCAGGATCACCGCGTCCCAGGACCACTCGCCGGTGATCGCCAGCCAGCCGCCGATGGGGCCCATGGCCTGGGCGACGCCGAGTATGGCCTGCGGGAAGTTCGTGAACCGCTTGCCGTACGGGTAGACCACCATCGGGATCACGGCGATGGGCGCCAGCGCCAGGCACAGCGGGTTCAGCAGGGCCGCCGAGCCGAGGAAGACCACCAGCGCGATCAGCGCGCCCGTCCAGGCGTGCTTCACCGACATCGCGCCCGTCACCAGCTCGCGGTGCGCGGTGCGCGGGTTCCGGGCGTCGATCTCGCGGTCGATGATCCGGTTGACCGCCATCGCGAAGGTGCGCAGGCCCACCATGCAGACGGTGACCAGCAGCAGCCTGCCCCAGTGGATGTTCCGGTCCCACTGGAACATCGCGGTGAGCGCGGCGATGTAGGCGAAGGGCAGGGCGAAGACCGAGTGCTCGATCATCACCAGGCGCAGGAACGCCTTGGTGCGCCCCGGTTGCGGAAGGGCGGCCGACGCGCTGCTCACAGTCCGTACTCCTTCCAGCGGCGGTCGACCTTCGCCGCCGTCTGCGGATCGGACTCCACCATGTCGGGCCAGCCGCCGTCGCGGGTGTAGCCCTCCTCGGGCCACTTCCTGGTCGCGTCGATGCCGGCCTTGCCGCCCCAGAACTGCTGGTAGGAGGCGTGGTCGAGATGGTCGACGGGGCCCTCGACGAGGGACAGGTCCCGGGCGTAGTCCGTGTTGCCGAGCGCCCGCCACGCCACCTCGTGCAGATCGTGCACGTCGCAGTCCGCGTCGACGACCACGATCAGTTTGGTGAGGGACATCATGTGGGCCCCCCACACCGCGTGCATCACCTTCTGGGCGTGCTTGGGGTACTTCTTGTCGATCGAGATGATCGCGCAGTTGTGGAAGCCGCCGGCCTCGGGCAGGTGGTAGTCCACGATGTCCGGAATGATGATCTTCAGAAGCGGCAGGAAGAAACGCTCGGTCGCCCGGCCCAGCGGTCCGTCCTCCGTCGGGGGGCGGCCCACGACGATCGACTGGAGCAGCGGCCGCTTCCGCATCGTCACGCAGTCGATCTTCAGCGCGGGGAAGGGCTCCTGCGGGGTGTAGAAGCCGGTGTGGTCGCCGAAGGGCCCCTCGGGCAGCATCTCGCCCGGCTCCAGCCAGCCCTCGATCACCACCTCCGCCTGCGCCGGGACCTGGAGCGGCACGGTCTTGCAGTCCACCATCTCGATCCGCTTGCCGGCGATGAACCCGGCGAAGAGGTACTCGTCGATGTCACCGGGCAGCGGAGCCGTGGAGGCGTAGGTGACGGCGGGCGGACAGCCGAAGGCGATGGCGACCGGGAGCCGCTCGCCCCGCCGCGCCGCGACCTGGTAGTGGTTGCGGCTGTCCTTGTGGATCTGCCAGTGCATGCCGATCGTGCGCTTGTCGTGCCGCTGGAGGCGGTAGAGCCCGAGGTTGCGGATCCCGCTCTCCGGGTCCTTGGTGTGGGTGAGCCCCAGGTTGAAGAAGGAGCCGCCGTCCTTCGGCCAGGTGAACAGGGCGGGCAGCCGGTCGAGGTCGACGTCGTCGCCGTGCAGCACGACCTCCTGCACGGGCGCGTCGCCCGGCTTCACCTTCTTCGGCGGTACGTGCGTCATCGCGCCGAGCTTCCCGAAGGCCTCGCGCACGCCGATGAACCCCTGCGGCAGCTCGGGACGCAGCAGCCCGCCGATCTTCTCGGAGATCTCGGCGTACGACTTCAGGCCCAGCGCCTTCAGCAGCCGCCGGTCGGTCCCGAAGACGTTCATCGCGAGGGGCATGGCGGAGCCCTTCACGTTCTCGAAGAGCAGTGCCGGACCGCCGGACTTCTGGACCCGGTCGACGATCTCCCCGACCTCCAGATACGGGTCCACCTCGGCCTTGACGCGCTTGAGGTCGCCCTCGCGCTCCAGGGCCCTGAGCAGGGAACGAAGATCGTCATAAGCCATGCGGTCAAGTATCCCCGAGCCGCTACCCTGGCCCGGTACCTGGGGTCCGTGCTCGTGGCCCCGCCGATCGTTCTCCCTGGAAAGGCCCCCCATGCTCCGGGTACTGATGTTCCTCGTGCCACTGGCACTGAGCGTCTACGCGTTCATCGACTGCATCAGCACGAAGGACGAGGACGTGCGCTACATGCCCAAGCCGCTGTGGGCGGTCCTGGTGCTGGTGTTCCCGCTGGCCGGATCGATCTCCTGGCTCATCGCCGGGAAGCAGCGGCACCCGGCCGGCGCGGGCGGCTCCTCCGGTTCACCGTGGAGCCGGGGCGGCGGTCAGCGGTGGGTGGCGCCCGACGACAATCCCGAGTTCCTCAAGGACGAGGACAAGAAGGACCAGGACAAGAAGGACGGCGGCGACAACCCGAAGGACGGCTGACGCGGCCGCCACCCGTCAACGCGGCGCCCGCAGCCCCTCGGTGAACGCCGCCCAGGCGCGACGGCCTACGAACAGCACCGGGCCGTCAGGGGTTTTGCTGTCTCGGACGGGGACGGTGACGGGGAAACCGGGCGCGACTTCGATGCAGTTGCCGCCGTTGGCGTCGCTGTGGCTGCTCTTGATCCAGGTCGCCGCGCTGAGATCGTGGCTGTTCATGATGCTCGTACCTCTCCATCGCGTCGCCGATCACAACGGCGGATTCAGGGGCTGACGGAGAGTCCGCCCTGAGCACATCATAGGTCTGGCTGTGCCGCGCGTAGCCGGCCGGATCGCCGTTGAAATGGCCACGGTCAAGCGATTCCGAGTAGACCCACTCATGCCCGTCGGGCATTTTGATCAACGACATCGAGCCGCTGGGCCGGACCAGTCCGATGCGGTCGGCCGGGGCCACCTGGATATGGATATTGGGGCGTCGCCCCACGCTGAGCAGGTGAGCACACTGATCTCGCATGACGGCCGGCCCGCCCACCACGTTGCGCAGACAACTTTCGTCCAGGACCACGGCGTAGAACGGGCCGCCGTCGACCAGGAACCGCCGCTGTCGGCTCAGTCGTGCTCGAACGCGTTCCTCCAACTCGTCACCGCTCACGAGTCGCGAGAACAGGGCACGCGCGTAGTCCTCCGTCTGCAACAGCCCCGGAACGACCCGCTCCTGGTATTCCCGCAAGGCAACGGCCACCTCGTCCATCTCCGCCCGCCGCCGGAACCAGTCCGGATGCTCCACCTGCGGATACCAGTCGATGCGCCCCCACATCCGCATCAACACCCCACCCGTGCCCAGCACCTCGTCGCACTTCTTCGCGAACGTGTCCTGCGGGACCCGCGCCCCCGCCTCCACGCGGGCGACGTGCGACCGGTCGCACGGGATCTCCCTCGCCAGCCCCTCCTGCGTGAGCGCGGCGGCCTCGCGGAAGTGCTTGAGCACCTCGCCGAACACCGCGGCCGAACTCGTACCGCTCCCCGATCCCGCGTCGGCGTTGCGTCGGCTCACGACCTCCCCCTCCGTGACAGTGCACCACTGGCACGCGCCAAGCGTTGAACCGCACCGTTCCCCTACGCCACGCTCGATACACCCAGAGTTACGAAAGGTGCCGGGAGTTGCACATGCCTGAGCGGATGGAACCGGGAACGCTCGTCTACGACCCACAGACGCGCAAGGTGGGCGAGTACCAGGACAGGACGGGCCCGTACGTGATCCTGCGCCCGGTCGGCGGCGGCCGGGAGTGGCAGGCGGACCCGGCGCGAGTCCGGGCCGCGACCCGGGAGGAGCGGCTGAGCGCGGGCGTACGGGCGGCCAACGACCGCTCCAGGGAGGGACGGGCGACACCCCCGCCGCCGGCGGCCGAGGCGGACCGGCCCCCCGTCCCGGTCCCCGGGTGCGCGGCCTGCGAGGAGTTCGCGACCCGCCGGGACGAGGCGCGGGCCGCGTTCGACGGCACCGCGGAGACGGACGCGAACGTGCTACTGCGCCGGCACCAGCACCGGGAGCACGGCGGGGCACCGGCCGCCGGGCGCCGGATCTTCCGGTACGTGCCGTACTCGATCGTGCAGGACGCCTCGGCACAGCCGGAGTACGAGGCGTACTGCGTCTCCGGCGACGAGGCGGACTGCGGGGCGGGCTCGGGCCCGTGCGACACGCCGGACGAAGTGGAGGAGTGGCAGCGTCGGCACACCCAGGAGACCCGGCACCTGCGCTACCGCCGCAGCTTCGCCGACTACGCGGTCCTGGAACGGCAGTGAGGCCGGCCGGGGATCCCTGCCGCACGCCTACCGGAATCCCCCGTCCGGGACGCCCCGTTCGGGACGCCCCGTTCGGCGTCACCCCCGCCGGTGCCCCCTCCGCGACCACCGTGCCGCCGGCGTCGCCACCGCGGGCCGCGGCCACTGCCTGTTCGACTGTGGCGGAAGGGCGGCAGCGAGGCGCTGCGGGCGGCGATCGTGGCACGGGGGAGGCCCGCACCGCGCGGACCCGGGGCCCGCTCACGGGGGCCGGCGCCCTGGACGACTACCTGAGCCGGTGCGCGGAGGTCACCGCAGCCGCGACGACGACAGGATCGACAGCAGGTGGGCCGGCACCATCACCCACGTGATGACGGCCAGCGCGCCGAGCGCCCAGCGGGTCGGCTCGATGCCGCCGGTCACCTGGTCGGCGACGGCGGCCACCAGCAGGACCAGGGACGCCTCGATGCCGTTCGTGACCCGGTGGATCTTGAATGCGGCCGCGAGCCGCCGTACCGCCGCCACGCCCTGCGAGCGCGGCCGGGTCGACTCGTCGTCGACGACGCCCAGTCCGCGCCGGGCCCGGGCCACGTCGACGAGGTCGGTGGAGGCCTTCAGCAGCACGACTCCCAGGGCGGTGGCGATCCCGACGGACAGCCAGCCGCCCACGCCCGACTCGGCGGCCCGGTAACCGGCGCCCGCCAGCAGCGCGGCGTCCGCCAGGTAGGCGCCCAGCCGGTCCACGTATATCCCGGCCGCGCTGTTCTGTCCCTTCCAGCGGGCGACCTCGCCGTCCACGCAGTCGAAGAGGAGGAAGAGCTGCATCAGGACGACGGCCAGCACGGCACCGGTCAGCCCGGGGATCATCAGCGCGGCCCCGGAGGCGACGCCGCACACCACCATCGTCCAGGTCAGCTGGTCCGGGGTGACGGGCGTGCGCACCAACTGCCGGGTGAACCGCAGCGAGACCCGCCGCATGTACAGCCGCCCCGCCCAGTGCTCGCCGTTCCGGCTCGCCAGCTTGGCCTGCGGCTGACACACCTCCCGCAGCTCCTCCAGAACCGGAGCGGCAACCATGAATGTTCCTCCAAGGGGGGACCAACTGCCGTTGACACGGCGGTGATCGGCACAGGTTACCCGCCCGGTTGCGGAGCGTTTCCCGGGGGACTTCCGGTCGGCGGGCCGAGGGTGCGGCCCGCCCGGAGTGCCTGTCGCACGTTGCCCTCGTGCCGCGGCCACAGGAGAGTGACGCCATGGACCCCTTGCATGAGGCGACGGCACGTACCTGGCTCGCGGACGCCCTCGAGGAGGCCCGCGCCGGCCTCGCCGAGGGCGGTATCCCCGTCGGCGCCGCCCTCCACGGCGCCGACGGCACGCTCCTCGGCCGCGGCCGCAACCGCCGCGTCCAGGACGACGACCCCTCGGCGCACGCGGAGACGGCCGCCTTCCGGGCGGCGGGACGGCAGCGGTCGTACCGGGGGACGACGATGGTGACCACCCTCTCCCCGTGCTGGTACTGCTCCGGCCTGGTCCGCCAGTTCGGCATCTCGCGGGTGGTGATCGGCGAGGCGGCCACCTTCCACGGCGGCCACGACTGGCTGGCGGAGCACGGCGTCCAGATCGTGCTGCTCGACGATCCCGAGTGCGCCGGCATGATGCGCGACTTCATCAGGGGCCACCCGGCGCTGTGGAACGAGGACATCGGTGAGTGACCCCCCTCCCCCGCGTCCGGTTCGATCACGGTCGGCCGACAGCCCGAGGTTTTCGTAACGCAACGGACATCCCGCGATCTGGCCCACACCAACTCCCCCTCGCCCACGACGACCGCGCCTGCGCCGCCGGGGTCGTCCGGCCCGAGGGCAGCGAGGAGTGTGTGGGCGTCTCGGCGACCGGCTACTACTTCGACCGGCCCCTGTTCCGGGAGGCGGTACGGGCGATCGACCGGGAGAACGACTCCCTCGAGCCGGGCAGTTACGTCACCGTCGCCCTGCTGGAACCGTTCACCGCCACCGACCCCGACAACCTCGCCGACGCGCTGCACGAGTTGCAGGGCGCGTATCTGGCGCAGTACCAGGCCAACCACGCCTCCAACGGCGAGTCCCCGGCGATCCGGCTGGTGCTGGCCAACCCCGGGGCGGCCGACGCGCCCTGGGAGCACACGGTCGACCAGCCGGAGCGGATGACGAAGGGGCCGGACCGGTTGCGGGCGGTCACCGGGGTCGGGCTGAGCACCGAGAACAACAAGAAGGCCGGCGGTCGGTGGCATCAGCTCCTCAGGGCCGCTGACCCGCGCGGTCGACGACCGCGCGGCGGAGCACCGCGGTGTCGGAGATGACCGTGCCCTCCTCCACGTCCGCGATGTCGTCCGTGGCCACACTGCGCTCCCCGAGGAACTCGTGGGTCTCCTTGTCGAAGATCCACTCGTCCCGGCTCGGGTTGTCGGGGTCCTTGCGCGCGATGGCGACGCCATGGCGTCCGGCGGCGTCCGTGGCATTCTCGATCATCGTCACCCCGGGAATCCGGGCGACGGCCCGGAACAGGGCGGCGCTCTGCTCCGCAGGCATGATCGACTGCCGCAGCAGGTCCGCGGCCAGTACGAACATGGCCTGGTACCGCTCCTGGCCGCTGTACTTCGGGGCCGTCTCGTACAGGTAGCGGTACATCCCGTCGGCGTCGGTGGGCAGGGTCTTCACGTGGTTGTAGGCGGGAGAGATCTCCCAGCCCTCACCGCCCGGCTTGACGTCGGTCGGCAGGTCCCAGTCCTCCCGCCCCGCCTCCCGCCCCATTCCGGTGTGCAGACCGTCCACCGACATCCACATCTCCAGCCGGTGCAGCGGCCTGACGGTGAACTCCCCGTCGGCCGCCTCCGCGTTCGACACCTGGCTGTCCAGGTACACGAACTGGTCGTCCCGGACCTTCCCGTACGACGGCTGCTCGTGCTCGGCGGCCAGCGCGATGTCCTCCAGCAGGGCGACGGTGGCCCTGCTGGGCGGTCGCGCGTTCGCCCCGGTCCCGTCGTCCGCCGGCAGGAGGACGAGGGTGACGGCGGCCACGGTGGCCACGGCTGTCGTCACGAGCACGGGCCGCAGCCAGGGCTTCCGCTTCCGCTCGGGCAGCGGCTCGGTGCGCCGGATCTCGGTCATCAGATGCTCCTTGAGGAGTTGGTGACGGCCCGGCGGAAGGTCCTGCTCGGGAAGCTGGTTCATGGGTTTCCCTCCTTCAGGGGCCCGACCGCGGTGCCGCGGTCACCTTTCATCTGTCCGTGCGCTTCGGGTGGTTCCATGTGTTTCGCGAGTTTTGTCCGCGCCCGTGAAAGCCGCGACCGTACGGTCCCCACCGGCACCCCCAGCGCCTCGGCCGCGGCCCGGTAGTCCAGCCCGGACCACACGCACAGCGCCAGCACCTCCCGCTCGGTCCGCCGCAGCTTCGCCAGCGCGGTCCGTACGTCGGCCAGTCGCGCGGTGTCGTCGAGGCGGCCGGCGACCTCGTCGGCGAAGTCGCGCACCGTCTCGTCCCGGGGCAGACGGGACACCGCGGCGGCGTGTCTCCGGCCGGCGCGGCGCGTGTTGCGCGTGACGTTGGTCGCGATGCCGAGCAGCCAGGGCCGTACCGAGCCGCCTTCCTCGTCCAGCCTGTCGCGCAGCCGCCAGGCGTCCAGAAAGGTCAGCGAGACCACGTCCTCGGCCACCGCCCACTCCCCCGTGAGCCGGTAGGCGTGGTTGTAGACGGAGCGCGCGTACGCGTCGAAGAGATCGCCGAAGGCGTCGTGATCCCCCGCGCGGATGCGTCTCCGCAGATTCGTGTCCACGCCCTCTACCTGTCCGTACGACGAAGGCCGGTTCCCGTGACCCAGGTCACGGGAACCGGCCTTCACCGGACAGGGGTACGGGTCACACGCCGGCGTAGGAGTGCTTGCCGGAGACGAAGATGTTCACGCCGTAGTAGTTGAACAGCCAGCAGCCGAACGCGATCAGGGCGAGGTAGGCGGCCTTGCGGCCCTTCCAGCCGGCCGTGGCGCGGGCGTGCAGGTAGCAGGCGTAGGCCACCCAGGTGATGAACGACCAGGTCTCCTTCGGGTCCCAGCCCCAGTAACGGCCCCAGGCGTCGCCCGCCCAGATGGCGCCCGCGATGATCGTGAACGTCCACAGCGGGAAGACGGCGGCGTTGACGCGGTAGGAGAACTTGTCGAGGGAGGCCGAGGCGGGCAGGCGCTCCATGACGGAGGTCGCGAAGCGGCCGGGCGTGCCGCCGGTGGCGAGCTTGTTCTCGTACGAGTCCTTGAACAGGTACATCAACGTGGAGACGGCGCCGACGTAGAAGACCGCACCGCAGAAGATCGCCGTGGAGACGTGGATGTACAGCCAGTACGAGTGCAGCGCGGGCACCAACTGGTCGCTCTCGGTGTACAGGACGGTGACCGCGAGACCGAGATCGAGGAGGACGGTGGTGATCAGGAACAGCCCGAGCCAGCGCACGTTCTTCCTCAGCACCAGCAGCGCGAGGTACACGCCGACGGCCACCGTGGAGAAGGTGATGTTGAACTCGTACATGTTGCCCCACGGCGCCCGCCGCACCGAGGCCGCGCGGGCGACGACTCCCGCGAACTCCACCAGGAAGGCGAGCACGGTGAGGGACACGGCGATGCGCCCGTAGAGGTCGCCCTGTTCGTCCCCGCCGTGCGCCCCGGGCCCGTCCGGCACGTCACGGGCACCGGCGGCGGACCGCACCACGACCTTCGGCCGCTCCAGCACGGCGGTGCCGCCGGCCTTCCGCACGGTGACGGCCGGCGCCTTCGCCTGCTTCCCGGGGGTGAGCGCGGCGGCCGTGCGGGCGACCTTGCTGCGGCTGCCGAAGAGCCACTCGGCGATGTAGGCGAAGAAGGCCAGGGTGTAGACGGCCATCGCGGAGTAGATCAGCGTGTTGCTGAGCTGCGCGAGGCTTTCGTTGGTTGCGGCGGCGAGATTCACTTCTTCTCAGCCCCTTCGGCAGGTACGGCGTCGGAGTCGGGGGTGGGGGTGGGGGTGACGTCGGAGGAGTCGTCCGGGTCGGGGGCGCCCGGTGCCGCCTCGTACAGGATCCCGGCGAGGTCGCCGAGTTCCTCGGGCACCTTGGCGGACTCGCTGCGGCCGAGGCCCGCCATCTCGACGACGGTGACGCCGTCGGCGCCCCTGACCGCCCGCACCCACACCCGACGGCGCTGGATGAACAGGGAGGCGGCGAGGCCGAGGATGGCGACGACGGCTCCGCCGAGCGCCCAGCCGGCGGCGGGCTGACGGGTGACCTGGAAGTTCGCCCACTCCTTGATCCCCTTCTCGAAGGTGACCGAGCCGGCGCCGTTCGGGAGCTGCATGGTCTCGCCGGGCCTGAGATTCTCCCTCAGCGCCTTGCCCTTGGCGTCCTTGAACGCCTTCAGGTTCCCCTTGTCGAGCTGGTACACGCTCTGCGGGATGCCCGAGTCGACGCCGAGGTCGCCGTGGAAGGCCTCCAGGTTCAGCACCGGGTTCAGCAGCGCCGGGAACTGGGAGACCACCGCGGTGCCGTCCCCGCCGTACGCCGGCAGGAAGAAGGCCTGGAAGCCGAGCTGTTCCTTCTCGCCCCGGGCGTCGCGGTAGCCGTCCATGACCTTGATCGCACCGGAGGAGGTGACGTTGGAGTCCAGTGGCAGGAGGGGGACGGCCTGGCTGTAGACGACGTCGCCCTTGGCGTCGCGGACGGTGATGACGGGCGCGTAGCCGTGGGCGGTGAGGTAGACCTTGGAGTCGCCGACCCGCAGCGGCTCGTTGACCTTGATGGTGGTCTTCCGGTCCTTGCCGTAGGCGCCGACGCTGTAGTCGACGGTCGCCTGGTAGGTGCGCGGGGTGCCCCGGTTCGGACCGCTGGTCTCGTAGGTGCCCGTGAAGTCGTCCAGGGTGAAGCTGAACGGATCCAGGTCGTCCTGCGAGAAGAGGGTGCCGGACTTGAAGTCGTCGTACTGCGTGAGGGTGTTGGAGAAGCCGTCGCCCTCCACGATCAGCTTGTTGCCCTCGGACTTGAACAGCTGGCCCCAGGCGAAGGCGATCAGCATCACGATCAGCGCGATGTGGAAGGCGAGGTTGCCGAACTCCCGCAGATAGCCCTTCTCCGCGGCGACGGCGTCCCCCGCGACATGGGCCCGGAAGCGGCGCTTGCGCAGCAGCGCGAGCGCGGCCTCACGGATCTCGTCGGGGTCGGTCTCGGTACGCCAGCCGGTGTGGGCGGGCAGCCGGGTCAGCCGCCGGGGCGCGCCCGGCGGACGTCCGCGCAGCTGCCCCACGAACTGCCAGGTGCGGGGCACGATGCAGCCGATGAGGGAGACGAACAGCAGGATGTAGATCGCCGAGAACCACGCCGAGCTGTAGACGTGGAAGAGGCCGAGCTTGTCGTAGACGTCACCGAGGGTGGGGTTCGCGGCGCGGAAGTCGGCGACCTTCGTCTCGTCGGTCCCGCTCTGCGGGATCAGCGAGCCGGGGATCGCGCCGAGCGACAGCAGCAGCAGGAGCAGCAGCGCGACCCGCATGGAGGTGAGCTGACGCCAGAACCAGCGGGCCCAGCCGATGACGCCCAGGGCCGGCAGGTTGGGGGCGTCCTCCTGGGGGGCGGTGGACAACTGGGAGCCGGCCGCGCCCAGGTCCTGGTCCTCGGTGGCGTCCGGGGTCTTGTCGGTCGTGGTCTCGCTCATCGGTCAGATCCCCACAGTGAAGCCGTTGGACCAGTTCTGCATCTCGGAGACGATGTGGTCCCACGCGCCGGTGAGCAGCAGCACACCGGTCACGATCATCATGGTGCCGCCCAGGCGCATCACCCAGACGTAGTGGCGCTTGACCCAGCCGAAGGCGCCCAGCGCCTTGCGGAAGGCGACCGCGGCGAGCACGAACGGTACGCCCAGACCCAGGCAGTACGCGACCGTCAGTATGGCGCCCCGGCCGGCGCTGGCCTGGCTGAAGGAGAGCGCCTGCACGGAGGCGAGGGTGGGGCCGATGCAGGGCGCCCAGCCGATGCCGAAGAGGGCACCGAGGACGGGGGCGCCGACCAGTCCGGCGGCCGGCTTCCGGTGGAAGCGGAACTCGCGCTGGGTGAGCCACGGCATCAGGCCCATGAAGAAGACGCCCATGAGGATCATGAGCACCCCGAGCACCTTGGACAGGACGCCCTTCTGCTCCTGAAGCGTCTCGCCGAAGTACCCGAACAGGGCCCCGCCGGAGACGAACACGGCGGTGAAGCCGAGCACGAACAGCGAGGCGCCGGCGACCATCCGCCCCCGGCGGGCTTCGGCCAGGTCGGTGCCGGTGACTCCGGTGACGTAGGAGAGGTAGCCGGGGACGAGGGGCAGGACGCACGGCGAGAAGAAGGAGACCAGGCCGCCGAGCAGGGCGATGGGCAGGGCCACGATCAGGGCCCCGCTGAGCACGGTCTCGTTTTGGCCCGTCGCCTCGGCGAGGGTGACGAGTGCGCTCACGTCACTTCTCCGCGAGGACGGGCTCGAGCATGCCGAGCAGGTCCTCCTCGGCGAGGGCCTGCAGCGCCCGCGCCGCGATCCTGCCGTTCCTGTCGATCACGAGGGTGGAGGGGATCAGCTGCGGGTTGAGCGTGCCCTTCTCGAAGCGGAGCATCAGCTTGCCCGTTGGGTCGTACAGGCTCGGGTAGGTGATGCCGTAGTTCTTCTCGAAGGCGACCGCGACGCCGGTGCTGGTGTCCCGGGTGTTGATGCCGACGAACTGCACGCCCTTGCCCTGGTATTCCTTGGAGACCTTGGAGAAGTACTTGGCCTCCGCGCGACACGGCCCGCACCACGAGCCCCACACGTTCAGGACGACGACCTGGCCCTTGAAGTCGGCGACGTCGAGCCGCTTGCCGTCGATGGTCTCGCCGGACAGGTCGGGGGCCGCGGTCCGCCGGTCCGCGGCGACGGTGTCGATGCCGTTGTCGCCGGTGACGAAGTTGGTGTCGCCGCCTCCGCCCGACGTGCCGCCGGCACCGCAGGCGGACAGGGCCACCGCGGCGGCGGCCGCGGCGGTGAGGAGGACGGCACGGCGACGGGTGCGACTACGGCTGGCGGCACTCATGTGAAAAGTTTCGCATGCCCGTTCTGGGGATCTTGCGCACCCCCCTCGCGGGAGGAGACCCGCATTTCAGGCGGCCTGCCCGGAGCCCGTGGAGGCGGTGGAGGCCGACGAGGCGGTGGATCCGGTGTCCTTCAGGAACTCCTGCCAGCCGCCGACGGGCTGCTGTCCGACGTCGAGGGTGCGGAGCTCGGCGAGCACCTCGGGCCGCTGCACGTCCAGCCAGTCCACGAACTGCCGGAAGGAGACCAGGCGTACGTCCCCGCCCTTCTCCTTCTCCCGCGCGATGTGACGGAACGCCTCCTCGACGGCGTCCATGTAGATGCCGCCGTTCCACTGCTCGAAGTGGTTGCCGACGAAGAAGGGGGCGCGGTTTGTCTCGTATGCCCGCTTGAATCCCGATATGTACGCCTGGGCGGACTGTTCGCGCCAGGCCGGGTGGTTGTGGGCGGGCGCGTTGGTGGAGTTGACCGACTGGTTCGCGAGCATGTTGTAGTCCATCGACAGGACCTCGAAGCCGCGGCCGGGGAAAGGTATCGCCTGCAACGGCAGGTCCCACAGGCCGGCCCGCTTCCGTGGCCAGACCTGACGGCCTCCGGGCGAGGAGGCGTCGTAACGCCAGCCGAGCTCACGGGCGGTGGGCAGCAGGTTGTCCTGGCCGAGCAGACAGGGCGTACGCCCGCCGACGAGTTCCTTGTCGTAGTCGAAGGGCAGCGCGGGCAGGTCGGTCCACCCGGAGTTGGTGCGCCACTCCTTGACGAAGGACGTGGCCTGGTCGATCTCGCTCCGCCACTGCTGGGGCGTCCAGTTGCCGACCGTTCCGGTGCCGGAGCAGAAGTGGCCGTTGAAGTGGGTGCCGATCTCGTGCCCTTCCAGCCAGGCACGGCGGACGTTCTTCAGCGTCTCCCGGATGTGGCCGTCGGTGAGGTAGCCGATGTCGGAGGCGCCGCGCGGGTTGTTCGGCGGGTCGTAGAGCCGCTTCTTCGACTCGGGCAGGAGATACAGCCCGGAGAGGAAGAAGGTCATGCTCGCGCCGTGCTCCTTGGCGAGGTCCAGGAAGCGCGGGAAGAGACCGTTGCCGACCTCGGCGGCACCGTCCCAGGAGAAGATCACGAACTGCGGCGGGGCCTGTCCCGGCTCCAGCGGCTCCGGCTTCGCGGGCTGGTGGGGCTGCCGGCCGGTGAAGGCGGTGGACCCGTCGCCGAGGGGCCGGACGGTGGGCTTCGGGCGACCGGTCGGGCCCTTCGCGGAACCTCCCGCATGGCTGGACCCGTCTGACGGGTCGAGCGAGCCGCAGCCCGCCAGTCCGACGGCGGCCGCGGCTCCGGCGCCGAGTCCGAGTGCTCCCCTTCGGGTGAGCGCGCTCATGGCATCCCCGTTCGTCACGTTCTCTGCTGGTCACCCAGACAGAGGACGCGACGAACGAGGAGGTTCCGCCGAAATGAGCGGATTCCGTAACAGAGGCCCTGGAAAGGGCCGGCGCTCCGGGACGTCAGGACGGGCCCACGCCCGGACGGGCCCACGCCCGGACGGGCCTGCGCCCGGACCGGCCCACGCCCCGAAGCTCTACGCCCCGAAGGCCTTGCCCTTCCCCTTCACCGGCCTGGCTCCGGCGCGCAGGTGGACGGGGACGAGGTCACGGGCCGGCTCGCTGTAGCCGACCGAGACGATCTTGTCGCCCCGGTAGGTGAACGTCGTCAGCGAGGCGAGCGTGCACTGCCGCTTGCGCGGGTCGTGCCACAGCCGCCGCTTCTCCACCCACGACCGCACGATCCAGATCGGCAGCTGATGGCTGACGAGCACGGCCTCATGCCCCCGCGCCCGGTCCTTCGCCGTGTCCAGCGCGCCCATCATGCGCACGACCTGGTCGACGTACGGCTCGCCCCACGACGGCCGCATCGGGTTGACCAGGTGCTTCCAGTTCTCCGGCCGTCGCAGCGCCCCGTCGCCGACGCCGAACGTCTTGCCCTGGAAGACGTTCTCGGCCTCGATCAGCCGCTCGTCGGTGGCGATGTCCAGCCCGTGTGCCTTGGCGATCGGCGTGGCCGTCTCCTGGGCCCGCTCCAGCGGGGAGGAGCAGACGTACGTGACGTCACGGGCGGCGAGGTGCTCGGCGACCCGGTCGGCCATCTGCCGGCCCAGCTCGGAGAGGTGGTAGCCCGCGAGACGGCCGTAGAGGACGCCGTCGGGGTTGGCGACCTCGCCGTGCCGCATCAGGTGGACGACGGTGATGTCGGGGTGCTCGGACGTGCTGCTCACGCGGTGGCCTCCGCAGCCGCTCGGGCCGCCGCCGGGAGGGCGTCGGCGATCCGCTGGATGGCCCGCTCGTCGTGGGCCGTGGACACGAACCAGGACTCGAAGGACGACGGCGGCAGATAGACGCCGTTCGCCAGCAGCGAGTGGAAGAAGGCGGTGAAGCGGTACGACTCCTGCGCCTTGGCGTCCTCGTAGTTCCGCACCGGACGGTCCGTGAAGAAGACGCTGAACATGTTGGAGGCGTTCTGCACGGTGTGCGCGACGCCCTCCTTGGCGAGCGCGTCCGACACCAGCTCCCGGACCTGCGCGGACACCGCGTCGACCCGCTCGTAGGCGGCGTCGTCGAGGAGCCTGAGCTGGGCGAGGCCGGCGGCGGTGGCGACCGGGTTCCCGGACAGGGTGCCGGCCTGGTAGACGGGCCCGGCGGGCGCGAGGTGCTCCATCACGTCGGCACGGCCGCCGAAGGCAGCCGCGGGGAAGCCACCGCCCATGACCTTGCCGAAGGTCATCAGGTCGGGTTCGACCCCGTCGATGCCGTACCAGCCCGCCTTGCTGGTCCGGAAGCCGGTCATCACCTCGTCGGAGACGTAGAGGGCGCCGTGCTCGGCGCACGCGTCCCTCAGCCCCTGGTTGAAGCCGGGCAGGGGCGGTACGACGCCCATGTTGCCCGGGGAGGCCTCGGTGATCACGCAGGCGATCTCGCCGGGGTGGGCCCGGAAGGCGGCGTGCACCGCGTCCAGGTCGTTGTAGGGCAGGACGATGGTGTCGCCGGCCTGCGCGCCGGTGACGCCGGGGGTGTCCGGCAGGGCGAACGTCGCCACCCCGCTGCCCGCCGCCGCCAGCAGCGAGTCGACGTGACCGTGGTAACACCCGGCGAACTTGACCACCTTGCTGCGCCGCGTGAACCCGCGGGCGAGCCGGATCGCCGACATGGTGGCCTCGGTCCCGCTGGACACCAGCCGCACCTGCTCCAGCGGCTCGATCCGGGCGACCATCTCCTCGGCGAGCGCGACCTCGCCCTCACCGGGCGTGCCGAAGGAGGTCCCGCGGGAGACGGCGTCCTGGACCGCGGCGATGACCTCGGGATGCGCGTGCCCGAGGATCATGGGCCCCCAGGAGCAGACGAGGTCGACGTACTCCCGTCCGTCCGCGTCGGTCAGGTACGGGCCGGTGCCGGACACCATGAACCGGGGCGTTCCGCCCACGGCACGGAAGGCGCGCACCGGGGAGTTCACGCCGCCCGGTGTGACGACGGCCGCACGGTCGAACAGGGCCTGCGAGACAGGCGCATCGTATGAATAAGGATATTCGCTCATGACCTGCGACTTCTCCGACGTTCTCCGACTTCTCGGACTCCGGTTGCCAGTGACCTCCTCAGGGTAGGCCAGCGGACCAGGACGACAGCGGGCCACCACCGCGCCGCGATCGGGCCCGCGGCGCACGCGCGGCCGACCCGCGCCCGCCCCACCTGGGCCCCATGGCCGACCCACGCCCGACCCCCCGCGGACCCACGCCCGACCCGCCGCGGACCCATGGCCGACCCGCCGCCGACGCACCACGGACTCGTCGGCGACCCACAGCGGACTCGCCTCCGGGCCGTCGCCGACCGGGCGGACGGTCGCGAACGACCCCCGTCCCGCCGCGATCTGCGAAACTGGCTCCTGATACACACAGCTCACACGGCCCTGGCGTACGTAAAGGTGTACGGAGGCTTGCACGGAGACATGCACAGAGGCATGTTCAGGGGCTGCGAAGATCCTGCGGACAGGTGTTTCAGCGCACGTTTCGGCGAGCGGCCGTGGGGGAGGTCACTGACACGATGATCGGGTTGCGCGGCGGGGGCCACGCGTCCTAGAAAAGCAGTCGGGTGGAGATATGCATCGCGGTGGCGGACTGGGCGAGGGGACTGACGACCTGGGTCCTCGACGTGCCCGGCGGGGAAGGCACCGACGCGACGCGGAGGAATCGAACGAAGCACGTCAGGGACACGTTGTACCGGGTGTACCCGGTGGATCGGGTGAGGAGCCGGAGCGGGCCGACCGACGGGTCGACCGGCTGAGGGCGGGGAGCAGGAATGGTGGTCGGGTGGGGGTGACGTACAAGTACTTCGGCGCGCCGGACGGCGCGACCGCGGCCCGCGTCCCGATCTCGATGCGCCCCGAGGAACTCGGCGGCGACGAGCTCGGGATGAACGGCATGTTCACCAAGATCAAGCCGGAGACGATGGCGGCGATGGTCCTCACCGGCATCGAGGGCGTCCCGCTGCACAAGGTCCCGCCGCTGGAACTCGTCGTCCTCCACCCCGACTACGCGGTGGTCAAACTCCCCATGACCGTCGTCGACCCGCTCCGCGGCATCGGCGAGGAAGCGGTCGGCGCCGCCGCCTTCATCTGGTCCACGGTCCCGGACCGGGGCGGCCCACGGGACGCGTTCAACGTCTACCAACTGCTGCACGAGTGGCAGGACTTCAGCCACCGGCTGCATGAGGCGGGGCATCAGCCGTACTGCTTGGTGTGGCCCTGAGCTGGGGTTTCGTGAGATTCGGGCGGGGTCTTCGGGCCTCGCCCTTTTCCCTGGCGGGGCCTGGCCGTGGGGCGGCCGGGCCGTCGCGCACCGTCGAGCGTTCCGGCAGGTCCGTCCCCGTCCGACGCCCGCGTCGGCGCGGGCCCCAGGTCACCGCAGCGGGACGGTCTCCAGGAGGGCGCGGGCCATCCGCTCGGCGGGGTCCGCGGTCTGTTCCGCGACGCGTCGGAAGGTCTCCTGGGCGGGGCGGGCCGGCCAGTCGGGGGGAAGGTGGCGGGCCGGGAGTCTCGGGTCCGCCCGGATGGTCCACAGCCACTCGCTGACCAGCCGCAGCCGGGTGCCGATCGGGTCGTCCCCGGGCCCGGCGTCCGGACGGGCGGTCCAGCGCTTGTCGAAGGACACGTAACGGGCCGCGATGGACTCCAGGTCCCACGTGTCGCGGACCATGAGGCCGATGTCGGTGGCCTGGTCGGCCTGGGCGTGGAAGATCTTGACATGGGCGGCGAGACCGAGTTCCGCGACGATGCCGGCGACGTCGACCTTGCCGGGGGCGATCCACAGCCCGCTGTACAGCGCCCCGAATCCGGACCAGGCGAGCTGGGACCTGAGGTCGTGGCGCTGGCGCTGCCAGGACTCGGGGAGCGAGAACCCCAGCAGGGTCCAGGACCCGTCCCAGTCGTCGTTGACCGCGCCCTTGTCCCAGACCCGGCGCCCGCCGTCCCGCAGCACCCGCGTCGCCTGCGGGGTCAGGCCGAAGTACATCCTGCGGCCCTCCCGCTGCCGCCGCAGCAGGCCCCGGTTGACCATGCGGGTCAGCGTGGACCGTACGGCCTGTTCACCGACCCCGACCCGGCCGAGCACGTCGATGATGCTGCCCGAGTAGACGCACAGGTCGCCCTCCCCGAGGACGTGGTTGCCGAAGAAGGCGAGCATGAGCGACTGCGGGCGCGGCTGCGGGCCGTGCGAGGTGTCCAGGATGTCGTCGTCCTCCACGGTGGCAAGCGTACGACCGCCCGCCTGGGGTGCGGTGGGCGGTCGTACGGCCCGGACACGGCCGGCGGGATCCGTTGCGGCGGCCGGCAGACCGGCTGGGCCGGCGGGCGTGGCCGGCTGGCCGGCTGGCCGGCTGGCGGCCGACGCGACTTACGTGGCTGGCGTGGCCGCACGACGACCGACGGACGGCCCTGGCCACAGCCGCCGACCCGCCGATCCATCGACCCGCTGACCAGCCGACTCACCGACCAGCCGAATCGCCGACCACGACCACCGGCTACCGGCTACCGGCCACCGACCACCGGCTACCGGCCACCGGCTACCGGCCACTGACCATCTGCCACCTGCCCCCCGCCAGCGCGGCTACGAGGTGATCCCCTGCGTGCTGGCTGCCCCGGGGCCCTTCACCGCCTCGGCGGCCCGGACGGTCTCGTCGGCCCGAGCGGTCTCGGCGCCTCCCCCCGCCCCGCCGGACGCACCGGTCTCGTCCGTCTCCCTGAGGGACCCCCGGCTGGTCTCGCGCAGGAACGCGACGGTCAGCGCGGTGACGGCGGCGCCCGCGCACAGCAGCAGGGCGACGGGCGTGCCGCTCCCGCCGTTCGCGGCCACCAGGCTGCCGGCGATCATCGGGGAGAAACCGGCGCCGATGAGGGTGGCGCCCTGGTAACCGAGGGAGGCGCCGGTGTAGCGGACCCGGGTGCCGAACATCTCGGTGAGCAGGGCGCCCAGCGGCCCGTACATCGTGGACTGGGCGATGCCGTGGCCGAGGACGACGGCGAGGATCAGCAGTCCGGGGGACTTCGAGTCGACCAGCGCCAGGACCGGGAAGGCCAGCGCCGCCGAGGCGAGGGCTCCGGCGAGGACGACCGGGCGGCGGCCGATCCGGTCGGACAGCGCGGAGGCGCACGGCAGCACGACGAGGGCGACGCAGGCGGAGACGGTGAGGGCGGTGAGCACCTGCGAGCGGGCGTAGCCGATGCCGGTGGCGTACGCGATCAGGTAACTGGTCAGCAGGGACTGGGCGGTGAAGGCACCGATGCCGACGCAGCAGGCCAGCACCAGGGGGCGCGGGCGACGCAGCACGTCCAGGATCGGCAGCCGCGACTCGGCGCGGTCCTTCTTCACCTCGGCGAAGAGCGGGCTCTCGACGACCTTGAGGCGGACGAAGAGCCCGACGCCGAGCAGCACCACGCTCAGCAGGAACGGCACCCGCCAGCCCCAGGCCGCGAACTGGTCGTCGGGCATCGCGACGACGAGCGCGACCACGGCGGTGGAGAGCAGGGAGCCGAGCGGGGCTCCCATCTGCGTGAAGCTGGACCACAGGCCGCGGCGCCGCGCTCCGGCGTGCTCGACGACCATCAGGGTGGCACCACCCCACTCACCGCCGATGGCGATGCCCTGCACCACCCGCAGGGTGATCAGCAGGACCGGCGCCCACACGCCGATCGTGTCGTACGTGGGCAGCAGGCCGACGAGGAAGCTGGCGGTGCCCATCAGACCCATGGTGAGCAGCAGCATCGACTTGCGGCCGAGCCGGTCGCCGAAGTGCCCGAAGAGGATGCCGCCGAGCGGCCGGGCGACATAGCCGGCGGCGAAGGTGCCGAACGCGGCGACGGTGCCGACGGCGGGGTCGGCGCCGGGGAAGAACAGTTCGCCGAAGACCAGGGCGGCGACGGTTCCGTAGACGAGGAAGTCGTAGAACTCGACGGCGGTCCCGAGCAGCCCGGAGAGGGCGACGCGGCGCAGCTGGCGGGTGTGTTCGGGGGATGAGGTCGTGGACGGTGATGCGACGGGGGACGAGGGCATCGCGGTCTCCCTTGACCGGGGGAAGGACAACGCGAAGTTAGGCGCTGTTTCCACCTCCGTCAAGAAAGTGCACAACATATGGCTCGACGGATCCCGGGATCCTGCGCCCGGCTCTCCGCGCCCCCGCTCCGCAGGCGACGGCGTCGCGGGGTCAGCTCCCGCCCACCGTGAACCCGATCACCACCCCGCCCCCGTCCCGCCGGGCCGCGAACGGCGCTCCCCCGTGCGCGAGCGCCACCTCCCGCACGATGGACAGGCCCAGCCCGGATCCCGGCAGGGAGCGGGCGTCGGCGGCGCGGTAGAAGCGGTCGAAGACGTGGAGCAGGTCGCCGTCGGCGACACCGGGCCCGCGGTCGAGGACCTCGACGCGGACCGTCCCGGGCCGGGCCGGACCGGCGACGCGGATCTCGATGGGCGCGGTGCCCTCGCGGTCGAACTTCGCCGCGTTCTCCACCAGGTTGGACAGCGCGCGGGTGAGCATCCCCGGGCGGCCGTCGGTCGACGTGTCCCCGCTCGCGCGGACGACGATCTCCCGCCCGGTACGCCGCCGCGCGTGCCCGGCGACGTCCTCGGCGATGTCGGCGAGGTCGACCCGCTGCGGCGGTTCGGTGTCGGACTGCCCGGCCGCGAGGTCCACCAGCTCGTTGACCAGGTCGGTGAGTTCGCGCGCCTCCTGGCCCAGGTCGGCGACCAGGTCCTCCCGCGCGGCGGGAGGCAGCTCGTCGATCCGCCGCAGCAGCGAGATGTTCGTACGCAGGGAGGTGAGCGGTGTACGCAGCTCGTGCCCCGCGTCCTGCACGAGCCGCCGCTGGTCCTCCTCGGACTGGGCCAGGCGGCCCAGCATGCGGTCGAAGGCGCGGCCGAGGCGGCCGACCTCGTCGTAGCCGGTGACGGGGACCTGGATGCCCAGGCGGCGGGTGCGGGCGACGTCCTCGGCGGCCGAGGTGAGGATGACCAGGCGGCGGGTGATGCGCCGGGCCAGCCACCAGCCGAACAGGCCCGCCGCGACCACGACCGCGGCCATCAGGAGCAGCGTGCGCCGCTGAAGGGCCCGCAGCAGGTCCTCGGTGTCGCTGAACTCCTGCGCGACCTGCACCGCGCCCCGCCCGCCGCCGAGCGAGACGGTCGCGACGCGGTAGATGTCGTCACCGACGCGGACGTCCTCGTGCTCGACCAGCCGTCCGGCCACCGTGACGGCCGCCACGGCGCGGTCGCCGCCGGTCACCGGCAGGCCCGGGCGGCCGGGGTCGAGGACCGCGCCGTCCGGCCCGAGCACCTGCACGTCGGTACGGGCCGGCCGGACGAGATCGTGACCGGGCGCCGACGAGGAGAAGTCCCGCGGCGACATGTCCTGCTGCCGCACCTCGTCCCGCAGGTCCTCCACGACCTGGTCGAACACGGACTCCTGGTCCACCCGGACCAGCCGGGCGGCGGCGCCGTAGGACAGCACACCGACCAGGACGGTGACGGCGGCGGTCACGGCCGCGAAGGACACCGCGAAGGTGGTCCGCAGGGACAACAGCCGCGGCCGGCGCGGCCGACGCAGACCCGGTGTCCGCCCGAGGCGGCCCACTCAGTTCTCCCGCAGCACGTAACCCACACCGCGGACCGTGTGGATCAGCTGGGGCGCGCCGGGCTCGTCCAGCTTGCGGCGCAGGTAGCCGACGTAGACGGCGAGGTTCTTGGAGCCGGGGCCGAAGTCGTAGCCCCAGATGCGGTCGTAGATCGTGGAGTGGTCGAGCACGATCCCCGCGTTGCGGACCAGCAGCTCCAGCAGCTCGAACTCGGTACGGGTCAGCTCCAGTTCACGCGCCCCGCGCCAGGCGCGGCGGGCCTGCGCGTCCATCCGCAGGCCGGCCGCCTCGACCTGCCCCTCCGGGGCCGGCGGCGGCTTCGGCACACCGGCCGGGGTGCCGGCGCCGGCGCCGACCGGGCCGGTGCGGCGCAGCAGGGCGCGCAGCCGGGCGAAGACCTCCTCGACGTCGAAGGGCTTGACCACGTAGTCGTCCGCGCCCGCGTCCAGGCCGGCGATCCGGTCCTGGGTCTCCACGAGCGCGGTCAGCATCAGGATCGGCGTGCGGTCGCCCTCGGCGCGCAGCACCCGGCAGACCTGGAGTCCGTCGATGCCGGGCATCATCACGTCCAGGACGAGCACGTCCGGCGGGGTCCGGTGGGCCTGCGCCAGCGCCTCGACACCGTCGGCGACCGCGGTGACCCGGTAGCCCTCCAGGGTCAGGGCGCGTTCCAGGGCATGCCGGATGGCGCGGTCGTCTTCGGCGAGCAGCAGCGTTGGGGGCACCCGGCCAGTGTGCCCCGGCCTTCGGCGGTGTGGCCGTGCGAGCGGTCCCGGGGTCACCCTTCTTACTGGGATCTCACCGTCACACGGCCTGCGGCGGGCGCCACACCGCCCGTCGCGGGCATCACACGGTTCCGTCTCAGGTGCCGGACGGGCCGGACAGCGCGGCCAGCTGCTGGGCGAACGGTACGACCTCCGGCTCGTCCCGGGCCGGCCTGACGGCCGCGAGGCCCGTCATCAGCCTCGCCAGTTCCCCCGCCGCCCGCTCGATCCGCCCGTCGAGCCCTTCGGCGCCCCAGTCCTCCGAGGCCGCGTACACCCCGGTCGGCACGACGACGGCCCGCAGGTACGCGAACAGCGGACGCAGCGCGTGCTCCAGCACCAGCGAGTGCCGGGCCGTGCCGCCGGTGGCCGCGATCAGCACCGGCTTGCCGGCCAGCGCGTCCTTGTCGCTCACACTCAGCACGTCGAAGAACGACTTGAACAGCCCGCTGTACGAGGCGGAGAACACCGGTGTGACCACGATCAGCCCGTCGGCCCCGGTCACCTCGTCGATCGCGGCGGCCAGCTTCCGCCCGGGGAACCCGTTGGTGAAGTTGTGCGCGATCTCCACGGCGAGGTCGCGCAGCTCGACCACCCGCACGTCGACGGGGGTCGCGCGGCCCACGGCGGCGGCCAGCCGGTCGGCCAGCAGCCGGGTGGACGACGGGACGCTCAGCCCGGCCGAGACGACGACGAGCCTCATCGGACGGTCACCTCCTGGGAAGCCTTGAGGGAAGAGTGGGTCGGGGCCTCGGGCACCTCGGCCGGACGGTCCTTCGCGAACTCCTCGCGCAGCACCGGCACGACCTCCTCACCGAGCAGGTCGAGCTGCTCCAGCACGGTCTTCAGCGGCAGCCCCGCGTGGTCGAGCAGGAACAGCTGGCGCTGGTAGTCGCCGGCGTACTCGCGGAAGGCCAGCGTCTTCTCGATCACCTGCTGCGGCGAGCCCACGGTCAGCGGGGTCTGGTCGGTGAACTCCTCCAGGGTCGGCCCGTGCCCGTAGACGGGCGCCACGTCGAAGTAGGGCCGGAACTCACGCACCGCGTCCTGCGAGTTCCTCCTCATGAACACCTGGCCGCCCAGTCCGACGATCGCCTGCTCGGGCGTGCCGTGCCCGTAGTGGGCGTACCGGGTCCGGTACAGCTCGACCATCCGCTTGGTGTGGTCGGCCGGCCAGAAGATGTTGTTGTGGAAGAAGCCGTCGCCGTAGTACGCGGCCTGCTCGGCGATCTCCGGCGAGCGGATCGAGCCGTGCCAGACGAACGGGGGCACGCCGTCCAGCGGGCGGGGCGTGGACGTGAACCCCTGGAGCGGGGTACGGAACTTCCCCTCCCAGTCCACGACGTCCTCGCGCCACAGCCGGCGCAGCAGGGCGTAGTTCTCGACGGCGAGGTTGATGCCCTGCCGGATGTCCTGCCCGAACCAGGGGTAGACCGGGCCGGTGTTGCCGCGCCCCATCATCAGGTCGACGCGCCCGTCGGCCAGGTGCTGGAGCATCGCGAAGTCCTCGGCGATCTTCACCGGGTCGTTGGTGGTGATCAGCGTCGTGGAGGTGGAGAGGATCAGCTTCTCCGTCTTCGCGGCCACGTATCCGAGCATGGTCGTCGGCGACGACGGCACGAAGGGCGGGTTGTGGTGCTCGCCGGTCGCGAAGACGTCGAGCCCGACCTCCTCGGCCTTCAGCGCGATGGCGACCATCGCCTTGATCCGCTCGTGCTCGGTCGGCGTACGGCCCGTGGTCGGGTCCGGCGTGACGTCGCCGACGCTGAAGATCCCGAACTGCATGGTCGCTCAACCTCCAAGTTGTTGACCGTTCAACTATAACCTTTGAACGGCCCCGCCCCTCCCTGTATTCCGGGTGCCGGTGGGCGCTGTACTGCGGGTGCCGGTGGGCGCTGTATGCCGGGGGCCTGGCACGCAGGGGCCGCGCGCCCGGCTGTGGCCGGTCCGCTCGTCCCGGTCATCGGGGTTCGCGACCGGATCGGTCAGTCCTCGGGGTCACGGCCGGTCCGATCCCGCACTTCACCAGGGCGGGCGGTCGCCACCCTCGTCCGGGCGCGCGCCGGTACACACACCTGGTTTCCACCGGTGTACACCCACCTGGTTCCCACCGGTGTACACCCACCCCGTTCCCCACCGGCGTACGCCCACCCCGTTCCCACCGGTCTACGGCGCCCCGGCGATCCGCGCCCGGCCCCGGGCGCCCCGGCCCGAGACGAGCCGCCCGCCGCTCAGGGGACCAGCACCAGCCGCCCCCGCACTCCACCCTCCGCGAGCCGGGCGTGCGCCTTCGGCGCCTCGTCCAGGGCGTACGTCTCGGCCACCCGGAGGGTCAGCACCCCCTCGTCCACCAGCCCGGCCAGCCGCGCCAGCCGCGCCCCGTCGGCACTCACCTCGACCGTGCCGACCCGCACCCCCCGCACCGGCGCCGGGGACGCCCCCGGGATGACGCCGACGTAGGCGCCCCCGTCCCGCACCCACGCGAGGGCCGCCTCGCCGAGGACCGCCGCGTCCAGTACGGCGTCGAAGCCGCCGGCCTCCACGGTGCCGCCGGCGAAGTGCGCGGCTCCCAGGGACCGTACGAGCTCCGCGTCCTCCGGGCGGGCCAGCGCGGTCACCGAGACCCCCTGGTGCGCGGCGAGCTGGACGGCGTAGCCGCCGACCGCGCCCGCGGCCCCGGTCACCAGCAGCGACCGGCCCGGCGCCAGCTCCAGCAGGTCCAGGGCCTGTGCGGCGGTCAGCGCGTTCAGCGGCAGTGTCGCCGCCTCGACCGCGTCGGCCGTCCGCGGCGCCGGGGCCACCGCGTCCGCGTCCACCACGACGTACTCGGCGTGCGTGCCCAGCGGCTTCCCCGTGCCGTAGTCGAGGGCCACCACCTCGTCGCCCACGCTCCACGCGCCCCCGGAACCGGAACCGGAACCGGAGCCCTCGGCCGGGCCGACCGCGTCCACCGTTCCGGCGGCGTCCCAGCCCAGCCCGATCCGCCCGCCCGTTCCCCCGAAGACGCCCGCCCGCACCCCGGCGTCCACCGGGTTCAGGGTGGCCGCCGCGACCTTGATCCGCACCTGCCCCGCGACCGGCTCCGGCACCTCGGTCTCCACGATCCGTACGGCCTCGGGTCCGCCGAACGTCGTCACCACTGCTGCACGCATGACTGGAAGCTCCTCGATCACGGTTGTGTCCGCCGCGGCGTCCCCGCAGCTGGCCGCAACCCTAGGAAGAGCTACTATCTATAAGTAAGTAGTTACCCACAGGTGCGTACCTACCCCGGAGGTGAGCCATGGTGACCATGACGGCGGCCCAGCGGCGCGAACAGGCCCGCGTCGAGTACGACGCGTTCATCAAGGGCTGCCCCACCAACCAGCTCCTGGACCGGCTCAGCGACAAGTGGGTCAGCCTCGTCGTCTCCGCCCTCGCCGACGGCCCCCAGCGCTACAGCGACCTCGGCCGCCGGATCGCCGGCGTCAGCCCCAAGATGCTGACCCAGACCCTGCGCTCACTGGAACGCGACGGCCTGCTCACCCGCACGGTCACCCCGTCCGTGCCGGTCCGCGTCGACTACGAGCTCACCCCTCTCGGCCGCAGCCTCAGCCTGCTGCTGGTGGCGGTGAAGGACTGGGCGGAGACCCACATCGAGCAGGTCCACGAAGCCCGGGACCGCTACGACACCGAGGGGCACACAAGCTGAGCGGTCCTCAGAAGTGGTACGTGTCCCCGGTGTCCAGCACCAGCACCCGCTGCTGGTCGTTCGCCCGGTTCCCGTCCACCGCCCCGCCGCCCCACACCGTGTCCAGCTCCAGCAGCACCTCCGACGGCTCCTGACGCAGCAGGACCCGCAGACCGATCCGCTCCCCCACCTCGTCCGCGGCCAGCGCACCCGTCCGGCACACCACCACGCGCTCCCCCGCCCGCGCACACCCCTCCGGCAGCGCCTGCTGGTCCGCCAACGGCTCCGACCAGCGCAGCCGCACCGTCGCGTCCGGCACCGCCGACGGACCGTGGTTGCGCGGAGTGAACCGCACCTCGACCCGGCCCCCGGCCATCGCGGCGGAGCCGTGATAGGCGAGGTCGGCCTCCGGAACCCCCTCGGCCCCCGCGACCGGAACCGCCCCGCCGACGACCGCCAAGGCCGCCGACGCCGTCACGCACACCGCGATCACCCGCATACCGCCCACTCCCTCGCTCAGCCGTGGTCGTACGGATGTATCCCACGTGCGGCGACGGACAGGCGCCGTCCAACAGGTGACGCCGACCGCCGGCCCGGCCGGCCCGGCATGCGAGGCTGCCCCCATGTTCGTGCTCCGCTCCGCCGCCCTCTTCCTCGTCGCCGCCCTCTTCGAGATCGGCGGCGCCTGGCTGGTCTGGCAGGGCGTGCGCGAGCACCGCGGCTGGATCTGGATCGGCGCGGGCGTCCTGGCCCTCGGCGCGTACGGCTTCGTCGCCACGCTCCAGCCGGACGCGGAGTTCGGCCGCATCCTCGCCGCGTACGGCGGTGTCTTCGTCGCCGGCTCACTGGCCTGGGGGATGGCCGCGGACGGCTACCGCCCGGACCGCTGGGACGTCACCGGCGCGCTGATCTGCCTCGCGGGCATGGCGGTGATCATGTACGCGCCGAGGGGCGACTGACCGGACGCAGGGGCACGGTCGAGCGGTACCGTCACGCCGTACAGGCAGGTCGGGGCCGTACCGCACGGCGCACGGGCAGGACGGGGCCGTACCGTCACGCCGTACGGGCAGGACGGGGCCGTACCGTCACGCCGTACGGGCAGGTCGTACCCGTCAGGCCTGGTCGTCGGGCAGCAGCCCCAGCTGCCCCAGGAAGTCCATCTCGTCGAAGTAGAGCCGGTAGTCCACGATCCGGCCGTCCTTCACGGTGGCGATGTCCACGCCCCGGATCCTGAACTCCTTCTGCGTCGGGGGGAGCGTCTCCCCGTTGGGCAGGTGCAGCGGCCCGGTGTTGCGCCCGCTGAAGACGCCCTCGTCGATCGCCGTGTCGCCGGTCTCGTAGGCGTGCAGCGTCTCGAACCTGGCCTCAGGGACCGCCTCCGTCATCTGCCGCCAGTACGCGGTGATGCGGTCGCGCCCGCGGATCTCCCCCTCGTCGGGGGTGAAGGCGACCGCGTCCTCGGCGTACAGCTCGCCGATCGCCCTCGGATCGGGATGCGTGGTCAGCGCCTCCGTGAGCCGGTCCATGACCTCACGTGCCTGTCCCATGATCCACCTCCACAGAAGTCAGGGGATCACCCCCCTCATTCTCCCACCGCACCGCTCCGCGCGCCGAGCAACGGGCGCGGACCGACCGGCGCCGGTCATGGCCACTGACCGTCCACCGGACCGCCCCCCGACCGCCGAGGCCACCCGCCTATCCTGGCCGGACGGGCTTTCGCCCCAAGGCCTCCGAGCCCCCCGCCCGTCCCACCGCCCCACCGCCCCGCCCGAGGAGCAGCCCATGGCCACCGCCGCACCGTCCGCCGCCTCCCGCATCGCCGTCGTCACCGGTGCGAGCAGCGGAATCGGCGCCGCCACGGCCCGGCAGCTGGCCGCGGCCGGCTACCGCGTCGTCCTCACCGCCCGCCGCAAGGACCGCGTCGAGGCGCTGGCCGAGGAGATCATCACAGCCGGCCACCAGGCGACGGCGTACCCGCTGGACGTCACGGACCGCGCGGCGGTGGACGAGTTCGCGTCCGCCTTCCAGACGATCGGCGTGCTCGTCAACAACGCGGGCGGAGCACTCGGCGCCGACCCGGTGGCCACCGGCGACCCGGCCGACTGGCGCACGATGTACGAGACCAACGTCATCGGCACCCTCAACCTCACCCAGGCGCTGCTCCCCAAGTTGGACGCGAGCGGCGACGGCACGATCGTCGTCGTCTCCTCCACCGCCGGCCACGGCACCTACGAGGGCGGCGCGGGCTATGTCGCCGCCAAGCACGGCGCCCACGTCCTCGCCGAGACCCTGCGCCTGGAGATCGTCGGCCGCCCGGTCCGGGTCATCGAGATCGCGCCCGGCATGGTCAGGACGGACGAGTTCGCGCTCACCCGCTTCGGCGGCGACCAGGAGCGCGCGGAGAAGGTCTACGAGGGCGTGGCCGAGCCCCTCACCGCCGACGACGTCGCCGACACCATCACCTGGGCGGTGACCCGCCCCAGCCACGTCAACATCGACCTCCTGGTGGTCCGCCCCCGCGCCCAGGCCTCCAACACAAAGGTCCACCGGGACCGCTGATGCCCCCGCCGACCCCGAACGCCACCGCCTCGACGAGGAGACCGAGAACGAACGCCACATGTGGTGGTGGCTCGCCTACTTCTTCTTCGGCATCCGCATCGTGGCGTTCGTGATGATCTACGCGGTGACCCACGCTCCGAGGTAAAGCGGCTGCGGTAACTCACAGGAGTGAACGCTGTCGATCACCCGCATGTCGCCCGAACGCACACCCTAGGCTCGCGCCGCACCATCAACACCACGGCCCTCGACCGGGATGCCGCCCGACCGAGGGCCTGACCAGCAAGGAAGGAATGCGCTTCCTCATGGCTGAACGCGAGCCTAACGCCAACGAGTTCATGGACCTCAGGGTCCCGGAGTACGCGTACATGTTCGGCTTCTTGCAGGCGGACGGGCATCTACAGCAAGGGGGCGGGCCAGAGAGGCAAGTTGACCGTCGAGATCAACGCCCGGGACATCGCGCTCCTGCGAGAGTTCCAGAGGATCACGCCGTACTACAGCGGCGTCACCGAGCGCATCCGGTCCACGAACTTCGCTGAGGCCTCCCGCACGGCGGTCTGGAGCCTGTGCTCCCTCGCAGCCAGAATCAAGCTCAGGGACCTCGGCCTTCCGTGCGGCCGAAAGTCGAAGAAGATCACTCCACCCCAGGCCGAGTTCTCCCCTCGCGACTATCTCCGCGGGGTCATCGACGCCGATGGTTCCGTGGGCCATACCCGCCAGGGGATTCCCCTGCGTAAAAGCACCAGTATGCGCCGAGGCCCGTACTGGAGGTACTCAGGGAGACGAAGGAAGATCACTGGAGCGGAGCGCTCCTTGAAGCGTAATGCTCGAGACGGCATCTACAACATCCTCTACACGAAAGAGAACGCGCAGAAACTGGCAGCCCATCTCTACTATGAGGGCTGTCTGTCACTCGAGCGCAAGAAGGCCCAAGCCGACTCGACCGGTGCCTGGGTCCGACCCGCGGGCATGAGAATCGCTCCCGAGCGACGTCACTGGACGGCGCATGAGGACCGCGTGCTGCTGCGGCTGAACAACGACAGTGCCGCAGCCGGGGAACTCGGCCGAACAGCGAAGAGCTGCTCCATCCGCCTCTGGCGCATGCGCACCGGCCGAGTCCCACTGCCGGCCCAGCGATGACCGGCCGTGTGAGGCTCCGATCCGGACCGGAGCCTCACACGTCAGCCCTTCACGCAGATGAACTGCTTCAGCTTCGCCACCACCTCAACGAGATCCCGCTGCTGCGCCATCACCTGGTCGATGTTCTTGTAGGCGGCCGGAATCTCGTCCAGAACCCCAGTGTCCTTGCGGCACTCGACGCCCCGCGTCTGCTCCTCCAGATCCCGCACCGTGAACCGGCGCTTCGCGGCGTTCCTACTCATACGCCTACCCGCCCCGTGCGAAGCCGAGTTGAATGCCTTCTCGTTTCCGAGCCCCTTCACGATGTAGGAGCTGGTGCCCATCGAGCCGGGGATGATTCCGTACTCACCGGAGCCCGCGCGGATCGCCCCCTTACGCGTGACCAGAAGATCCACGCCTTCATACCGCTCCTCAGCCACGTAGTTGTGGTGGCAGGAGATCTCAGGCTCGAATACCGGCTTCGCCTTCTTGAACTCCTTGCGCATCACCTCCTTCAGGAGCGCCATCATGATCGTGCGGTTGTACTTGGCGTACTCCTGCGCCCAGTACAGGTCATTCCTGTATGCGGCCATCTGCGGGGTGTCCGATACGAACACCGCAAGGTCACGGTCGACGAGACCCTGGTTGTGCGGAAGCTTCTGGGCGACACCGATATGGTATTCAGCCAGCTCCTTGCCGATGTTCCGGGATCCGGAGTGCAGCATGAGCCAGACCGAATCCGACTCGTCGAGGCACACCTCGATCATGTGATTGCCGCTACCGAGCGTGCCCATCTGCTTTGCGGCGCGCTCAAGACGGAACCTCACCGCCTCCGCGACCCCGTCGAACCGCCCCCAGAACTCCTCCCACCCGCCGGTGGCCAGCCCGTGGAACCGCCCCGGCTCGACGGGAGTGTCATGCATCCCCCGGCCCACCGGAATCGCCTGCTCGATCTTCGAGCGCAGCCGCGACAGGTCCCCGGGAAGGTCGTTCGCCGTCAGGGAGGTCCTGACCGCCGACATTCCGCAGCCGATGTCGACACCGACCGCCGCGGGACACACGGCCCCCCGCATCGCGATGACGGACCCGACGGTCGCGCCCTTCCCGTAGTGGACGTCCGGCATGACCGCGAGGCCCTCGATCCACGGCAGGGTCGCCACGTTGCGCAGTTGCTGGAGCGCGCCTTCCTCGACCGTCGCGGGATCGGCCCACATACGGATCGGAACCTTGGCGCCCGGCATCTCCACATACGACATAACGTCCTCATTCCCCCGGAAAAACAACAGAAGCACTGATACGCAAAACCGGCGCCAAGGTCGACGAAAAGGGACAACGGACCGGCGTCCACGGCCATGCGTGCGATACACATTGTCTCCAGGGGCCGCCCCCGTGCGGCAAGCGAATAACCAGCGGGGACACTGGGATCCGCAAGCTCACCCCCACCGTGGACCCCCCGTCGAGAGGAGCCTGACCGTGCAGCGGAAGGCGTACGTACCCGGCGTCGCCGCGCTCCTCGCGGCCCTGCTCGTCGGCTGCACCGGCGGTTCGGGGGACGACGACACGACGGACCACGCCAACCCCGACGACGCCGGCACCGCGTCCGTCGCCGCCGAGCCGGGCCGGTACCGCACGCTCCCGGAGCCCTGCGGCGCGGTCGGCCAGGACACCCTCGACTCCCTGCTGCCCGGCATCCGGCAGATCACCGACGAGGCGCAGCGGGAGAAGGCGTACGCGGGCGAGGCGACGCCCACGTTCGACACCGACCGCAAGGTCGGGTGCCGCTGGAAGGTGGAGTCCACGAACGCCACCGACCATCTGCTCGTCGACTTCGAGCGGGTGGTGTCGTACGACACCTCCGTCAGCGACGACAGCCAGGCGCAGCAGTTGTTCGCGACGACGGAGGAAGCGGCCGACCTCCCGGAGCCGGTGAGCCCCAGCGCCGTGTCCGACGTCGGGAGCGGCGAGGCGAGCCCCGACGAGAGCGCGGCGGGTTCCGGCAGCCCGACGGCCTCTCCGACCGACGCCGCCTCGGCGTCCTCGTCGCCGTCCTCGTCCGCCGCCTCCTCCGCCTCTTCTTCGTCGTCGCCCACGTCCTCGACGTCCGCCACTCCGGCCGACCTCGCGCCCCGGCTCCTCGACGGGCTCGGTGACGAGGCGTTCCTGGACGACGCGTTGAGCAGTTCCGGGTCGACGGCCCAGCAGCGCACGGTGACTGTGGCGTTCCGCACGTCGAACGTGATCGTGACCATCGAGTACGCGGAGCAGCCGGCGACCCTCGGAGTGGCCCCGGACAGCAAGGAAATGCAGGACAAGGCCCGGAATCTGGCCGCGCAGCTGGCCGAGTCGCTGGCCGGCTGATCCCCCTTCACAGACCCCTCACCCGTCCGCACAAAGCAGACGAAGCAAGGCCGCACAGCTTCCCCACCGCGTACCGTGGCCCCTCGGACCCGATCCGACGGCAGGAACCACAAGCGTCATGAGTGAAGGAACCATGCAGCGACCAGCACAGCGAGACCTGGGGAGTGACGAGCGGGACCGGCGCGACGGGCGGGCGAAGCGCCTCAGCCGCGTCCTTGTCGGCGCGGCGGCCGTCCCGGCGATGCTGATCGTCGCCGGCTGCTCCTCGGACTCCGGCTCCGACGACGCCGGCAGCGCGAGCACGAGCGGCGCGGGGGCGACGGTGTCCGCCAGCCCGTCACCGACGGTGCAGGCGGCGGCGTACGACTCGCTTCCGGAACCGTGCGCGGTGCTCTCGAAGAAGACCCTGGAGGATCTCGTACCGGAGGGGAAGTCCGGCAAGGAGGGCGCCTCCGACGACACGGCGGCGCGGGCCAGTTGCTCCTGGACGAGTCTCGACAACAACGGCGTCAAGGGCTCCCAGTTCCGCTGGCTGAACGTGTCCCTGCTGCGCTTCGAGTCGGACACCGCGCGCGGCTCGGGCGACGAGCAGGCGCAGGCGTACTACGCCACGCAGGTCCAGGACGCCCGGTCGGCGGAGGGCGCGAAGAACGCGAAGTCGCAGCCGCTCGCCGGGACGGGCGACGAGGCGACGACGGTGACGTACGACCTGAAGAAGAAGGAAGGCTCCTTCCGGCAGCAGACGGTCGTCACGCGCGTCGAGAACGTCGTCGTCACGGTCGACTACAACGGCGCGGGTCTCGCCGGTGAGAAGACGCCGAGCGCCGCGAGCCTGACGAAGCTCGCCCAGAAGGCGGCCAAGGAGGCGGTGGCCGCGGTGTCGTCGGCGAACGGCGAGGGCAGGGCGGGCGGCGCCCCGTCGGCGTCGAAGAGCGCGTCCCCCTCGAAGCCGGCCTCGCCGTCCCCCTCCAAGTCGGCGTCCGAGCCGGCGTCGCCCTCCGCGAGCGCCTCCCCGTCCTCTTCAGCGGCGAAGAAGAGCTGACTGTCACACCTGGGCCCAACCGGCGGGCCCACCCGGCTGGTTGACGGAGCCCGGACCCGTACGGGGACCGGGCTCCCGACAGACCGGCACCACGTCCGACGCACACATGTGCCACTCTGTTGCGCGCAACAACACGCACGGGGAGGGGAGTACGGGTGGCCGCGCCACTGAAGCTGACACGCACGCACCGCGTTCTCATCGGCGTGGTCGTGGCCGGTGCCGTGATCATCGCCGCCATCGGCTTCGCCGGTTCGTACGCGGCGGTCCGCGAGCTGGCCCTCCAGAAGGGCTTCGGGAACTTCAGTTACGTGTTCCCGATCGGCATCGACGCGGGTATCTGCGTCCTGCTGGCCCTGGACCTGCTGCTGACCTGGATCCGCATCCCCTTCCCGCTGCTGCGCCAGACCGCCTGGCTGCTGACGGCGGCGACGATCGCCTTCAACGGCGCGGCGGCCTGGCCGGACCCGCTGGGCGTGGGCATGCACGCGGTGATCCCGATCCTGTTCGTGGTGTCGGTCGAGGCGGCCCGGCACGCGATCGGCCGCATGGCCGACATCACCGCCGACAAGCACATGGAGGGCGTGCGGCTCACCCGCTGGCTGCTCTCCCCGCTGCCCACCTTCCTCCTGTGGCGCCGCATGAAGCTGTGGGAGCTGCGTTCCTACGAGCAGGTCATCAAGCTGGAGCAGGAACGTCTCGTCTACCAGGCCCGGCTGCGCTCCCGCTTCGGCCGGTCCTGGCGCCGGAAGGCCCCGGTGGAGAGCCTGATGCCGCTGCGGCTGGCCCGCTACGGGGTGCCGCTGGCGGAGACGGCTCCGGCGGGCCTCGCGGCGGCGGGCATCGAGCCTGCCCTGCTGCCGCCGGCACCGCAGTCCGAGCTGGCGGCGGCGGGCGCGGGCGGCCGGCCCGCCGGACCCGCCGAGTTGTCCGCCGCGCCCGCGGGCGGTCGTGCCGTCGAGCCGGCTCCCGGCCCGCAGGGGGCGGCCGTGCCTCCCGGCGGGCAGCGCCCGGCACCCGTGGGCCGGCAGGACCCCGGCCTTGCCGAGGCCGACCCCGAGGCCGAGCAGAGCCCGTGGTTCCAGCCCCCCGTGCAGGAGGTCGCGTACCAGGGCGGCTACGACCCCACGTACGACCCCTCGGAGCAGTACGCCCAGTGGTACGAGGAGCAGCAGCGGGCCGACCAGTACCGCGAGCAGTTCGAGGAGGAGCCCCCGGCTCAGGAGCCCTCTCCGGAGGAGACGGGCACCTTCCCCATCCCGGTGGGCCCGAACCGCACGCGTGAGCTGGGCGGAGGTGGTGGCGCCCCGGTCGTCGAGCCGGACGAGGAGGCGTACTACCAGATCTTCAAGCAGTCGATAAGCGGCAGCGGTTATCCGACTCCGCGTGAGTTCGGCGCCAACGTCGAGGCCACGTACGGCATCCCGGTCCCGGACCCCGAGGCCAAGCGCATGGTCCTGCGTTTCCAGAACCGCCACACCGCGGAGCTGGAGGACGACCACATCGCCTGAACGACGAGGGGGCGTCCGGTGGAGCACACCACCGGGCGCCCCCTCGTCGTGAGGCGGGGACCTACTCCCCGAGCAGCACCCGCACCCGCTCCTGCCCGACCGCCAGCAGCAGCGTGGGCAGGCGGGGACCGGTGTCCCGGCCCACCAGCAGGTGGTACAGGAGCGCGAAGAACGACCGCTGGGCGGTCTTGATCTCCGGGGGCAGCTCCTTGGGCGTGGCGTCGGCCGGGAAGCCGGCCTGCACCTTGGGCACGCCGTAGACGAGGTGGGTGAGCCCGTCGAGGGACCAGTGCCCGGCCAGTCCGTCGACGAGCAGCCGCAGGGACTGCCGGGACGGCTCGTCGAGGGACTTCAGCAGCTCGTGGTCGGGCTCCTCGCGCACGATGGTCCGCTGGTCGGCGGGCACGTGCGTGTTGATCCACGCCTCGGCCTTGTCGAGCCGCGGCCGTGCCTCGTCGAGCGAGGTGAGCGGGTCGGCCGGGTCGAGTTCGCTGAGGATGCGCAGGGCCTGGTCCTCGTGCCCGGCGGTGATGTCGGCGACGGAGGCGAGGGTCCGGTAGGGCAACGGCCGCGGGGTGCGCGGCAGTTCACCGGCGGCGGTGCCCACGGCACGCGCGTGCGCGGCGACGTCGGCCGGCAGGGCGGACCCGTCCGCGACCTTGGCGTCGAGCTTGTCCCACTCGTCGTACAGGCGCTGGATCTCCTGGTCGAAGGCGATCTTGAAGGACTGGTTGGGCCTGCGGCGGGCGTACAGCCAGCGCAGCAGCTGCGGTTCCATGATCTGCAGGGCGTCGGCGGGCGTCGGGACGCCGCCGCGGGAGGACGACATCTTGGCCATCCCGCTGATGCCGACGAACGCGTACATCGGTCCGATCGGCTGCTTGCCCCCGAAGATCCCGACGATCTGGCCGCCGACCTGGAACGAGGAGCCCGGCGAGGAGTGGTCGACGCCGGAGGGCTCGAAGACGACCCCTTCGTACGCCCAGCGCATCGGCCAGTCGACCTTCCACACCAGCTTGCCGCGGTTGAACTCGTTCAGCCGGACGGTCTCCGAGAAGCCGCACTCGGCGCAGGTGTACGTCAGCTCGGTGGTGTCGTCGTCGTAGGCGGTGACGGTGGTGAGGTCCTTCTCGCAGTTGCCGCAGTACGGCTTGTACGGGAAGTAGCCGGCGGAACCGGAGCCGCCGTCGTCCTCGGCGGCGGCGCCGGACCCCTCGGCGGCCGCCAGCTCGGCCTCGTCCAGGGGCTTCTGCTGCTTCTTGTCGGGGACCTTCTTGGTGCGGTACTGGTCGAGGATCGCGTCGATCTCGGCCCGGTGCCGGATGGCGTGCAGGATCTGCTCGCGGTACACGCCGGAGGTGTACTGCGCGGTCTGGCTGATCCCGTCGAACTCCACGCCCAGCTCGGCCAGCGCCGCGGTCATCGCGGCCTTGAAGTGCTCGGCCCAGTTGGGGTGGGCGGATCCCGCGGGCGCCGGGACGGAGGTCAGCGGCTTGCCGATGTGCTGCCGGTAGGACTCCTCGTCGACCCCGGCGATGCCCTTGGGCACCTTGCGGTAGCGGTCGTAGTCGTCCCAGGAGATCAGGTGGCGCACCTCGTGGCCCCGGCGGCGGATCTCGTCGGCGACGAGGTGCGGGGTCATGACCTCGCGCAGGTTCCCCAGGTGGATGGGTCCGGAGGGGGAGAGGCCGGACGCGACGACGACCGGTTTGCCCGGGGCCCGACGCTCCGACTCCTCGATGACCTCATCCGCGAAACGGGAGACCCAGTCGGTGGTCTCGGTGCTCTGAGCCACGATCGGCACGTCCTCTTTCTGACGGTTCTCATGAGCAGCCGGTACGGTCGCACGGCTGACCGCCTCATTGTCCCAGACCCTCACGCGCCCAGGAAAACCGCTTTACGCCCCATGGGATACTGGCCGGGTCCATCCATCCCACGAGGAGAACGGCACCCAACTCCATGGCCCCGGTCACGTCCCTCAGCGCCAGCGTCCAGCAGCACCTCGCGACGGCCCTCTCGGCAGCCCTGCCGGAGGCCGGTTCCGCCGACCCGCTGCTGCGCCGAAGCGACCGGGCCGACTTCCAGGCCAACGGCATCCTGGCGCTGGCGAAGAAGGCGAAGGCGAACCCGCGGGAACTGGCGGCGCAGGTCGTCTCCCAGGTCGTCACCGGTGAGCTGATCCAGGACATCGAGGTCTCCGGCCCCGGCTTCCTGAACGTCACGCTCGCCGACCGGGCCATCACGGAGAACCTCGCCGCGCGGTACGCGGACACCGACCGCCTGGGCGTGCCGTTCGCCGAGAACCCGGGTACGACGGTCGTCGACTACGCCCAGCCGAACGTGGCGAAGGAGATGCACGTCGGCCACCTGCGGTCCGCGGTGATCGGCGACGCGGTGGTCCACCTCCTGGAGTTCACCGGCGAGACGGTGGTCCGGCGGCACCACATCGGCGACTGGGGCACCCAGTTCGGCATGCTGATCCAGTACCTGGACGAGCACCCGCACGAGCTGGACCACAAGTCCTCCGAGGACGGCGAGGTCTCCGGCGAGGAGGCGATGTCGAACCTGGGCCGCCTCTACAAGGCCGCGCGGGGGCTCTTCGACTCCGACGAGGAGTTCAAGACGCGGGCCCGGCGCCGGGTGGTCGACCTCCAGGCGGGGGACGCGCACACGCTCGCCGTGTGGCAGAGGTTCGTCGACGAGTCGAAGATCTACTTCTTCTCCGTCTTCGAGAAGCTGGACATGGAGGTCCGGGACCCGGACATCGTCGGCGAGTCCGGCTACAACGACATGCTCGCGGAGACCTGCCGCCTGCTGGAGGAGTCGGGCGTCGCGGTCCGCTCCGAGGGCGCCCTGTGCGTCTTCTTCGACGACGTCAAGGGCCCGGACGGCAACCCGGTCCCGCTGATCGTCCAGAAGTCGGACGGCGGCTACGGCTACGCGGCCACGGACCTGTCCGCCATCCGCGACCGCGTCTTCGGCCTGAAGGCGAACACCCTGGTCTACGTGGTCGACGCCCGCCAGTCGCTGCACTTCAAGATGGTCTTCGAGACGGCTCGCCGGGCGGGCTGGCTGGGTGACGACGTGAGGGCGCACCAGCTGGCCTTCGGCACCGTGCTCGGCAAGGACGGCAAGCCGTTCAAGACCCGTGAGGGCGAGACGGTACGCCTGGTCGACCTCCTGGACGAGGCCGTCGACCGCGCCTCGGCCGTCGTCCGGGAGAAGGCGCAGGACCTGTCCGAGGAGGAGATCGCCGAGCGGGGCGCCCAGGTGGGCATCGGCGCGGTGAAGTACGCGGACCTGTCGACGTCGGCGAACCGGGACTACAAGTTCGACCTGGACCAGATGGTCTCGCTGAACGGCGACACCAGCGTGTACCTCCAGTACGCGTACGCCCGGATCCGGTCGATCCTGCGCAAGGCCGGTGACGTACGCCCGTCCGCGCACCCGGAGCTGCCGCTGCACGAGGCGGAGCGGGCCCTGGGCCTGCACGCCGACGCGTTCGCGGAGACGGTCGCGGAGGCGGCGGCGGAGTACGCCCCGCACAAGCTGACGGCGTACCTCTACCAGCTGGCGTCGCTCTTCACGTCGTTCTACGACAAGTGCCCGGTGATCAAGCCGGCGCCGCCGCAGGACGTCGCCGAGAACCGCCTGTTCCTGTGCGACGTGACCGCCCGCACCTTGCAGCAGGGCATGACCCTGCTGGGCATCCGGACGCCCGAGCGGCTCTGAGGCTCCGGCGCCGCGCCGGGGAGCGTACGAGCGCTCTCCGGCGCGGCGGGCGCCGCCGCACCCGGCCCCACTCGGGCCCTTCCGGGGGCCCGTCCCGGCCGGCCCCCGGGGACACCTCAGCCGCCGTCCGAGGACCCGTACGAGCCGCCCGCCACCCGTCGCAGCCGCCGTGCCTCCTCCGCCATCCGGCGGGCCACCCCGCCCGCGCCGCCCGCGCCGTCGTCCAGTCCACTGGCCAGGAGCTGGGCGGCGAGGGTGTCGAAGTAGTGGGCGGTGGACAGGAGTTGGTCGTCCACGTCGAAGGCCGGCGTGGTGCCAGCGGCGATGCGGTGGACGTCGTCGAGGACGCCGTTGATCTGCCGGCTGATCTCGTCCCGGGCCTCCCGCGCCAGGCTCACCGCCCGCCCGGTCTGGGCGAGAACGGAGTGGCAGGAGCGCCGCAGTTCCCGTGCCAGCCGGTCGTCGCGGCTGGTGAACGTGTGGCCCACGTCGAACCCCAGGCTGCCCTGGACGACGCGGGAGCCCATGGCGATCGACTCGTAGTCCCGCAGGTCGATCGCGCTGGTCGCGCCGAGCGCGGCCCGGAAGCAGGGGTGGACGTGGAACTCCGTCTCGTGCGGCTGCACCGGCAGGTCGTCGTCACCGGCGAACACGACGTCGTTGCCGCGCCGCACCCCGAGGAACCCCACGCCGTACAGGATGTCGATGACACCGGGGAGCGTCAGGGCGCCCGCGTAGGCGGGGAACAGCCCGTGGAGCGACTCGGCGGCCGCCTCGAAGCGGGTGCCAAGCGCGGCCCGGGTGACCACGTAGCCGGTGTTCTGGAACAGCGGGAAGAGATGCCTGAGGAAGGGGTGCGCGACCAGGTACTCCAGGGACAGGTCCTTGAGCTTCCACGCGGAGAACTGCCGGGCCGCCTGGAGGACGTCCGCCTCCGTGATCCGGTCCCGGCCGTGGATCAGCCAGGCCGTCTCCTGGCACAGGTTGAGGAACTGGATGGCGTCCCGCGGCCGGGGCAGACAGCGGCGGAAGAGGTATCCGGCGGTCTCCTCGCCCTCCACGGTGCGCGGGAACAGCTCCCGCCACAGCCGCTCCTCGGTCAGCTCCGCTCCGGTGGAGGCCCGCGCGCGGGCCAGGGCGAGATCCCGCAGTGTCTGTTCCGTCCAGGCGATCCGCAGTTCGTCGCCGCGGAACTTGTCGCCCTCGCCGAAGGACAGCGAGTCGTAGATGTCCGCGCGCAGGAACAGCAGGAACCGCACCGAGCGCGCGTAGAGGCTGGCGGCGTGCTTGGCGGCCAGCAGCAGCCCGACCACCATCGAGACGCTGTCCGGCTCCGCCGACCACACCTGCTCCAGCTGGTCGACCATGAGCAGCAGCGGCCCGTGCGCGCCGTCGCAGCCGACGTCGGCGAAGGCCCGCGCCACGCCCTGTTCGACGACCTCCAGCTGCCGCAGTGCCTGGGCGCCCTCGGACGGCGACTGCGCGAGGTCCAGGCCCGCCTTGAAACCGAACGCCTCCAGGGACAGGGAGGTCTGCAGGCCCCTGGCGCCGTGCGCGACGCGCTCCCCCAGCCGGCCGTCCGCCCCCTCCCCGTTCTGTTTCAGGAACCGGGCCAGCACCTTGACCGAGTCGGGCCGCCGGCCGTGCGCGTCCTTGGCGTGCGTCGTCAGATGGCGGGCGGCGTGCACGGCGAACAGGTACCGCCAGATCAGCGCCTTCGCCGAGTCGCCCGGCAGCCCTTGCAGTTCGAACCGCCGGATCTGCTCGCCCGCCGCCTCGTCCGGGGTGACCAGGACCGTCCCCGCGTGCCGGCCGCCGTCGGCCGTCAGCTGCATGCAGATGGCGCTCTTGCCGGATCCCTTGCGGCCGATGATCAGCATCTTCCGCCCGGCCAGCGCGGCCCGGTAGGCCGCGTTGGGCAGGAAGCCGCCGCGTAACAGCAGACCGTCGGTCACGTCCCGTTCGGCGTCCTCGCGCCCGAAATGCAGGTGCGCGAGCACCGGCCCGTCGGCCATCCCCGTCCCCCTTGACGTCGCCCCGTCGCCCGTCGGGCCCTGATCGCGGCCCGCGCGGGTCCTCCAGCCGACACCGTAGCGGCAAGCGCCGCCCGGGCTCAGCGTTCACGCACACCCGGACGCCGGCCCTGCGGCCGTTGTCAGTGGCTGCCTCTACAGTCCCCCGCATGGCGACTCTTCCCAACCCCCTGCCGAAGCTGGCGGCCGACCCGGCCGGCCGGTCCCTCGGACTCGACCTCCCCGCCGGAAGACTGATCGACACGACCGACGAGGGGTCGTGGCACGAGCCGTTGCTGTGGTGCGCGGACGAGGAGCCGGCGGCCGGCACCTGGAGCGCGCTGCACTCGGCCGGGCGGACCGTCGGGCTGCTTCCGCTGCTCGTCGACGTCGGCGGCAGCCAGGGCGGCCCGCCGGACTGGGAGCTGATGCCCGAGGAGATGTCGTACCCCGGCGATCACGACGCCGAGGAGGTACTGAGCGCGTTCTGGGACCAGTACGCGAAGGACGGAGCCGCGACCGGTCCCGCCGGGGCGGAGTGGCCCGGACTCGCCCCCGCCGGCGTCCTGGACGCCGACCCGGACGCGCGCGCCGCCGAGGTCGCCGAGGGCCTCCTCGCCGACGGCACCTCCTTCAAGGCGCCGCGCTGCGCACTGGTCCCGGCCCGCCGCTCCGCCGACATCCCGGCGGCCATCGGCTGGAGCGGCCCGCTGAACCACGAGACCGACGTGGCCCGGCTGTGTTCGGTCCTGCGCTCCTGGGAGGACCGCTTCGGGATACGGGTCGTCGCGCTCACCTTCGACCGGCTGACCGTGTCGGTGGCCGCGCCGCCGGCCACCGAGGCCGAAGCCGAGGCGCTGGCCGCCGAGCACTTCGCGTTCTGCCCGGACACCACCGGCCAGGGCGACGACACGACGCTGCGCGCCTACGCCGGGCGACAGCTCCTCAACCGGCCCCTCTGGCACTTCTGGTGGGACTGACCGGCCTCACGGCAGGAGGGTCATCCCCTCGGGAGCCGCGATCCCGAACTCCTCGTCCAGCAGCCGCCGTGCCTCCGCCTCGTCCGTCACCTCCCGCTCGCCGACCGTGCCGTCGGCCCGGGTCTCGGTGAGGAGACCGCCGTCGAGGAGGAGGTGGCGTGCGGGGCTCAGGTGCTGGGCGTAGAGGCGCTGGGTGAACGGGGACCGCGGATTGGTCCCCACATGCCAGTTGATGACCTCGAAGTCGGGTGCCTCGAACGGCTCCAGCGTGAACGCGTACTGATCCGCCCAGGGCTCGCCCGCGTCGCCTTTCTCCGGCTGGTACGCCTGGAGCATCCACAGCTCCAGCGGACCGTCGTGCGGCACGTGCACCAGCCGGTGCCGCCGGTCCGCGTCCCGGAACTCGGCACCGGCCGTCAGCGGAACGGGCTCCAGCAGCGCGCCGACGGCCCCGAAGCCGACGTCGGCGAGATACGGCCGCGGATCCCCCGGCACCTCCACGAGCAGCGCCATATGGGTGCGCGGACGGCTCTCGACACGGTCGGCGCCCACGACGACACGGGCGGCCAGCCGCCGGATCACCCGGAAGCCCAGGGCCGTCAGGGCGAGCGAGAACAGCGTGTTGTGCTCGTAGCAGTAGCCGCCGCGCCGGCTGCGCACCAGCTTGGTCATGAGGTCGGCGGGATCCAGGGAGGGGGCCGTGCGGCGCAGGGCGTCCAGGTTCTCGAAGGGGATGGCCCGCGCGTGCGCCAGGTGCACGCCCTTCAGCGTCGCCGCGTCGGCCCGCCGCCGCCCGTCCCACCCGATCCGCTCCAGATAGGCGTCGAGGTCGAAGTCGGTGTCATCGGACATGCCTCCACCGTAGACAGCCGGCCCGGCGCCCGTCCCCGGCCCGCGGCAGGAATCCGCCCCCGACCTTGGACCTACGCCCACCCGCGGCTCAGGCCTTCGTCCCGACCCCCGCGTACACGTTGATGTCCGCGTCCGTGACGTCGTTGATGTCGGCGTAACGGACCCGCTCGATGCTGTCGAGGCCGGCCAGGTAGGAGGCCTCCGGCTGCTCGGGCACCGGAGCGGCGCCGTCCGGCCGCCAGTGGTGCGCGGGGACGACCCCCGGCTCGGCGAGTTCCAGGGAGTTCTCGGTGAAGAACCGCTCGACGTCCGCCGCGGAGCGCAGCACGAAGGTGAACCCGCGCTCGGTGTACGTCCGCTGGACCGCGCGGATGTTCTCGGGGTTGAGGTCCTCCGTGAGGTGGCTCAGCACGAGCCGGCTGCCGGAGGGCAGCGCGCCGAGGAGCTCGCGCACGATCGGGTACGCCTCCCCGTCCTCGACGAAGTGCAGGAGCGCCACCAGGCACAGCGCCACGGGCTGGTCGAAGTCCAGCGTCTTGGCGGCCTGTTCGAGGATGTGCGCCGGGTCCTTGAAGTCGGCGTCGATGTAGTCCGTACGCCCCTCGGGCCCGCTGGTCAGCAGGGCACGCGCGTGCGCGAGCACCACCGGGTCGTTGTCGACGTAGACGACCCGGGTGTCCGGGCTGATGCGCTGGGCGATCTGGTGGACGTTCTCCGCGGTGGGCAGCCCGGTGCCGATGTCGAGGAACTGCCGGATGCCGTCCTCCCGGGCCAGGGTGGTGACGGCCCGGCGCAGGAAGTCGCGGTTGTGCCGTACGTCGAGGTAGCCGCGCGGGTTGGCGGCGAGCGCGGCGGCGGCCGCGTTCCGGTCGACGGGGTAGTTGTCCTTGCCGCCGAGGAAGACGTCGTACACGCGGGCCGGGTGCGCCTTGGTGGTGTCGATCCTCCTTCTCAGCTCGGCGGGGTCTTGGCTGAGGGCGTCACCGGACATCGGCGTCTCCAGTCGTTCAACGGGCAACCAGGTCAACAACCTAACTCCCGAAGCCACTTGATGGTGCCCCAGCCCACCCTCAGCCGCCCGCTGACCGGCGCGAGGCCTACCGCAGCTTCTGCGCCGCCTCGACGGCCCAGTACGTCAGGATGTTCCGCGCGCCCGCCCGCTTGATGCCGGTCAGCGTCTCCAGGATGGCCCGGTCCCGGTCGATCCAGCCCTTCTCGGCGGCGGCCTCGACCATCGAGTACTCGCCGGAGATCTGATAGGCGGCCACCGGCACGTCCACCGCGTCCGCGACGCGCGCCAGGATGTCCAGGTACGGCCCGGCCGGCTTCACCATCACCATGTCGGCGCCCTCCTCGAGGTCGAGCGCCAGCTCCCGCATCGCCTCGCGCGTGTTCGCCGGATCCTGCTGGTACGTCTTGCGGTCACCCCGCAACGACGAGGCGACGGCCTCCCGGAACGGCCCGTAGAACGCGGACGCGTACTTGGCGGTGTAGGCGAGAACGGCCACGTCCTCCCGCCCGATCTGGTCGAGGGCGTCACGGACCACCCCGATCTGCCCGTCCATCATCCCGCTGGGCCCCACCACGTGGGCCCCGGCATCGGCCTGCACCCGCGCCATCTCGGCGTACCGCTCCAGGGTCGCGTCGTTGTCGACCCGCCCTTGCGCGTCCAGCACGCCGCAGTGCCCGTGGTCCGTCGTCTCGTCGAGACACAGGTCGGACATCACCAGCAACTCGTCCCCGACCTCGGCCCGCACGTCACGGATCGCGACCTGGAGAATCCCGTCCGGGTCGGTCCCCGGCGTCCCGACCGCGTCCTTCTTCGACTCCTCCGGCACTCCGAACAGCATGATCCCGGAGATCCCGGCGGCCACCGCCTCCGCGGCCGCCTTCTTCAGACTGTCCCGGGTGTGCTGCACGACACCGGGCATCGCCGTGATCGGCACGGGCTCGACGGCACCCTCCCGCACGAAGGCCGGGAGGATGAAGTCGGCCGGATGCAGCCGGGTCTCGGCGACCATGCGTCGCATGACGGGGGTGGTCCGCAGCCGCCGCGGCCGACTGCCGGGAAAGGATCCGTACGTCGTCATACACCTACGCTACGCCCGCCCCGCCACCCCCTTTACCGACGCACCGTCGGCCCCGTCCCCGCGGACGGCAGCCCCCCGCCTCCCACATCACCCCCGAGGAAGCCCCGCCCTCAAACGCCGGACAGGCTGACCTCGCCCACCGGCACCAAGACACACGCACCCGACAAACCCCCACACCGGCCGCACCCACCCACAACACCAAGGGACGCCACGGCCCCCCAAACCCCCGCCGCAAGACACACGCACCCGACAAACCCCCACACCGGCCGCACCCACCCACAACACCAAGGGACGCCACGGCCCCCCGAACCCCCGGACCCCCCGCCGCAAGGGACACGTACCCAGCGGGCCCACGTACCGGCCGCACCCGCGTACGGCGAGAAGGGGACGGGTCGGGGGTGTCCGCCCGCAGCGGTTGTCGCGTCAACGCAGGGCGCCTCGGCGAACACCCCATTCCGCGACGTTCCGAGGACGGACACCCCCGACCCGTCCCCGCCCCCCACCCGACCGAACGCGCTACGCGCAGCACCCCCACCCACCCCCACCCACCCCCACAGGCATCACACCCCCACACCCCCGCATGCGCCCCACCCCCCACAGGTCCAAGCTGAAAGAACAAGGACCCGACGGCCTCGCCCGGCCCCCGCCCAGCCCCGACCGCCGCCGTCCCTCCCCGCCGCGCACGCACACCGCCGCCGCCCCAGGAGGACGCGATGACCGCCACGCACCACAACACGCCCGACCTCTTCGCCCTCACCGACATCCACGGCCCGGTCCTGCGCCCCGGCGACGACGGCTACGCCGACGAGGTCACCGGCTTCAACCTGGCCGCCCTGCACACCCCCGACCTGGTCGTAGGAGCCACCGGCACCGACGACATCGTGACCGCGATGCGCTGGGCGTCCGCCACCGCCACCCCCGTCACCGTCCAGGCCACCGGCCACGGCGCCAACTTCCCCATAGCAGGCGGCCTGCTGATCAACACGACCCGGATGACCGACGTACGCGTGGACGCGGAGCACCGCACCGCCACGGCCGCCGCCGGCGCGAAGTGGAGCCACGTCCTCGCCGCGGCCGCCCCCCACGGCCTGTCCGCCCTCACCGGCACCTCCACCGACGCGGGCGTCGTCGGCTACACCCTCGGCGGCGGCCTCCCCGTCCTCGGCCGGACCTACGGCTTCGCGACCGACCTGGTCCGCTCCTTCCAGGTGGTCACCCCCGACGGCACCCTCCGCGACGTCGACGCGGCCCACGAACCCGAGCTGTTCTGGGCCCTGCGCGGCGGCAAGGGCAACGTGGGCGTGGTCACGCGACTGACCTTCGACCTGCTCCCCCTCTCCCACCTCCTGGGCGGCGGCATCTACTGCCGGGGAGAACACGCGCAGACCCTCCTCACCGCCTGGGCCGACTGGACCCGGGACGTGCCGGACGAGATGTGCAGCGCCTTCAACCTGCTGCGGTTCCCGCCCATCCCGCAGATCCCCGAGCCGCTGCGCGGCGGCTTCTGGGCCCGCGTGGCGATCGCCTGGACCGGCGACCCCGACGAGGGCGAACGCCTCTTGGCCCCCATCCGGCAGGCCGCCCCGGTGGCCGTCGACATGGTGGAGGACATGCCCTGCACGGCGATGGACCGCATCCATCTGGAGCCCCAGGACCCACTCCCCGCCCGCGAGTCGTGCGCCCTGCTCCGCGAACTGACACCGGACGCCGTCCGCGCGCTGCTGGACCAGGCGGGCCCGGACGTCCCGGACTACCCGCTCCTCGTGGTGGGGTTGCGCCACATGGGCGGCGCGCTGTCCCGCCCGGCCAGGATCGAGGACGCGATCTGCGCCCGTGACGCCGCGTACCTGCTGGAATCGGTGGGCGTCCTGGCCGCCCCGCCGGCCGCCGAGGCCATAGAGCGCGCCACGGCGGCCCTGCACACCGCGATGGCCCCGTACGGCACCGGCCGCACGATGGTCAACATCCACGGCACCCCGGGCGACGAGCAGGACCGCGCCCGCGCCTGGACCCCGGAGGTCTACGCACATCTCCAGCACGCCAAGTCGACCTACGACCCGGCGAACCTGCTCCGCTACGGCCACACGGTGCCCCCAGCATGACACCGCACACCCGCCGAGTACCCGAACCCCGGCCGCCGGCAACCCGCGACACAACCAACCAGCAACCAGCAACCAGCAACCAGCAACCAGCAGGCACCCGACACCCACAGACACCGACAGCCAGCAGGCACCCGACACCCACAGGCACGACAGCCAGCAAGGCACCCGACACCCGCCGAATACCAACCCCAGCCGCCCGACACCCGCAGCAGCCGACACCGACCCTCACCCGGCAACAACCGCCAGGCGGCCAGCCGCCAACCGCCGCCCGCCGCCCGCCGCCCGCCGCCCGAGGATCAGGTAGTCGTACGCCTCCGCCGAGCCCCCGGCCGCCGTTCACTCGGCCGGGTCACCGGATCCCCTGCCTCCAGCGCGGCGGCTCTCCGCCGCAGCCCGAAGTCGGCCAGCGCCTCGGCCAGCTTGTGCACGGACGGCTCCGGAGCCATCACATCCACCCGCAACCCGTGCTCCTCTGCGGTCTTCGCCGTGGCGGGCCCGATACACGCGATGACCGTCACGTTGTGCGGCTTGCCGGCGATACCCACCAGGTTCCGCACCGTGCTCGACGAGGTGAACAGCACGGCGTCGAACCCGCCGCCCTTGATCGCCTCCCGGGTCTCGGCCGGCGGCGGCGACGCCCGCACGGTCCGGTAGGCGGTGACGTCGTCGACCTCCCACCCGAGCTCGATCAGCCCCGCCACCAGCGTCTCGGTGGCGATGTCGGCGCGCGGCAGGAACACCCGGTCGATCGGGTCGAAGACCGGGTCGTACGGGGGCCAGTCCTCCAGCAGTCCGGCCGCCGACTGCTCCCCGCTCGGCACGAGGTCGGGCTTCACGCCGAAGGCGATCAGCGCCTTCGCGGTCTGTTCGCCCACCGCCGCGACCTTGATGCCGGCGAAGGCCCGCGCGTCGAGCCCGTACTCCTCGAACTTCTCCCGGACGGCCTTCACCGCGTTGACCGACGTGAAGGCGATCCACTCGTACCGCCCGGTCACCAGGCCCTTGACCGCCCGCTCCATCTGCTGGGGCGTCCGCGGCGGTTCGACCGCGATGGTCGGCACCTCGTGCGGCACGGCCCCGTAGGACCGCAGCTGGTCGGAGAGCGAGGCCGCCTGCTCCTTCGTGCGCGGCACGAGCACCTTCCAGCCGAACAGCGGCTTGGACTCGAACCACGACAGCTGATCACGCTGAGCCGCGGCCACCCGCTCACCGACCACGGCTATCACCGGCCGCCCGCCCTCCGGCGAGGGCAGCACCTTGGCCTGCTTCAGCGTCTGGGCGATGGTCCCCAGGGTCGCGCTCCAGGTCCGCTGCCGGGTCGTCGTACCGGCGACGGTGACCGTCAGCGGCGTGTCCGGCTTGCGTCCGGCGGACACCAGTTCCCCGGCGGCGGCGCCGACGGTCTCCAGGGTCGCCGACACGACGACGGTCCCGTCGGACGCCCCCACCTCCGTCCAGCACCGGTCGGAGGCGGTACGGGCGTCCACGAACCGGACGTCCGCGCCTTCGGCGTCCCGCAGCGGCACACCGGCGTAGGCGGCGACGCCCACGGCCGCGGCCACCCCGGGCACGACCTCGAAAGGCACCCCCGCGGCGGCGCACGCCAGCATCTCCTCGGCGGCGTACGCGTCGAGTCCGGGGTCCCCGGACACCGCACGTACGACCCGCCTGCCGCCCCGCGCGGCCTCCATGACAAGATGTGCGGCATCCCGCACGGCGGGGACGCCGGCGGTCGTTGACGAGCCGTCAACAACCGTCAGTTGAGGCGCGCCCGTGGCCGGATTCGGGCCGGATGCAAGATCCATCGAGGCATCCGCGTCCGTGTTCACCACGGCGACACCGGACCTGGCATGCGTACGGACGACGTCGAGCACCTCGTGCCCGGCGACGAGGACGTCCGCGTTCGCCAGCGCCTCGACGGCGCGCAGAGTAAGTAGTCCCGGATCTCCGGGTCCGGCACCCAGGAAGGTGACGTGCCCGTGGTCGGGACCGGTGAAAAGGGCGGTGGGGCTCACAGTGCTCGCTCCCCCATCAGACCGGCCGCGCCCTGGGCAAGCATCTCGGCAGCGAGTTCGCGACCGAGCGCCATTGCCTGGTCGTACGTCTCGGGCACGGGACCGGTGGTGGACAGCTGCACCATGCGCGTGCCGTCGGTCGTGCCGACGACGCCGCGCAGGCGCATTTCCTTGACAACGTGCCCGTCCCCCAAGAGGTCGGCCAGCGCGCCCACAGGGGCGCTGCAGCCGGCCTCCAGGGCGGCGAGCAGTGACCGTTCGGCGGTCACGGCGACCCGGGTGACCGGGTCGTCGAGCTCGCCGAGCGCGGCGATCAGGTCCGCGTTGTCCGCGGCACATTCGATCGCGAGTGCCCCCTGGCCGGGGGCGGGCAGAACCGTGTCGACCGACAGGAAGTCGGTCACCTCGTCGATCCGGCCGATCCGGCTCAGTCCGGCGGCGGCCAGGACGACGGCGTCCAGCTCACCGTCCCGGACGTACCGGATGCGGGTGTCGACGTTCCCACGGATGGGCACCGTCTCGATGTCCAGCCCGTGGCCGCGTGCGTACGCGTTCAGCTGGGCCGTCCGGCGCGGGGAACCCGTGCCGATCCGCGCCCCGCGCGGCAGGTCCGTGAACTTCCGCGCGTCCCTGGCGACGATCACGTCCCGCGGGTCCTCGCGGACGGGGACGGCGGCCAGCGCCAGCTCCTCGGGCTGCCCGGTCGGCAGGTCCTTCAGCGAATGAACCGCGAAGTCGATCTCTCCGAGCAGCAGCGCTTCGCGCAGCGCGGTCACGAAGACGCCCGTGCCGCCGATCTGCGCGAGGTGCTCTCGGGAGGTGTCCCCGTAGGTGGTGATCTCGACGAGCTCCACGGGCCGTCCGGTCACCCGGCTCACGGTGTCCGCCACCTGTCCGGACTGGGCCATGGCGAGTTTGCTCCGCCTGGTCCCGAGCCTCAATGCCTTGCTACTCATGCCGGCCCTCGGTTCTTGCTGTTCTCAGGTTCATCGTCGGCGCGGTCGGCCCGGGACACGGCGGCCACCGTCTCGGGGTCCAGGTCGAACAGGGTCCGCAGCGCGTCCGCGTACCCGGCGCCGCCGGGCTCGGCCGCGAGCTGCTTGACCCGGACGGTCGGCGCGTGCAGCAACTTGTCGACCACGCGCTTGACGGTCTGGGTGATCTCCCCGCGCTGCTTGTCGTCCAGCCCGGGCAGCCGCCCGTCGAGCCGGGCGATCTCGTTCGCGACGACATCGGCGGCCATGGTGCGCAGGGCGACCACGGTCGGCGTGATGTGCGCGGCCCGCTGCGCCGCCCCGAACGCCGCGACCTCGTCGGCGACGATACGGCGGACCTGGTCGACGTCGGCCGCCATCGGGGCGTCGGCGGAGGCTTCCGCCAGCGACTCGATGTCCACCAGCCGCACCCCGGTCAGCCGGTGCGCGGCCGCGTCGATGTCGCGCGGCATGGCGAGGTCGAGCAGGAAGAATGTGGGCTCGGGCCGCGGGATCTCGGCGACCGGCTCGGGCCTGCGCCGCTCGGGCACCCGGCCGACGGCGGTCACGGCGGCGGCGAGCGCGGCGATGGCGTCCGTCTCCAGGGCCGGGTCGAGCACCGTGACCGCGCCCGCCGCGGCGGAGGTCTGGCGCGTGACGCCGTTGTCCACCCAGGCGGCGTGCTGTTCCAGCTCGGAGGCGGCCATCCCGGCCACGGCGGCCTCGCCGAGCACGGAGAAACCGGCGGTCGCCTGCACGGCCGGAAGATCGAGCGGACAGCCCTCCTCGGCCCCGAGGCCGGTGGGCGGCAGCTCGCCACGCCCGGCGGCCGGGACGGCCCCGCGGCCGGATCCGGTGGCGTCGGGTCCCGCACCCGGCGTGCCCGCCGTGTCGGATCCGCCGCCGTCCCCGGTGCGCCGCGCCATCGCCGCGGCGACCGTCTCGGCGGTCAGGACCAGGCCCGTCGCGCCGGTGCAGGAGACGGTGACATCGGCACGTGTCAGCTCGACCGGCACCGATTCCATCGGGACCGCGCGGGCCGACACGTCCGTGTCCTCGCCCTCGGTCAGTATCTGGGCGAGGCGCTCGGCGCGGTCCGGCGTCCGGTTGGCCACGACGATCTCGGCGACCCCGGCCCGCGCGAGCGTGGCCGCGGCCAGCGAGGACATCGAGCCGGCGCCGATGACCAGCGCCTTCTTGCCGCGGGCCCATGCCGCGACCGACGCCCCGGACGACAGCTGCTCCAGGCCGAAGCTGACCAGCGACTGTCCGGCGCGGTCGATGCCGGTCTCGGAGTGGGCGCGCTTGCCGACGCGCAGTGCCTGCTGGAACAGGTCGTTCAGCAGGCGCCCGGCGGTGTGCAGCACCTGCGCCTTGGCGAGGGAGTCCTTGATCTGGCCGAGGATCTGGCCCTCGCCGACGACCATCGAGTCGAGCCCGCAGGCCACCGAGAAGAGGTGGTGGACGGCCCGGTCCTCGTAGTGCACGTAGAGATAGGGAGTGAGCTCCTCGAGCCCGACGCCGCTGTGCTGGGCGAGCAGCGTGGACAGCTCGGCGACACCGGCGTGGAACTTGTCCACGTCGGCGTACAGCTCGATGCGGTTGCAGGTGGCGAGCACCGCGGCCTCGGCGGCCGGTTCGGCGGCGACCGTGTCCTGGAGCAGCTTGATCTGGGCGTCGGCGTGCAGCGCGGCCCGCTCCAGCACGCTGACCGGGGCGCTGCGATGGCTCAGCCCGACGACGAGGAGGCTCATGCCGGCATCACGGCGGGGACGTCCCCGTCGGGTCCCTTGTCGGAGGACTTCGTGCGGGCGGCGACGGTCGGAAGGGCGCCGTCGGCGGCCGCGGCGGCCTCCTCGCCGGCCTTGCGCTGCTCGTGGAAGGCGAGGATCTGCAGCTCGATGGAGAGGTCGACCTTGCGCACGTCGACGCCGTCCGGCACGGTCAGCACGGTCGGCGCGAAGTTCAGGATGGAGGTGACCCCGGCGGCCACTAGCCGGTCGCAGACCTGCTGGGCGGCACCGGCGGGCGTGGCGATGACCCCGATCGACACGCCGTTGGTCGAAATGATTTTTTCCAGCTCGTCCGTGTGCTGGACGGGGATCCCGGCGACCGGCTTCCCGGCCATCGTGGGATCGGCGTCGATCAGCGCGGCGACCCGGAATCCACGGGAGGCGAACCCGCCGTAGTTGGCCAGCGCGGCGCCGAGGTTGCCGATGCCGACGATCACTACCGGCCAGTCCTGGGTCAGGCCGAGTTCGCGGGAGATCTGGTAGACGAGATACTCGACGTCGTACCCCACACCGCGCGTCCCGTAGGAGCCGAGGTACGAGAAGTCCTTGCGCAGCTTCGCGGAGTTGACCCCCGCGGCGGCCGCGAGCTCCTCGGAGGAGACCGTGGGCACCGAGCGCTCCGACAGTGCGGTCAGCGCGCGGAGGTACAGCGGAAGCCGGGCGACGGTGGCCTCGGGAATCCCTCGGCTACGGGTCGCCGGTCGGTGAGTTCGGCCAGTTGCCACGGTGCTCCTGCGGGTAGAGCGGGGCTTCAGGCGGTCACACGTCCCCGGACCGCCCCGTCGAAAGCAGGCTATGTCTTTGTGAACGCGTGCACAAAGATGGTGTCCGATTTGCCCGGCCAACGTGACCGGGGTCACGCGCCCCCGGCGCGCGGCCGGGGAACCGGCGCGCACGCTCCACCGTTCCTCTTCTCTTGGGGGCAAAACCGCACACTCTCCTCCACGATCGCCGCCCCCGAGACCAGTTCGTCGTCGATCCTAAGTCAACGCTTTGCGAAGGCGATCCTCGTTCACGCGCCAAAAAGTGTGCTGTTCCCCATCCACGAGGACGACGGGGATCTGCTCCCAGTACTGGTCGTGCAGTCGAGGGTCCTGAGTGATGTCCTTCTGCTCCCAGGGGACCCCGAGCTCGGCGCACACCTTCTCGACGACGATCTGCGCGTCGTCACAGAGGTGACAGCCGGGCTTGCGGACGAGCGTCACGAGCCGGTCCTGCGGGTCGCGACCCGTCCGGCGGAAGAGGGGACTCATGCCCGCCATTGTCCCGCTTCTTCAACGGCACAGTCGCGGAGAGTTCACAGCCTCCAAACCTCTCCACTCCGGAACCACCGAACAAACTGGCTATGCTCACGCCATGGCCGCTCTCGGATGGCTCACCCCCCGTAGGCGCTCCGCCACGGCGCGCAGTGTGCTGGCAGGCGAGGCCTCGGCGGAGGCAGCACGCAAGTCCACGCAGGACATCTCCACCGTGGAACCGCAGTTCCCGGTGCACGGCGACGCGCACGCCGCCGCCTTCTTCGACCTCGACAACACCGTGATGCAGGGCGCCGCCCTGTTCCACTTCGGGCGGGGCCTGCACAAGCGGAAGTTCTTCGAGACCCGCGACCTGGCCCGGTTCGCCTGGCAGCAGGCGTGGTTCCGGCTGGCCGGCGTCGAGGACCCGGAGCACATGCAGGAGGCCCGGGACTCCGCGCTGTCGATCGTCCAGGGCCACCGCGTCTCCGAGCTGATGTCGATCGGCGAGGAGATCTACGACGAGTACATGGCCGAGCGCATCTGGCCGGGCACCCGGGCCCTCGCCCAGGCCCACCTGGATGCGGGCCAGAAGGTGTGGCTGGTCACAGCCGCCCCGGTGGAGATCGCCACGGTGATCGCCCGCCGCCTCGGCCTGACGGGCGCCCTGGGCACGGTCGCCGAGTCGGTGGACGGCGTCTACACGGGCAAGCTGGTCGGCGAGCCCCTGCACGGCCCGGCGAAGGCGGAGGCGGTGCGCGCCCTGGCCGCGGCGGAGGGCCTGGACCTGTCGCGCTGCGCGGCGTACAGCGACTCGCACAACGACATCCCGATGCTCTCCCTGGTCGGCCACCCCTACGCCATCAACCCGGACAGCAAGCTCCGCAAGCACGCCCGCCGGCTGGAGTGGCGCCTGCGGGACTACCGCACGGGCCGCAAGGCGGCGAAGGTCGGCATCCCGGCGGCGGCGGGCGTGGGCGCGGTGGCGGGCGGCACGGCGGCGGCGATCGCCCTGCACAAGCGCCGCCGCTGACAACAGGCGTCACATCAGGTCACGGCCCCCGCGGCCCGGCCAATCCGCAGGTCGCGACCCATGACCGCCCTGTCCAGTCACGTTGGCTGCACACGGCCACAACACGCCCCGGCCAAGCCGAAACGCGAACCGTTTCGATCAACAATCGGTCACTCTCCGGTACTCGATCGGGCGCCAATCGGCTACCGAAGCGACGTAATCGGTGATTTGAGCAACTGCGTGTAGCAGCGCCTGCACTAAGCGTTATTCTCCTCAGACGCAATCCGGATCCCCTTCCGTCGCTACGACGGGTGAACGGTTCCGCACTGCTCGTGATGGAAGCTCTGCCTCTGGGAGTCCCGTGTACCCACACGTCGGGGTTGACGCCTCGGGCCTGGCTACGCTCCGCGCAACGGTCCTGGACCTGTTGCGCGGCTTCGTCCCCACCGCGTACGCCGTCCCCGCCCTCGCCGTTGCCACCACCCCCGTCGGCCCGTGCTACGCGCTCGCCGACGGCAGCGCCGCCGTCGGCAGACGAGGGCGTTCGACCGGTGCCGCCCCCGCCCGCCGACCCGCCGCCGACAGCGACAGCGCCCGCATGATGGACCTGGTGGAACGCGCCCAGGCCGGCGAGGCCGACGCCTTCGGCCGTCTCTACGACCAGTACAGCGACACCGTGTACCGGTACATCTACTACCGAGTGGGAGGCAAGGCGACCGCCGAGGACCTGACCAGCGAGACGTTCCTGCGCGCCCTGCGCCGCATCGGCACCTTCACCTGGCAGGGCCGCGACTTCGGCGCCTGGCTGGTGACGATCGCCCGCAACCTCGTCGCCGACCACTTCAAGTCCAGCCGCTTCCGGCTCGAAGTGACCACCGGTGAGATGCTCGACGCCAACGAGGTCGCGCGCTCCCCCGAGGACTCCGTCCTGGAGTCCCTCTCGAACGCCGCGCTCCTGGACGCCGTACGACGGCTCAACCCCCAGCAGCAGGAGTGCGTGACCCTCCGGTTCCTCCAGGGTCTCTCGGTGGCCGAGACCGCCCACGTGATGGGCAAGAACGAGGGGGCGATCAAGACCCTCCAGTACCGGGCCGTCCGCACCCTCGCCCGGCTCCTCCCGGACGACGCCCGCTGACGGCGCACGTTCGGTAACAGCCAACTCGCAGTCAGTGAAAGTCCGTTGACTTCCCGATCCGATCATCCGCCGTCCGTAACCCAAGCGCCGCGCCACTCGTTGTGCGGGATGCAGGCTCCCTGTGGTCACTCCCTGGCCGACTTCGATCACTCGATCGTGTGCCTTTGGTCAGGGCGTGCAACCCTCAGGACCCCCTGGGGAGTCGAACGTCTTGACGAGAGGAGGTGCCGCCCGTGATCGCGAACGTATCGGCGCACCGGCGGGCGAACGCCTTCGCCCTGGCCTTGGAGGAGCAGTCCGACCGGGGCACGGCGGCCGAGCAGTCCGAGGATCCCCCGGCTGCCGCGGAACGGACCGGGCCGGGCCGGCTGACGGCCCTCGCGGTGGGTCTGGGCGAGCTGCCCAAACCGCAGCTGGACCCTGAGGTCAAGGTCGTCCAGCGGGCCCAGCTCGTGGCCGCCATGGAGGCCATGCTGCTGGAGGGCACGGCACCGGGAGGCAGGGCGACGGATCCTTCCGTACCCGAACAGCGTTCCTCTCGGGCGCGGGGCGCCCACCGGGCGAGCCCGCTGGGCAGGCTCCGGCCGCGGTCCCGCCTGACCAAGGGGCTCGCGGCGGGCGGACTCAGCGTCGGCGTCGCCGCCGGCGCCTTCGGCGGTGTCGCCGCGGCCAGCTCCGACGCCCTGCCCGGCGACTCGCTCTATGGCCTGAAGCGGGGCATCGAGGACTTCAAGCTGAGCTACCTGTCCGACGGGGACGACGAACGCGGTGTCGCCTACCTCGACCAGGCCTCCACCCGCCTGAACGAGGCCCGTCGGCTGATGGAGCGCGGCCGTGGCGGCCACCTCGACCACGAGTCCCTCGGCGAGATCCGCCGCGCCCTGTCCGGCATGCAGCACGACGCCTCGGAGGGCCACCGGCTGCTGACCGCGGCCTACCAGCGCGACCCCCAGTCCCTCGGTCCCATCCAGGCACTGGACGCCTTCTCGCGCTCGCACCGCGACGCCTGGGGCGCGCTGCGCGACAGGCTGCCCGTGCAGCTCGGTGACGTCAGTCAGCAGGTGTCGTCGGTCTTCGACGCCATAGACGAGGAGGTCGCTCCGCTGCAGTCCCTCCTGCCGCAGCCCCCGGCCCCGGGCGACAGCGGCGACCGGCGGCGCCAGGACTCCGGACCGGCGTCCTCCGACACATCGACCGGTTCCGGCCGTTCCACCGCACCCAGCGATGACGGCGGCCGGCCGTCCGACAGCGGTGGCACCGGCAGCAAGGGCCAGGGCCCCAGCACCTCGGCCGGCACCGGCAGCGAGGACGACGGACTGCTCGACGGCAACACCGGCGGCCTGCTCGACCCGCCCAAGGACACCGGCAGCACCGCCCCGTCCACCAGCAACCCGCCCATCACGGAACCGGACGTCACCGTCCCGCCCCTGCTCCCGGACCTCCTGCCCGGCCTGGGCATCGACGGCGGGGACGCCCAGTAGTCGTCCCCACGGCGACGGGGGCGCCCCTCCTGAGAGGGGCGCCCCCGTCGCCGTGCTGAGCAGGCGCTAGAAGAACACCGACCGGCGCTGCACCAGCAGCTTGTACAGGGTGTGCTGGATCTGTTCGCGGACCTGGTCGGTCAGGTTGAACATCAGCATCGGGTCCTCGGCGGCCTCCGGCGGATAGCCGTCCGTCGGGATCGCCTCGCCGAACTGGATGGTCCACTTGGTCGGCAACGGGATCGCGCCGAGCGGGCCGAGCCACGGAAAGGTCGGCGTGAGCGGGAAGTACGGGAAGCCCAGCACCCGGGCCAGGGTCTTGGCGTTGCCGATCATCGGGTAGATCTCCTCGGCCCCGACGATCGAGCAGGGGATGATCGGCGCCCCCTGCCGCAGCGCCGTGGACACGAACCCGCCCCGGCCGAAGCGCTGGAGCTTGTAGCGCTCGCTGAAGGGCTTGCCGATGCCCTTGAAGCCCTCCGGCATCACCCCGACGAGTTCGCCCTGCGCCAGCAGCCGCTCGGCGTCCTCGGCACAGGCCAGCGTGTGCCCCAGCTTGCGGGCCAGTTCGTTGACCACCGGCAGCATGAAGACGAGGTCCGCGGCGAGCAGGCGCAGATGACGGTTGTCGGGATGGTGGTCGTGGACGGCGACCTGCATCATCAGCCCGTCCATCGGCAGGGTGCCCGAGTGGTTCGCCACGATCAGCGCGCCGCCCTCGGCCGGGATGTTCTCGACGCCCTTCACCTCGACCCGGAAGTACTTCTCGTACACCGGGCGCAGCAGCGACATCAGGACCTGGTCGGTCAGCTCCTCGTCGTAGCCGAAGTCGTCGACCTCGTAGTCACCGGTGAGGCGTCGGCGCAGAAAGGCGAGGCCGCCCGCGACACGCCGCTCCAGGCCGCCGGGCCCGCTCTCGTCCCGCGGCTTCTCGGGCAGCTGTTCCTCACCGGTCACAGGAACATCATCCTGCGTCGACGGCCTGCCCGGCAGGGGCTGGACCTCCCGGACCAGCGAGGACTCCGTGCCCTTGCGCCGGTTGCCCGCACTCCGGCGCCGCGGCGGCCGCTGCGCGGCGCTGTTCCCGCGGGACCGGTCGTCGTCGAACGGAATGACCTTGGCGTCCGCCATCGTTGATGCGCTCCTCAGTTGGCGCTCTGCGTCGGGGGGTGGCCGCCGCCCGCGACGGCCGCGGCGATCCGGTCGACGGCCGCGGCCACGTTCTCGGGCGGCAGAAGCCCGGGCCCGCGGCTGCGCGCGAAGTCCGCGAAGGTCTCCGCCGTCGTGTACTTCGGCTGGAACCCGAGCGTCTCCCGCATCTGGGTCGTCGACACGACCCGGCCATGGGTCAGCAGCCGGATCTGCTCGGGCGAGAAGTCCGTCATGCCCAGCGTACGCACCAGGGAGCCCGCCCAGGTGACGGCAGGCAGCAGCAACGGCACGGTGGGCCGGCCGAGCCTGCGGGAGCACTGCGACAGCAGCAGGACCCCGTCACCGGCGATGTTGAAGGTGCCGCTGTTCAGGGTGCCCCGCGCCGGCTCGTGCGAGGCGATCCGCAGCACCTCGATCACGTCGTCCTCGTGCACGAACTGCAACCGCGGGTCATAGCCCAGCACGGTCGGCAGGACGGGCAGCGAGAAGTACGCGGCGAGCGGGGTGTCCGCGGTCGGACCGAGGATGTTGGCGAACCTCAGCACGCACACGGCGACGTCGGGCCGCCGCCGGGCGAACCCGCGCACATAGCCCTCGACCTCGACGGTGTCCTTGGCGAACCCGCCGCTGGGCAGCGACTTGGCCGGAGTGGTCTCGGTGAACACGGCGGGGTCCCGGGGCGCGGACCCGTAGACGTTCGTACTGGACTTCACCACGAGCCGCTTGACCGTCGGCGACTTCTGACAGGCACCCAGCAGCTGCATGGTGCCGATGACGTTGGTCTCCTTGACCGAGGTCCGGCTGCCGCTGCCGAGCGCGGTCCCGGTCACGTCCAGGTGGACGACCGTGTCGGCGGCCGTCTGCGCGAGCACCCGCGCGATGGTGGGCTGACGCAGGTCGGCCTGGATGAAGTCGGCACCGCCCAGGTGGTGCTCGGGCGGCACCGCGTCCACGGCGATGACCCGGTCCACCTGTGGGTCACGCTGGATCCGTCGTACGAACCGGCCCCCCAGTTGACGGGCCACTCCGGTCACGAGCACGACCTTGCCCAAGATCAGCGCCTTCCTTCCAGCCCATCCGGCACTCGTAGCCTGCCGCGTTCCCCGTGTGCGGCCAACTTAGCGTTTTGTTGTTGCGCTGTGATGACCGCCCACTGCGTGAAGTGACAGCATCCACAGACGTACGAACAGACCGAGCCATGTGGATGACGTGCCTACGCACACAACGCACGACCCGGGTTCCCGGACACGCGTGTGGCCCCCCACCGATGGTGGGGGGCCACAGACACGCCACTTCCGCGGCGTCACGCAATCCTTGCCGCTGCCTACTACTTCTTGTTGCGGCGCTGAACGCGCGTGCGCTTGAGCAGCTTGCGGTGCTTCTTCTTGGCCATCCGCTTGCGCCGCTTCTTGATAACAGAGCCCACGACTACCCTCGCTCACTTCTCATCACTCGGTGTTTGGGCGCCATGGGCCCACACGACCTACGAGGGGCTAGCCTACCCGTCCGAGCGCTGAGGTCGTAATCGAGGGGCCGGGGTGATCCTTGACCTTGCCCTGAGGATCCCCCCGGACCATCGTCGTCAGGCGGTTTCCACCCCCACATAGCTCTCGCGGAGGTACTCGTGAACCGCGTTCTCGGGGACGCGGAAGGACCGCCCCACCCGGATCGCAGGCAGATGACCGCTGTGCACCAAGCGGTACACGGTCATCTTCGACACTCGCATCACCGAGGCGACTTCCGCCACGGTAAGGAACTGAACCTCGCTCAGAGGCCTCTGCTCAGCAGCCATGTCACACCTGAACCTTCCGCACTCGACGGTCACCGGCTTCCCCTTCCGGTGACTCTTCGTCGCTGCGTGCTCACTCCCCAATGTAGGGGCGGGTGATGCAAGTGGGGAAGAGGTGCACCCATCGGCGGCCTACTGTGACAGACACGCTCGATTGAGTACGTAGCGGGTAAGCGGCCGGTAGTAAGCGGACCGCACGGCGTCATCAAGTGGAACGACGACGGACACGGCCCCCTCGGCCTGCCCCACGAACAGCGCGGGGTCGTCGGTATCCGCCAGCCCCATGGCCTCAAACCCCAGCTGACCTGCTCCGCAGACCCATCCGTGATCCCCGACGACCAGCTCGGGAAGCGGCCCGCCGGCCTCGGCGGCGGCCTCCAGCACGGTACGAACCGGGAGGGGCGAATGCGTGTGTGCGCCGGTCGCACCACCGGAGCTCGGCTCCTCGGGTTCCCGCACCAACCCGACTCCTCGTACGTAGTCAAGGTTGTACGTGCGTAGACCGAACCGGGTCGTTATGTCGACACGGTGACCCTGCGCCGGGGTGAGGACAGTACATCCCGCCGTCGACAACGCGTCCGCCAAAGCGGCGTAGAACCCCAGCAGCCGATGCGGGTGCCCGGTACCGAACAGCACGGGCGCGCCGCGTCCGGCCGCGGCGGCGAGCCGCTCCGCGAAGGCGTCCAGGGCGTCCAGGGTCAGCTCCGGATCAATCACATCATGACCAGATCTATGCCCTGGATCGGCCGAAACCCCGCACTTCTTCGCCATCAACTCGATCACATCTCGCTCACCCCAGGTCTTTTCAGGATCAATCCCGATCAAAACCCGAGGATCACGAGCCGCGAACAGCCGGTAGCTCCGAAGGCTCTCCTCCCGCGAGGTAGCCACACTCCCGGCCAGCCGGACAGCGAGAAGATGAGCGCGCAACGCCTGGGAGCTCAACACAGAAAACGATGCTGCCGGACGGCACCCCCCACCGCCCCGAGAACCCGAAAACCCCCCACCCTCGGCGTAACAACGCCAACGCCCTCACACCGAAGCTCGTCTCAACCCACCACCCCAGCCCGTCCGTCCGGCTGACACGGCCCACGCCAGCCCGGTTCAGCCCATCCAGCGTGTGAGGACGAGGCCGTCCAGGCCGAAGGGGGTCTGGGGCGCAGCCCCCCAGCGGGGGTACGGGGGAGGAGCCCCGCGACGGGGCCGAAGGGGCAGATCCCCACCCACCCCCCTAGGCCAACAACCCCCGCAGCGGAAACACCGCCCGCCGCGCAGCCACCACCGCCTGATCCAACCGATCCGCCGGGTCGTACCCCTCTTCCCACCCCGCCCACGACACCGGCCACCGCCCATCCGTCATCCGCCCCGGCCCCAACTGCCGAGTCCGAGCGAACACATCCCGCCGCCACTCCTCCGGAATCACCGCCTCCGGCGACACCGGCCGCCCCGCCGCGATTCCCACCAGATGCGTCCACGACCGCGGCACGACATCCACCACCGCGTAGCCACCCCCGCCCAGCGCCACCCACCGCCCACCGGCGTACTCATGCGCCAGCTCATGACAGGCGACCTGCACCGCCCGCTGCGCGTCCAAGGACACCGCCAAATGCGCCAGCGGATCCTCGAAGTGCGTATCGGCCCCATGCTGGGTCACCAGCACCTGCGGCCGGAAATCGGCGATCACCTCCGGCACCACCGCGTGGAACGCCCGCAACCACCCGGCATCCCCCGTCCCCGCCGGCAACGCGACGTTCACCGCCGACCCCTCCGCGCACTCCGCCCCCGTCTCCTCCGGCCACCCGGTCTGCGGAAACAACGTACGAGGATGCTCGTGCAGCGAAATCGTCAGAACCCGCGGATCCTCCCAGAACGCCGCCTGCACCCCGTCCCCGTGATGCACATCGACGTCCACATAGGCGACCCGCTCGGCCCCGAGCTCCAGCAGCCGGGCAATGGCGAGCGACGCGTCGTTGTAGATGCAGAACCCGGACGCACTCCCCGGCATCGCGTGATGCAACCCGCCCGCGAAGTTCACCGCGTGCAGCGCGTCCCCCCGCCACACGGCCTCCGCGGCCCCCACCGACTGCCCGGCGATCAACGCGGACACCTCGTGCATCCCGGCGAAGGCGGGATCGTCCAGGGTCCCCAGCCCATACGCCCCGTCGGCCGCCCGGGGATCCGCCGACGCCGCCTTCACGGCCTCGACGTAGTCCTCCCGGTGCACCAGCCGCAGCGTCGACTCCCCGGCCGGCTTGGCCGCGACGAGATCCACCTCCCGGTCCAGCCCGAAGGCCTGCACCAGCCTCCAGGTCAGGGCGAGCCGGACCGGATCCATCGGATGATCCGGACCGAAGTCATAGCCCGTTACTGCCTCGTCCCACATCAGCTGTGCGCGGCCGCTCATGCCCGCCACCGTATCGGTCCGGTTGAGCGGCGAACGACCGGGCGTACACGAGCGTCACCAGCACCAACACCATCGGCACGAGCATGGCCCCCCGATAGCTCCAGGTGTCGCCCAGCGCCCCCACCAACGGCGAACCGACCAGAAAGCCCACATAGTTGAAGACGTTGAGCCGCGCGACGGCCGCGTCGGACGCCCCCGGGAACAGCCGCCCCGCCGCGGCGAAGGTCTGCGGCACCAGCACACACAGCCCCAGCCCGAGCAACGTGAACCCGAGCATCCCCACCCACGCACCGGGCGCCACCGCCACCACCGCGAACCCCACCGCCGCCAGGACCGCCCCGCCCCGGACGACCGCCACGGCCCCGAACCGGCGCACCCCGAAGTCCCCCAGTGCCCGCCCCACCAGCGTGGTCACCATGTACACGTTGTACGGCACGGTGGCCAGCTGCTCCGAGCTCCCCAACACGTCCTGCAAGTACTTGGCACTCCAGTTGGAGACGGTCGAGTCCCCGATGTACGCGAAGCACATCACCAGACACAGCGGCAGCAGCGCCTTGAAGGCGACCCCCGTCCCCTCCGCCTTCACCGCGTCCTCCACCACCCCGTCGGCATCCGCGTCGACGTACCACCGACTCCCCACCAGCGCGGCCGGCAACAGCACCAACGCCACCGGCAGATACGACACCCACAACGCCAGGTGCCAATGCGCCCCCGCCCAGGCGAGCGAGGCCCCCAGAATCCCGCCCAGGCTGTAGACGGCGTGGAAACTCAGCATGATGCTGCGCCCGTACGACCGCTGCAGACTCACCCCGAGCATGTTCATCGAGGCGTCCAGCGCACCCACCGCCAGCCCGAACGCGGCAAGCGAGACAGCCAGTTCGGCCATCCGCTCCCCCGCCCCGACCCCGAGCAGCGCCAGGAGCACGACGGGCTGGGACCACCGCAGCACCCGACTGGGCGGTATCCGCTTCACCAGGTGCCCGGTCGCGACGCTTCCGACGCCGGCGAGGACGGGCACGGCGGCCAGGAACGCGGGCAGCAGCGCGTCGGAGACGCCGTACCGGTTCTGGATCGCCGGAATCCGCGTCACCAGCAGAGCGAAGGCCACACCCTGCGCGAAGAAGCTGAACGCCAGCGAGGCCCTGCCGCGCCGCAGCACATCAGTCATGGCGGCGAGCGTAGGGCCCCGGCGTACTCGTGGGTAGATCCAGCCAAAGATGAATTCTCCTCAGCTTCATGTTCCGCACCCGACGCCAAGGGCCGTCCCCCGCCAGGCGCCGGTCGCCTGGCGCCCACCCCCTCCCGCCTCAGCCCGCCCCCAGCAGGTCAGCCAACTCCCCCATGTCCGAGAAGAACCGAGTAGCTCCTACGAGCCTGTCGGCCGGCGTCATGGCGGTGAACGCGTACACGTCCATCCCGGCCGCGACGGCCGCCCGTACCCCCAGCGGACTGTCCTCGACCACCGCACACCGCGCCGGCTCGACGCCCATCCGCTCGGCCGCGTACAGGAACAGGTCCGGCGCCGGCTTCCCCCGCCCCACATCCTGCGAGCTGAAGATCCGCCCGTCGTCGAACCACCGGTCCAGCCCGGTCTTCCGATGCCCGACCCGAATCCGCTCATGGCTCCCGGAGGACGCCACGCAGTAGCGCACCCCGTCGGCGGCCAGCTTCTCCAGCACCCCGACGGCCCCTGCCACCGGCTCCAACTCCCGCTCGAACGCGGCGAACACCCGCCCATGGAAGACATCATCGAAGTCCTCCGGCAACCGCCGCCCGGTCCGCTCCTCCACCAGATCGTGTACGCGGTGCATGGCGGCCCCCATGTAGTCGCGCAGGGAGTCCTCGTACGAGGTCGGATGCCCGAGCTCGGTCAGATAGCCGGCCAGGAGCTCGTTGGAGAGGGGTTCGCTGTCGACGAGGACACCGTCGTTGTCGAAGATGACAAGGTCATAGCGCATATCTCAGACCCTAGCCTCGCGCTTTCATGAAGCAGGCTGTCCGGCAGGTGGTCAGCTCAGCAAAAAGTGCCCCTGACCAGCAAGAATGAGGATTGTCGAGGTCCTTGTTCCCGCTGAAACCAGAGGCACTTTCCAGGTGAAGCAGCCTATAGGTTCCTATCCCCTTGTGCGTGTTCAGGGTGACGGCCGTCAGGTCTTCTCCCAGGCCGGGTCCGTCCTGCTGGTCGAAACGGTCCGCAAAGCCGGTCTCGACCGGGTGTTGTCCTCAGCGCTTGCTCCGTGGCGGAAGCCGCGGGCCGTCCACGACCCGGCCAAGATCCTCCTGGACGTCGCGCTGGCGGTCGCACTCGGCGGGGACTGTCTCGCCGACATCGCAACGCTGCGGGCCGAGCCGGCCGTGTTCGGGCCGGTCGCCTCCGACCCGACGGTCTCCCGCCTGATCGACACCCTTGCCGCCTCGAGCGAGAAGGCACTGACCGCCATCCGCGCGGCCCGGTCCGAAGTCCGCGTCCGGGTCTGGACGTTGGCCCGCGACCGGGCTCCGGACGCCGGTGGGCAAGTCACCGTGGATCTGGACGGAGTGCTGGTCATCGCCCACTCGGACAAGCAGGACGCCGCCCCGACCTGGAAGAAGACCTACGGTCACCACCCGCTGATGGGCTTCGTCGACCACGGCCCCGGTGGCACCGGTGAACCTGTCGCCTGCCTTCTGAGGGCGGGCAACGCGGGCTCGAACACGGCCGCCGACCACATCGAGGCCGCCCGCCTCTCCCTCGCCCAGCTGCCCACGAAGTACCGGCGCGGGCGACAGACCTTGATCCGCTGCGATTCCGCGGGCGGCACCCACGAGTTCGTCGCCTGGCTCGCCCAGCGCGGGCGTTGGCTGTCCTACTCGGTCGGCATGGTGATCACCGAGGCCATTCACCAGCACGTTCTGAAGATCCCGGCATCGGCATGGACGCCGGCCGTCGAGACCGGCGGCGAGGTCCGCGACGGGGCCTGGGTCGCTGAACTCACCGGCGACCTGCTTGAGGGCTGGCCGAAGGGCATGCGGCTGATCGTCCGCAAGGAACGGCCGCATCCCGGGGCCCAGTTGAGAATCACGGATGCGGACGGCATGCGGATCACCTGCTTTGCCACCAACACCGCCGGCCGTCCCATCGCCGAACTCGAGCTCCGTCACCGGCTGCGGGCCCGGGCCGAGGACCGCATCCGAGCTGCCGCGCGACGGGCCTGCGGAACCTGCCCCTGCACGACACCGCACAGAACAAGGTCTGGCTGGAGATCGTCCAGATCGCTCTCGACCTGCTGGCCTGGATGCCCATGCTCGCCCTGACCGGCCAGACCCGGCTCTGGGAACCCCGCCGCCTCCGCTTCCGCCTGTTCTCCGCAGCCGCCCAGCTCGTCACCACCGGCCGGCGCCGCATCCTCCGCCTCGCCCGCCACTGGCCCTGGACCCGGGAGATCACAGACGCCCTCGCACGGCTCGCACTCCTGCCGAACCCGGGCTGACCAGCAGCTTCCCTACCCCTGCGAGTAGCACCACCCCACCCGGAGCAGTGGAACCCGGCGCCCACCCGACGCGACACTCGGGCCCACAGCCTGCCCGGCATCAGCCACCGAAAGCGAAACGGCCCACCGACTCCGTCGGCGGACCGTCACGAAAGATCGAGGCTAGACGACCCGTGAACGCAGAAAACCCCCGTGCCGAAAGGCACGGGGGTTTTCCCAAAAATTGTTCGGCGGCGTCCTACTCTCCCACAGGGTCCCCCCTGCAGTACCATCGGCGCTGTAAGGCTTAGCTTCCGGGTTCGGAATGTAACCGGGCGTTTCCCTCACGCTATAACCACCGAAACACTATGAAACTGTGAACCTGCCACACCACACCCGTGACCATGAGCATGGGGCTGTTCGTGGTTTCAGAACCAACACAGTGGACGCGAGCAACTGAGGACAAGCCCTCGGCCTATTAGTACCGGTCACCTCCACCCATTACTGGGCTTCCAGATCCGGCCTATCAACCCAGTCGTCTACTGGGAGCCTTAACCCCTCAAAGGGGGTGGGAATACTCATCTCGAAGCAGGCTTCCCGCTTAGATGCTTTCAGCGGTTATCCCTCCCGAACGTAGCCAACCAGCCATGCCCTTGGCAGGACAACTGGCACACCAGAGGTTCGTCCGTCCCGGTCCTCTCGTACTAGGGACAGCCCTTCTCAATATTCCTACGCGCACAGCGGATAGGGACCGAACTGTCTCACGACGTTCTAAACCCAGCTCGCGTACCGCTTTAATGGGCGAACAGCCCAACCCTTGGGACCGACTCCAGCCCCAGGATGCGACGAGCCGACATCGAGGTGCCAAACCATCCCGTCGATATGGACTCTTGGGGAAGATCAGCCTGTTATCCCCGGGGTACCTTTTATCCGTTGAGCGACGGCGCTTCCACAAGCCACCGCCGGATCACTAGTCCCGACTTTCGTCCCTGCTCGACCCGTCGGTCTCACAGTCAAGCTCCCTTGTGCACTTACACTCAACACCTGATTACCAACCAGGCTGAGGGAACCTTTGGGCGCCTCCGTTACTCTTTAGGAGGCAACCGCCCCAGTTAAACTACCCATCAGACACTGTCCCTGATCCGGATCACGGACCCAGGTTAGACATCCAGCACGACCAGACTGGTATTTCAACGACGACTCCACCTGAACTGGCGTCCAAGCTTCACAGTCTCCCAGCTATCCTACACAAGCCGAACCGAACACCAATATCAAACTGTAGTAAAGGTCCCGGGGTCTTTCCGTCCTGCTGCGCGAAACGAGCATCTTTACTCGTAGTGCAATTTCACCGGGCCTATGGTTGAGACAGTCGAGAAGTCGTTACGCCATTCGTGCAGGTCGGAACTTACCCGACAAGGAATTTCGCTACCTTAGGATGGTTATAGTTACCACCGCCGTTTACTGGCGCTTAAGTTCTCAGCTTCGCCACCCCGAAGAGTGACTAACCGGTCCCCTTAACGTTCCAGCACCGGGCAGGCGTCAGTCCGTATACATCGCCTTACGGCTTCGCACGGACCTGTGTTTTTAGTAAACAGTCGCTTCTCGCTGGTCTCTGCGGCCACACCCAGCTCACCGAGTAAATCGGATCACCGAACATGGCCCCCCTTCTCCCGAAGTTACGGGGGCATTTTGCCGAGTTCCTTAACCATAGTTCACCCGAACGCCTCGGTATTCTCTACCTGACCACCTGAGTCGGTTTAGGGTACGGGCCGCCATGAAACTCGCTAGAGGCTTTTCTCGACAGCATAGGATCATCCACTTCACCACAATCGGCTCGGCATCAGGTCTCACCCTCGTGCCATCCGGATTTACCTGGATGACGGGCTACACCCTTACCCCGGGACAACCACCGCCCGGGATGGACTACCTTCCTGCGTCACCCCATCACTCACCTACTACCAGCTCGGGCCACCGGCTCCACCACTTTCCATTCCCCGAAGGGTCCGGAACGGCTTCACGGGCTTAGCATCACTGGATTCAATGTTTGACGCTTCACAGCGGGTACCGGAATATCAACCGGTTATCCATCGACTACGCCTGTCGGCCTCGCCTTAGGTCCCGACTTACCCTGGGCAGATCAGCTTGACCCAGGAACCCTTAGTCAATCGGCGCACACGTTTCCCACGTGTGTATCGCTACTCATGCCTGCATTCTCACTCGTGAACCGTCCACAACTCGCTTCCGCGGCTGCTTCACCCGGCACACGACGCTCCCCTACCCATCACAACGCCCGTTGGGGCTATATGCTGCAATGACACGACTTCGGCGGTACGCTTGAGCCCCGCTACATTGTCGGCGCGGAATCACTAGACCAGTGAGCTATTACGCACTCTTTCAAGGGTGGCTGCTTCTAAGCCAACCTCCTGGTTGTCTGTGCGACTCCACATCCTTTCCCACTTAGCGTACGCTTAGGGGCCTTAGTCGATGCTCTGGGCTGTTTCCCTCTCGACCATGGAGCTTATCCCCCACAGTCTCACTGCCGCGCTCTCACTTACCGGCATTCGGAGTTTGGCTAAGGTCAGTAACCCGGTAGGGCCCATCGCCTATCCAGTGCTCTACCTCCGGCAAGAAACACACGACGCTGCACCTAAATGCATTTCGGGGAGAACCAGCTATCACGGAGTTTGATTGGCCTTTCACCCCTAACCACAGGTCATCCCCCAGGTTTTCAACCCTGGTGGGTTCGGTCCTCCACGACCTCTTACAGCCGCTTCAACCTGCCCATGGCTAGATCACTCCGCTTCGGGTCTTGAGCGCGCTACTGAACCGCCCTATTCGGACTCGCTTTCGCTACGGCTTCCCCACACGGGTTAACCTCGCAACACACCGCAAACTCGCAGGCTCATTCTTCAAAAGGCACGCAGTCACGAGAGTGAAGACAAGTCTTCACTCCGACGCTCCCACGGCTTGTAGGCACACGGTTTCAGGTACTATTTCACTCCCCTCCCGGGGTACTTTTCACCATTCCCTCACGGTACTATCCGCTATCGGTCACCAGGGAATATTTAGGCTTAGCGGGTGGTCCCGCCAGATTCACACGGGATTTCTCGGGCCCCGTGCTACTTGGGTGTCTCTCAAACGAGCCGTACAGATTTCGACTACGGGGGTCTTACCCTCTACGCCGGACCTTTCGCATGTCCTTCGCCTATCCATACGGTTTCTGACTCGTCCCACGGCCGGCAGACCGTGAAAGAGAGATCCCACAACCCCGCATACGCAACCCCTGCCGGGTCTCACACGTATACGGTTTAGCCTCATCCGGTTTCGCTCGCCACTACTCCCGGAATCACGGTTGTTTTCTCTTCCTGCGGGTACTGAGATGTTTCACTTCCCCGCGTTCCCTCCACTTGCCCTATGTGTTCAGGCAAGGGTGACAGCCCATGACGACTGCCGGGTTTCCCCATTCGGACACCCCCGGATCAAAGCCTGGTTGACGGCTCCCCGGGGCCTATCGTGGCCTCCCACGTCCTTCATCGGTTCCTGGTACCAAGGCATCCACCGTGTGCCCTTAAAAACTTGGCCACAGATGCTCGCGTCCACTGTGCAGTTCTCAAACAACGACCAGCCACCCATCACCCCGCATCCTCACGGATCCGAGTTCACTGGGGCCGGCACTGAAGGCGACCTCACGGCCGTACCCTCAGACACCCAACAGCGCGCCCGGCCCACTCACCACTCCTCTCCCGTTCCACGCCGAAGCAGTACTGGAAAGAGAAGCTGGTCAAGTGTGCCGAATAGTCAACGTTCCACCCTTGAGCAACCAGCATCAGACAGTCGCTGATGTACTGGCCTCTGACCTCACCCCGAAAGGATCGGTAAGAAGTGCTCCTTAGAAAGGAGGTGATCCAGCCGCACCTTCCGGTACGGCTACCTTGTTACGACTTCGTCCCAATCGCCAGTCCCACCTTCGACAGCTCCCTCCCCACAAGGGGGTTGGGCCACCGGCTTCGGGTGTTACCGACTTTCGTGACGTGACGGGCGGTGTGTACAAGGCCCGGGAACGTATTCACCGCAGCAATGCTGATCTGCGATTACTAGCAACTCCGACTTCATGGGGTCGAGTTGCAGACCCCAATCCGAACTGAGACCGGCTTTTTGAGATTCGCTCCACCTCACGGTATCGCAGCTCATTGTACCGGCCATTGTAGCACGTGTGCAGCCCAAGACATAAGGGGCATGATGACTTGACGTCGTCCCCACCTTCCTCCGAGTTGACCCCGGCGGTCTCCTGTGAGTCCCCATCACCCCGAAGGGCATGCTGGCAACACAGAACAAGGGTTGCGCTCGTTGCGGGACTTAACCCAACATCTCACGACACGAGCTGACGACAGCCATGCACCACCTGTACACCGACCACAAGGGGGGCACCATCTCTGATGCTTTCCGGTGTATGTCAAGCCTTGGTAAGGTTCTTCGCGTTGCGTCGAATTAAGCCACATGCTCCGCTGCTTGTGCGGGCCCCCGTCAATTCCTTTGAGTTTTAGCCTTGCGGCCGTACTCCCCAGGCGGGGAACTTAATGCGTTAGCTGCGGCACCGACGACGTGGAATGTCGCCAACACCTAGTTCCCACCGTTTACGGCGTGGACTACCAGGGTATCTAATCCTGTTCGCTCCCCACGCTTTCGCTCCTCAGCGTCAGTAATGGCCCAGAGATCCGCCTTCGCCACCGGTGTTCCTCCTGATATCTGCGCATTTCACCGCTACACCAGGAATTCCGATCTCCCCTACCACACTCTAGCCTGCCCGTATCGAATGCAGACCCGGGGTTAAGCCCCGGGCTTTCACACCCGACGTGACAAGCCGCCTACGAGCTCTTTACGCCCAATAATTCCGGACAACGCTTGCGCCCTACGTATTACCGCGGCTGCTGGCACGTAGTTAGCCGGCGCTTCTTCTGCAGGTACCGTCACTTTCGCTTCTTCCCTGCTGAAAGAGGTTTACAACCCGAAGGCCGTCATCCCTCACGCGGCGTCGCTGCATCAGGCTTTCGCCCATTGTGCAATATTCCCCACTGCTGCCTCCCGTAGGAGTCTGGGCCGTGTCTCAGTCCCAGTGTGGCCGGTCGCCCTCTCAGGCCGGCTACCCGTCGTCGCCTTGGTGAGCCATTACCTCACCAACAAGCTGATAGGCCGCGGGCTCATCCTTCACCGCCGGAGCTTTTAACCACCATTCAGGAGAATGGAAGTGTTATCCGGTATTAGACCCCGTTTCCAGGGCTTGTCCCAGAGTGAAGGGCAGATTGCCCACGTGTTACTCACCCGTTCGCCACTAATCCCCACCGAAGTGGTTCATCGTTCGACTTGCATGTGTTAAGCACGCCGCCAGCGTTCGTCCTGAGCCAGGATCAAACTCTCCGTGAATGTTCTCCCGTAATCGGGATGACACCACGAGAGCGGAACAGCCAGGCGGAATAAGCCCGGCCGTTCACAGCGTCCTCGCTGTGTTTTCTTCAAAGGAACCACGCCCCGACCGAAACCGGCCGGAGACGGGGTATCAACATATCTGGCGTTGACTTTTGGCACGCTGTTGAGTTCTCAAGGAACGGACGCTTCCTTTGTACTCACCCTCTCGGGCTTTCCTCCGGGCTTCCCTTCGGTCTTGCGTTCCCGACTCTATCAGATCCTTTTCCGATCCGATTTCCTCGGCGCTTTCCAGGTTCCCGCTTCCGCGTTTCCCTTTCCGGCGGCTCCGACTCTATCAGACCCTTTCGGTCCCGATTCCCCGCCGGAGGGGGTTGTCTTCGCGGCTGTTGGGCCGTTCCGACGAGTGAGACTTTAGCGGGTTCCTGCCTCCCGACGCTAATCGGGGGCTGCGTCCTTTCGAACACGGATTCCTCATTCCGCTAATACCCATGCCAATGACACGACGGCAGAACGACTGGTCGTCGAGTATTGGTTGGCCTTGCGGGATGGCTGTCCGGGGACCGACGGGGGTCGGCGCTCACGTCGGACAACTCGGAGAACATTACGTACCGGCTCGGGGTGTGTCAACTGCGGTGCCGACCGTGCCCCGGAGGCGTAGCCTGACCTGCATGACGACGTGTACGTGCACCCAGCAGTGGTGGGCCGCCTGACGGCAGCCGTTCTCACGTATGCAGACAACGGCCGCCGCCTCGGCGGCCGTTTCTGTGTCTCGCTCCAGTAGTCCGAGGGGCAGCCGGCCGGTGAGGGCGGCGGGCCGACCTGGAGGAGAGGGAGAGATGACGCGGGTATTCAGCGGGATCAAGCCGACTGGGCACCTGACACTGGGGAACTACCTGGGGGCCATGCGGCGGTGGGCTGCCGTCGATCAACACCGGGCCGACGCGCTGTTCTGCGTCGTCGATCTGCACGCGCTGACGGTCGACCACGATCCGGCGCGGGTACGGCGGCTGAGCCGACAGGCGGCGACGCTGCTGCTGGCGACGGGGTTGGATCCGGAGCTGTGCACCGTCTTCGTGCAGAGCCAGGTGGATGAGCACGCGCGGCTGTCGTACGTGCTGGAGTGCGTGGCCACGGACGGCGAGATGCGACGGATGATCCAGTACAGGGAGAAGGCCGCGCGGGAGCGACAGCGGGGCGGGAGTGTGCGGTTGTCGCTGCTGACGTATCCCGTGCTGATGGCGGCGGACATCCTTGCGTACGGGACCGATGAGGTGCCGGTCGGGGACGATCAGACGCAGCATGTGGAGCTGGTGCGGGATCTGGCGGTGCGGTTCAACCAGCGGTACGGGCACACGTTCGTGGTGCCTCGGGCGACGCGTCCGGAGGTGGCGGCTCGGGTGATGAACCTGCAGGAGCCGACGTCGAAGATGGGGAAGAGCGACGACGCCGGGCCGGGGATCGTCTATCTGCTCGACGAGCCGGACGTGGTGCGCAGGAAGGTCATGCGGGCGGTGACCGACAGCGGGCGGGATGTCGTCTATGACCGGGAGGCGCGGCCGGGGCCGGCGAATCTGCTGGAGATCCTCGCGGCGTGCACGGGTGGGAACCCATCGCGGCTGGGCGGTGTATATGAGTCGTACGGCTCTTTGAAGAAGGACACCGCCGAGGCGGTGGTCGAGGTTCTGAGGCCCGTGCAGGACAGGCACAGGGAGCTGTGCGCGGATCCTGGCTTTGTGGAGGGGGTGCTGCGGGATGGTGCGGAGAAGGCGCGGGCGATGGCGCGGCCGACCGTGGATGCCGCATATCGCGCGATCGGGTTGCTGCCGGCGGTGTCCGACAGCGCCGTGAGCGCGGTTCGGTAGGCGGGTGGCATGCCGCCCCCGGGGCAGGGGGCGGCGGGTCGTCAGCTGTTGTTGCCGGAGGCCAGTTCTCGGCTGCGGTCGCGGGCGGCTTCGAGGGCGGCGATGAGGGCGGCTCGTACGCCGTGGTTCTCGAGTTCGCGGATGGCGTTGATGGTCGTGCCCGCGGGGGAGGTGACGTTCTCGCGGAGCTTGACCGGGTGCTCACCGCTGTCGCGGAGCATGGTGGCGGCGCCGATCGCGGACTGGACGATCAGGTCGTGGGCCTTGTCGCGGGGCAGGCCGAGGAGGATGCCGGCGTCGGTCATGGCTTCGACCAGGTAGTAGAAGTACGCCGGGCCGGAGCCGGAGAGGGCGGTGCAGGCGTCCTGCTGGGACTCGGGGACGCGGAGTGTCTTGCCGACGGCGCCGAAGATCTCCTCGGCGTGGGCGAGGTGGTCGGCGGTGGCGTGGGTGCCGGCGGAGATGACGGACATGGCCTCGTCGACCAGGGCGGGCGTGTTCGTCATGACACGGACGACCGGGGTGCCGGCTACGAGGCGCCCCTCGAAGAAGGAGGTGGGGATACCGGCCGCGCCGCTGATGATCAGGCGTTCGGCGGGGACGTGCGGGGCGAGTTCGTCGAGGAGGGTGCCCATGTCCTGCGGTTTGACGGTGAGGATCAGGGTGTCGGCGGTCTTGGCGGCTTCCGGGTTGGTGACCGGGGTGACTCCGTAGCGGGTGCGGAGTTCCTCGGCTCGCTCGGGGCGGCGGGCGGTGACCAGGAGGTCGGCCGGGGCCCAGCCGGCGCGGATCATTCCGCTGAGCAGGGCTTCGCCGATCTTGCCGGTGCCGAGGACTGCGACTTTCTGGGTCATGTCTGGGGTGCCCTCCGGGGGTGCGTCGTCCGGGTTCATCCTCGCACCGGGGGCGGGCGGGCGGCTCGGGTGTCCGGTGGGCGGGACGTCGGCTGCCGGGTGTCCGTCGCCGGGGTGGGTCAGGCCGTGCGGCGGCGGAGAGTGGCCGCGCCGAGGCCCAGCACCAGGAGCGCGCACCCGGCGACGATCAGGGCGTCCCGTACGAAGTCCGCTGTCATGTCGGTGTGGGTGAGGACCTCGTTCATGCCGTCGACCGCGTAGGACATGGGGAGGACGTCGGAGAGGGTCTCCAGGACCGGGTGCATGGCGTCGCGCGGGGTGAAGAGACCGCAGAGGAGGAGCTGGGGGAAGATCACCGTCGGCATGAACTGGACCGCCTGGAACTCCGAGGCGGCGAAGGCCGAGACGAAGAGGCCCAGGGCCGTGCCGAGGAGGGCGTCGAGCAGGGCCACCAGAAGGAGGAGCCAGGGGCTGCCGGTGACGTCCAGGTCGAGGAACCAGAGCGCCAGGCCGGTGGCGAGGGCGGACTGGATGATCGCCAGGGTGCCGAAGGCGAGGGCGTAGCCGGCGATGAGGTCGCCCTTGCCGAGGGGCATGGCGAGGAGGCGTTCGAGGGTGCCGGAAGTGCGTTCGCGCAGGGTGGCGATGGAGGTGACCAGGAACATCGTGATCAGGGGGAAGATCCCGAGGAGGGAGGCGCCGATGCCGTCGAAGGTGCGCTGGCTGCCGTCGAAGACGTAACGCAGCAGGAAGAGCATCACGCAGGGAATCAGGATCATCATCGCGATGGTGCGCGGGTCGTGACGGAGCTGGCGCAGGACGCGGGCCGCGGTGGCGGTGGTGCGGGAGAAGCTCAGGGCGCGGGGCGGGGCGGGCGTGCTCGTCGTGTCCGACGTGCTGGTGTCCGTGTTCGCGCTGAGGTGCGTGCGGGTGTTCATCGTGCGCTCTCCTTGGTGCGGCCGGCCGCGACGGCCTCGTCGACCAAGTACAGAAAGGCCGCCTCGACCGTCTCGGAGTGGGTGCGGGTGCGCAGGGCGTCCGGCGTGTCGTCGGCGAGGATCTCGCCCTCGCGCATGAGGAGGAGGCGGTGGCAGCGCTCGGCCTCGTCCATGACGTGGGAGGAGATCAACAGGGTTGCGCGGTGGTGTGCCGCGGTGTCGTGGAAGAGGTTCCACAGGTCGCGGCGGAGGACCGGGTCCAGGCCGACGGTCGGTTCGTCGAGGACGAGGAGTTCGGGGGTGCCGAGGAGGGCGACGGCCAGGGAGACGCGGCTGCGCTGGCCGCCGGAGAGGTTGCCGGCGAGCGCGTCGGCGTGGGTGGTCAGGTCGACGTCGGTGATGGCCCGGGTGACGTTCTCGTGGCGGCGGTCCGTGGCGGCGCGGCCCGGGTCGAGGATCGCGGCGAAGTAGTCGAGGTTCTGGCGGACGGTCAGGTCGTCGTAGACCGAGGGGGCTTGGGTGACGTAGCCGATACGGGTGCGGAGGGTGGGGTGGCCGGCGGGGCTGCCGAGGACGTCGAGGGTGCCGGTCACCTTGGCCTGGGTGCCGACGATCGCCCGCATCAAGGTCGACTTGCCGCATCCCGAAGGGCCGAGCAGCCCGGTGATCTGACCACGCGGGACGCTGAAGTCGAGGCCGCGCAGGACGGTGCGGGTGCCGCGGACCACGGTGAGGTCTTCGGCACGGATGGCGGGGGCGGGGGCCGGGCGCGCGTCGACGGTGTGAGGGGAGGTGTCCGGGGTGGTTTCCACCGGGGTTGTTCCGTTGCCGGGTGGGTCGGTGGCATAATTCATCATGCGATGAATAATGCTCCGGAGGATGGAGGGGCGTCAAGCGGGTGGTCCACGCGTCTCGCGTTGCCGTTGCTCTGTGACCGGGGGCCGGGCGCTGCGAGCTGAGGGCCGGGGACGGGGACCAGGGGCTGGCGGCGTGGGTGTGGGCCATGGCCGCTCGGGTGGTGAACCGGGGGCGGGGGCGCCAGCCAAACCTGGGCGGGCTGGTGGGCGGGGCTAGTGCCGCGGCAGGCAACGTTTGCCCGTCAAGGAGCGGCGTCCGGTGCGTGCTCTCGGCGTGTCGGCCGCAAGCCCTCGTACTGGATGTACTTGGGCTTTCGGCCGGTGCGGCGAGAGGGCGTGCCGGGCGTCGCGACGGGGCGAACGTTGCCTGCCACGGCACTAGCTAGGACCTGCCTGGTCCCAAGCGGGGCGCCCCCCGGGGAAATGGCGGTGCCGAACAGCGGGCGCGCCGAGCAGTGGATGGCGACGATCAGGTGCCGACCTGGAGGAGTTGCGGGTGGAGCAGGTGTCGCGTAGGGCAGGTGTCGGCGTGGACCTGGTGCCGTCGCTGGACAACGTGCCGGTGGATGGGTGGTGACGTGGGTGAAGGGGGTGAGGGCTGCGCGGGGTGGCGGACGGGTGTGGGTCAGGGGGTGGTGGCGAGGAGGAGGATGACGTCGTAGACCTCTTCGACGATTCCGTCCGGGAAGGTCTCGAGCAGGTGGCGGCGTTCCTCGGCGAGGAAGGCGGCGCTCTCTTCCTGGCCGTGCACCAGGAAGATCGAGTGGCTGCCGAGGTTGGCGAGGTGGGTGTCGACCGGGACGCGTCGGCTCCAGCGGACCTCGCGGCGGGCGAAGCCGAGGCCACCGGTGGGGTCCACGGCGCGGGCGTTGACGTTGCGCTTCTCGGCGGAGATGTTCACGCCGAAGTGGCGGCCGACGCGGTCGGCGGCCTCCGAGATCCATGGCACGTCGAGGGCCTCCGTGTTCCACCACAGGGCGAGTGCGCCGCCCGGGCGCAGTACACGCAGGGCCTCCGGAAGCGCCTGGGCGGGGTCGGTCCAGTGCCAGGCCTGCGCGTAGGTGACGAAGTCGACGGAGGCGGTGGTCAGGGGGAGGGTGTTGCCGTCGCCCCTGATGATCGGGATGCCGGGGTGGGCGCGGCGGAACTGGGCCGCCATGCCGTCGCCGGGTTCGACGGCGATCACGTCGGCGCCGCGGGCGTGCAGGAGGGCGGTCGCTATGCCGGTGCCGGCACCGATGTCCGCGACGCGGGCACGGCTGAGGGAGCGGCCGGCGAGGTTCTCGATCGCGTCGAAGAGGCCGGGCGGGTAGGAGGGGCGGCCGGCGGCGTACTGGGCCGCGGCGGCGTTGAAGGAGTGGGCGCGGGTGGCGCGGGAGGAGGCCGTCATAGGGCCATGGTGGCGGGGGCCGGTGTGGGGCGCGGTGAGTTCTGGGTGAGAGAGGGGTGACCTATCCGCGGCGGCGCTTCTTCGACGGGTTGCCGGTGCGGCGGGAGGTGCGCTTCTGGTGGTGTGCGAGGGCCGCTTCGTACTCCTCGCGGGCGCGCTTCTCGCCGGGGGCCTCGATGAGGGAGCGGAAGAAGTAGGCGAGGAGCGAGCCGACGAAGCCGACGGCCAGCAGGCCGCGGAGGGAGGCCTGGCGGTCGGGGTCGGGGCGGGCGCCGAAACCGTCCCAGGTGTGGCGGAAGGCGAGGGCGCTACAGATGGCGAACATCGCGACGACCAAGACGTTCACGAAACTGCCGGTGTCGGCGATCTGGAGGCCCTGGTAAGCGAAGCGGAGGACCAGGCAGGAGACGGCCGCGGCGGTCAGGGAGCCGAGGGAGGCCGCGATGCGGCGGGGGGTGTAGCCGTTGTCGTGGTGCACCCAGGTGGTGCCGAAGAGGCGGAGGGGCTCGGGGCGGGGGGTGGTGGGGCCCGCGGGGGTTGCCTGGGTGCCGGTTTCGTCGCTCACGCGTCGATTATGGCTCCGGGGTGGCCCGCGGGCTCCGACGGGCCTGCGGGTCTCGGGCTCCGACGGGCCCGCGGGCCTCGGGCTCCGACGGGCCCGCGGGGCTCCGTTCAGACGGACATCAGGCGCAGCGGGAGGTGACGTAGCCGTCGGCGCCGGTGTTCACGTAGGTGTCCGAGACGTACTCGCCGCTGCCGATGTCGTCCCGGATGTCGACGTGCCGTACGGGCCGGTGACGGTCTGGCCCGGTGTCTGGCACCAGATCGGAACCTGGGCGCCCACCGGCAGGACGCGGACGACGCCGTAGGTGGTGCCGGGTCGCTGCGGACGTTGAGGCGGACGCCGTAGGTGGTGCCGGGTCGCTGCGGACGTTGAGGCGGACGCCGTAGGTGGGGCCGGGCCGCTGCGGACGTTGAGGCGGACGCCGTAGGTGGGGCCGGGCCGCTGCGGACGTTGAGGCGGACGCCGTAGGTGGGGCCGGGCCGCTGCGGACGTTGAGGCGGACGCCGTAGGTGGTGCCGGGTCGCTGCGGACGTTGAGGCGGACGCCGTAGGTGGTGCCGGGTCGCTGCGGACGTTGAGGCGGACGCCGTCCGCGACCGGGTAGTAGCGCACGACCGCGGGCCTGGGCGGTGGCCGCCCCGGCCATGAGCAGGGCTCCGTTGAGGCCCGCGAGCGCGAGGGATCTGCGTAGGGGTGGTGGGATCAGAACGAGCAGCGGGGGCGGATGTAGCCGTCGGCGCCCGTGTTCACGTAGGTGTCCGAGACGAACTGGCCGTCGTCGATGTTGTCCCAGATGTTCGACGTGCCGTACGGGCCCGTCACCGTGGTGCCGGGTGTCTGGCAGAAGATCGGCACCCTCGCCCCCTCGGGCAGGACACGCACGACGGTGTAGCCGGTACCCGGGCCGCTGCGGACATTGAGCCGGACGCCCGGTGCGACCGAGTAGTAGCGCACAGCCGTGGCCGCCGTGGTCACGGCTTCCGCCACGCCACCGCCCGCTGCCTCTTCCAACTTTTCGACACGGTCAACCGACATGAAAGACCTCCCCCGTTGCACCCCATGACTGCCATGGGGTCCCGTTGATTCCCCGGAATCACGCCATGAAACATATGTGCGCAACCCGCACACGGAGGCTAGCAAGCCGCCTCTGTCCCGTACGCCTCATCGACTAGGCTCCGTGCGTCGCGCGCGCGGACGAACAGCACGGGGGTGGTTCCATGGCGCCACAGCGCAACACTGGGGCGGGAGCGGAAGCGGAACTTCCTGAATACGCCGGTCACTACCGCCTGGAGTCATCTCTGGGCTCCGGGGGCATGGGTGTCGTGCACCTGGCGCGGAGCACCTCGGGGATGAAGCTCGCGGTGAAGGTCGTGCACGCCCAGTTCGCCAAGGACCCCGAGTTCAGAGGGCGGTTCCGGCAGGAGGTGGCTGCCGCGCGGAAGGTCAGCGGTGCCTTCACGGCGTCCGTCGTGGATGCCGACTCGGAGGCCGAACGGCCCTGGATGGCCACCCTGTTCATTCCCGGGCCGACGCTGTCCGACCATGTGAAGCGGAACGGGGCCATGACCCCTGCCCAGTTGCGGCGCCTGATGGCCGGACTGGCCGAGGCCCTGCGCGACATCCACCGGGTCGGGGTCGTGCACCGGGATCTGAAGCCGAGCAACGTCCTGCTCGCCGAGGACGGGCCCAAGGTCATCGACTTCGGCATCTCTCGGCCGAAGGACAGCGAACTGCGGACAGAGACCGGGAAGTTGATCGGGACTCCGCCGTTCATGGCGCCCGAACAGTTCCGGCGACCGCGGGAAGTGGGTCCCGCCGCCGACATCTTCGCGCTGGGGTCCGTGATGGTCCACGCGGCCACGGGGCGTGGGCCGTTCGACTCGGACAGTCCGTACGTCGTGGCCTATCAGGTCGTGCACGACGAGCCGGACCTGACCGGCGTACCGGAGAATCTCGCTCCGCTGGTGCTGCGGTGTCTGGCCAAGGAGCCGGAGGAGCGGCCCACGCCGGACGAGTTGATGCGGGAGCTGCGGTCGGTGGCGGCCTCGTACGACACGCAGGTGTTCATACCGGAGCAGCGGACGGACGACACGGCCCCGTCGAAGTCCCGCACGGATGAGCCCGAACGGACCGAGAAGCCTGAACAGCGCCCGAGGGCACGCTCGCGCAGGAGGGCGGTGCTCGGGGCCGGCGCCCTCGGTCTGGTCTCGGTCGTCGCGTTGCTCGCGGTGCAGCTGTTCACCGGGGAGGCGGCGGTACCGAAGAGCAGTACGCCACGGACGACGCCGACCGGGTTCAGCGCGTGGGCGGCGACACCGACGTCCGCGCAGGGCACTCCGCGGTGTTCGTACGGTGCGGGCACGTTGGTCTGTGCCCAGGCCGGGCTGGTCTTCGCCCTGGATCCGTCCGACGGTCAGGTGGTGTGGCGGCGCTCCGTCGCCGCGACGCGCGGGGCCGGACCGCCGGCTCTGACGGGCGGTCTGGTCCAGCCTTCGGTGGATCGAGGCCGACGCCTGGAGGCGCTCGACCCGGCCTCGGGCAACCCGCGTTGGCGGCAGCGCGTGCCCGCGTACACGGGGCTGGAGACCACCAGCGACATGCTGTTGTTCACCGGTGCCGACGGCACGGTCACCGGAGTGGACGGCGCTTCGGGCGACACGAAGTGGAGCCGCCGGATACCGGGCCACAAGGTGCCCTACTTCGCCTCGTTCGCCGGAGACACCCTGGCGTACACGACGAGCGTCTCGACGAGCGGGTCGGCGGGCGGGCCGAGTACGCGGGTCACCGCCGTGGATCCGGGCACGGGCGACGTGCGGTGGGACGCGCGGCTGCCAGGAGAGCTGGAGCCCGTCGGCGCGGCGGGCGGGTCGGTGTTCCTCACTTCGGTCGACGAGGTGTACGGGAGCGCTGACGCCGTGATCCGTTACACCCCGGGCAGCGGGGCGTCCCGGCGGGTGCGGCTGCCCGTTTCCGTCGAGCAGGCCCACGTCACCGTGTACGGAGACGTCGTCTACCTGACGGGTACGGGGGGCTCGCTGGTGGCCGTCGACATGGCCGCCCAGAAGCAGCGCTGGGCCCTGGAGACAGCCGTGTCCCGGAGCTCCGCTCCGGTCACCGACGGCCGCCACGTGTACGTCGCGGCCCCTGACGGGCGACTGCTCGCCGTGGACGCCCGTGACGGCAAGCTCCTCGGGCAGACACCTCCGCGGCTCGGCACGAACGCTGACGCGGTCGCAGCTCACTTGCCCGAGCCCGTCATCGTCGGCCGTCATGTCTACGCCGGCGCCCCCGACGGCACCGTCTTCGCCGTGGACGGACGTGATCCGTCGGCCTGGTAGGCCCCGGGGGCCGGCAGGACGGTGGCGGAGGAAGCGGAGGAAGGGGCCGCCTCCGAGAGACGGCCCCTTCGTACGCCTCGGCCGGGGACGCGACAGGCGTCGGCCCGCTCGCGCCGGACCTTCGGTGGCCTCCGGCCTCAGCCCAGCATGCTCACGTCGCGGACCGCGCCCTTGTCCGCGCTGGTGGCCATCGCCGCGTAGGCGCGCAGTGCCGCCGACACCTTGCGTTCGCGGTTCTTCGGGGCGTAGACGCCGTTCAGGGCCTGCTCGCGGCGGGCGAGTTCGGCCTCGTCCACGAGCAGCTCGATGGTGCGGTGGGGGATGTCGATGCGGATGCGGTCGCCGTCCTCGACCAGCGCGATGGTGCCGCCGGAGGCCGCCTCGGGAGACGCGTGGCCGATGGACAGGCCCGACGTGCCGCCGGAGAAGCGGCCGTCCGTGATCAGGGCGCAGGTCTTGCCGAGCCCGCGGCCCTTGAGGAAGGACGTCGGGTAGAGCATCTCCTGCATGCCGGGGCCGCCCTTGGGGCCCTCGTAGCGGATGACGACGACATCGCCGTGCGTGACCTGCTTGTTCAGGATCTTCTCGACGGCCTCCTCCTGCGACTCGCAGACGACCGCCGGGCCCTCGAAGGTCCAGATCGACTCGTCGACGCCGGCCGTCTTCACGACGCAGCCGTCGACCGCGAGGTTGCCCTTGAGGACGGCCAGGCCGCCGTCCTTGGAGTACGCGTGCTCGGCGCTGCGGATACAGCCGCCCTCGGCGTCGTCGTCCAGGGCCTCCCAGCGCTCGGACTGGGAGAAGGCCTCCGCCGAGCGCACGCAGCCCGGGGCCGCGTGCCACAGCTCCAGCGCCTCCGGGGACGGGGAGCCGCCGCGGACGTCCCACGTCTTGAGCCAGTCCGCGAGGGACGGGCTGTGGACGGAGTGCACGTCCTCGTTCAGCAGACCGGCGCGGTGCAGCTCGCCGAGGAGCGCGGGGATGCCGCCGGCGCGGTGCACGTCCTCCATGTAGTACGTGCGGTTCTTCGCGACGTTCGGGGCGACCTTGGCGAGGCACGGCACGCGGCGCGAGACGTCGTTGATCTCCTCCAGGCCGAACGGGACGCCCGCCTCCTGGGCCGCGGCCAGCAGGTGGAGGATCGTGTTGGTCGATCCGCCCATCGCGATGTCGAGGGCCATCGCGTTCTCGAAGGCGGCGATGGTGGCGACGTTGCGCGGCAGGACCGTCTCGTCGTCCTGCTCGTAGTAGCGCCGGGTGATGTCCATGACCGTGCGAGCGGCGTCGACGTACAGCCGCTTGCGGGCCGTGTGCGTGGCGAGGACCGAGCCGTTGCCGGGGAGGGAGAGACCGATGGCCTCGGTCAGGCAGTTCATCGAGTTGGCGGTGAACATGCCGGAACAGCTGCCGCAGGTCGGACAGGCGTTCTCCTCGATGCGGAGGATGTCCTCGTCCGAGATCTTGTCGTTCACGGCGTCGGAGATCGCGTCGACCAGGTCGAGCGTGCGGACCGTGCCGTCGACGAGCGTGGCCCGGCCGGACTCCATCGGGCCGCCGGAGACGAAGACCGTCGGGATGTTCAGGCGCAGGGCCGCGTTCAGCATGCCCGGGGTGATCTTGTCGCAGTTGGAGATGCAGACCAGGGCGTCGGCGCAGTGGGCCTCGACCATGTACTCGACCGAGTCCGCGATCAGGTCGCGGGACGGGAGGCTGTACAGCATGCCGCCGTGGCCCATCGCGATGCCGTCGTCGACGGCGATCGTGTTGAACTCGCGCGGGATGCCTCCGGCGGCGGTGATGGCCTCGCTCACGATGCGGCCGACCGGCTGGAGATGGGTGTGGCCGGGCACGAACTCGGTGAAGCTGTTGGCGACCGCGATGATCGGCTTGCGGCCGATGTCCGCACCGGGTACACCGGAGGCGCGCATAAGGGCGCGTGCGCCCGCCATGTTGCGGCCGTGGGTGACTGTGCGGGACCTCAGCTCGGGCATCGTCGCTCGCTCCTTCAAGACTGCGATCTCTGGCGGATCTCCAGTGATCTCAAGACTGCGATCAGAGACTTCTGACTGGTATCGAGCGTACGCCGGTCATCCAGGTGGCGGACACATCGTCCGCAATGCGGGACACCTGTCTCAATCCGTCCCAGGCCGGGCCGCTCGCCGGCGACGTGCCGAAGGTGGCCCTGGTGATCAGTCAGGGGCCGGTCAGGTGCCCCTGCACCACCGGCGCCACCCGCGCGATGATCTGCTCCACGTCCACCGAGGCCAGCGGCTCCACCTTGATCACGTACCGGAGCATCGCGGTCCCCACCAGCTGCGCCGCCGCCAGCTCGGCGCGCAGCTCCGCGTCCGGCAGGTCCAGCTGGACGGCGATCCGGCGCAGCAGCTGCGAGACGACCAGACGGCGGAAGACGGCGGCCGCGGTCTCGTTGTTCACCGCCGAGCGGACGATCGCGAGCAGCGGCGTACGGGTGGCCGGGTTCTCCCAGATGCCGAGGACGAAGCGGGTCAGCCGCTCGCCGACGGTGTCCATCGGACCGTCGGCGACCGCGTCCGGCGCGTGCAGCGCGGGCGCGAAGGAGACCGTGATCGCCGCCTCGAAGACCTGTTCCTTCGTGCCGAAGTAGTGGTGCACCAGCGCCGGGTCCACCCCGGCCGCCTTGGCGATGCCGCGCACGGACGCCTTGTCGTAGCCCCGCTCGGAGAACTCCTCGCGGGCCGCGGTCAGGATGCGGTCCCGGGTGTCGGCCGATTCCGTACGCGGGGGGCGGCCCCGCTTCCGCGCGGTGACGTCGTTCACGGCCGGGCACCTTCGCCGGGCGGGGGCATGAGCGGGAGACCCTGGCCGCACCGGGTCACCGGGGCGCCTGCCCGGCGGGGGTCGCCCGTCCCACGGAGGGCGCCTGCCCCGCGGGGGTCGCCCGCCCCGCGCAGGCTCGTCGTCGGGGAGACCCCACTCCCGTACCTCATCGCCGGGGCACCTGCGCCGCCGAGGCCAGGTGCAGGCGGGTGAAGGCCAGTGCCTCGGCCAGGTCGGCCTCGCGTTCGGCGCCGGACATGGCCCGGCGGGTGTTGACCTCGATGACGACATGGCCGTCGAAGCCGGTGAGGGCGAGCCGCTCCAGCAGTTCCGCGCAGGGCTGGGTGCCGCGGCCGGGGACCAGGTGCTCGTCCTTCGCCGAGCCCCTGCCGTCGGCGAGGTGGACGTGGCCGAGCCGGTCCGCCATGCGGTCGACCATCTGGAGCGCGTCCGAGCGGGCCGTCGCGGTGTGGCTGAGATCGATCGTGAAGTGCCGGTAGTCGTCCTTCGTGACGTCCCAGTCGGGCGCGTAGGCGAGCATCTCGCGGTCGCGGTAGCGCCAGGGGTACATGTTCTCGACGGCGAACCGTACGTCCGTCTCGTTCGCCATGCGCCAGATTCCGCTGACGAAGTCGCGGGCGTACTGGCGCTGCCAGCGGAACGGCGGGTGCACTACGACCGTGGACGCGCCGAGCTTCTCGGCGGCCGCCCGGGCCCGCTGGAGCTTGGTCCAGGGGTCGGTGGACCACACGCGCTGGGTGATGAGCAGACAGGGAGCGTGCACGGCGAGGATCGGGATGCCGTGGTAGTCGCTGAGTCTGCGCAGCGCCTCGATGTCCTGGCTGACGGGGTCGGTCCACACCATGACCTCGACGCCGTCGTATCCGAGGCGCGCGGCGATCTCGAAGGCCGTCGCCGTCGACTCCGGGTAGACGGAGGCCGTCGACAGCGCGACCTTCGCATCCGGGATGCGCACGACTGGCTCTGCCATGGGGGACAGATTACGGGGTGCGGCCGGGTGGGTGCGGGGTGCCTCTTCGCCGTTGTGGTGTTCGCCACGGCGGGTGCGGGTGGTACGGGGTGATCGCGCGGTTCCTCGCGCCCCTCACGGACCGCTCCATCCCTCGGTGCGCCTCGGCGCACCACTACGCACACCTACGCGGTATGACGCCGTGCGCCCCGGCACACCACTGCGCCGTGCGCCTTGGCACACCATCGCGTCGTGGGCGTGGGCACACCATCGCGTCGTGGACGTCGGCACACCATCGCGTCATGGGCGTCGGCACACCATCGCGTCGTGGGCGTCGGCGCGTGCACCGCCGCACCGACCCGCATGCGAACCCGTCACCCACTGCACCGGCGCCCCCTGCACCGGCCCGCTGCGAACCCGCCGCCCGCCCGCCCCTCCCCGCTACACCGACCGCATCTGATCAAGTCGCCGCAGGATCACGCCCTCGCGCAGCGCCCAGGGGCATATCTCCACGCTTTCCACACCGAAGAGGTCCATCACGCCCTCCGCCACCAGGGCGCCGGCCAGGAGCTGATTGGCGCGGCCCTCGGAGACGCCGGGGAGTTCGGCGCGCTGGGCGGTGGTCATGCCGGCGAGCCGGGGGACCCAGGCCTCCAGGGACTCGCGCTTGAGTTCGCGCTGGACATAGAGGCCCTCGGTGGAGCGTGCGGCACCGGCGAGGCGGGCGAGCTGCTTGAAGGTCTTGGACGTGGCGACCACGTGGTCGGGGGTGCCGAAGCGGGCGAACTCGCCCACCGTGCGGGCGATCTGCGCCCGGACATGGCGGCGCAGGGACCGTACGGACTCGGGATCCGGGGGGTCGCCGGGGAGCCAGCCGGCGGTGAGGCGGCCCGCGCCGAGCGGCAGCGACACCGCCGCGTCCGGTTCCTCGTCCATGCCGTACGCGACCTCCAGGGAACCGCCGCCGATGTCCAGGACCAGCAGCTTTCCGGCAGACCAGCCGAACCAGCGGCGAGCGGCGAGGAAGGTGAGCCGGGCCTCCTCGGCGCCGGCGAGGACCTGGAGGTCGACGCCGGTCTCGGCCTGCACGCGCGCGAGGACGTCATCGGCGTTGGTGGCCTCCCGGACGGCGGAGGTCGCGAACGGCAGCAGGTCCTCGACGCCCTTGTCCTCGGCGGCCTGGAGGGCCTCCTGGATGACCCCGACGAGCTTGTCGACCCCCTCGGGGCCTATCGCCCCGGCGTCGTCGAGCAGTTGGGCCAGGCGCAGCTCCGCCTTGTGCGAGTGCGCGGGCAGCGGGCACGCGCCGGGGTGTGCGTCCACCACCAGCAGATGCACCGTGTTCGATCCCACGTCGAGGACACCGAGTCTCATGGGCGGAACGCTACTGCCAGCCGGGCCGGGAGCTGCCCCGGGAACCGCCTCCGTTGCTGTCCCTGGAGCTGCCTCGGGCGACTTACCCTGGACGAGTGCCAAAGACGAAAAAGGCGAAGAACGACAAGACGGTCAAAATGCTCCAGGGTTCTTCGCAGGCGAAAGCACCGAAGAAGTCGAGGCAGGCCCTGGAAGCCGACGAGAAGGGCCTCGACTTCGCGCGCGCGTGGGTGGAGTTCCCCGATCCGGCGGACGACGAGCAGGTCTTCCGCTGCGATCTGACATGGCTGACCTCGCGCTGGAACTGCATCTTCGGCAGCGGCTGCCAGGGCATCCAGGCGGGCCGCGCGGACGACGGGTGCTGCACCTTGGGTGCCCACTTCTCCGACGAGGACGACGAGAAGCGGGTCGCCGGCCATGTGGCCAGGCTCACTCCCGACGTCTGGCAGCACCACGACGAGGGCGTGGCACACGGCTGGGTCTCGCAGGACGAGGACGGTGACCGGCAGACGCGCCCGTTCCAGGGCTCGTGCATCTTCCAGAACCGGCCCGGTTTCGCGGGCGGGGCGGGCTGCTCGCTGCACATCCTCGCCCTGAGGGAGGGCCGCGAGCCGCTGGAGACCAAGCCGGACGTCTGCTGGCAGCTGCCGGTGCGGCGCACGTACGAGTGGATCGACCGGCCCGACGACACGCGGGTGCTCCAGGTGTCGATCGGTGAGTACGACCGGCGCGGCTGGGGTCCGGGCGGCCATGACCTGCACTGGTGGTGCACGTCGGCGACCTCGGCGCACGGCGCGGGCGATCCGGTGTACGTCTCCTATCGGCCGGAGCTGGTCGAGCTGATGGGCAAGGCGGGCTACGACCGGCTGGTCGAGCTGTGCGAGGAGCGGCTGGCCGCACAGCTGCCGTTGCTGGCACCGCATCCGGCGGATCCCCTCATCGGCTAGGACGCGACGAGGTCCTGCACGCGAACCGGGACTGGACGGACGCCGCCCTGCGACGAACGAGGGCTGCGACCGGACCGCGACGACGCCGCCCTACGACGTGGACGGGCTCGGATCGCCGCTCTCGGGCGGTGGTGTCGAGCTCCCCGGGTCGGACGGGGCGGGGCCGGTGGGCGTGGGGGCCGGGTCGGGCCACGAGGGCTGGTCGGTGGGCGTGGGGTCGGAGGAGGGCGGGGTCGTCGGGTCCGGGCCGGGGTCGGGCGGGGGCGGGGCGGTGGGGGTGCCGTGGCCGGAGCCGGGTCCGTGGTGGCCCGGGTCCGGTGGTCCGGGGTCGGAGGGGCGGGGGGCGGTGCCGTAGCCCTCGATGGAGACGACGGCGCCGGCCGGTGAGATCGCCACGCGCGCGCTCCAGTGCCCTGATGGTTCGCGCAGATGGTCGACGTACACCTTGATCGTCAACGATTCGCCCGGTTCGAGGGTTCCCGAGGACTGGCTGAGGTAGAGCCAGGCGGCTCCCGTGGTCGCGGACCAGGACACGGGCGCGGAGCCGGTCGCGGTGAGGGTGATCAGCGTGGTGTCTCCGCTGTTGCCGGCCGCCACCTCCAGGCGCTCGGCACCCTTCCGGCCGGCTCCGGCGGCGCTGATGACCTCCACGGAGACGTCGGGTTCGTCGCCCCGGGCGAAGCGGCCACCGGGCCGGGTGCTCGCGTTGCCGGCGTTCTCATAGCCGCCGGTGGCCGTCTCGCCGTCCAGGGACTCGGGGCCGTGTGCCTCGCTGGCGCTGGCGGAGTGGCCGTCGGTGCCCTCGCCTACCGGGGTACCCCGGTAGGCGGCCCACAGGGCGAGCACGGGGGCCGCGACGACGGTGGCGACGACGGTCGTGGTGACGGCCCGCGCGCGGAGGCGGTCCCGGCGGGCGGCGCGGTCCTTGGGGTCCATCGGGAAGCCGCGCCGGTCGAAGCGGGGCGCGGTGCCCCGCGCGCGCGGGAGATTCGCCATCGCGCTGCGCAGGGCCGCGCGGGGCGCCGGGAGGACGGACAGTTCGGCGGGGGCGACGGCGACACCGGGCCAGTGGCCGGGCACCGCGCGCTCGGCGGTACGGCGACAGCGAGGACAGTCGTCGACGTGCCGGACGAGTTCGCGGCGCAGGGCGGTGCTGAGCACGAGCTGGTTGTCGCCGGTGAGACGGGCGACGCTCGGGCAGTCACCGGTCTCGACGACGGCGAGGGCGGCGCGGGTGCGCTCGACCTCACAGGCGGCGGAGGCGAGCAGTTCGCGGGCCGCGGCGGGCTCCATGCCGAGGACGGCGGCGACCTCGTGGGCGGCGAGATGGTGGCGCACGGCGAGTTCCAGCGCCTCACGCTGTTCCGGGGTGGTGCCGGCGGCCTCCGGCCAGGCGAGCAGGGCCAGTTCACGCCGTCGCTCCTCCTCGGCCTCCGCGGCCTCCTCTGTCTCCTCGGTTCCCGCGGAGGCTGACGGGGCGGTGGGCCGCGCGCTCGGGCGCCAGGCGGTGCCGGTGCGGCCGGCCGCGTGGGTGGCCTGACGTTTCTGCTTGGCCTCGGTCAGCTTGCGCAGACACGCCCAGCGGGACAGCGCGTACAGCCAGGCCCTGTGGTCCCCGGCGGCCTCCGGGCCACGGCGCTTCTCGGCGAGCGCGAGGACGTCCGCGAGGGCCGCGGTCGCCGCGTCGTGGTCACACAGCACGGACAGGCAGTAGGTGAACAGGCCGTCCAGGTACGGCTCGTGGCGTGCGAGAGGTCGCTGCGCCAGAGTGCGCGCCGCCGCGCGGTCGCGCGCCTCCCGGTGCGCCCGATGTGCGCCGGTGGTGCGGGTCGAGATCTCCGAACTGCTGCTCATCACCTGTGGACCGTAGGGGGCGCGCGTTCGCCCCTTCTTGCCCCTTGAGCACTTTTAATCCGTACGGGTGAAACGATCCCTCAATCGGGGACAGGAACGATTCGTTCCATGGCTTGTTCGAGCCGTGGGTGGCCGATTCACACGGGTGACAGGGGCCCGGGCCGGGCGTGGACCGGGCGCGGGGCCGTTTGCGGGCCGAGCGCCGGGACCCTGAGCGGGCGGGTGCGGTCCGGGCCGCGGGAGGCGCTTCCGGCCGGTGCCCTCCGGGGTGTCAGTGGTGCCGGTTACGGTTCGTGCATGGCTGCCCGTACGAAGTCCGCGAAGGAGCGTCCGTCCTACCGCTGCACCGAGTGCGGCTGGCAGACGGCGAAGTGGCTCGGCCGTTGCCCCGAGTGCCAGGCCTGGGGGACGGTCGAGGAGTACGGCGCGCCCGCCGTGCGTACGACGACACCGGGCCGCGTCACCACCTCCGCCGTGCCCATCGGCCAGGTCGACGGCCGGCAGGCGACGGCCCGCTCCACCGGCGTGCCCGAGCTGGACCGGGTGCTCGGCGGCGGGCTGGTCCCCGGCGCGGTGGCCCTGCTCGCGGGCGAACCCGGCGTCGGCAAGTCCACCCTGCTCCTCGACGTGGCGGCCAAGTCGGCGAGCGACGAGCACCGCACGCTCTACGTCACCGGCGAGGAGTCGGCGAGCCAGGTCCGGCTGCGCGCCGACCGCATCGGCGCGATCGACGACCACCTGTATCTCGCCGCCGAGACCGACCTGGCCGCCGTGCTCGGCCACTTGGACGCGGTGAAGCCGTCCCTGCTGATCCTCGACTCCGTGCAGACGGTGGCCTCCGCGGAGATCGACGGCGCGCCGGGCGGCATGGCCCAGGTCCGCGAGGTGGCGGGCGCCCTGATCCGCGCCTCCAAGGAGCGCGCGATGTCCACGCTCCTGGTGGGCCATGTCACCAAGGACGGTGCCATCGCGGGCCCGCGCCTGCTGGAACACCTGGTGGACGTCGTCCTGTCCTTCGAGGGCGACCGGCACGCGCGCCTCAGGCTCGTGCGAGGCGTCAAGAACCGCTACGGCGCCACGGACGAGGTGGGCTGCTTCGAGCTGCACGACGAGGGCATCGTCGGCCTCGCCGACCCCAGCGGCCTGTTCCTGACGCGGCGCGCCGAGCCGGTGCCCGGCACCTGCCTCACCGTCACCCTGGAGGGCCGCCGCCCCCTGGTCGCCGAGGTCCAGGCGCTCACCGTGGACTCGCAGATCCCCTCCCCCAGGCGCACCACCTCCGGCCTGGAGACCTCCCGGGTCTCGATGATGCTCGCCGTCCTGGAACAGCGCGGCCGGATCAGCGCCCTGGGCAAAAGGGACATCTACTCCGCGACGGTCGGCGGGGTGAAGCTGTCCGAACCGGCCGCGGACCTCGCCATCGCCCTGGCGCTGGCGAGCGCGGCGAGCGACACCCCGCTGCCGAAGAACCTGGTCGCGATCGGCGAGGTGGGCCTCGCGGGCGAGGTCAGACGGGTGACGGGCGTGCAGCGCCGGCTCTCCGAAGCGCACCGGCTGGGCTTCACGCACGCACTCGTGCCGGGCGATCCGGGGAAGGTCCCGCCCGGCATGAAGGTCCTGGAAGTCGCCGACATAGGAGACGCTCTCCGGGTCCTTCCGCGCTCGCGTCGCAGAGAGGCCCCACGGGACGGCGAGGACCGCCGGTAGACTTTGCCCTGGTCTCGCCCGTCCGTACGAACCGCTTGTGCGAAACGGGGGCGTTCCAGAACCTGCGACCGGAGGAGTGCAGTGGCAGCCAACGACCGGGCAGCAGCTCCCGGAAAGTCCGGCGGGAGTTCCGGTGCCGATGGCCTGATGCGCGCCTCACTGAGCGCTGTGGCACCCGGCACGGCCCTTCGCGACGGCCTCGAACGGGTCCTGCGCGGCAACACCGGCGGCCTCATCGTGCTCGGCTCCGACAAGACCGTCGAATCGATGTGTACGGGCGGTTTCGTCCTGGATGTCGAGTTCACGGCGACCCGTCTGCGGGAGCTGTGCAAGCTGGACGGCGGCATCGTGCTGTCCGCGGACCTGTCGAAGATCCTGCGGGCCGGCGTCCAACTCCTGCCGGACCCGACGATCCCCACCGAGGAGACCGGCACACGGCACCGCACCGCGGACCGGGTGAGCAAGCAGGTCGGCTTCCCGGTGGTCTCGGTCTCCCAGTCGATGCGGCTGATCGCCCTGTACGTGGACGGCCAGCGCCGCGTCCTGGAGGACTCCGCCGCGATCCTGTCCCGCGCCAACCAGGCGCTGGCGACCCTGGAGCGTTACAAGCTCCGTCTCGACGAGGTCGCGGGCACCCTGTCCGCACTGGAGATCGAGGACCTGGTGACCGTCCGGGACGTCTCCGCCGTGGCCCAGCGCCTGGAGATGGTCCGCCGGATCGCCACGGAGATCGCCGAGTACGTGGTCGAGCTGGGCACGGACGGGCGGCTCCTGGCGCTCCAGCTGGACGAGTTGATCGCCGGCGTCGAGCCCGAGCGCGAGCTGGTGGTCCGGGACTACGTTCCCGAGCCCACCGCCAAGCGCTCCCGCACGGTCGACGAGGCGCTGTACGAGCTCAACGCGCTCACCCATGCCGAGCTCCTGGAAATGCCGACGGTGGCCAAAGCCTTGGGCTACACCGGATCACCTGAGGCGCTCGACTCGGCGGTGTCCCCTCGGGGATTCCGGCTGCTGGCGAAGGTGCCGAGGCTGCCGGGCGCGATCATCGACCGGCTGGTGGAGCACTTCGGGGGCCTGCAGAAGCTCCTGGCGGCGAGCGTGGACGACCTGCAGACGGTGGACGGTGTCGGCGAGGCACGGGCGCGCAGCGTGCGGGAGGGGCTCTCGCGGCTGGCGGAGTCGTCGATCTTGGAGCGTTACGTCTGAGCCTGCCGCTCCGAGCGTTATGACTGGGCTGCCGCCCTGGAGCGTCACATCTCAGCCTGCCGCTCCTAAGTGTCACGACTGGGCTGCCGCACCGGAGCGTTATGACCGGGCCGCCGTTCCGGGCGCCCCGTCCGGGTCTGCCGATCCGCAGCGTGCCGGCCGGGCGCGCCGCTCCGGAGCTCTCCGGGCGGGGTCGGCTGTCCCGAGTGCCACGTCCGGTCGGCCGCTCTGGACTGCTCCGGTCGAGGCGTGCCGGGCGGGCGGGCGCTGCCTCCGGCCTGCCGTCCCGGACGGCCCGGTCCCGGGCGTCCTGTCCTGGAGAGTCCCTTCCGGTCCGTCGCTCGGCCTGGAAGCTAGTGCCGTGGCAGGCAACGTTCGCCCCGTCGCGACGCCCGGCACGCCCTCTCGCCGCACCGGACGCCGCTCCTTGACGGGCAAACGTTGCCTGCCGCGGCACTAGTCGGCCTTCAGGACGAACGACGTCTGTACCGTCCCGAACCCCGGCGTCTTCGCCTCCACCAGGTACGTGCCCGCCCCGGCCGACCCCGCGGGGGGCGTCGCGCACTGGGGAGCGCTGGGCTTGCGGTCCCACTTCACGGTGTACGTGATGCTGCTGTCGGCCGGTACCCGGAACACCAGGTCGGCGGAGCCCTTGGGGCAGTCCGCGGAGGACCAGTAGTCGTCCTCGCCGCCCGCCTGAGTGATCGTCAGTACCGCGTTCTTCGGCCCGAGATCGACCTTGCAGTCGCCGCCGGAGGAGTTCGTCGCGGTGAGCAGCAGGGCGGGTGTGTCACCGGGGCTGTACGCGTTGTGGAGGCTGCGCACGGTCAACTTCACGGCGCCCGCAGTGCAGTTGGGAAGCGCGGAACCCGCGGGAAGGGTGTCACCGGTACCGACACCGTCGCCCGAGCCACCACCGGCCGTCCCGCCGCCCGATCCGCTCGATCCGGCCGAACCGGACCCGGATCCGTCGCCCGCACCGGATCCGTCCTGGGAGCCCTCACCTGATCCGTCGCCGGATCCCGTGCCGCTTGATTCCTCGCCGCTCGACTCGTCCCGTCCGCCCGGCGCCTGACTGATCGCGGGCCCGGAACCGGACGGCCCCGGCGTGATCGTCGGGGCCGAGGGATTCTTGTCGTTGGACCCGTCGGCGCCGTTGTTGCCGCCTCCGCCGCCCGAGGTGACGATCCAGGCGATCAGGAGCGCCAACAGGGCGCTCACAGACAGCAGTACGACCCTCCGTCGCCAGTAGATGGAGGAGGGAAGCGGCCCGACCGGATTGCGCAGAGATCCCACGGCGCAAACTGTACGAGAGATCGAGGCCTTCACCGGCGCCACCCGCCGCCGACGCTCACAACTTTTCCGGATCATCATTCCGGAGCCGGCCGCTCCGACCCCTGTCTTTCGTCAGGTGCACCACCCGGCGATCGCAAGCTGTGACGAGACAGCCAGGACAATTACTGTCTGTGACCATGAACTTCGAGGACGCAGAGCTGTACCGCGACATCACCGCCATCGCGCAGGACACCCCGGCGTGGCTACAACAGGCCGCCGAGACCGGGACGGAGGCCGGCATCCTGTTCTTCGTCGCCCTGTTCGCGGCGATCTGGTGGCGGGCCCGGCACCACACCTCCCAGGCCTACGCGAGAGCGGTCCTCGCACCTTTGGCCACGGCCGTGGCATATGTCTGCAGTGAGGCGCTCAAGTCCGGCTTCACCGAGGAACGTCCGTGCCGGGCGGTCATCGACGCGACACCGTCCCTCGTCACCTGCCCGCCGCACGGTGACTGGTCCTTCCCCAGCAACCACGCCACCATCGCCGGCGCCTCCGCCGTCGCGCTGGTCCTGGTCCGGCGCGCGCTCCTCTGGCTGACGGCCCCGCTGGCCCTCCTCCTGGCCTTCTCCCGGGTCTTCGTCGGCGTGCACTACCCGCACGACGTGGCGGCGGGACTCGCCCTCGGAGCGGTCTGCGCGGTCGTCGTCATACGCCTGTGCACAGGCCCGGCGATACGGCTGACCGAGGCGATACGCACCTCCTCTGCGCCCGCCGCACGATGGTTCACCGGCCCGGGACCCGCCCGCGTCCCGTCGTACGCGCAGCACCGGCACCCGGCCCGGAACCACTGAACCGCACGCCTCCGGTCCGGGCCCCGACTCCGTCGCACCCGGGGGCTCCAGTACCGACACCCACGGCTCAGGTACCCACACCCACGGCTCCACGCGGACGCCTCATGACTCCATCAACCCCGCCTCGTACGCCACGATCGCCGCCTGGACCCGGTTGCGTACCCCCAGCCGGTCGAGGACCGCGCTCACGTACGCCTTCACCGTGCCCTCCACGAGGTGCAGCCGGGCTGCGATCTCCGGGTTGGACAGGCCCGCGCCCACGAGGCCCAGCACCTCCCGCTCGCGCGGGCTGAGTTCCTGCACGCGGGCACGGGCGGCGGCCTCGCGCCCCAGTCGGCCGGCGCTGCCTCCGAGGCCTTCGATGACGTACCGGGCGACCTTCGGCGACAGGAAGGCGCCGCCGCCGGCCACCGCGCGGACGCCCGCGATCAGTTCGTACGGGTCACCGGACTTGAGCAGGAAGCCGATGGCACCGCCGCCGAGTGCGCGGGCCACATAAGCCTGTTCGGAGAAGGTCGTGAGCATCGCGACGGCCGTGCCGGGGACCACCCGCACGATCTCCTCCGCCGCGGCGAGGCCGTCCAGGCGGGGCATGCGGATGTCGAGCAGGGCGACGTCCGGGCGGTGGGCGCGGGCCAGTTCCACCGCCTCGCGGCCGTCGCCCGCCTCGGCGACCACCTCCGTCTCGCCGCTGCTCCCCAGGATGGCCCGCACACCCGCGCGGACCATCGCCTCGTCGTCGGCCAGCAGTACGCGGATCACCGTAGGAACTCCTCCTGCTCGTCCCGGGACCGGTCTGCCCCGGGGATCACGTCCTTGGCGGTGAGCCGGCCCTCGCCGTCGAAGCACAGTCGGAAGTGATCGACGGAGACGAGGAGTTCACCGCTCGCTCGGTAGTAACGGCAGACGGCGCCCCGGGGTGGCGCGGGCGCCCGTTCCACGGGTGGGTCACGGACCGTGCGGTCCGGCAGCAAGGGCGTGATCTCGTCGGCCGAGTCGCCCAGGCGCAGCTTCGTGTACGCGGTGGGATCGAGGACCGAGTGGGTCTCCGTGTACGCGTACCAGCCGAAGGCCCCGCCGATCAGGGCGACTCCCGCACAGGCCCCGGCCCCGGCCGCGACGGCGACACGGCGACGGGCGAGGGTGAAGGAGGCCGAGTGGGCGGCTGAGGCCGGACGAGCCGGGTGAGGGTGGGGGTGCGGGGCAGCCGAGTCAGCCAAGTGGGCAGCCGGGGCCAGGCGGGCCGGGTGCCTGTGAGCCGAGTGGACCGAGTGGACCGAAGCAGGGGTCGCAGCCTCCTGGACCGGAGGAGCTGAGCCCGCTGGAGGAGCCGGGGAAGCGGAAGGGGCGGTGACCGGGAGTGCCGCCGCAGTCGGCTGGTCGGGGACGTACGCACGGACCCGGAACCCGTCTCCGTGCGGGCCCGCCTCGAAGGCGCCGCCGTTCGCGGTGACGGCGGCGCGCAGGCCGACCAGGCCGGAGCCGCCGGAGGACGGGGAACTCGCCTGCGTGGAGCGGCCGTTGGTGACGGTGACCGTCACGCCGCCCGGCTCCTCCGTCGCCGTGACGGTCACCGGAGCGCCGGGGGCGTGCCGGGCCACGTTGGTCAGGGCCTCGCGCACCACCCGGTGCAGGACCGCCTCGGCGACCCCGCCGCGCTGTACGGCGGTGGCGGAGTCCGCCGGTTCCCAGCGCACCGGCAGGCCCGACTCGGCGGCGTGGGCTACGAGCTGCCCGATGCTCTCGCCCGCCGGGGTCAGCGGCACCGGGTCGTCGTCCTCGCGCAGGACGCCGATGATGCGGTGCAGCCGGTCCGTGGCGTCGGCGGCGGCCGCGCGCAGGTCGGCCACGGCGGCCCGGTGCTGGTCCGGCAGGTCGGGGGCGACCTGGAGGGCACCCGCGCGCAGGGCGATCAGGCTCAGCTCGTGGCCCAGGGAGTCGTGCATGTCCTGGGCGATCCTGGACCGTTCGCGCAGCCGCGCCCGTTCCTCCGCGGTGCGCTGCTCGTCCTCCAGCCGGGCGGCCCGCGCCCAGCCGGCCACCGCCAGCTCGCGGCTCTGGCGCCAGTGCCGGCCACCGAGCCAGGGGAAGACGCAGACGAACAGCAGCGTGCTCGTCAGGACGACCCATTCCGGTGCCGGGTCGACCCCGACGAGTGCGATCTTCACGGTCCCGGCGCAGCCGACCGCGACGAGGAGCAGCACCGCGGGCAGTACCCGGGCCGCCCGCAGCCCGAGCAGCAGGGCGAGGACACCGAGCGCGATCCCGTAGGAGACGGAGAACAGGGCGGGGGCGGTGAGCAGACCCAGGACGGCGGTCAGTCCGAAGCCCAGGAGCGGGTACCGCCGGTTGGACGCGACCGCCACCGCGAGCACGCCCACCCCGACGGCCTGCTGCCAGGCGGGACGCGGCTCGTTCAGTCCGATGGCGTCCGCCGTGAGCGCGGGCAGCGCGAGGACGACCCACAGCAGCCAGACGCTCCACCTCTGAGGACGTTCCATCCGGCCGACGCTACAAGCGACGGCCCGGGTGGCACTGCTGTCGATCGTCAGGTGTGCCGCAGTCGGCGAAGGGCCGGCGGCAGCACCCCGTCCTCTGGCGCGGCCCCGACGGCGGCCGGTGTGACCGCTGGACGCTTTCGGTGCACGAGTCCGGTGCACGAGTCCGGTGCAGGACTGCGCGGAACGGAGTACCGGGTCCGGCGTCCAGGCCGCGGAACCACCTCGGACGTCCCGCCGCCCGGAATGGGACGCGGCACCGGGAGGACGGACCCGGCAAGGGCTCCGGGAGGACCAGCCACCGGGCCGCGCGCCCGCGGGAACACACGGGCGCGCCCTTCCGCATGGCAGGATCGGAAGGCCATGACTGTGTCCACGAAGTCCCCGCACCCTGTGAACGGCGTTGCCGGCGACACCCTCGGCGAGCCGCTCCACGCCCCTGTCATCGACTGGTTCGACGAACACGCCCGCGATCTGCCGTGGCGGCGGAGCGAAGCCGGCCCGTGGGGGGTGATGGTCAGTGAGTTCATGCTGCAACAGACACCGGTGAACCGCGTCCTGCCCGTCTACGAGCAGTGGCTCGCCCGCTGGCCGCGCCCGGCCGACCTGGCCGGGGACGCTCCCGGCGAGGCCGTCCGCGCCTGGGGCCGGCTCGGCTACCCGCGCCGCGCCCTGCGCCTGCACGGAGCGGCGGTCGCCATAACGGAACGGCACGGCGGTGACGTACCGACCGACCACGCCCAGCTGCTCGCGCTGCCCGGCATCGGCGAGTACACGGCCGCGGCCGTCGCCTCCTTCGCGTACGGACAGCGGCACCCGGTGCTGGACACCAACGTCCGCCGGGTCTTCGCCCGGGCCGTGACCGGGACGCAGTACCCGCCGAACGCCACCACCGCCGCCGAGCGCAAGCTGGCCCGCGCCCTGCTGCCCGAGGACGAGCGGACCGCCGCCCGTTGGGCCGCCGCGTCCATGGAGCTCGGCGCGCTGGTGTGCACGGCCAAGAACGAGACGTGCCACCGCTGTCCGATCGCGGCGCAGTGCGCCTGGCGGCTCGCGGGCAAGCCGGAGCACGACGGTCCGCCGCGCCGGGGGCAGACGTACGCCGGTACGGACCGCCAGGTCCGCGGCAAGCTGCTGGCCGTGCTGCGGGAGGCCCACGGGCCCGTCCCGCAGGCGGCCCTGGACCAGGTGTGGCACGAGCCGGTGCAGCGCGCCCGCGCGCTGGACGGTCTGGTCGCCGACGGTCTGGTGGAACCCCTCCCGGGTGGTTCGTATCGACTGCCGTTGACAAGAACCTGACGCCATAACCCCCATACCGCCACCTGTCGGTACAGCGCCTGCGTCCGCTGCTCCTTCTGTTACACAACCGACGGACAGCCGAGTGCCAGCCGCGCGCTGTCTCGGACAGCCCCGTGACAACAGCTCCGTAGCTTCATTCGCGTACCCGGTGGACCGGGGACGACGGAGGCGGACCGCCGGCGGAACAGGCCGGCGGAAACGGGGATCAGGAGGCGGTCGACATGGCGCAGGGCGAGGTGCTCGAGTTCGAGGAGTACGTCCGCACCCGGCAGGAGGCGCTGCTGCGCAGCGCGCGTCGGCTGGTCCCGGACCCGATCGACGCCCAGGACCTGCTCCAGACGGCCCTCGTGCGGACGTACGGCCGCTGGGACGGCATAGCGGACAAGCGGCTCGCGGACGCCTACCTGCGCCGGGTGATGATCAACACCAGGACGGAGTGGTGGCGGGCGCGGAAGCTGGAGGAGGTGCCGACCGAGCAGCTGCCGGACGCCTCGGTCGACGACTCCACCGAGCAGCACGCGGACCGCGCCCTGCTGATGGACGTCATGAAGGTTCTCGCCCCCAAGCAGCGCAGCGTCGTCGTGCTGCGACACTGGGAGCAGATGTCCACGGAGGAGACGGCCGCCGCCCTCGGCATGTCGGCCGGAACGGTCAAGAGCACGCTGCACCGGGCACTCGCCCGGCTCCGCGAGGAGCTGGAGAGCAGGGACAACGACGAGCTCGGCGCACGCGCGCCGGAGCGTGAGGAGCGGGAGCGTTGCGCGGCCTAGGCACCAGGGCCGGCGGCATCGGGCACGCGGGCGGGGATCCGGCCGGCGCGGACCCACGCCCGTCAGAGCCCACACCCGCCCGGGGGATCTACCAGGCGGCGATCACGGCAGTGGCCGTGCTCGCCGCCGTCGCCCTTTTCGTGTCCGCCTGCGGGGCCGGCGGCACCGGCGCCCGCGACGAGGGGCCGGCGCACGCCGAGTCGGTGGCGGGCGCCGCCGCCTCGCCCTCCTCCCAGCCCGCCCGGGTCGCCGCGCGCGTGGACGCGGTCCGGCTCGTGAAGACCGATCCGCGGGTCTCCGCCGAGGTCAAGCGCGAGCTGAAGCCGTGCGTGGCCGACGCGTACCCGGTCGACGTGTCCTACGGGGATCTGACCGGAGGCTCGGCGGACGACGTCGTCGTCAACGTGCTGACCTGCGGGGACGCCGTCGGGATCGGTTCGTATGTGTATCGCGAGCAGGGCGGTTCGTACCGGAGCGTCTTCCAGGCCGAGGAGCCGCCGGTCTACGCGGAGATCGACCGCGGCGACCTGGTGGTGACCAAACAGGTGTATGAGAAGGGGGACCCTGTCTCGGCGCCGTCCGGCGAGACCGTGGTCACCTACCGCTGGAGCGGGAGCCGATTCACCCAGGCGTACAGCATGCAGAACGACTACGGCAGAACGGCCGGGGACGGACCGACACCCGTGCCGGACAGCTGACCGGGCGAGCGGATCCAGGACACGGATCCAGGACTCCGTGAACCGATCGGGTCCTCCGCGCCGATCAATCGGTGACGGCACGACACGAGGACTGAGAGCAGAGAGCAGAGAGCAGCGGGATGGCAGACCAGACCCACGTTCTGTTCGTCGAGGACGACGACGTCATCCGCGAGGCCACCCAGCTCGCCCTGGAGCGGGACGGTTTCGCGGTCACCGCCATGCCCGACGGGCTGTCGGGGCTGGAGGCGTTCCGCGCCGACCGCCCCGACATCGCCCTGCTGGACGTCATGGTCCCTGGGCTGGACGGGGTGAGCCTGTGCCGTCGGATCCGGGACGAGTCGACCGTGCCGGTGATCATGCTGTCGGCGCGCGCCGACTCGATCGACGTCGTGCTGGGCCTGGAGGCGGGCGCCGACGACTACGTGACCAAGCCGTTCGACGGCGCGGTCCTGGTCGCGCGGATCCGCGCGGTGCTGCGCCGCTTCGGGCACGCGAGCGGCGGCGACCGTACGGACGACTCGGCGGCCCCGGCGGCCGGCGGCGGGCTGCTGGCCTTCGGTGAACTGGAGGTCGACACCGACGGCATGGAGGTGCGCCGGGCCGGACAGCCGGTGGCGCTGACGCCGACCGAGATGCGGCTGCTCCTGGAGTTCTCCTCCGCGCCGGGCACCGTGCTCTCCCGCGACAAGCTTCTGGAGCGGGTGTGGGACTACGGGTGGGGTGGGGACACGCGCGTGGTCGATGTCCATGTGCAGCGGCTGCGGACGAAGATCGGTCAGGACCGGATCGAGACGGTCCGCGGCTTCGGCTACAAGCTGAAGCCCTGAGCAGGGATATCAGGGGTATGCGGGGGAACATTCGGCGCCCGGGAACAGCCGTCGTCGACAGTCTGGGCCTGCGGACGGGCCTGCGGTGGAAGCTGAGCGCGGCCATCGCGCTGGTCGGCGCGCTGGTGGCGATCGCGCTCAGCCTCGTCGTCCACAACGCGGCCCAGGTCTCGATGCTGGACAACGCGCGCGATCTCGCCGACGAGCGCGTCCAGATCGCCCAGCGCAACTACGAGCTGTCCGACCGGCCGAACTTCCCCAACATCAAGATCGACGACCCGGAGCTGCCCCGGGAACTGCGGGCGAAGGTCCGGGAGGGGCGCCGGGCGACCTTCGTGTCCGAGCGGCCGAGCGGCACGCCGGACATCTGGGCGGCCGTACCGGTCAGGGACGGGCACGTGCTGTCCCTGCACACCGGGTTCACCGACCGCAGCACGGACATCCTGAACGACCTCGACCAGGCCCTGGTGATCGGCTCCATCGCGGTCGTCCTCGGCGGCAGCGCGCTCGGCGTGCTGATCGGCGGGCAGCTCTCGCGCCGGCTGCGCAAGGCGGCGGCCGCGGCGAACCAGGTGGCGGGCGGCGCGTCGGACGTCCGGGTGCGGGACGCCATCGGTGGTGTCGTACGGGACGAGACCGACGACCTCGCGCGGGCGGTGGACGCCATGGCGGACGCGTTGCAGCAGCGGTTGGAGGCGGAGCGCCGGGTCACCGCCGACATCGCGCACGAGCTGCGCACTCCGGTGACCGGCCTGCTGACCGCCGCCGAGCTGCTGCCTCCGGGCCGTCCGACGGAACTGGTCCTGGACCGGGCGAAGGCCATGCGCACGCTCGTCGAGGACGTGCTGGAGGTCGCTCGCCTCGACGGTGCCTCGGAGCGGGCGGAGTTGCAGGACATTCTGCTGGGCGAGTTCGTCCGTCGCCGGGTCATGGCGAAGGACCCCGCGATCGAGGTGCGGGTGGTGCACGAGTCGGAGGTCACGACCGATCCGCGCCGCCTGGAGCGCGTGCTGTTCAACCTGCTCGCCAACGCGGCCCGGCACGGCAGACCGCCGGTCGAGGTCGGCGTCGAGGGCCGGGTGATCCGGGTCCGCGACCACGGCCCCGGCTTCCCCGAACACCTGCTCGCCGACGGGCCGAGCCGGTTCCGCACGGGCAGCTCCGACCGCTCCGGCCACGGCCACGGGCTGGGCCTGACCATCGCGGCCGGGCAGGCCCGAGTCCTGGGCGCCCGGCTGACGTTCCGCAACATACGGCCGGCCGGCGCGCCGGAGGGTGTACCGGCGGAGGGAGCGGTGGCCGTCCTGTGGCTGCCGGAGCACGCACCGACGAACACCGGGAGCTATCCGATGCTGCCGTGACACCGGACGGCCCACGTCACGCGTCGGCCCCGCCCGGCGGCGGGACCACCGGAGGGCGCTCGCGAGCCGGGTCACGGCTACGACCGTCTCGCGGGCGGCGCCACAGGTACGGCCCTCGCACGGCGAGCCCGGGTACGACCCTCCGGCAGCGGGGCCACGGGGGAACCATCTCGCGAGCCGGGTCACGGCTACGACCGTCTCGCAGGCGGCGCCACAGGTACGGCCCTCGCACGGCGAGCCCGGGTACGACCCTCCGGCAGCGGGGCCACGGGGGAACCATCTCGCGAGCCGGGTCACGGCTACGACCGTCTCGCAGGCGGCGCCACAGGCGCGGCCCTCGCACGGCGAGCCCGGGTACGACCCTCCGGCAGCGGGGCCACGGGGGAACCATCTCGCGAGCCGGGTCACGGCTACGACCGTCTCGCAGGCGGCGCCACAGGTACGGCCCTCGCACGGCGAGCCCGGGTACGACCCTCCGGCAGCGGGACGACGTGCGCGCCGAGTGCGCCGAAGGTGACGGCGGCGGCCACGACGGCCCGTCTCGCCGGCGGCGCCCGCAGGTGCGACCGTCTCACAGCGGGCCCAGGTGCGACCGTCCGGCGGCGGGGCCGGGAGTGCGGCGGGGCCTGGAGTGCGATCGGCCCGCAGCCGGCTCGACGGTCTCGTGGCCGGTGCGACAGGCCCGTGGCCAGGCTGACCCCGTCCACAGCCACAAGCACCAGCACCAGCACCAGCACCAGCACCAGCACAACTACAGCCACAGCCGCGCCGCAGCCGGTGCGACCCTCGCGCGGCCGGCCCGGCGGCCCGTCCGGCTCAGGCGCCCCGTGTGCGGGTCAGCCACCTCCGGGCGCGGGCCGGCAACCGGTGTCCACGTCGGCCGCCCTCAGCCCTCAGCTTTCGACCCTCATCCCTCGACCCTCAGCAGTCGAAGGACTTCGAGAGGTCCAGCTCCTCGCTGCGCTGGGTCAGCGAGTACCAGTTGCCGTTGTCGTCGCGGAAGATCGCCTCGACGCCGTACGGCCGCTCCCGCGGCTCCTGGACGAACTCCACGCCGCGCGCCTTGAAGGTCTCGTAGTCCGCGTGGCAGTCGTCCGTGCGGAGCACGCCCGCGCCGATGGCCCCCTTGGCGACCAGCTTCTTCAGCGCCTCCGAGGACTCCGGGTCCAGTCCGGGCCCGTCGAGGCTCATCAGCGCGAGCTCGACCTCCGGCTGGGCCTTCGCGCCGACGGTGACCCAGCTCATGTCGCCCATCGCGACCTCGCTGCGCACCTCGAAGTCGAGCTTCTCCGTGAAGAACGCCTTGGTGCGCTGCTGGTCGAACGTCCATACGGTGGTGATGCCCAGGCCCTTGATCATGGCTCTGCTCTCCTGTCGTTCGCGGGTCCTCGGGGTCCTGTTCGTCACCGTAGGCCGGGACGCGTTCACGGTGCTTCTTCGAAGTTGCGCTGCTTCGAAGTCGCGCTGTCCGCGGCTGTCGCGGTGGGGAAGCCGCCGGCCCACAGCATCGCGTAGCACCCGGGGATCAGGGAGGCACCGCGGCCGACGTGCTTGGTCCGGTACGCGCTCGGCGTCAGCCCCGTACGCGCCTTGAAGCGGGCGGAGAAGGTGCCGAGGCTGCTGAAGCCGACCAGGTGGCAGATCTCCGTCACCGTGAGGTCGGCGCCCCGCAGCATCTCCTCGGCCCGCTCGATGCGGCGGTGCGTGAGGTACTGGCCGGGCGTCTCGCCGTACGCCGCGCTGAAGGCCCGTATGAAGTGATACCGCGAGTACCCGGCGTGCGCGGCCACCGCGCCCAGGTCGAGTTCCGGATCGGCCCAGTCCCGGTCCATCGCGTCCTTGGCCAGCCGCACCTGGCGCATCCTGTCCATACGACGATGGTGGCACGGGGCACTGACAACGCCGGGCAGCGGAAGGCCCCCGGGGCCTTCCGCTCACGACCGGTCAGACGGCCTCGACCACCGGCGGCCGCGCCGCGGCACCCTCGTCCGTCTTCTGCGGCCCCGCCCCCTTGAGCGGAACCTCCTTCACGAACACCGCCGCCACCAGCGCGACCACCGACACCGCGGCCCCCAGCAGGAACGCCGAGTGGGTGCCGGACGACACCGCGTGCTGGTACGCCTCCCGCGCCGCCTCCGGCAGCTTCGCCAGCCCCGGCGCGTCCAGCTGCGCGGACTGCTCGGTCACCTTGGAGCCCAGTGCCCCGGCCCGCTCGGACATGACGTCCTGCACCCGGTGGTTGAACAGCGCGCCCATGATCGCGACGCCGAAGGAGGAGCCGAGGGTGCGGAAGAGGGTGGTGGAGGAGGACGCCACGCCCATGTCCTCCATCTCCACGCTGTTCTGCGCGACCAGCATGGTGATCTGCATCAGGCAGCCCATGCCGAGGCCGACGACGGCCATGTACACGCCGGACGTGACCCGGCTGGTGTCGGTGTCCATCAGCGACAGCAGGTACAGCCCGACGACCATCAGCGCGCCGCCGGCGAGCGGGAAGATCTTGTACCGGCCGGTGTTCGTGGTGACCCGACCGGCGACCATCGAGGTGACGAGCATCGCACCGAGCATGGGCAGGAGCAGCAGACCGGAGTTGGTCGCGGAAGCACCCTGCACCGACTGCTGGTACAGCGGCAGGAAGAGGGTCGCTCCGAACATCACGAAACCGGTGATGAACCCGATGACCGACATCAGCGTGAAGTTGCGGCTGCGGAAGATGTGCAGCGGCAGGACCGGCTCCGGGGCCTTGGTCTGCCAGAACACGAACCCGATGAGGGCGGTGACGCCGATCCCGATGAGCTCCATGATCCGCGCGGACGTCCAGGCGTACTCGGTGCCGCCCCAGGTCGTGACGAGCACGATGGCGGTGATGCCCACGGTCAGCAGCCCGGCGCCGAGATAGTCGATCCGCGCCTGCGCCCGCTTCTTCGGCAGTTGCAGGACGACACTGATCGCGGCGAGGGCCACCACGCCGAGCGGCAGGTTGATGTAGAAGGACCAGCGCCAGCCCCAGTTGTCGGTGATCGTGCCCCCGACCAGTGGGCCGCCGATCATCGCGAGCGCCATGACGCCGGCCATCATGCCCTGGTACTTGCCGCGCTCACGGGGCGGTATCAGGTCACCGATGATCGCCATCACGCCGACCATCAGACCGCCGGCGCCAAGGCCCTGCACCGCGCGGAAGCCGATCAGCTGCCCCATGTCCTGGGCCATGCCGCTGAGCGCGGAGCCGATCAGGAAGAGCACGATCGAACTCATGAAGACGCCCTTGCGCCCGTACATGTCGCCGAGCTTGCCCCACAGCGGCGTGGAGGCGGCGGTGGCCAGCGTGTACGAGGTCACGACCCACGACAGGTGTTCGAGCCCGCCGAGTTCGCCCACGATCGTCGGCATCGCCGTGCCTATGATCATGTTGTCGAGCATCGCGAGCATCATCGTGATCATCAGCGCGAGCAGCACGACGCGTACGCTTCTGGGCTGCTTCTCTGTCTTCGGCTCGACCGTCCGCGCGTCCGCCATCGTTCCCACTCCCCTGGGTCCCGCCTCCGGCCGGCCACTTACTTGCCGACCGGCTAGTTGACTACACTCAGGGAAGGTAGAGGCGTAACTAGCCGGGCGTCAAGTAAGTTTTTCCCAAAGCGCGAGAGGCATGAGGATGGGCGGCACCATGGACGGCACCAAGCAGCAGCGCCGCGGCAACACCCGCCAGCGCATCCAGGACGTCGCCCTCGGGCTGTTCGCCGAGCAGGGGTACGAGAAGACCTCCCTGCGCGAGATCGCCGAGCGCCTCGACGTCACCAAGGCGGCCCTGTACTACCACTTCAAGACCAAGGAAGAGATCCTCGTCAGCATCTTCGACGACCTGACGCAGCCGATCCTCGACCTCATCGAGTGGGGCAGGCGGCAGCCGCACACCCTGGAGACGAAGCAGGAGATCGTCCGGCGCTACAGCGAGATCCTGGCCGGCGCGACGCCGCTGTACCGCTTCATGCAGGAGAACCAGGCGACGGTACGGGAGTTGCAGATCGGCGACACCTTCAAGGAGCGCATGAAGGGCCTGCGCGAGATCATCGTCGACCCGGAGGCCGACCTGGCCGACCAGGTCCGCTGTGTCAGCGCGATCTTCACCCTGCACGCCGGGATGTTCTTCCTCCAGGACCTGGACGCCACCCCCGAGGACAAGCGGGAGGCGGTCCTGGAGGTCGCGACCGACCTGGTGACCCGGGCCCACAAGGGCGCCTGAACGACCGCTAGACGGTCACACCCTTGGAGCGCAGGAAGGCGACCGGGTCGATGGCCGACCCGTAGTTGGCGCTCGTACGGATCTCGAAGTGCAGGTGCGGACCGCTGGAGTTGCCCGTGTTGCCGGAACGGGCGATGTGCTGACCGGTCTTGACGACCTGGCCGACCTTCACGTCGATCCGGGACAGGTGGGCGTACTGGGAGAACGTCTTGCTGCCGTGCTTGATGACCACGGCGTTGCCGTACGCGGGACCGTCACCGGCGCCGTTGCCACCCGCCTTGACGACGGTGCCGCCGTGCGCGGCGACCACGTCGGTGCCGCTCGCCACGGCGAAGTCCTGCCCGCTGTGGGTGGACTGCCACATACCGCCGGCCTGGGCGAAGCTGGCGGACAGCTTGTACTTCTTCACCGGGTCGACCCAGGAAGCGGCCTTCTTGGCGGCGACGGTCTTCGCCTGCACAGCGGTACCGGCCGCCGCGGGAGTGGCGGCGGCCGCGACTCCGGCCCCCAGCACGGCCGACGCTCCCAGGCCGGCGGCCAGCACGGCCGCGCGAGCGCGGAGGGGGGACGTACGGGAAGAACGGAACGAGACACGCGGGAACATTCGGAACCTCATGGGGACGGGGACAGAAAAACCATCCGGCGCACTGACACCCGCCGGACGGACCACCCCTTGGTATCCGGCGATCCGGCATCCCCACAAACCACCCAACTACGACACAAGCTAGTACCGCGCCCCAAAGAGCAACGCTCCTTGACAGAGCAACCATCAGGGCCAAATCAGCCCAGGACGGGCAACCCCTTCGGCCACTCCCGGCGATAAGTCCCTTTTGTCAGTGCGACCGTTTCCACTATTCCCGCTAGTAACGGACAAATCGCCTGTGCGGCTTGTCACCACCGGGCGACACCGACGAACTCCGGAATGTGACCGGCGCTACTCCGCCAAGACGCCTGACGATCTACACAATGGGGTCTCGTGAGCCAGAGGTCCGGGCCCGGCTCACCCTCCGAATTTCATGGTCCACGGCCCAATGTGACGCACGCCTCTAGCCACTTACCGTCCAGTAACCCTACGGTTCCCCTCGCGCCATCCCCGCGAACGAGCATGCACCCGACAACTGCAGAACGTCCGGACGGGAGAGGAACCCCCCACATGACCATGAGACACCCCTGGGCACACCGCGCAGCCGTCACCGCCGTCTCCGCCGCCGCCCTCGTGGCGCTGGCCGTCCCCGCCGAGGCCGCGACGACGACCACCAGCACCGCCACGACCACCAGCACCGCCACGTCCCCGGCAGCCGCCGCGGACGTCGACTACGCGACCTGGCAGCGGGACTGCCAGGCCGTGATGAACCAGGCGCTGCCCTATCTGAAGCAGCGCATAGCCGCCGCCAAGCCGGGCGAGAAGCAGGCGATCGTCTTCGACATCGACAACACCACGCTGGAGACCGACTTCGGCTTCAGCTACCCGCAGCCGGCCAACCAGCCCGTGCTGGACGTCGCCGAGTACGCCCAGGAGCACGGCGTCTCCCTGTTCTTCGTGACGGCCCGCCCCGGCATCATCGCCTCGGTGACCGACTACAACCTCGAACACGTCGGCTACGAGGTCTCCGGGCTCTACGTCCGCAGCTTCGGCGACCTCTTCAAGGACGTCGCCACCTACAAGACCGCCCAGCGCGTCGACGTCGAGTCCAAGGGCTACACGATCATCGCCAACATCGGCAACAACACCACCGACCTGTCCGGCGGCCACGCCGAGAAGACGTACAAGCTGCCGGACTACAACGGGCAGTTGTCGTAACGCGACGGTGCTCATAACGCGACGGTGCGCGCGGCGCCGTAGCCGCGTTCAGACGTGACGAAAAGGCACGCGGAAAAGGCATGACGAAGGGGCCGGTGCTCGAAAGCACCGGCCCCTTCTGGCGTCGCCCTGAGGCTTACGCCTCCTTGCTCAGGTTCGGTCCGGCTCCGCCGGCCGCCTGCTCGATCGGCGGGACGTCCGGCAGCGCCGACTTCTCCTCGCCGCGGAAGGTGAAGGTCTTGGTCTCACCCTCGCCCTCCGTGTCCACGACCACGATGTGACCGGGGCGCAGCTCGCCGAAGAGGATCTTCTCCGACAGGGAGTCCTCGATCTCGCGCTGGATGGTGCGACGCAGCGGCCGCGCGCCCAGCACGGGGTCGTACCCCTTGGTCGACAGCAGCTCCTTGGCGGACTGGGAGAGCTCGATGCCCATGTCCCGGTCCTTCAGGCGCTCGTCCACCTTGCCGATCATCAGGTCGACGATCCGCAGGATGTCCTCCTGCGTCAGCTGCGGGAAGACGACCACGTCGTCGACGCGGTTGAGGAACTCGGGCCGGAAGTGCTGCTTGAGCTCGTCCGAGACCTTGTTCTTCATGCGCTCGTAGTTGGTCTTCTTGTCGCCCGAGGCCGCGAAGCCCAGGTTGAAGCCCTTGGAGATGTCCCGGGTGCCGAGGTTGGTCGTCATGATGATGACCGTGTTCTTGAAGTCCACGACCCGGCCCTGGGAGTCGGTCAGACGACCGTCCTCCAGGATCTGCAGCAGCGAGTTGAAGATGTCCGGGTGGGCCTTCTCGACCTCGTCGAAGAGGACGACGGAGAACGGCTTGCGGCGGACCTTCTCGGTCAGCTGGCCGCCCTCTTCGTAACCCACGTATCCGGGGGGCGAACCGAACAGACGCGACACCGTGTGCTTCTCGCTGAACTCCGACATGTCGAGGGAGATCAGCGCGTCCTCGTCACCGAAGAGGAACTCGGCGAGCGCCTTGGACAGCTCGGTCTTACCGACGCCGGACGGGCCGGCGAAGATGAACGAACCACCGGGACGCTTCGGGTCCTTCAGACCGGCACGCGTACGACGGATCGCCTTGGACAGCGCCTTGACGGCGTCGACCTGGCCGATGACCCGCTTGTGGAGCTCGTCCTCCATGCGCAGCAGACGCGAGGACTCCTCCTCGGTCAGCTTGAAGACCGGGATGCCGGTGGCGGTCGCGAGGACCTCGGCGATGAGCTCGCCGTCGACCTCGGCGACGACGTCCATGTCGCCGGCCTTCCACTCCTTCTCGCGCTTGGCCTTCGCGGCGAGCAGCTGCTTCTCCTTGTCGCGGAGAGACGCCGCCTTCTCGAAGTCCTGGGAGTCGATCGCCGACTCCTTGTCGCGACGCACGCCCGCGATCTTCTCGTCGAACTCGCGCAGGTCCGGCGGCGCGGTCATCCGGCGGATACGCATCCGGGAGCCGGCCTCGTCGATCAGGTCGATCGCCTTGTCCGGCAGGAAGCGGTCCGAGATGTACCGGTCGGCCAGGGTGGCGGCCTGGACCAGTGCCTCGTCGGTGATGGAGACGCGGTGGTGCGCCTCGTACCGGTCACGCAGACCCTTGAGGATCTCGATGGTGTGCGGCAGGGACGGCTCCGCGACCTGGATGGGCTGGAAGCGGCGCTCGAGGGCCGCGTCCTTCTCCAGGTGCTTGCGGTACTCGTCCAGCGTGGTGGCGCCGATGGTCTGCAGCTCACCGCGGGCCAGCATCGGCTTCAGGATCGAAGCGGCGTCGATGGCGCCCTCGGCGGCACCCGCACCGACCAGCGTGTGCAGCTCGTCGATGAACAGGATGATGTCGCCGCGGGTGCGGATCTCCTTGAGGACCTTCTTCAGGCGCTCCTCGAAGTCACCGCGGTAGCGGGAGCCGGCGACCAGCGCGCCGAGGTCCAGGGTGTAGAGGTGCTTGTCCTTGAGGGTCTCGGGCACCTCGCCCTTGACGATGGCCTGGGCGAGGCCCTCGACGACGGCGGTCTTGCCGACGCCGGGCTCACCGATCAGGACCGGGTTGTTCTTGGTACGGCGGGACAGCACCTGCATGACCCGCTCGATCTCCTTCTCGCGCCCGATGACCGGGTCGAGCTTGGACTCACGAGCGGCCTGGGTGAGGTTGCGGCCGAACTGGTCGAGGACCAGGGACGTCGAGGGCGTGCCCTCGGCAGGCCCGCCGGCGGTGGCGGTCTCCTTGCCCTGGTAACCGGAGAGCAGCTGGATCACCTGCTGCCGCACGCGGTTGAGATCAGCGCCCAGCTTGACCAGGACCTGGGCGGCGACGCCCTCGCCCTCGCGGATCAGGCCGAGCAGGATGTGCTCCGTGCCGATGTAGTTGTGGCCCAGCTGAAGGGCCTCCCGGAGCGACAGCTCCAGGACCTTCTTGGCACGGGGGGTGAAGGGGATGTGCCCGGACGGGGCCTGCTGGCCCTGGCCGATGATCTCCTCCACCTGCTGGCGGACCGCCTCGAGCGAAATCCCGAGGCTCTCAAGGGCCTTGGCGGCGACACCCTCACCCTCGTGGATCAGGCCCAGGAGGATGTGCTCGGTGCCGATGTAGTTGTGGTTGAGCATCCGGGCTTCTTCCTGAGCCAGGACGACAACCCGCCGCGCGCGGTCGGTGAACCTCTCGAACATCGTTAATCGCTCCTCAGAGCGGTCAGGCAGTGGGGGGAACTTCCCCTCCCTGTCCTTCCGCAGCTTAGTCCCGCAAGCGGGGACCGCTCATTCCAACTGCCGACACCGTCCTTGGCCTCCTGACCCCGAACGCCGACATATGCTCCAACCTGATGGTGCGAGACGATGTTCCCGCAGGCCAAGCACTTACCCCCTTCCCCAGTACGCCGATGGCGAACGTGAGACGGCCTGTCCTGCGTGTCGCCCCCTCCCACTAGGGATGTCTTACCCGCTGCGACGGACGGTCCATGCCGCGCGAGCCGGTTCGCTCCGCTATGGGCGAACAACCTTGTGCCTCCCCGCACCCCCGCACGCCCTCTCTTTCGAAACTCTGCGCGCCCGCGAGGCCACCCAGCGTAACTCGCGGGCCTCTTCGCCGGTTGCACTTGGCATGGTTGGCACCCTCCCTCCGGTCACCACGGATCTCCCCGCGGTCCCCCTCCCCCGCCGGCCGCTCGATCCGAGCGACGAGATCCGCCGGTGGTACGAGAACGAACTGGGCTGGCCGACCGTGCCCGCGTCCGCCGGGCAATCCGGAACTCCGCCGACCCGGAGCACTTCGGGAACGCAGAGCGGCCCGGGAACGCGGCCGACCGCGGGAACGTGGGGAACTCCGGTGCCGCCGGGGAATCCCCGCATTCCGGTACGGCTCTCGGTCGGTCTGCGCTTCGACGTCCTGGACGTGCCGGCCGAGGCGGGACGGGCGGCCCTGCGTCACCTGTCCGCCGGTTCTCCGGTGGCCCTGCAGGACGGCCGGATGCGTTTCCTGGTGGCCGCGGGCAGCGCGGAGGAACTTCCGGGGCTGCTGGACTGGCTGGAGTGGGGCACGCTGCCGCTCGACCTCGCGATGATCGGCGAGGGAGGCGTGATGGACGCGCCGGCTCCCCCTGACCGGGGGCCTCGCCGCGAACGGGAGCTGTCGACGGCGGCACGTCCGCCCCGTGAGGCGGGTCGGCCCGCGCCCGGTCCGCGCGGCTCCGGGCCGGGGCCTGCCACGACGACGCGGTTCACCGCTCCCCCGGCACCGGCCGGTCCGGCCGCGGCCGGCGTGCGGCCGTTCCCTCCGGGCCTCTCCGGGGACATGCAGGGGGCCGCCGTGTGGATGCGGCCCCCCGAGCCTGGGTGCGAGGTGGAGGCCTCGCTGCCGACGGTGTCGGCGCTGGGGGGCGGTGGGGGCGCCCCCGATCTCGTACGTGTGCTGAGCACCGTGGCGACACAGTGCCATCGCCTGCGGCTGCGCCGCGCGTGCGCCCGGCCGTCGACCGTCCCCCGGACCCGGCACTGAGCCAGGCCCCGCGTCGGCCGGATCCACGCCGCGCCGGATCCCTCGATCAGCCGTTGGCCTTCTCGTAAGCCTCGCGAATGGACGCCGGAACACGGCCGCGGTCATTGACCTCGTAACCGTTCTCCTTCGCCCAGGCACGGATCTGCGCGGTGTCCTGGCTGCCGCCGGAAGCGGCACGCGCCTTTCCACGCCCACCCGAAGCACGGCCTCCAGTACGCCGGCCGCCCTTCACGTAAGGGTCGAGAAGGCCGCGCAGCTTGTCCGCATTGGCGGTCGTGAGATCGATCTCGTACGTCTTGCCGTCCAACGCGAACGTGACGGTCTCGTCCGCCTCGCCGCCGTCGAGGTCATCGACAAGAAGGACCTGAACCTTCTGTGCCACCGGATTTCCTTTCATCCATAACGTGAGGGCCTGGGGTCTACGGCGTCCGCCGTTTCGCCGTCCCCTGTTATATGCAGTACTGCAGTACGTCGGAAAGCAAACCGCTTTTGCTGGAAAAACACAAACCCCTGGGAGAGACTGACCGACCCCGCACAGTCCGGAAACGTGCGCGTTTCGGACATAGGGAACCTGGGCAGGGGTCGGCCGGGCGGAATAGGTCTTCCGGATCGAGCCTTGTCGGCTCCTTGCCACGCCTTGGCGATCACAGATGCAGAAGCATCCGGCTGTTGCCCAAGGTGTTCGGTTTCACTCGTTCGAGACCGAGGAACTCCGCCACGCCTTCGTCATAGGAACGCAGCAGCTCCGCGTAGACATCGGTGTCGACGGGTGTCTCGCCGATCTCCACGAAGCCGTGCTTGCCGAAGAAGTCCACTTCGAAGGTCAGGCAGAAAACACGCCGAACACCGAGCCAGCGCGCGGTGTGCAGCAACTTCTCCAGCAACTGATGGCCGACACCGGCGCCCTTCAGGCCGGGCTTCACCGCGAGAGTGCGGACTTCCGCGAGGTCTTCCCACATCACGTGCAGGGCACCGCAGCCCACGACCTCGGCGTTGTCGTCCCGTTCGGCGACCCAGAACTCCTGGATGTCCTCGTAAAGCGTCACCATCGCTTTGTCGAGCAGGATGCGGTCGCGGACGTACGCGTCAAGGAGACGCCGGACGGCCGGGACATCGCCGGTCCGGGCCCGCCGGACGGTGATGGCTTTCGCGGTGACTTCGGGACTCTCCGCGGCTGGACTCTCCGCTGAGCTCTCTGCTGACATGAGCGGACGCTATCGCCCGTGGCCCTCCGGTGCCGAGCCGGGGTTCGGGCCGCCCGTTTCGGGGGCGGGCGCCGCTTCGGACGATTCCGGCCCCTCGACGATGCGAACGGCGTCCCGCAGGGCAAGTCGCTGTTCATCGCTCATCATCCCGAAGAACGCGACGAGAGCGGCTGCCGGGTTGTCACTCTGGGACCAGGCGTCGTTCATCAGGGCGGCGGCGTACGCGGCCCGGGTCGAGACCGCCTCATATCGATAGGCCCGGCCTTCCGCCTCACGGCGCACCCAGCCCTTCTGATGGAGATTGTCCAGAACGGTCATCACCGTGGTGTACGCGATGGACCGTTCCTGTTGGAGATCTTCCAGGACTTCTCGAACGGTCACCGGGCGGTTCCACTTCCACACCCGCGTCATGACCGCGTCTTCGAGTTCTCCCAATGGGCGAGGCACAACTCAGCACAATAGTGGGAGATCCCGTCATTCGCGTGACGGACGTGCGCTTTCCTGACAGGCAGCCACAAAAAGGGCGTACGACTCGGGAAGGAGCGAGTCGTACGCCTACAGGTGTCTCTGGAGGTCTCCGCCACGACGGACGGGCAGGGCGAGCGCGGGCCGCCCCGCGCCCGTCCGCTCAGGCGTCGCGGTTCGGGGAGTTCTGGCGGAGACCTTCCGTGCGCGTGAGGGCGGCGTCCACGGCCGCGTCCTCCTTGGCCTTGTTGGCCCCGCCCTGGGTCTTCACGATCACCCTGATCAGACCGACGAAGAACACGGCCATCACGACCGGGGGCAGGAGCGCGGAGACGTAGTCCATGCGTCCAGAGTAGCCACGGGCCCGGGGACGCCCGGGGCGGGGTGGGGCGAAGTGGGGCGCACCACCCCCGTACGGCGGACTCGGCCCGCTCAGCCCACGGCGAGCTGCTGCGGTGGGCTCTCGGGCGGGGACGTCGGCTTGCGGCGGGGGAAGACCTCGCCCGGAGTGGGGACCGGGCGGCTCGGCCTGGGGTCGGCCGGACCGGGCGGCTCGGGAGCCGGCCGCTCAGGGCGCTCGGCCGGCTTGGGCTCGGGTTTCCGGGCGGGCTCCCCGGCCTGATCGTCCGCGGCATCCAGGACGCGGTGCCGCGACCCGGGGTCCGGGGTGAAGTCCTGCGCGAGGTTCAGGACGGATCCCTGCGACGGCTCCTCCGCGGGCCGCTCGGCTCCGTACCGTCCCGCGCCGGGGTCGTCGGTGGCCGCGGAACGGCCCCCGGGGAGCGCCTTGAGACGCCTGCGGGAGGCGGGAACGGCCGAGAGGGCCTCAGCGGCCCGGCGGACGGTGCCGCGGGCCGGGTGCGCCCGTACGTCGCGTTCGGCCGGTGTCCGGCAGCGGTCGAGGAGAGCGGCCGCGACGGGGTTGCCCCGCAGGGCCCGCAGGGCGGCCAGGTCGTCGGGGTGCGGGCGGTGTCCGGCGCCGAGCGCCTCCTCCAGCAGCGCGAGGTAGCCGGCGACGGTGCCGGGGAGGGCGGCGCGGTACCGGGCGAGGTCGGCCACCAGGAAGGCACGCAGCCGAGCGCCCTCGCGTGTCGCCTCGTCGAGGGACTCGGCGAGGCGGAGGCAGTCCTGGACGTCCTTGGCCGAGGCGGGCGTGGGGTGGAGGGCGAGGGCGAGAGCGCGACGGAGCACACGCAGCTCCTCCGCACCGAACGCCATGCCGCCGCGGGATCCGTATGGCGTGGGCATGCGGCGACGATACGCGCTAATCAGACAAATTTGACATAAGACGCTTGGGTGTGGCGCCGGGAAGCCACCCGCCCGGACGCGCGGCCCTGGCGGGCCTTTCCCGGCGCCGGTCCGCGTCCGGCTCGCACGGACCGTGTCCGCCGGCTCTTCGTACGGTCCGGGAACGCGTGGGGCGGCAGGGGCAGAACGTCACCCCACGCCGCCCCACCGCGCGCACGCTCACATGCGGGACACGTTCCGCTCGTACACCAGCCGCAGTCCGATCAACGTCAGCCACGGCTCGTGCTCGTCGATCACCGACGACTCGCCCAGCACCATCGGCGCGAGTCCGCCCGTGGCGATGACCGTCACATCCTCCGGGTCCTCCGCCAGCTCCCGCGCCATCCGGTTCACGACCCCGTCCACCTGGCCGGCGAACCCGTAGATGATCCCGGACTGCATCGCCTCGACGGTGTTCTTGCCGATCACGCTGCGGGGACGTGCCACCTCGATCTTCCGCAGCTGCGCCCCCTTGACGCCGAGCGCCTCGACGGAGATCTCGATACCGGGCGCGATGACACCGCCGACGTACTCCCCGCGCGCGGAGACGGCGTCGAACGTCGTCGCCGTACCGAAGTCCACGACGATGGCCGGGCCGCTGTACAGCTCGACCGCCGCCACCGCGTTGATGATCCGGTCGGCGCCGACCTCCTTGGGGTTGTCGGTCAGGATCGGCACGCCGGTCTTCACGCCCGGCTCGACGAGCACGGCGGGCACGTCGCCGTAGTAGCGGCGCGTCACCTCGCGCAGTTCGTGCAGCACCGAGGGTACGGTCGCGCAGATCGCGATCCCGTCGATGCCGTCACCCAGCTCGTCGCCGAGGAGCGGGTGCATCCCCATCAGGCCCTGGAGCAGCACCGCCAGCTCGTCGGCCGTGCGGCGCGCGTCCGTGGAGATCCGCCAGTGCTCGACGATGTCCTCGCCGTCGAACAGGCCCAGAACCGTGTGCGTGTTGCCCACGTCGATCGTGAGGAGCATCGCGGCTACTCCGCCTCGCGCAGGTCCAGGCCGATGTCCAGGATCGGCGAGGAGTGGGTGAGGGCCCCTACGGCGAGGTAGTCGACGCCGGTGTCGGCGTAGGCCTTGGCGTTGCCGAGGGTGAGCCGGCCGGAGGCTTCCAGCGCCGCGCGGCCGTGGACGAGGGCCACCGCCTCCTGGCACTCGCCCGGCGTGAAGTTGTCCAGCAGGATCAGGTCGGCGCCGGCGTCCACGACCTCGCGCAGCTGGTGCAGGGTGTCGACCTCGACCTCGATCGGCACGTCCGGGAAGGCCTCCCGTACGGCCTTGAAGGCCTGGGCGACGCCGCCCGCTGCGACCACGTGGTTGTCCTTGACCAGGGCCGCGTCGGACAGCGACATGCGGTGGTTGACGCCGCCGCCGCAGCGCACCGCGTACTTCTCCAGGGAGCGCAGGCCCGGCGTCGTCTTGCGGGTGTCCCGCACGCGCGCCTTGGTGCCCTCCAGGGCGTCCGCCCACGCGCGCGTGGCGGTCGCGATGCCCGACAGGCGGCACATGAGGTTCAGCGCGCTGCGCTCGGCGGTCAGGAGGTCGCGGGTGCGGGTGGTGACCGACAGGAGCTTCTGGCCCTCCTCGACGCGGTCGCCGTCCTCCACGTGCCGCTCGACCTCCAGCTCGTCCGTGCAGACGACCGAGAGGACCGCTTCGGCGACCCTGAGGCCGGCCACGACGCCCGCCTCGCGTGCGGTGAAGTCGGCGGTGGCGACGGCGTCCTCCGGGATGGTCGCGACGGTCGTCACGTCCACACCGTGGTCGAGGTCCTCCTGGATGGCGACGTTGGCGATGTCCTCGACCTCCACCGGGTCGAGACCCGCGTCGGCCAGGAGTTGGGCGAGCGCGGGGTCGAGCCCGCACTCCAGGTATTCCTCGCCGCCGTCGGCGCCACAGGCACAGCCGTCGCCGCAGCCGCCGGTCGGCGCGAGGGGAAGGTCGGGGGTGCTCACTTTGGTCACTGCTCCTGGGGACGCTGCGCCGGCTGGTGCTGCCGGGTCGGGGGGAAGTCTGCGGTATCGGTGGTGTGTACGGCGAGTGTGCGGTCCGGATTGAGTCGTACGACGATGTGACGGCGCCACCGGGCGTCGTCGCGCTCGGCGTGGTCCTCGCGCCAGTGGCAGCCCCGGGTCTCCTCGCGCAGGCGGGCGGCGGCGACCAGGACGCGGGCCACGCACAGCAGGTTGGTGGCCTCCCAGGTGTCGACGCCGGGCTCGGCGGTCTTGCCGTTCTCGTCGAGGGCGTCCCGGGCTTCGGTGTGCAGCCGCTGGAGGGCGTCGGCCGCGGTGGCCATGGACGCGGCGGAGCGCAGGACGCCGGCGCCCTCCGTCATGATCCGCTGGATCGTGAACCGGTCCTCGGCGGCGAGCAGGGGGTGGGCGGGCTTCTCGGGGTGCTCGACCGGGGCGGGCACGCGCGCGTGGAGGCCGTCGCCGACGCGGCTCGCCGCGATGTCGGCGACGATGCGCTCCGCGTAGACCAGACCCTCCAGGAGGGAGTTCGACGCGAGCCGGTTCGCACCGTGCACGCCGGTGCAGGCGACCTCGCCGCACGCGTACAGGCCGGGGACGGTGGTGCGGCCGTGCGGGTCGGTGCGGACGCCGCCGGAGGCGTAGTGGGCGGCCGGGGCGATCGGGATGGGCTCGTGCACCGGGTCGATGCCGTGCGCGCGGCAGGCGGCGAGGATCGTCGGGAAGCGGTGCTCCCACATGTCGGCGCCGAAGTGCCGCGCGTCGAGGAACATGTGCTCGGCGCCCTGTTCCTGCATGCGGCGCATGATCCCCTTGGCGACGATGTCCCGGGGGGCGAGCTCCGCGAGTTCGTGCTGCCCGACCATGAAGCGCACGCCGTGGGCGTCCACCAGGTGGGCGCCTTCGCCGCGCACCGCCTCGGAGACCAGCGGCTGCTGGCCTTCCGCGTCCGGGCCCAGGAACAGCACCGTCGGGTGGAACTGCACGAACTCCAGGTCGGAGACCTCCGCGCCCGCGCGCAGGGCCAGCGCCACGCCGTCGCCCGTCGACACGGACGGGTTGGTGGTCGCGGAGAAGACCTGGCCCATGCCGCCCGTCGCGAGGACGACCGCGGGGGCGTGCACGGCGCCCACACCGTCGTGCTGGCCCTCTCCCATGACGTGCAGGGTGACACCGGCGGTGCGGCCGTCGGCGTCCGTGAGGAGGTCCAGGACGAGCGCGTTCTCGATCGTGCGCAGGCCCCGCGCGCGGACCGCCTCGACCAGCGCGCGGGAGATCTCCGCGCCGGTCGCGTCGCCGCCGGCGTGGGCGATACGGCGGCGGTGGTGGCCGCCCTCACGGGTGAGTTCCAGGCGTCCTTCGGACGACTCGTCGAAGTGGGCGCCCGTCTCGATGAGCCGGCGTACGGCATCGGGGCCCTCGGTGACGAGGATCCGGACGGCCTCCTCGTCGCACAGGCCCGCGCCCGCCACCAGCGTGTCGTCCAGGTGCTGTTCGGGCGTGTCGCCCTCGCCGAGGGCCGCGGCGATGCCGCCCTGCGCCCAGCGGGTGGAGCCGTCGTCCAGGCGGGCCTTGGTGACGACGACCGTCGTCAGGCCGGCCGCCTCGCAGCGCAGGGCGGCGGTCAGGCCGGCGACGCCGGAGCCGACGACCACGACGTCCGCGGCGATGTCCCACCCGGGCGCGGGCGCGTGCAGTCGTATGCCTGTGCTGGTCACGAGGCGGCTCCGAAGGTCAGGGGGATGTTGTCGATCAGCCGGGTCGTCCCGACCCGGGCGGCGACGGCGAGGACGGCCTCGCCGGTGAAGTCGTCCTCGATCTCGGTGAAGTCGGACGGGTCGACGAGGGCCAGGTAGTCCAGCGCGAGCGGGGGGCTGAGGCGGGCGGCCTCGTCGAGGACCAGGCGGGCCGCCGCGCGGACCGCCGCGGGGCCGGCGGGAGCGGCCTTCACGACGGCGTGCGTGTCGGCCGCCGCGCGGGACTCGCCTATGGCGCTCAGCGCCTCGGCACGCGCGCGCGTGGCGGGCACTTCACGGGCCCGCGCGCGCAGCGCCTCCTGCGCCGCGTGCCGGTCGCGGCCGGCGAACAGCGCGCGGGACAGGGCGAGCGCCGTGCGCCGCTCGTCCGGCGAGAGGTAGCGGTTGCGGCTGGACAGGGCCAGGCCGTCGTCCTCGCGCACGGTGGGGACGCCGACGATCTCGACGCCGAAGTTCAGGTCGCGCACCATGCGGCGGATCAGGGCGAGCTGCTGGGCGTCCTTCTGCCCGTACAGCGCGATGTCGGGGCGGGTGAGGTGCAGCAGCTTGGCGACGACGGTGAGCATGCCGTCGAAGTGGCCGGGGCGGGAGCTGCCCTCGAGGCGCTCCCCCATGGGGCCGGCGCTGATCCGGACCTGGGGCTCGCCGCCCGGGTACACCTCGTCCAGGGAGGGCGCGAACACCGCGTCCGCGCCGGACTGTTCGGCGAGTTCGAGGTCGGCGTCCAGGGTGCGCGGGTAGCGGTCGAGGTCCTCGCCGCGGCCGAACTGCAGCGGGTTCACGAAGACGGTGACGACGACCTCGCCGTCGGGCCCGGCGATCTCGCGCGCGGTGCGGACGAGCGTGGCGTGGCCCTCGTGCAGGGCGCCCATGGTCATCACGACGGCGCGGCGGCCCTCGCGCGCGCGGGCGTGCAGGGCGTCGGCGGTGCGCAGCAGGGCGGTGGTCATGGGGCGTCCCCTTCGGTGCCGTCGGTCCCGTGGGCGAGTACCCCGAGGAGGTCCTCCGCGAGTTCCGGCTTCAGCAGGCCGTGTGCGAGCGCCCGGTCCGCGGTCGCGCGCGCCATGGCCAGGTAGCCGGCGACGGTCTGCGGGGCGTGCCTGCGCAACTGCTCGACGTGGGCGGCGACCGTGCCCGCGTCCCCGCGCGCGACGGGGCCGGTCAGGGCCGCGTCGCCGGAGCGCAGGGCGTTGTCGAGGGCGGCGCCGAGCAGCGGGCCGAGCATCCGGTCGGGGGCCTCGACGCCGGACGCGCGCAGCAGTTCCAGGGACTGGGCGACCAGGGTGACCAGGTGGTTGGCGCCCAGGGCGAGCGCCGCGTGGTAGAGCGGCCGCATCTCCTCGGCGATCCACTCGGGCTCGCCGCCCATCTCGATGACGAGTGCCTCGGCGGCCAGCCGCAGCTCCTCGGGGGCGGTGACGCCGAACGAGCAGCCGGCCAGGCGCTGCACGTCCATGGGGGTGCCGGTGAAGGTCATCGCCGGGTGCAGGGCCAGCGGCAGCGCGCCCGCGCGCAGGGCGGGGTCCAGGACCTGTGCGCCGTACCGGCCGGAGGTGTGCGCCAGGAGCTGTCCCGGCCGTACGGCACCGGTCTCTGCGAGGCCCTCGACGAGGCCGGGCAGGGTGTCGTCGGGGACGGTCAGCAGGACCAGGTCGGCGCGGGCCATGACCTCGGCGGGCGGCACGAGCGGCACGTCGGGCAGCATCTGCGCGGCCCGGCGCCGGGAGGCGTCCGAGACCCCGGAGACGGCCACCGGACGGTGTCCGGCGAGCTGGAGGGACGCGGCGAGCGCGGGGCCCACGCGGCCGGCGCCGACGACGCCGACGGTGAGCCGCGCGGGGCGGTCCTTGGGGTCTGGCTGTTGCACTGTACTCACGCGACGGCGGCCTTCCCGTTCCAGTCCGCTCTGGGTACCGGACGATTTCTCGTCATGTTAACGCGATTGGTTCGAGGGGCGTCCGGTTGTCCACAGGCTGTGGGTTTCCGGGCGCCCGCGCGTCATGCCGGGCGCGGCACAGCCACGCGGGCGGGCGCACGGAAACGGCAGGATGACCCGGCGGGGACGGAAATCCGGATGACCCGACGAGGAGCCGTGGGCATGATCCGGTCATGAGCGACACGGCGGAACGGGCGCGGGACGGGCAGGGGCCGGAGCAGGTCTGTGACGAGGAGCGGCGCAAACAGCGCAGGGAGCGGCGCACAGCCGCCTACCGGGGCGCCGAGCGCGCCCTGGCCCGCCTCGGGTTCCTCGGCACACTCCGGGAGCGCCTCGCCCTGCTGGACACGGCGTCGGACCTGTACGACCTGGACGAGACGTCGGACATCTACGGCGACGGCGTCGTCGAGGCCCTGGAGCAGAGGGTCGCGGAGCTGCTCGGCACGGAGGCCGCGGTCTTCTTCCCGACGGGCACGATGGCCCAGCAGGTGGCCCTGCGCTGCTGGGCGGGCCGCACCGGCGACCCGACGGTCGCCCTGCACGGGCTGGCCCACCCCGAACGGCACGAACGGAACGCGCTCAGCCAGGTCAGCGGGTTGCGTCCGGTCCGGGTGACGAGCGAACCCCGGCTGCCGACCCCGGGCGAGGTGCGCGACTTCGACGAGCCCTTCGGGACGCTGATGCTCGAACTTCCCCTCAGGGACGCCGGTTTCGTGCTGCCCTCCTGGGAGGAGCTCGTCGAGGTCGTGGAGGCGGCACGGGAACGCGACGCCGTGGTCCACTTCGACGGGGCCCGCCTGTGGGAGTCCACCGTGCACTTCGGCCGCCCCCTGGCGGAGATCGCGGGCCTGGCGGACAGCGTCTACGTGTCGTTCTACAAGTCCCTCGACGGATACGGCGGGGCCGCGCTGGCCGGCCCGAGGACGCTGGCCGAGGAGGCGAAGGCCTGGCGGCACCGGTACGGCGGAACCGTCTTCCAGCAGTTCCCGACCGCGCTGTCGGCCCTGGCCGGCCTGGAGCGGGAGCTGCCCCGGCTGCCCGCGTACGTGGCGCACGCGCGCGTGGTGGCCGACGCGCTGCGCGAGGGGTTCGCGTCGGCCGGGATCCCGTGGGCGCGCGTGCACCCCGAGGTGCCGCACACCCACGACTTCCAGGTCTGGCTGCCCTACGACGCCGACGTCCTCTTCGAGGCCGCGATCCGGCAGGCCGAGGAGACCAAGACCGTGCTGTTCGCCCATGCCTGGGAGCAGAAGGGCCCGGGCCTGGCCTGCACCGAGGTGTACGTACGGGCGTCGGGCCTGGAGTGGACGCCCCACGACGTGCGGGCGGCGGTCGCGGAGTTCGTCCCCCGGCTGGCCGAGGAGGCCGGCCGGTAGCCGGTCGGTGGAGCGGGCCCGCGGACGCGGCAGACGGCCCACGGCGGACCGTTGCGACGCGGCCCGTGCCCGGCGCCCGTACCTGGCGCCCGCACGAAGACCTGAGGTACCGGGCAGAGCAGGCGCACCGATTGACGGGCGCCGTCAATCCGCGGCCCCGTTGTCAGTGGCGGGAGGCACCATGAGGGCATGAGCGTGAGCATCGACATCACAGGGCTGCGGCCGGAGAGCGTCGCCTTCGTGACCTCGCCCCTGGCCGAACTCGTGATGGCGCTGCACGCGCTGTCGGAGCCGGGGCACCATCCGGGCTTGCAGGGCTGGGTGACGGGCGTGACCGCCCGGCTCGACCCGCACCTGGCCGACCGGATGTGCGAGGCGGACTTCCTGTGGCGGTCGACGCTCTCGGACCTGTTCATGCCCTACGCCGGCATCCCGGGCAGAAGCACGCTCCCGGCGGCCACGTTCGCCGAGGAACTGGACCTGCTGGACAAGCTGACGGACGAACAGTTCGTCGACGCGGCCCTGGAGTTCACCTGCGCGCTGCCGTACTCCTGGCAGGGGCCCAGCGCGCTCTCGGACGCCGGTGTGCGGCGGCGCGCCCTGGAGCTGGCCGCGTCGCGCGGGCCGCAGCAGGTGCGGTTCAGCGAGCGCCTGCTGGACGACCCGCCGTGGACCCGATCCTGGCTGCGCCAGTTCCTGGAGGACTGTGACGAGGCGTTCTTCGCGGAGGCCTGGTCCCGGCTGCGCCATCAGCTCGCGGCGGACGCCCGCCACAAGACGGACATCCTGCGCCGCAAGGGCCTGGCCGAGGCACTGGCCTCGGTGTCCCCCGCGGTGACGCTCGACGAACCCGCGGCCCGGATCACCATCGACAAGCTGGGCAACGGCCGTACGGCCACCGAGGACGGCGGTCTGCTGCTCATCCCGACCAGTCTGGGCCGGCCCCACCTGAGCGTCCTGCACCGGTACGGCTGGCAGCCGGTGCTGCACTACCCGGTCGGCTCGGCCGAGCTCGCCGCGCCCCCGTCGGTGGAGCAGCTGGCGCTGCGCCTGACCGCGCTCTCCCACCCCGTCCGGATGCGGATCTGCCGCCATCTGGCGCGCAGCGCGTACACCACGAGCGAGCTGGCCCGCGTGCACGGCATGACGGCCCCCGAGATATCCCGGCACCTGGGCGTGCTGAAGAAGGCGGGCCTGATCACCACGCGCCGCCGCGGCCGGTACGTCCTGCACCAGCTGGACGTCACCGTGGTGGCCCGGCTGGGCAGCGACTTCCTGGAGGCCATCCTCCGCTAGCGCGCCCGGACGGCCGTTCCAGAGCCCGAGCGGCGGTTCCGGCACGCGCGGCCCAACCAGAGCCCGAGCGGCGGTTCCGGCGCCCAGACGGCCGTGCAGCGCCCGGGCGGGGCCCTTCAGTCGAACCGGATGTGCCGGATCCCCACCCGCGCCTGCCGCAGCCGGGTCCGCAGCACGCCCTCGTTGTTCGGTGCGAGGGCCAGCCCGGCCAGGACGGCGATACGGTCCGCCGTCTTCGGCACGCTCGTGTGGTCGGTCCACAGGTGCTCGGCGAACTCGGGCTCCCGCAACCGCTCCAGGCAGTGGTCGAGCTGCTGTACGGCCCAGCTCTCGCCGCGCAGGGCGGCCCTCTTCCCCATGACGTACTGGAGAAGGTGCCCCGTGCCCCGCTCCCGCAGCCGCTTCAGTACGGTCTCGCGCCCGGCGAGGAGGGTGAAGTGCCGGACGTCGTGGCCGAGTGCGCGCAACCGTCCGACGGTCTCCGCGAAGTGGCCGGAGTCCGTCACGGTCATGGGGACGATCACCACCCCGTCCTGCCGGGTGAGCGCGAGGTCGAGGACTTCGACGACGCCCTGCCGCCAGGACACCAGGTCCTGGAAGTCCCCGCGCAGTCCGGGCGGCAGCATGCGGCGCAGCCCGAAGCCGGCGTGCTCGGGGTCGCAGACGACACTGCCGGGCAGACGCCGCTGGATCTCGTACGCGGTCTGTGTCTTGCCGCCCCCGAAAGGGCCGTTGATCCACAGAAGCATGCGCAGACCCTAGTGGGCGCCCGCGACGCGGCCGTCGACGCCCCCGCGCCTCAGCCGTGCCTGCCCGCGCGCACCAGACCCGTCTCGTAGGCCAGGACGACCACCTGCACCCGGTCCCGCAGCCCCAGCTTGGTCAGGATGCGGCCCACATGGGTCTTGACGGTCGCCTCGGAGAGCACGAGCCGGGCCGCGATCTCGCCGTTGGACAGGCCCTGGGCGACCAGCAGCATGACCTCGCGCTCACGGTCGGTGAGCCGCTCCACCTCCTTGTGCTGGGGCTCCTTGCCGGCGCTCGGCAGCATCGGCGCGAAGCGGTCGAGCAGACGGCGCGTGGTCGACGGCGCCACCACCGCGTCGCCGCTGTGCACCGAGCGGATCGCGGCGAGCAGCTCACCGGGCGGCACGTCCTTGAGCATGAAGCCCGAGGCACCCGCCTTCAGCCCGGAGAAGGCGTACTCGTCCAGGTCGAAGGTGGTCAGGATGAGGACCTTCGGCGGGTCGGACTCCATGCAGATGCGGCGGGTGGTCTCCACCCCGTCCAGCTTCGGCATCCGGACGTCCATCAGCACGACGTCGACCGCGGTCGCGCGCAGCACCTGAAGGGCCTCGACGCCGTCACCCGCCTCCGCGACGACCTCCATGTCCGGCTGGGCGGCGAGCACCATCCGGAACCCGGTGCGCAGCAGCACCTGGTCGTCGACGAGCATCACGCGGATCGTCATCGGTCCTTCTTCCATGGATCGGTGGATCGTGGCCGGCTGGGGGCGTTACAGGTGTCAACAGGGGGCGTGCGTCGGCGTCAGTGCGCTGGTTTGAGCGGCAGCAGCGCACTGATGCGGAATCCTCCGCCCGGACGCGGGCCCGCGTCCAGGGTGCCGCCGACCATGCCGACCCGCTCGCGCATGCCGATCAGGCCGTGGCCCCGGCCGTCGGCGCCGCCCTCCTCGTACAGCTCGGACGGGGCGCCCTTGCCGTCGTCCTCGACGAGCAGGCCGAGACCGTCGTCGAAGTACACCAGCCGGACGCTCGCACCGGCGTTCGGGCCGCCGTGCTTGCGCGTGTTGGTCAGCGCCTCCTGCACGATGCGGTACGCGGTCAGCTCGACGCCGCTGGGCAACGGGCGGGGGGTGCCCTCGATCTTGAAGTCGACGGGCAGGCCGGAGCACCGGCACTGCTCGACGAGGTCCTCTATCTGCTCCACGTCGGGTTGCGGAACGTACTCGCCGCCCTCCTGGTGCTCGCCGGTGCGCAGGACGCCCAGCAGGCGGCGCATCTCGGCGAGGGCCTGGCGGCCGGTGGAGGAGATCGTCTCCAGGGCCTTCTTCGCCTGGTCGGGGGCGGCGTCGAGGACGTAGGCGGCGCCGTCGGCCTGCACCACCATCACCGACACGTTGTGCGCGACGACGTCGTGCAGCTCGCGGGCGATCCGGGCGCGTTCGGCGGCGACCGCCACCTTGGACTGCGCCTCGCGCTCCTTCTCCAGACGCGCGGCCCGCTCCTCCAGCTGCGCGAAGTAGGCACGGCGGGTGCGGATCGAGTCGCCGAGCACCCAGGCCAGCGCGAACGGCGCCGTCTGGAAGACCATGATGGCGACGTTGCCCAGGACGCCGGTGTCGTCACTCGGCCAGCGCAACTGCGCCAGCGGGGCCGCGCACAGACCCACCCCCAGGGCGAGGCGGGAGGCCCAGCGGGCGCCCGACGCGGCCACGGTGTAGACGATCACCAGCAGGGCGAAGTCGGCGGCTCTCGTCTCCACGTCCAGCACGAGCTGGGCGAGTCCGAGGGCGCAGGCCAGCAGCAGCATCTTCTCCGGGATGCGCCGGCGCAGTGCGATCACCAGGCACAACAGGAGGATGACCGGGAGGACCAGCGCCGGGGAGTCAGTGCCCTGGACGGCCTGACGTGCCTCCTCGCTGGCCACCGAGACCCCGAGCAGGACAACGGCCCAGAAGCTGTCGACCCATGTCGGGTGCCGGCGAAGGAAGTCATAGAGGCGCTGCACGTAACCCAGCGTAGGGAAGCCGGATGCGTGCAGGGGTCAACCGGAGGATCGATCCGTACGCCGTGCGCGTACTCCGCAAGGTGGAGGCTCCGTTCCCCAGTACGCCTAACCTGACGGCGTGACGGAGGAGAAAGCGGGCATGTGGCGCGGTTGGCGGGCGGCGGCCGAGGCCGCGCTGTACGGGCCGGACGGCTTCTATCGCAGGCCGGAAGGGCCGGCCGGGCACTTCCGTACGTCCGTGCACGCCTCGCCGTTGTTCGCCGGGGCGGTGGCCGGGCTGCTGTGCCGGGTCGACGAGGCGCTGGGGCGGCCCGCGGAGCTGGCCTTCGTCGACATGGCCGCGGGCCGGGGCGAACTGGTCGCCGGGGTGCTCGCCGCCCTGCCCGCCGAGGTGGCCGCCCGCGCGCGCGGGTACGCCGTCGAGATCGCCGGCCGCCCCGCGCGCCTCGATCACCGGATCGAGTGGTCGGCCGAGCCCCCGAAGGGGATCACCGGGCTGCTGTTCGCCAACGAGTGGCTCGACAACGTACCCGTGGAGGTCGCCGAGGTGGACCCCGCGGGCGTACCGCGGCTGGTGCTCGTACGGGAGGACGGCCGCGAGCGGCTCGGGGAGCCGGTCTCCGGGCCACCGGCGCGGTGGCTGGCCCGGTGGTGGCCACTGGCGGCCGAGGAGGGGTTGCGGGCGGAGATCGGGCTGCCCAGGGACCACGCGTGGGCGGCGGCGGTCGCCTCCGTCGAGCGGGGGCTCGCGGTCGCCGTGGACTACGCGCACACGGCGGACACCCGCCCCCCGTCCGGCACCCTCACCGGCTTCCGGGAGGGGCGTCAGGTCGCGCCCGTACCGGACGGGTCCTGCGACATCACGGCGCATGTCGCCCTGGACGCGTGCGCGCTCCCCGGAGGGCGTGTGGTGGCGCAGCGCGACGCCTTGGCATGCCTGGGCATCACCGGGGAACGCCCCCCGCTCTCGCTGGCGTCCACGGACCCCGCCGCCTACCTGCGCGCCCTCGCGGGCGCCGGGGAGGCCGCCGAACTCACCGCGCGGGGCGGGCTCGGCGACTTCGGCTGGCTGCTCCAGCCGGTGGGGATCCCGTCGGGAGCCCCGGACGCACCGCTGGACGGCCTACTTGTCGATGTCCCCGACCACGAAGAACAGTGACCCCAGGATCGCCACCATGTCCGCCACCAGCGTGCCCGGCAGCAGCACGGCGAGCGCCTGGATGTTGTTGTAGGACGCCGAGCGCAGCTTCAGCCGGTAGGGGGTCTTCTCCCCCTTGCTGACCAGGTAGTAGCCGTTGATGCCGAGCGGGTTCTCGGTCCACGCGTACGTGTGGCCCTCGGGTGCCTTCAGGACCTTGGGCAGCCGCTGGTTGATCGGACCGGGCGGCAGGCCGGCGAGCCGGTCGAGGCAGGCGTCGGCCAGGTCGAGCGCGTTGTGCGTCTGCTCCAGCAGGACCTCGAAGCGGGCGAGGCAGTCGCCCTCCTGCCGGGTCACCACCTTCAACGTGTCCTGGAGCTCCCCGTACGCGAGGTACGGCTCGTCGCGGCGCAGGTCGAAGTCGACGCCCGAGGCGCGCGCGATCGGCCCGCTCACGCCGTAGGCGTGCACGGCCTCGGGACTGAGGACGCCCACGTCCCGCGTGCGCCCCCGGAAGATCTCGTTGCCGAGCACCAGGTCGTCGAAGCGGTCCATGCGGGAGCGCACGGCGGCGACGGCGGCACGCGCGCGCGTGGCCCATCCGGCCGGCAGGTCCTCCTTGAGGCCGCCGACCCGGTTGAACATGTAGTGCATCCGCCCGCCGGAGACCTCCTCCATGACGTTCTGCAGCACCTCGCGCTCGCGGAACGCGTAGAAGACCGGCGTGATGCCGCCCAGCTCCAGGGGATACGAGCCCAGGAACATCAGGTGGTTCAGCACCCGGTTCAGCTCGGCGAGCAGGGTGCGGGTCCACACCGCGCGCGGGGGCACCTCCATGCCGAGCATGCGCTCCACCCCGAGGACCACGCCCAGCTCGTTGGAGAACGCCGACAGCCAGTCGTGGCGGTTGGCGAGCATGATGATCTGACGGTAGTCACGCGCCTCGAACAGCTTCTCCGCGCCGCGGTGCATATAGCCGATCACCGGCTCCGCGTGCTGGATCCGCTCGCCGTCCAGGACCAGCCTGAGGCGCAGCACGCCGTGCGTGGACGGGTGCTGGGGCCCGATGTTGAGCACCATGTCGGTGCTCTCGGCGGCGCCGCCGATTCCGACCATGGTCTCCGTCGTAGGAGTCATGCACACAGTCTCCCCTACGTACGCTGGCCACATGGAGACGGGGAGCGCGGCGGACACGGGGACGACGGGGGACGAGCCGGTGTGGACCGGGCTGCCGCCGAGACTGCTGACCATGCGACGGCTGTTGCTGGTGGTGTGGCTGGGGCTGCTGGCCGTGGGGCTGGCCGTGCTGCTGTACCTGCTCGCCAGTCCGGCCTGGGCCGCCTTCGCCCTGCTGCCGCTGGCCCTGACGGCCTGGGGGTGGGTACTGCTCGGCCGCAACTGGGCCTCCTGGCGGTACGCCGAACGCGCCGACGACCTGCTGATCAGCCGGGGTGTGCTGTGGCAGGAGGAGACCGTCGTGCCGTACGGGCGGATGCAGCTGGTCGAGGTGACCTCCGGGCCGGTCGAACGCCACTTCCGGCTGGCCAGCGTGCAGCTGCACACCGCCGCCGCGGCGACCGACGCGACCATCCCGGGGCTCGACCCGGCCGAGGCGGAACGGCTGCGCGACCGGCTCACCGAGCTCGGCGAAGCCCGATCGGCGGGGCTGTGACGACGCCCGGCGCCGACGAGGTACCCGGCAAGCGGCCCCTGGTCGAGCGCCGGCTGCATCCCATAACCCCGCTCAGGCGGGCGTGGGCACCGGTCGCCGTGCTCATCGGGTGGGCCGTGCACGACCCCGACCAGGCGCAGCGCCAGCTGACCCGGCTGACGACCACCACCCTGCTGGTCGCCCTTGCCGTCCTCATCCCGGCCGCCGCCCTCTACGGCTTCCTGACCTGGTGGTTCACCCACTTCGCGGTGACCGAGACCGAACTGCGCATCCGCACCGGCCTGGTGTTCCGGCGGACGGCGCACATCCGGCTGGAGCGGATCCAGGCCGTCGACATCACCCAGCCCCTGCTCGCGCGGGTCGCGGGCGTCGCGAAACTCAAGCTCGACGTCATCGGCACGGACAAGAAGGACGAGCTCTCCTTCCTGGGCGAGGGCGAGGCGCGTGCGCTGCGCGCCGAACTCCTCGCGCGCGCCGCCGGTTTCGCGCCCGAGACGGCGCACGAGGTCGGCGAGGCGCCCTCCCGCGAGCTGCTGCGCGTACCGCCGCGTGTCCTGGCCGTCTCGCTGCTCCTGACCGGCGCGACGTGGGGCACCCTGGTCGCCGCGTTCGTCGTGCCGTCGGTGCTGTGGCTGACCACCCACAGCCTGTGGACGGTCCTCGCGACCGGGGTACCGCTGCTGGGCGCGGCCGGCGCGAGCAGCGTGGGACGGTTCGTCACCGAGTACGACTGGACGGTGGGCGAGTCGCCGGACGGACTGCGCATCGACCACGGGCTGCTCGACCGTACGCACGAGACGGTGCCACCGGGACGCGTGCAGACCGTACGGATCGTGGAGCCGCTGCTGTGGCGGCGGTGGAAGTCCCCCGCCCCGGCCGGCGACGGGAGCGGGGGAGGCTGGGTGCGGGTGGAACTGGACGTGGCCGGGTCGTCCAACTCGGTGCTGGTACCGGTCGCTCCCCGGGCGGTCGCCGAGGCCATCGTGGCGCGCGTGCTGCCCGGAGTGACCGTGCCGCCGCCGTCGGCGCTGTCCCCGGCCCCCCGGCGGGCCCGGCGATGCGTACCGCTGTGGTGGCGCGGCTACGGACTCGCGGTCAGCGACGGCGTGTTCGCCGCCCGGGAAGGACTGCTGCGGCGGAGCCTGTCGCTCGTGCCCCACGCGAAGGTGCAGAGCGTACGGCTCGCCCAAGGGCCCTGGCAGCGCCTGTGGCGGGTCGCCGACGTGCACGTGGACACAGGGGCCGGCAAGACGGTCACAGCCCGCCTGCGGGACGCCCAGGAGGCGGCCGAGCTGCTGCGGGGACAGGCGGAGCGGTCACGGACGGGCCGCAAGGACGCACGGCCGGACCGCTGGATGGTGTCCTGACCGCTGGACGGTGTCCTGACCACTGGACGGTGTCCTGACCGCGGGCACGGCGGGTTCGCCTCGGCCCGTGCGGCACGGAGATCCGCTCGACAGCCTCGAAAGCGGCCGGTGCCACGGCGGGCGGCGTTCGCCCGTCAGGGAGCGGCCTCCGGTGCGGCGAGCGGGAGCACCTCGCGCGCCCTTGAGGCGGTGGGGAGCATGCCGGGCGCCGTCGACGGGGCCGACGGCCCGTCGCGGCACTAGGACACCGCGCTCCGCAGCCCCTGCATGTCGATCTGCTCCGTCTCGTCGTGTGCCGTCAGGTCGATGACCTGACCGACACCCCGCGACTCCTGGTCCGCCGGCTTGAACTCCGCCTCGGACTCCGCCTTGTGGAGGGCGAGCGCCTCCTGGCCGACCACGTCGGCCAGGTCCTCGTTCTGCACGGCCGCCAGTGCGGCCGGCGTGGCCCCCTGCTTCGTACCGAAGAAGTCGAAGCCGCCCTCGACGGCGAGACGCCGCGCGGGTGCCGGCGGGACGACCGCCACCGCGGTCGGCGCTATGAAGTGCCCGGAGGGCTGCTGGGCGGGCTGGGTCGCTCTGGCCGAAGGGGTGGCGGTCGCGCGCGCGTGCTCGTCGACCGCCTCGGGCTTCCCCTGCGCCTCGTCCTCCTGCGCGGCCTCCGGCTGACTGCCCTCGGCGACACCGGCCGTGGCACCCCGGGCGGAACCGGCGGTCACCGGCTCGTCGGCGACCGGGTGCGGGGGCGCGCCCTCGAGGGCGCGCTGGGCGGCGTCCTGGGACCCGCTGTCCGTGGCGCTCCTGGGCTCGCCGTCGTCGGTGCGCTGCTCGGGCCGGGGTGCCTTCGCGGGCTCCGGGGCCTCGGGGGATGCCGGGCCCTGGGAAGCCGCGGGAGCCTCGGAGGTTCCGGGAGCTCCCGCAGCGGGCTCGCGGGCGTCGGGGACGGACTGGGGGGCCTCGGAGGCGTCGGGGGCTTCAGAGACCTCGGAGACCGGCTCCGGGATCTCGGCGGACGCGGCGGCCTCGGGCGTCGGGGAGTCCAGCGGCTCGGTGTTCCCCGTACCTCCGCTGTCGTTGCCCTTGCCGCCGCCATGACCCTTGCCGCCGCCGTCACCGGCGCCGTGGTCGCCGTCACCGTCCTGGCCGGCGCCGCTGCCGTCCTCGTCGAAGCGCGCGAGTGCGCCCTTCGCGCGCAGGAACAGCTGGGAGCCCTCCGGCGAGAAGACCGTGCGAGCCACGGGCGTCTCTTCCGCGGGCGTCTCTTCCGCGGACGTCTCCTCCGCGCTCTCCTCGGCCCGCGCGTCCTGCGCCGCCTCGTCGGTCCCGGGTTCCGGTACGGCCGGGGCAGCCACAGCCCCCGCCTCCGTCACGGGCGCCGCCGGTGAGGGCAGCAGCGCGGGGGTCGGGACCGACGTCTCTATCTCCAGCAGACGGCGGCCCTCCAGGGCGCTCGCCCGCTCGGTCTCCGCCGTCGCGTACCGCCGCAGCAGCGCCGCGTGCTCGTTGCGCAGGCCCGCCAGCTCCGACCGCTTCGCCCGCAGCCGCTGCTCCAGCTTGATCCGCAGCTCGCGCGACTCCTCGAGGTCGGCCTCCAGTTCGGCGACCCGCTCCTCGAAGCGCCACTCGTCGCCCGCACGCGCGCGCGTGAGGTCGGCGACCTGTTTGCCCGCCTGGATGTCCCAGCGGCGCAGGACGACCGCGCCGATGATCGCCGTCGCCGCGGCTGCCGCGGCCAGACCACGGAGCACCGTGGTCTCCGTGAACACCCAGGGGCCGAAGGCGCAGACAAGAGAGACGCCTGCGATCGCCGACGGGGGGAGCAGCCTGTGCAAGGGCGGGGAATGACGGTGACGTCCACGTGGCATGGCCAGAAACTTACCGCGCGTAGGCGAATCATGGTGCCCGGGCCGTAAAAACACAGCCATCTCGCGACCTTCACATGTCATCAGGAATCACCGGGGGCACGGAACTCGGCACTCATGGGTCGCGTCCCCTTTCCCCGGCCTTGGGACCGCCTTGGGAGACATGAGGTGAACCTCTCCCCTCAAGACACCGTCCTAGAGGGCGCAATGTCGCCGGATGCCCGAATAGGCACCGGATCCAAGCTCTCTCGCGGAACCACGGGATGCGATGCCTGTCAGGACAGATGAGGACACTCCGGGTGCGGTTCCGGCCCGGTCACACCGGGTGGGGCGCGTACTCCGTGGCCCGCGCCCCGAAGCCGTACCCGCCCTCGTCGGCACAGCGTGTGCCCTCGTGGGCCTGCTGGACATCGCCGCGGGCGTCTTCCCGCGCTTCCGGCACAGCCGTATGCACACCCTGGCGGAGGTACTGCCCGGCGCGCTCGGCCCGTTCGCGGCGGCCCTCTCGCTCAGCGTCGGCGTCCTGTTGCTGCTGCTCGCCCACGGGCTCAAGCGCCACAAGCGCCGGGCGTGGCGCGCGGCCGTGGTGTTGCTGCCGGCCGGCGCGGTGGCTCAGTTCACGTACCGGCACTCCCTGGTGGGGGTGCTCATCACCCTCGCGCTGCTCGCGCCCCTGCTGCGTCACCGTGACCAGTTCGCGGCCCTGCCCGACCCGCGCGGCCGTTGGCGCGCGCTCGCCAACTTCGTCCTCATGGGCGCCGGTTCCCTCGCTCTCGGGCTGGTCGTCGTCAGCGTCCACCCGAACCATGTGATCGGCCACCCCAGCCTGGCCGATCGCCTCACGCACGTCCTGTACGGCCTGTTCGGCTTCGAGGGTCCGGTCGACTACCGGGGCGACACGTCCTGGACGGTCGCCGTGTCCCTGGGCGCCCTCGGCCTGCTCACCGCCGTCACGACGATCTACTTCGCCCTGCGGCCCGAACACCCCGCCGCGCGCCTCACCGAGGAGGACGAGGCCCGCCTGCGCGCCCTGCTGGACCGGCACGGCGGCCGCGACTCCCTCGGCCACTTCGCGCTGCGCCGTGACAAGGCCGTCGTCTTCTCGCCCAGCGGGAAGGCGGCGGTGACCTACCGGGTCGTGTCCGGCGTGATGCTCGCCAGCGGCGACCCGATCGGTGACGTGGAGGCCTGGCCGGGCGCCATCGAGCGCTTCATGGACGAGGCACGGGCCCACTCGTGGACGCCCGCCGTCATGGGCTGCTCCGAGACCGGCGGCGAGGTCTGGACCCGCGAGACCGGCCTGGACGCCCTCGAACTGGGCGACGAGGCGGTGGTGGACGTCGCGGATTTCTCGCTCGCCGGCCGCGCGATGCGCAACGTGCGCCAGATGGTCAAGCGCATCGAGCGGGCCGGTTACGAGACCCGGGTACGACGCGTCCGTGACGTCGGGGAGGCCGAGCTGGAGCGGATCCGCCGTGCTGCCGACGACTGGCGCGGCACCGACACCGAACGCGGCTTCTCCATGGCGCTGGGCCGCATCGGCGACCCGGCCGACGGCGACTGCCTCGTCGCCACCGCCCACCGGCGGGACGACCGGCCGGGGCCGTACGGCGACCTGAAGGCGATCCTGCACTTCGTGCCATGGGGGACGGACGGCGCCTCGCTGGACCTGATGCGCCGCGACCGCTCGGCCGACCCGGGCATGAACGAGCTGCTGATCGTGGCCGCGCTCCAGGCAGCCCCCCGCCTGGAGGTCACCCGCGTGTCGCTCAACTTCGCGATGTTCCGCTCGGCACTGGCGCGCGGCGAGAAGATCGGCGCGGGCCCCGTACTGCGCGTCTGGCGCGGCCTGTTGGTGTTCCTGTCCCGCTGGTTCCAGATCGAGTCCCTGTACCGCTTCAACGCGAAGTTCCGGCCCCGCTGGGAGCCGCGCTTCGTCGTCTACCGGGCCTCGGGCGACCTGCCGCGCATCGGCCTCGCCGCCCTGCAGGCGGAGGGCTTCGTCAGCCTGGGCCTCCCGCTGCCGCGCTTCCTCCGGCGCCGTACGGCCCCCGCACGCGCGTGTGCGCACGCACCGACGGAAGGGAACGTCCGCGCGGCGTGACCGGAACGCGCCGAGGTCCGCGGACCGCGCCCACCGAGACCGGCTTGAGCCGAAGCCCTGGCCCGAGCGGAGGCCCCGCCCCTCCTCCAGCTCCGGGGGCCTCCGCTCGGGCCTCCTCGGTGGATCGCCGCTTCGGCCGGGCCCCGAGCCCCGCGCCCCCGCCCGGGGCCTACGCTGAACGTATGAGCAAGCAGAGCGGACGCGGGCGCGTCGCGGGCCTTCCCGAATGGGACCGCTGCGCGGTCATGGGGGTCGTGAACGTGACCCCCGATTCCTTCTCCGACGGCGGCCGCTTCTTCGACACCGTGGCCGCCGTCAAGCACGGCCTGGACCTGGTCACCGAGGGCGCGGACCTGGTCGACGTCGGCGGTGAGTCCACCCGCCCCGGCGCCTCCCGTGTCGACGAGGCGGAGGAGCTCAAGCGCGTCATCCCGGTCGTCCGCGGCCTGGCCTCCGAAGGCGTCACGGTCTCGGTCGACACCATGCGCGCCTCCGTCGCCGAACAGGCCCTCGCCGCCGGTGCCGTCCTCGTCAACGACGTCAGCGGCGGCCTCGCCGACCCCGCGATGATCCCGGTCGTCGCGGAGACCGGGGCCCCCTTCGTCGTCATGCACTGGCGTGGCTTCCTGGCGGGCGGCAACGTCCAGGGCGTCTATGACGACGTCGTCACCGAGGTCGTCGACGAACTGCACGCGCGCGTGCGGGCCGTCCTGGACGGCGGCATCGCCCCCGACCGTGTCGTCGTCGACCCGGGACTCGGCTTCTCCAAGAACGCCGAGCACGACCTCACCCTGCTCGCCCACCTGGACCGCCTGCTCGGCCTCGGCCGCCCGGTGCTCGTCGCGGCCTCCCGCAAGCGCTTCCTGGGCCGTGTCCTGGCCGGCCCGCAGGCCGCCCCGCCGCCCGCGCGCGAGCGGGACGCCGCCACGGCCGCCGTCTCGGCGCTCGCGGCGCACGCCGGCGCGTGGGCGGTGCGCGTCCACGAGGTGCGCGCCACGGCGGACGCGGTCCGCGTCGCGCGCGCCGTGGAAGAGGCACGCGTGGCAGGCACCCGCGCGGAAGGAGCCCGGTGAGCGCCCCGCACACCGACGTGGCAGAGGTCGAACTCGCCAACACGACCTACTACGAGGCCATGGAACGCGGCGACTTCGAGGTGCTGTCTTCGCTCTGGCTCACCCCGGCCGACCTGGGCGTCGACGAGACGTACCACGACCCCGCCGACGCCGGGGTGATCTCCTGCGTGCACCCGGGCTGGCCCGTGCTCAACGGCCGGGGCGAGGTCCTCAGGTCGTACGCCCTGATCATGGCGAACACCGACTACATCCAGTTCTTCCTCACCGACGTGCATGTCTCGGTCACCGGCGACACGGCGCTGGTGACCTGCACCGAGAACATCCTCAGCGGCGGTCCCGCCCCCGAGGGCGGCGACGAGCTCGGTCCGCTCGTCGGCCAGCTGGTGGTCGCCACGAACGTGTTCCGCCGCACGGCCGAGGGCTGGAAGCTCTGGTCCCACCACGCCTCCCCCGTTCTGGCCGAGACGGACGAGGACGAGAGCGACGACACCCCCGCCTGAGGGGGTACGCGGACCACAGGACCGGCCGGGCGACCGGGCCCCCGGGAGCCACCCGGGAAGGCCCGCGCACGCTCCCGGAACCGCCCGCAGGGACCAACAAGTGGTTGGAATCACCTACCCCCGGGTAGGGGCGGCTACCAGCCCGTGAGCCGCCGGGTTCCCCGGGGGAAACGCACGATGAACCTCCGGGCCCCGGCGGGGACCCGCGGCCCCCGTGGCCCGGCCCTGTCCGTGCTCGCGGGTAGATTCGATTCGAGGCCGGTGTGCCGCCCGCACACGGTACGGACCGGCCGTGACCGACGATTGCAGGAGTGATTCGCGTGGATCGTGTCGCGCTGCGCGGCCTGAAGGCCCGTGGGCACCACGGTGTGTTCCCCAAGGAGCGCGAGGAGGGCCAGACCTTCCTCGTGGACCTCGTCCTGGGGCTGGACACCCGGCCGGCCGCCGCCGACGACGACCTGACGAAGACGGTGCACTACGGCATCGTGGCGGAGGATGTCGTGGCCGTCGTCCAGGGCGAGCCCGTGAACCTCATCGAGACGCTCGCCGAGCGCATCGCCCAGGTCTGCCTCAAGCACGAGGTGGTGCGGGAGGTCGAGGTCCGCGTCCACAAGCCGGACGCGCCGATCACCGTCCCCTTCGACGACGTGACCGTCACCATCACCCGGAGCCGAGTATGACCGCGTTCTTCGAGGGTCACCGCGACCCGACCGTCCAGCCGGTACCCGCCTCCGTCGTCGAGAAGGTCGACGCCGCCGACACCACCCTGCACAACCCCCAGCGGGCCGTGATCTCCCTCGGCTCCAACCTCGGCAACCGCCTGGAGACCCTCCAGGGCGCCGTCGACGCCCTGGAGGACACCCCGGGCGTCCGCGTGAAGGCGGTGTCCCCGGTGTACGAGACGGAGCCCTGGGGCGTTCAGCCGGGCACCCAGCCCTCGTACTTCAACGCGGTCGTGGTCCTGAAGACGACTCTGCCCCCGTCCTCCCTCCTGGAGCGGGCGCACGCCGTCGAGGAGGCCTTCCACCGCGTCCGGGAGGAACGCTGGGGCGCCCGCACCCTGGACGTCGACATCGTCGCCTACGCCGACGTCGTCACCGACGACCCGCAGCTCACCCTCCCCCACCCGCGCGCCCACGAACGGGCGTTCGTGCTGGCGCCCTGGCGTGATGTGGAGCCCGAAGCCCAGTTGCCCGGGCGCGGCGCGGTGGCCGATCTCCTCGACACCGTCACCCATGACGGTGTGGAGCCGCGCAAGGACCTGGAACTCCGGCTGCCCGAATAGCCGTTAAGGTCAAGGACGGCCACAGTCCGTGAGACGTCGGGGGAGCTGAAGGGACACCGTGAGAGAGCTGCGTATCAGGGTGCTGGTCGGCGTCTTCGCCGTCGCCGGGATCCTGTCCTGGGCGGGCGCCCGCCTGTGGAACTCCGTCGGGACCCTGCCCAGCGTGCCCCTGGCCGCCCCCGTCGTCCTCGCCCTGATCGCCGCCGTGCTGCTGTCCACGGCGCTGTCGATCCGTGCCCGCCTCAAGGCCCAGCGTGAGCGCCGCCCCGAGGCCAAGGGCGTGGACCCGCTGATGGCGGCCCGCGCGGTCGTCTTCGGGCAGTCGAGCGCCCTGGTCGCCGCCCTGGTCTCGGGCATGTACGGCGGCGCCGGTGTCTTCCTGCTGGAGTCCCTCGACATCCCCGCCCGCCGCGACCAGGCGATCTACGCCGGCTTCTCGGTCCTCGCGGGCATCGCCGTCATAGCGGCCGCCATCTTCCTGGAGCGCGTGTGCAAGCTCCCGGAGGACGACGACGACCACAGCACCGGGGCGGCCTCGGCGGCGTGACCCGCCGGGTGTTCGGCGGCGCCGCTCGGCCGGGTCGCTCAGACCGGTCGCTCAGCGGGCCATGATGAGGCTCATCGCCTCGTTGCGCGTCGCCGCGTCCCTCAGCTGCCCCCGCACGGCCGACGTCAGGGTCTTGGCGCCGGGCTTGCGGATGCCGCGCATCGACATGCACATGTGCTCGCACTCGATGACGACGATCACGCCGCGCGGCTCCAGGATCTCCATCAGGGAGTCCGCGATCTGCGTGGTGAGTCGTTCCTGCACCTGCGGACGGCGGGCGTAGACGTCCACCAGCCGGGCCAGCTTCGACAGACCGGTGATCTTCCCCGTGGTGGACGGGATGTACCCGACGTGGGCCACGCCCCTGAACGGCACCAGATGGTGCTCACAGGTGCTGTACACCTCGATGTCCTTCACGAGCACCATCTCGTCGTGCCCTATGTCGAACGTCGTGGTCAGTACGTCCTCGGGCTGCTGCCACAGCCCCGCGAAAATCTCCCTGTACGCCCGCGCCACCCGCGCCGGCGTCTCCCTGAGCCCCTGACGGTCGGGGTCCTCGCCGACCGCGATCAGCAGTTCGCGGACGGCGTTCTCGGCGCGCTTCTCATCGAACTCACCGACGGAGCCCTCGCTGTCCAGCGTCACGGGGTCGGTCATCTGATGCCTCGTTCCTGTGCCTGCACGCGCGTGGACCGCGCGCCTCCTGCGGGTATGCAAACGCCGCGCCCCCCAGGCTAGAACCTGGGGGGCGCGGCGTTCATTCCGGGCCACGGTGAAGTCACCGGGACCCGAGGAGTCAGCTCTCCGGACGCTCCTCGGGGGCCGGTTCGGCCACCGGGGCGGGTTCCGCCGCGGTGGACTTCGCGGTGGAGATCGCCGGCGTCGCGCCGTTGGCGCCGTTCGTCAGTGCGAGCTCCCGGGGGGAGAGCACCGGCGGACGGGTGGACGGCGTGCGGCGGGAGGAGCCGGTCCAGGCCGGCCGCGGGGGACGCTTGACGATGGGAGCGAAGATCTCCGCGATCTGCTCCTTGTTCAGCGTCTCCTTCTCCAGCAGCTGGAGCACCAGGTTGTCGAGCACGTCGCGGTTCTCGACCAGGATTTCCCAGGCCTCGTTGTGCGCGTTCTCGATCAGCTTCTTGACTTCTTCGTCGACCAGCGCGGCGACCTCTTCCGAGTAGTCGCGCTGGTGGGCCATCTCACGTCCGAGGAACGGCTCGGTGTTGTCGCCACCGAACTTGATGGCGCCGAGACGCTCGGTCATGCCGTACTGCGTGACCATCGCGCGGGCCGTCGCCGTGGCCTTCTCGATGTCGTTCGCGGCACCCGTGGTGGGGTCGTGGAAGACCAGTTCCTCGGCAGCGCGGCCGCCCAGCATGTAGGCCAGCTGGTCCAGCATCTCGTTGCGCGTGGTCGAGTACTTGTCCTCGTCCGGCAGGACCATCGTGTAGCCCAGAGCACGGCCTCTCGAGAGGATCGTGATCTTGTGGACCGGGTCGGAGTTCGGGGAGGCCGCCGCGACCAGGGCGTGTCCGCCCTCGTGGTACGCGGTGATCTTCTTTTCCTTGTCCGACATGATCCGGGTCCGCTTCTGCGGGCCCGCCACGACGCGGTCGATGGCCTCGTCCAGCATGTGGTTGTCGATCAGCTTCTTGTTGCTGCGCGCCGTGAGGAGCGCCGCCTCGTTCAGCACGTTCGACAGGTCCGCGCCGGTGAAGCCGGGGGTGCGGCGGGCGACGGCCGACAGGTCGACGTCCGGCGCGACCGGCTTGCCCTTCTGGTGGACCTTGAGGATCTCCAGACGGCCCTGCATGTCCGGGCGGTCGACCGCGATCTGGCGGTCGAAGCGGCCGGGGCGCAGCAGCGCCGGGTCGAGGATGTCCGGACGGTTCGTCGCGGCGATGAGAATCACACCGCCCTTGACGTCGAAGCCGTCCATCTCGACCAGGAGCTGGTTCAGGGTCTGCTCGCGCTCGTCGTGACCGCCGCCGAGGCCGGCACCGCGATGGCGGCCGACCGCGTCGATCTCGTCGACGAAGACGATCGCCGGGGCGTTCGCCTTGGCCTGCTCGAACAGGTCACGGACTCGGGAGGCACCGACACCGACGAACATCTCGACGAAGTCGGAACCGGAGATCGAGTAGAAGGGCACACCCGCCTCGCCCGCGACAGCGCGTGCGAGCAGGGTCTTGCCGGTGCCGGGCGGCCCGTAGAGCAGCACGCCCTTCGGGATCTTGGCGCCGACGGCCTGGAACTTGGCCGGTTCCTGCAGGAACTCCTTGATCTCGTGCAGCTCCTCGACGGCCTCGTCGGACCCGGCGACGTCGGCGAACGTCGTCTTCGGGGTGTCCTTGGTGATGAGCTTCGCCTTGGACTTCCCGAAGTTCATGACCCGGGAGCCGCCGCCCTGCATCTGATTCATCAGGAACAGGAAGACGACCACGATGAGGACGAAGGGGAGCAGGGAGAGCAGGATCCCGACGAAGGCGTTCTGCTTCGTCGGCGAGACGGTGTAACCGTCCGGGATCTGCTTGTCCTGGTACTTGCTCTGCAGAGTGTCGGCGAGGGCCGCGCCCTGATCACCGATGTAGCTCGCCTGGATCTTCGAGCTGCCCTCGATCTTTTCGCCGTCTTTGAGCTGAGCCTTGATGGTCTGCTCGTCGCCGGTGGTCAGCTTGGCTGATTCGACCTTGTTGTCACTGATCGCCTGGATCACCTGGCCGGTGTCCACCGTCTTGTAGCCACCGGACGAGCCGACGACCTGCATCAACACGACCACGGCAAGGACGGCCAGCACGATCCACATGACCGGCCCACGGAAGTATCGCTTCACGTCCATCCATACGGAGCGGTGCCGCCCCGTCCCTCCTGCCATAGTGAGTTTGATAAGACAGTTCTTCTGACGGTACCCCAGCATCGTGGACCGAAGCCGCACGGAAGGGCTGGGGAACCCGTCTGCATGCTCCAACGGAACGAAACCCGCTGGGGTTCCCGATCGTCCTACAGGGCTTGGGCCGTCTGGCTCAGCCGCCGTAGACGTGGGGCGCGAGAGTACCCACGAACGGGAGGTTGCGGTACTTCTCGGCGTAGTCGAGGCCGTAGCCCACGACGAACTCGTTGGGGATGTCGAAGCCGACCCATTCCACGTCGATGGCGACCTTGGCGGCCTCGGGCTTGCGCAGCAGCGTGCACACCTTGAGGGAGGCGGGCTCGCGCGAGCCGAGGTTGGAGATCAGCCAGGACAGGGTCAGGCCGGAGTCGATGATGTCCTCGACGATCAGGACGTGCTTGCCCTTGATGTCGGTGTCCAGGTCCTTGAGGATCCGCACCACACCGGAGGACTGGGTGCCCGCCCCGTACGAGGACACGGCCATCCAGTCCATGGTGACGGGGGTGGACAGCGCCCGGGCGAGGTCGGCCATGACCATCACCGCGCCCTTGAGGACGCCGACGATCAGCAGATCCTTGTCCGCGTACTCCGCGTCGATCTTCGCGGCCAGCTCGGCCAGCTTCGCGTCGATCTCTTCCTTGGTGATGAGCACCGACTTGAGGTCGGCACCCATGTCTTTCGCGTCCACCCGCATCACTTTCGGTCGTCCAACCGGCTGCCCTGCCCCTTCGAGGTGCACGGAGAGGTCGGGATTCAGCCTTGCCGAATCACCAGTCTGCCACCCTGCCGCTGGGCGACGACCTTGCCCGGGAGATTGATGGCCCCCTGGCCGCGCCAGCCGGTGATCAGCCGGTCGACTTCCTCGATGTGCCGGGCGAACAGCGAACCCGCGGGCGCACCGGCCTCGATGGCGGCGCGGCGCAGGACACGGCGGCGCACGGCGGGCGGCAGCGCGTAGAGCTTGGCGCACTCCAGCAGGCCCGCCGCGTCCCGTACCGAGGCTTCGGCCTGGCCGGCCCAGGCGTCGAGGGCGTCGGCGTCGTCGCGGGAGAGCTGGGCCGTCCGGGCGAGCGCCTCCACGACGCCCTTGCCGAGCGCCTTCTCCAGGGCGGGCAGGCCCTCGTGGCGCAGCCGGGAACGGGTGTACGCCGGGTCGGTGTTGTGCGGGTCGTCCCACACCGGGAGGGACTGCGCCATGCAGGCCTTGCGGGCGGTCTGCCGGTCGAGCTGGAGGAACGGGCGGCGGTAACGCCGGGCGGCCCCCGGGCCGCCGGAGACGGCCGCCATTCCGGACAGGGAGCGGATGCCGGAGCCGCGGGCGAGGCCGAGCAGGACGGTCTCGGCCTGGTCGTCGCGGGTGTGCCCGAGCAGGACCGCGGCGGCGCCGTGGCGTTCGGCGGCGGCGTCGAGCGCGGCGTAGCGGGCGTCCCGGGCGGCTGCCTCCGGGCCGCCTCCGCGGCCGACGGTCACGGCGGTCGATTCGACGGGGTCCAGGCCGAGTCCGCGCAGGCGCAGGACGACTTCGTCGGCGCGCAGGTCGGAGCCGGGCTGCAACCCGTGGTCGACGGTGACACCGCCGGCGCGGACGGCGAGCTTGGGGGCTTCGAACGCCAGGGCGGAGGCGAGGGCCATGGAGTCGGCGCCGCCGGAGCACGCCACGAGCACGAGCGGCCTCGGCGGGCGCTCGTGCGGAGAGGCGGGCGGGGGGGCGTGCGGGGCGGTTTCGGAGGCGCGGAGATCTCCGGTCGTACGGCTGTGCTCGGTGAGGATGTCGTGGAGGACGCGGCGGACCGCCAGGCGTATCGCCGCGACCGCAGGATGGGGACCCATGTCCGGTTCCCTTCATGAAGTTTTCGGGGGGTGAGCCCGGGTTCGGTCACGCAGAGTGTGTAGATGGTGACAGAACCGGGCCGTTCCCCGAGCATTGCACGCCTACCCATCGCTCACGGTCCCTCGGACGGGTGATTACAGGGGCGTTCGCCTGCCGTCGGCCGGATTCGTTCCACGACCCCGGCACCGGTTCACGACTCGGCCTTGCGGTGCACCCGCGCGACCCAGTCCGCCGGTTTGGCGATCTCCGCCTTGGTCGGGAGGGTGTTCGGGGACGTCCACACGCGGTTGAAACCGTCCATGCCGACCTGGTCGACGACGGCGCTCACGAAGCGCTCGCCGTCGCGGTACTGCCGGAGCTTGGCGTCCAGGCCGAGCAGTTTGCGCAGGGCCATGTCCAGCCGGGAGGCGCCCTTGGCGCGACGCTGCTGGAACTTCTCGCGGATCTCGGCGACGGTCGGCACGACCTCCGGGCCGACCCCGTCCATCACGAAGTCGGCATGGCCCTCCAGGAGGGACATGACGGCGGTGAGGCGGCCGAGGATCTCCCGCTGGGCGGGCGTCTGCACGATCTCCACGAGGGACCGGCCGCCCTCGTCCTCCTCGCCCTCGGGACGCCCTCCGGCGAGGGACTGGGCGGCTTCCCGGACCCGCTCCAGGACGGTCATGGGGTCGACATCGGTCTCCCCCAGGAACGACTGGATCTCGCCCTCCAGGTGGTCCCGCAGCCAGGGCACGGCCGTGAACTGCGTGCGGTGCGTCTCCTCGTGCAGACACACCCACAGCCTGAAGTCGTGGGGCTGCACGTCGAGTTCGCGCTCGACGTGCACGATGTTGGGAGCGACCAGCAGCAGCCGGCCGCCGCCGTTCTCGCCCGCCGGCAGTTCCCGCGTGGCCGGGGCGAAGGTCTCGTACTGGCCGAGGACGCGGGAGGACAGGAACGACAGCAGCATGCCGAGTTCCACGCCGGTGACCTTGCCGCCGACGGCGCCGAGGACCGCGCCACCGGGACTGCTGCCGCGCCGCTCCTGCATCTTGCCGAGCAGCGGCTTGAGGATCTCCCGGAACCCGGCGACGTTCGCCCGCACCCAGCCGGGTCGGTCGACCACGAGTACGGGAGTGTCGTGGACGCCCTCGGTCCCCAAACGAGTGAAGCCCCGGACGTGTCCCTCCGAGGCCTTGGCGTGCCGACGCAGCTCCGCGACGACGGCCCGGGCCTCGTCGCGGCTCACGTCGGGTCCCGGCCGTACGAGCCGGGTCGCGGTCGCCACCGCGAGATTCCAGTCGACCATCTCTGCACCACCGATGCTCGTCATGCGTCAACCGTACGTGAGCGTGTCCCCCAGGGGCAGGCCGTGGGGCCCGGCGACGGCCGGGGCACGCCGGTCCGCCGTCAGCGGCAGCCGCAGGACGCCAGCGCGGTCGCCGCCCGGTCCAGGGCGGCCTGCGCCGCCGCCTTGTCCGTCGTGCCGGAGGCCAGGAAGGCGAAGGCGAGCAGCCGCCCATCCTGGTCGACGACCGTTCCGGCCAGCGTGTTCACGCCGGTCAGGGTGCCCGTCTTCGCCCGGACGACGCCAGCCGCGCCATCCGTGTAGCGGCTGCTGAGGGTGCCGGTGAATCCGGCCACCGGGAGGCCGGTGAGGGCCGGGCGGAGTTCGGGGCGGGCCGGGTCGCCCGCCTCGACCAGCAGCGCCGTGAGCAGGTCGGCGGTGATGCGGTCCTCGCGGTCCAGGCCGCTGCCGTCGCGGAAGTCGGCGCCCGACACGGGCAGGCCCAGTTTCTTCAGCCGCGCGGCGATCGCCCTGCCCCCGCCGTGGAAGTCGGCGCGTTCACCGGCCGCGACGGCCGTGTGGCGGGCGAGGGCCTCGGCGATGTCGTTGTCGCTCTCAGTGAGCATGCGTTCGACGAGGGCGGAGAGCGGGGGCGAGGAGACCGTGGCGAGGGGCTCGGCGCGCCCGGTCGCCTTGGAGGGGCCGGGAGAGGTCGTCCCGATGCCCTGGTCCTTCAGAAGGGCGGCGAAGGTGCGGGCCGCCTGCGCCGCCGGATCGGTCTCCCGGATCACGGGCCCGCTGTCGGAGTCGTCCGTGCGGCCCTCGTCGCTCATCAGGGCGGTGACCGGCGCGAGGTTCTCGTTGACTCCGATGGGGTGAAGTCCGGAGCCGGCGTACAGGGTGGTGTCGTACGACAGCGTCACCTCGCGCAGGTCCCGCTGCTTCAGGGCGGCGGCCGTCTTCCGGGCGAGGGTGCGCAGGCTCGCCCGGCCCTCGGCGTCCCGGTGGGCGGTGAGGGTGGGGTCGCCGCCGCCGACCAGGACCAGTTCCTTGGTGCCGGCCTCCAGGGCGGTGCGGGTGGTGAGGCGGTGGTCGGGGCCCAGCGCGGAAAGCGCGGCGACGGCGGTGGCGATCTTCGTGGTGGAGGCGGGGGTCAGGGCCTTGCCCGCACCGGTGCCGTAGAGGCGCTTGCCGGTGACGGCGTCCACGACCACGGCGCCGCGGCGGGTGCCGAGCGCGGCGTCCTTCAGAAGCGGGTCCAGGACGGCGGACAGGCCCTGCCCGGTCGGTGCCGCCGTCACCCTGTGCGAGGTGTGGCCGAGGGCGGCCAGGACGGAGGCGGCGCTGGGAGCGGGCCGGGGCGCCCCGCCGGTCGTCCCCGTGGAGCCGTCGTGATCTGCGCCACCCGTGTGCTCCTGGGCGACCGCCCGGTCCCGCTCGGCCGTACGCTGACCCGTGGAGTCCCAGGGGCCCGCAGCGGTCACCACCGAGGCGGCCAGCGCCAGCCCGGCGGTGGCAGCCGTCGCGGTGTACTGCCAGGTCCCGGCGGTCTTCGGCCTCGGGATCCGCGCCAGTCGCGGCCCCGCGGCCCGTGCCAGCCGCACGACCTGTGGTTTTGTGGCCGTCGCGGCGCGTGCGAGACGAGGGCGTACAGCGTCCGCAGCTCGCGCCACACGGGGCCGGACGGCGTTTCGGGCGCGTGCCAGACGCGGTCGTACGGCGTTCGCGGCCCGCGCCACACGCGGTCTCGCGGCCCGCCAAGGCCTCAGCTCTGGCACGACCACCAGCCCCTTTCGCGATCACACACCTGCGTGAGGGACACTTAACCACCAGAACTATGTGCTGATCATGGAGGAGCCACCGGTGGAGTTCGACGTCACGATCGAGATTCCGAAGGGTTCGCGGAACAAGTACGAGGTGGACCACGAGACCGGTCGGATCCGCCTGGACCGTCGCCTCTTCACCTCGACCAGCTACCCGGCCGACTACGGCTTCGTCGAGAACACCCTCGGCGAGGACGGAGACCCGCTGGACGCGCTGGTCATCCTGGACGAGCCGACCTTCCCCGGCTGCCTCATCCAGTGCCGCACGATCGGCATGTTCCGGATGACGGACGAGGCCGGCGGCGACGACAAGCTGCTGTGCGTGCCCGCGCACGACCCGCGTGTGGAGCACCTGCGCGACATCCACCACGTCTCCGAGTTCGACCGCCTGGAGATCCAGCACTTCTTCGAGGTCTACAAGGACCTGGAGCCCGGCAAGTCGGTCGAGGGCGCCAACTGGGTGGGCCGTACGGACGCCGAGGCGGAGATCGAGCGGTCGTACAAGCGCTTCAAGGAGCAGGGCGGCCACTGATCACCGCTGTGCCTCGCGGGCCGCGTGACCCCTCCCGGGGTGGCGCGGCCCGTTCGCGTACCTGTGCGCATACTGAGAGCTGCTGAAACGTGTCGTACAGGGAGCGCTACGGAGTGACGCACGCGGAGGACCGCAAGCCGCGGTCGGACGAGGCGAGGAGCGTGCTCGCGCCTTCGACGACGGCCGACGCGGAGACGACGTCCGAGTTCTCGGTCCCCCGGGGGCTGGCCGTACCGAGAACCGGTGGGGAGTCCGAGGCCACGTCCGAGTTCGCCCTGCCGGACGGGCTGGACGCGCCGCAGCCGCCCGGTGCGGAGCCGGAGGGGTCGGCGTTCAACACGCCGAGGACGTACAGCGCCCGGCAGGCGCCGCCCGCCTTCACACCGCCCAGCGGCATCCCCGTGGTCAGCCTGACCAAGGACCTGCCGTGGCAGGACCGGATGCGCACGATGCTGCGGATGCCGGTGACCGAGCGGCCCGCGCCGGAGCCGACGCACAAGACGGAGGAGGAGGGGCCGGCCGTCCCCCGCGTCCTCGACCTGACGCTGCGTATCGGTGAGCTGCTGCTGGCCGGCGGCGAGGGCGCCGAGGACGTCGAGGCGGCGATGTTCGCGGTCTGCCGGTCCTACGGCCTGGACCGCTGCGAGCCGAACGTCACCTTCACCCTGCTGTCGATCTCCTACCAGCCGTCCCTGGTCGAGGACCCGGTGACGGCGTCGCGGACCGTGCGCCGCCGGGGCACCGACTACACGCGGCTGGCGGCCGTCTTCCGGCTGGTGGACGACCTCAGCGACCCGGAGACGTCGATCTCCCTGGAGGAGGCGTACCGGCGGCTGGCGGAGATCCGGCGCAACCGGCACCCGTATCCCGGCTGGGTGCTGACCTCGGCGAGCGGACTGCTCGCGGGTGCGGCCTCCGTGCTGGTCGGCGGTGACGTGATCGTCTTCATCGCGGCCGCGCTGGGCGCGATGCTCGGTGACCGGCTGGCGTGGCTGTGCGCCGGGCGCGGGCTGCCGGAGTTCTACCAGTTCACCGTCGCCGCGATGCCGCCGGCCGCGCTGGGCATCGCGCTGACGCTGGCGGACGTGGACGTGAAGGCGTCCGCGGTGATCACCGGTGGGCTGTTCGCGCTGCTGCCCGGGCGGGCCCTGGTGGCGGGCGTGCAGGACGGTCTGACCGGCTTCTACATCACCGCGTCCGCGCGGCTGCTGGAGGTCATGTACTTCTTCGTCGGCATCGTGGTGGGGGTGCTGGTGATGCTCTACGTCGGGGTGCAGCTGGGTGCCCATCTCAACCCCGACGCGGCCCTGGGCATCACCCCGCGGCCGCTGTGGCAGATCGGCGCGTCGATGCTGCTGTCGCTCACGTTCGCCGTGCTGCTCCAGCAGGAACGATCCACCGTGCTGGCCGTGACGTTGAACGGCGGGGTCGCGTGGTCGGTGTACGGCGCGATGCACTACACGGGCGGGCTCTCACCGGTCGCCTCCACCGCCGTCGCGGCGGGACTCGTGGGCCTGTTCGGGCAGTTGCTGTCGCGGTACCGGTTCGCGTCCGCGCTGCCGTACACGACGGCGGCGATCGGGCCCCTGCTGCCGGGGTCCGCGACGTACTTCGGGCTGTTGTCGATCGCGCAGAACCAGGTCGACGAGGGGCTGGTGTCGCTGTCCAAGGCGGCGGCGCTGGCCATGGCGATCGCCATCGGGGTCAACCTCGGATCGGAGATCTCGCGGCTGTTCCTGCGGCTGCCGGGGATGGGCAGTGCGGCGGGGCGGCGGGCCGCCAAGCGGACGCGGGGCTTCTAGTGCCGCGGCAGGCAACGTTTGCCCGTCAAGGAGCGGCGTCCGGTGCGTGCTCTCGGCGTGCCGGCCGGAAGCCCTCGTACTGGATGTACTCGGGCTTTCGGCCGGTGCGGCGAGAGGGCGTGCCGGGCGTCGCGACGGGGCGAACGTTGCCTGCCGCGGCACTAGGCCCCGCGCCGGCACGGAACGCCTGTCAGTAGCCGCCGTTGTAGGGCTGCTGCTGGTTCGGGTCGTAGGTGCCCTGCTGGGAGCCGTACGGCTGCGGGGTGTAGGGCTGCTGCGGAGGCTGCTGCTGACCGTACGGCTGCTGGGGCTGCTGCTGGCCGTAGTGCTGGTCGTAGCCGTACTGCTGCCGGCTCTGGTCGCCGTACTGCTGGTTGTCCTGGGTGCCGTACTGCTGCTGGCCGCGGTTGTCGTACGGCTGGTTGTACTGCGGCTGGTCCTCGGACGGGATGCGGCGCAGCTGGGTCGTCGCGTCGTCCGTCATCGGGGCCTGCTGCCGGGCGGCGGGCGCGTCCTGGCCCGCCGCACGCTTCTTCTTGGAGCGCTCGCGGAGGTACTCGACGGCGATCGGGACCACGGAGAGGAAAACGATCAGGATGAGGATCGGCTCGATGTTCGCCTTGATGACGTCGATCTGCCCGAGCCAGTAGCCGGCCATGGTGACACCCGAGCCCCAGGCCACGCCGCCGATGATGTTGTACGTGAGAAACGTGCGGTACTTCATACGGCCGGCGCCCGCCACGATGGGGGCGAAGGTGCGCACGATCGGCACGAAGCGGGCCAGGACGATCGCCTTGGGGCCGTACTTCTCCATGAACTCGTGGGCCTTGTCCAGGTTCTCCTGCTTGAAGAGCTTGGAGTTGGGGCGGTTGAAGAGCTTCGGACCGAAGAACTTGCCGATCATGTAGCCCACCTGGTCGCCGAGGACGGCGGCCAGCACGATCAGGGTGCACACCAGCCACAGCGGCTGGCTGATGTAGTTCCCTTCGGCGACGAAGAGGCCCGCGGTGAACAGCAGCGAGTCGCCGGGCAGGAAGGCGAAGAGTCCGGACTCGGCGAAGACGATCAGCAGGATGCCGGGGAGGCTGAAGGTTTCGATCAGATAGTCGGGACTGAGCCACTCGGGGGCGAGCGCGAGCGTGGTCACGGGATTGTGGCTCCTGCTGGTGGGGGACGGGCTGGGCTGGGCTGGCTGCCCAAAAGTATCAACGCAGCGGTCGTGGCCCAGGTTCCATGGGCGTCCCCAGGATGCACTGTGGTCCGTCTGCGACAAAGCTGTGCGTCATGAGCATCCAAGATTACGGCGGCGGCCAGGGTCCCGACTCGGACGTGCTGGTCGTGACGACGAACGACGCGCCCGGCTACCGGGTCCAGGAGGTTCTGGGCGAGGTCTTCGGGTTGACCGTGCGCTCCCGGCATCTGGGAAGTCAGATCGGGGCCGGTCTGAAGTCGATGGTCGGCGGTGAGCTCAAGGGGCTGACCAAGACGCTCGTGCAGACCCGCAACCAGGCCATGGAGCGACTGGTGGAGCAGGCACGCGCGCGCGGCGCCAACGGTGTGCTGATGTTCCGCTTCGACGTGACCGAGGCGGCGGACGTCGGCACCGAGGTGTGCGCCTACGGGACGGCGGTGGTCCTGGCCCGGGAGTGACACCCCGGGCCAGGGGTTTCGGGTCTAGGAGGTGTGGCGGGCCGCGTTCGCCTTGATCGCCTCCCTGAGGTGTTCGGCGAGGCCCGGCCGCATGGAGTCGTAGAACGCCTTGAAGCGCTCGTCGGACACGTACATGTCGCCGAGACACTGGTGGAGTTCGTACGGGCAGTCGTAGAACCAGGTGCGGATGTGCTGCCGGTGCTCCTCGGCCATGTCCATCGCCCGGTCGCCGGTCGGCTGTTCACCGGCGGCCATCAGGGCGTCGTAGCGCTCGCTCCAGGCGTTGACCTCGGCCTGCATGCGCTTCCAGTCGTCCTTGGTGTACGTCGCGGCGCGGCGCTGCGACTCGGCGTACGCCTCCGTGCCGCCCCAGCGCTGTTCCGCCTCCTCGGCGTACTGTTCCGGATCCTTGTCGCCGAAGACCTCGAACTTCTCCTCCGGCGTGAGGTTGATGCCCATCGTGCGTGCCTCCATGGCGTGCTCCACGGCCGCCGCCATCTTCCGCAGCCGCTCGATCCGGGCGGTCAGCAACTCGTGCTGGCGGCGCAGGTGCGCGCGCGGGTCCGCGGCCGGGTCGTCGAGCAGGGCGGCGACCTCGTCGAGCGGGAAGCCGAGCTCCCGGTAGAACAGGATCTGTTGCAGCCGGTCGAGGTCGCCGTCGCCGTAGCGCCGGTGGCCCGCGTGGCTGCGCTCGCTCGGGACGAGCAGGCCGATGTCGTCGTAGTGGTGCAGCGTGCGCACCGTCACTCCGGCGAAACCGGCGACCTGTCCCACGGAGTAGCTCACTTCGTCCGCTCCCTTCTTCGGTACGCGCTCCACGGTGGGTCCTCACGCGACGTGAGGTGCAAGGCGTATTCCACCGGCCGTTCCCGCTCCGTCGGATCCCGGTCGGACTCCCCCGGATGTTCGGTCCCTTTTGTCCGTTTATCGTGAGCCCGTGGCCCAGGACACCGCGCAGCAGGCTCCCGCCGCCCCGGCGACCCCGGCGCGCGCGCTGCTGCCGTTGATCCTCCCCGCCCTGGTGGTGGGGGTGGGCGCGAGCCTCGTCTTTCTCGGGGTGAGCGCGGCGGCCGGAGAACTCCAGAACGTGCTCTGGCAGACCCTGCCGGACTCCCTGGGGGTCGGCAGGTACTCCGTGCTGTGGATGCTCCTCATGCTCACCGCGACGGGCGTGGCGGTGGGCCTGGTGGTGTGGAAGGTGCCCGGGCACGCCGGACCCGACCCGGCCACCACCGGACTCGCGGCCCCGCCGCTGCCGCCCGCCGTCCTGCCGGGGCTGGTGCTGGCGACCGGGCTGATGCTCGCGGGCGGACCCAGCCTCGGGCCCGAGAACCCGATCATCGCCGTGAACGTGGGGCTCGCCTTCTGGCTGGGACGCCGGCTGATCCCCCGGCTGCCGGGCGGACTGTGGCCGGCGCTGGCGGAGGCGGCGACGATCGGCGCGCTGTTCGGTACGCCGGTGGCGGCCGCCCTGGTGATCTCCGAGGCGCTGGCCGGGAAGCAGCCGAAGGGTGCGCTGTGGGACAACGTCTTCGCGCCCCTGGTGGCCGCCGCGGCCGGGGCCCTGACGACCACTCTGGTGGCCCGCCCCACCTTCGACCTGCATCTGCCCGCCCTCGGCCGGACCGGCTGGGGCGACCTGCTGGCGGCTCTGGTGGTCGCCTCCCTCGCGGCGCTGCTCGGCATGACCGCCGTGTACGCCTTCCCTTACCTCCACGGCGCGTTCGCCCGGCTCGGGCACCCGATGCTGATCCTTCCGGCCGGCGGGCTCGTGCTGGGCCTGCTGGCGGCGCTGGGCGGCCATGTGACGCTGTTCAAGGGGCTGGACGAGATCGGGGAACTGGCCCGCGATCCCGACGGCTGGACCGCGGGCCAGTTCGCGACGATGACGGTGGTGAAGCTGGCCGCGCTGCTCGTCGCCGCGTCCTGCGGCTTCCGGGGCGGACGGATCTTCCCCGCCGTGTTCGTCGGCACCGCCTTCGGTCTCGGCGCCCACGCGCTGGTGCCCGCCGTCCAGCCGGCGCTCGGGGTCGCCGCCGGCGTCCTGGGGATGCTCCTCGCCCTCACCCGGCAGGGCTGGCTGAGCCTGTTCACGGCCGCCGTGCTGGTGGCCTCGCCCGCGATCCTCGCCCTGCTCTGCATCGCCTCCCTGCCGGCCTGGCTGCTGGTGACGGGGCGCCGGCAGATGCAGCTGCGCGACGACGGAACCCCGGTCATCTGAAACCCGCCGACCCGCTGAGGAGACCCGCTCATGCCGCTGCACACCGGCCCCGACCAGCGCGACCAGCGCCCGCTGTCCGTCAACCCCTTCCACGGAGAGGCGAACCCGGTCGGCGGCATGACCGAGGCTCCGCCCAAGCACCGGCTCCCGGACACTCCCCTGCCGCCCGCGACCGCCTACCAGCTCGTGCACGACGAGCTGATGCTGGACGGCAACGCCCGGCTGAACCTCGCCACCTTCGTCACCACCTGGATGGAGCCGCAGGCCGGGGTCCTGATGGACGAGTGCCGGGACAAGAACATGATCGACAAGGACGAGTACCCGCGCACCGCCGAGCTGGAGCGGCGCTGTGTGGCCATGCTCGCCGACCTGTGGAACGCGCCCGATCCCTCGGCCGCCGTGGGCTGTTCGACGACCGGGTCGAGCGAGGCCTGCATGCTCGCCGGCATGGCGCTGAAGCGGCGCTGGGCGCAGCGCCACGCCGACCGGTACCCGGCCCGGGACGTCCGCCCGAATCTCGTCATGGGCGTCAACGTGCAGGTCTGCTGGGACAAGTTCTGCACCTTCTGGGAGGTGGAGGCCCGTCAGGTGCCCATGGAGGGCGACCGGTTCCACCTCGACCCACAGGCCGCCGCCGAGCTGTGCGACGAGAACACCATCGGGGTCGTCGGCATCCTCGGCTCCACCTTCGACGGTTCCTACGAACCGGTCGCGGACCTGTGCGCCGCCCTCGACGCCCTCCAGGACCGCACCGGCCTCGACATCCCCGTGCACGTCGACGGGGCGTCCGGCGCGATGGTCGCCCCCTTCCTCGACGCGGACCTGGTGTGGGACTTCCGGTTGCCGAGGGTCGCCTCCATCAACACCTCCGGCCACAAGTACGGGCTGGTCTACCCGGGCGTCGGCTGGGCCCTGTGGCGCGACAAGGAGGCCCTGCCCGAGGAACTCGTGTTCCGCGTCAACTACCTGGGCGGTGACATGCCGACCTTCGCCCTCAACTTCTCCCGGCCCGGCGCTCAGGTCGTCGCGCAGTACTACACGTTCCTCCGGCTGGGCCGGGAGGGGTACCGGGCCGTGCAGCAGTCCACGCGGGACGTGGCCCTGGGCATTGCCGAACGGGTCGAGGCGCTCGGCGACTTCCGGCTGCTGACCCGGGGCGACCAGTTGCCGGTGTTCGCCTTCACGACCGCGCCCGGTGTGGACGCCTACGACGTCTTCGACGTCTCCCGGCGGCTGCGGGAGGGGGGCTGGCTGGTGCCGGCGTACACCTTCCCGCCGCACCGCGAGGACCTGTCCGTGCTGCGGGTGGTGTGCCGCAACGGCTTCTCGGCCGACCTCGCCGACCTGTTCGTGGAGGACCTGACGCGGCTGCTGCCGGAGCTGCGCCGGCAGTCCGGGCCGCTGAACCGGGACAAGGGGGCGGCCACCGGGTTCCATCACTGAGGCGGCGTCCGCCCGGATCGCCGTCCTCAGTCGCCGCCGCCCAGGGCGAACGACGTCCAGTGGACGCCGTCGGCCGATATGCGAAACCTCCCGGAGCCGTGGCTGTCACCCCCCAGGTAGCCGAGCGGGGTCGTGGTCACCGAGCCCGCGGGTCCTCGGGAGTCTTCGGCGCGGGTGAACGTACGGCCGCCGTCGGTGCTGCGCCAGGCGCCGTCCTCGCCGTGAAGGGTGAGGCTGCCGTCGGCGGCGGCCACCGGGGCGCCGAGCAGGGAGCGGGGCTCCACTCCCCTGCGGTGTTCCCACACCCGCTCCCAGGTGTGGCCAGCGTCGGCGCTGCGGTGCAGGGCGAGCAGGCCGTTCTTCACGTCGTCCTCGCCTGGCAGGTGACCCGGCTGGGCCGCGTACAGCTTGTTCCCCTCGGTTCCCGGTGCGGCGACCACCCGCATGCCCGAGCCGTGCCGGGTCGAGCCCGGCAGCCGGGACAGCCGCCAGGTGCGTCCCCGGTCCTCGCTGACCGCGAGGGCGGGGCGGTCGGAGCCCGGGTCACGGCCGGAGGCGAGGAGCAGGCTTCCGGCTGTCCCGCGCGCGATCTCTCCTGCGGGGATCATCGGGCCCTTCAGCGGAGGCTGGGCGGCCAGGGACCGGTACTCGCCGGTGGCGGGAACCACCGTGAGCAGGCGGGAGCGCTCGCAGCTGTTCCCCTCCCGGTCCGCCCGCGCGCAGTCCTCGACCAGGGCCCCTCCCCCGGACACCACCGGCACCGTGCCCGACGGCTCGGTGGTGCCCGCGCGCCAGCTGCGGCCCCGGTCGCCGGTGAACCAGGTCCGGTCCGGGGGCGGCCACCCGCCCTCGGTGATCAGCGCGCGGCCGGGGCCCAGCACCACGAGCCCCGCCGTGATCCCGAGGTCACCCGTCACGTCCGCCAGCGGCGAACGGCGGAGCCGCCAGGTGTCGGCGCCCGCGTCCAGGACGGCGACATGCTGCCGGCAGCGCTTCCTTCCGCACTCCGCGAGCAGCGCGAATCCGCTGCCGTCCGAGGCGAAGCCGACGTCGGCCACGAAGCCGGGCAGGCCGGCGGCCGACGGGACGCGGGGAGGCGTGTCCCCCACCGCTGAGGGTGCGCGCTCTCCCCCGTCCGGTCGCCCGCCCGCAGCCGTGCCCCCTTCCGTGTCGGCGCACGCCGCCACCGACAGCAGGACGCCCACCGCCATGGCCACCACCGCCCTGCACCTGCTGATCCACCTCATGGGAACCCCCCGAACGACCGATGACCCCGCCGCGATGCGCTGTCATTCCTGGTACACCGCTCACCGCGCCGGGGTTCCCACTCGGCGGCCACGACTTTCCCGAGGTCCCCGCCCGCCCGGTCAGCTCCCCGCCTTACCCACTCAGCGCCCGGCCCCCTCACCGCCCCACTCGTCCGGCCCCTACGTGCTCAACGCCCCGAACCTCCGCACCGCCAGCGGGAAGAACACCGCCAGCAGCGCCAGCGGCCACCCCACCGCGGCCCACACGTGGCCCGACTCGGCGCCCGGCCAGCCGAACAGGTCCCGTACCGCGGTGGCCGTGTGGGACATCGGATTCCACTCGACCACCGAGCCCAGCCAGCCGGGCATGGAGTCGGGGGTGGCGAAGGCGTTGGACAGGAACCCGACGGGCCAGACCAGGATCTGCACCGCCTGGACCAGCTCCGGCTTGCCGGCCACCATCGCCAGGTAGATGCCGATCCACAGCATGGCGAAGCGGAACAGCAGCAGCAGGCCGACGGCGCCGAGGAACCCGGTGACACCGCCGTGCGTCCGCCAGCCGATCGCGTGGCCGACGCCGATCATCACCAGCAGGCCCACCGCCGACTGGAGCATGTCGGCCACCGAACGCCCCACCAGGACGGCCCCGTTGGCCATCGGCATGGACCGGAAGCGGTCGATCACCCCCTTGTTGAGGTCCTGCGTGACGGCCAGCAGGGTCCCTTCGAGTCCGAACGCCATGGTCAGCGCGAGCATGCCGGGGACGAGATAGTCGACGTAGTCCCCCTGGACGCCCCGGCCGCCGCCGATGAGGTAACCGAACATCAGCAGCAGCATCACCGGGAAGACCAGGCTCACCACGACCTGCACCGGCTGCCGCGCCCAGTGGGCCAGTTCACGCCGGGTCATGGTCCAGGAGTCGGTCAGCGCGTGGGCGTTCGCGGCGTACGGGCTCGTACTCACGCGTCCTCCTTCACTCGGTGGTCGCCGGTGAGGTGCAGGAACACCTCGTCCAGCGTCGGACGGCGCAGGGACACGTCCACCGCCTCGATGCCGGCCTCCTCCAGGGCCCGTACGACTCCGGAGAGCGCCGCCATGCGGTCGGTGACGGGGGCGCTGAGCAGGCGGCGGTCGGCGTCGACGCGGACCCCCGGACCGCCGACCGGCAGCAGGGCGACCGCGGCGCCCAGTTGGCCGGCGTCCCGCAGGACGACGTCGATGCGGTCGCCGCCGGTCGTCGTCTTCAGCTCGTCGGCCGTGCCGTCGGCGACCACCCGGCCGCGGTCGACGACCGAGATGCGGTCGGCGAGCTGATCGGCCTCCTCCAGGTACTGGGTGGTCAGCAGGACCGTCGTGCCGCCGCCGACCAGGGAGCGGACCGCGGCCCACACCTCGGCGCGGCCACGTGGGTCGAGGCCGGTCGTGGGTTCGTCCAGGAAGAGCACCTCCGGTTCGGTGATGAGGGAGGCCGCCAGGTCCAGGCGGCGCCGCATGCCGCCGCTGTAGGCGCGGACGGGTTTGCGGCCCGTGTCGGCGAGGCCGAAGCGTTCCAGGAGTTCACCCGCGCGCACGCGCGCGGGGCGGGCGCCCAGGTGGTGCAGACGCCCGAACATGTCCAGGTTCTGGCGGCCGGACAGCTCCTCGTCCAGGGCCGCGTGCTGGCCGAGGAGGCCGATCCGCAGGCGTACGCCGTACGCCTGGCGGACCACGTCGTGCCCGGCCACCTCGGCGCGGCCCGCGTCCGGGCGCAGCAGGGTGGTCAGGATCCGTACGGCGGTGGTCTTGCCGGCGCCGTTCGGGCCCAGCAGGCCGTGCACGGACCCGCGGGCCACCCTCAGGTCGAGCCCGTCCAGGGCCGCCTTGTCGCCGTACCTCTTGCACAGGCCTTCGGCGACGATCGCGTCGGTCATCGAACTCCTTCCGAGTCACCTGACAGAGCGAGTTATTAATCAAACTTGACTACTAGCTCGCCGGAGGAGCGTATGCCCACCCAGGGACTTAGTCAAACTTGATTAGCGGCTGTCTCCCGGATGCCGCTCCCCCGTCGCGAAGGGGTTCTCCTCGCCCTCCGGCAGGACGCCCACGAACGGCTCGCCCTCTCCAGCGAAGGTGTACGCCCCGGCACGGATGCGGTCGATGAGACCCCGGGTCCAGTCGGCGCCGGTGTCGGCCGAGTGCACCCAGAAGTTCATGATCTCGCCGATGTGGCCGAGCTGCCCGGGGCCCTCCTCCGGCGTGTAGTACTCGGTGACGGACTTGCGCCACTCCTCGATGCTGCGCACCCGGTCCTCCAGGAGGCCGAGGACCTCCTCGCGGTCCAGGTCGACCATGAAGCCGAGCGCGGCGGTCAGCACGTCCGGCCGCTGGTCGTAGGCGGTCAGGTACGCGCGGACCAGCGAGAGGTACTCCTCGATGCCCGCCTCGGTGATCTCGTACTCGGTGCGCGGCGGGCCGCCGACGGTGGACGGCGCGATCTCGTGCGCGTGCAGCAGCCCCTGCTTCGCCATCTGTTTCAGGGCGTGGTAGATCGAGCCGGGCTTGGCGTTGGACCACTCGTGCGCGCCCCAGTACTCCAGGTCGTTGCGCACCTGGTAGCCGTGGGCCCGCCCGTGCTGGCGGACCGCGCCGAGCACGAGGAGACGGATCGCTGACATGCCGTCCAGCCTAGGGCGCCGCACCTGGGCCCGTGGAGGTGCCCTGCGCGTTCGCCACCGGATGATCCGCGGCGGCGGGGGACCGGCACGCCGGCGGCGGACACCCGCCCCCTGTGCGCCTGGACGCGTGCCCGCCGCCGTACCGGAGCGTCCCGTCAGAACGGGAAGCCGCTGCGCCCGTGCTGGACCGAGATCCACTTCAGGGTGGTGAACGCGTCGGCCGTCGTCTCGCCGTTCAGGCGGCCGATGCCGGAGTGCTTCTCGCCGCCGAAGGGGACGAGCGGCTCGTCGTGGACCGTGCCGTCGTTCACGTGGAACATGCCGGTCTCGATCTGCTTGGCGAAGGCGACACCCCGCTCGATGTCACCGGTGTGGACGGCCCCGCTCAGGCCGTACGGGCTGTCGTTGACGATGCGTACGGCCTCCTCCTCGCCGTCGAACGGGATGAGGAAGACGACCGGGCCGAAGACCTCCTGCTGGAGCAGGGCGGAGTCGGCGGGCAGGTCCGTGAGGACGGACGGCTCGACCAGGTTGTCGGTGGTGGTGCCGTGCACCAGCGCCGTGGCGCCCTCGGCGATGGCCTGCTCGACGACGCCCGTGAGCGCGTCCGCCTGCGAGGAGTTGATGACCGGGCCGATGACGGTCTCCGGGTCGCGCGGGTCGCCGGCCTTCAGCGTCCGGACCTTGGCGACGAACTTCTCGGTGAACACGTCGGCGACCGAACGGTCCACGAGGACCCGGTTGGCGGCCATGCAGACCTGGCCCTGGTGGACGAACCGGCTGAAGACCGCCGCGTCGACCGCGTAGTCGACGTCGGCGTCGTCGAGGACCACCAGCGCGCTGTTGCCGCCCAGTTCGAGGACCGAGCGCTTGAAGTTCGCGGCGCAGACGGTGGCGACGTGACGGCCGACCTTGTCCGAACCGGTGAAGGAGATGACCTTCGGGACGGGGTGCTCGATGAACGCGTCACCGATCTCGGCGATGTCCGTGATGACGACGTTCAGCAGCCCGCCGGGCAGGCCCGCGTCCTCGAAGATCTTCGCGACCAGGGAGCCGCCGACGATCGGGGTGTTCTGGTGCGGCTTGAGCACCACGGCGTTGCCGAGCGCGAGCGCCGGGGCGACCGACTTGAGCGACAGCAGGAAGGGGAAGTTGAAGGGGCTGATCACCCCCACGACGCCGACCGGCACGCGGTAGAGGCGGTTCTCCTTGCCGTCGACCGGCGACGGCAGGATCCGGCCCTCGGGACGCAGCGCCAGGTGGATCGACTCGCGCAGGAACTCCTTGGCGAGGTGGAGTTCGAAGGCGGCCTTCAGCCGGGTGCCGCCGAGCTCGGCGATGATCACCTCGGCGATCTCCTGCTCGCGCTCCTCGATCAGCCTGAGGGCCTTCTCGAACACCGTGCGGCGGGCGTACGGGTTGGTCGCGGCCCACTCCTTCTGGGCGCGGGCCGCCGCCCGGTACGCCTCGTCGACCTCGTCGACCGTGGCTATGGTGATCGACGCCAGCTTCTCGTCGTCGAACGGGTTGAAGTCGATGATGTCCCAGGACCCTGTCCCCGGGCGCCACTCACCGTCGATGAACTGCTGAGCCAGGTCGGTGAAGTAGGACGACATGTGATCCCCAAGTCACTAGCAGACACACGATCAACGTCACGGTCTGATCACACGTCATCGTACGTGCGCCGCACGCGAGTTGGGGACAGAGCGCAATGTTCTGGGGATAACCCCTAGGAGAGCTGGCGGAGACCTCGCAGAAGGTCCCGGCTCTCGTCCGGCCCCGGGCTGTCCTGCTGGAGCTCCTTCAGCGCCTTCTCGTACTGGGCCACGTCCTCGTGCTTGTCGAGGTACAGCGCGCTGGTGAGCTGCTCCAGGTAGACCACGTCGGAGAGGTCGGACTCCGGGAAGGACAGGATCGTGAACGCGCCGCTCTCGCCGGAGTGGCCGCCGAAGCCGAACGGCATGACCTGTAGCCGCACGTTGGGGCGCTCGGAGATCTCGATCAGGTGCTGGAACTGGCCGCGCATCACCTCGCGGTCGCCGTAGGGGCGGCGCAGGGCGGCCTCGTCCAGCACGATGTGGCACTCCGGGCCGTTGTCCTCCAGGAGGTGCTTCTGCCGCTCCATGCGCAGCGTCACGCGCCGCTCGACGTCCTCCGCGCTGGCGCCCTTCATGCCGCGCCGGACGACCGCGCGGGCGTACGCCTCGGTCTGCAGCAGCCCGTGCACGAACTGGACCTCGTACGCGCGGATCAGGGACGCCGCGCCCTCCAGGCCCACATAGGTGGGGAACCAGCTCGGCAGGACGTCCGAGTAACTGTGCCACCAGCCCGCGACGTTGGCCTCCTTGGCGAGGGACAGCAGCGAGGCCCGCTCCGCCTCGTCCGTGATGCCGTACAGCGTCAGCAGGTCCTCCACATCCCGCGTCTTGAAGCTCACCCGGCCCAGTTCCATCCGGCTGATCTTCGACTCGGAGGCGCGGATCGAGTAACCCGCCGCCTCGCGCGTGATGCCGCGTGCCTCACGCAGTCGCCTGAGTTGCGAGCCGAGCAGCATCCGCCGCACCACCGATCCGGGCTCTCCCGCGCTCACGTTCGCCAGCCTCCCCAACCGTCTTCAGGCACCGAAGTCTGCCACTAAAACACTCCGAGCAGTACTCGCCCGATTACAGATATGGAAAGAAGCCAAAGTTTCCGCACAGGCGTGGGACACCTCCGGGGACGGGGAAGGCAAGAGACAGGGGAGAAGATGGCAGAAAAAATGGCCAACAAGTGGTACGGGAGGGTCCAATTCGGTCAGGTGCACGTGCATCTGCACCTTGCATCTGCACCGCGCATCCGAAACCATGGTCCTGCGCCACCGCTGCATCGCAACGACCGCGAATTCCCGGGAGTGCCTCGCATGGCAACGAATGGATCGACCATGCTCAAGCCTTTACGGCAGGGCCTTCCGCCGCTGGATCCCGGGGCCGCGTCCGACGCCGCCTCCTGCGCCCTCCCCGCCCGCTACGAAGCGGTCCGTGAGGCGCGGCAGTTCACGCGCAGAACACTGGACCAGTGGGACCTGGGCGAACGCTTCGACGACACGTGTCTGGTGGTCTCGGAACTCGTCACCAACGCCCTGCGGCACGCGCTGCCCGCCAACACCCCGCGCCTGCCCGAGCAGAGCCCGCCCGTGCGGCTGCACCTGATGCGGTGGACCGGGCGACTGGTGTGCGCGGTGCGCGATCCCAGCCAGGACAGTCCGGTCACGCGCGACGCCGACGACTTCGCGGCGGAGTGCGGTCGCGGCCTGTTCCTCGTCGACTCCTTCAGTGACAGCTGGGGCTGGCACCCGATGGCGGGGTCGATCGGCGGCAAGGTGGTCTGGGCGCTCTTCCGGCTGCCGCAGCCGCAGTCCGCCGAATGACATCGGGCGGCGCTTCCTGACGTGCGAGTTCTACGCGCGTTACGCGGAGTGGGTCGCCGGTCACGCTGCGTCGCGCGCGGGTCGGGCGCCCTTCAGCCCGCTATCAGGTGGTCGAACTCGCCGTCCTTGATGCCCAGCAGCATCGCCTCGATCTCGGCGCGGGTGTAGACGAGCGCCGGGCCGTCGGGGAACCGCGAGTTGCGCACGGCCACTTCCCCACCGGGCAGGCGCGCGAACTCCACGCAGGATCCCTGCGAGTTGCTGTGCCGGCTCTTCTGCCAGGCCACTCGCAGGTGGGCGGCGGCCATACCGTTGTAGACGCCGGACGCGTCGTCAACGTCGTACACGTCGTGGTCCACAGGTCGCTCCCCGGTGGTGCACTGGCTGGTGAGGCCATTGATGCAGCGGTCAACTGATCCGGATCATAACCCTGTTCATGTGCGGGTGCATGGGCCGATGCATATGCAGATGCACGTGCACGCGGGGTGGTCCCGTGGTTACAGACGTGACGGACGGTGTATCGACGCCGCGTGCGCCTGGTCCTGCCCTAGGAAGAGACGCACGGCACGGCGTTCCTGTTCCACCGGCCGGGCGATGTCCGGTATGAGCCGTCGCCCGGCCGGGCCGGATCGCCGTACTCGAGGACCGCGGCCAGGGGCCAGTGGTCGGCGGTCAGCGGCCAGTGGTCAGCGGCTGGAGTACGGCAGGAGCGCCATCTCCCGCGCGTTCTTGATCGCGCGGGCCAGCTGCCGCTGCTGCTGGGCCGAGACACGGGTGACCCGGCGGCTGCGGATCTTGCCGCGGTCGGAGATGAACTTCCGCAGCAGATCGGTGTCCTTGTAGTCGATGTACGTGATCTTTGCCTGGTCCAGCGGGTTGGGGCGGGCCTTGGCGGGCTTGCGGTCGAGCGTGCGGGCCATGGGGTCAGACCTCCAGGAGGGTGTCGAAGGCGGGCGGCAGGCGCTTCCAGGCGTCGCGCCCGGCGGCGTACTCGGCGTCGGTCAGCAGGCAGGTCTCCAGGACGCGTTCGAGACCGTCGCGGTCCAGGCCGGGCGAGGTGAAGACGAGGTGCTGGCAGCAGTCGCCGTGCTCCGGGTGCCAGTCCAGCGCGGCGGCGGCGCGGCGGACCGGCGGGACCATCTCCCAGGCGGCGTCGGGCAGGGAGGCGAGCCAGGGGCCCGCGCTCTCCACGCACAGGGCGCCGCCGGCCGCGTCCCAGTGCAGCAGGGTGTCCGGCCGGTCGGCGAGCCAGAACCGGCCGCGGCTGCGGGCGGCGGCGCAGGTGATGTCCTCCAGGGCCTCGTAGAGCCGCTCCGGGTGGAAGGGGCGGCACCGGTGCCACACGAGGGTGGACACGCCGTGCGCGTCGGCCTCCGCCGGGAGCAGCGCGCAGGCCGGGTGCTGGGCGGCGGCGGCCGCCTCGACGTCGAACCCGGCGAGGGCGGCCCGTGCCAGCGGGGAGCGCCCCGAGGGCCGTACGGCGGACCGGGCGCCCGCCGGGTCCCGCGGGTGGCCGCCGTCGATGGGGACCTGGCGGGCTGTCGGGTGCAGCTGGGCGAGCAGCTCGCGGTCCTCGTCGTCGGCCTCCGGGGAGTCGGCCACGGCCAGGACGGGGGCGTACTCCAGCTGGCGGGCGAAGGTGTCGGCGACCGTGCGCTGGTCGGTGGCCGCGGCGGCGAGACCGCGCTCGGCCAGGTCGTCACCGTTGCCGAGGTACGGCAGGACGAGCGCCGGGTCGACGGCGGTGATCACGCCGGTGACGCTGAGCCCGCCGGCCGTGACCACCTCGGCCATGGCCTTGGGCTCGACGGAGTCCCACAGTTCGACGACCGCGAGCCGGGTCGCGCCGACATCGGCGAGCCGGCGCAGCTCGGGCACCAGGTCCTCGCGGAGCGCGCAGCAGGCGCAGTCGTTGACCAGGGGCGTTTCACCGGCGTCGATGATGCCGGTGGCGTCGCGGACGGTCCGTACGACCGTGCCGGCGGTGGCCGTCGCCAGGTCGTGGTGGAGGGCGAGGCTGCCGGGCACGTCGGCGAGCAGCCCCGCGACGGCCGCCTTGCGGGCATCGGCGTGCAGCCCGCCGACGATCACGACGGAGAGTTCGGACACCGGGTCAGTCCTGCTTCCCGTACCGGCGCTCGAAGCGCTCCACGCGTCCGGCGGTGTCCATGACGCGTGCCGTGCCCGTGTAGAAGGGATGGCTCACGTTCGAGATCTCGACGTCGACGACGGGGTACGTGTGGCCGTCCTCCCACTCGATGGTCCTGTCGCTGGACATGGTCGAGCGGGTGAGGAAGGCGTGCTTCGCGGCGCGGTCGCGGAAGACGACGAGGCCGTAGTCGGGGTGGATTCCCTTGCGCATGGCGGTGTTCAGCGCTCCTCTCGGAAGTCGACGTGGCGGCGGACGACCGGATCGAACTTGCGCAGCGTCATGCGGTCCGGGTCGTTGCGGCGGTTCTTGCGGGTGACATAGGTGAAGCCGGTCCCGGCGGTGGACCGGAGCTTGATGACCGGGCGGAGTTCGTTGCGAGCCATGCTGGTACCTTACTGAAAATGAATTCCATTTACACATCGGCTTCGAGAGAGGTGCGTCACCCGTGTCCGCCCACTGCATGCTGACCGGCGCCCGGCCCGGCTTCGGCAACCGCATTTCGCACTCCCACCGGCGCACCTCGCGCCGCTTCGACCCGAACATCCAGTCCAAGCGCTACTGGCTGCCGAGTGAGGGCCGTCACGTACGGCTGCGACTGAGCACCAAGGGGATCAGGACCGTGGACACGATCGGCGTCGAGGCGGCCGTGGCCCGGATCCGCGCGCGGGGGGTGCGGGTCTGATGGCGAAGAAGAGCAAGATCGCGAAGAACGACCGGCGGCAGGAGATCGTCGCGCGGTACGCCGAGCGGCGGGCCGAGCTGAAGGAGATCCTCCGGCGGCCGTCGTCCACGGAGGAGGAACGGCTCGCCGCGCGGCGGGAGTTGCGCCGACAGCCGCGCGACGCCAGCGCGACGCGCGTGCGCAACCGGGACCAGGTGGACGGGCGTCCGCGCGGGTACTTCCGGGCCTTCGGACTGTCCCGGGTGAACCTGCGGGGGCAGGCGCACGCCGGATATCTGCCGGGGGTGCGCAAGTCGTCCTGGTGAGCTCGGGTCCGTCGGGGCCGCCCTGACGGGGCGCCCCGGTGGGACTCCGGTGGGGCGCCGCCTGTGGAAAGCGCCCCGTCGGGGCCTGACGGCTTCGGGGTACGCCCTGGTAACTTGCTGCGGTCCGCCCGGCCCACCGGGCGGGCCGCTACAGCTTGGGAGCTTCCAGTGACTTGGGCGACTTCGGGTACACGCCGGCGGACACGGGTCACGGCTGCGGCCGCCGGCCTCGCGGGCGCGCTCCTCCTGACCGCGTGCGGCGGCGACGGCGGCTCCGACGACGAGCCCTCCACGGGCCCCACGTCCGCCTCCGCGAGCGCGGACACGGGCGGGGGGAGCGGGTCCGGCGGAACCACGGCGCCCTCCGGCGGCGTGCAGGGCAGCTGGCTCGCCACGACCGGCGGCAAGGCCGTGGCGCTGGTGATCACCGGCGACCAGGCCGGGCTGTTCGCCACCGGCGGGACCGTGTGCAGCGGTACCGCCGGCCCGGAGACGATCCGTCTGACCTGCACGGACGGCAGCAAGGACCGGGCCACCGGAGTCGTCGACTCGGTGGACGGCACGACGCTGAAGGTGACCTGGAAGGGCGGCCTCGGGGCGGAGACGTACACCCGGTCGGAGGGCGGCACGCTGCCGACCGGGCTGCCGACGGCGAGTCTGGGCTCGTAGCCGGACCTCGTGGTCGGCGGACGGTCCGCGGTCGGTCGGCGGACGGTCCGCGGTCGAACCGGCCCGGCGGAACCGGGGGCGGCAACCGTGTCGCCCCCTTCGTGCGTGATGATCCTCGCGTACCGCCGTCTCGCACCAGAGGACCTCACATGCGCGCAACCCCCCTCGCCGTCACCGCCCTCGCCGCCGCCCTCCTCCTGACCGCCTGCGACAGCGGCGGGAGCGGGAGCGGCAGTGAGAGCGACGACAGTGGCAGCTCCCGGAAGCCCGGGGACGCCTGTCAGATCGGTCAGCTGGGCGTCGAGGCCGGCCCGGCCAACGCCGCGCCGGCCGCCGGGGACGAGGGCAACATCCCCGTCTCGCTCACCAACCAGAGCGCGCCGTGCACCCTGGAGGGCATCGCCGGGGCCGTCCTCAAGGCCGGCGGCGCCTCCGCGACCGTCCCCGCGGCGGACGGCGCCCAGCCCGAGAAGCTGACCCTGGCCAAGGGCGACAGTGTGACCTTCACCCTCACCTACGTCCGGGGCGGCGCGGCCGGCGCGAAGAGCCTCGCCGCGAAGACGCTGGAGATCAGCCTGCCCGGGGCCCCCGACGACGTGCAGAGCTTCCCGTGGTCGTACGGCCCGGTGGCACTGAAGGCCGACGGCGAGGCGCCGGACGCGTCGGTGGGGCCCTTCACGCGCGCGGGCGACTGATCGCTCCCCCGCGCGCGGGGCACTGACCGGCGTTCGCGCGCGGGTGGACGTTCGTGGGCGTCACCCCAGAGGCCGACGGGACTGCCGTCCCGCGCGCGGGAGGGCGTTCGTAAGCGTCACTCCAAGGGCCGACGGGACCGGACCTGGGCGTGGTCGGCCGCCCGGGCGCCCTCCGTCCAGCCTGCCTCGTCGCTGACACCGCGCAGCCGGGTCGTGGTCGTCTGCGGGAACATGCGGTCCAGGCGGTCGGTGACCGCGACCTCCCGGGAGGCGAGCACCGGGAGCAGGTCCTCGCTCACCGGGGCCGCGGCGGCCTCGCGCAGCCGGGTGCCGACCCGGTGGGCGTAGGCGGCGAGGAAGGACTGCCGGAAGGTCTTGGTGCGTTTGCGGCCGCCCGCGCGCTGGGCCGCCTCCGCCTTCGCCATGGCGGACTGGGCCTGCACGAGCAGCGAGGTGTACAGGAGTTCGACCGCGTCCAGGTCGGACTCGAAGCCGACCACGGTGGAGAAGCCGAGGGACTCGTTCCACACGGCCCGGCAGTGGTTCGCGACGGCGACCGCGTCCAGCAGAACCGCCTTGGCCTGCTCGTACGGCGGCTCGACGCCGATGCGGCAGGCGCCGGGGGTGTCGGCGGCGGCTCCGGGGGCGTGCGGCTGGGCGGACAGTACGGCCTCGTCCACGCTGTGCCGGGCCATCAGTTCCTGCGCCTTGGCGCTGAGCGCCTCCGCCTCCTCAGGAAAGCCGGTCGCCTCCGCCTTGGCGAGGAGAGCGCGGATGCGGGCGAGCATGCGGCCGTCGGTGCCGTGCTCCCGCCGGGAGGCCCGCCGTGGCTCCTCCAGAGGCTCCAGCGCGGGCAGGCGCAGGAGCAGGCGGTACAGCTCCAGCACGGCCGTCGCCTGCGTGAAACGGTCGGGGCGGGGCGGCGTCGCGGCGAGGTCGCCGGCGTCCGCCCGCCGGGCGATCCGGTCGAGCTGGGCGGTCCAGCGCCGGCCGCGCGGGCGGTCGCCGCGTGCCTGCGCGCGGATCAACGCGGCCACCAGGCGTACATGGCCGTCGCCCAGCTCGCGGCCGACGATCCGTACGACGTCCGCGGGCTGCCAGCCGCGCCGCCAGGCCGCCGCCACGAACTCCTCGCCCCGCCGGGCCACCTCGGCGTCCGCACCGGGGTCGGCCGCCAGGAGGGAGGCGCCGGTGTCCAGGGCGGTGTCGGAGTCGGCGTACAGGGCGGCGTGGAAGGCGCGTTCGACGGTGCCGGACGTACTGCCCGGGTCCCCTGGGGTGTTCGTGCTGCTCACCCGGGGATCGTCTCACTCCCCGAAACTCGGTCGCCGCCCCCTGGAGCTGCTTCGAGCATGGTGCGCATGGTGGACATGCATCTGTACGCGGCGTTCCTGGTCGCCGCCTTCGCGCTCTGTGTCACCCCCGGCCCCGACATGATGTTCATCGTGGCGATGGGCGGACGCGGTGGGCCGACTGCCGGGGTGATGGCCGCGTTCGGGGTGGCCTGCGCCATGCTCGTGCACGCGGTCGCCGCGGCGCTCGGTCTGTCGGCGTTGTTCCTGGCGTTGCCGACGCTCTACCACGTGCTGCGCTGGGCGGGCGCGGCCTATCTGCTCTACCTGGCGGTGAAGGCCTTCAGGGACCGCTCGGTGCCGGGCGAGGAAGGGGAGCCGGCCGGTGCGGGGATGCGGCGGGCGTTCTGGCAGGGGGCGGTCACCAACCTGCTCAACCCCAAGGTGATCCTGTTCAACGTGGCGTTCCTGCCCCAGTTCGTCGACCCGTCGCTCGGACACGTGCGGGGCCAGTTCCTGCTGCTCGGCGCGACCATCGTGGTCATGGGGTTCCTCTGGGACGGCTTCGTCGGCCTGCTCGCCGGGCGGCTGGCCGGCCTGCTCCGGCGCAGCACGCGGGTGAACCGGGCGTTGAACGTCGTCTCCGGGACCGTGTTCGCGGGGCTGGCGGTGCGATTGGTGGCCGCGCCGAAGTAGCGGCCGACGGAGAGTCGTGGAAGTCGCCGCCGGCGGAGAGTGTCGACGTGGCCGCCGGCGGAGCCGGACAGCGGAGGTGGGCCGCGATCAGGTCCAAGGCCGTTGCGTTGTTTCGTCCATGACCGCGGTGCCGATGTTCCGCCGGGGCGTTGTCAGACCCTGCTGGCAGACTCGCCGTATGACCGATCGGTGGGCTCTGGCTCCGGCCGAGGGCGGTGGCGTGGAGTTCGCCGCCCTCGGTGCCGGCGGGGTGCTCGCGGGGCCGGTGCGGCGGGCGGCGGACGCCGCCGAGGCCGTGCGCGGCCTGCCGGAGGTCACGCGCTGGGTGTGGCGGTCGACGGCCGAGACGTACCCGCCTCTGCTCGCCACGGGGGTGCGAGTGGAGCGGTGCTACGACGTGGAGGACGCGGAGACGCTTCTCCTCGGTCATGAGGGGCGCTCCGGCGCACCCCGGTCGGCGGCCGCCGCCCTCGCCCGGCTGCGGGGCGGCCCCGTACCGCCCGACCCTCCGCAGCGGTCCGCCGAGCCGGGCTCGCAGTCGTCGCTGTTCGAGCCGCAGGCCGCGCGCCTCCCGCTCGCCGACCTCGTGGAGGTGTACGCCGACCAGCAGCGGCGGCACGACGCCACCGCGCGTCCCGACCGCATGCGGCTGCTGACCGCCGCCGAGTCGGCGGGCATGCTGGTGGCCGCCGAGATGAACCGGGCCGGGCTGCCGTGGAGCGCCGACGTGCACCGCCGGGTGCTGCACGACCTGCTCGGTGAGCGGTACGCCGGCGGCGGCGAACCCCGCCGCCTGGCCGAACTCGCCGACGAGGTATCCGCCGCCTTCGGCCGCCGGGTCCGCCCCGACCTGCCCGCCGACGTGGTCAAGGCGTTCGCGCAGGCCGGGATCAAGGTCAGGTCGACCAGGCGGTGGGAGATCGAGTCGGTCGACCATCCCGCCGTGAAGCCGCTGGTCGAGTACAAGAAGCTGTACCGCATCTGGGTCGCCCACGGCTGGTCCTGGCTCCACGACTGGGTGCGCGACGGCCGGTTCCGCCCCGGGTTCCTCGCGGGCGGCACGGTCACCGGCCGATGGGTCACCAACGGCGGCGGCGCCCTGCAGATCCCGAAGGTGATCCGGCGGGCCGTGGTCGCCGATCCCGGCTGGCGGCTGGTGGTCGCCGACGCCGACCAGATGGAACCGCGCGTGCTGGCCGCCATCTCCCGCGATCCCGGGCTGATGGAGGTGGCCGGCCGGGAGACCGACCTGTACCAGTCCGTGTCCGACCGCGCCTTCTCCGGCGACCGCGCCCAGGCCAAGCTCGCCGTGCTCGGCGCGGTCTACGGCCAGACCTCCGGCGACGGCCTGAAGAACCTCGCCGCGCTCAGACGCCGCTTCCCGCGCGCGGTGGCCTACGTCGACGACGCGGCGCGGGCCGGCGAGGAAGGGCGGCTGGTGCGCACCTGGCTCGGCCGGACCTGCCCGCCGGCGGCCGGGGCGAGCGAGGACACGGCGGAGGAGGCGGGCATCCCCGCGGCGGAGAACGACCCCGAGGACCGCCCGTGGGTGCCCGGCCACACCTCGACCGACGCCCGCGCCCGCGGCCGCTTCGCCCGCAACTTCGTGGTCCAGGGCAGCGCCGCCGACTGGACCCTGCTGCTGCTCGCCGCGCTGCGTCGCGCCTGTGCGGACATGGCGGCCGAGCTGGTCTTCTTCCAGCACGACGAGGTGATCGTGCACTGCCCGCAGGAGGAGGCGGAGGCGGTCGTGACAGCGATCCGTGAGGCGTCGGACCTGGCCGGACGGCTGACGTTCGGGGAGACCCCGGTGCGGTTCCCGTTCAGCACGGCGGTGGTCGAGTGCTACGCGGACGCGAAGTGAGCGGCGGGGGTGGGGCGGACGGGGTGAGCTCGGTGCGCAGGCCGGGCAGCGAGCAGGGAACAGCGGCCGGCAGGCAAATAGGCAGGCAAGCAGGCAGATCGGGTGAGTCCCGCGCGGTGACGCGCAGTGAGCGCCCAGCGGGCGGATCGCGTCACTCCCGTGCACGGGCCCGGAGCGGCCCGAAGCGTCGCGCGGTCGGCGCGGGTCATCGCGGCGCATGGCACCGGTTCGGCCGGAGGGCCGGTCCGACTGCACCGGGACCCCGGTCGGCCGCCGGGGACCGCCCGGAGCCGTGAGCATGCGCGGCCCGCCCACGTGGTCCGGGGTCAGATCACCGGTGGGCGGCCCAGCCGGGTCAGCCGCCACACCGTGCTCCAGCGCATGGGCCGGCGTTCTCCGGCGGGTTCGCGCAGGCCTTCCAGGAAGCCGCCGAACCAGGCGCGCAGTCCGGCCGCCGACCGCACCCGCAGCAGCGTGAGCAGCGTCCACACGCCCAGATGCACGGGGATGAGCGGCAGCGGGAGCCGGCGGCGGACCAGCCAGACCCGGTTGCGGGCGTTCACCCGGTAGTAGATGGCGTGCCGGGCGGGCGAGGTCCTCGGGTGCCGGAGCAGCAGCTCGGGCGCGTACAGGATCCGCCAGCCGTGGTCGACGGCCCGCCAGGCCAGGTCGATCTCCTCGTGGGCGAAGAAGAACGCGGCGGGCCAGTCCCCGGTCTCGTCGAGCATCGCCATGCGGAAGGCGTGCCCGCCGCCGAGGAACCCGGTGACGTACCCGCCCCGCAGGGGGTCGGACGCACCGATCCGCGGCACGTGCCGCTGCTGTGTCTCCCCGTACTCGTCGGCGATACGGAAGCCGACGACGCCGAGGCGCGGGTCGACGGCGAACAGGTCGCCCACGCGGCGCAGTACGTCGGCGTCGACCAGCAGTCCGTCGTCGTCCAGCTCGACGACGACATCGATGTCCCCGAACTCCCGGAGCCGGCCGAGCGCCACGTTCCGTCCGCCGGGACAGCCGAGGTTCTCCTCGAGCTCGATGGCGATGACCTCGCCGGGCAGCGAGAGCCGCTCGGCGAACTCGGGCAGCCGGCAGCCGTTGCCGACGATCACGATCCGCGCGGGGGCGAGATCCTGCTTGGCCACGGACTCCAGCAGCGCGTCCACCTCCGCCGGCCGGTTCCCCATGGTCACCACGGCGACGGCGACCCTCGGCTCCCCCACGCCCCTCACCTCATCCCGGCCGCCGACAATCACGTCCGCGATGCTAGCCGTTCACGGTGAGGACTTCCGGGGTACGCCGACCGGTGCGCCGGTCGGCGCGGCGATGGCGCGGCGCGGGAGCGGGAGCGGGAGCGCGTGCGCGGCGGCGGCGGCGCGGCGATGGCGCGGGAGCGGGAGCGGGTTCGCTTGCGCGGCGCATCCACGCCCGCCCGCCCACCCACCCATCTATGTCCGCGTCCCTAGATGCGTTCACATCCGCAGGAGTCGCTGGGTGATCTCGCGGTACTCCCGCAGCGCGAAGCGCAGTCCGTCCGACTCCGTCTCGGAGTCCGGCTCCTGCCAGCCCTCGTGCAGCAGGCGGCGCCGCTCCGCGAGGGCGTTCGTGAGCCGGACGACGGCTTCGTCGAAGGCGCCCTCAGCCTCCTCCAACGCCTGCCGGGGACTGTCGGCGAAGGTGTTCAGGGCGTGCTGGAGGCGCAGGGTGAGCTCGTCCCGTTCGCTCTGCGGGACCAGCGGCTCCGGGCCCGAGGTGCGGCGCCCGGCGGAGCCGGAGGCCTTGTCCGGGGGCTGCTGAGCACGTGCCTGGTCGTACATCATCGTGTGGCCGCTTTCCTGTGCTGTCCGTGGATTCCGGTCGGAGCCGTCACCGACCGTCTTCCCCCTGCGCCGAGCGGCCAGTCAACGCCCGGCGCCGTCCCGTGTCAACGCGGTTCCGGCGCCCGCGGTGAGCGGGCCGCCCGGCGGTCCCACGTGCCCTCATCTGACCGACAGCCACTCGGCCAGGTCCGACTTGTCCGTTTCTGGTACGGCGGGCACGCTGAGGACATGAGTGACACGGGCTCGGGCGCCGCCGCCACGGCCACCCTCAGCCCCCGAGGCACCGTCACGGGCTGGAGCGAGGGGGCACGACGGCTGCTCGGCTACCGGGCCGCGGACGTCGTGGGGCATCCCGCGGCCGGCCTGCTCGCCGCGGTGGACGGCTCCCGCGCGGCCGGGTTCACCCCGGTCGGCTCACGGGAGTGGAGCGGCACGGCCGCCGTCCGCCACCGGGACGGCCATCGCGTCGATCTCGCCCTGCACTCCTCCCCCTCGCTGGACGGGAAGGGCGAGATCCAGGGGTTCGTCGTGACCGCCACCGCCGGCCACGTGACCGCCACCGCCGGCCCGTCCGGGCCGGGGTCGGGACACGATCGGAGGATGCTGGAGTGGGCGTACACCCAGTCCTCCGTCGCCCTGTCCACCTTCGTCATGCCGGCTCCCGCCGCACCCGCCCCGGCCGTGCCCACCTCCGCCACCTCCGCCACCCCTGCCCCCGCCACCTCCGCCGCTACCTCCGTGGCGGCGCCCCGGTGGCGGCCGAACGCGGCCGCGTCGGCGGGCGAGGGGGACGGGTCACCGTATCCGGACGTCCTCGACGACGAGGACGGTGCCGGCGAGGGGTTCCTGCGGTTCGTCCGCCAGGTGGCCGAGGAAGCCGAGCCGATGCGCTACGAACGGTTCGCCCCGGGGCCCTCCTCCTCCCGCCGGCACGCCTGGATCATCGAGATGTGGCCCGTGAGGGACCCCTCGACCGGCCAGGTGTGCGGGGTCGGCACCGCGGCGTTCGACAGCAGCGAGCAGCACTGGGCGCGGCAGCGGCTGGCCCTGCTGAACGAGGCGGGGGCCTGTGTCGGCACCACGCTGAACGTGGAGCGCACCGCCCAGGAGCTCGCCGATCTGGTCGTGCCCCGGCTCGCCGACTTCGTCAGCGTGGACCTGCTCGACTCCGTGACCCGCGGGGACGAACCGGTCCCGGGTCCGATCGACGCGGCCGTGGTGCTGCGCCGGGTCGCCCACCAGTCCGCCGCCGACGGCGTGCCCGAGGCCGCCGTGCACCTCGGCCACGTCGACACCTACCCCGCGTTCTCGCCCCCCGCCCGGTGCCTGGCCACCGGCCGCCCCGTGCTCAGCGGGACCGACGACCCCGACTTCGTCCGGTGGGTCACCCGGCACGAGAGCAGAAGCGCCACCGTACGGGCGTACGGATTCCACTCGATCATGGCTGTCCCGCTGCGGGCGCGGGGGATCACGCTGGGCGTCGCGGTCTTCGCCCGGGGCAGTTCCTCCGACGGCTTCGAGCAGGACGATCTGGTGCTCGCCGAGGAACTCGCGGGCCGGGCGGCGGTCGGCGTCGACAACGCGCGCCGGTACACCCAGGAGCACACCAACGCCCTCACCCTCCAGCGCAGTCTGCTGCCGCACGGCCTGCCCCGGCAGGCGGCCGTCGAGGTCGCGTACCGCTATCTGCCGGCCGGGTCGGGGGCGGGCGTGGGCGGCGACTGGTTCGACGTGGTGCCCCTGTCCGGCACCCGGGTCGCCCTGGTCGTCGGCGACGTGGTCGGGCACGGCCTGCACGCCTCCGCCACCATGGGGCGGCTGCGCACGGCGGTGCGCACCCTGGCCGACGTCGACCTGCCCCCGGACGAGCTGCTCACCCACCTCGACGACCTGGTCACCCACCTCACCTACGACGACGAGAGCGTCCCCGAGGAGATGCCGTCCGCCGGCGAGATCGGCGCCACCTGCCTGTACGCCGTCTACGACCCGGTCTCCCGCGTCTGCACCCTCGCCAGCGCCGGCCATCCCCCGCCCGCCGTGGTGTACCCCGACGGCACGGTCACCGTGGTCCGGCTCTCCCCGGGGCCGCTCCTGGGGGTCGGCGGCCTGCCCTTCGAGGCCACCGAGCTGGAGCTGCCCGAAGGCAGCCTGCTGGCCTTCTACACCGACGGTCTGGTCGAGGCCCGTCACCACGACATCGGCCTCGGCCTCGACCGGCTGTGCGAGTCGCTCCGCTCCCCGGCGCCCTCACTCGAGGTGACCTGTGACGCCGTGCTCAAGGCGCTGCTCCCCGACAGCCCCGACGACGACGTGGCGCTGCTCCTCGCCCGCACCCGCGCCCTGCACACCGACCAGGTCGCGGCCTGGTCCCTGCCCTCCGACCCGGCGATCGTGGCGGACGCCCGGGCGCAGGCCTCCCGCCAACTGGACGCCTGGGGGCTGTCGGACGCGGCGTTCGTCACCGAACTGGTGGTGAGCGAACTGGTCACCAACGCCATCCGGTACGGAGCGGTGCCCATCGGGCTGCGGCTGATCCGGGACCGGACGCTGATCTGCGAGGTCTCCGACGCCAGCAGCACCGCGCCGCACCTGCGCCGCGCCCGTACCTACGACGAGGGCGGACGCGGACTGCACATGGTCGCCCAGCTCACCCAGGGCTGGGGCACCCGCCAGACCCCGACCGGCAAGACCATCTGGGCTGAACAACCCCTCCCGGCCGGCTGACGATGACGAGGCCGACGGACGACCCGACAGCGGCCGGAGCGAGTTCGCCCCCACGGGCGAACCCCCCGGCGGGCGGCGGTACGGCCACGAGCGGTACGCCCACCGGCGGTACGCGCACGCTCGGCCTGGTCTATCCCCCGGCGGGACGCCGGCGCGACTACACCGGGATGCAGCTCACGTTCATCGGCGGCGTGGCCGAGGCCGCCCGCACCCATGACTACGACGTGCTGCTCTCCCCCGCCGACCGGGCGGACGACCCGTCCTGGCGGCGGATGGTCGACGGCACCCTGGTGGAGGGCGTGATCCTCATGGAGATCCGGCTGGAGGACGACCGGGTCGAACACCTCGCCAAGGCGGGCCTCCCCTACGTCACCATCGGAAGGAACAGCCGGGCGGAGGAGACCGGCTGGGTCGATCTGGACTTCGCGGGCCTGGCGCGCGGCTGCGTGTACCACCTGGCCGACCTGGGCCACCGCCGGATCGCCTTCGTCAACCGGTCCGAGGAGCTCTACCGGAGCGGCTACGGGTTCGCGCACCTGGGACTCGAGGGCTACACCAAGGCCATGGCGGAGCAGGTCCTCACCCCCCGCGCGTACCACTGCGGCGACGACATCGCCGCGGGAGAGGCCGTCCTGGAGCGGATCCTGCGGGACGATCCGGCGACCACGTCACTGGTCACCATGAACGAGGCCGCTCTGGAGGGCCTGTACCGCGGGCTGACCCGGCACGGCCGCAGGGTGCCGCGGGACTTCTCGGTCGTCGGCGTGGCGGCCGGCCACTGGGCGGAGCGGGTGGAGCCGCAGCTCACCGCGGCCGAGATCCCCGCCAAGGAGATGAGCCGGGTGGCCGTCGACCTGATGCTGCGCAGGCTCACCGCGCCCGGCTCACCTCCCCGGCACGTCCTGCTCAAGCCCCTGATCTCGCTGCGGGCCAGCACCGGCCCGTGCCGGCCGGTGCCGGGTTCCGAGCCCGACCGGGAGCTGCCGGAACGGGAGTTCCCCGACCTCGACGCGTTCCCCGATCTGCCCGACCCGCCCGACACGCCGGACCCCGGCTTCTGACCTCCGCCCGCCCGACCTACGACCCCCGCCCCGACCCGCCCCGACCTCGTTCTGACCCCGCCCCGACCTCGTTCTGATCCCGTCCCGACCCCCGTTTCTTTCCTGACCCCTGACTGGGAGTGGAGCATGTCGTACGCCGTCGACCGCCGTGGTTTCCTGCGGGCCGCGGGCGCGGGAGTGGCCGCGCTCGGCCTCGGCCCGGCCCTGGCCTCCTGCGACTCGGGCCGGCGGAGCGGCGGCTCGACGGTCACCCTCACCTGGTGGGACTACTTCACCCTGGACACCTTCCAACCCGCCTTCGACCGGCTGATCAGGGACATCGAGGCGCATGTCCCCGGTGTGCGGATCGAGCGGCGGACGTTCCCCTTCGCCGACCTCGACCGGCAGCTCACCCTCGGCGCGGTCTCCGGCGACCTGCCGGACATTGCCATCGTCGACAACGTGGCCATGAACGCACTGGGCGGCAGCGGACTGCTGGCCGATCTCACCGGCCGGGTGGCGGAGTGGGGCCAGGCGGGCACGTACTACGAAGGACCCTGGGCCGGCTGCCAGGTCGGCGGCAGGACCCTCGGCATCCCCAACAACAGCAACTGCCTCGCCCTCTACTACAACGCCGAGATGCTCGACTCCGCCGGTCTGCGTCCCCCCACCACGTGGGACGAGCTGGCCGACACGGCGCAGAAGCTGACCAGCGGGGACCGGTTCGGCCTGGCGATGAGCGCGATCAGGACGGAGGAGGGCGTCTTCCAGTTCCTGCCGTTCCTCTGGCAGGCCGGCGGCGACCTGGACAGCTTCGCCCGGGACGGCGCGACCGCGCTGTCCTTCCTCGACGATCTGGTGGCCAAGGGCTCGCTGTCGGAGCAGTGCGTGGGCTGGACCCAGCAGGACGTCAACACCCGGTTCGTCAACCGGCGGGCCGCCCTCCAGATCAACGGTCCCTGGCAGCTGCCCGCCCTCAGGAACGCCGACCTGGAGTACGGCGTCGCCGCCCTGCCCCGCGACCGGGAGGCCGCCACCTGCCTGGGCGGGGAGAACTGGGTGGTGATGGCGAGCGGCAAGCACCACGACAAGGCCTGGGAGGTCCTCGAGTACACCCAGCGTCCGTCGGTTCTGGTGCCGTACCTGGTGGCGCTCGGCAATCTCCCCGCCCGCAAGGACCTGGCGGGCACGGGCACCTGGGCGTCCGACCCGGCCCTGCGTCTCTTCCTCAGCCAGCTTGCCGTCGCCCGTCCGCGCCAGTACGGGCCGCGCTACGCCGACGCCTCGCAGGCCGTCGCCGTCGCCGAGCAGGCCGTCCTCACCGACTCCGCCGCCCCCGCCGCCGCGGCGAAGTCGGCCGCGGTGAAGATCGACAAGGCACTGGAACGGCGGTGAAGGGACGCCGGCCGACGGTCAGGAGACGCCAGTCGGCGGTCGGGAGACGCAGGCCGACGCCGACGCTCGGGCGCCGTGCCCCGTCCCGGTCCCCGTCCCCGTCCGCACGCCGCCGCCGAGCCGGGTACCTGTTCTCCCTGCCCGGTCTTGCCTTCCTCGCCCTCTTCCTGGCCTACCCGCTGCTGCACAACGTGTGGATGTCCGTGCACGACGTGGACCTGAGCGCCCTGCTCGGCGGTGCCGGCCGGTTCAACGGCCTGGCCAACTACCGGGCCACGGTCGCCGATCCGGGCTTCTGGCACGCCGTCCGCCTCTCACTGGTCTTCACCGTGGGCTCGCTGCTGTTCCAGTTCGTCATCGGCTTCGCCCTGGCCCTGCTGTTCGCCCGGCCGTTCCCGCTGAACGGCCTGCTCCGGTCGCTGCTGCTGGTGGCCTGGCTGCTGCCCCCGGTGGTCAGCGGCACCCTCTTCCGCTGGATGCTGGACGGCGAGTCGGGCGCCTACAACGCCCTGCTCCGCGCGACGGGTCTGGGCGCGCTGTCGCACGACTGGCTCACCGACCCGGGCACCTCGCTGGCCGGGGTGATCCTCGCCAACGTGTGGGTCGGCGTGCCGTTCAACATGCTGCTGCTCCTAGTGGGCCTGCGCACCATCGACCCGGAACTCCACGAAGCCGCCGCCCTCGACGGCGCGGACGCCCGGCAGCGGTTCCGCTGGATCACCCTCCCGCTGATGCGGCCCGTGTCGGTGACCGTGCTGCTGCTCGGCCTCGTCTACACCTTCAAGGTCTTCGACATCATCTTCGTGATGACGGGCGGCGGCCCCGTCGACGCCACCAGTGTCCTGTCGCTCTACGTCTACGAGATCTTCTTCAGGTTCTTCCGCTTCGGCGAGGGTGCGGCGGCCGGCCTGCTCCTGCTCCTCGTCCCCCTGCTCGCGGGCGTGCTCCATGTGCGGCGGCTGCGCGGCGAGGGAGACACGGCGTGACCCCGGCCCGCCGCCGCCCCTGGCTGCTCACCGCCGCCGCCACGCTGATCACCGCGGCCTTCCTGCTGCCGGTTCACTGGATGGTCAGCACCAGCCTGACCAGGCCCGACCGGATCCTGGCCGACTCCGCCCAGTGGATCCCCGCACCGGTCACCACGGAGAACTACGCGACGGCACTGGCCGAGGACGCGCTCCCCCGGGCCCTGCTCAACAGCCTGGTGATCTCGTGCGGAGTGGTCGCGTTCACCCTGCTGCTCGGCGTCCCCCTCGCCTACGCGCTCGCCCGGATCCCGATGCGCGGCTCCGGCACCATGGTGCTCGTCCTGCTCATCGCCCAACTGCCGCCCAGCATCGTGCTCGCCGCTCCGCTGTTCATCCTCGAACGCCGGGCCGGTCTCGACGACACGTACCTCGGTCTGATCGCCGCCGACACCACGCTCACCCTGCCGTTCGCGGTGATCGTGCTGCGCCCCGTGCTGCGGGCCGTCCCGAAGGAGCTGGAGGAGGCCGCCCTGGTCGACGGGTGCGGCCCGGTGGGCGTCCTGCTGCGGATCGTCCTGCCCGTCATGGTGCCCGGTCTGGCCGCGGTGGCCGGCCTCTCCTTCCTGATCGCCTGGGGCGAGTTCGTGTTCGGCCTCACCCTCGCCACCGAGCCCGCCGTGCAGCCCGTCACCGTCCTGCTCAACGCCTTCGTCGGCCGGCACGGAACCGCGTGGGGGACCCTGATGGCCACCGCCACCCTCATCAGCGTCCCCGTGGTCTGCGTCTTCGCGCTCGTCCAGCGCTTCGTCGGGGGCGGGCTGACCACCGGGGGCGCCAGGGGCTGAGCGGAGCCGGCGTCGACATCGAGGACGGCGTCGTTGGTCCCGGGGTGTCCGTGGGCGTCCACGAAACGGGCTCATGACCTGGTGGAGAAGGCTCGCGGACGAAGGCTCGCGGACCTCGGCAGACGGCAGTGGACGATGCCGGATCGGCCAACAAGTGAGACCGCCACTGAGACCGCCACGAGCAGAATGATCAGAGAGCGCACGAGGTCCAGCCACAGCCTCTCCACCCCCGTGATCTTCTTCGCTACGGATCCCAGGCCGCACTGCGGAAAGCCGGCCGCCGCCGGCTCGTCGAGGTGACCCGGCCCAGGGCCCCGCGCATGGCCCAGCGGCTCATCGACGAGGTCTTCGACGCGCTCGACGAACAGACCGTAGTCGTCCCCGGGACCGGCACCCTCGGCGTCGTGATCCCGTCGCCGGCCCGCTCGCTCGCCGCTGTCCACGAGCAACGACGAGCCCTGGAACCGCAGATCGGGCAGCTGCTGGAGGCTCACCCTCTTTTCCCGGTCCTGACCTCGATTCCGGGAGTCGCGGTCAGGACCGCCGCCACCTTGCTGGTCACCGTCGGCGACGGCACCAGCTTCCCCACCGCCGCCCACCTGGCCTCCTACGCCGGCCTCGCCCCTACGACGCCGTGCCGATCCCGCCCGTCTTCACCTCGTTCCTGCACGACCACAAGGCCCAGCAGGAAGCGATGCGGGAAGCCGTCGGGGAGTTGTGGCGGGAGCACGACGTAGTGTTCTCGCGGCCGGACGGCCGACCACTGGACCCGCGCGCCGACTACGAGGAGTTCAGGGAGCTGCTCAAGGAGGCCGGGATCGATGACCGCCGCCTGCACGACGGGAGCCGCCACACCGCCGGCACGATCCTGAACGAGTTGGGCGTCGACATGCCCACGATCATGGAGATCCTGCGGCATACGCAGATCAGTCAGACCCGGCGGTACGTCAAGGGCCGGTCGCACCTGTCGAAGGAAGTGGCCGCGCTCGATGGACGCCACGACGGCGTTCAAGCCATGCGGCGCATGGGCGAGTTCTTCGTGCCTCCGCCCTCGACCCCGATTCCGGGCCCCACTGAGCAGAAGTGAGACCGCCGACACCCGCGCGGCCCGTGCCCGGCGTCGCCGCCGCATCCGGTAAAAGCAAAAGCCCCAGGTCACGGCGAGTGAGTCCTGAGGCTTCCACAGAGCCGCCTTCGGGATTCGAACCCGAGACCTACGCATTACGAGTTGTCCGATCTTGGTCCCGGGACGTCCGGGAGCGTCCGCGAATGGTGCTCCGTACCTGTTCAGAAGGGTTGGCGGACTTCATCGGACGACGGTGGATGGTTGCGGAACTAGTGGCTACTGAGACCAGGACCGAGACCACAGCTGCCCGAGTCGGCAGTTTTACAGCGGGCCCGGTTCACCTTCTACGACCTGCAGTTTTCGTGTGCCGCTTGCCGTCCAGGGGTGCCGCGCGCCGCCGTCGTCCGGGGTCGTTGATGTCAGCGGAACAGCTCGGGCATCGGGCAAGTTTCCAGCGGCCCCTCCGGTCGGTCAGCCCAGCACCACCAGACGTGCCGACCGGCGCACCTCAGCAGTGTCCGGCAGGTCCGCCGGCCATCTTCCCCCGCTTAACGAGAACGAAGCCACCGGACTTCATGGGCTGGCTGCACTCGGGACAGGCCGGGGCGTCGTCGGTCATGCGGCGCACCCTAACTGAGCGACCGCTTCGTCCCGAAGCAACTCGGGCACCGGTGCTGCCTGGGGTCGGTGCGGCTCTCACCTGCGCCGATGGTCTGCTGACGTTCGCGCTCGTCCGCCGTTGTGCGTCGGCGTTGTCACGCAGTTAGACACTCACCGCTCGATCGCACGATGCTGCATAGCCATGGTCGGGTCGGGGCTGGCTCAGTAGAGAATGGCACGGTGGACGTAGCTGCGGAACTGCGCGCCCTTACGGGCTCGCTGTCGCGAGAAGCCGGGGTCTTCGGCCGTGTGGTTAACGAGGCCGGCGGATCCGTTCCGGGACTCGTTCGCCAAGTGGCCGCCGAGGCTGAAGAGGCTTGGAAGCAGTATGCAGTGGAAGGTGCAGTTGGCCCGGACACACCAGTAGAGATCGACGACGCACTCTTGCAGATCGACGCTGAGCGCGCAGCGGAGCTGTTGGCCTACCTGGCGACCTACAACCTCGTGTTTCCGGGCTCAGAACGTCGAGACCGCGCTCATGCCCGTAGAGCGGCGGAACGTGTTGTCCATCTGCTGGGCTACGAGGCCGCCTGGTACACGAACATCATCGACCTCTCGTCCGCAGCACGAGCGTGGAACCCGGTCACCCGGCATGCGTTCGATGGGGTCGTTGCTGGGACCGGCGGGTCCTTCATCGTGGTATTGCTGCAGGTAGGCGAGGACTGAGCCCTGCTGACACTCTGTCGCTGACGTGTCAGCCGCGGCGTTGTGCGAGCACCGCTTTAGGAGTTCGTTCACCGGGCCGTGCGGCCTGCTCCATGCTCATGACGCTGCGGGTTCCCGGTGCCCCTGTGGCTGTTCCAGTCCGTTGCCGTCTGGGGGCGTTGATGTCATCCGCTGATGTCACTTCGCGGAGCGTCGGCGCGTCGCCAGTCGTCGCAGCCTACGGCGGCGCTGTCCCGCTGCGCGCTGCTGAGCTCTCACGATGGCAACTGTCTGCGGATCACTGATCAGGTCGTAGTCATGCATCAAAAGCGCGTCGTCGTCCTCGGCAAGCAGGCACCGCAACGTGTCGATGTGACGCTCAGGACTGGCGAGTAGCCGCTTCGACTCCAGCCAAGCGGCCAGACCACCATCGTCTTCCAACACGGGACCACCGTAGTCAGCCGGCCCGGCGTCGTCATGCCAGTTCTCCGGGCTTGGGCATGATGCATCCAGTGTCGCAGATCGACTCCGGTGGCCCAGGCCGGAGCGGGGTGGGGGCGGTCACCCATGGGTGCCGACTGTCAGCGTTGGCCGGCCTCGGACGGCCCAGGGACGGCCCGGCAGGCGATCGCGAGAAGGCCGCCGTACCCATGTCCTCGATGCTCGCGTGAGCAGCGCACCCCTCGCGGAACGCGCACCCCCTTGCGTATCCCGATCTCTGCGGGGACCCTTGTTCTTTCATGTAGTTGGCACATACGGGCGTGGGGGGACCATGGCTACCCGTCTGGGGACTGTCGCTTTCTTCGAAATCGTGCGCGCCAAAGATTCACTGAATGCGCGCATGCAAGAGACGGATTGGCAAGCATTTCTCGGCAACTTAGAGAGAACACCTGCCGTCGATCGAATCTCAATGCACAGGAGTGACAGCTTTATCGGGCAGGCAGTTAGAGCGGAAGGCCGCCTGCATCTCCTCGTGGGCAGGATAGGTACCGGTGAGCTGCAAACTGTTGACCTCGATCACGGACATATCGAGGACATCCGCCTCGAAGGCAATAAGGGCACGATTGATACAACAACTGTATCCTTCCTGGAATACGGTAATATCATTGGGATCCTTCAGGGAAAGCCGGGATCACCAAGAGCAGCCGCAATTCAGCGTTGGCTCAATTCTTGCCAGATGCTGAATGACGAGATCGCACTATGGCCGGTCATCGGCAACAACGTGTGGGAGAAGCTGGAGAAGGCGGAAGCTGTACATAGCTTCGAGTTCAGTTATCGACCGAGCCCGGCCATCGCTCCGCCAGAAGGTGACGGGCTAGCCAGTTTCGTGCGGCTGGGCGACTCTCGATACCCCGACCATCGGATCACCCTTAAACTCGAGGTCCCGAAAAGGGGAGGTCCAGGCCCGGTGGCCAGGCTACGTGGCCAAAGAAGACTCCAAAGCGACATTCAGTCACTCATGTCCGAGCTGGGCTACCTAGAAGGGCCCACGGGCGTAGACAGAGCGCAGGCGCTAGTGACCCTTCCTGGAGAGGAAGGCGAAGTGACGGACGAGCCCTTGGACTTCATCAAGCATCACATCACGGCTAAGTGTCGGGTTGAGGTCAGTCATGCCGATGGGCGGCCCCGTTATGAGGCGAGCGTGGCTGCGATCATGCAGGTAGCGCAGGACAAGCGACGCGACCTGAAGGCCGCTGTCGGTGCCGGCCAGTAGAGTCGGCCACCTCCACGTTGGGGGGTGATGCCGTGCTGCATGTCGGATCTGCGTTGCGTCGGCTGAAGGACGCTTGGAGCGAGGTACCTGGGCTTGATTGGGTACTAGCCGCACTGGTGATGGGTGGCCACTCCGGGGCCGTCCACTGGGCGTCGTGGCCCGAGATAGTAGAAGGATTAACGGCCGATCGCCGGAAAGATATATACACAACAGCCGCTTCAGTATCCGCTCTAGTCGGCGGCTTCGGGACCGCAGCAATAGCACAATATGCGAGCTCGAACGGTCAAGATATGCGCGAGCTACGTAGGCGCTTCGGTGGCAGTCTCAGAAAGAACTGGCTGAGTATTCTTACTGGAATGTTGATCGTTTCAGCAGGCTGCCTTCTACTGTTAGTGCTAGACCACGCAAAGTCTGCCGGATACACTGGGTGGCTCACGGAATTCTTGCTACTCCTGGGCTCGGCCAGATCTATCAGACTTGTGTGGCTTTTCAACATGCTGATTGGCGTCTCAGATCGGGACGCCCTTCAATCGGAAAGATCACCTGCACTGCAGTTCCGAAACAGGGAGCCCTGAGCCTGCCACGAAGGACTCAGCTCACCCTTCGGGGCGCCGTACTCGCTGCTGGACGGCGCCCCACCTAGCACAGGCCCCATCCGTATCCCTGATTAGATCGATCATGGATGATCAGCGGGCTCGGTACCGAGGATGAGAGCTCAGCCATTACCGTATCCACTACAGCGGCGTCCGATTTCATGCGGAGAGCGCGCTGACGTGGTACAACTCCTTCACATAACAACATGCACGCCAGTGCTGGAGGATTTGACGATGGTGCAGTCAACGAGAACCGGTATGAATTCCATTGAAACACTCACTCTGCTAGTATCCGAAATAGCAGTTCTTCGAGCACTAGAGCTTGCTGGCAGCCGTCTGAAGGGGCGGCATGATCGATCCTATCGCAGCACATTGAATGAATTGCCGCGTTGGGATGTTCACACGATCCTTCATGTTAACGAAGAAGATTTCGATGCGCTACTTGATAGAGCATGGGATATTCCACAAGTAGCAGGCGTTCCGGAGAAGCTTCTACGCTCTCTCGATGCCCACGTCCGTGCCGTCCTGGCTGCGGGGATTCCCTACAGACGCGACGATCTGGCGAGGTCGATTGCAGCTTTCATTCAATCGGCTGAGCCTCCCGCAGACGCCTAACAAGATCCCGTCCGGCGGGCGTGAATCGATAGGTGATATCACCAGGAGTGATGCTTGGGTGTCCGCAATCGGGGCCATGTTTGGTTACAGCCTCGATCATGCGATCCTTCATCAAATACCATACGTCGAGTTCGCGCCCCCGAGGCAGCACGAAGTACGGTCCGTCACTGAATTCATCGATATCTCTTTGTTCGAGTCCGAATACCGTAAGTACGCGCCTCTCGTACTCGCCGTACCTGGAATTCAGGACGCCGAGATTTGCTTTGTATTGACGCATTGCCTTCTGGTCGATGAGCTTATGTGTATGAAGATCGTGACAGCGGGCACACATTACGATGATGTTGCTGAATTCATGCCGCTTCACGGCTGCGTAGGATTCAATGTGGCAGAACTGAAGGGGTGGCCCTTGCTTGCAAGTTGGGATCGCACATCGATGCCCTGCTTCGACGAGCAGTTGGCGTTTTAGGTCCTCCGGAATATGCCGGCCTTGTTGGTGCTCCATGCGTTCAGATGCTAGCTGTTCGCGTAGGTCGGCGGAGCGGCTTTGGGCTGGAGCTGCTTTGGCGCGAGTGATCATGGCCCCGTAAGCTTCCGGCGCGTCGGGCAGTCTGTGGACCTGCCCGGTAAAGCACGACGTTGGGGCCATGATCTTCGAGGCTCGCGCCAAAGTGGCTGCCTAAAGCCGTGGAGCCGACCGCCCCAGCCACGACGTACCCCTTCTCTGACATCAGGTGATTGATTGCTCTGAGCGCGGCGCGGGCGCCGGCCGGGCTGGAGCGGGGCGGAGACAGGAGCGCAGGCCCGGCCGGGGGCCGGGCCGCGCGCGGGGAGCGGAGCGAGCCGCCTTGATGGAGTAGGGAAAGTTGTACCGCGCTGGGAGTACGGCGGTTCTTAAAACCGCCGGCTTCCCGCGCATCCATCCCGCATGAGCTGCGCCTATCACTTCGCATAGCGTGCGCGATGCCCCAAGTTGGCCGAAGGTTGACCACAGCAGGTCTCACAGAGCTCCCGTGGCGTCATCACTTCCGCTCTGCGATATCCACCACGAGTCGACTTGTGAACCCGGCGTCGCGCAGGCGCTCGTATGCTGCGGCCGCATCCTCGGGTACGAACTGCTCGATCATGAATCCCTGCTGCGGGTAGATCATGAGCCGCTGCTGCGCGCCGACCAACATGTCGATGACCAGGCGTGCGTCTCCGATCGAGTCGACGTAGTCAGCCAGGGTCATGGGCGTGGACGCGCTGACCCACTCGACTTCGGGCCACAGTTTGCGGGCGGTCGCGTAGGCCCGTCTTTCCTCGTACGGCTTGCTGACCAGCAGAACGGATGACACGACGGCCCGGTGCTCTTCGAGCAGTGCGCGAGAGAAGCGGATGTTCTCTCCTGTGTTCCGGGCCCGCGGCTCAACGAGGATGGCATCAGCCGGCACCCCCAGTTCCATCGCCCGCTCACGGTAGTGCTCAGCCTCGCCGCGCGGCATGCGGTTGCGTGTGGTGCGGCTGGTCGCCCCGGTAAAGACGATTAGCGGCATCATGCCCCGGTGGTAGAAATCAGCGGTTGCGTCCGCGACTCCGAGGTCATGACTGCCGAGTCCGATCGCGACAGAGCATGGGCGCAGCTCGTGCCCCATCTGCTGGAAGTCCCAGAGCCGTTGAGCGTCGGCCCATGCCTGTGCTGAGATCACTTGCTCTCGCCCTCCGCTTTCGCTGAGTCGGGGACCTTGAAGTCGTACGTCCAAGCGAAGCGCGTCGCTGCGTGAACGCCGATCGCGAACTCCACCACGGTGCCGTCGGCCGTGTACGTCGTCCGGTGCAACTCCACCACCCACTCGCCCGGCGCGAGCTGGAGGAGCTGAGCCTCATCCGCCGTGGGGATACGCGCGAACAGCGTCTCCTGCATGTGGTCGATTTCGTATCCGGCGTCGTACAGGACACGGAAGCCACCGCCCCGGCCGGCGGGCCCCGGCGTCGGGTCGACGATACGCGTTCCTTCCACGTGCTCGGGCCGGTAATAGCTCGTCAGCGTGTGTGTCGGCTGCGATCCTTCCTTGACCACGCGCGCACGTGCGTAGACCTCAGCACCTTCCGGCAGACCGTGCGCCTGGGCAACGGTGGCCGACGCCGGCACGCGGCTGACGGTCTGGGTCTGTTCGTTCCGCTTGTACGTACGTCCGGAGGCCACGCGGTCCGCGATGAACGCCACCTCATCGCCGTCCCGCCACTTGGCCTTGTCATATCGCGCGATGCCCAGCCGCTTGAGTGGAGCCCGCTCACGGACGATTGTGCCGTGTCCGCGCGACGACGTGACCAGCCCTTCGGCTTCCAACGCCTTATAGGCCGCATGGACCGTGGATTTCGAGCCTTCGCCCGCTTCCACTAGGTCCCTGATCTGCGGCAACTGAGCACCGGGCGCGTACTCGCCGTTCCTAATCTGTTCGGCCAGCCGGTCCGCAAGCTCCCGCCACTTGGGCGCCATGCAGCACTCCTCTCGACATCGACCAGTGAAACACAGTCCCAGGACTGTTGACAGTCCTGGGACTGTGCGTCATGGTCTTACCGAACGACCCGCAGTCCTAGGACAGCGAGTCCGGAGTGCCCCTATTGGGCTGCTCCCATGCCGCCCGGAGGGCTCCGCGAAACGGACTCGAAGGAAGCGCAAGCACCTTGAGAACTCCACACAGGGAACTGCCGGTAACCCGTGGTCCGCCTGCCCGAAGGGGTCGGAAACAAGGCGGAGAAGACCGGCGTGCCTCGTACGGCAACCCGACCGGTTCGAGTCCGGTCCGGGGCACTGCGGCCGCTGCTCAGTAGCCGCGCCGCGTGTGAGACGCGGCTTTCTCCAAACAACGGCAAGCACCCCCGGTGCTCGAACAGCGGGGGTGCGGTTCGGGCCGTTCATCCTTCGAGAGGAACACGACCCAATGGAGCACATCGTCACTGTTCAGGACGCTGTTACCGCGTTCGCCGACTTCATGGAGCCGACGGCCGCCGAGCTGGACGCGATCGAGCGGGAGATGCCCGTCATCCTGGCGGACGTCGACCTGCTGGACGCGCACATCACCACGCTGGACCGCACGCCGACCGAGCTGGACAACCGGCGCATCCGCCGGGCCCGCCGCCGCGCGCTGGCCGCTCGGGTCGCGCTGCTCAACCAGAGCGGCACGGGCGCGCCGGTGGTGGCGTGATGGCCCGGGACTTCACCGCGCAGATGTCGATGTACCGCGGCCGGTGGCGCCTGTACGTGGTGCTGCTGAACACCGCCGAGCGGTGGCCCGAGTACGGCTTTGACCGGGCACTGCCGGTGCCGACGTTCACCGAGCGCGCGCAGGCGCTCAGCGTGCTCGGCTTCGAGCCGCTGCCGGGCGCCGCGTGGCAGTGGACGGAGGACCGCCGCGACCTTGACGACCCGGCGTCGCCGGTGGTGCTGATCGCCGCGATCCGGGTGCGTTCATGGACGGGGGTGGCCGCGTGAACGGTGTTCAGATCCGTTCAGCGGAGCGGGCGCTGTCGGTCGGCACGTGGTTGATCGTGGCGGGCGCGATGCTGTACTCCATCCTCACCGTGACCCCGCTCGCAGCCGAGCACACGCCGGATGAGTGGGACTGGACGGCGCCGATCCTCCCCCTCGTGGTCGACGCGGCCGTGGTCATCGTGGTCCGCCTGGATGCGGTGCTGGCCCGGCTGGGCGGGCAGGGGGGCCGCTGGCCGGTGGTGCTGCGCTGGATGACCGGCGGCATGACCCTGGCCCTGAACGTCGCCGACTCCGCCCTGAAAGGTGACCTGGTGGGCGTGGCCGTGCACGCGGTCGCACCGCTGCTGCTGATCGTCACGGCAGAGACCGGGCTTGCCTACCGGCGGGCCATCACCGCCGCCGTCACCGCGCTGGAGGAACAGCAGGAGGCGGAGCGGGAGGCCCGGCGCCAAGCCGCCCGGGAGGAACGCGAGCGGGCCGAGCGGTTGGCGCGCGAGGAGCGCGAACACGCCGCGATGCTGGCGCGTGAACAGCGTGAACACGAGGCCCGCCTGGCCCGTGAGCAAGCCGAGCGGGAGGAACGCGCCCGCCGCGAGGAAGCCGAGCGGGAAGCCGCTTGGGAGCGGGCCGAGCAGGCGGAGCGTGAACGCCGTGAGCGCGAGCGTGAACGGCTGAGGTTGGAGCGTGAACGCGCTGAGCGGGAGGATGCCGAGCGGCGCGAGCGTGAGCGGCGGGAGCGCGTGGAGCGTGAGCGCCGTGAACGGGCCGAGCGTGAGGCGCGGGCCGAGCGTGAACGCGCCGCGCTGCTGGCCGCCGGCCCGGCCGCCGAGAAGTTCCCCGAGGAGCGGGCGCGGGCGACCGTGCGGGCCGCGTTCGAGGCCGGTTTGCCGGTGCGGGCCGCCGCGGAGCTGTGCGGCTGGTCGGTGGGGTGGGTGTCCGCCCGCTACGCCGAACACCGCGAGCTGGCCGCCGCCGGTGGTGCTGAGCTGGCCATCGCGAGCCGGTAATGGGCGCCCTCCCGGTCTACCGGTGGCGGCTCGCCCCTGACGGCCTGGCCACCCGCCGGCAGCTCCGCGCCGCCGGGCTGCGGCCCGGCGGGCAGGACGTGGCCGCGCAGATCGAGCGGCCCCGCCGGCGGCGGGGCCCGCTGGTCGCCTACCTCTACCGCGTCGACGCCGCGAAGCCGGTGCGGCCGATGACCTCCGCGAAGTGGGCGGCGCTGGCCAAGGCCAACGCCGCCCGCCGCACCTGCCCCGCCTGCCGGTGCGATGCCGGGTACGTCATCCCGCCCTCACTCGGCATGTGCACCCCGTGTGCCTTCCCCGAGGAACAGCGCGCCGCCTGAACCCCTTTCGACTTCCTGGGAGCTCTGCTGTGTCCAGTCGTATCCGTGCCCGCGGCGCCAAGACGACCGCCGGGGTCCACACCGTCCGTATCCCCCGCCAGAGGGGCCGCCGCGCCGCCGAACCGTTCGTCATTGTGGTCCCCGAGCGTCCCTCCCTGACCCTTGAAGCGCTCGCCGTGGTCGGTGGGTGGCTGTGGCGCTCACGCCGCGCACTGGCCCCGACCGGGCTCGCCGTCCTGGCGCTGGCCGTGGCCGGGCTGCTGCACGTCATCGCGTGGTGGTCCGGCCTGCTGCTCGCCCCGAGCGCCGCCGGCCCGCTGCTCTGGCTGCTGGTCATGCAGCGCAGCCGCCCCGCCACCGGCTCCGTCCTCGCCTGGCGTATTGGCCTGGCCGCGCTCACATCGTCCGCGCTGGCCTGGCTCGCGGTTGCGGCCGGGTTCGGGCCGCTCGCCGGTGCGCTGGAGCTGTGGTGGCTGCTCACCCTGATCGCCGCTCAGTCCGCCTGGCTCATCGTCCGCCGCACCCACTGACCCGAGGAGATTCGGTCTGATGGCAACCCCGACGCGTAACGGCGGCACGAACGGCGCCGGCAACAAGGGCAACAAGTTCGCCAACGCCGGCGCCGCCGCAGGCGGTTTCGTCGGCGCCCTGGGCGGCTCGTTCGTCCCGCCGGTCAACGTGACCGTAAACAACAACAAGAACGGCGCCCGCGGCGGTGGCGGCCGTACGCACGCCGAGTCCCTGCTGCCAGCCCCGGAATTCACCTCGCCGGCGCAGGTGCGCAACTACTGCAACACCCTGCGGGCCGCCGCCGTCACCCTGTCCATCGAGGTGGCGATGGGCGCCGAAATCCTCAAGGGCGTCCTCGCCGCGGTGCCCGACCCCGAGGGCCGGGCGTTCGGCTCGCGGGTGAGGGCGGCGAAGGTGGCGCGCAAGATGCAGCGGTCCGCGGACGCGCTACGGGACGCGGCGAAGAACGCCGCCGCCTGCTACGCGGCCTTCCAGCAGGAGTACGAGGAGGAGATCAACCGGGTGCGCCACCGTGCCCGCAAGCCGCAGCAGCCGGTCATGAACTGGGCCCAGCAGTAAGGGAGGTATCACCATGGCACGCAAGTGGACCGATCAGGACGGGCGGGCGTACCCGCTCGCCCTGACCACCGACACGAACACCGCACCGGGTGGCTCCGTCCGGGCGTACCTGCTGAACCGGGCCAAGCCGCACCTGCCCCCGTGGCTCGCCGCCGGCGGTGTGGGTCTGGCGGGGGCGCTGGGGCACTGGCGGTGGTCCGACAGTTCCGCGGCCGGCGTCGGCCTCACCCTCGCATCGGTCGCACTGACCGGCGTCACCTGGTGGGCGGGCAAGTCGACCAGCTCCCAGCGGCGCCTGCACTCCGCCATCACCGTGGCCGCCGGATCGGCGTGGGTGACCGCCGCCTGCCTGGCCGGCCCCACCGCCGGACCGCTGGACGACCTGTACCTGATGGGCGGGCCGGCGCTGGCCCTGTCGTGGAACGTGCGGATGGTCCTGCGCCACAACGACGCCCCCGGCGAAAGCTCCGACAAGGGCCTGCTGGAAAAGGTGGGCCTGGCGCGGGCGCAGATTGGTGCGGCGAAGGTGGAGCCCAACCGGGTCACCGCACCGGTCGCGCTCGCCCCCGGTGAGCAGACCAACGACGACATGGCCAAGGCTCTCGGCAACATCGCCTCCGCCCTGGACCTGCCGACCTCCGCCGTGCGGTACATCCCCGACCCCGACTCCAACCGGCGCGGAGACCTGGTCATCGTCCCCGAGGACATGCTGGCCGAGACGGTGGAGTGGGAGGGCCCCTCGAACCTGGGCGGCTCGATCGCCGAGCCGCTGCTCATCGGCCGCTACGACGATGGCGCGCCGCTGGTCATGTGGCTGCCCGGCGACCCGGACGCGGGCCGCAACTCCACCCACGGGCTCATCGCCGGCGGCACCGGCTCCGGCAAGGGCGACACCGCCCTGAACCTGCTCACCGAGATCCTGTCCCGGCGGGACGTGATCGTGTGGTTCTCCGACCCCAAGGCGTTCCAGGACTTCGCCCCCCTGCGGCCGGGCCTGGACTGGGCTGCGGAGGGCGGCACGGAAACGGAGGTCATGGTGGCCGCCGTCCAGGAGGTCATCCCCGCCCGCACCCGCTGGCTCGGCGCCCACGGCTACCGGCAGTGGGTCCCCGCCGCAGCCCAGCCGCAGAACAGGCCGGAGCACACCTGCCGGGCCGACGGCCGGGCGTGCAACTGCCCGGGCATGCCGTTCCTGGTCACCTGGTTCGAGGAAGCCGCCAACACCCTGCGGGCGCTGGGCGACGACGCGTTCACTGGCATCGCCCAGGAAGCACGGTCCGCCGGTATCTCGCTGATCGTGTCCCTTCAGCGCCCTTCCTACGACCAGATGTCCACCTCCACTCGGGCCTCCCTGCCCTCCGTGATCGCACTCGGCTGCGACCCGCGCGATGAGGGGTTCTGCCTGCCGGATGAGGTGCTGGCCGCGGGCGCCCACCCCGGCGCGTGGGGGAACCGGCGGCCGGGCTACTGCTACGTCGTCTCCCCGGGTGTCCCGGAGGACCGCTACCCCTCGCCGGGCCGCACCCGCCGCTTCACCCACCGGGCCGTCCCGGTGATGGAGCTGCTGGCCACCTGGGTACAGCGCAACGGCGCCACCGCCGACCCGATCACCGCCGGCGCGGCGATGGGCGTTGCCGGCACCGCCTACACCGGCCGCACCACCGACGCGCTGCAGCCGGCGGCGCTCCGGGCCGTCACCGAGGAGGACGACATGAACCACGGCGGGCTGCTGGTCGACCCCGAGGACGCCGGTATCGACCCGGAGGCGGACCTGCCCGGGGCCGAAGACGGGGACGATGCCCCGATCTTCGGGCAGGAGACCGGCCGCAAGCCGTCCCCGGAGGAAGCCCGGGAACTGTTCGCGGCCGCGCTGGAGGAGTTCGAGCAGAACGGGCAGATGATCGTGGGCCCGAAGGACTTCACCGACTGGTGCGACCGCCACAACCTGGGCCGGTCCTGGGTCTCCAAGCGGCTCAAGGAAGCAGCGCAGGAAGGCCGTCTGCAGGCGACGAACACCACCGGCCGGTGGCGCATCGTCCCCGCCCTCGCGGCTGCCTGACACCCGTCACACGTGACGGGCCCGTCACACCTAAACCCCTAGGCGGACGCGGGTGTGACGCGCCATCACAGCGGCCTGTCACGCCCGCGTCACACCCGCCCATCACACCCACCCGCACGGGCCCGCGCCACGCACCGGCGCGGGCCCGCGACACACCCGAGGGAACCCGCCATGACCCACCATGACCCGCCGAGGATCATCGCCCCGCACATCCCCGCCGACACCTACCGCCGCGCCGAAACCACCGGCGCCCCCGTCGTCATCGTCGTCCACCACACCGACCCCACCGGTCGACCCCTGCGGCACTACCTGTTCCCCATCGCCGTCGCCGGCGCCGGAGTCATCGGCGTCTTCGGTCTCGTGGCCGCGTTCCTCGCGCTGCTCGACTTCGCCGTGAACGCTGCCGTGGCGGTCGGCGGCGCCGCCGGGCCGATCGGCGTCGGCGGGATCACCCTTCGTCTGTTCCGCAGCAAGCACTGAGAAGGGGCCGCGCAGGAGTGCCACGCTGTGGCCCGTCGTGCGCGCACTTATGGCCGCGGCCGTCGTCACGCCGTTCCGCATCTCTGGGACGCAGCTTCTGGGCTCCGGCTTGCAGGCACGGACACGGCAGCGGAGCGGTGGATGCGCCAGTGCGCAGCCAGCCATACCTCATGCTCGGGTCGCAGTCTGACCCTGGGTGCCTTGCCATGCAGTTCGGCGTATGCCGGGTAGCGGAGGAGTTCGTCGTCGACCTCGATGCGTCTGGTATCGGGGTTGACGGCGATCTGCCCGCGGTCGAAGAGGCTGTGGACGTCATTGCGCAGCAGCAGACCGCCCCAGTCGTGATGTTCTTCTTCCTCTGCGTAGCTGTAGAGGTGGGCGGCTTGGAGCGCCCCGGCCGGCGCCGGTCCGGTGAACGCGCACACCTGGCCGTGATCCGCGAGCAGCTGCTTGCGGAAGGGTGCCTGCCCCACACGGGTACGGACGTTCTTCATCCGGTGCCCGCCCGCGATCGGCCGCCGCGATCCTGCTCCGTCCCCGTCTAGGTCCAGATCAGCAAGGCTGATGCCTGCGACATCGATGAGGGCGTCGCGCAGCTTCTCCCAGCGGGCGGGCCGCATGCTCAGCTGGGAGTCGGGGGAGTCGCACAGCGCCCGCAACTCCCGTCCGGTGAGCAGGCCGCGGCCGTCCATCCACGCCTCGCCGTGCCGGGAACGATAGGTGACTACTTCCCGGGTCTTGCTGCCCGGGACGTCGAAGAGGGCGCCGCACTTGTTGCAGCGGAATGCTGGCTTCAGCCGTTTGCGCGGCTTGATACTCGCCTTCTTGCACTCGGGACAGAAGTAGAGCGTCTTTGTCTCTCGTCCGGTCTCGATCGCGGAGATCACCCCGACGCCGAGCAGCTTCTTCTTGTCCCAAAGGGCGATCACGTCCCCCACGGCGATGCGGCCGTGGTTGGGGACAGTGTCGTCCCAGCTGTAGTGCTGCGACGGGTCGTCGTCGTACCCGTCGTTTCCACCGTGCTGACGGTCGTCGCCCACAGCCAGCACCAGCCATGCAGTCGTCACTGCGCCCCCTCGTGTGCCCAGCAAGCCGGGGCAGCCGCCCATCTCGCCAAAGACCGCGGCCGCCCCTTCACCCCAGCTCCATCGACAGAACTGGAGACCACCAGCATGCCCCACCCCACCGACATCCCCACCCGCACAAGGTCCCGGACCAGGCCGCGCCTGCTGGACTTGTACTGCTGCCAGGGTGGCGCCGCCAAGGGCTACGCCGACGTCGGCTTTGACGTGACCGGCGTCGACAAGGACCCGCAGCCCCGCTACCCGTACCGGTTCGTTCAGGCGGACGCGATCGCGTTCGTCCTGGAGCACGGCGCGGAGTTCGACTTCATCCACGGCTCACCGCCGTGCCAGCACGACAGCGAGTGCCAGCGCATCCAGTCCAACGACCACCCCGACCTGATCGCCCCCACCCGCGCGGCGCTGGAGACGACCGGGCGTCCGTGGGTGATGGAGAACGTGCGCGGGGCGGTGCCCAAGCTGCGTGCTCCGGTGATGCTGTGCGGGCGGATGTTCGGTCTGGCCAATTACCGGCACCGGTTCTTCGAGACCGGCGGCGGCTTCCACCTCGCGCAGCCCGAGCATCCCGCGCACTTCGTGCCGCAGGCCAAGATGGGCCGCCCGGTCCCGCCCGGGCACTACGGGCAGTTCGTCGGCAACTTCTCCGGCGTCGCCCTGGCCCGCAGGGTGCTGGGGGTGCCGTGGATGAACCGCGACGGCATCCGCGAGTGCATCCCGCCCGCTTACGCCGAGCACATCGGCCGCGCCGCGCTGGAGCTGCTGGCCGCCCGCGGTCTGGAGGTGGCCGCATGAACGCGCGTGTGCTGCCATTGCGCCGCCCGAACGGGCTGCGGGTGCTGGACCTGTGTTGCGGCGCGGGCGGGCTGTCCATGGGCTACTACCTCACCGGGTTCGACGTGGTCGGCGTCGACATCCGCCCTCAGCCCAACTACCCCTTCCCGTTCGTCCAGGCCGACGGCCTGGAGTACTGCGCCCGGTACGGCCACACCTTCGACCTGGTCCACGGCTCCTGGCCGTGCGAGCGCTACGCCACCGTCACGAAGTGGCGGGGCAACCCCGACGCGCACCCCGACCTGGTCGGCCCCGGGCGCCAGGTCATGCAGGCCACCGGCCGGCCATGGGTGATGGAGAACGTCCCCGAGACCGCAGCCGCGGGCCTGCTACGCCCGGACTACCTGCTGTGCGGGACCCAGTTCGGCCTCAGCCTGCGCCGCCACCGCGTGTTCGAGACGTCGTGGGGCGGCGGCGGGGACCTGGTCCCGCCCTGCTGGCACCGCAAGGGCCTGCTCGCGTTCGAGCACAAGGGCGAGCGCGCCTACGCCGACGCCATGGGCTGCACCTGGATGACCAGCCTCGAAGCCCGCAAGGCCGTCCCCCCGGCCTACTCCCAGTGGATCGCCACGCAGTTCCTCGCCCTGGAAAGGAGGTCCGCCGCATGACCACGCCTCCCACCCCCCTGCCCACCGCGCTGCGCCTCGCCGCATCCGGGGTGCCCGTGCTGCCCCTGCGACGCGGCAAGGTGCCGTTCGGCAACTGCCCCTCGTGCGCCGACAACGCGTGCGGCGGCCGGCCGAACATGAAGACCCCCGGCCCCTGCGGCTGCCCGGCCCCGTGCCACGGATGGGCCGCCGCCACCACCGACCCGGCCGTCCTCACCTCCCCGGCCTGGACGGCCGCATGGCGGCGGGCCGTCGCCGTCGCCTACCACCCCGGCGGCGCCGGGCTCACCGTGGTCGACCTGGACGACGCCGACGCCATCGCGTGGGCCCGTGCCACGCTGCCCGCGACACGGACCGTGCCGACGACGCGCGGTGAGCACTGGATCTATCGAGGCGTCATGGCGTCGTCCAACGGCGTGCGTCCCGGGGTCGACATCAAGTCGGCCATGGCCTACGCCCGCTACCTCGGCCCCGGAACCGGCACCGGAATCGACCTGCCGGGCACGGTCCGCGCCCTGGCCGTGAAAAAGCCCCCGCCGTCCCGGCCGACGCCGCACACCGTCACCACGCCCGACGGATCCGCAAACGGGGAGTGCCCACACCGCACGCCCGCCTATCTGGAACGCGGTATCGCCATGGCCGAGCAGCGCATCACCGAAGCCCGCAGCGCGGTGCACGCGAGCGTGTACCGGACGTTCCTCGCGGTGCTGTCGAAGCACGGCCGGTGCGGCTGCCTCACCGACGCCCACGTCACGCGGCTGTTCGCCGCCGCGCAGGCCAAGGGCGAGACCGCCCGGCACTGCGCGGACGCGTGGGCCAACGCCCGCACCACGTTGGGACTGTGACCATGTCCGACGACGAGAAGACACCCGCTCGCGAGATCATCACCGACTACGCACAGGCGCACTTCCGGTACTTCCGCACCGCCGACGGCACCGTGTACGCGCAGCGCAACGGGCACCCCGTGGCCCGTCCGATCCGCTCCCAGGGCACGACCGGTAGCCACCGGCAGGAACTCATGGTCGGGCTGTTCAAGGACGGCATCGGCGTGTTCAACGGCACCGCTATGAAGGAAGCGCTCGACCTGATCGAAGCGTTGGCGCTGACCGAGGACGTGCAGCCCGTGCACATCCGCGTCGCCCCCGGGTACGACGGGGCCACCTGGCTGGACCTGGGACGGGGCGACGGGCAGTCCGTGCGTATCCACCCCACCGGATGGGACGTCCGCACCCCGGACCCGCAGGAAGTCTGCTGGCGGCGCACCCAGCTCACGGGGGAACTGCCGTTGCCGGTCAAGGACACCGACGGCAAGGGCATCGACCTGCTGATGCGGCTGTGCAACTTCGCTACCGCCGAAACGGAGTGCCTGGCCATCGCGTGGCTCATCGGCTGCCTGGGGCCGGACGTGCCCGTCCCGGCTCCATTCCTGACCGGCCCGCAGGGTGCGGGCAAGTCCACCGGCGGGCGGATGCTGGTGCGGATCATCGAGGGGATGACGGGGGACCTGCGCCGGGCGCCGAAGGACGAGGAGAACCTGATCACGGCGGTGGCGGCCGGGTGGGTCACCGCGCTGGACAACCTCTCCCACATGACCCCGGAGCTGTCGGATGCGATGTGCTGCATCGTGACCGGGGCCGAGAACGTCAAGCGCGCCCTGTTCACCGACGGGGACGTCTTCCGCATCGGCTACCGCCGGCCCCTGCTCCTGACCGGCATCGACGTCGGCGTCATCCGGCCCGACCTCGCCGAACGGCTCCTGCCCCTGCGTCTGGAACGCCCCCGGGTGCGGCGCACCGAGGCGGAATTGTGGTCCGACTTCGCCCAGGTGCTGCCCGTCATCCTCGGCTCGCTCCTGGACCTCACGGTGCAGGTGCGGGCGGCGCAGGCGGACATCCCGACCGACCTGCGCATGGCGGATTTCGCGCACCTGTGCGCGCAGCTCGACGCGGCCACCGGCCTGGGGGCGCTGGCCGCCTACCGGGCCAGCCTGGACGACCTCAACGACGACGTCATCGAGGGCGACCTGCTGGCGCAGACCGTGCTCAAGCACGCCGCCGGCATCGAGCCGGGCACTGAGCAGCGGATGACGTCGGCCGAATGGCTGCACTGCCTCACGGGCCTCTACACGGGCGAGGAGTGCCGTCCCCTGCCCAAAGGGTGGCCGACCACCGGCAAGGTGCTCTCCGACCGGCTCAAGCGCCTCCAGCCCACCCTCGCCGCCCGGGGCGTCCTCATCGACTGGGGACGCACCAACACCTCCCGCTACATCGAAATCGCGCGGCCGGCCACCGCACCGCCACCGTCTGAGCAGGAAGCGGCCTTCTGACCGCGCGGCACCACGACCGGTCCGGACAAGCAAAAGGAGCACCCGTCGGCGCGTGCTCCTCTTGCTGTTCGGCGGCGGCGCCGCCCTGCAAAGGACGCGCCGCAAAGCGGCTCCCTCTTCACGTCCTGAGCCGCGCACCACAACAGACACCACCCCTTTTTGTCCTAAGGAGAGAGATGCTGCGTCACCTGCGTCACCCGCACCCCGAAAACGGCCGCTGACCTGCCGAAAGACGGGTGACGCAGACAGCCGATTCCTGCGTCACCCCGCGTCACCCGATTACGAAGGCATGCGTCACTGGTGACGCACCCCCGCCGTGCTGCGTCACCGCGAAACCCCAGGTCAGCACGGCGAATGACGCAGATGACGCAGGTGACGCAGAAATCCGCACCTCGGACAGGCGCAAGCCCTGACAGTGCCAAGCCTTTAGGAGACACCCGGATGAGCACCGCGATTGCCGCTCCCGTCGACCGACTCCTGTACAAGCCGGAAGAGGCCGCCGAAGCGCTCGCCATCGGCCGTTCCACTGTCTACGAGCTGATGGCCGAAGGCGCCCTGAAGTACATCAAGTTGGGTCGCACGCGCCGCATTCGGCGTGCCGACCTTGAGGCGTACGTGGCGAGTCTGGCCCCGCTGCCCAACTGACCCTAAGCACGTCACCGAGGCGCCCCGAGCATCCCGCTCGGGGCGCCTCCCTCATGGAGGAGCACATGAGCCCCCGCAAGCCCAACATGGAGTCGTCCATCTACTTCGGCGCCGATGGCTGGTGGCACGGCCGCGTGACGATGGGCGTCAAGAGCGACGGCGGCCCCGACCGACGCCACCGCCGGGCCCGCACCGAAGCCGAGATCAAGCGCAAGGTGAAGGAACTGGAGCGCCAGCGGGACCAGGGACGCGCGCCCGCCGCGGGCCGCAAGCCGACCGTCGCAGCGTGGATGGAGACCTACCTCACCGACATCGCGAGTCTGAAGCTCAAACCGCGCTCGCTCGATGACTACTGGTCCAAGACCCGCAACGACATCATCCCCGGCGTCGGAAAGCATCGCATCGACAAGTTGCAGCCCGAGCACCTGGAGCGGATGTACCGGGCCATGCTCGACGCCGGACACGCCCCCTCGCACGTCGTGAAGGTGCACCGCATCCTGTCCCGCGCCCTGAAAATCGCCCACCGCCGCCGCATCATCGGGGAGAACGTCGCCACCCTCGTGGACCCGCCGAGTGTCGACGAGACCGAGGCCAACCCCTTCACCAAGGAGGAGGCCAAAGCCTTCCTCGAAGCCGCAGCGAAGCGCCCCACCTTCATGCGGTGGATCGTCGGTGTCGGCATGGGGTTCCGGCAGGGCGAGACGCTCGGCCTGCGCTGGTCGTACGTCGACCTGGAAGCGGAGCTGTTCCGCCCCGAGTGGCAGCTACAGCGCCTCACCTGGCGGCACGGCTGCGCCGACCCGCACGCCTGTGGAGGGCGTCTGCACCGCTTCGAGTCGTGCCCGCCGGACTGCACCGCGCACAGGGGCTACAAGCGTGGCTGCCCCAAGCCGTGCGCCAAGACATGCACCAAGCACGCGAGCACCTGCCCGCGCCGCAAGGAAGGCGGACTCGTCTTCACCCGGCCCAAGACCAAGAAGAGCCGGAACGCCGTGCCGATCCCGCCCGTCTTCATCCCCTTCCTGCACGATCACAAGGTCCAGCAGGAAGCGGCACGGGAGACCGCCGGGGAGCTGTGGCAGGAGCACGACGTGGTGTTTTCGCGCGCGGACGGCCGGCCACTGGACCCGCGCGCCGACTACGAGGAGTTCAAGGAACTGCTCAAGGAGGCCGGGATCGATGACCGCCGCCTGTACGACGGGAGTCGCCACACCGCCGGCACGATCCTGAACGAGCTGGGCGTCGACATGCCCACCATCATGGAGATCCTGCGGCACACCCAGATCAGCCAGACCCGGCGGTACGTCAAGGGCCGGTCCCACCTGTCCAAGGACGCCATGCGACGCATGGGCGAGTTCTTCGTACCGCCGCAGTCGACCCCGATTCCGGGCCCCACTGAGACCAGAAGTGAGACCGCCAACACTCGTGCAGCCCGGGCACACCGCCGTCGGCGCATCCGCTGAACGAAAAAGGCCCAGCTCAAGGGCACAGAGCTGGACCTTTTCGGAGAGCCGCCTTCGGGATTCGAACCCGAGACCTACGCATTACGAGTGCGTTGCTCTGGCCATCTGAGCTAAGGCGGCGCGCTGTCCGCACCATGGTGCGATCAGCAACGCGGGTAAGTCTACACAGTTTCCGAGGGTGCTCCGAACCGGCCCCGGCGTGGGATCACCGGGGCTGGGATCAGGCCGTTCACGCAGCTAGGAGCAGCGTTTTCCGTCCGTCGGAGGGGTGCCGCGGAGCAGGTACGCGTTGATCGTGGAGTCGATGCAGGCGCTGCCCCGGCCGTAGGCGGTGTGGCCGTCGCCCTCGTAGGTGAGCAGACGGGCGGACGACAACTGGGCGGCCAGGGCGCGGGCCCAGCGGTACGGTGTCGCCGGGTCACGGGTGGTGCCGACCACGACGATCGGGGCGGCGCCCCTCGCCTCGATGCGGCGCGGCTCACCGGTGGCCGCGACCGGCCAGTACGCGCAGTTCAGGGAGGCCCAGGCGAGGCCCTCGCCGAAGACGGGGGACGCCTTCTCGAACGCGGGCAGGGCCTTTCGCACCTCATCGGGGGTGTCGAAGGCCGCCGGGAGGTCGAGGCAGTTCACGGCGGCGTTGGCGAACATCAGGTTCGCGTAGTTCCCGTCGGCTTCACGCTCGTAGTAGCTGTCGGACAGGACCAGCAGGCCGGCGCCGTCGTTCTCCTTCATCGCCGAGCTCAACGCCTCGCGCAGCTGCGCCCACGCGCCCTCGTCGTACATCGCCGCGATCACGCCGGTGGTCGCGAGGGACTCGCCGAGTCTGCGGCCGTCCGCGTCGCCCGTGGGGATCGGCCGGGCGTCCAGCTTCCCGAAGAAGGCCTTCAGGTTCCGGCCGACCGCCGTGGTCGTCGTGCCCTTGGTACCCAGCGGGCAGTCCGGCTGCTGCACGCAGTCCTTCGCGAACGACTGGAACGCCGTCTCGAACCCCGCCGTCTGGTCGAGGTTCATCCGGCGAGCGGGCAGCGAGGGGTCCATCGCGCCGTCCAGGACCAGCCGGCCCGCCCGGTCCGGGAAGAGGCCCGCGTACGTCGCCCCGAGGAACGTCCCGTACGACGCCCCCACGAAGTTCAGCTTGGCGTCGCCCAGCACCGCCCGCGCGATGTCCATGTCCCGGGCCGCCTCGACCGTGGACACATGCCGCAGCAGCTTCGGCGAGCGGGCTCCGCAGCCTGCGGCGAACCGCTGGTACGCGTCGACGAGACCGTCGGTCTCCCGCTGGTCGTCGGGCGTGACGTCCGTCTGCGTGTACGCGTCCATCTTCGGCCCGCTCAGGCACCGCACGGGCTCGCTGCGGGCGACGCCGCGGGGATCGACCGCGACCATGTCGTAGCGGGCGCGGACCTCCGCCGGGTAGCCGATCCCGGCATACGCCTGGAGATAGCCGACCCCGGAACCGCCCGGCCCGCCAGGGTTCACGAGGAGGGAGCCGAGGCGTTTCCCCGGGCCCGTGGCCTTCTTCCGGGCGACGGCGAGCCGGATGTCGCCGTCGTCCGGCTTCGCGTAGTCGAGTGGTGCCTTCAGCGTGGTGCACTCGAAGCCGGTGACCCCGCAGGAGCGCCATTTCGGCTTCTGCGCGTAGTACGGGGTCAGGGTGGCCGGCGTGGCCCGCGGCAGCGCGGCGAGCGCCGCCTCGGCCGCCGCACCGGCGGACGTCGTCGTGGTGCCCGAGGAGCACGCGGAGACGAGCAACGCCGCGGAGACGAGGAGAGCGCCGACGGTGCGGGCTCTGCGTGAACGCGGGCCGGGGGTGCGCGGGCTGCGGGGGCTCGGGCCGGGCACGTCGGTCCGGTCCGCTGTCGTGTTCGGGCGGGAGCTGCGCCTGTTGTGCATCACCCGAGCGTAACTCTGGGAGAGCGCATGAATGCGCTCCGTGCACACCATGCCTCGGACGAGTGACGTGGTCAACCGGCGTGGCGTCAGGTGATGCCACGCCGCTCTGGGAGAGCCTGACCCGCCCTTGGTGCGGAGTCGGCCCTCCCCGAGTGACGGAGTCAGCTCGCGCTGAGTGGTGGAGTCAGCTCGCGCTGAGTGGTGGAATCGGCTCGCTCTGCGTGACGGAGGTCACCCGCCCGTGATGCCGTGGTCAGCCCGCTCTCAGAGCCATCGTCATCGCCTCCACCGCCAGCAGCGGGGCCACATTGCGGTCGAGGGCGTCGCGGCACGCGGCGATCGCCTCGATGCGACGGAGTGTGGACTCCGGTGAGCCCGCGCGGGCGAGCCGCTCCAGGACGTCCCCCACGTCGCTGTTCGCGATCGCCACCCGGGAGCCGAGCTGAAGGGCGAGGACATCGCGGTAGAAGGAGGTGAGGTCGGAGAGCGCGAGGTCGAGGCTGTCGCGCTGTGTGCGGGTCCTGCGGCGCTTCTGTCGGTCCTCCAGCTCCTTCATCACCCCCGCCGTGCCCCGCGGCATCCGGCCGCCCGCGGAGGCGCCCATCGCCATCTTGAGCTCCTCGGTCTCCTTGCCGTCCATGTCCTCGGCGAGCTGTTTGGCGTCCTCGGCCGCCGCGTCGACGAGTTCCTGGGCGGCCCGGAGACAGCCGCCGATGTCGTCGACGCGGAGCGGCAGCTTGAGAACGGCGGCCCGGCGCTCACGCGCGGCCGGGTCGGTGGCGAGACGGCGGGCCCGGTCGACATGGCCCTGGGTGGCGCGGGCGGCGGCCATGGCGGCGGCCGGCTCCACGCCCTCCCGGCGTACGAGCATGTCGGCGACGGCCTCGACGGAGGGCGTGCTCAGGTTCAGGTGGCGGCAGCGGGAGCGGATGGTCGGCAGGACGTCCTCGATGGAGGGGGCGCACAGCAGCCACACCGTGCGGGGGGCGGGCTCCTCCACGGCCTTGAGGACGGCGTTGGCCGACTTCTCGTTCAACCGCTCGGCGTCCTCGACGAGGATGACCTGCCAGCGGCCGTTGGCCGGCGAGGTGAACGACTTGCGGACGGTGTCCCGCATGTCGTCGACGAGGATCTGCGATCCCACGGCGGCGACGGTCGACACGTCGGCATGGGTGCCGACCAGTGCCGTGTGGCAGCCGTCGCAGAAGCCGCAGCCGGGGGACCCGCCGAGCGCCCGGTCCGGGCTGACGCATTGCAGCGCGGCGGCGAACGCCCGTGCCGCCTGGTTCCGCCCCGCTCCGGGCGGTCCTGTGAACAGCCAGGCGTGCGTCATCTTCGACGCCTCGGGGGGCGGGGTGTCGGCAGAGACCGCGGTGACGAGGGCATCGGCGTCCCGGGCAGCGGCGTCGAGCTGCTCGCTCACCCGCTCCTGGCCGACCAGGTCGTCCCAGACGGTCATACGTCACCCGCCCTTTCGTCGTGTTCGCCGTGCGAGATCCATTGTGAGGGGTGGCACTGACAACCGAGGCGGGGCGGGACGAGCCGGGCGTCCTACGCGGTCCAGGCACGGCCGAGCCGCAGGGGCGCGGGATGGGCGGGAGAGCGGCCCGGCACGGTGCGGAGCGAGCCGAGGCCCACGAACCTCGTCCGGCGGGCGGCCTGACGCGGCAGGTGGCCCACAGAGACGCAGACCGCGCACCGCAGCCCGCACCCGCACCCGCACCCGCACCCGCACCCGCACCCGCACCCGCACCCGCACCCGCAAAACTACGGCAGGCCAGGCCCGCCACCCCGCCGGCAGCCGTACCGCCGCACCCCCTGCCCAGCGAACGCCGGCCAGGGGTCCGTGCAACCGTCCCAACCGCCTAGCCCCGCCGCCCCCGCCCCCGGCCGCGCCGCCCACGTCCCTCGTCGGGCTCCTCGTCGTCACGATCCAGCGGGCCGAGCAGTTCGTCGGCCAACGTGGGCAGATCGTCCAGCGGAGTCTCCTCCGCCCAGTCCGACCGGGCCCGGCGCCGGGGCGTCCCGTCCTCGTCGAGCTGGGGCAGCTCACGCGTACGGTCGTCGCCACCGCCCGGCCGGGCCCCGGACTCCTCGTCCCGGAAGAAGCCCGGCGGAACCCGGTCCGAGGGAGCCTCGTCCCGCACCGGAGGCAGTACGGCCGTCTCGTCCGCGGCACCCGGCGGCGCGACCGGCGGCAACACCGCGGTCTCGTCCGCCGCGCCGGGCGGAACCGGCGGAACGGGAGGCAGCACCGCCGTCTCGTCCGCCGCCCTTGAAGGAACCGGCGGCACCGGCGGCTGCGGCAACTCGGCCGTCACCTCGGCGTCGGGCCCACCCGTGCCGGGCCCGCCAGAGCCACCCCTGCCGGCCCGGGACCCGGTCCCGGACTTGGCCGCAGAGCCGGTCCCGGCCCCGGAGCCCCGTTCACCCGCCCCCTTCTCGTCACGCACCCGCGGCAGCACCGCCGTCTCGTCCACCGGCCCGCCGGACGCGTTCGTCGGCGTGACGACCGGCGTAGCCACAGTCCTCGCGTCCTGCCCCGCACCGGAGGCCGCCGGCCGGCCGGACCGACCCGCCGGCCCGGAGGCACCCGAGCCCGCACCCGAACCCGCCCTCGGCGGTTCCGTCGGCCTGGGCCCCGCCTCCGCCACGGCCGCCGCCTGCTCGGCCAGTCGCCGTGCCTCCTCGGCCCGCAGCAGCGCCTCCTCGGCCTTGCGCTGCTTCTCCAGGCGCCGCGCCTCGGCCTCGGCGCGCAGCCGGGCCTCTTCCTCGGCCTGCTTGCGGCGCCGCTCCTCGTCGGCCTTGCGGCGCGCCTCTTCCTCCGCCCGTGCCTTCTCCTCGGCGAGTAGCCGCTGGCGTTCCTCCTCGGCGCGGCGGCGCGCTTCCTCGGCCCGCAGCCGGGCCTCCTCCGCCTGCCGTTCGGCCTCGCGCCGTTGCGCCTCCTCCAGCTCGCGGCGCTTGCGCTCCTCCTCCTCGGCGCGCAACCGCTCCAGCTGCTCCTGGCGCTCGCGCTCCAGGCGCTCCTCCTCGGCCTTGCGAGCGGCCTCTTCCTCGGCCTTGCGGCGCGCTTCCTCCTCGGCCTTGCGGCGCGCTTCCTCCTGAGCCCGGATCTCCTGCTCGGACAGCGGCAGCATCTGGTCGAGGCGGTGCCGGACGACGGTCGTGACGGCCTCGGGCTCCTGCCCCGCGTCCACCACCAGATAGCGGCCGGGATCGGCGGCGGCCAGCGTCAGGAAACCGGAGCGCACGCGCGCGTGGAACTCGGCCGGCTCCGACTCCAGCCGGTCCGGCGCCTCGGTGAACCGTTCGCGCGCGATCTCCGGCGAGACGTCCAGCAGCACGGTCAGATGCGGTACGAGTCCGTCGGTCGCCCAGCGGTTGATGCGGGCGATCTCGGTCGGGGACAGGTCACGGCCCGCGCCCTGGTAGGCCACCGAGGAGTCGATGTAGCGGTCGGAGACGACGACCGCGCCGCGCTCCAGCGCGGGCCGCACGACCGTGTCCACGTGCTCCGCGCGGTCCGCCGCGTACAGCAGCGCCTCCGCGCGGTGCGAGAGCCCGGCGCTCGACACGTCCAGCAGGATCGACCGCAGCCGCTTGCCGACCGGCGTAGCCCCCGGCTCGCGGGTGACGACGACCTCGTGGCCCTTGGCCCGGATCCACTCGGCGAGCGCCTCGGCCTGGGTGGACTTCCCGGCTCCGTCGCCGCCCTCCAGGGCGATGAAGAAGCCCGTGGACGCGGGCAGCGTCACCGGGTCGTGGCCGCCGAGCAGCGCGTCCCGCAGGTCGTGCCGCAGCGGGACCCCGGAACGATCGTCGACCTTGGCGAGCACCAGCGCGGCCACCGGCAGCAGCAGCGCGCCGACCAGCATCAGGGTGAAGGCCGCGCCGCCGTGCGCGAACACGAACTTGCCGTTCTCCAGGCGGTGCGGGCCGATCGCCGCCGCCACCAGGGGCGCGATCACCGCGCCGAGCGCCACGCACACCCGGACGACCGCGTGCAGGTGCTCGGTCGTCCGCGCCCGCCGGTACTCCTCGGTCTCCTGGTCCAGCAGGGTGTGCCCGGTGTTGGCGGCCACGCCCGCGCCGGCGCCCGCGAGGGCGACGATCAGCAGCACGCTGGTGACGTCCGGGACGAGCCCGGCGGCCAGCAGCGCCACGCCCGTGAAAGCGATCGCCAGCGCCAGCAGCCGGCGCCGGGACAGGGTCGGCAGGAGGGAGGGGGCCGTACGGATGCCGACGACCACTGAGCCGGTCAGCGCGCCGACCAGCAGGCCGTACGTCACCGGTCCGCCGCCCAGGTCCTTGGCGTGCAGCACGGAGACGGCCACGGCGGCCGCGACCGCTCCCGCGACGGCCGCGCAGGCCGGCACCAGCAGCGGGATCGCGCCGGTACGGCCCTTGTCGACGCCCGTGCCCGTCTTGGGGCGGCGCAGCCCCTCCAGCGGCGACCGCGCGCGGGGGGTGCGGGTGTCGGGCAGCTCCAGGAACGTCAGCACGGACAGCGACGCGGCGAACAGCCCGCCCGCCACGTACGAGGCGAGGGCGGCCTGGTGCTGGGCGAACCAGTCGATGCCCGAGCCCAGCAGGTTGTTGAGCAGACCCGCGACGACGAGCGCGACGGCCGCGAGCGGGATCGCCACGAAGTTCGTCCGCAGCGACAGGCTGCGCAGGGCGCCGAGGTGGTCCGGCAGCGGTCGTACCGTCGCGCCCTCCGGCGGCGGCGCCGGCAGCAGCGCGGGAGCCGTGCTCTCGCGGCACACCGTCCAGAAGCGCTCGGCGACTCCGGTCACGAAGGCGGTGACCAGGATGACGGCCAGCGCGTCGTCGGGTGTCCAGTCGATCCACAGCGGTGCCACGATCAGCAACGCGGCCCGCAGGCCGTCCGCGCCGACCATGGTCCAGCGGCGGTCGAGCGGGCCCTCCGGGGAGGTCAGCGAGGTGAGCGGGCCGAGAAGCACGGCTCCGAAGAGCAGTGTCGCGAGGACGCGCACTCCGAAAACGGTCGCCACTGCGAACGCCACGCCTCGGTAACCGCCGCCGAACGAGCCCTCGGCGATGGCCGCCTGAAGGGCGAGCAGGACCAGCACCAGAAGCGCGAGGGTGTCGCCGATACCGCCCACGAGTTGGGCGCTCCACAGCCTTTTGAGCTGCGGTCGGCGCAGCAGGGCGCGGACGGCGCGCTCGCGGGAGTCCGCGGCCAGGGCGTCGTCGGGGGCCGGGTGAGGGGCCGTTGGCTGCTCGGCTGGGGTCATGCTTTCAGCCTATCGGGACGCACCGACAGCCTGGAGGGCCCGTCCGAACGTGCGCACACCCCGACACCAAAGTGATGCCGAGGCGTTCGTTTCGCGAAGCCGCTGTGGGGAATCCGCGAGCGGAACGGGCCCGTTGACGGCCCCGTCCCGCGCGCACTCAGTCCTCGGACACCGTCTTCGAAGCCGTCGCCTTCTTCGCGGTGGTCTTCTTGGCGGTGGTCTTCGCGGTCGTCTTCTTGGCGGCCGTCGTCGTCTTCTTCGCGGCCGTCTTCTTGGCGGTCGCCGCCTTCTTGGCCGGGGCCTTCTTGGCGGGCGCCTTCTTCGCCGTCTTCTTGGCGGGCGACTTCGCCCGCTTCTCGGCGAGGAGTTCGTAGCCCCGCTCCGGGGTGATCTCCTCGACGCTGTCGCCGGAGCGCAGGGTCGCGTTGGTCTCCCCGTCGGTGACGTACGGCCCGAAGCGGCCGTCCTTCACCACGACCGGCTTGCCGCTGACCGGGTCCTCGCCCAGTTCCTTCAGCGGCGGCTTGGCGGCCGCCCGGCCACGCTGCTTGGGCTGGGCGTAGATCGCCTGGGCCTCTTCGAGGGTGATCGTGAAGAGCTGGTCCTCGGTCTGCAGCGACCGCGAGTCCGTGCCCTTCTTCAGGTAGGGGCCGTAGCGGCCGTTCTGCGCGGTGATCTCCACACCGTCCGCGTCGGTGCCGACGACACGCGGCAGCGACATCAGCCTGAGCGCGTCCTCCAGCGTCACGGTGTCCAGCGACATCGACTTGAACAGCGAGGCCGTACGCGGCTTGACGGCGTTCTTGCCGGTCTTCGGGGTGCCCTCGGGAAGCACCTCGGTGACGTACGGGCCGTAGCGGCCGTCCCTGGCGATGATCTGGTGGCCCGACCCGGGGTCGGTGCCGAGTTCGAAGTCACCGCTCGGCTTGGCGAGCAGTTCCTCCGCGTACGCGACGGACAGTTCGTCCGGGGCCAGGTCCTCCGGCACGTCGGCGCGCTGGTGGTTCTCGGAGTCCTTCTCGCCGCGCTCGATGTACGGGCCGTAGCGCCCGACCCGCAGCACGATGCCGTCGCCCACCGGGAACGAGGACACCTCGCGCGCGTCGATCGCGCCCAGGTCGGTCACCAGCTCCTTGAGGCCACCGAGGTGGTCCCCGTCGCCGTTGCCGGCCTCCGCCGCGCCGCCGTGGCCCGTGCCCTCGCCGAAGTAGAACCGCCTGAGCCACGGCACGGCCTGCGCCTCACCGCGGGCGATGCGGTCGAGGTCGTCCTCCATCTTGGCGGTGAAGTCGTAGTCGACGAGCCGCCCGAAGTGCTTCTCCAGGAGGTTGACCACGGCGAAGGACAGGAAGGACGGCACCAGGGCCGTGCCCTTCTTGAACACGTAACCGCGGTCGAGGATCGTGCCGATGATCGACGCGTACGTCGACGGGCGGCCGATCTCGCGCTCTTCGAGCTCCTTGACCAGGCTGGCCTCGGTGTAGCGGGCCGGGGGCTTGGTGGCGTGCCCGTCGACCGTGATCTCCTCGGCCCTCAGCGCGTCGCCCTGGCTCACCTGGGGCAGCCGGCGCTCGCGGTCGTCCAGCTCCGCGTTCGGGTCGTCGGCGCCCTCGACGTACGCCTTGAGGAAGCCGTGGAACGTGATCGTCTTGCCGGAGGCGCTGAACTCGACGTCCCGGCCGTCGGACGCGGTGCCACCGATCTTCACCGTGACCGAGTTGCCGGTCGCGTCCTTCATCTGGGACGCGACGGTCCGCTTCCAGATCAGCTCGTAGAGCTTGAACTGGTCGCCGGTCAGTCCGGTCTCGGCAGGCGTGCGGAAGCGGTCGCCCGAGGGGCGGATCGCCTCGTGCGCCTCCTGCGCGTTCTTGACCTTGCCTGCGTACGTCCGCGGCTGGGCCGGAAGGTAGTCGGCGCCGTACAGCTGGGTGACCTGGGCGCGGGCGGCGTTGATCGCCGTGTCGGACAGGGTCGTGGAGTCCGTACGCATGTAGGTGATGAAGCCGTTCTCGTACAGCTTCTGCGCCACCTGCATGGTCGCCTTCGCGCCGAAGCCGAGCTTGCGCGAGGCCTCCTGCTGGAGCGTCGTCGTACGGAACGGGGCGTACGGCGAGCGGCGGTACGGCTTCGACTCGACGGATCGGACGGCGAACCGGGTGTCCTCCAGGGCGGCGGCCAGGGTGCGGGCGTCGGCCTCGTCGAGGTGGAGGGTGTTCGCGCTCTTGATCTGACCCAGGGAGTCGAAGTCGCGGCCCTGCGCGACCCGCCTGCCGTCGACGGCCTGAAGGCGGGCGACCAGCGACGACGGGTCCGACGCGTCCCCCGCGCGGCCGGTCGCGAAGGTGCCCGTCAGGTCCCAGTACTCAGCGGAACGGAAAGCGATGCGCTCGCGTTCCCGCTCCACCACGAGCCGGGTGGCGACGGACTGGACACGGCCGGCCGACAGGCGCGGCATGACCTTCTTCCACAGGACCGGCGAGACCTCGTAGCCGTAGAGACGGTCGAGGATGCGGCGGGTCTCCTGGGCGTCGACCAGCTTCTGGTTCAGCTCACGCGGGTTGGCGACGGCGGCCTGGATCGCGGCCTTGGTGATCTCGTGGAAGACCATTCGCTTGACCGGGACCTTGGGCTTCAGCACCTCCTGGAGGTGCCAGGCGATCGCCTCGCCCTCGCGGTCCTCATCGGTGGCGAGGTAGAGCTCGTCGGAGTCCTTCAGCAGGTCCTTGAGCTTCCTGACCTGGGCCTTCTTGTCGGCGTTGACGACGTAGACGGGCTGGAAGTCGTTGTCGACGTCCACACCGAGTCGGCGGACCTCGCCGGTGTACTGCTCGGGCACCTCCGCGGCACCGTTGGGGAGGTCGCGGATGTGCCCGACGCTCGCTTCGACGACGTAGCCGGGGCCGAGATAGCCCTTGATCGTCTTCGCCTTGGCAGGCGACTCGACGATGACGAGTCGGCGGCCGCCCTGTGCGGTCTCGCTGGTCGGGGACAACTTCGCTCTTCTCTCCGGTCGGCGCTCGGGGTCTCTCCCCCGGCCTTGGTCCCGGGGTCGGGTCATGCTGACGCTGCGGAGTGTGACGGTACATCCCGCCCCCGTGTCAAACGGGAAAAGCCCACAACGGCCACTCGAACGGTAACCCGACTACCGCCATTCCTGCCGCCCGGAGTGCCCACCGTCCTTTTCCGGACCATCCGGAACGTGCTCCCTCTCTTACCGGCGCCCAGGCCGGTCAGGGGCGTTCAGACCCGGGTGAGGCACCAGGTCCCGACGGCGAGCGCGAGCAACGCGACGACGCTCGCGACGGCCGCCGATGCGACGGGGCTCACACCCTGGGCGACCGGCTCCCGGTACCGCACCCGGGCCACGGTCCACGTCAGCAGCCCGCCCCCGAACAGGGCGAACACCCCTCCCGCGAAGATCGCCGGTCCACTCTCCATGGCTCCCCGTGCCCCCTTCTCCCCGCTCCGCTGTGTCCAGCCGGTGGAGGCTGGCACGCGCGGGCGGCGTCCAGGCGAACCCCGGGTGAACGCGGAGCCGACGCGGCTACGGACTGCCCCGTTCCGCTGTCCCGCCGGGTCTCAGACCGCGCCGGGCACGGGTATCTTTCCGGTCGTCTTCGTGCTGTCGGCCCGGCTCACCGTGCACACGACCTCGGTGAAGCCCCCGTTCCCGGTCGTCCTCGTCGGCCACCCAGCCGTACACGGTGCGCTCCTGGCCCGGCGCCCAGGTCGGCTCGAACCGGTTGCCGCACAGCTTGGTCGCCTTGTCGGCGCCCTTCGCGCAGCTCATGTCGGCGGGGCCCGGACGGTCCGCGTGACCTGCCCGGTATGGGGTTCGGCACAGTCGGTGAGCGGGGCTTCGCGGGCGTCGTCCACTTCCTGTTCCTCGCAGGTCCAGCAGTCGCCGACGAGCGTCCGTCCCGCCCAGAGATCGAGGCCGGATCGGTGCCGGTGTCGCGGAAGCGGCCCGCCTCACCGCCTGTCGCGGCATGCCGGCCGAGTACGAGACGTGCCGTACCACCGCCGGCCGCGGTACACCCCTCCCGCGTCGGCAGGCCGGCGTAGCCGACCGCGTCGGGCAGCGCGTCGACGATCGTCCGGCTGGGCCGGCTGGGCCGACTGGGCCGACTGGGCTGGCGGGGTGGGCGGCTCGCCGCGCGCCCGCTCGGGGGCGAGGTAACCGGCGTCCCGAGGATGCTGCGGTGGCGGTCAGCCGGGGTTCGCAGGACTCGCGGGACTCGGGCTGGAGTGTGATGCCGTAGTCGGTGAGCAGCACGCGCCCGTACGGGTCGGCCGAAGAGTCCGGCGCCAGAAGGACGTTGGCCGGTTTCACATCCCTGTGGAGGATGCCGACGCGGTGCCCGGCGGTGAGCGCGTCCAGCACGGCGAGACCGGTTCCGGCCACCTGTGCGGACGCGAGCGGCCCCGACCGCCGGACGACCACTTGGAGGCCGACCGCGTCCGGGACGTACTCCATGAGATCCAGGACAGGCCCTTGTGCACCACCAGGTCGTGCACCGTCGCCACGTGCGGATGCCCGCGCGGCCGTGCCGCGTGGCGGACCTCGCTGCGGGCGCGCTGCCCTTCCCTCTCCGGGCTTCCCTCGCGCGGAGCCCCCGTCGCGGGCTCGTCCGCGCCCCTCGCCACGTCCGCGCCCCTCGGCACGTCGGCGAGCGCGATCTCCTTCGTCGCGACCTCGCAGGCCAGGTCCTCGTCGTACACGAGCCACACGCGGCCCATACCGCCCGCGCCGAGTGTCCGCGAAAGCCGGGACCGGCCGTTGACGACCCCGCCTTCGCCCTGATCCTTCGTCTCCCCCGCCATCACGCCTCCCCCGAGACAGCGCGCCTCCCCCGAGAACGCGCGGCGTTCGCCCCTGGAAGGTAGCTTCGCACGCACCACTGACAGGAGACCTTTTCGGGGCAAACCCGCCAGATCACGCGCAGGAGCACCAAAGCGCCACTGGTGCCTGAGCAGTGACGCCCCGTCGGACGGATCACCGGGCCGATCACCGACGGACCGGACCGGTCACCGACACATCACCGAACGGCTCACCGCCATGAGACACCGTCGCATCACGCCGGTTCGATGAACCCCTGCTCCACCAGCAGCCGGATCTGCGCGGGCGTGCGGTCGCGCAGCGCCACCGGGTCCTCACCGACCAGTTGGGCGATGGCGTCGAGGATGCGGCCCGCGCTCAGCGAGCCGTCGCACACGCCGGCGAAACCCGCGCCGACCGTGTCCACCGTGGTGGCCCGGCGCATCCCGCGGTTCTGCCGCAGCACGACATGCTCGGGGTCCTCCGCGCCGGGCAGTCCGATCTGCTCCTGCAGGATCTCGGGCGCGAGCTTGAAATGCGCCGCGAGCAGGGCCGCGTCGTCGTGCGCCCGCAGATAGTCGAGGCGCTCGAAGTGCGCCCGTACGGCGTCACCGAGCGGCTGTTCGACCGGATGCGGCCACTCCTCCACCGTCACCGAAGGCACCGCGGCCCCCGTCCTGCGCAGGGTGATCCAGCCGAAGCCCACGGCCTTCACCTTGCGCGCCTCGAACTCGTCCAGCCACGCGTCGTACCGCGTCTGGTACTCGGCCGGGTCGCCCCGGTGGTCGCCTGCGTCCCTGAGCCACAACTCGGCGTACTGCGTGACGTCCTGCGCCTCGCGCTGCACGATCCACGCGTCGCACCCGCGCGGCACCCACGACCTGAGGCGGTCCTGCCAGTCCTCCCCCTCCACGTGCTGCCAGTTGGCGAGGAACTGCGCGAACCCGCCCTCGTTCAGCCGTTCCCCCGCCCCCTGAACGAGCGAGCGGCACAGATCGTCCCCGCCCATCCCGCCGTCGCGGTACGTCAGCCGCGGGCCCGGCGAGATCACGAAGGGCGGGTTGGACACGATCAGGTCGAAGGTCTCGTCGTCCCGGACCGGCTCGAACAGTGAGCCCTCGCGCAGGTCGGCAGCCGGGGCGCCGGACAGCGCCAGGGTGAGCGCGGTCATGTGCAGGGCGCGCGGGTTGAGGTCGGTCGCCGTCACGCGGGTGGCGTGCTGCACGGCGTGCAGCGCCTGGATCCCGGAGCCGGTGCCGAGGTCGAGGGCGGCGGCGACGGGCGTACGGACAGTGACGCCCGCCAGGGTCGTGGACGCGCCGCCCACCCCGAGGACGACGCCTGTGTCCGCCTGAGGGCCTCGGCCGCCGATGCCACCCGCCCCGCCGACCGCGCACCCCAGGTCGGACACGATGAACCAGTCCTCGCCGCCGGGCCCGCCGTACGGCCGGACGTCCACGGTCGCGGCGAGGTCGCCCTCGGCATCCGTGCCGACCCGGACCAGCCACCCGCTCTCCAGGCACGCGGCCACGGGCAGCACGTCCGCCACGCGCGCGTGCGGCACAGGCTGCTGCAAGAGGAACAGCCGCACGAGCGTCTCCAACGGCGTGTCGCCGCGTGTCGCCCGGAGCGCGGGCACGGTTTCGCTCCGGGCGAGCGCCGCGTACGCGGGCGCACCGAGCAGTTCGAGCAGCCCGTCGGCGGTGAAGGAGGCCCCGAGCAGGGCGTCCCGCAGCCGGGCGGTGAGGTCGGGATGGTCGGACGCGGGCAGGCTGGAGGTACTCACGCCCCCATTGTGACCGCGCGCCGCCGTGCGGGGCGACTCAGCTGTCGGTGGCGGCTGCCGAGGCGGACGCCTGCTTGCAGCCCGCCTGCTCGGTCAGCGCCTGCTTGGTGTCGCCCTCCTCCAGGTTCTTCAGCGCGGTGAGCGCGCTGTTGCGCTGGTTCTCCATCTTCTTCATCTCGGCGGAGACCGTCTTCAGCCCGGACGCGAATTTGCCCTGGTCCTTGGTGTCGAGCTCGTCCACCTGCTTCTTCAGGTCGGCGTACGCCGTGGAGAGCGCGGTGAGCTTCTTGACGGCGTCCTGCTGCTTCTGCGCCCCGCCCTCGACACCGGGAGGCGCCCCCGCCTTGTCGATGACGGTCGCGCGCGCCTGATAGCCGTCGGCCAGGTCCTGGAAGGCCTGGGAGTCGGTCTTCTGGAGTTCCTCGGGCGTGCTGGTGGTGTCCTTGGCCGCCTTGGTGATCGCGGCGTAGGCCGCCGTGATCTTCGAGTTCTGCGCCGGTACGGGGTCGCAGACCTGCTTGGCCCAGGCGTTGAGCTCCTTGTTGTCCTCTTCGCTGCTGCATCCCGTCAGCGCCAGTACCAGTACCGCACCGCCGGACAGTGCGGCCGCGAGCTTCTTGTTCACCGGATTGGTCCCTTCCATGGCTCTCGGCCCCGGAACATACACGCCATGTGGGCGACAGCTGTGTGACCAATGGGCGCTTCATCTCATCTTGTAACCATTTGCACCAAGCGAGAGAAGGCTCACGATGAAGGTGCGAACGCGACAAGGCGGGCGGTCGGCGCGACACCGTGCGCCTCCCGTCCGCCCCGATGAGCTGGGCTCCGTCAGGTTTCCGCTACGAAACCACCGCCGGATCAGCCGACTTGGGCGTGTCTTCGGCGTTGTCTTCGTCACCCATGGCGATCCCGCGCCGCTTGGAGAGGTAGACCGCGCCCGCGATCACCACGAACGCCAGGGCCGCGATGGCGATCCGTACGCCGAGGCTCTCGTCGTCGCCGTAGCTGAAGTTGATGACCGCGGGCGCGATGAGCAGCGCCACCAGGTTCATCACCTTCAGCAGGGGGTTGATCGCCGGTCCGGCGGTGTCCTTGAAGGGGTCGCCGACCGTGTCGCCGATCACCGTGGCGGCGTGGGCCTCGCTGCCCTTGCCGCCGTGGTGGCCGTCCTCGACGAGTTTCTTGGCGTTGTCCCAGGCGCCGCCGGAGTTGGCGAGGAACACCGCCATCAGCGTGCCCGCGCCGATCGCCCCGGCCAGGAAGGAGCCGAGGGCGCCGACACCGAGCGTGAACCCGATGAAGACCGGCGCCAGTACGGCGAGCAGCCCGGGCGTGGCGAGTTCGCGCAGGGCGTCCCTGGTGCAGATGTCGACGACCTTGCCGTACTCCGGTTTCTCGCTGTAGTCCATGATCCCTGGATGCTCGCGGAACTGCCGCCGCACCTCGTAGACCACGGAACCCGCCGACCGCGACACGGCGTTGATCGCCAGCCCCGAGAAGAGGAAGACGACCGCCGCGCCCGCGATCAGCCCGACGAGGTTGTTGGGCTGCGAGATGTCCATCATCAGGCTCATCGGCGCCCCTGGACCGGACAGCTCCTCCCCGACGTCCTGCGCGCCCGTGATGATGGCGTCGCGGTACGACCCGAAGAGCGCCGATGCCGCGAGGACGGCGGTGGCGATGGCGATGCCCTTGGTGATGGCCTTGGTGGTGTTGCCGACCGCGTCCAGATCGGTGAGCACCTGGGCGCCGGCGCCCTCCACGTCGCCGGACATCTCGGCGATGCCCTGCGCATTGTCGGAGACCGGGCCGAAGGTGTCCATCGCGACGATGACACCGACCGTGGTGAGCAGGCCGGTGCCGGCCAGCGCCACCGCGAACAGCGCCAGCATGATGGACGTACCGCCGAGCAGGAACGCCCCGTAGACACCGAGGCCGATCAACAGGGCGGTGTAGACGGCCGATTCGAGGCCCACCGAGATGCCGGCGAGGACGACGGTGGCCGGGCCGGTCAGTGAGGACTTGCCGATGTCCCGTACCGGACGGCGGGTCGTCTCCGTGAAGTAGCCGGTCAGCTGCTGGATCACGGCGGCGAGCACGATGCCGATCGCCACGGCGACGAGCGCGAGGATCCGCGGGTCGCCGCCCTTGCCCTGGATCGCCGCGTCGGTGACGCCGTCGAGGTCCGCGTACTTTCCGGGCAGGTAGACGAAGACGGCCACCGCCACCAGCACCAGCGAGATCACCGCGGAGATGAAGAACCCGCGGTTGATCGCGGACATGCCACTGCGGTCGGAGCGGCGCGGGGCCACGGCGAAGATGCCGATCATCGCGGTGAGCACGCCGATCGCGGGGACGAGCAGCGGGAAGGCGAGCCCGGCGTCACCGAAGGCCGCCTTGCCGAGGATCAGCGCGGCGACCAGCGTCACGGCGTAGGACTCGAACAGGTCGGCCGCCATGCCCGCGCAGTCGCCGACGTTGTCGCCCACGTTGTCGGCGATGGTCGCGGCATTGCGCGGATCGTCCTCCGGAATGCCCTTCTCGACCTTGCCGACCAGGTCGGCGCCGACGTCGGCGGCCTTGGTGAAGATGCCGCCGCCGACGCGCATGAACATCGCGATGAGCGCCGCGCCGAGACCGAAGCCCTCGAGGACCTTCGGCGCGTCGGCCGCGTACACCAGCACCACGCACGAGGCGCCCAGCAGACCGAGCCCCACCGTGAACATGCCGACGACGCCGCCCGTGCGAAAGGCGATCTTCATGGCCTTGTGCGAGACGGCGGTGAGATCCTTTTCCGGTTCACCCTCCGCCGGGGTCGCCTCGCGCGCGGCGGCCGCGACCCGCACATTGCTCCGTACGGCGAGCCACATGCCGATATAGCCGGTGGCCGCCGAGAACGCCGCGCCGATCAAGAAGAAGACCGATCGGCCGATGCGCTGATTCCAGTCGTCCGCGGGCAGCAGCATGAGCAGGAAGAACACGACGGCGGCGAATACGCCGAGCGTGCGCAACTGGCGGGCCAGATAGGCGTTCGCGCCCTCCTGGATCGCTTTCGCGATCTCCTTCATGCCGGCGGTTCCCTCGCCCGCCGCGAGTACCTGACGTACCAGGATGCCCGCCACCACGAGGGCGGCCAGGGCCACGACGCCGATGACGGACACCAGGACTCGGTTGCCGTCGGTCAGTACCGCTGCCGCGAGGGCTGTGGAGTGGTCAAGCTGATCTGGGGAAGAAAGCCCCGTCATTCGTCCTCCTTGACGCTGGGGCTGAGCTCAAGATGTGGACGGATTCTAGAGATCTGTTCCTGATCAAAACAGTACGCGGCAAACGGAATCTTCCACACCCCGGTAACACGCCGAAAGCATTTTCAGCCGATCCAATGATCGGAATTGATCGTGAATTGCTTCACGAATTCTAAATGCTCATGGAAAACACCGAGGGCCCTGCTGCTCAGCAGGGCCCTCGGAAGATTCGTGGTGCGTCAGTGACGTCGGCTGACGGGTGTGGCGTCAGGGAAGCACCGCGATGGGAGGTGTGGTCGGCCAGGTCATGCGGATCGATCCGCCGTGCTCTCCGGCGGTGACCTCCACGTCGTCGACGAGGCCGCTGATGACCGCGAGGCCCATCTCGTCCTCCTCGGCCTCGACGTCCGGGTCGCCGGCGGCACCGGGTGCCCGGTCGCCGGGAGCATGTCGCGGCGCCTCGTCGCCGACCTCGATGGAGAACTGTTTCTCCTCCTCCACCAGGACGACCTTCACGGGCGCCGTGATGCCGACGTTCTGGTGCAGTCCCACGGCTCGGGAACAGGCCTCGCCGACGGCGAGGCGGACCTCGTCGAGAACGGCCTCGTCCACTCCGGCCCTGCGCGCCACCGCTGCCGCCACCAGTCGGGCGGTCCTGACGTGCTCGGGCAGCGCGCTGAAGCGGAGTTCAACGGTGGCCATGCATCCCCCTCGGAACTACGGGCGTGCGGTGGGGGGACCGGGCCGCCGAACGCCCGGACCCCCGCGGGAGCGTCTGCCGTCCCGGCGCGGACCCGCGTCCGCCCCGGGAGCGGTGATCAGTCGGTTGCCGCCACCGCTTCCTCGACCGAGGTGTGAATCGGGAACACCTTGGTGAGGCCGGTGATACGGAAAATCTTGAGAATGCGCTCCTGGTTGCAGACCAGGCGCAGCGAGCCCTCATGGGCACGCACCCGCTTCAGTCCGCCGACCAGCACGCCGAGACCGGTGGAGTCGAGGAAGTCCACGCCCTCCATGTCGACGACAAGGTGGAAACTGCCGTCATTCACCAGCTCGACCAGCTGCTCGCGCAGCTTGGGCGCGGTATATACGTCGATTTCGCCACCGACCCTGACGATCGTGCGATCGCCGACGGTTTCGGTCGACAGGGACAGGTCCACGGATCCTCCAGCACCTTGCTATCGAGCGGTCGCCCCTCGGGACACCTCGGCTTGAAGCCCCCAGGACGGTTCGCCAGCCGCGATGGCATTCAATCACTTACCGGCAGGCGTGCACGACGCCTTGGTCCCATTGTCCGTCACGCCAGTGACACACTCGATGCCGATGGCCAAGAATCACCGATCCGATCGACCCCCGCCGCAGCCCGTCTCCCGCCTCGCGCCGGCCACGGTCCTGGACCGGCTCGCCGCAGGGCCGAGCCGGGCTTCGCGCATCACTCATACGGAGCACTTGCCCCCACGTGAGGGTCGTCATGCCGTCTGGCCGGACCGGATCCGCTCCGAGGTCATCGCCGCCGTGCAGGCCTGCGGGATCGAACATCCCTGGGCCCACCAGGCACGGGCGGCCGAGCACGCCCTGGACGGCGAGTCGGTGGTCGTCGCCACCGGCACGGCGTCCGGCAAGTCCCTGGCGTACCTGGTCCCGGTGCTGTCGGCGCTCCTGGACGGCTCCGAGGCACCGAACGGCCGGGGCTCCACAGCCCTCTATCTGGCACCCACGAAAGCCCTCGCGGCGGACCAGTGCCGATCGGTGAAGGAATTTTCACAATCACTGGGCCATTCGGTCCGACCTGCGGTGTACGACGGCGACACGCCGGTGGAAGAACGCGAATGGGTCCGCCAGTACGCCAACTACGTCCTGACCAACCCGGACATGCTGCACCGGGGCATACTCCCGTCCCACCCCCGCTGGTCCGCTTTCCTGCGCTCCTTGAAGTACGTCGTCATCGACGAGTGCCACACCTACCGGGGCGTCTTCGGCTCGCACGTCGCCCAGGTGCTGCGCCGCCTGCGCCGCCTGTGCGCCCGCTACGGCGCCTCGCCCGTGTTCCTGCTGGCCTCCGCGACCGCCGCCGAGCCCTCCGTGGCCGCCCGGCGCCTGACCGGCCTGCCGGTGGTCGAGGTCGCCGACGACGCCTCCCCGCGCGGCGAACTGGTGTTCGCGCTCTGGGAGCCCCCGCTGACCGAGATGCAGGGCGAGAAGGGCGCACCCGTACGCCGCACGGCCACCGCCGAGACGGCCGACCTGCTCACCGACCTCGCCGTGCAGGGCATCCGCACGGTCGCCTTCGTCCGCTCCCGGCGCGGCGCCGAACTGATCTCGGTGATCGCCCAGGAGCGCCTCTCCGAGGTCGACCGCTCCCTGGCCCGGCGTGTCGCGGCGTACCGGGGCGGCTACCTGCCGGAGGAACGCCGCGCCCTCGAACAGGCGCTGCACTCCGGTGAACTCCTCGGCCTCGCCGCGACGACCGCGCTGGAACTGGGCATCGACGTCTCCGGCCTCGACGCCGTGCTGATCGCCGGCTATCCGGGCACGCGGGCGTCCCTGTGGCAGCAGGCGGGCCGGGCCGGTCGCTCCGGGCAGGGCGCCCTCGCCATCATGATCGCCCGCGACGACCCCCTGGACACCTACCTCGTCCACCACCCCGAGGCCCTCTTCGACCAGCCCGTCGAGTCCACGGTCCTCGACCCCGACAACCCGTACGTGCTCGCCCCGCACCTGTGCGCCGCCGCCGCCGAACTTCCCCTGACGGACGAGGACCTGGAGCTGTTCGGCCCGGCGTGCGAGGAGCTGCTCCCGCAGCTGGAGGCCGCGAAACTGCTGCGCCGCCGCACGAAGGCCTGGCACTGGACCCGCCGCGAGCGGGCCGCCGACCTCGCCGACATCCGCGGGGAGGGCGGCCGGCCGGTCCAGATCGTCGAGGCCGGGACGGGCCGCCTGCTGGGCACGGTCGACGAAGGCGCCGCACACTCCACCGTCCACGAGGGCGCGGTCCACCTGCACCAGGGGCGCACGTACCTGGTGCGCTCCCTGGACCTGGAGGACTCGGTCGCCCTGGTCGAGCAGGCCGGCCCGTCCTATTCGACGGTCGCCCGCGACACCACGTCCATCTCCGTCCTGGAGACGGACATCGAGCTCCCCTGGGGCGACGGACGCCTGTGCTACGGCTCCGTCGAGGTCACCAACCAGGTGGTCTCCTTCCTGCGCCGACGGCTCATCACCGGTGAGGTCCTGGGCGAGACGAAGCTCGACCTCCCTCCTCGTACGCTGCGCACCCGCGCGGTGTGGTGGACGGTCACCGAGGACCAGCTGGACGAGGCCCGGATCAACCCGGAGATCCTCGGTGGTGCCCTGCACGCCGCCGAGCACGCGTCCATCGGCATGCTGCCCCTGTTCGCCACCTGCGACCGCTGGGACATCGGCGGCGTGTCCATCCCGCTGCACCCCAACACACTCCTCCCCACGGTCTTCGTCTACGACGGCCACCCGGGTGGCGCGGGCTTCGCGGAGCGCGCCTTCCACACCGCCCGGGCGTGGCTGACCGCCACCCGTGAGGCCATCGCCTCCTGCGAGTGCGAGGCCGGCTGCCCGTCCTGCATCCAGTCCCCCAAGTGCGGCAACGGCAACGACCCACTGCACAAGCGGGGGGCGGTACGGCTGCTCACGGTGCTGTTGCGGGGGGCGCCGGAGGGACAGGAAGAGGGGCAGGCGGAAGGGGAGACTGTGGGGAAGGCGCCGCGAAGGGATGCTCGGAGGGCGCCCCGAGTGGCTGCCCAGGGAACACCGGTGGCACCGACTCCGCAGGCCCCGCCCGCGCTCCGCCCCTCGACTCCGCAGGCCCCGCCCGCGCCCTGACCTCCGCCGCGAACGGCCCCTGTCCCGACACCGCCGTCACATCCGAGATCTCGCCCACGAGGACGCACCGCACCAATCGCGCGCGCTGGGCCCGCGCCACGCGCTCCGCCCGGGCGCAGGCCGCCGTACCGCCGTCCGCCCAGTGGTCCGCCGCCGCGAGCGCCGCGAGGTCCGCGCCGCCGGCGGCGCGGTGCCGGGCCACGACGGCCTGTCCCAGGGCCAGCACCACGCTGAAGACCACGCACAGCACGGCGATGGTGGTGACGGTCCAGACGGTGGCGGAACCGCGGTCCCCGCTCTGCGCGGCCTCCCGCAGGCGGGTTGCACAGCCGCCGCTCACCTCCCCTCCCCCACGGTCTCCTCCACCGAAGCCACGGCGTCCTCCCGCACCTCGAAGGGCAGGCCGTGCAGGACCGGTGGCCTCGCCACGACCGTGACCCGGACCTGGTCCCCCTCCCGGCCGACCGTGACCTTCGCATCGCGCGGTGCCGCCCCGCGGGCCACCTCCACGACCGCGTCGACCGGATCCTGACGGGCGGCCGCGCGAGCGCCGGCCCGTGCCGCGTCCACGCACTGGATGTGCGCGGCCACCACCAACAGCGCCCACACGAGCGCCATCGCGAACATCACCAGCACGGGCAGCACGACAGCCGCCTCCGCCGTGACGAACCCCGCGTCCGAGCCCATGGGGGACTTCCCCGCCGGCCACCTGTCCGCCCTCCGCTCACATCTGCGCATGGAGCGCCCGCTTCACGATGCCCTGCAACTCCGCGCTGACCTCGCCGCTGGAGAGCACCTTGTAGAGCACCATGGCGAACGCCACCGCCGCGACGATTCCCATCGCGTACTCGGAGGTGACCATTCCCGCGTCCCTCCGCACCCCGCGCGCCCCGCACATCAGGCCACGCAACCGCGCTCGTACGACCTTGCACATCTCAACCCCCGTGGATCTCTCCGTGGACTACCTGTCATCACTTGCCACTTGCTGTCACCGCGGGCACCGCGGGCACCGCGGGCACCGCGGGCACCGCTGCCACTGCTGTCGTCACAGCTGCCGCTCCTACACACCCGCTTCGGCCCGCCGTCGGCCACCCGCTGCTCGCCGTTCGCCGCTTGGCGCTTGCTGCCACTTGCTGCGCGCTGCTGGCCGCCCTCGCCGACCGCCGGTCACCGTTCCTGTCCGGTCATCCACCACCCCCTCCCAGCGCCCCGCCCGCCAGCCCGATCACCACGGGCAGTACGCCGACCGTGATGAACGCGGGCAGGAAACACAGCCCCACCGGCGCGGTGACCATCACGGCCGCCCGCCGTGCCCGTGCCGTCGCCGCACGCGCCCAGTCGGCGCGGGCGTCCGCGGCGAGCCTGGCCACCGGTCCGGCCGCGGGCAGCCCGGAGACGTCGGCCCGTTCCAGCAGTCGCGCGAGCGCACCCGCACCCGGTGTCGCGGCGAGCCGTCGCCACGCCTCACCCGGTTCACCCCCGAGCCGTACCTCCGCCGCGCCGCGCGCCAGCGCCTCCCCGACCGGGCCGCCGAGGGCCTCACCCACGGCCTGCGCCGCGACCACCGGACCGGCGCCCGCCGCGATGCACGCCGCCAACAGGTCGGCGGCGAGCGGAAGTTGCCGAGCCGCCTCCCGGACGTCGACGGCCGTGCCGGTCCCCACGCCGACGGCTGTCCGCCGAAGGCGCCACCTCCACAGCCCCACCCCGACGACCGCCCCGGCCACGGCACCGCCGACACCGCCGGCCAGGGCCCACGCGGCACCGGCCACGCACGCCACCGGCAGCCACCGCCGCGCGAGCTCCCGCACGTCCAGCCGCGGTCCGCCGGAGGTCTGCTCCGCGGCGGCCACCAACACGGCCAGCCGCCGTCGCACCCTCCGCTCGCGCCGCACCGCCCCCGCCCACCGCGCCAGCCACCCGAGGGCGAGCACCGCCCCCACGACCATCCCCAGCCTGTGGACAACTTCCGCGCTCACGTCGCCTCCGCTCCCCGAACGATCCGCGTCGCCCACCACATCCCCAGGCCCTCCAGCGCGGCCCCGATCAACAGGCACCCCAGACCGGGCCCGGTGTGCAACAGCACATGGAGCGGGTCGGCGCCGAGAGCGGTGCCCAGGAGGAGCCCCAGGACGGGCAGCCCGGCCAGCATCACCGCCGTCGATCGTGCGCCCGCCAGCTGGGCACTAAGGTCGGCCCGTTGGTCCCGTTCGGCACGCAACGCCCCTTCGAGCCGGTCGAGTCCGGCCGCGAGGCCCGCGCCCTGGTCCACGGCCACCCGCCAGCACGCGGCGAGGCCGCGCAGTCCCTCGGCGCCCGACTGCCGTGCTGCCGAGGCAAGCGCCCCGGGGACGTCACCGCCGAACCGGGCCGCCGCCAGTACCGCCGCCTGTGCGTCACCGAGCCCGCCGGAGTCCTGAGCGGCCCGCAGCATCGCCTCGCCCGGCTGGCGCCCCGAGCGCACCTCACCGGCGAGCACCCCGCACAGCGCGATCACCGCGTCCGCTCGGCGCTCCCGCGCATTCCTCGCCTCCCGGGCCAGCCGCACCCGTCGCAGCAACGGCACCCCGGCCAGCCCCGCGACGACCGGCAGCACCGAGGCCCCCAGCACCGCCAGCACCAGCCCGGCGACGGCCGACCACCACTCGGCCCGCAGCCGTTCACGGAGCCGCCGCAACTCACCCACCAGGTGCCACCACGGTGGCGGTCCGGTCTCCGCCGCTCCGCCACCGGCACCACCGGCGAGCAGCACCTGGGCCCGCCGCGCCCCGGATCGCCGCCCACCCGACAGCCACACAGCCGTCCCGGCACACAGCACAGCGGCCCCCACCGACATGTCGCCCACCCCGCTCACCAGACCGCCCTCCACCACATCTCACCCACCCCGATCACCACGCCCCTCCCGTCGGCATCCCGCGAACCCTGCAAACCCCGCAAACCCCGCAAACCCCGCAAACCCCGCTCACCACGCCACCCGCCCCCTCCCTCGTCCGCACCCACATCGCCCCGCTCCCGTACTCGCCTCACCCACTCCGGTCACCACGCCGCCCCTCCTCGCAGGGCCCGGTGCGCAGCAGCCCCCGCAGCCGTTCCCATCCCCGCTCGTACGCGAACGCCTCCTCGGCCCACCGCAACGCCGGCACCGTCCGCACCAGCCCCGACGGGTCCCGTTCCAGCACGTGCACTTCGGCGATCCGACGCCGTCCGGCCCGGTCGCGGACCAGGTGCAGCACGACCGACAGGGCCGCCGCCACCTGGCTGTGCAGGGCGGCCCGGTCGAGACCCGCGGCCGTACCCAGTGCCTCCAGCCGGGCCGGCACGTCGGCCGCCGCGTTGGCGTGCACGGTTCCGCAGCCGCCCTCATGACCGGTGTTCAGCGCGGCCAGCAGATGGACCACCTCGGGCCCGCGCACCTCACCCACGACCAGCCGGTCCGGCCGCATCCGCAGCGCCTGCCGTACCAGGTCCTGGAGGGTGACCAGGCCGGCGCCCTCCTGGTTGGCGGGTCTGCTCTCCAGCCGTACGACATGCGGATGGTCCGGCCTGAGCTCCGCGGAGTCCTCGGCGAGCACGATCCGCTCGCCCTGCCCGACGAGCCCCAGCAGGGCGCTCAGCAGCGTCGTCTTGCCGCTGCCCGTGCCGCCGCTGATGAGGAAGGACAGCCGCGCGTCGACCAGGGCGCGCAGCACCCGGTCCCCGCCCGGCGGCACCGTGCCCGCCGTCACCAGTTCGTCGAGCGTGAACGCGCGCGGCCATACGACCCGCAGGGACAGACAGGTGCAGCCGACGGCCACCGGGGGCAGCACCGCGTGCAGCCGGGTCCCGTCGGGCAGCCGGGCGTCGACCCAGGGACGGGCGTCGTCGAGCCGGCGTCCGGCCACCGCGGCCAAGCGCTGCGCGAGCCGTCGTACGGCGGCGGTGTCCCGGAAGCGGACGCCGGTCAGTTCCAGTCCGCCGCCCCGGTCCACCCAGACCCGGTCCGGGGCGGACACCAGTACGTCGGTCACCGACGGGTCGGCGAGCAGTGGTTCCAGCGGTCCGCTGCCGATCAGCTCGGACCGCAGCTGCTCGGCGGCGCCGAGGACCTCGGCGTCCCCGAGCACACGTCCCTGGTGGCGCAACGCCTGTGCCACACGCGCGGGTGTCGGTTCGCCCCCGCTCTCGGCCAGCCACCGCCGGACTCCGTCGAGCAGCCCGGGCGTCACCTCCGCACCGGTCGCCGGCGCGGCCGCCGCATCACCGGACACCCACCTCTCGGGTGTTCCGCCGTCCGGGATGCCGTCCGCCCCGCCGGCCTCCTCCAGCCCGAAGAGCTCAGGAAGCTCAGGAAGCTCAGGAAGCGCAGTAGAAGACCCGTAAGGCTCAGTAGGACCGGCAGGACCAGCGAACCCTGAACGCCCTGGAAACCTCCGCTGCCGGGGACCCTGTGCCGTGGCCGCGAACCCTCGTCCCGTACTCACGCCGCCCCCGCTTCGAGCAGCGTCCGCTCCCAGAACTCCCGGCAGAAGCGGGCGAGCGGGCCGCGACCGGCCGCGCCGGGGGGCGTCCTGCCTCCGTGCGGGCGCAGCAGCGCGGACTCCACGGGCACCTCGCCGGCCAGCGGCAGTCCGAGCAGCCGGGCCACCTCGCGGTCGTCGAGTCCGGGCGGGTACGGGCCGCGTACCACCACCCTGAGGTCACGCAGGACCATGCCGACGGCGGACGCCACCCTCCCGGCGGCCGCGACGGCCCGCAGTTCGGCGGGGACCACCAGGAGCCCCACGTCGAGCTGGGCGAGTACCTCGGCGACCCCGTTGTCCATGCGGCGGGGCAGGTCGACGACGACCGTGCCGCCCCGGCGGCGAGCCGCGGCGAGCACCGCCCGGACCGCCTGCGGCGGGACGGCCACGCAGTCACCGCGATCCCAGCTGAGCACCCGCAGCGAGTGCAGCTCGGGCAGCGACTCCTCCAGCGCGCCGCCGCCGACCCGCCCACGTGAGGCGGCGAACGCCGGCCAGCGCAGCCCCTCGGCCGTCTCACCGCCGAGAAGTACGTCGAGTCCGCCGCCCAGCGGATCGGCGTCCACGAGCAGCGTGCGCAGTCCCTCCCGCGCGGAGGTGACGGCCAGGGCGCACGCCAGCGTGGACGCTCCCGCCCCGCCCCGGCCACCGATGACCCCGACGGTGAGGGCGGGCCGGCCGACGCCCTCGGCCACGTCGGCGATGCGGTCGACCAGCCACTGCTCGCCGTCGGGCAGCATCAGGACATGGTCGGCGCCGATCTCGACGGCCCGCCGCCAGACCCCCGAGTCGTCCTGGTCACGGCCGACCAGCACCACTCCGTTTCTGCGGGCGACCCCGCGCACCCGCCGTACGGCGTCGTCCCCGACCAGGACCAGGGGCGCGGACTCCCAGCTCCCTCTGTGCTCCGGCACCCCGTGGTGGACCTCCGGTGTGGCACCGGCCGCCGCGCACAGGCGCAGCAGGTCGTCGAGCAGGTCGGTGTCCTCCGTGATGATCAACGGTTTGCCCTGCCGCCCTCCGGCGGCGGGCGGTGGATCGTGTGTGACGGCTGCGGCCACGGTCTCCATCCCCCTTCGTCTCCTTGCGTCTCCGGCGCCCGAGGGCTCCGAGATCCGCCTCTGCCACGCGGCCCGAGCGGCCCCGCGAGTCGCCTGACTCACGCAGCCCCTGCGGCCCCGCGATTCCCCGACGTGTGAAGAACCGGAAAGCGGCTTCCACATGAACGGCCGATAGGAACCGGCCAAACCCGCCCGCCTAACCGGAACCGGCCATGAACTCGGCTCGAGCGGGACGCGCTGGAATCACGGTGCAGGGATCCGGAAAAGCGTGTGGATCTTGGTCGAAAACAGTGGACAACTCGGCGGTTGTGAATATCGCCATCACCCATACCGGTGAGCCCTGCACCACCCGCTGTGCGACCTCCGGAGAGCAGCGCGTCAACTACCCAGAGTGACGAATCATGGGCATGCGAAAGAGGCGGCCGCAGCCGCCTCGGTCCGGCCCAGGGCCGCTCGAAGAAGAGGAAAACCCACCCGGACATGCGACGACCCCCGCCGGGGGGGAGAGCGGGGGTCGCCTTCACGGCCGACTCGGGGGGGGAGGAGTCGGACCGCGTTAGCACGGTCGCGAACGATCCGTGACTTCCATGGTGTACCCGAGAGGCCTCCCAGGCAAACCCACGCGCCCACCTTACGCCGAATGGGCTGCGCCTATGCTCAGGGTTGTGGAAAACCACTCCTTGCCCCGCACAGCGGCGTTCTTTGACCTGGACAAGACGGTCATTGCGAAGTCGAGCACGCTCACCTTCAGCAAGTCGTTCTACCAAGGTGGACTGATCAACCGCCGGGCCGCCTTGCGCACCGCCTACGCCCAGTTCGTCTTCCTCGTGGGCGGCATGGACCATGACCAGATGGAGCGGACCCGCGAGTACCTGTCCGCACTCGTGCGCGGCTGGAACGTCCAGCACGTCAAGGAGATCGTCGCGGAGACCCTGCACGACCTCATCGACCCGATCATCTACGACGAGGCCGCGTCCCTCATCGAGGAGCACCACGCCGCCGGCCGTGACGTCGTGATCGTCTCCACGTCGGGCGCCGAAGTGGTCGAGCCGATCGGTGAACTCCTCGGCGCGGACCGTGTGGTGGCGACCCGCATGGTGGTGGGCGACGACGGTTGCTTCACCGGCGAGGTGGAGTACTACGCGTACGGCCCGACGAAGGCCGAGGCGGTCAAGGAGCTGGCCGAGTCCGAGGGGTACGACCTCGACCGCTGTTACGCCTACAGCGACTCGGCGACCGACCTGCCGATGCTGGAGGCCGTCGGTAGTCCGCACGCGGTGAACCCGGACCGCGCACTGCGCCGCGAGGCACTCGCGCGCGGGTGGCCGATCCTCGATTTCCACCGCCCGGTCCGGCTCAAGCAGCGGTTCCCCGCGTTCTCCGTACCGCCCCGCCCGGCGCTCGTCGCGATGGCGGCGATAGGCGCCGCGGCGGCCACCGCGGGCCTCGTCTGGTACGCGAACCGCCGACGTGCGGCCCCGGCCTGACCAGGCATGCGCCCGGTTGACGCCTGTTTGGGCCCAAAAGTAAAGAAGTGCGGCCAGGGCTTTCGCTCGCTCCGGCTCTGGAGTACAAAGAAGTTAACGGCCCGCGAGACCAAGGACATCCGAGAGGATCACCTTCAACAACGCACACGGCCCCACGGACCGAGCATGAACACCGGGCACCCACGCGACGTCGACCCGTCGATTACGGGCCAGCCGCACCAGGTGACGGGCAAAGTTCCCGACCTGATGGGCACACATCGAGGACGCTTGGTACCCCGGTGAACATGCCAGCGGCGGTACGAGTCCTCGTACCGCCGCAACCCCTGTAGAGGCCCTCTTCTAAGAGGGCCTTTCTCTGTGACGCTGTGCCGCCGGCTACGCCGCCCCGCGCTGCAGCGCCTCGCACACCGCCGTCGACTCGCGCGCGCCCAGCTCGATCGCCCGGCCGCAGTGCGCGATCCAGGCGGCCATGCCCTCCGGGGTGCCGGAGACGTAGCCGTCGAGGGCCGCCAGGTAGGCCGCGCGGTTCAGGTCGGCGTGGCCCACCTCGGCCGGGCAGACGGACTTGGGGTCCAGCCCGCTGCCCACCAGGACGATGCGTTCGGCCGCGCGCGCGACCAGGCCGTTGTGGGAGGAGAAGGGCCGTAGGGCGAGGAGTTCACCGTGCACGACGGCGGCCGTGACCAGGGCGGGGGCCGAGCCGCCCGCGATGATCAGCCCGGCCAGGGCCTCGAGGCGTCCGGAGACCTCCGCCGCGCTCGGCAGCGCCAGCTCGATCAGCGGCTCGTCGACCGGCTCCCCCTCCTGACGCGGGCGTCCGACCTCGTCGTCCTTGGCCGCCGCCGCCACCAGGTGCAGCCGGGCCAGCACCCGCAGCGGTGACTGCCGCCAGATGGACAGCAGCTGACCCGCCTCGGCCGTCAGCCGCAGGGCAGCGCCCACGACGCGCGCCTCGTCGTCTCCGCTGAAGTCGGTGCGCCGGCGCACCTCCTCCAGCGCCCAGTCCGCCCCGGACAGCGCCGCGGAGCCGCGGGCGCCACGCAGGGCCGCCTCGGAGGTGATCGCGTTACTGCGACGCCGCATGACCCGGTGGCCGTAGACCCGGTCCACGGACTTGCGCACGGATTCCACGGACTCGGCCACTCCGGGCAGCGTGCCCAGGGCCGCGAGCGGATCGGCGTTCGCGCCTGTCGTACTCATAAGTACGACCCTACGCAGCCGAGCCGCCCACCCCACGAAGGAGTGGTCTTCTTCACGCACCTCCGCCACGTGCGGTCATGGCACCACTACGCTTGGTGAACATGAAAATTGCTTTCGTCGGGAAGGGCGGCAGCGGCAAGACCACCCTGTCCTCCCTGCTCATCCGTCACCTCGCGGCCGCCGGTGCGCCGGTGCTGGCCGTCGACGCCGACATCAACCAGCACCTGGGACCGGCCCTCGGCCTGGACGAGGCGGAAGCGGCGGCGCTGCCGGCCATGGGCGCGCGACTGCCGCTGATCAAGGACTGGCTGCGCGGGTCGAACCCGCGTATCGCCTCCGCCGAGACGATGATCAAGACGACCCCGCCCGGAGAGGGCTCCCGGCTGCTGGGGGTGCGCGAGGACAACCCTGTCTACGACGCGTGCGCCCGCCCGGTGGAACTCGACGGCGACACCGTCCGTTTGATGGTCACGGGCCCCTTCACGGAAGCCGATCTGGGGGTCGCCTGCTACCACTCCAAGACGGGAGCGGTGGAGCTGTTCCTGAACCACCTGGTGGACGGCCCCGACGAATATGTCGTGGTCGACATGACGGCCGGCTCGGACTCCTTCGCCTCCGGCATGTTCACCCGCTTCGACATCACGTTCCTCGTCGCCGAGCCGACCCGGAAGGGGATCTCCGTCTACCGCCAATACAAGGAGTACGCCCGCGACTTCGGCGTCACCCTGAAGGTCGTCGGCAACAAGGTGCAGAGCCAGGACGACGTCGACTTCCTCCGCGCCGAGGTCGGGGACGACCTGCTCGTGACGGTCGGGCACTCGGACTGGGTACGCGCGCTGGAGAAGGGCCGCCCGCCCCGGTTCGAGCTCCTGGAGGACGTCAACCGCCGTGCTCTGCACCGGCTGCGGACGACCGCCGACGCCACGTACGCACTGCGTGACTGGGAGCGCTATACGCGCCAGATGGTGCACTTCCACCTGAAGAACGCCCAGTCCTGGGGCAACGAGCGGACCGGGGTCGACCTGGCGGCGCAGGTCGACCCCGGGTTCGTGCTCGGCGAGAGCGTCAGCGCCCCGGCCTGACCGCGGTCACCGCCCGACCGCAGCCATCGCCGGGCCACACCTGAGCCACAGCCCCACCACAGCCACCGCCCGGCCACACCTCGGCAACGGCCCGACCACCCCTACTGCTTGGCCGCCGGCGCCCCGGGAACACCCTTCGGGGCCGGGGCGGGGCGGCCCGCCAGGAAGGACGTCCAGCCCTGCTTCGGGGCCTCGCCGACGTCCAAGGCGCGCAGCTTGTGCAGGGTTGCCGGATTCTGGGCGTCCAGCCAGTCGGCGAGCTGCCGGAAGGACACACAGCGCACGTCGGGCTTGTTGCAGACCCGCTCGATGACCTCTTCGACGGCCCGCATGTACGTGCCGCCGTTCCAGGACTCGAAGTGGTTGCCGATGATCAAGGGGGCGCGGTTGCCGTCGTAGGCCCGCCGGAAGCCCATGAGCAGGCCGTCGCGCATCTCGTCACCCCACTGGTCGTGCTTGGCGGGGTTGCCCTGGGTGGTGGTGCCGGACTGGTTGACCATGAAGTTGTAGTCCATGGTCAGCTGCTCGTAGGAATGCCCGGGGAAGGGCACGAGCTGCATCGACAGGTCCCACAAGCCTTGCCTCTTCTCCGGCCACACCTGGTTGTTGACCCCGCTGGTGTCATAGCGGAAGCCCAGTTCGCGGGCTGCCTTCATGAAGTTCTTCCGGCCCTCCAGGCAGGGCGTGCGGGCGCCCACGAGCTCCTTGTCGTAGTCGAACGGCAGCGGAGGGGCCTTCTTCATCCCGGTGTTGGTCTTCCAGGACTTCACGAACTGCTTCGCCTGGGCGATCTCGTCCTTCCAGTCCTCCACCGACCACTGGCCCACCCCGCCGTTGCTGCCGCAGAAGTGACCGTTGAAGTGGGTGCCGATCTCGTTTCCCTCCAGCCACGCCAGGCGCAGCTGCTTCGCTGTGTCGGCGATGCCCTGGTCGTCGTTGAAGCCGATGTCCGAGCGGCCCGGGGAGTGCTGCGGAGGCCGGTACAGGTCGCGCTTGTCCTCCGGCAGCATGTACACGCCACTCAGGAAGTACGTCATCGTCGCGTTGTTCGCCCGGGCGACCTCGCGGAAGTGGGAGAACAGCTTCTGGCTGTCCTCACCTGCGCCGTCCCAGGAGAACACCACGAACTGCGGGGGCTTCTGGCCGGGCTTGAGGCGTTCGGGCCGGGGCAGGCGCGGCTGCGGCCCGGTGTACGCGGTGGAGCCGTCTCCGATCATGCGGACCACGCTCTTGGGCGGCGCCTGGGCCGGCTTCACCTTCTGCGGGTCCGACGTCCCTGCCTTGGCACCGTCGGTACCGAGCGCGCAGCCGGCGAGCGACGCGGCACAGGCCGCGGCGACCACGGTGCCCGCGGTGATCCTCTGGGTGGCGGCCATGTCCGCCCACCTTCTTCCTTCTCTCGGGCCGACGCCGATGAGGGCGTGTGCGGGGGAATGCGCCGCCAAGGTCGCATGGACAAGAAAAGGAATTAATACGACAAGCCGACAAAAAGTGCACTTCACTCTCTGGAGTGATTAATTGACCCATTTGCCGGTAAAGTCCATGCTTGGTCTTTACTCTGAATTACGATCCGTTTACCAAGAGTTGATCCGTGACTTGATCCATCCCGCCGCTGTACGCCGTGACCCACGGCCGCAATCCGCGACCGCGCCGCCCCGGAGGAGACGGGAACATGTCAGCCTGCGTCCCTACCCGCGCCACCGAATCGAGTCGGCCCAAGAGCCTCCACCAGTCCCCCAGCCCGCCGCAGACCCCCCGCCGCCGCTTCCGCGTCGCGGGCGCCGACGTGTCGGCCTGCATCGCGGTCTTCCTGATCGCCCTCCCCCTGTCCCTCGGCATCGCCCTCGCCACCGGCGCGCCCCTCCAGGCCGGCCTGGTCGCCGCCGCCGTCGGCGGGATCGTCGTCGGACGGCTCGGTGGTTGCCCGCTCCAGGTCAGCGGTCCCGCCGCCGGACTCACCGTCGTCACCGCCGATCTCATCCACCGCTACGGCTGGCGGACGACCTGCGCCATCACCGTCCTGGCCGGCCTCGCCCAACTAGGCCTGGGCTGCCTGCGCGTGGCCCGCAACGCCCTCGCCGTGAGCCCCGCCATCGTGCACGGCATGCTCGCCGGCATCGGTGTCACCATCGCCGTCGCCCAGCTGCACATCGTCCTCGGCGGCACCCCGCAGAGCGCCGTCCTGGACAACCTCCGAGCGCTGCCCGCGCAGTTGGCGGGCCTGCACCCGGCCGCCTTGTCGGTGAGCGCGCTGACGCTGACGCTGCTGCTGCTCTGGCCGCGGATTCCCGGCCGGACGGGTCGTCTGCTGCGCAAGGTCCCCGCCGCGCTCGTCGCCGTCGCCGGTGCCACCGGCGCCGCCGCCCTCGCCGGGCTGACCCTGCCCAAGGTCGACCTGCCGTCCTGGGGCAGCCACGCCCTGGCCGGACTTCCCGAGGGCCCGGTACTCGGGCTGTTCGCGGCCGTGCTCACCACCACGCTGGTGTGCAGCGTGCAGTCGCTGCTCGGCGCGGTCGCCGTGGACAAGCTGGTGGCCGGCCGCCCCGGTCTGCCCGCCGATGTCGGACGCTCCGAGCTGGACCGCGAGCTCCTCGGTCAGGGCGCCGCCAACATCGTCTCCGGCTCGCTCGGCGGACTGCCCGTCGCGGGGGTCGCCGTGCGCAGTTCGGCGAATGTGCAAGCGGGTGCCGTCAGCCGGAACTCGACGATGTTGCACGGCGTTCTCGTAGTAGTCGCCGCGCTGCTGATGGTCCCGATCCTGGAGCTCATCCCGCTCGCCTCGCTCGCCGCCCTGGTGATGGCCGTCGGCATCCAGATGGTGTCCCTGCACCACATCCGCACGGTGACGCGCCACCGCGAAGTACTGGTCTACGCCGTCACCACCCTCGGCGTGGTCCTCCTCGGCGTCCTGCAGGGCGTGACGCTCGGCATCGCCGCGGCCGTCGCCGTCGCCCTGCACCGCCTCACCCGCACCCGCATCACGCACGACGAGAGGGAAGGAGTCCATCACGTAAAGGTGAGAGGCCAGTTGACGTTCCTCGCGGTGCCCCGGCTCAGTCGGACCCTGCATCTCGTACCCCAAGGCACCCACGTCGTGGTGGAGTTGGACGGGTCGTTCATGGACCACGCGGCGTACGAGTCACTGCAGGACTGGCAGAAGGCGCACACCGCGCGGGGCGGCTCCGTCGACGTGACCGGCCGCCGCGCCGGAGTCCGCATCGGCGAGCCCGGAAGCGCGGCCGAGCACCCCACCGGGGAAGACGGCGCCGAGCCGGCGACGCGTACTGCCGGCTGTCGCTGCCGCCCCTGGACGCCCTGGCGCAACCACCAGTGCGACCGCCCGCGGTCCGCACCGGTCCACGACCAACACGCGAAGGGAGGGAACTCGCCCGCCGAGCCGAGCGGGCATGAACTGGCACGCGGTATCAGCGCCTTCCAGCGCCACACCGCACCGCTCGTGCGGGGCGAGCTGGCCCGGCTGGCGCGCGAGGGGCAGCGGCCGTCCCAGCTGTTCCTCACCTGCGCCGACTCACGGCTGGTCACCTCGATGATCACCTCCAGCGGTCCCGGTGACCTCTTCGTGGTGCGCAACGTCGGCAACCTCGTCCCGCTGCCCGGCCTGGAGAACGGCGACGACTCGGTGGCGGCCGCGATCGAGTACGCGGTGGACGTGCTGAAGGTGCGCTTCATCACGGTGTGCGGGCACTCCGGATGCGGGGCCATGCAGGCGCTGCTGAACTCCGACCCCGGGGGCGCCCGGACCCCGCTCAAGCGGTGGCTCCGGCACGGGCTTCCCAGCCTGGAGCGCATGGCCGACGGCAGCCGGCCACGGGTCCGGTTGTCCGGACGGGCGCCCGCCGACGCGGTCGAGCAGCTCTGCCTGACCAACGTGCTCCAGCAGTTGGAGCACCTGCGCGCCCACGAGTCGGTGGCCCGGGCCCTGCGGGACGGGGCGCTGGAGCTGCACGGCATGTACTTCCACGTGGGCGAGGCCCAGGCGTATCTGCTCACCGGGGCGGACCGTGACGAGGAGATCTTCGACCACGTACGGGCGGCGGACGTGCCGGTGTGAGCCCGACCGGGGTGGCCGGGACCGTGGGTTCCGCCCCGGCCACCCCCTCCCTCGGTCACGGTGCCGGCCTCGGGGGACGGAGTGTGAAAGGCGCGACACGTGCTGAACTCCGCCTGGTCGGCGTCCGTGGATACGGATGACCCCGGCCGCCGGAAGAGCCGTACCGACAGGTCTACACCAATTTTCCGTCGACCCTTGTCACCGGGCCCCCGGGTCTGATGAGCTGTGGCCTGGGACACAGCGGACAACCCTGAGAAAGGGAGATGGCGTGAGCAACGAAAGCCTGGCCAACCTGCTGCGTGAGGAGCGCAGGTTCGCACCCCCCGCCGACCTGGCCGCGAACGCCAACGTCACCGCGGAGGCGTATGAGCAGGCCAAGGCTGACAGGCTCGGCTTCTGGGCCGCGCAGGCCCGCCGACTGGCCTGGGCCAAGGAGCCGACCGAGACTCTGGACTGGTCGAACCCGCCGTTCGCCAAGTGGTTCAAGGACGGCGAGCTCAACGTGGCGTACAACTGCGTCGACCGTCATGTGGAGGCCGGGCACGGCGACCGGGTCGCCATCCACTTCGAGGGCGAGCCGGGCGACAGCCGAGCCCTCACCTACGCCGAGCTGAAGGACGAGGTCTCCAAGGCCGCGAACGCCCTGCTGGAGCTGGGTGTGCAGAAGGGCGACCGGGTCGCCGTCTACATGCCGATGATCCCCGAGACGGCGATCGCGATGCTGGCCTGCGCCCGGATCGGCGCCGCGCACTCCGTCGTCTTCGGCGGCTTCTCGGCGGACGCGCTCGCGACCCGGATCCAGGACGCCGACGCCAAGGTCGTCATCACCTCCGACGGCGGCTGGCGGCGCGGCAAGCCGTCCGCCCTCAAGCCGGCGGTCGACGAGGCGGTGGAGCGCGCGGGCAACGTCGAGCACGTGCTGGTGGTCCGCCGCACCGGCCAGGAGGTCGCCTGGAAAGACAGCCACGACGTCTGGTGGCACGAGATCGTCGAGCGGCAGTCCGCCGAGCACACGCCCGAGGCGTTCGACGCGGAGCACCCGCTGTTCATCCTCTACACGTCGGGGACGACGGGGAAGCCGAAGGGCATCCTGCACACCTCCGGCGGCTACCTCACCCAGACCGCGTACACCCACCACGCCGTCTTCGACCTCAAGCCGGAGACCGACGTCTACTGGTGCACCGCCGACGTCGGCTGGGTCACCGGGCACTCGTACATCGTCTACGGGCCGCTGGCCAACGGCGCGACCCAGGTCATGTACGAGGGCACGCCGGACACCCCGCACCAGGGCCGCTTCTGGGAGATCGTGCAGAAGTACGGGGTCACCATCCTGTACACCGCGCCCACGGCCATCCGTACGTTCATGAAGTGGGGCGACGACATCCCCGCGAAGTTCGATCTGTCCTCGTTGAGGATCCTCGGCTCCGTGGGCGAACCCATCAACCCCGAGGCCTGGATCTGGTACCGCAAGCACATCGGCGCCGACCGGACCCCGGTCGTCGACACCTGGTGGCAGACCGAGACCGGCGCGATGATGATCTCGCCGCTGCCCGGCGTCACCGCGACCAAGCCCGGCTCCGCGCAGACACCGCTGCCCGGCATCGCCGCGACGGTCGTCGACGACGAGGCGAACGAGGTGCCGAACGGCGGCGGAGGCTATCTCGTCCTCACCGAGCCGTGGCCGTCGATGCTGCGCACCATCTGGGGCGACGACCAGCGCTTCCTCGACACGTACTGGTCACGCTTCGAGGGCAGGTACTTCGCCGGTGACGGGGCGAAGAAGGACGACGACGGCGACATCTGGCTCCTGGGCCGTGTCGACGACGTGATGCTCGTGTCGGGCCACAACATCTCCACCACCGAGGTGGAGTCGGCGCTCGTCTCCCACCCGTCGGTCGCCGAGGCGGCCGTCGTGGGTGCCGCCGACGAGACCACCGGACAGGCGATCGTCGCCTTCGTCATCCTGCGCGGTACGGCCTCGGAGACGGAGACGCTGGTCAACGAGTTGCGCAACCACGTCGGTACCGCCCTCGGCCCGATCGCCAAGCCCAAGCGGATCCTGCCGGTGGCCGAGCTGCCGAAGACCCGCTCCGGCAAGATCATGCGCCGCCTGCTCCGGGACGTCGCCGAGAACCGCCAGCTCGGTGACGTGACGACCCTGACGGACTCGACCGTCATGGAGTTCATCCAGGCCAAGCTCCCGGCGGCGCCGAGCGAGGACTGAGCATACGCACGGTGGTGAGGGGCACCCGGCGCCAGAGCGCCGGGCGCCCCGTTCGCCCCTATGGTGAAAGGACCCCCGTAGGTCTCCCCCATACTTTAGGTAAGCTAATCAAATAGGTGCGCCGGGAAGTCTGGTCGGCAATGGTTCCGTCCTGCCCACCGTCCGGAGGTCTCCCCGTGGCCGCGCCCCGCACCCCCACCGCCCGCAAGGTCCTCGGACGGCTGTCCCTGCCCGAGCGGACCTTCGTGGCCGACGCGCTGCGCACCGAGACCGTCGGCGGGGTACTGCTGCTGCTCGCCGCCGTCACCGCACTGGTCTGGACGAACATCCCGGCGCTGCACGACAGCTACGAGAGCGTCAGCCACTTCCACCTCGGCCCCGAGGCCGTCGGCCTGAACCTGTCGATCGAGCACTGGGCCGCCGACGGACTCCTCGCGATCTTCTTCTTCGTCGCCGGCATCGAGCTCAAGCGCGAGCTGGTCGCCGGCGACCTCAAGGACCCCAGGGCGGCCGCGCTGCCCGTCGTGGCGGCCCTGTGCGGGATGGCCGTACCGGCGCTCGTCTACACGCTCACCAACGTCACCGGCGGGGGTTCCCTGGCCGGCTGGGCGGTGCCCACCGCAACGGACATCGCCTTCGCGCTGGCCGTGCTCGCCGTCATCGGCACCTCCCTGCCGAACGCCCTGCGCGCGTTCCTGCTGACGCTCGCCGTCGTCGACGACCTCTTCGCGATCCTGATCATCGCGGTCTTCTTCACCGACACGATCGACCTCGCCGCGCTCGGCGGCGCCGTCGCCGGCCTCGCGGTCTTCTGGCTGCTGCTGCGCACGGGCGTCCACGGGTGGTACGTGTACGTCCCGCTCGCGCTCGTCATCTGGGCGCTGATGTACAACAGCGGCGTCCACGCCACCATCGCGGGCGTCGCGATGGGCCTGATGCTGCGCTGCACGCGGCGCGAGGGCGAGGCCCACTCCCCCGGCGAACACATCGAACATCTCGTACGGCCGCTCTCGGCCGGGCTGGCCGTGCCGCTGTTCGCGCTGTTCAGCGCGGGTGTCGCCCTGTCCGGCGGAGCGGTCGGCGAGGTGTTCGGCCGGCCGGAGACGCTCGGGGTGGTCCTCGGGCTGATCGTCGGCAAGTCGCTCGGCATCTTCGGGGGCACCTGGCTGACGGTCCGCTTCACCCGGGCCTCGCTCAGCGACGACCTCGAGTGGTCCGACGTGTTCGCGGTGGCCACCCTCGCCGGCATCGGCTTCACCGTGTCGCTGCTCATCGGCGAGCTCGCCTTCGAGGGCGACACGGCACTGACCGACCAGGTCAAGGCCGCCGTACTGATGGGCTCGCTCATCGCCGCCCTGCTCGCGACGGTGCTGCTGAAGATACGCAACGCCAAGTACCGCAGGCTGTGGGAGGCGGAGGAGCGCGACGACGACCGCGACGGCATCCCGGACGTCTACGAGGAGGACGACCCCGCGTACCACCTGCGCATGGCGGAGATCTACGACGGCAAGGCCGCCGAGCACCGCCGGATCGCCGGGCTCAAGGCCGCCGAACGGGAGGCCGCCAAACGACGCGGGCTTGCCGAAGTGACGGGTGGGGCAGGCGAGGAGCACGACCGTCCGGCATGATCTGACGGGACGGTACAAAAGGACCGTACAAAAGGACCGTTCCCAGTCAGGCACAAGCCGGGCGGAGGTCGGGCACCAGCCCGGCGGACGTCCGGCAGAAGAGGGAGACCGCGATGAGCGCACCCGACGGCAGCCCGGTCGGCGCCGAACGCAGCATCGGCCAGCTGTTCGCCTCGGCGACGACCGAGATGTCCGCACTGGTGCACGACGAGATCGCCCTGGCCAAGGCGCAGCTCAAGCAGGACGTGAAACGCGGCGCGACCAGCGGCGGCGCGTTCACGGTGGCCGGCGCGGTGCTGGTGTTCTCGCTGCCGATGCTGAACTTCGCGCTGGCGTACGGCATCCGCACTTGGACCGACTGGAACCTCGCGATCTGTTTCCTGCTGTCCTTCGCGGCGAACGTGCTTCTCGCGCTCGTCCTCGCGCTGATCGGCGTGGTGTTCGCCAAGAAGGCGAAGAAGGGCAAGGGGCCGCAGAAGGTCGCCGCGTCGATGAAGCAGTCGGCGGGCGTCCTGCAGAACGCCAAGCCGCACCCGCGGCCGGAGCTGGGGGACGGGGTGCCGGACGCGAGGGCCATCGAGGCTGTGGCACGCTCGTCGTCATGACGGACCCCGCCTCCACTTCGGCGCAAGCCGCCTCGGTCGTACGCGTCGACGGTCCCTGGACCCACAGGGACGTCGCCGCCAATGGCGCGCGCTTCCACATCGCCGAGCTGGGAGACGGGCCGCTGGTGCTGCTGCTGCACGGTTTCCCCCAGTTCTGGTGGACCTGGCGGCACCAGCTGACCGCGCTCGCCGACGCGGGCTTCCGTGCCGTCGCCATGGACCTGCGGGGTGTGGGCGGCAGCGACCGCACCCCGCGGGGCTACGACCCCGCCAACCTCGCCCTCGACATCACCGGGGTGATCCGCTCCCTCGGGGAACCGGACGCGGCGCTGGTCGGTCACGACCTGGGCGGCTATCTGGCGTGGACGGCGGCCGCGATGCGCCCGAAGCTCGTACGGCGGCTCGCGGTCTCCTCGATGCCGCACCCGCGGCGCTGGCGCTCGGCCATGCTCTCCGACGTCAAGCAGACCCGCGCCGGCTCCTACATCTGGGGGTTCCAGCGCCCCTGGGTGCCCGAGCGGCAGCTCACCGCCGACGACGGCGCGCTGGTGGCCCGCCTGATCCGGGACTGGTCGGGGCCACGGCTGCCGGAGGACAAGGTGGTGGAGGCGTACCGGCGGGCGATGTGCATTCCGTCGACCGCCCACTGTGGGATCGAGCCGTACCGGTGGATGGTGCGCTCGATGGCGCGTCCCGACGGCATCCAGTTCAACCGGCGGATGAAGCGGCCGGTGCGGGTGCCGACGCTGCATCTGCACGGCTCGCTCGATCCCGTGCTGCGCACGCGCAGCGCGGCCGGCTCCGGGGAGTACGTCGAAGCGCCGTACCGCTGGCGGCTGTTCGACGGGCTCGGCCACTTCCCGCACGAGGAAGACCCTGTCGCTTTCTCCACCGAACTGGTCAACTGGCTGAAGGACCCCGAGCCCGATCGGTGACCGTGCCCGTCAGGAACCGGGCCGAGAGGCCGCCTTGCCCAGAGGCCGCCCTGCCGAGGGGTGACCGTGCCGACGCGTCCGGTATCCGGTTGGGATCCCCTGCCGTGAACACCTGTCCTACGAACGGCCAATTGCCTGGCGCATAGGCCAATTGAGGGGCCTGGGGGCGGTTATCGACCTTGGGGCAGGGGCACACGTCCGGGTATGGGCTGGACGCACGACTACAGTGACGCAGCACGCACTCGCCGCTCGGCCTCGGGCCTGAGCTCCCACCAGCGAGGCGGTGCTCCGCAGATGCCGGGTGGCACGGATCTCCGGGTGGGCATCCCGCGCATCCTGCGCCGCCGGGCCCGCTGGGTCTCGGTCCGTCTGCGTCATCCGCGAAGCTGAGGCCGACGGCCCTTTCCGCGACGCGACCTCCGACGCTCCCGCTCTGCGGCCGGGATCTCCGACTCCGGCTCAGAGCGCGCAGCTGTCGCTGTCCACCTGCTGGTTCGCGGTGCGCCCGCGGGCGATGTCCTCCTGGATCTCGTCCGTGGTCAGCGCGTACCCGGTGTCGGCGTCGTCGCGCGACTTCGCGAAGATCACGCCGTACACCTTCCCTTCCGGGGTGAGCAGCGGGCCTCCGGAGTTGCCCTGACGGACGGTCGCGTGCAGCGAGTACACGTCGCGGCGCACGGTGCCGCGGTGGTAGATGTCCGGGCCGCTGGCCGTCAGGCGTCCGCGCAGGCGCGCGGCACGGACGTCGTACGACCCGTTCTCCGGGAAGCCGGCGACGATCGCGCCGTCCCCGCTGCTCGCGTCCTCGGTGGTGAACCGCAGCGCGGGCGCGTCGAGGTCGGGTACGTCGAGTACGGCGATGTCGCGCTGCCAGTCGTAGAGGACGACCGTGGCGTCGTACTTCCGGCCCTCGCCGCCCAGTTGGACGGTGGGCTCGTCGACGCCGCCCACGACGTGCGCGTTGGTCATGACGCGGCGGTCGCCGAAGACGAAGCCGGTGCCCTCCAGTACCTTGCCGCAGCTCTCGGCGGTGCCCATGACCTTGACGATGGAACGCTGGGCGCGGGCGGCGACCGCGCTGTCGGCGAGAGCCGGGTCCGGCGGTCTGACCTCCTTGATCGGCTCGTTGGAGAACGGGCTGAAGACCTGCGGGAAGCCCTTCTGCGCGAGGACGGAGGTGAAGTCCTGGAACCAGGTGTCGGCCTGGTCGGGCAACGCCTCCGACACGCCGAGCAGCACCTTGGAGCTGCGGACCTCCTTGCCCAGCGTCGGCAGTGTGGTCTGCGCGAGGGCGGAGCCGATCAGCCAGGCGACCAGCAGCATCGCCACGACGTTGACCAGGACGCCACCGGTGGCGTCCAGGGCGCGGGCCGGGGACCAGGTGATGTACCGGCGCAGTTTGTTGCCGAGGTGGGTGGTCAGGGCCTGGCCGACCGAGGCGCAGACGATGACGACGACCACGGCGACGACGGCCTCGGTGGTGCCGACCTCGGCGTTGTCGGTCAGCGCGTCCCAGATGACGGGGAGCAGGTAGACCGCGACGAGACCGCCGCCCAGGAACCCGATCACCGACAGGATGCCGACGACGAAGCCCTGGCGATAGCCGACGATCGCGAACCACACGGCGGCGACCAGCAACAGGATGTCCAGCACATTCACGGATGTCACCCTGTCATGCGCGCCAGTCCAGTGGGACCTGCTTCTCACGGTCCCACGGTCGTTCCCAGCCGGAGAAATGGAGCAGACGGTCGATGATTCCGGCGGTGAACCCCCACACGAGCGCCGATTCGACCAGGAATGCCGGACCTCGGTGGCCTCTGGGGTGAACGGCGGTGGCCCGGTTGGCGGGGTCCGTGAGATCCGCCACGGGGACGGTGAAAACCGCCGCGGTCTCGTTCGGATCGACCACGCCAACCGGAGTCGGCTCCCGCCACCAGCCCAGCACGGGCGTGACGACGAAGCCGCTGACCGGGATGTACAGCTTGGGCAGCACGCCGAAGAGCTGGACGCCGGACGGATCGAGCCCCGTCTCCTCCTCGGCCTCGCGCAGGGCCGCCCGGAGTGGTCCGTCGCCCATCGGGTCGCCGTCCGCCGGATCCAGTGCGCCGCCGGGGAAGGACGGCTGCCCGGCGTGCGACCGCAGGGAACTCGCGCGCTCCATGAGCAGCAGCTCGGGGCCGCGCTCCCCCTCGCCGAACAGGACCAGGACGGCGGACTGCCGCCCCTTGCCGTCCGCCGGCGGCAGGAAGCGGCTGAGCTGGAGCGGCTCGACCGTCTCCACGGCACGCACCACCGGGTCCAGCCAGCCGGGCAGGCCGTCCTTGCTGAGTGTCACCGGACCGCCTTGCGTGTTGCCCGTGCGCGTCATCGCCACCCCCGTCGTCCTGCCCGGTCCAACGCCCGACGGCCCCGAGATCGTTCCTGGGCACGTACCCACGGTGACGCGGGCCGGCGGGTCATCCGGCTCCCAGCGGCGGCGCGGGCCTGCCGCCCGCGTCCAGGTAGGCCTGCGGGGGCTTCAGGCGCTGGCCCGGGAAGCCGCCCTTCTCGTACTTGAGCAGTTTCCGCGCCTTCTCCGGGTCCGTCTCGCCCTCGCCGTACGCCGGGCAGAGCGGGGCGATGGGGCAGGCGCCGCAGGCGGGCTTGCGGGCGTGGCAGATACGGCGGCCGTGGAAGATCACATGGTGCGAGAGCATCGTCCACTCGCTCCTGGGGAAGAGCGCGCCGACGGCGGCCTCGATCTTGTCGGGGTCCGTCTGGTCGGTCCACCGCCAGCGCCGCACCAGCCGCTGGAAGTGCGTGTCCACGGTGATGCCGGGCCGGCCGAAGGCGTTGCCGAGGACCACGAAGGCGGTCTTGCGGCCGACGCCGGGCAGCTTGACGAGGTCCTCCAGCCGCCCCGGGACCTCTCCCCCGAACTCCTCCGCCAGGGCCTTGGACAGCCCTATCACCGACCTGGTCTTGGCCCGGAAGAACCCGGTGGGCCGCAGGATCTCCTCGACCTCCTCCGGGTTGGCGGCGGCCAGGTCCTCCGGTGTGGGGTACGCGGCGAAGAGAGCGGGTGTCGTCTGGTTGACCCTCAGGTCGGTGGTCTGGGCGGACAGCACCGTGGCGACGATCAGCTGGAAGGGGTTCTCGAAGTCCAACTCGGGGTGGGCGTACGGGTACACCTCGGCGAGTTCGCGGTTGATCCGGCGGGCACGGCGGACGAGGGCGGTGTGCGACTCGCTCTTCGGCGGCGCCGCGGCGATCTTGGCGGGACCGGCCTTCTTCACCGGGACGGCGGTCTTGGCGGGACCGGCCTTCTTCACCGGGACGGCGGCCTTCCGAGGAGCGACGGCCGCTTTCTTGACGGGGGCTGCCTTCTTGGCGGTCGCCTTCTTCACCGGAGCCTTCTCTGTCGCTTTTGCCGTTTTCTTTCCGCCACCGGAGCCCTGTTCGCCCACAGCGGAATCCCGACGTACAACCACCCGCCCAGCCCCCTCGGCCTGTGCTCTCACCGGCGATTTGGACACCCGGCCAGCCTAGAGCCCGGCACTGACATCCGCTCCGGACCCTGAAGATCGGCGCCCAATTGGACCCCTGTCGCTTACCCCGGCACACGTGTGCGGCATCCTTGTGACAGATCACACTGTTTGGACCGCCCGGCAAAATGGGGAACACGGTCCCCTGGTACACGGGGGAGCACCCTCCCCTGAGCAGGTCGACAAGGAGACAACTCGTGGACGACGTTCTGCGGCGCAACCCGCTCTTCGCTGCTCTCGACGACGAGCAGGCCGCTGAGCTCCGCGCCTCCATGAGTGAGGTCACGCTCGCGCGCGGCGACTCACTCTTCCACGAGGGCGACCCCGGAGACCGGCTCTACGTCGTCACGGAGGGCAAGGTCAAGCTCCACCGGACCTCCCCCGACGGCCGCGAGAACATGCTGGCCGTGGTCGGCCCCAGCGAGCTGATCGGCGAGCTGTCCCTGTTCGATCCGGGCCCGCGCACGGCGACCGCCACCGCGCTCACCGAGGTCAAGCTGCTCGGCCTCGGCCACGGCGACCTCCAGCCATGGCTGAACGCCCGTCCCGAGGTGGCCGGCGCCCTGCTGCGCGCCGTCGCCCGTCGGCTGCGCAAGACCAACGACGCGATGTCCGACCTGGTCTTCTCGGACGTGCCCGGCCGCGTCGCCCGCGCGCTCCTCGACCTCTCCCGCCGCTTCGGCGTGCAGTCCGAGGAGGGCATCCACGTCGTCCACGACCTCACGCAGGAGGAGCTGGCCCAGTTGGTCGGCGCGTCCCGCGAGACGGTGAACAAGGCGCTCGCCGACTTCGCCCAGCGCGGATGGCTCCGCCTGGAGGCACGGGCCGTGATCCTGCTCGACGTGGAGCGACTGGCGAAGCGTTCGCGCTAGCCGCCCCGAAGCACCTCTCGCACGAAGCTGCGTCCGTACGTCGATGAGGCCCCGTCTCCTGGGAGGCGGGGCCCTTGTCGTGACCGGGTGAGACAGGCGGGCGCCGTGCCCGCGCGGTCCAGGCGGGCGGGACGGGGCCGCCGTACAGGAGGCTCGCTCGGACCCGTCGGCCTAGATGAGCCCGTGGTCCTCCAGGTACTCCAGCTGGGCCCGTACGGACAGCTCGGCCGCCGGCCACAGGGAGCGGTCGACGTCCGCGTAGACGCGGGCGACCACCTCGGCCGGCGTCCGCACGCCGTCCTCCACGGCCGTCTCGACCTGGGCGAGACGGTGGGCGCGGTGGGCGAGATAGAACTCGACGGCGCCCTGGGCGTCCTCCAGGACCGGCCCGTGGCCCGGCAGCACCGTGTGCACCCCGTCGTCGACCGTGAGCGACCTGAGGCGCCGCAGGGAGTCCAGATAGTCACCGAGGCGCCCGTCGGGGTGGGCGACGACCGTCGTCCCCCGTCCCAGGATCGTGTCCCCGGTCACGACCGCCCGGTCGGCCGGGAGATGGAAGCACAGGGAGTCCCCGGTGTGCCCCGGCGTCGGTACGACCCGCAGCTCCAGACCGCCGACGTCGACCACGTCCCCGCCGCGCAGCCCCTCCTCCCCCAGCCGCAACGCCGGGTCCAGGGCCCGCACCTTCGTCCCGGTCAGCTCGGCGAAGCGGGCGGCGCCGGCGGCGTGGTCCGGGTGGCCGTGGGTGAGCAGGGTCAGGGCGACGCGCCGGCCGGCCTTCTCGGCGGTGTCGACGACGGCCCGCAGATGGCCCTCGTCCAGGGGGCCCGGGTCGATCACCACGGCCAGTTCGGAGTCGGGTTCGGCGAGGAGCCAGGTGTTGGTCCCGTCCAGGGTCATCGCGGAGGCGTTGGGCGCGAGGACGTTGACCGCGCGCGCGGTGGCGGGGCCCGCGAGGACCCCGCCCCGTGGCTGGCCCGGAAGGGCTGCTGCGTCCGTCATACGGGGGCTCCACCGGTCGACAGGTCGGTCGGGATGTGCTTGGTGAACTCGTCGTGGCCCGGCCAGGACAGCACGATCTCCCCGCCCTCCAGACGTGCCTGTGCGAGGACGGGGGTCAGGTCGCGACCGGGCGCCGCCACGAGCGCGTCGGCGGCCGTGGCGTACGGCGCCAGCTGGCGCAGGGTCGCGATGGTGGGCGGCATCATCAGCAGCTCGCCCGCGTCGTACGACGCCGCCGCGTCGGCCGGCCGGATCCACACCGTGCGGTCGGCCTCCGTGGATGCGTTGCGGGTGCGCTGCCCCTTCGGGAGCGCGGCCACGAAGAACCAGGTGTCGTAACGGCGGGGCTCGAACTCCGGGGTGATCCAGCGCGTCCAGGCACCCAGCAGGTCCGACCGCAGGACCAGGCCGCGGCGCCCCAGGAACTCCGCGAAGGAGACGTCACGGGCGACCAGGGCGGCGCGGTCGGCCTCCCAGTCCGGGCCCGTCGTGTCGCCGACCACGGAGTCGGGGGCCGGGCCGGCGAGAAGGACGCCCGCCTCCTCGTACGTCTCGCGTACGGCCGCACAGACGATCGCCTGGGCCTCGGTCTCGTCCACGCCGAGCCGGTGCGCCCACCACGCGCGCGTGGGGCCCGCCCAGTGGACGTGGTGGTCGTCGTCGCGGGGGTCCACTCCGCCGCCCGGGTAGGCGTACGCGCCGCCCGCGAAGGCCATGGAGGCGCTTCTGCGCAGCATGTGGACGGCGGGGCCGGTGCCGGTGTCCTTCAGGAGCATGACGGTGGCCGCGCGCCTGGGGGTGACCGGGGTGAGCGTGCCGTCCGCGAGGGCGCGGATGCGGTCGGGCCATTCCCGGGGGTACCACTGCCCGTTTGCCATGGGCGGAGGCTATCTCCTGGTGCGCGGATGTTCGAGAGCGGGCCTTCTCCGCTCTCAGGACGCGCCGCGCTGGTCCGGCCGTTCCCGGGGGCCGGGTTCCCAGACCCCCGCTCCGGCCCTGAGGGGCCTCGCCCCAAGCACCGGACGGGCCGTACGGCGTGGACCGGTGCCCAGAAGTGCGGTGCCCCCGGGTTCGAGATGACCGTTCGAACCACAGGGCACCCGCTACGCCCCCACCAGCTCCACCTGGACCTCGACCTCCACCGGCGCGTCCAGCGGCAGCACCGTGACGCCCACCGCGCTGCGCGCGTGCACGCCCTTGTCGCCGAGCACCTCGCCGAGCAGCTCGCTCGCGCCGTTCACCACTCCGGGCTGGCCCGTGAAGTCCGACGCCGAGGCCACGAACCCGACGACCTTCACCACGCGGGCGATCCGGTCCAGGTCACCGGCCACGGACTTCACCGCGGCCAGAGCGTTCAACGCGCACGTCCGCGCCAGCTCCTTGGCCTCCTCCGGCGTCACCTCCGCGCCCACCTTCCCGGTGACCGGAAGCTTGCCGTCCACCATCGGCAGCTGGCCGGAGGTGTACACGTACACACCCGACTGCACGGCCGGCTGGTACGTGGCCAGCGGCGGGACGACGGCCGGCAGGGTCAGCCCCAGTTCGGCCAGCCGGGCCTCGACCGCGCTCACGCCTTCTCCCGCTTGAGGTAGGCCACGAGCTGCTCGGGGTTGTTCGGCCCGGGCACGACCTGGACGAGCTCCCAGCCGTCCTCGCCCCAGGTGTCCAGGATCTGCTTCGTGGCGTGGACGAGCAGCGGCACGGTTGCGTATTCCCACTTGGTCATGCGGCCGACTTTAGCCTCTGCCCACCACCCGTCCGACGCCACGTTGTCCACAGCCACCGGAGTAGCCCGCCCCCGGACTGGTTAGGCTCGAATACGTGAGCAGGCTCCAGGTCGTCAGCGGCAAGGGCGGGACCGGAAAGACCACGGTCGCCGCCGCCCTCGCGCTGGCCCTCGCCACCGAGGGGAAGCGGACGCTTCTCGTCGAGGTCGAGGGCCGGCAGGGCATCGCACAACTCTTCGAGACGGAAGCGCTGCCTTATGAGGAGCGCAAGATCGCCGTCGCTCCCGGGGGCGGGGAGGTGTACGCACTCGCCATCGACCCCGAACTGGCCCTTCTGGACTACCTCCAGATGTTCTACAAACTGGGCGGCGCCGGCCGGGCCCTGAAGAAGCTCGGCGCGATCGACTTCGCCACCACCATCGCGCCCGGCCTCCGGGACGTACTCCTCACGGGCAAGGCCTGCGAGGCGGTCCGCCGCAAGGACAAGAGCGGCCGGTTCGTCTACGACTACGTCGTCATGGACGCGCCCCCCACCGGCCGTATCACGCGCTTCCTGAACGTCAACGACGAAGTCGCGGGGCTCGCCAAGATCGGCCCCATACACAATCAGGCCCAGGCGGTGATGCGGGTGCTGAAGTCGGCCGAGACCTCGGTGCACCTGGTGACGCTGCTGGAGGAGATGCCCGTCCAGGAGACCGCGGACGGCATCGCCGAGCTGCGGTCGGCCCGGCTGCCGGTGGGGCGGATCATCGTGAACATGGTGCGGCCCCAGGTGTTGGACGCCACCGACCTGGAACTCGTCCGGACGACCTCGCGGACCGCCGTGGCACGCTCGCTGTCGGCCGCGGGGCTCGGCGGGGCACGACGCGGCGGGAACGCCGAGCGGCTGGTCGACCCGCTGGTCCGGCAGGCCGAGGAGTACGCCGAGCGGTACGCGCTGGAGCACGAGCAGCGGGCCGTGCTGGGCGAGCTGGGCCTGCCGACGCACGAACTGCCGCTGCTCGCCGAGGGAATGGATCTGGCGGGCCTGTACGAACTGGCCACCGACCTGCGGGAACAGGGGATGTCATGAGTCCGGACCCGGCCGACGCACCAGCCTCTCAGCCACCGTCCCCGTCCCAGGACCAAGCCCGCCACCGCATCTCCCCCGCCCGGGTGCTCGCCCTCGACCCGCTGCTCGACGACCCGAGGACCCGCATCGTGGTGTGCTGCGGCGCGGGCGGGGTCGGCAAGACGACCACGGCGGCGGCCCTGGGCCTGCGCGCGGCCGAGCGGGGCCGCAAGGTCGTCGTCCTCACGATCGACCCGGCACGCCGGCTGGCCCAGTCGATGGGCATCGACTCGCTCGACAACGTCCCCCGCCGGGTGAAGGGCGTCGACGACGCGGCGAGCGGTGAGCTGCACGCCATGATGCTCGACATGAAGCGCACGTTCGACGAGATCGTCGAGGCGCACGCCGATCCGGAGCGGGCGTCCGCGATCCTCAACAACCCCTTCTACCAGTCGCTTTCGGCGGGCTTCGCGGGCACGCAGGAGTACATGGCGATGGAGAAGCTGGGCCAGCTGCGGTCCCGGGACGAATGGGACCTGATCGTCGTCGACACGCCCCCGTCCCGTTCGGCGCTCGACTTCCTGGACGCGCCGAAGCGCCTGGGGTCCTTCCTGGACGGGCGGCTGATCCGGCTGCTGACGGCCCCGGCGAAGCTGGGCGGGCGGGCCGGGATGAAGTTCCTGAACGTCGGGATGTCGATGATGACCGGCACCCTCGGCAAGCTGCTCGGCGGGCAACTCCTCAAGGACGTCCAGACGTTCGTCTCCGCGATGGACACCACCTTCGGCGGGTTCCGCACCCGCGCGGACGCCACGTACAAGCTGCTCCAGGCGCCCGGGACGGCCTTCCTGGTGGTCGCGGCCCCGGAGCGGGACGCGCTGCGGGAGGCCGCGTACTTCGTGGAGCGGCTGGCCGCCGAGGACATGCCGCTGGCAGGCCTGGTGCTCAACCGTGTCCACGGCAGCGGCGCCGCGCAGCTGTCCGCCGAGCGGGCACTGGGCGCCGCGGAAAATCTTGAAGAGCCCGGCATTGTGGATCAGGGGGACGGGAAGGGAGTACTTCGTAACTCTCCCGACACGTACGGCAGTTCAGAATCCTCCGCTTCCGAGACTCCCGCGTCCGCCGAAGGCTCCCCCGCCACCACGGACCAGGACGCCGCCCCGCAGGAGCGGACCGTCGAACAACTCACCGCGGGCCTGCTGAGACTGCACGCCGAGCGCATGCAACTGCTCTCCCGCGAGCAGCGTACGCGTGACCGTTTCACGGCACGCCACCCCGAGGTGGCGGTGGCCGAGGTGGCCGCGCTGCCCGGCGACGTCCACGACCTCGCGGGGCTGCGGGACATCGGAAACCGCCTCGCGGCCGCTCGCCCGGAGCTGCCGGAGCCCACCGACGGAGCCTGAGGAGACTCCCGAGACCCGAGAGGTCGGCACACCGTGCCCTCGGGCACCGCGTGCTCTCAGCCGACCGCCGCGTAGTTCTCGTAGACCTCGTCGTCATCGAGGGGCAGGATGCCCGCCCCCCGCTCGTACTCCGTACGCGCGGTCTCCAGCAGCCGGCGCCAGGAGGTCACGGTGGGCCGCCTGCGCAGCAGTGCGCGGCGTTCCCGCTCCGTCATCCCTCCCCACACACCGAACTCGACGCGGTTGTCGAGCGCGTCCGCCAGGCACTCCGTGCGCACCGGACATCCGGTGCACACCGCCTTGGCCCTGTTCTGCGCTGCTCCCTGCACGAACAGTTCATCCGGATCGGTAGTGCGGCAGGCCGCCTGCGCACTCCAGTCGACTACCCAGCCCATACCGGCGCCGTCCTCTCCCGAATCGAGGCTCCCCCACGGCGGCAGCGGCATATTCACCGCCGCCAGTTGAGGACGTTACGGAAGGTGGGCACAGCGCAACACCCCCTTCGGGCCCAATCTTGAATGGCCCGAACGGACTATGGGTAAGCGGCAGATCACCCGGGGGAGTGAGCTGGCGACATACGTGACTATCCCGACAAACCGGGACAGTTGTGTGGTGTCACAACGGGCGCCAGGTGACACACGAGGCGGATTCGGACACGTCCCCACCAAAAAAGTTGGGGAACCTCCGGAACGATTCGGGGTCTCCGGACGTATTGATACGTAGCCCTACAGCTGTGACAGTTGAGAGCAGCTTAGGCCAAGGCATTCACGCGTGTCCGGCGAATGAGAACGTAGGCTGCCCCTATGCCAAAAAAGCGCTCGGGCGGTGGCCTGTCCTCCACACAGCAGGCAGCCAAGTTTCTCGGTGTCAGTGTGCTCGCGGGAGCCGTGATGGCCGGCATCGCGCTGCCGGCGGCCGGCGCGCTCGGTCTCGCGGCCAAGGGGTCGGTGGAGAGCTTCGACGAGCTCCCGGCCAACTTGAAGACACCGCCGCTGAGTCAGCGCACCACCATCCTCGACGCCGACGGCGGCCAGATCGCCACGGTGTACTCGCGTGACCGCACGGTGGTCGGCCTCAAGAACGTCTCGCCGTACATGCAGAAGGCGATCGTCGCGATCGAGGACTCGCGCTTCTACCAGCACGGCGCGATCGACCTGAAGGGCGTGCTGCGCGCCCTCAACAAGAACGCGCAGAGCGGCGGTGTCGCGGAGGGCGCGTCCACGCTCACGCAGCAGTACGTGAAGAACGTCTTCGTCGAGGAGGCCGGTGACGACCCGACGAAGGTCGCGCAGGCCACCCAGCAGACCCTCGGCCGCAAGATCAAGGAGCTGAAGTACGCGATCCAGGTCGAGGAGGAGCTCGGCAAGAAGAAGATCCTCGAGAACTACCTGAACATCACGTTCTTCGGCCAGCAGGCGTACGGCGTCGAGGCCGCCGCCCAGCGCTACTTCTCCAAGCACGCCAAGGACCTGAACCTCCAGGAGTCGGCGCTCCTCGCGGGCATCGTCCAGTCGCCCAGCCGCTACGACCCGGTCAACGACGAGGCCGAGGCCACCAAGCGGCGCAACACCGTGCTGCAGCGCATGGCCGAGGTCGGTGACGTGTCCCGGGCCGAGGCCGCCGAGGCGATGAAGCAGCCGCTCGGCCTCAAGGTCAAGCAGCCCAGGAACGGCTGCATCACGGCCGTCCAGGGCGCCAGCTTCTTCTGCAAGTACGTCGAGAGGATCTTCCGCAGCGACCCCGTCTTCGGCAAGACCAAGGAGGCGCGGGCGAAGCTCTGGAACCAGGGCGGCCTGACCATTCGTACGACGCTCGACCCGCAGTCGCAGGCGTCGGTCCAGGAGTCGCTCAAGGACCACGTCAACAAGAGCGACAAGGTGGCCGCCGCGTCCACGCTGGTCGAACCGGGCACCGGCAAGGTCCTCGCGATGGGCCAGTCGAAGCCGTACGGCTACGGCAAGAACGAGACCGAGTACAACTTCTCGGTCGACGCGGCCATGGGCGGCTCCAACTTCGGCTTCCCGACGGGTTCGACGTTCAAGCCGTTCGTGGCGGCGGCCGCGCTGGAGGAGGGCCGGCCGCCGACGCAGGAGTACTCGTCGCCGTACGACATGGAGTACCCGAGCCCGGTCCAGACGTGCAGCGGCAAGCCCTGGACCAACCAGGGCAACGACAAGGTCGAGAACGAGGCGGAGTCGGAGGTCGGTCCGTACCGGCTGGAGGAGGCGATGGCCAAGTCGGTCAACACCTACTTCGTGCAGATGATCTCCGACATCGGTCTGTGCCCCGTGGTGAAGATGACCGACAACCTGCACGTGCTCCAGGGCAACGGCACCAAGCTCCCGGAGCGGCCCGCCATAGCGCTCGGCTCGGTGGGCCTGTCCCCGCTGACGATGGCGAGCGCATACGCCGCCTTCGCCTCCCGCGGCATGTACTGCACGCCGGTCGCCATCCAGTCAATCACCCAGAAGGTGGCTGACCAGCAGAAGTCGCTGGAGGTGCCCAAGTCGACCTGCTCGCGCGCGATGAGCGAGAAGACCGCGGACACCGTCAACACGCTGCTGCGCGGCGTGGTCGACTCCGGTACGGGCCAGCAGGCCGGTCTGTCGGGCCGCGAGAGCGCCGGTAAGACGGGTACGACGGACGAGCGGAAGAACGCCTGGTTCGTCGGCTACACGCCGAACCTGTCGGGCGCCGTCTGGGTCGGCAGCGCCACCCAGAAGGTCAAGATGACCAACATCACCATCGGCGGCGTCTACCACGCCCAGGTCTACGGCGGTGACACCCCCGGCCCGATCTGGCGGGACGCCATGACCGGCGCCCTGGAGGGCAAGAGCGTGGAGAGCTTCAACCTCGTCGACCTCCCGGACCCCGAACCCGACCGCGGCGACGAGGACGGTGATGGCGACGGGAACGGCAACGGGAACGGGAATGGGAATGGGAACGGCAACGGGAATGGGAACGGCAACGAAGACGATGACGACGGTGGCAACGGTGACGAGAACGGCCTCACCGGCCTCCTGACCAACGGCGGCACGGACGGCGGCGCCGTCCCGGACCCCACGTTCTCCATCCCTGAGGGCTGGATCCAGGGCAACGACAACGGCGGGAACAACGGCAACAACAACGGAGGCAACTGGCCGTAGCCCGACGCCACGGCCACGGCTCCAGGCGGTACGCGATGGGGCGCCCCCTCTTGAAGAGGGGGCGCCCCATCGCCGTACCGCCGCCTGGGCTCCGGTGCTCAGCCCGCGAGAAGCTTCTTGACCACGGCGGCGACGCGGCCGCCCTCGGCCTGGCCGGCCACCTTCGGGTTCACGATCTTCATGACCGCACCCATGGCCCGCGGCCCCTCGGCGCCCGCCGCCTTCGCCTCCTCGACCGCCTGCGCGACGATCTGGTGCAGCTCCTCGTCGCTGAGCTGCTGGGGCAGGTACGCGGCGAGCACCTCGCCCTCCGCCTTCTCGCGCTCGGCGCTCTCGGCGCGACCACCCTGCGCGAAGGCCTCGGCCGCCTCACGGCGCTTCTTCGCCTCGCGGGTGATCACCTTCTGCACCTCGTCGTCGGAGAGCTCGCGCTTCGTCTTGCCCGCGACCTCCTCCTTGGTGATCGCGGCGAGCGTCAGCCGCAGCGTCGAGGAGCGGAGCTCGTCGCGCCCCTTGATCGCGGCGTTGAGGTCTTCCTGCAGCTTCGACTTGAGCGTGGTCATGCCTGTGATTGTCGCAGGTCTGGGAGTGCGGACGCCCGCCGATTAAAGGGGCGGCGGACGATGGGGCCCCGCGAGGTCTGACACGATGGACGCATGCGCGCGCGATACGGAGTACCTCTGTCCCTTGCGGCGGCCGGCGCCGCCGGTCTGGTGTACGCGGCGGGTTTCGAGGCCCGCTCCTTCCGCCTCCGACGAGTGACGGTCCCCGTCCTCCCCTCCGGTATGCGCCCCCTGCGTGTGCTCCAGGTGTCCGACATCCACATGGTCGGCGGGCAGCGCAAGAAGCAGCGCTGGCTGCGCTCGCTGGCCGGCCTGCGCCCCGACTTCGTGATCAACACCGGGGACAACCTCTCCGACCCGGAGGGCGTCCCTGAGGTCCTGGACGCGCTCGGCCCGCTGCTGGAGTTCCCGGGGGCGTACGTCTTCGGCTCCAACGACTACTACGGCCCCAAGCTCCGCAACCCCGCCCGGTACCTGTTCGAGAAGGCCCAGGGCCGCCACGGCCTGAACGGCAACGCGCCCGCCGTCAACGCCGTCCACAACCCGTGGGAGGACCTGCGGGACGGCTTCGACGCCGCGGGCTGGCTGAACCTGACGAACACGCGGGGCACGCTGAAGGTCGAGGGCGTGTCCGTCGAGCTGACCGGCCTGGACGACCCGCACATCAAGCGGGACCGCTACCCGGAGGTGGCCGGTGGCCCGTCGGACGGCGCCGACTTCTCGATGGGCGTCGTCCACGCCCCCTACCTCCGCGTCCTGGACGCCTTCACCGCGGACGCCTACCCGCTGATCCTGGCCGGCCACACCCACGGCGGTCAGCTGTGCCTGCCGTTCTACGGCGCGTTCGTCACCAACTGCGACCTGGACACGGACCGGGTGAAGGGCCTGTCCAGGCACACGGCGGCGGGCCGTACGGCATACCTGCACGTCTCGGCGGGCTGCGGCACCAACCGGTACACACCGGTACGGTTCGCCTGCCCGCCGGAGGTGACGTTGCTGACGCTGGTGGGGCGGGAGTAGGGGGTTGTGGGAGTAGCGGGTTGGTGGGGGCGGGATGCAACCCACCCGCCTACCCCCTCTCACCCGTACAGCCCACCCGCATCGCCCCCTTTGTCGGATTTCCCTAGCGTGAGGGCATGACCGCCCCGATACCCAGGGACATGCCGGACCTGCCCGCCATCCCGGGCATGCCGACGCAGTGGCCCTCCCCCGTCCCCGCCACGGCGGTGGTGCCCCCTGTACGCCGCCCCCGGACCGCCTCGTACCGCCTGCTGGTCGCCCTGACGGCGACCGCCGGCGTGACGATCGACCTGCTCCTCGGCAGCCCGGCCACGGCCCTGAGCCACTTCACGACCCAGAGCAGCATCCTGCTGGCGCTGGTCATGCTCTTCTCGGCTCGGAGGGCCTGGAGCGCCCGTCGCCCGCTGCCGTCCGCCGTGACGGGCGCCGCCCTGCTCTACGTCACGATCACGGGCCTGGTGCACCACCTGCTCCTGGCCAACGAGGCGAGCCCGTTCTCGATGACCGGCGAGGCGGCCACGGCCCCCACGGGCTGGCACGCACTCTCGAACCAGCTCCTGCATACGGTGGTCCCCGCGGCGGCCTTGCTGGACTGGCTGCTCCTCACCGCCCCCGGTGCCCTGCGCCTCCGCCGGGCAGTCCCCTGGCTTCTCTACCCGGTGGCCTACCTGGTCTTCTCCCTGACCCGCGGCGAGCTGCTCCCGTCCGGGACCCAGGCCCGCTACCTCTACCCGTTCCTGGACGTGGACCACCACGGCTACAAGAGCGTCCTGGGCAACGCCCTGTTCCTCGGCCTCGCCTTCTACGCCCTCGCCGTCCTCCTCGTGGCCCTCGACCACGCCCGCCCGAACCCCACCCGCCACTGCGGCTAAACCGGATTTCGTCTCCGGCCACCGGTGGGCTAAAGTAAACGACGTCGCCGCGACGAGCAGCGACAATCGGGGTGTAGCGCAGCTTGGCAGCGCGCTTCGTTCGGGACGAAGAGGTCGTGGGTTCAAATCCCGCCACCCCGACAGCTTAGTAGCAGGTCAGAGGGCCCTCACCGGGTAGGTGAGGGCCCTCTGGCGTTGGTGCTTGCGTGACCGCGTGACGTGCGTTTCGGGTTCGTCTGGAGATGCCGTCGGTGAGGGCTGCCCATGAGTCCGAACGGCGGCGACCACTGAGGACGCGTGGGCGAGCCCCCGTACGCCGATGTGTCGCGTGCGGGGGCTCGGGCGTGACCGGTGGGTTTCACGGCCGATGGATGTGGCCGACCCGTCCGGTGCTCAGAGGTCGGGGGCTCCCGTCAGGGAGGCCATCTGGCTGATCATGGTCGGAGTCGCGGCGCCCGAGTAGGCGCGTACCTCGTCGACGGTGCCCTGGAAGTACTCGTCGTGGATCGCCGAGCGGCCCACCTGGAGACCGCCTGAGGCCGTCCACGAGGTCGTGTCCACGGCAGTCGACGTGGTGGCCAGCTGGCCGTTCACATAGAAACGAAGTTCGCGAGCGGGGGCGTCGAAGACCGCGGCCAAGTGGTCGCCCACACCGTGGGGATCGTCATCGGGCAGATCCTGCTCCTCGGTGATGACCACCTGCGGGGCGTTCGCCTTGTCCTTGGTGGACACCACGACTTCCCACTTCCCGGTCGCCGCCTGGTACCGGATCGCGAGGCGGTCGGCGTCGGAGCCCGGGAGTGACAGGACGGTGTGGGTCCTGTCGTCGGCGGCGGCCAGGCGGGCACGGGCGGCGAGGGTGAAGCTTCCGTCCCCGTCGACCGGTGCCGCGGAGGTCGCAGCCCAGTCGGCGTCGCCGTCGAGCCGGAGATCGCCCTGATCCACCAGTGCGGGGTCTCCGAAGATGTCCTCGTTGTGGTAGATCCACGCGTCACCGTTCAAGGTCAGCGGCAACCCCTCGGGCTCCACGTTGGGAGCGGTTCCGCCTGGCGCGTTCTCCAAGGGCCAGTAGCCCTCACGGCTCAGTGACGTCTCCTGGGCCCGGACTCCGTGCCCCTGGCCGGCCGCGTAGGCGGCGCCAGGGAGCGCACCGAGTGTGAACACGAGCGCGACGGCGCCCGACGCCACAGACGCGGCGCGATGTCTGTCGTACATGGCCCCCCTCTTTTTGCGGAATCAGAATCAGAACCTGGATCCGAATCCGAATCCGGTCGGAATACCCCAGTGATCTTCCAGATCCGCTCCTTCGGGCACAAGGAGTTTTCCACCGCGCCGATCGCCCAGAGCCGTCACGCTACGTCGACGTTCCCGTCATGATGCCCAGCACGTGAGGGCGAGGAAGGCCGTACCCCGTACGTTCGTCGGCGACGTGCTCCTCGATGGCGGTCTGGAAGATGCGCCGGACCAGGGGCTCGGCGATTGGACGGTTGGTCTAGTGGTGATCTTTCACCCCGGTCGGCGTGACCGGCCGTTCCGCGGTGAGAGCAGGTGATACCGCGACGTCCGGCACCGGTCCCTCCCCTCGTGGGGACCGGTACCGGACGGTGCGGGCTGGGGTGGTCCGCGCCGGGGGCGTGGGCCGGGGCGGGAGCGGGTCCGTGGGGGTGGGGCGGCGGGTGCGGCGCCCTCGCCGGGGCCGCGGCGCCGCGGTCCTCTCCGGATCCCTCCACTCATGGTCGGATCCGCACGGGCCGCGGTGGATTCTCACGAATCCGCCGAGGATCCCCACGTACTCCTCGGAAGCCCCGCGGCTATGGGACCGCCGGGGCTCAGACGGTGGCGTCGGTGTCGTGGTGCTGTGGCATCGGCGGAAGCTGGCCGAGAACGTACGGCGTCATGAGGTGCCCCTCCGAGCGCTGAGCTGGTGGCCTGGCATGGTGACGTCCGGTTGCCGCGCTGTGACGTCCGGTTGCTGCGCTGCTGCGGCGTGATCCTGCCATCCGCGACCGCCCACGGGGAGGTTCCGGACTCCGTCCGGAGCCGTAGCCGCAGGTCAGGCATATAAAGTGAGTTTTCCGGTCCGGACGTTCCACGCGAGGGAAGTAAGGGGTGGAGACCTTGAGTTCCGACTCAGGGGCACGCACGGCCTTCGCGGAACGTCTCGCGCTGCTGTACAGGGAGGCCGGCAACCCTCCCCTCAAGAGCGTCGCCGAAGCGGTCGTCCGGCTGCGACGGGTCGACGAGCGGGGGCGGACCGTACGGGTGTCGGCGCAGCGGATCAGTGACTGGCGGCGGGCCAAGAACGTACCGGCCCAGTTCGCCGCTCTCGCGGCGGTGCTGCACGTCCTCATCCCCCAGGCCCGGCGTGAGCGGCCCACGCCGGTGTCCCCCGGACTCTACGACCTCGCCCAGTGGCAGTGGCTGTGGGAGCGGGCGGTCGCCGGCCCGGTCGGGGAGCGTGCCGCCGCCCCCGAGACGGACGGCGGAGAGGAGCCGCGGACCCGGGCGGACGGTTCCGGCGTCGCCGGGGGTGTGTGCCCGTACCGGGGGCTGGCCTCCTACCGGCAGCAGGACGCCCGATGGTTCTTCGGGCGGGAACGGAGCACGGACGCCCTGGTCGCCCGGTTGCGCGCGACCGAGCCGGCCGGTGGTCTCGTCATGCTGGTGGGCGCCTCCGGGGCGGGGAAGTCGTCCCTGCTGAACGCCGGGCTGGTGCCCGCGGTGCGCGACGGGGCGCTCGGTGAGGGGAACGGACGGGGCACCCCGGTCCTGCAACTCGTCCCGGGCGCCGATCCGCTGAAGGAGCTGACCCGGCGCATACCGGAGCTCGCCGGCCTCGGCGTCGGCGTCGGCGTCGGCACGGACACCGGCTCGGGTGCGCGGGCCAACTCCGACACGGACACCGGCTCCCGTGCGCAGGCCAACTCCGGCGCGGGTGCGGACTCCGGTACCGAGCCCGGCTCCGGTGTGCACGAGGCCGCCGCCCCCGGTGTGTACGAGGCCGTCGGCTTCGGCGCCCGGGGGACCACCGGCTTCGACGGCGCGCAGGGGAACGCGGGCTTCACCGACGCCGTGCACGGGGCCCTCGCCGCATGGGCGCGGCGTGAGTCACCGTCCGGGGCGCGTCCCGTCGTCATCGTCGACCAGTTCGAGGAGGCGTTCACCCTCTGTGCCGACGAGGCCGAGCGGCGCGCCTTCATCCAGGTGCTGCACGCCGCGTCCACTCCCGCCGGTCCGGGCGCTACGGCCCCCGTCCTGGTCGTCCTCGGGATCCGGGCCGACTTCTACGAGCGGTGCCTCGGGTATCCCGAGCTGGCCGACGCGCTCCAGCACCGGCCCATGGTGCTCGGGCCCCTCACCACCGCGGAGCTGCGGGAAGCGGTGACCGGGCCGGCCAAGGCGGTGGGGCTGGAGCTGGAACCGGGACTCGCGGAACTGATCGTGCGCGAGGTGAGCGCCGACGGGCCGCGCGGGGCGCACGACGCGGGCGCGCTGCCGCTGCTCTCGCACGCCCTGCTCGCCACCTGGCAGCGCCGCAAGGCGGGACGGCTGACGCTGGCCGGGTACCGGGCGGCGGGCGGGATCCAGGGCGCGGTGGCGGCGACCGCCGAGCGGGCCTGGTCGGGGCTGGATCCGGCCGCCCGGACCGCCGCGCGGCTGCTGCTGCTGCGGCTGGTCCGGCTGGGTGAGGACACCCAGGCCACCCGGCGGCGGGCAACGCGGCGGCGGCTGGCGGAGGAGTCGACGGACCCGGCCAAGACGGAGGAGTCGCTGGAGGCGCTGGTGCGCGCCCGGCTGGTGACGCTCGACGCGGAGACCGTCGAGATCACCCACGAGGCCCTGCTGCACGCCTGGCCCCGGCTGCGCGACTGGATCGAGGAGGACCGCCACGGCAACCTGCTGCGCCAGCGGCTGGAGGAGGACGTCCGCGCCTGGGAGGGCTCGAACCGCGACACGTCGCTGCTCTACCGGGGTTCCCGGCTGGAACAGGCGCACATCTGGGTGAAGTCCGCCGGCGACCCGTTCCTGACCCGCGGCGCGGTGGACTTCCTGGCCGCCTCGGTCAGGCTGCGCAGGCGGACCGTGTGGCTCAGCCGCGGCGCGGTGGCGGCGCTGGTGGTGCTGGCGGTGGTGGCCGTCGGTTCGGCGGTGGTCGCCTGGCAGCAGCGCAACGACGCCGTGTTCGAACAGGTGGTCGCCGAGGCCGATCGTGTCCAGTACACCGACCCGTCGCTGTCCGCCCAGCTCGACCTGGTGGCCCACCGGCTGCGGCCGGACGACGAGGGCACCACCAACCGGCTGCTCTCGATCGTGAACGCCCCGCTGGCCACGCCTCTGCTCGGCCACACCGGTGCCGTCTACCTCACCTCGTTCGGCCCGGACCGCGAGGTCCTCGCCACCGCCAGCTACGACCGGACCGTCCGGCTGTGGGACGTGGCGGACCCGGGCCGCCCCAAAGCCCTGGGCAAGCCCCTGACCGGCCACACGAGCTGGGTGAGCAGCGCGGTCTTCAGCCCCGACGGCACCACCCTCGCCAGTGCCGCGGACGACGGCACCGTCCGGCTGTGGGACGTACGGGACCCGGGCCGTCCGCGCCCGCTGGGCGCGCCCCTGACCGGTCACCGGGGCACGATCTACCTGGTCGCGTTCAGTCCGGACGGGCGCACGCTGGCGTCCGCCGGCGAGGACCGGACCGTACGTCTGTGGGACGTGCGCGATCCGCGCGAGCCCGCCCCGCTGGAGGCACTGACCGGGCACACCGCGGCCGTGCGTGCCGTGGCCTTCAGCCCCGACGGGCGGACGCTGGCCGCCGGGGGCGACGACACCACCATCCGGCTGTGGGACACGGCCGATCCACGGGATCCGCGGCCGGTCGACACCGTGCTGACCGGGCACACCGCCCTCGTGCACTCCGTGGCCTTCAGGCCCGACGGAAACACCCTCGCCAGCGGCAGCGAGGACGACACCGTCCGGCTGTGGAAGGTGTCCGACCCCCGCCGGGCCGCTCAGCTCGGCGCGCCGCTCACCGGACACACCGGACCCGTGTGGTCGGTGGCCTTCAGCCCTCGCGGGAACCTGCTCGCCGCCGGCAGCGCGGACAGCACGGCGAGCCTGTGGAACGTGAGCGATCCGGCCTATCCGTCGCAGGTCGGCGAGCCGCTCGCGGGCAGCAGCGGCGAGATGTACGCCGTCGGCTTCAGCCCTGACGGCAGGACGCTGGCCACCGGCAGCGGCGACAGCAAGGTGCGCCTGTGGGCGATCCCGACGTCCGACATGGTCGGCCGCATCGGGGCGTTCCGGCCGGACGGGAAGGTGCTCGCCACGGCCGCGCGTGACGGACGGGTCCGGTTGTGGAACGTCCAGCGGCCGGCCCGGCCCGTGTCGCTGGGCGCGCCCTTCACGCCCGGCGACAGCGGCCAGCGTTCGCTGGTGTTCTCCCCCGACGGCCGCACCCTCGCGGTCCTCGGCGGAACCCGGGCCGTGTACCTGTGGGACGTCACCGACCCGGCCCGGCCGGTGTCCCACGGGCCGCCCATCGAACTGCGGACCCGGTTCATGGGCCCCGACGCGCTGGCCTTCAGCCCGGACGGCCGGACGCTGGCCACGGCCTACGACGACCGCACCCTCCACTTGTGGGACGTCGGCGACCCGTCCCGCGTCGTTCCGCTCGGCACGCCGCTCACCGGCCACAGGGGTTACGTCAACGCCCTGGTGTTCAGCCGCGACGGCAGGACCCTCGCCAGCGGCAGCGCGGACGGCGGCATCCGGCTGTGGGACATGACCGACCGCCGGCACGTCACCGGCCTGGGCGGCCCGCTGACCGGGCACCTCGGCCCCGTCAACTCGCTCGCCTTCAGCCCGGACGGCCGGACGCTGGCCAGCGGCAGCGACGACGACACGGTCCGCCTCTGGGACGTCACCGACTCCCGCGACGCGAGCGGGCTGGGCGAGCCGCTCACCGGCCACACCGAGGCGGTCGTGTCGCTGACGTTCAGCCGGGACGGGCGCAGGCTGGCCAGCGGCGGCAACGACAACACGGTCCGGCTGTGGGACGTGTCCCACCCCGCCGACGCCGCGCCCATCGGGCAGTCGATGAGCCCCAACGCCAAGACGGGCAACTTCCTGGCGTTCAGCCCGAAGAGCCAGATGCTCGGGGTGTCGAGCGGCGCCGACACCGTACGGCTGTGGAACCTGGACGTCGAGGACGCCGTCGACCGCATCTGCTCGACCACACGGGGCGTCCTGACGCCGGAGAAGTGGCACGAGTACCTGCCCCGCCTCTCGTACGACCCCCCGTGCGACCAGTGACGCGGACCCGTGCGGCCGCCCCGCCCCACGTGATCCCGATCACAACTCATCACCACCGATCAGCAGTCGGCTCCCGCCGGACATACGGCGTTGTTAGTCTTGGCCATAGCCCGATCGCTGGTGCATCCCCCGTCGCCAGCGGTCGGGCGTTCGCGTGTCCGGCGGGGCCGGTCGGCCCGCCGCTCCGGGACGGTGGCGGGTGCTGCCGTGCGGCGCCGTGTCGTCGTCGGCGGCCACGCCCCGCCGCCCCGCGCGTCCACGCCGACGCCGACGCCGGGTGCTGGACCCCGACGGCACCCTGAAGACCGGCGACTTCGGCATCGCCCGCTTCAGCGACGACCCGTCCGGCGCGCTCACCACGATCGGACAGATCGTCGGCACCAGCCTCTGTCTCGCGCCCGAGCGGGCCCTCGGGAAGACCGCGGGACCGGCCGGCGACGTGTACGCCCTCGGCTGTGTCCTGTACCAACTCCTCACCAGGCGCCCGCCGTTCAGAGCCGAGAGCGCGACGGGGCGGGTCGAGCCCGACCGGCGCCTCAGCGCGCCTCAGCGCGCCGCTGCGGTGGCGAGCCAGTGGGCGAGGGTGCGGACGGTCGCCTCGTCGAGCCGGTCGACCACGGTCTGTACGGCGGCCACGTCGTCCGGTGCGAGGTCGTAGAGGCCGGCCTTGCTCAGGCCCGCCAGGAGCGCCTGGTGCCGGCGGTCGCGCATGCGCTCCACGAGCCCGCTGGGCTCCCTGGCGGCGGCGGAGGTCTCCTGGGGCGCGGTCGACGCGGGGGCGGGTACCGCCTGCGGTGCGGTCGGTGTCGGCGCGGGGGCCGCCTGTCGTGCGGTCGGTGTCGGCGCGGGTGCTGCCTGTCGTGCGGTCGGTGTCGGCTCGGGGGCCGAGACGTCGTAGCGGTGCCAGTCCTCTTCCTCGGGGCCCCACAGCGCGACGGTCGCCTCCTCGCCGCGGGCCCGCAGGGTCTGGGTCATCTCGCCGAGCGCGTACAGGACCGGCGAGCGGTCGGGCGCCTGGGCGGCCACCTGCCAGGAGGCCGTCTCCGGCCGGTAGAACAGCGCGACCCAGCGGGGGCTGCCCGTCGGTCGCGGGCACGGGGGACGCGTCCGGCCTGTCTCCATCGCACTCACCCCTTCGAAGCGGCACGGCGGGGCGACCATACCTGACGCTCCGTCAGAGAGCCAGTGGTCAGCGGTCGTCGGGGGTTCGCGGCAGCCGGTAGGCTGGGTCGGCTGCGGCACCCCCCACGGTTTCACCCCGCGCCACGCGGTGAGTCCGGCCGGCGGCCATCGACACGTCTTACGGCATGAGGATGACGAACAGGTGCTCATAGCGGGCCGGTACCGGCTGCAGGATCCGATCGGTCGCGGGGCGATGGGGGAGGTCTGGCGGGCCCTCGACGAGACGCTCGGCAGGACGGTGGCCGTCAAGCTCCTCCTGCCCCACGACTCCGACCCCACGGCGACCTCCCGCTTCCGGCTGGAGGCCCAGACCGCGGGGCGGCTCAACCACCCGTACGTGGTGGGGGTGTACGACTTCGGCGAGTACGACGGCCGGCTCTTCCTGGTGATGGAACTGGTCGAGGGCGACAGCCTGGCCCACCGGCTCACCACGGCCGGGCCGCTCCCCGCCGACCAGGTGGCCCGGATCGCCACCCAGGCCGCCGCCGGGCTCGCCGCGGCCCACCAGCAGGGCATCGTGCACCGCGACATCAAGCCCGCCAACCTGCTGCTGGACCCCGACGGCACCCTGAAGATCGGCGACTTCGGCATCGCTCGCTTCATCGACGACCCGTCCGGCGCGCTCACCACGACCGGACAGATCGTCGGCACCAGCCTCTATCTCGCGCCCGAGCGGGCCCTCGGGAAGGCCGCGGGACCGGCCAGCGACGTGTACGCCCTCGGCTGTGTCCTGTACCAACTCCTCACCGGACGCCCGCCGTTCAGGGCCGACAGCGCCATGGCGATCCTGCACCAGCACCTCGACTCCGCCCCCGTGCCACCCCGGCAGCTCGGCGCCCGGATTCCGCCCGCCTTCGAGAACTACCTGCTCGGACTGCTCGCCAAGCGGCCCGAGGACCGGCCGGCCGCCCAGCAGGTCGCCGAGTGGTTCGGCGGCGGAGCGTGGCAGGGCCGCTCCGAGCCGCTGCCGGAACCGGTATCCGTACCGGGGCGGGCGCCCGCCCCGGTACGGGCACAGGCCTGGGCACCGGCCGTGTCCGCGGCAGCCGCCCCCGCGCCGGTGTTCCCGCCGGAGACCGGGCCCCCGACGACGTACGCGCTGCCCTCCGCGACCGGACGGGCGCCCCGTCCGCGTGCGGCCCGGCGCTCTCGGGGTCCGGGACGGGGAACCGCCGCCCGACGGCCCGGAGTGGGCTGGATGGCCGCCGGCGTGGTGGTGTTCCTGGCCGCGATGGTCGCCGGGATGCTGTGGTTCGCGCCCGGCCGCAGTACCGCCGACAGCCCCGGCGACAGCACCCCGGGGACGACGGCCCCCGTCACGAGTCCCGCGGCGACGCCGAGTGCCGCCCCGTCCGAGGCCGCGCCCCTGGCCGGCGTACCCGTTCCGTCCCCGACCACGGCCGTCGCGACGGCCACGCGAGAGGAGCAGACGGCGGAGGAACAGACGGGGAAGGAGCAGACGGGGGAGCCGGAGAGGCGGGAGGGGTCCAAGGGCTCCGAGAAGGACGAGGACGAGGACGACGGGGCCGGCGAGGACTGACGGCACGATCCGCCGGCCGCGCGACGGTCAGCTCCGTATCGGCGCGTCGAGCGGCACCGGAGCGGACGTGAACAGGGCGTCCAGGCGGCGGGCGTACGCCGTCCGCGCCTCGGTGAAGCGTTCCGCCGCGAGGGCGTTCGCCCCGGACACCGTGAACGGTTCCAGTGGGGCCATGCCGGTGAAGCGGAACAGGCCGTGCTGGAGCGGGTGCAGGATGTGCGCCAGGTCGCCGTGGACGCCGTCGGGGGAGAAGGAGTCCGCGCGGGCGCCGTACGTCACCGACAGCAGGGCCCGCCGGCCGGCCAGCGGCGCGCTCTCGCCGTAGGGTGGCGGGACGGCCGGACCGTACGCGAAGCCGCTGGTGAAGACGCGGTCGATCCAGCCCTTCAGGATCGCCGGGGCCGAGAACCACCAGAGCGGGAACTGCATGATCACCGCGTCCGACCAGCGGACTCTCTCCTGCTCGGCCGCGACGTCCGGGGACAGGTGGCCGGCGAGGGTGGCCTCCTCGGAGACGTCCATCACGTGCAGCCGGCGCTCCGGGGTGTGGTCCGGGAAGTCGTCGGCGTCCAGCGTCGCCTTCCACTTCATCGCGTAGAGGTCCGAGACGCGGACCTCGTGCCCGGCCGCGCGGAGGTGGTCGACCGCGAAGGCGGTCAGGGAGGCGTTGAGGGAACGGGGTTCGGGGTGGGCGGAGACGACGAGGATCTTCCTGCCCTGCTCGGTGGTTTCCGTCATGCCGTCACGTTCTCCCGGGCGCCCGTCGCGATCCAGAACCCTGTGGAACCGGCGGACCGGGGTTCCTGGTACCGCGAGGACCAGGAACGCGGGCAGGGCGGACGGGTCTCGCCGGCGGAAAGGCCCGGGCGGCGTGGACCGGCGGACACGCCAGGCGGTGTCGACCGGCGGACTCGCCAGGCGGTGTGGACCGGCGGACAGGCACTGCGGCAGGACGGAGCGGCCCGCACAGCGGACAGGCACCCGGGCCACACCGGCCGGTCCCGCACGGCGGACAAGCACCGGAGCAGGACGGACCGGCCGCGCACGGCGGACGAGCGCCCGGGCCACACCGGCCGGCCCCGCATACTGGAACGCATGGACGGGGTGCGCGGCTTGGGGGACGGCAAGGCGCTCGGCGGCTTTCTGCGCGCGCGTCGCGAGCGGGTCGCGCCGGAGCGCGTGGGGCTGACCGGCGGGGGCCGCCGACGGGTACGCGGGCTGCGCCGCGAGGAGTTGGCCCAGCTCGCCGGGATCAGCGTCGACTATTACGTACGGCTGGAACAGGGCCGGGCCACCCAGCCCTCCCCCGAGGTCCTCGACGCGCTCGCCCGGGTGCTCGGCCTCGACCCGGCGGAGCGCCGGCACCTGGACACCCTCGCCTCGGGCAGGCCCGAGCCGACGCCCAGGCTCCGGGTGGGACCCGTGCTCCTGCGCGCGCTGGAGGCCATGGCCGGGCTGCCCGCCTTCGTCACGGACCACCGTCTCGACGTGGTCGCCTGGAACGGCCTGGGCGCCGAACTGATGGGCGGACTCGCGGATCCGGGCCGCCGGGACCGCAACAACGCCCGGTTCCTCTTCCTCGACCCGGCCTCCCGTGCCCTCCACCCGGAGTGGGAGGAGCGGGCGGCGGAGGCCGTGGGCCAGCTGCGGGTGGCCGCGGCCCGCTACCCCGCCGACACCGAACTGGCCGCACTCATCGCCCGGTTGGCCGCCGACAGCGGCGACTTCCGGCGGATCTGGGACTCCGGCGAGGTGGTGATGTGCGCGGCCGGGCGCAAACGGCTGCGGCACCGCGCCGCCGGGCTGCTCGACCTCGACTACGAGACCCTGCACGTCCCGGCCGCGCCCGGCGAGAGCGGCCTGGTCATGCATGTGTTCAGCGCGCGGGCGGGCAGCCGGGAGGCCGCCGCCCTCGAACAGCTGGCGACGGCGCCGGTGTGACGGGCAGTCGTCAGTTGTCGAGGGTTTCGTCGTACGGGTCGGCCGGCGCCGGGACCGGCCGGGCGCCCGTGACATCGAGGTACGGGATCGGGCCGTCGTTCACCGGATCCTTGCTGCGGCGGGCGGTGTAGGTGCCGGTGACCTCCAGCCAGGCGTCCGGTTGCAGGACCGGGGGAATCCGGCCGGTCAGGCCGACCTTCACCGGCTGGGCGTCGGCGGCACAGCAGTTCAGGGCCATGCGGACCAGGTAGGGAGCGCCGGAGCGGTCCAGGGCGACGAACCCGGTGACCTTGATCTGCCGGCCCTCCAGCGACCGGCCTCGGTCGTAGACCGCGCGGCCGGCGTAGTCGACCAGGTGGAGGCGCAGGGTGCCGTCGGCGGGGAGATCCGCGTACCCGTACGGCTGCTGGAGGGCCGTACCGGTGCGCAGCGCGCTGTAGGAGCCGAGGGCGGGCGGGGCGACCAGGATCAGGGCGAGCAGGGGGAGGACGAGGAGCCAGGAGACGCGGGGTTCGCGGTGGGGGTGGATGTCGCCGGGGTCCCCGTGGCCGTCCGGGTGACCTGCCTCGTGGCCGTCCGCGTCATCGACCTGGCCGTCCGCGTGCCCGTCCGCGTCATCGACCTGGCCGTCCGCGTGCCCGTCCGCGTCATCGACCTGGCCGTCCGCGTGCCCGTCCGCGTCATCGACCTGGCCGTCCGCGTGCCCGTCCCGGCGGCCGTGGCCCTCCTTCGGTGCCCGCCACTCGTACCACACCGTCGCTAGGGCCGTCGCGATCAGTACGACGCCGGAGGCCAGCAGCAGCGGGCGCAGGCCGGCCTTGACGTACCGCAGGTACAAGTCGGTGAAGCCGGCGTGCAGGAGGGTCGCGCCGAGCAGGAACAGGACCGCGGCCTGTGCCTGGCGGCTCACAGGAGCACCGCCCCGGTCAGGACCGACACGGCGACGGCCAGGACGAAGGTGGCGGGGGCGAAGCGCAGGGCGAAGCCCCGGCCGAAGGTGCCCGCCTGCATCGCGAACAGCTTCAGGTCGACCATCGGGCCGACGACCAGGAACGCCAGCCGCGCGGTGAGCGAGAACTGCGACAGCGAGGCCGCCACGAACGCGTCCGCCTCCGAGCAGATCGACAGCAGCACGGCGAGGACCGCGAGCGCGAGCACGGACAGCACCGGATGGTCCGCCGTGGCCTGCATCCACTGCTCCGGGACGACCGCCTTGAGGGTCGCCGCGGCCATCGCGCCCACCACCAGGAATCCCCCGGCGTGCATCACGTCGTGCCGGACGGAGCCCCAGAACGCGGCGCCCCTGCTCTGGCCGTCGTAGGCCGCGCGGGCCGGCGGGCGCAGCCAGTCGGCCTTGCCGAGCCGCTGCCACAGCCAGCCCATCGCACACGCCACCAGCAGGCTCGCGACGAACCGGGCGAGGACCATCCCGGGGTCGTCGGGGAAGGCGACGGCGGTCGCCGTCAGCACGATCGGGTTGATCGCCGGGGCGGACAGCAGGAAGGTGAGCGCGGCGGCCGGGGCGACACCGCGCCGGACCAGCGCCCCCGCCACCGGTACGGACGCACACTCGCAGCCCGGCAGCACCGCGCCCGCCGCGCCCGCCACGGGGACCGCGAGGGCGGGCCGCTTCGGCAGCACGCGGGCGAAGAAGGACGGCGGGACGAACACCGCGATCGCCGCCGACAGCAGCACCCCCAGCACCAGGAAGGGCAGCGCCTGTACGACGACCGCGACGAACACGGTCGTCCAGCTCTGCATCACCGGCGCGGACAGCGCCTGCCGGATCGGTCCCTGCGCCAGCACCATGAGAAGCAGCACCAGGGTGAGGGCGAGGGGGGAGCTGAGACGCCGGGTGCCCTCCGTGTCCTGGCCGCCCGGCCCCTGCGTGTCCGGCGCCGGACTGCTGTCCGCCCCGGTGTCCTTCGGGGCTGCTCTGGTGACGGCCACGGCCGAGGTACCTCCGGTGGTGCGAAAGGGCGCTGGATTCCCTCCCCATGCATACGGCGGGCAGGGCGCCGGCGTTCATCGCGACGGCGTCTCGCCGCGCCGGCGTTCGTCACAACGAGGTTGCTCACCATGACGTTCACGCAAGGACGTTCACGCAAGGACGTTCGTCGCGACGGTCTTCGTCGCGACGGTCTTCGTCGCGACGGTCTTCGTCGCGATGATGTCCGTCGTGATGCTGTCCGTCGTGATGCTGTTCGTCGTGATGCTGTTCGTCGCGACGAATGCGTGCTGGAACCATCCGTCCCGATGAGGCAGTCTCTTCCCTCGTGGCAAGCCTTCCGCAGCAGAGTCCGCCGGGTGACCCGGCCGCGCCCATGGTGGTGTGCGGCGACGACGGGCTCGCGCACCGGCTGGCCGCCGAACTGCGCGGGGTGTACGGGGAGCAGGTCACGCTCGTCGTACCGCCCGCCGAGCACGGGGTACGGCCCCCGGTTGTCGGCCGGGCCCGCACGGCGTCCGCGCTGCTCGACCGGGTGGTGAACGCGGCTGTCAACCGGGCCGGGGGCAACGGCACTTCGGACGCGTCCGCCGCCGGCCCGGGGGACCCGCTCGGGAGCGGCCGGGACCGGGGGCGGACACTGGAGGCCACCGAGCCGACCGAGGCCGTCCTCGCCGCGGCGGGCGTGGAGCGGGCGGCGGCGCTCGCGCTGGTCTACGACGACGACGAGACCAACATCCGCGCGGCCCTCACCGCCCGCCGCCTCAACCCCCGGCTGCGGCTCGTCCTGCGGCTGTACAACCGGCGGTTGGGCCAGCACATCGAGGAACTCCTGGATCAGGCCGCGGCGTTGGCGACGGGCGACCCGACGGGGCCGGGCGCGGTGTTCGACACCTCCACGACCGTCCTGTCCGACGCGGACACGGCCGCGCCCGCGCTGGCCGCCACCGCGATCGTCGGCACCAGCAAGGTCGTCCAGACCGACGGACTGCTGCTCCGCGCGGTGGAACGGCCGCCGCCGGGCCCCGGCGAGGTGGCCGGTCCCGGGCTGGCCACGCTGGCCCTGCTCTCCGCGACCAGCAACGACCCGGCAGGCGCGGACGGTTCGGAGAGCAGCGGGGACCAGGGGCCGCGGCTGCTGCCGGACGCGGCGGCGGTACGGGCCGCCACCGGGCGCGGGACCGTCGTGCTGGAGCAGGTGTCGTACTCCGGTCCGGCGCTGTCCGCCGGGCGCGGGATCGTCCCGCCGTTCGCCTCCCTGTTCTCGCGGCGGCTGCGGTGGTCGCTGGCCGGACTGGTGGGGTGTGTGGTCGCGCTCGCGGTGGCGTTGTGGCTGGTCACCGACATGCATCCGCTGGGTGCCTTCTATCTGACGCTGCTCGACCTCTTCGCCATCGACGACCCCGCCCTCGGACAGTCCACGGGCCGGCAGATCCTTCAGCTCCTCTCCGGTCTGGTCGGGTTACTGCTGCTTCCGGTGCTGCTGGCCGCCGTGCTCGAGGCGCTGGGCACCTTCCGGAGCGCGTCCGCGCTGCGCAAGCCGCCGCGCGGGCTCGGCGGGCACGTCGTCCTGCTCGGCCTCGGGAAGATCGGCACGCGTGTGCTGACGCGGCTGCGTGAACTGCACATTCCCGTGGTCTGCGTCGAGGCCGACCCCGAGGCGCGCGGGCTCGCGACGGCCCGGCGGCTGCGGGTGCCGGTGGTGCTCGGCGACGTCACCCAGGAGGGCGTCCTGGAGGCCGCCAAGATCCACCGCGCCCGGACCCTGCTCGCGGTGACCAGCGCGGACACGACGAATCTGGAGGCCGTGCTGTACGCGCGATCCGTACGGCCCGACCTGCGTGTCGTGCTGCGGCTGTACGACGACGACTTCGCGACCGCCGTGTACCGGACCCTGCGGGCCGCGCACCCGGGGGCGTCCACGCGGAGCCGGAGTGTGTCGCACCTGGCGGCGCCCGCGTTCGCCGGGGCGATGATGGGGCGGCAGATCCTCGGGGCGATACCGGTCGAGCGGCGGGTGCTGCTGTTCGCGGCCGTCGAGGTGGGCGGGCATCCGCAGCTGGAGGGGAAGACGGTCGGGCAGGCGTTCCGGGCGGGTGCCTGGCGGGTGCTGGCGCTGGACACGCGGGTCCCCGGCGGCCGACGGGAGGAGTCGGCCGCCCCGGGGGCGTACGAGGAGGTGCGGCGGGCGGGCGGTTCGGGGCTGGTGTGGGACCTGCCGGACACGTACGTGCTGCGGGGCACGGACCGGGTCGTGCTGGCCGCCACGCGTCGGGGACTGGCGGAGCTGCTGGGACGGCGGGCCCGGCGGGAGCGGGCGGGCACGTAGGGCGGGTGCGACACGCACGGCACCTGGGACACGCACGGCACGTGGGACACGGGGGAACGGCCCAGGAAGCTCTCCCGCCCCCCGGCTGGGCCGCCCACCGCCCGGCTCGGCCCGCCGCCACGGGACGGGCCCGGCGTCATCCCCCCAAGTGCCGCGCCGCGAAGTCCAGTTCCAGTCTCACCTGCTTGATCCGTTCGTCCACCACCAGGGAGCCGTGCCCGGCGTCGTAGCGGTACACCTCGTGCACCGCTCCTCTCGCCTCCAGCCGCTTGACGTAGTTGTCGACCTGGCGGATCGGGCAGCGGGGGTCGTTGACGCCGGCCGAGATGTACACGGGGGCCTTGACCTGGTCGACGTAGGTCAGCGGGGACGACGCCTCGAAGCGCTCCGGGACCTCCTCCGGGGTGCCGCCCAGCAGGGTGCGGTCCATGGCCTTCAGGGCTTCCATCTCGTCGTGGTACGCCGTGACGTAGTCGGCGACCGGGACCGCCGCGATGCCCACGGTCCACGCGTCGGGCTGGGTGCCCAGGCCGAGCAGGGTGAGGTAGCCGCCCCAGGAGCCGCCGGTCAGGACGAGGCGGGAGGGGTCCGCCAGGCCCGAGGTGACCGCCCACTCCCGGACCGCCGCGATGTCCTCCAGCTCGATCAGGCCGACCCGGTGCTTCAGGGCGTCGGTCCAGGCGCGGCCGTATCCCGTCGAGCCGCGGTAGTTGACGCGGACCACCGCGTACCCGTGGTCGACCCAGGCCGCCGGGCCGGCCGCGAAGGCGTCGCTGTCGTGCCAGGTGGGACCGCCGTGGATGTCGAAGACCGTGGGCAGGGGGCCGGTCGCGCCCGCCGGCCTCTGGACCAGGGCGTGGATGCGGCCGCCGGGGCCCTCCACCCACACGTCCTCCACCGGCACCGATCCCGGGGACTTCATCCCGGGCGGGTCCAGGACGGTCCCGCCGGTCGTCGAGCGGACCGACGGCGGTTCGGCCGCCGAGGACCATAGGTACTCCACGCTGCCGTCGGGGCGGGCCGTCGCCCCGGAGACCCCGCCCGGCGGGGTGGGGACCTTGACCAGTTCGCGGGTCGCCAGGTCGTACCGGAAGAGTTCGCCGCGCGCCTCGAAGCTGTGCGAGATCAGCAGGCCGGTGCCGTCCGGGTACCACTCGGCGCCGACGTCACCGGGCAGGTCCAGGTCGAGGTCGCTCTCCTCGCCGGTGGCCACGTTCCACACCAGCGGCTCCCAGCGGCCTCGCCGCTGATGCCCGATGAGCAGGCGGGTGTCGCCGTCCACCGGGGCGAAGCCGAGGACCTCCAGGCCGAGCTCCTGCGTGCCGCCCTTGGTGTCGTCGAGGTCGGCGACCGGTGTGCCGTCCGGACGCAGGACGCGCAGCGCGGAGTGCATCGCGTCGCCGTGCTCGGTGTGCTCGACGGCGATCAGGGAGCCGTCGTGGGAGAGGTCGCCGACGCCCGCGGACTCCCGGTGGCGGTAGATCTCCACCGGGTCCTCGCCGACGCGGCACAGGTGGATCGTCGTGCCGTCCTCGTCGGTGGAGCGGCCCACGACCGCCGTGCGGCCGTCCCGGCCGAGGGCCAGGCCCGCCGGGTAGGAGGCCTCCAGGCCCGGTGCGGCCGGTTCGTCCGCTCCGCCGGCGAAGGGCTGGCGGCGCCAGACGCCGAACTCGTCGCCGTCCTTGTCGTCGAACCACCACACCCACGCGCCGTCCGGGGAGAGCACGCCGTCCGTGGTGCCGTTCGGCCGGTCGGTCACCTGGCGCTGCTCGCCGGTCGCCCGGTCCCATGCGTACAGCTCGTAGGTCCCTGTCGCGTTCGACACGAACAGGGAGCGGTCCGGCGCGTCCTGTGCCCAGTCGGGCAGTGACACCCGGGGCGCCCGGAAGCGCTTCTCCCAGTCCGGCATCTCCTCGTTCCGCCCGGGCGAGGCGGACCCCTTGCTCTCAGTCATGGCCCCATACTGCCTGTCCCGACCGACCGTCCGCTGGCCAGGCCCCCAGCCTGTGGACAACTTCGACCGGTCCCTCGCTGTCTCCTCACCTTCCCCGCCCCGTCGAGCGGCGGATAAGCGCCCGGCCGGCACCGACCCCGCGGCCCGGCCGGGGGCGGGAGCCCCGTACCGTGGAAGGCGTGTACCGGTTTCTGCTGACGCCCCGTTGGTGGGGGATCAACGTCTTCGTGCTGCTCGCCATCCCTTTCTGCGTCTTCATGGGGTCGTGGCAGCTGAGCCGCTTCGAGGACCGGATGCAGGACCAGCGCACCGCGGACGCGCGGGTCGCGTCCAACGAGCGGCAGGCCGCCCGCCCCCTGAGCGAGCTGCTGCCCGTGGACAAGGCGACCTCCGGCCGACTGGCCACCGCGACCGGGCGCTACGACCGGCAGCTGCTCGTCCCGGACCGCGACCTGGACGGCAGGAAGGGTTACTACGTCCTCACCCTGCTGCGTACCGACGCGGGCAAGGCGCTGCCCGTCGTCCGGGGCTGGCTGCCGGGCACGCCCGACCCGGCGAAGGCACCCGCCCCGCCGAGCGGTGAGGTGAGTGTCGCCGGTGCGCTACAGGCGTCCGAGACGCCCGGGGACAACGGGGTCAGCGCGCGGGGAGGCCTGCCGGCCGGGCAGACCGCGGCGATCAGCGCGGCGTCGCTGGTGAACCTGGTGCCGTACGACGTGTACGACGCGTGGGTCACGCTGAGCCGGGCGGACTCCGGGATGACGGCCGTGCCGGCGACGGCGCCCGCGGGGACCGGACTGGATCTGAAGGCGTTCCAGAACCTCGGGTACACCGGTGAGTGGTTCGTCTTCGCCGGCTTCGTGGTGTTCATGTGGTTCCGGCTGCTGCGACGCGAGGTGGAGTTCGCCCGCGACGCGGAACTGGGCCTGGTCCCCGAGGACGAGCCGGTGACGGCGGACGCCGGGGCCAGGTGAGGCGGACTGCTGCCCCGGTGCACCGGGCCGGGTACGGCGGGACTGGCGCCCCGGTGGTCATGCGGCCCGGCGCCTGCCGACGGGGCTGAGACCCGGGGCGATCGGGTGGCCCGCGCCTGCCGGCATGGGTCGTGCCCCGGCCGCCTGCCCCCTCACCCGAGACGCACCGGCCGCCTGCCCCCTCGCCCGAGGCACGCCTCCGTCACGCCCCCGCCAGGACGCCCGTCCAGTACACCGTCCCGGCGCACGCGTTCGTCAGCGTCGCGGAGACGGACGGCGCGCCGCCCTCCGCCGTGTTGGTCACGGTGACACTGCCCTCGGCCGTGCCCTCCCCGGGCAGCAGTTGCGGCGACGTGCCGGTGGTGTCGCCGCCCGTGGTGGTGCCGGTGTCCGGGGTGGGGCCGTCCGTGGGCGTGGGGTCGGGGGTCGGGTTGCCGGTGTCGCCGGAGGAGTTGTCGCCGGTCGTGGGGCAGGTCTCCGAGGGGACCCAGGCGAACTTCACCTCGTACGAGGAACCCGGCTCGAGCAGCAGGGAGGCCATCTCCAGGGACGGGTCGGGCAGGCCCGTCGCCGCGTCCCCGGCGACGTGCCGGACCGTACTGATCTTGGTGGCGTCCGCCGCGCCCAGCGGGGTCGGCGAGACCGTGCCGGGGCCGCTGACCGTACAGCTCGCGCCCGAGACGTTGGTGAAGCGGAAGGTGCCGTAGACCGCGCCCAGGGAGTCGGGGCCGTTGACGGCCTGGGTGGGCGAGCCGATCTCGGCGGCCGTGCACACCGGGGTGCCCGCCGCGCTGGTGGACGGTGTGTCGGAGTCGCCGCTGGAGCCGGTTCCGCTGCCCGTGGCCTTGTCCTTCTCGGCCTCCTGCTCCGCCGCCTCTTCCTTGTCCCGGGTCTTGTCCGGGGCGTCGCCGGGCGCGCTCTCACCGCCGTCCGGGCCCTTCCCCTCACCGGCACCGCCCTGCGCCTGCGAGCCGTGCCCCGCGATGGAGGGGTCGGCGCCCAGGCCGGGGGAGCCGGAGACGTGCCACAGGGCCGGGATCGCGGTGCCGATGAAGAGGGCGGCCGCGGCCATGCCGACGACGGCCTGCCGCTTGCGTGCCCGTCGCGCGGGGACCGCCTTGCGCAGGTGGTCCAGCGTGCCGTCGCGCGGCTCGACCTCCTGGACCGCCTGGTGCAGCAGGTTGCGCAGTGCCAGCTCGTCCGAGTCGAGCCCGGTCGGGCTCTGGTCGTCGAGGCCGTGGTTCACAGTTCCGTTCCCAGTGTGCGATTGCTTCGGCTGTTGCTCGGTCGTCCCCGGCTCGCGCGCCGCGTAGGGCTCATGGGGGACGTGCAGATGACGCCGCCCGTCCTGGTCACGGCTCATGCCGGCGCCTCCATCGCGACCCGCAGAGCCGCGATGCCGCGCGAGCCGTACGCCTTGACGGAGCCCAGTGATATCCCGAGGGTCTCGGCGACCTGCGCCTCGGTCATGTCCGCGAAGTAGCGCAGGACCAGGACCTCGCGCTGGCGGCGCTGTAGGCCCTTCATCGCCTTGATCAGGGAGTCCCGCTCCAGCTGGTCGTACGCGCCCTCCTCGGCGCTCGCCATGTCGGGCATCGGCTTGGACAGCAGCTTCAGGCCGAGGATGCGGCGGCGCAGGGCCGAGCGGGACAGGTTGACGACCGTCTGGCGCAGGTACGCCAGCGTCTTCTCCGGGTCACGGACCCGTTTGCGCGCCGAGTGGACGCGGATGAAGGCCTCCTGGACGACGTCCTCGCAGGAGGCGGTGTCGTCGAGGAGCAGCGCCGCCAGGCCCAGGAGCGAGCGGTAGTGGGCGCGATAGGTCTCGGTGAGGTGGTCGACGGTGGTCCCGGCCGCCACCGCGTCGTCGGCGAACTCGGCTCCGTCACGCTGGCTCGGTATCCGGGCGGGCCGCGCCGCGGGCATGGGCGCGATCACCGGCATGCCACCGGGCATGCGGGGTCGTAGGGCCGCGGGGCGGGGCCGTAGGGCCGAGCCGCGCGGGGCCGCGATGAAGTCCAGTACCTCTGCCACGCCAGTTGGACACGCTTCCCCCCGTCAGGGTTGTACGCGATCGTCCGTCTTCTGTCAGGCAGCACAACTGACCGTGCGTCAAACGCGCTCATGCCCTACCCGCTCTTCCCCTGTGTCCTGAATGACCGGAGCGTCCCCACGCCCCGTGAAGCATCCCGCGCCCCCTGAAAGGGCGTCCGCAAAGACGCTCCCCGCCCTCCGCACGGTTGCGGAAGGCGGGGAGGCAAATCTTCGAACGCCGGGCAGGCCCGGTTCAAGCAGCCCGGACCATCGTCCGGACCCCATGTCTCACACAGATCCTACAAATGAATGCGGTTTCATCCAGGAGTTTTCCGGCGGAAACCGCTGGGCGCACCACGTGTCGCTCCTTACACCCAGCGTTCGGGAGCGCGCTTTCATCACCCGCCGTCAGCGGAACTCCGCCGCGACCAGCTCCGCGATCTGCGCGGTGTTGAGGGCGGAGCCTTTGCGCAGGTTGTCTCCGCACACGAAGAGTTCGAGCGCCGTGGGGTCGTCCAGCGCCCTGCGCACCCGGCCCACCCAGGTCGGATCCGTGCCCACGACGTCCGCGGGCGTGGGGTACTCCCCCGCCGCCGGATCGTCGAACAGGACGACCCCGGGGGCCGTGGCGAGGATCTCCCGCGCCTTGCGGACGGTGACCTCGTCCTCGAAGCGGGCGTGCACGGTCAGCGAGTGGGTGGTGATCACCGGTACCCGCACACAGGTCACCGCGATGGGCAGCCTGGGCAGGCCGAGGATCTTGCGGGACTCGTCGCGGACCTTCATCTCCTCGGACGACCAGCCGTCCTCGCGCGGTGTTCCGGCCCACGGGACGACGTTCAGCGCGACCGGCTCGGGGAACGGCCCGGTGTTGTCGCCGACGGCCCGCCGCACGTCGCCGGGGCTGGTCCCCAGTTCCGTGCCCGCGACCAGGGACAGCTGCTGCCGCAGTGTCTCGATGCCGGCGCGGCCGACCCCGCTCACCGCCTGGTAGGACGAGACGACCAGCTCGCGCAGCCCGAACTCGGCGTGCAGCGCGCCCAGGGCCACGATCATGGAGAGGGTCGTGCAGTTGGGGTTGGCGATGATGCCCCGCGGCCTGGCCCGGACCTTGTGGGCATTGACCTCGGGGACGACCAGGGGGACGTCCGGGTCCATCCGGAAGGCGGCGGAGTTGTCCACCACGACCACGCCCTTGGCGGCGGCGATCGGCGCCCACCGGGCGGCGATGTCGTCGGGGACGTCGAACATGGCCACCTGGACCCCGTCGAAGGCCTCCTCGGTGAGCGCCACCACCTCGACCTGCTCACCGCGCACGGCCAGCTTGCGGCCCGCCGAACGCGGCGAGGCGATCAGCCGGATCTCACCCCAGATGTCGGCGTGCTGGGACAGGATCTGGAGCATGACCGCGCCCACGGCCCCGGTCGCGCCCACGACCGCGAGTGTCGGACGCGGAGGTCCCCCCGCCCGGGCGGAGCCGGGAGAGGGGACGGTCCGCCCGGTGCGACCGGACATCAGCGGCCTGTGCCTCCGTAGACGACGGCCTCGTCGCTGTCGGAGTCGAGCCCGAAGGCGGAGTGGACCGCCTGCACGGCCTCGGTCACGTCGTCGGCCCGGGTGACCACCGAGATGCGGATCTCGGAGGTCGAGATCAGCTCGATGTTCACCCCGGCGTCGCTCAGCGCCTCGAAGAAGGAGGCGGTGACGCCCGGATTGGTCTTCATGCCCGCGCCGACCAGGGAGATCTTGCCGATCTGGTCGTCGTAGCGCAGCGAGTCGAAGCCGATGCCGGCCTTGTTCTTCTCCAGGGCGTCGATGGCCTTGCGGCCCTCGGTCTTCGGCAGGGTGAAGGAGATGTCCGTCAGGCCCGTGGAGGCGGCGGACACGTTCTGCACGACCATGTCGATGTTGATCTCGGCATCGGCGATGGTGCGGAAGATGGCGGCGGCCTCGCCCGGCTTGTCGGGGACACCGACGACCGTGACCTTGGCCTCGGAGGTGTCGTGCGCGACACCGGAGATGATGGCCTGCTCCACCTTCTGTTCCCCTTGCTCGATCGGCTCACTGCTGACCCACGTGCCCTGGAGCCCGCTGAAGGACGAGCGGACGTGGATCGGGATGTTGTAGCGGCGCGCGTACTCCACACAGCGGTGGAGCAGCACCTTGGAGCCGGAGGCGGCGAGCTCCAGCATGTCCTCGAAGGAGATCCAGTCGATCTTCTTCGCCTTCTTCACCACCCGCGGGTCGGCGGTGAACACGCCGTCGACGTCGGTGTAGATCTCGCACACCTCGGCGTCGAGGGCGGCGGCCAGCGCGACGGCGGTGGTGTCGGAGCCGCCGCGGCCGAGCGTGGTGATGTCCTTCTTGTCCTGGCTGACTCCCTGGAAACCGGCGACGATGGCGATGTTGCCCTCGTCCAGCGCGGTGCGGATACGGCCCGGCGTGACGTCGATGATCCGCGCCTTGTTGTGGACCGAGTCGGTGATGACCCCCGCCTGGCTGCCGGTGAACGACTGCGCCTCGTGGCCCAGGTTTTTGATCGCCATGGCCAGCAACGCCATGGAGATACGCTCTCCGGCGGTCAGCAGCATGTCGAACTCACGCCCGGCAGGCATCGGAGACACCTGCTCGGCGAGATCGATCAGCTCGTCCGTCGTGTCGCCCATCGCGGAAACGACGACGACCACCTGGTGGCCGTTCTTCTTCGCTTCCACGATCCGCTTGGCGACGCGCTTGATGCCCTCGGCATCGGCTACGGAGGAGCCTCCGTACTTCTGCACGACAAGGCCCACGTGCGCTCCTCGCTCAGTCAGTCTGTGTGTTCGCAGTCCACACATACGCATATGTGGTGCGGTCGGCTCAGTCTATCGAGCGCCCGAAATCCGCCTCCGCGGTACCGCATGCTGAGACCGGCGCCCAGGTCAGCCCATGCCCATCCCCGACGCCCCGGAAAAGTGCCACGCGTCACAGGTGACAGCTGTGCATCGGGTTTCCAGCACTAGGGTTCGCCATGTGCACGTACTTCTCGTGGAAGACGACGAGCCCGTCGCCCAGTCCCTGCGGCGCGGTCTGACCCGCTACGGCTTCGAGGTCGACTGGGTCGGCACGGGCGCCGCCGCGCTGGCCCACCCCGAGCCCTACGACGTCGTGCTCCTCGACCTCGGCCTGCCCGACACCGACGGCCTCGACGTCTGCCGGGCACTGCGCGAGCGCGGTGACGTCCCGATCATCGTGATCAGCGCGCGCAGCGACGAGACGGACCGGGTGGTGGGCCTGGAGCTGGGCGCCGACGACTACGTCTCCAAGCCGTTCGGCGTCCGCGAGGTCATCGCGCGCATAAGAGCGGTGATGCGCCGCGCGCAGCCGCGGACGCCCTCGGAGAACGGGCCGGACCGGTACGGCCCGCGCCTCACCGTCGACCGCAAGGCCGCCCGGGTGCGCCTGGACGGCGAGGAGGTGGCCCTGACGCCCAAGGAGTACGACCTGCTGGCCTTCCTCACCGAGGAGCCGGGCGCCCTGATGTCGCGCGAGCAGATCATGGAGGCGGTCTGGGACGCGAACTGGTTCGGCCCGACCAAGACGCTGGACGTGCATGTGGCGGCGCTGCGGCGGAAGCTGCGGGGCGCGATCACGATCGAGGCGGTGCGCGGGGTCGGCTTCCGGCTGGAGATCGACGCCGACGGCGGTACCGGCTCCCCATGAACCGCCAGCTGATCCGCAGCTACATCCTGCTCGTCGCGGTCGCCATCTTCCTGTTCACGGTGCCGGTCGCGTTCACGCTCACCCAGCAGCTGCGGGACGACACCGCGGTGTCCGTCCGGCGCGAGGCCGCCACCATGGCGCTGCTGCTCGGCAACGACGACACCATCTCGTGCGACGCCCTGGAGCAGATGGCGAGGGCGTACACCAGCGAGACGCCCGGCTCGGTGCAGGCGACCGCCGCCGGCGGCTGCGCACCGGACCTGCCCCGGCCCCGGAGGGACGCGGCCCTGACCCGCGCCCTGGAGGACGGCACCCCCACCTCCGACTGGGGCACGGACTTCATCTGGGGCCGGCAGCTGGTGGTCACCGTTCCCGCGCGCGAGCGGACGGCCGGCCAGGACTCCCGCCGGAGCCCGGTCGTCGGCGCCGTACGGATCGTGTACGGGACGTCGGACATGACCGCGAGGTTCTGGCAGATCTGGGGCTTCCGGGCGGGCCTGGCCGTGCTGGTGCTGGCCGCGGCCGCCGCGATCGGCGCGTTCGCCGCCCGCCGGATCACCGCCCCGCTGCGCGAACTCAACGCCATGGCCAGCAAGTTCAGCGACGGCGATCTGACCGCGCGGTCGCCGGTGACGGGCCCGCCCGAGACGCAGACGCTGGCCCGCACCCTCAACCAGGGCGCGGAACGCCTGGACACGCTGGTCGCCTCCCAGCGCATCTTCGTGGCGGACGCCTCCCACCAGCTCCGTACCCCGCTCACCGCGTTGCGCCTGTCGCTGGACAACATCGCGGACGGCGTGGACGACGAGTTCGTCCGGGAGGACGTGGAGCAGGCGACCGCCGAGGTGGTCCGGATGAGCCGGCTGGTCAACGGCCTGCTGGTGCTGGCGCGGGCCGAGGCGAAGGTGACGGCGGCGGAGCCGCTGCCCGTGCGGGACATCGTGGACGAGCGTCTGACGGTGTGGAGGCCGGCCGCCGACGAGCGCGGGGTCACCATCGCGCTCAGGGAGAGCATCGACGGCCGGCTGCTGGTGATGGCCAGCCCGGGCGCCCTGGACCAGGTGCTCGACAACGTGTTCTCGAACGCCCTGGAGGTCTCACCGGACGGCGGGACGATCACCGTCCGGGCCGAGGCGCGGGGCGACGAGGTGGTGCTGTCGGTGCTGGACGAGGGTCCCGGCATGTCGGACGCCGACAAGTCCCGTGCCTTCGACCGCTTCTGGCGCGGCCAGGGCCTGACCGGCCGCTCCGGCTCCGGTCTCGGCCTCGCGGTCGTCAGGCAGCTGGTGACGGACGACGGCGGGACCGTGTCGCTCCGGGACGCCCCCGGCGGCGGCCTGTGCGTGGAGATCCGCCTGCGCGCCGCGCCCAGGAGCGCCGGCTGAGGGTCAGCCCTCGGGCATCGCCGAGGAGTGGTGGTTGAAGATCAGCCACGCGCCGTCGATCTTCTCGTACGTGTACGTGTAGCGGGCCTTGACCACGCGCTGCTCACCGGTGTCGTGGTCGGTGAGCGTGAACTCGTACACGCCGGTGTCGACCGCGGAGTTGTCGTCGAGGACGGTGACGATCGTCTCGACCTTCTTGCCGACCGGCTTGTTCTGAAGGAAGTGGTCGAAGTAGTCGACGATCTCGGCGCGGTCGGTGCGGATCTGGTTGGAGACGGTGGGCAGCAGGACCGCGTCCTTCGCGTACAGGTCGGCCACCTTCCGCGAGTCACCGGTCTGCAGGGCGGCGTTCCAGGTGTCGAACAGCCCGGCGATCCGCGCCTTGCTCGCCCGCTGCGGGGAGTCCTGGCCGGCCAGGCTCACCCCGGCGGTGACGGTGGCCACGGCGACCAGGGCGGTGGCGGTGACGACGGCTGCGCGCCGGGATATGGAACGACGGGTCATCGCTGTCTCCTGCGGTTCGAGGGGGAGGTGTTTCCCCTCCGCCTTCGCTGTGAGGCGGGCGGTGGGGAGTGACTCCAGACTCGCTTTCCGCTGGTTAGGGCCCGTGCAGCCGACGTACAGCGGGGAGACAGGATGGACCCAATTGACGTTCTGTGGCGTTCCGACCGCGAGAGGGGCAGCCGCCTACTTCACCGGACGCATCCCCAGCGGTCCGCCGATCTCCTCCGCCATCACCCGGCCCGCCTCGAACTCCAGGGTGTCGTCACCCACGCTCTGGTCCGTGTCCAGGCCGTCGAGTTCGGCCAGGGGCTGGTTCAGGCGGACGTGCGCCACGATCGACTGCAACGCGCGCAGGGTCGCCGACGCCGTCGAGCCCCAGTTGGAGAAGTAGGAGAACTGCCACCACCACAGGGCCTCCGTGGTGCGGCCGGCGCGGTAGTGCGCCATGCCGTGGCGGAGGTCGGCGATGACGTCGGCCAGGTCGTCGGAGATCCGGGCCGGGACCGGCGCCTTGCGGGGCTCGTAGGGGTCGAAGACCTCCGAGTAGACGTCGATCGGCTCCAGGAGGCGGGCGAGGTTCTCCCGCAGGTCGTCCACGTCGGCCTCCGGGCCCAGGTCGGGCTCGTAGCGCTCGTCGGGGAGGATGTCCTCGTGGGCGCCCAGACGGCCGCCGGCCAGGAGGATCTGGGAGACCTCCAGAAGGAGGAAGGGGACCGCCGAGTCCGGCTCGTCGCCCTTCGCCACCTCCGTGACGGCCACCAGGAAGCTCTCCACCTGGTCCGCGATCTGGACCGCGAAGTCGTCCGGGTCGTGGCTGGTCACGTGCAGCTTGGCGTCAGACATCTAGGAGTCGTCTCCCCTCGAAGGCGCGGCCGAGGGTCACCTCGTCCGCGTACTCCAGGTCGCCACCCACCGGGAGGCCGCTGGCCAGGCGGGTGACCCTGAGGCCCATGGGCTTGATCATGCGGGCGAGGTACGTGGCCGTCGCCTCGCCTTCGAGATTCGGGTCCGTGGCGAGGATCAGCTCGGTGACCGTGCCGTCGGCCAGGCGCGCCAGCAGTTCCCTGATCCGGAGGTCGTCGGGGCCCACACCCTCGATCGGGCTGATCGCGCCGCCCAGGACGTGGTACTTGCCGCGGAACTCGCGGGTGCGCTCGATGGCCACGACGTCCTTCGGCTCCTCGACCACGCAGATCACCGAGAGGTCGCGGCGGGGGTCACGGCAGATGTTGCACAGTTCCTCCTGTGCCACGTTGCCGCAGGTCGCGCAGAAGCGGACCTTCGCCTTGACCTCCATCAGGCACTGCGCGAGCCGCCGTACGTCCGTCGGTTCCGCCTGCAGGATGTGGAAGGCGATCCGCTGCGCGCTCTTGGGACCGACGCCGGGCAGCCGCCCCAGCTCGTCGATGAGGTCCTGGACCACGCCTTCGTACAACGGACTGCCCGTCCTTCCTGCTTGTCGAGGATCCTTCTGTGCGTACGGTAGTTGGCCGGTGCCCGTCTTAGATAGGCAGGCCAGGCCACGGATCGGGAGGGATCAGAACGGCAGGCCGGGGATGCCGCTGCCGCCGCCCAGCCCCTGGGCCAGCGGGCCGAGTTTCTGCTGCTGGAGGGCCTGCGCGTTCTCGTTGGCCGCCTGGACGGCCGCGACCACCAGGTCGGCGAGGGTCTCGGTGTCCTCCGGGTCCACCGCCTTCGGGTCGATCTTCAGCGCGCGCAGCTCGCCGGCGCCGGTGACCGTGGCCTTCACCAGGCCGCCGCCGGCCTGGCCGTCCACCTCGGTCCTGGCGAGTTCCTCCTGGGCGTTCGCCAGGTCCTGCTGCATCTTCTGGGCCTGCTGCAGCAGCTGCTGCATGTTGGGCTGGCCACCACCGGGGATCACGATCAGCTCTCCTTGGTCGGTACGGGTTTTCCCGTTCAGCACGAGCCTACGTGGTCCTCGCGGCCGTCGCCCCAGCACTCTTTCGAGTGAGTGGACCGGAACCCTATACCTGATCAAGGGCCTCTTCCGGGCGGAAAAGAGGTGAAAGCTACGCCTTCGCCACCCATTGGGCGGTAGGAAGGACTCGGCGCATCGGTATCAGCATGAGCATCACGCGTCACGGATGTGACAGGTCGTGCTCGTTCGGGATCAGGTAGGGAGTGCCGGGTGGGTCAGCCGGAGATGCAGCCCGAGGGTCCGCCTCAGGACGGGCGGGGCGAGGGGGCGGCCGGACTGCGGCCGGGCGATCTGACGGGACGGGTGTTTCCGCTCGGCGACTGGGGCGCGCCCGCCGAGCGGCTGGACGAGTTGTACCGGTGGGTGGAGCGCGGGGCCCTGGAGACCGCCTCCTGGTATCTCGCGGACCGCGTGTGGAAGCGGCGCGGGGCACGGGTGCTGCGGGTGGGCGCGGCGGGCGGTGCGGTGGCGGGGGCCGCGCTTCCCCTGCTGGACATGACGGGTGTGGTGGGCGGGGTCGCGCCCTGGGGGTATCTGGCGCTGCTGCTGGGAGTGTCGTGTGTCGCCGGGGACCGGTTCTTCGGGGTGACGTCGGGATGGATAAGGGACGTGGCGACCGCGCAGGCGGTGCAGCGGCGGCTCCAGGTGCTCCAGTTCGACTGGGCCTCGGAGAGCGTGCGGGAGGTGCTGGGGCCTGCCGACGGCACGGCGAGCGAGGCGGCGGACCGGTGTCTCGGTGTGCTGCGCAGGTTCTCCGAGGACGTGACGGAGCTGGTCCGGACGGAGACGGCGGACTGGATGGTGGAGTTCCGGACCGGGGCGGCGCCGCTGGGGATCCAGTCGGTGGGGGTCGGGGGGCAGCGGCAGGACTCGGGGGCGGGCGGCCAGGGCCGGTTCTCCCTGCCGCCCGGCAACGGATCGCGGCCGAACATGCCCCGGCAGCGGCCGCCCGAGCCCAGGTGACCGGGGCGGGTGTCGGCGTCGAGGCCCCCGGGTGACGGGTGGTGGACCGCCGACCGCGCGCCTCGGTCACCGCCGGGTGTACGTGAGCTTCTCGTCCGTGCCGGTGTTGGTGCGCTGGAGGCTGCCGTCCGGCAGCAGGGTGACCTCGCTCGCCGCGCCCGGTGAACAGGACGAACGGGGCTGACCGTCCGTCACGGTGGACGGGCCGATCCGCAACGCCCCCGACCCGTCCGCCACGTCGACCAACTCGGCCTGGAACACGCAGTGGTAGGTGCCGTCGGCGGTGGGCCCGTCGGCGACGAGGGACAGCACCGCGTCGCCCGCCTCGCCCTGCTGGAGGGTGAGGGAGCGGGTGTGGCGGCCGTCTGCGTTGTCGATGGTGGCGGCCCAGGTGCCCAGGTAGCCGGCCGGGATCGCGCCGTCCGCCGGCGGTGCGGAGGTGGTCGACGGCGAGGGGCCGGGAGTCGTCGGGTCGGGCGTGGGCGGGCCCGGGGTCGTGGAGGCGGACACGGAGGGGGACGGACCGGACGTGCCGTCCGCCTGGTCCTCGCCGCCGCCGTTCATCACGGCGAAGACCGAGCCGCCGGCGAGCAGCGCGACGACCAGGGCGACGAGCACGAGTACGGCGGTGGAGCGGGAGTTCCTCCGGGGGTCCTGCGGGGCGGTGGGGCCGTAGGGCGGGGCGAGGACGGTGGGCGGGCCGTAGGGCGGCGTCCGGCCCGGGCCGTCGTACTGGACGTACGGCGAGGCGGTGCCGTGCTGTTGGTACGGCGGGGTGGTGCCCTGCGCACCGGGGCCGGTCGGCCAGGCGCCGGGCTGCCGCGGGTGGCCGTACGCCGAGGGCTGCGGGTGTTGCTGCGGGTAGCCGTAGGCGGGATGGGCGGGCGCGCTGCCCGGAGCGCCGTCGGCGAAGGCGGTGGGGGTCGGGGGCGAGGGCGGGGCGCCGGGGTGTCCGGGGCCGCCCGGACCTTTGGGGTCTCCCGGGCGTCCCGCGCCTCCCGCGCTTCCCGGCGGAGGTGTCTGGACGCCCTGCCCGGCGACGACCGTCGGCAGGTGGTCCGTCCGCGCCCCGCTGCCCGGCTGCCCCGGCACGGGCGGACCGGGAGGCATGGCGGGGGCGGACTCGTCACCGGCGGCGCCGTGCTCGGGCGAGGCGGCGAGCCCGGGCCCCGGGAGGGGGCCCGCGGCGGCGGAGGAAGGTCCGGGGGCGGCACCCGGCGTGACCCCGAGGGCGGCGGGGGCGCCGGGAGCCGGGCCCCTCACGGCGTCGGTGCCGGGCGAGGCGCCGTGCGAAGGTCCGGGCGCGGGTCCTGCCGCCCCGCCGGCCGGCCCTCCGGAGGCGTCGCCCGGGAGGCCGGTGGCGCCCGCCTGTCCGGCGCCCGCCTGCCCGGCGCCGTGTGGGCCGTCCGCCTGCGCCGGGACAGGGGTCCGCGCCTCGGCCGGCGGCCGCCCGGCGGAACCTGGCTGACCGGCCGCGGCCGCCTGTGACGTCCCCGCGCCCGGGCCCGCCCCGGTCCCCGCCCCCTCCGGATCCTCCGTGTCCAGCAACCGCACCGCGTGCCGCCCCAGTTGGGCCACCAGTTCGCCCGGCAGCCACGGATCCCGCGATCGTCCCCCGGCGACGGTGTCCTCGGCGCCCGTGCGCTGAAGGATGCTGTCGAGCGTCGGCCGGGCTTCGGGGACCTTCCGCAGACATTCGCGGACGAGATCGGCGATGCTCTCGGGGACGCCCGCCAGGTCGGGTTCCTCCTGGGCGATGCGGAACATCAGGGCGTGCACACCGCTGTTGGCGGTGCCGAAGGGGAGCTTGCCCGTGGCGGCGTAGGCCAGCACCGAGCCGAGGCAGAAGACGTCGCAGGCAGGGGTGATCCGGTCCCCCCGCACCTGCTCCGGGGCCATGAACCCCGGCGAGCCGACCAGCGCGCCGGTCCTGGTGAGGCCCCCGTCGGTGACCGTCTCCAGGGCCCGCGCGATGCCGAAGTCGATGACCCGGGGGCCGTCGATGGTCAGCAGCACGTTGGACGGCTTGAGGTCGCGGTGGACGATCCCGGCGGCGTGGACGTCCTTCAGCGCGTGCGCGAGCCCGACCGCGAGGATGCGGACCGTGCGTTCGGGCAGGGCGCCGTGGTCGTGGCCGACGATCTGCTGGAGGCTGGGCCCGGCGACGTACCCCGTGGCCACCCACGGCACCGGGGCCTCGGTGTCCGCGTCCAGCACCGGCGCCGTCCAGTACCCGCCGACCTGCCGCGCGGCCCGCACCTCCTGCCGGAAGCGGGCCCGGAACTCGTCCTGCGCGGCCAGTTCCTCCCGTACGAGTTTGACGGCGACCGTGCGCCCCCGGTCGGACCGGGCGACGTACACCTGGCCCATCCCGCCGGCGCCGAGCCGCGCCAGCAGCCGGTACGAACCGATCCGTTGTGGGTCCCCGAGCCCCAGTTTCTCCATCGCCCGCCGCCTTCCCCCCGCCCGTGAGCAACAGACCGAGGATAGTGCGGGGCCGGTGCGCGGCGAGTCGGGCCCTGTCTACGGTTCCGTAACAGGCGGGCCCACCTGTTCGAGCACCTGGGACAGCCGTTCCAGGACCCGTACGGCGTCCGCGAGTGCGGTGTCGTCCCCGTACGCCCGCGCCAGCCGGTCGGCGAAGGCCGCGTGCCCGGGGTCGACGCGGGCGACGGCCGCCCGTCCGTCCGCCGTGGGCGCGAGGAGCTTGGCCCGCCGGTGCGCCGGGTTGGCCCGGTACTCGGCCAGGCCCTTGTCCACCAGCAGGTCGGCGACGCGCTGCACGCTCTGCCGGGTGATGCCCATCGCGCGGGCGATGCCGGACACCGGCAGCGGCTCGCCGAGCACCGCGCCGAGCACCTGCCACCAGGCGGCGGTCAGCCCGGCGGGCTTCGCCAGTTCCTCGGCGACCGCGAGGAACTGGCCGTTCAGCCGGAAGACCCCGAGCGCGCTGCGGCTGAGCAGGTCCTGCCGCTCCCGGCTCACCGCCCCGTCTCCGCCTTCTCCAGTACGGCGTACGCCTCCGGGTCGGAGTCGTGGAACAGCCGGTACCAGGCGTCCAGCACCTCGCCCTCGTACACCCCGAGGAGCCGGAGGACCTCCCGGGCGAAGGCGACGGGCTCGGTGGGACCGGCGGTGACCAGGCCGCGGTCGGTCACGGCGTCCGTGTCGACGTACCGCTCGCCGCCGCCGTAGCCGGTCGCGGCCAGGTAGAAGGAGACCGCGCTGGTGTGCTCCCGGTCGTCGAGCAGGCCCTCCCGGGCGAGCCCGGCGGTGGCCCCGCAGATCGCGGCGACCGGCACACCGGCGTCCAGGAAGGCGCGGGCCCGGCGGGCGAAGGGGGCGAGGTCGTCGGACACGTCCCACAGGTCGGCGCCGGGGAGGATCAGCAGGGCGCTGCCGTCCGGGTCCACGTCGTCCAGGGCCAGGTCGGGCTGGACGCGCAGACCGCCGATGCTGACCACCGGCTCCCGGGTGGGCCCCACCGTCCGGACCTCGTACCCGGCGCGGGCCAGGTAGGCCGTCGCGTGACCGGTCTCCCAGTCGGCGTAGGTGTCGTACACGGCGAGATGCACGGGCTTGCGGCTCATGGGTGCCTCCTGGGACCGTTCCACCGACCGTCAACGATGACAACATCCTGTCATTTAGACAGGAGACTGTCAATGCATCATCGCGGCTCCTCCTTCGACAACCTGTCGCGGAAAGTCCCCGTCCACAGACAGGACGCCGATACCGACTCCGTGTCGCGGGCCCCTACCCTCGGCCCATGACCCCTCAGCCAGACCCCGAGGCCGGCGCCGCCGTGAAGGCCGCCGACCGTGCGCACGTGTTCCACTCCTGGTCCGCCCAGGAGCTCATCGACCCGCTCGCCGTCGCCGGCGCCGAGGGGCCGTACTTCTGGGACTACGACGGCAAGCGGTACCTCGACTTCTCCAGCGGGCTCGTCTACACGAACATCGGCTACCAGCACCCGAAGGTCGTCGCGGCGATACAGGAACAGGCCGCGCGCATGACCACGTTCGCGCCCGCGTTCGCGATCGAGGCGCGGTCGGAGGCGGCACGGCTGATCGCCGAGCGGACACCCGGCGACCTGGACAAGATCTTCTTCACCAACGGCGGGGCCGACGCCGTGGAGCACGCCGTGCGGATGGCACGGCTGCACACCGGGCGCCCGAAGGTGCTGTCGACGTACCGCTCCTACCACGGCGGTACGCAGCAGGCCGTGAACATCACCGGCGACCCGCGCCGCTGGGCCTCCGACGGCGCCGCGGCCGGGGTCGTGCACTTCTGGGCGCCCTACCTGTACCGCTCCCGCTTCTACGCCGAGACCGAGGAGCAGGAGTGCGCGCGGGCGCTGGAGCACCTGGAGACGACGATCGCCTTCGAGGGCCCGGCGACGGTCGCCGCGGTCATCCTGGAGACGATCCCGGGGACGGCCGGGATCATGGTCCCGCCGCCCGGCTATCTCGCCGGGGTCCGCGAGATCTGCGACAAGTACGGGATCGTCTTCGTCCTGGACGAGGTGATGGCCGGGTTCGGGCGGACCGGTGAGTGGTTCGCGGCCGACCTGTTCGACGTCGTACCGGACCTGATGACCTTCGCCAAGGGCGTGAACTCCGGGTACGTGCCGCTCGGCGGGGTCGCCGTCTCCGGGGCGATCGCGGAGACGTTCGCGAAGCGGCCGTACCCGGGCGGGCTGACGTACTCGGGGCATCCGCTGGCGTGCGCGGCGGCGGTCGCGACGATCGGCGTGATGGCCGAGGAGGGGGTCGTCGAGAACGCGGCCCGGCTCGGGGCGGACATCGTCGGACCCGCGCTGCGGGAGCTGGCCGAGCGGCATCCGTCGGTGGGCGAGGTGCGCGGTGTCGGGATGTTCTGGGCCCTGGAGCTGGTGCGGGACCGGGAGACCCGGGAGCCGCTCGTGCCGTACAACGCGGCGGGTGAGGCGAACGCGCCGATGGCCGCGTTCGGCTCCGCCGCGAAGGCGGGCGGCCTGTGGCCGTTCATCAACATGAACCGGACGCATGTCGTGCCGCCGTGCAACGTGGGCGAGGCGGAGCTGAAGGAAGGGCTGGCGGTGCTGGACGCGGCGCTGTCGGTGGCGGACGAGTACACCCGCTGACCGGTGGGCCGACCCGGTGGTGAGCGGGGTGCCGGGCCGTGGTGACGCCACGGCGGGCGCCGTCGCGGACACCGGTCGGAGGCGGGCGTGACGATCGGGTACCGGGAGACTCGAACGCGTAAGGTGGCGTGCTCGTATACACGTACGTGCACGCCATTCGAACGCGACGAGGGAGACGTCAGGACCATGCCCAGTAGCGGCACCGGCGCCGTGACCCGCAGCACCCTGCGGCAGCAGATCGCCGACGCGCTTCGCGACGAGGTACTGGCCGGGCGGCTCCAGGCAGGGCAGGAGTTCACGGTGAAGGAGATCGCCGAGCAGTACGGCGTCTCCGCGACTCCGGTCCGCGAGGCGCTGGTCGACCTCTCCGCGCAGGGACTCCTCGAGGCCGACCAGCACCGGGGCTTCCGGGTGCACGAGTACTCGGTCGAGGACTTCCGGGGCATGATCGAGGCCCGCAGCCTGGTCACCGACGGGATGTTCCAGGCGCTCGACAACGGCCACAAGGGCTACCAAAACCTCGACGACCCCCGTACCGCGGCCGTCGTCGCGGGAGTACGGCGGCGGGGCGAGGAGGCGCAGCGGGCCGCCGGTGCCGGTGACCTGACCATCCTGATCGGCTACGACCTGCGTTTCTGGCGCGAGCTGAGCTCCCTGTTCGGCAACCCCTACCTCGCCGACTTCCTGAACCGGCTCCGCGTGCAGACCTGGGTGTGCACCGTGCAGCACCTGCGCCGGCAGACCGATCTGCGCGGCCGGCTGTGGTCCGGGCACAGCGAACTGGTGGACGCCCTCGCCCAGCGGGACACCGCGACCGCCCGCTCGATCGTCGCCGCGTACAACACACACTCCCTGAGCCTGATCGAACAGCTGGGGCCGGTCGGCGGAGCGGTCCAGAACCCGGGCGGCCGGAAACCCGACGGATCCCCCCGGGGTCCGGGTGAGCGGGGCGCGTCCGGGTAAGGGATCTGCACGAGGCGGCCGGGGCAGGGCGCGTCGGGTCGGTCGAGGCAGGGCCGTCGGAGCGAGCGCGTCGGGTGTCCGGTGCCGGGCACGGCGGGGCGGGCGCGTCCGGGTGCCCTGTGTCCGGGCGCGCCGGGCCGTTGCCGGCGGGGCGCGTCGGGTGCGCAGCGTGTCCGGGCGGGTCCACGCAGAGGGGGAGCCGACCGGGTGCCGTACCGATTACCCTGCCTTGACCACCGTGCGACCCATGCCGTGCGCCGCGAGTGACGAGGAGCTGTCTTTTGGCCTGTGACCTGTGGCTGGTGCCGCTCGTCGACGTGTTGTGCCACACCCCGGACAACCCGTTCGCCGAGGAACTCGCGCAATACAACAAGGTGCTCGCCGAGGCCGGACTGCCGCCGGTGCCGGTGTACCAGTACATGCCGGGCCTGTCCGGCGACGTCGCCCCGGTGGCCGGCTTCGACTACGACGCGCTGCACTTCCTGCGCCGCGCCTATCTGCTCCAGGTGTGCGGCCTGCCCGTGACACCCGTGGACGAACTGGGCGGCGACTACGAGCAGTTGCTGGAGATGTTCGAGGCGACGGCCCAGCAGTCGCACCTGGTCTGGCACTACGACCACGCGGGCGCGTACGTCCCCGTGGACTTCCCGCACCCTCTCGCCAACGACGATCTCCTCGCCGGGGGCGGGCCGTTGGGCTCCTCCCAGACCCTGCTGCGGGAGCTGGAGTTCGTGGCCCAGACCATCGGCATCGATCCGGCCAATCCGCCGGCGCCGCCCGAACCGCCGGCCGCTCCCACGGAACTGGAGGAGCCCGCCGTACCGGCTCCCTACGATCCCAGCCCCTTCGCCCGTGAGCGCCACGTGTGGCTGGGGCTGCACGCGGCGGCGACGCGGAGTCTGGCGCAGGGGTCGATGATCATCTTCAGCTGAGGGTCAGCGGCCCAGCTGGGACAGCCCCTTCTGCACGTCCTCCATGTTCATCACCGGGGTGTAGGAGATCTTGGCACCCAGGTTGAGGAAGAAGGGCTCACTGATCACCGGCATCTGGGAGCTGTCCTGCATGTCGAAGAACAGGAAGGCGGTGCGCTGACCGTTCTCGGTGGTGAAGTAGGCCGCTTCGGGCTTGATCTGTTCCACCGCCTCCTGGATCAGCTTCCCCAGGGTCCCGTTCCGGATGGCCTCGTTGGCCTTCTCCGTGTCCATCGACGCCTTGAGCAGTACGCGCATCGCACTCACCTTCTTCTGGTCGACGCACGTGTGTGGCTGGGCTTCAGGCTATGCCCGACAAATACGGTTGGTACATACACGTTCGTGACCGTTCGTGGCCTCGTCCGGCTTCACAGGCGTGTGCCCCCGTCCGGGTTCCGGACGGGGGCACACGTGTGAGAGCCCTGCTGAACCGCCGTACTAGACGAACGAGTTGATCTCGATCGTCTCGTTCCGGCCGGGGCCCACGCCGATCGCGGAGATCGGGGCGCCGGACATCTCCTCCAGCGCCTTGACGTAGTCCTGGGCGTTCTTCGGCAGGTCGGAGAAGGACTTCGCCTTCGAGATGTCCTCGGACCAGCCCGGCAGCATCTCGTAGACCGGCTTCGCGTGGTGGAAGTCGGACTGCGAGTACGGGAGTTCCTCGACGCGCTCGCCGTCGATCTCGTACGCCACACAGACCGGGATCTGCTCCCAGCCGGTCAGGACGTCCAGCTTGGTGAGGAAGAAGTCGGTCAGGCCGTTCACACGGGTCGCGTACCGGGCGATGACCGCGTCGAACCAGCCGCAGCGACGGTCACGGCCGGTCGTGACGCCCTTCTCGCCGCCGATGCGGCGCAGCGCCTCGCCGTCCTCGTCGAACAGCTCGGTCGGGAACGGGCCGGCGCCCACGCGCGTGGTGTACGCCTTCAGGATGCCGATGACCCGGCTGATCTTCGTCGGACCGACACCGGCACCCGTGCAGGCACCGCCCGCGGTCGGGTTGCTGGACGTGACGAAGGGATAGGTCCCGTGGTCGATGTCCAGCAGCGTGCCCTGCCCGCCCTCGAAGAGGACAACCTTGTCCTGCTCCAGGGCCTGGTTGAGCACCAGGACCGTGTCGGCGACGTACGGGGCGAGCTTGTCCGCGTACACCAGCAGCTCCTCGACCACCTGGTCGACGGCGATGGCGCGCCGGTTGTAGAGCTTGGTGAGGATCTGGTTCTTGACGTCGAGGGCCGCCTCCACCTTCTGGGTGAGGATCGACTCGTCGTACAGGTCCTGGACGCGGATGCCGACCCGGTTGATCTTGTCCGCGTAGGTGGGACCGATGCCGCGACCGGTGGTGCCGATCTTGCGCTTTCCGAGGAAGCGTTCCGTCACCTTGTCGACGGTGACGTTGTACGGCGTGATGATGTGAGCGTTGCCGCTGATGAGGAGCTTGGAGGTGTCGACGCCACGCTCGTTCAGTCCGCTCAGCTCGGAGAGCAGGACCGACGGATCGACGACGACGCCATTACCGATGACCGGGGTACACCCCGGGGACAGGATTCCGGAAGGGAGGAGGTGGAGGGCGTACTTCTGATCGCCCACGACTACCGTGTGGCCGGCGTTGTTGCCGCCCTGGTAGCGCACCACATAGTCCACCGAGCCACCGAGCAGGTCGGTTGCCTTTCCCTTGCCTTCGTCACCCCACTGAGCACCGAGCAGCACAAGTGCGGGCACGCGCGTACACCCCTTCCGGGCGGGGCATGTCCAAGGTCGGAGGCGTACGCGTCACAGTTCGTGCCTCGTACACCGGCGGCCTTCGTCGGCCGCCACCCGTCGGACCGGATGCCCCGGAATAGACGAAGCCCCTGGCGCAATAGCGCAAGGGGCTCTTGCACAAAGATGCTACCCGAGGAAGCGAGGCAGGACCGAGGTGGCGACTTTCGCGACGTCCGATCAGTTGCTGGTGGTGATCGATCCGGTCGCCCGGCGGACGGACGGAGAGGCCGTCCGGATCGCGAAAGACGTGCTCAGCGGGGGTGCGGCGCATACGAAGGTCTGCCTTCCCGACAGTCCCGAGGAATTCGCCCGGGTGCTGGAGCGGCGGGGTTCGCGGCGGCCGGTGGTGATCGGCGACGACCGCGCGCTGGTCCGGGCGGTGTCCCTGCTGCACCGGCGGCGGGAGCTGGCGGGATGCGGGCTGTCGGTGGTGCCGGTGGGCGCCGCCCAGGCCCTGGCCCGCTCCCTGGGCATCCCCGCGGGCGCGGTGGCCGCGGCCCGGGCCGTCCTGGACGGGGCCGAGCGGCGCATGGACCTGCTGGTCGACGAGAGCGACGGGGTGGTGCTGGGGGCGTTGCGGATACCGCCCCTGACGGGTGGGGCGGAGGACACCGCGGAGGCCGGCCGGCACGTCGCCGACTTCGACTCCGGCCGCCCCTGGATACGTACCTGCCAGTCCCTCGTACGCACCCTCGTGGCCGCCCGCCCCGCCCGCTCCTCCTCCCCGGCGGCCGCCCCCGGCCCCTCCCGGCTGCGCGTGGAGGTCGACGGGGTCACGCTGGTGGACCTGGACCAGCCGCTGGAGGCCCTGTCGGTCACTCCGGGTGACTCGGGGAAGGTCGAGGTCGAGGCCCGGCCGCTGTCGGTGGGCGCGGAGGCGACCCCGCTGCTGGCGACAGGGCGGCGGATCACCGTGTCGGGACCGGACTTCCGGTACCGGGCGGACGCGGCGGTGTCGGGGCCGGTGCGGAGACGGACGTGGACGGTGTGGGAGGGGGCGTGGGGACTGACGTTGCCGGTGGCGTCACCTGGTGATCACTCACTCGGATGATCACATCCCGGAACGCGCCCCTCGCACCTGTCTCCGGTGACGCTGGTGTCCGCCTGTGAAGGGAGGCACCATGACGGTTATGACAGAGCGCACGTCGTCTCAGATGTCGGTGGACGTGTTCGAGCGGATCGCCGCATTCGCCGAGCGCGAGGACGAGACCGTCAGGTTCGAGTTCATCGACGGACGGCCCGGCCCGAGTTCGACCTCGACCCGACCCAGGGCCTGAAAGTGGAGGGTTACCGTAACGGCCGTGCCCTTCCTGACGGAGCACTCGCACCCGTCGGGTACTTCGCCGGCCAGGGCGACTGGGCCGACCCGGACGGCGTCCTGATGACGGTCGAGGTCACCTCGTACGACTCGGACACGCACGACCGCGACCGCGTGGAGAAGCCCCGCGGCTACGCCGAAGCCGGGGTCCCCGTCTACCTGCTGATCGACCGCGAGCACGCCTCCGTCGTCGTGCACAGCAAGCCCGACCCGGAGGACGGATACCGGGACATCCACACGGTGAGGATCGGCGACAAGGTCACCCTCCCCGAAGCCGTCGGCATCACGCTCGACACCGACCAGCTCAAGCCCTACCTGGTCTGAGCCGGGGCCACCGTCGGCAACGCGTCCGACTCGTCCTTGAGCCCCACCCCCGTCAGCCCCAGCGCCCGTGCCCGGCCCATCAGCGCCGCCAGCTTCCCCGCCGCCGCCTCGTAGGCCAGCCCCAGCGGGGGCCGGATGTTGGACAGGCAGTTGCGGTCGGCGTCGGTCGTCACGCCGGGCTTCGGGCCGTACGTGAGATACGCGCCCAGGGAGTCCGCCGCCGACATGCCGGGCCGCTCCCCGAGCAGGACGACCACCATCGCCGCGCCCATCGCGTGGGCGATGTCGTCGCCGAGGGCCACCCGGGCCTGTCCGGCGAGGACCACGGGGGCCACCCGCCAGCCGGCCGGCAGCCGGGACGTCGTGGCCCGCACCACCGGCGCCGCGTGCTCGTGCACCGCCCGGCTGGACAGCCCGTCGGCGACCACGAAGAGCACGTCCCACGTTCCCGTCGGCAGATGCGCGCGGTCCGTGGCGTCCAGGCGGCGGCCCAGGTCGGGACGCTGGAGGTAGGTGAGCCGGTCCGGGGCGGCGCTGCGGACCCGTAGCGTCGGCGTCCCGGGCAGCGCCGCGGCGACCGCGTCCGGGTCGAACGGTGTGTGCACCGCGTCCCGGGCGGCCGCGTGCGCGGCCTGGAGTTCCAGCCGGTGCCGGGTGGGCAGGCCGGAACCGGCCCGGCCGAGGCCGATGCGGGCCTGGGTGTGACGCCGCAGCGTCGACCACAGGGCCAGGTCCTCGGTGTGGGTGACCAGTTCGCTCATGCCGCGAGCTCCCGTCCGATGGCCGTCAGGGGGTGGGCCGTGACCTCGCGGATGCCGCCGCGGTCGTCCAGCAGCCCGATCGACTCCAGCCAGGCCTCGAACTCCGGCGCGGGGCGCAGGCCGAGCACCTCCCGCAGGTACAACGCGTCGTGGTAGGAGGCCGACTGGTAGTTGAGCATGATGTCGTCGCCGCCCGGCGTGCAGATCACGAACGAGGCGCCCGCGACGCCGAGCATCGTCAGCATGGTGGCCACGTCGTCGTCGTCGGCGTCCGCGTGGTTGGTGTAGCAGATGTCCAGGCCCATCGGCAGGCCGAGCAGCTTGCCGCAGAAGTGGTCCTCCAGGGCGGCGCGCAGGATCTGCCGGCCGTCGTAGAGGTACTCGGGGCCGATGAAACCGACGACCGTGTTCACCAGCAGGGGGTCGTAGCGGCGGGCGACCGCGTACGCCCGGGCCTCGACCGTCTGCTGGTCCACCCCGTGGTGCGCGCCGGCCGACAGGGCGCTGCCCTGGCCGGTCTCGAAGTACATGACGTTCCCGCCGACCGTGCCGCGGTCCAGCTTCCGGGCCGCCTCGTGCGCCTCGTCGAGCAGTCCGAGCGTGACCCCGAAGGACGCGTTCGCCGCCTGCGTGCCCGCGACGGACTGGAAGACGAGGTCGACGGGAGCCCCGCGTTCCATGAGGTCCACGCTCGTCGTCACATGGCACAGCACGCACGACTGGGTCGGGATCGCGTACCGCGTGATGACCCCGTCCAGCAACTCCAGCAGGTCGCGTACGGCCTTCGGGCTGTCGGTCGCCGGGTTGATGCCGATCACCGCGTCGCCGGAGCCCAGCAGCAGGCCGTCCAGCAGTGCCGCGGCCACGCCCGCCGGGTCGTCGGTGGGGTGGTTGGGCTGGAGGCGGGTGGCCAGCCGGCCCGGCAGGCCGATCGTCGAGCGGAACGCGGTCACGACCCGCACTTTCCGCGCCACGGCGACCAGGTCCGCGTTCCCCATCAGCTTGGACACGGCCGCGACCATCTCCGGTGTCAGCCCGGGAGCCAGCGCGGCCAGCGACACCGCGTCCGCCGCGTGGGACAGCAGCCACTCCCGCAGTTCGCCGACCGTCATCCCGGCCACCGGCGCGAACGCCGCGGGATCGTGCGTGTCGAGGATCAGCCGGGTCACGTCGTCGGTCTCGTAGGGGATCACCGGCTCGGTGAGGAAGGCCGTGAGCGGCACCTCGGCCAGCGCCCAGCGGGCGGCGACCCGCTTCCGCGCGGACGACGCGGCGAGGCCGGCCAGCCCGTCGCCGGAGCGCTCGGGGCTCGCGGCGGCCAACAGCCGGGCGAGGGTGTCGAAGCGGTGGCGCTCGCCGCCGAGGGTGAAGGTGTAGGCGCTCATGAGGGTGACCGTACGAGGTGCGCTCCGGCCCGGTCCACGGACCGGCGGAGAGTTAACACGCACGTTCGCCCCGCCCCGCCTCCAAAGGTCTAGTTGACGTGCATTTAACGCCGAGACCCTGCTGACTGACTCATTCGCGGCCCAGGATCCCGTCCAGTACGGATATGGACCGGCAAGGAGAGGGGCCACCCGATGGCAGTGCAGGAGGGCGTCGCCCCCGAGGCGGGAACAGGCGACGAGAAGACCGTCCACCGACTGAAGCCCAACGCCATCGGCCTGCTCGGCGTGGTCTTCATGGCTGTGGCGACCGCGGCGCCGATCACCGCGATGACGGGCAACGTGCCCTTCATGGTGTCGTCCGGCAACGGCATCGGCGCCCCGGCGAGCTACCTCGTCGCAATGGTCGTCCTGGCGATCTTTTCCGTCGGCTTCACCACGATGGCGAAGCACATCACGTCCACCGGCGCCTTCTACGGCTTCATCTCCTACGGGCTCGGCCGCACCGTCGGCCTGGCCTCCGGACTGCTCGCGACCTTCGCCTACGTCGTCTTCGAGCCGGCCCTCATCGGCATCTTCTCGACCTTCGCGACGACCACCCTCAACGACCAGACGGGCCTCGACATCCCGTGGTGGCTCTTCGCCGTCGTGATGCTCGCGGTCAACGCGACGGGCACCTGGTTCGGCGTCTCGGTCGCGGAGAAGCTGCTCGTGGTGCTGCTCGCCACCGAGGTGACCATCCTCGCGGCGATGGCGATCTCGGTCGCCCTGCACGGCGGCGGCCCGGACGGCTTCACCTTCGGCCCGGTCAACCCGGTCAACGCCTTCCAGGGCACCAGCGCCGGCCTCGGCCTGTTCTTCGCCTTCTGGTCGTGGGTCGGCTTCGAGTCGACCGCGATGTACGGCGAGGAGTCCCGCGACCCGAAGAAGATCATCCCCAAGGCGACGATGATCTCGGTCCTCGGCGTGGGCGTCTTCTACGTCTTCGTCTCCTGGATGGCCATCATCGGCAACGGCGAGCAGGCGGCCGTCGCGGCGGCCTCCTCCGCGAACCCGCTCGCCATGTTCTTCGACCCCACCGAGCGGTACGTCGGCCACTGGGCGGTCGACGTCATGCAATGGCTGATGATCACCGGCTCGCTGGCCTGCGGCATGGCCTTCCACAACTGCGCCGCCCGGTACATGTACGCGCTCGGCCGCGAGGGCGTCCTGCCGTCCCTGAAGAACACCGTCGGCCGCACCCACGCCAGACACGGCTCCCCGCACATCGCCGGCCTGGTCCAGACGATCGTCAGCGGGGTGCTGCTCGCCGGGTTCTGGATCGCGGGCAAGGACCCGTACACCGGGACGTACGTCCTGCTCGCCATCCTCGGCACCATGGCGATCCTCGTCGTGCAGGCCGTGTGCTCCTTCGCGGTACTGGCGTACTTCCGCTCGCACCACCCCGAGAGCCGCCACTGGTTCAGGACGTTCACCGCCCCGCTGGTGGGCGGGGTGGCCATGCTCGCGGTGGTCGTCCTGCTGGTGTCCAACATGGGTGTGGCGGCCGGGTCGGAATCCGGCTCCCTGGTGCTGAAGGCGACCCCGTGGCTGGTCGCCCTGGTCGCGGCGGCGGGCATCGGCTACGCCCAGTACCTCAAGCGCCGGGATCCGTCCCGGTACGCGCTGCTGGGGCGGACGGTGCTGGAGGAGACGAAGGAGCGGTAGGGAGCGGGGACCGGTCTGTGCGAACCGCGCGGGGGCGGGTGCGCGTCCCTGCGGTCATGAACCGGGACGCGGTGACGTGCGGAGGCTGTGTGGTGTCGCTGGCGGGGGCGGTGGCGGCCCCGCTGGTGTGGCTCAGCAGCGACCGCACTCGGATCCACCTGGGCGGCGGCTTCGAGAACGAGGGCATGGACCTCGGCGTCCTGGTCACCGAGCTCCCGCCCGTGTTCCTCGCGGGAGCCGCCCTGCCCGTCCTGGTCTACACGCTGCTCGTCCGGCTGCTCGGCGGCCCGGGTGACGCCTCAGACCGTCACGGGTAGGCCCTCCAGCCCCCGGATCACGAAGTTCGGCTTGCGCTGCGGCTCGGCCGCCAGGGCCAGCGTGGGCGCCCGCTCCAGCAGAGCGGTCATCGAGGCCGCCAGTTCGATCCTGGCCAGGGGCGCGCCGATGCAGTAGTGGATGCCCGCGCTGAAGGAGATGTGCGGGTTGTCCGCGCGGGTCAGATCGAGGTGCCCGGGATCGGAGAAGACCTCGGGGTCGTGGTTGGCGGACCCGAAGAGCAGCGCGACCTCCGTGCCCCGCGGGATCGTCGTCCCGGCGACCTCGATGTCGTCCAGGACCCAGCGTTCGAAGAGCTGGAGCGGGGTGTCGTAGCGCATCAGCTCCTCCACGGCGGACGGGACCAGGGAGTGGTCCGCCCGCAGCGCCGCCAGCTGGTCCGGGTGGCGGAACAGCGCCCACCAGCCGTTGACCGTGGCGTTCACCGTCGCCTCGTGGCCCGCGTTCAGCAGCAGCACACAGGTCGAGATCATCTCCTGCTCGGTCAGCCGGTCGCCCTCGTCGTGCGCCGCGATCAGACCGGAGATCAGGTCCTGTCCCGGCTCCTTGCGGCGCTCGGCGATCAGGTCCCGCAGGTAGTCCGAGAACTCCACCGACGCCCGCACCGCCCTCGCGGCCACCTCCTGCGGGGGGTCCAGCTCGTACATCCCGCAGATGTCCGCCGACCAGGGCCGCAGCGGCGCCCGGTCCGCCTCCGGGATGCCCAGCATCTGCGCGATCACCGCGACCGGCAGCGGCTCCGCCACATCCGTCAGCAGATCCCCGCCGCCCGCCTCCACCAGCGCGGACACCAGGTCACCGGCCAGCCCTTCCACGTACGGCTTCAGCCCCTCCACCGTGCGCGGCGTGAACGCCTTCGACACCAGACGCCGGATCCGGGTGTGGTCCGGCGGCTCCAGGTCGAGCATCCCGTGGTCGTTGAGCGTGTGGAACGGCTCGTGCTCCGGCGGTGGCGCCGTCCGCCCGAAGTCCTCGTGGGTGAACCGGTGCTGGTACGTCCGCCCGAGCCGACGGTCGCGCAGCAGCGCGGACACGTCGGCGTGGTGGGGAACCAGCCACTGGTTCGTGGGCTCGTAGTAGTGCACGCGCCCCCGGGCACGCAGCTCGGCGTAGGCGGGGTACGGGTCGGCGAGGAACGCCGGGTCCCACGGATCGAAGGCTGCCATGAGCGGACGCTAGCCCGGCACCCCCTTGTCTGACCAGGGGTGTTCCTTCAGGTGGTCGATGAGGGCGGCGAAGGAGGCGGCGCCGAAGGAGAGCGTGGCGCGGGCGGGGGCCTTTGAGTCGCGGACGGCTGTGCGGGTGGGGAGGGTTGCTATCTCGACGCAGGTGTTGCCCTCGCCGCCGCCGGAGTAGCTGGACTTTCGCCAGTTCATCAGAGTTCCTTCGTCAACCGGTGAATGAGGTCACGAGACTCCGAGGGGTCCAGCGACGATGCCCTCACCGTACGGAAGAGCGTGCGGAGCCGATTCAAATGCGCTTCCGCGTCGATGAACAGAGTCCCCGTGGGAGCGTCGAGCAGCCCCGTGTCCAGCTTGGGCACCGGGCCTCCCATGAACATCATCGAGGCGTCAGCACCGGCGAATCCCTCCCTGTCGACGGGGATGACCCGCACGGTGGCGTGGCCCTTCTCGATCTCCTCCAGGATGAGGCGGAGCTGAGACACGGATGTCTGGCGGTCGGCCACGCGGATACGCAGCGCGAACTCGTGGATGACCGTCTCGTAAGGGGTGGGGTCGTTGCCCTCGATGACGACGCGGCGCCTCATCCGGTGCTCCACGCGAGGAGCGAGTTCGCTCTCGGGCAGTTCGGGGCGCATGTACCTGAAGACCGCGCGAGCGTAGTCCGGGGTCTGGAGAAGCCCAGGAACGTAGGTGATCACGACTTCATGCAGGAACGCCGCATGATGTTCCGCCTCGGCCACGTCCAGGTTCACCTGGGGCAGGACTCCTCGGTAGTCGTCCCACCAACCACGTGTGCGCTCGCTCGCCATGGCTGCCAGAGCGTCGACGAACTCCTCGTCCGCACAGCCGTAATGCGCCGCGAGCCGACGCACGCGCTCGACGCTCACCCCGGAGATGCCCGCTTCCGTCTGGCTCATCTGCGCCGAGGTCGAGTTCAGCGAGGCAGCCACCTCGCGCGCCTTCAGGCCCGCCGCCTCGCGCAGCTTGCGCAACTCGGCTCCCAGACGCACCTGCCGAGCGGTGGGGTTGCTCCTCGGCGCCATACGTTCTCCCCTCCCCAACGCCCCGACAGTGCTGCCACGTTCAGGTGCCAGATTAGGGCAACAGCTTGCGCGAGGAGAAATTTCTCCTCTACCGTCAGTGACGCGACGCACACGCTGCGACACCCCGGGACCCCGGAAGCGCACCGCCCCGTCCTGCCATGACGGCCGCGGCACTGCCACCGCCCGCCGACCGCAACCCCCCACCCGCCGAACGGAGTTCCGCATGCCCGAGAACGAGCCGTGGGAGTACGCGCTCCACATCCCCAACGACCCCCGGGCCGTCACCGTCTGCCGCCGTGCTCTCCGCCTGATCCTGACCCTGCACGGCCTGATCACCCTGGTCGACACGGCCGAACTGCTCGCTGCGGAGCTGGTCTCCAACGCCGTGCGCCATACGAAGGGGCCGGCCGCGCTGCGGGTCCGCTGGTCGGGCGGGGTGTTGCGGATCGGCGCCTGGGACGCGGACCCGGAACCACCTCGGTTCCCGGACCAGTCGAGAGACCTGGAAGACCTCACCTGCGCGGAGGACGGCCGGGGCCTCACCCTGGTCCGGTCCTGCTCCGATCTGTGGGGCTGGCAGCCGTTGTCCAGGTTCGGGAGCCGGGGCAAGTACGTGTGGTGCGAGCTCGCCTGCCGACCGGCGCACCCGGCGACTACCCAGGTGTCACCAGCCGCGCCTCGTACGCGAACACCGCCGCCTGGGTGCGGTCCCGCAAGCCCAGTTTCACCAGGATCCGGCTCACATGTGTCTTGATCGTCGACTCGGCGACCACCAGGCGTTCGGCGATCTCCACGTTCGACAGGCCCTGTGCGATCAGGACCAGAACCTCCGTCTCCCGCTCGGTCAGGTCGCCGTAGGCCGCCTGGGCGGCCGGGGCCAGCCGGGGGGCGGCGGACAGCTTGGAGAACTCGGTGATCAGGCGTCTGGTCACCGAGGGGGCCAGCAGCGCCTCACCGGAGGCCACCACCCTGACGCCGTCCGCCAGTTGGCGTGCCGAGGCGTCCTTGAGGAGGAAGCCGGAGGCCCCCGCCCGCAGGGCCTGGTACACGTACTCGTCGAGGTCGAAGGTGGTGAGCACCAGCACCTTCGCCGTGCCGTCCGCCGCGACGATCTCCCGGGTCGCCTCGATACCGTTCAGCTCGGGCATGCGGATGTCCATCAGCACGACGTCGGGGGCGAGTTCACGGACCCGGTCCACCGCCTCCCGTCCGTTGACGGCCTCGCCGACGACCTCGATGTCCGGCATCGCGTTCAGCAGGACCGAGAAGCCCTCGCGCACCATCATCTGATCGTCCGCGATCAGGACACGGATGGTCATGCGCCCCCCTCGGTCACCGCGGGCACCGGCAGGAACACCGCCACCTCGTAGCCCCCGTCCTCCGCCGCGCCCGCCGTCATCTCGCCGTTCAGCATGGACACCCGTTCCCGCATGCCGGTGATGCCGTGGCCCGCCCCGGGCGAGGGTTTGACCAGGGACGGCTGGGGCGGTGGGCCGTTGACTATGCGCAGGCCCAGCCCGCCCAGGACGTATCCGATCTCGACGCGGGCGCTCGCCCCGGGCGCGTGCCGCAGGGTGTTGCTCAGCGCCTCCTGCACGATCCGGTACGCCGACAACTCCACGCCCTGTGGCAGCTCGCGCACCGCTCCGGTGACCGTCTTGTCGACGCTCAGGCCCGCGTCCGCGACGTTGGCGAGCAGCGCGTCCAGGTCGGCGAGGGTGGGCTGCGGGGCGTCGGGGGCCTCGTAGTCCTCGGCGCGGACCACGCCCAGGACCCGGCGCAGTTCGGTGAGGGCCGCCACCGCGTTCTCCCGGATCGTGACGAAGGCGCGCTCCAGCTCCGGCGGCGGGTTCTCCACCCGGTAAGGGGCGGCCTCGGCCTGGATGGCGACGACCGACATGTGGTGCGCGACCACGTCGTGCAGCTCGCGGGCGATGGTCGTGCGCTCCTCCAGCAGGGTGCGCCGGGAGCGCTCGTGTTCGGTCACCGTCTGCTGGGCGGTCACCTCCTGCTGGGCCGCGCGGCGTATGTGCCAGACCGTGACGGCGAGCAGGACGAGGGCGGAGAAGACCAGCATGGGGGCGGTGTTCGACGCGTAGTGGCTCCCATCGGTGGTCTCCATGATCAAGCCATACGCGGCTGTCAGCGCCCACATCCACCCCGCCACGCGGGGTCTCGTCCGCAGTGCCACGACCGTCATCACCGCCAGATGGCAGGCGAAGCTGCCGGCCCGCCACGGCCAGTCGTCCCACTGGTCGCCGAACAGCGCGGAGAGGGGAGTGGCGGCGAGGGAGAGCCAGAAGGCGCCGACGGGCCTGAGCAACGTCAGCAGGACCGGGGTCAGCGCGAGGAAGGCACTGAACACCGTGCCGAAGTCGTCGCCGGAACCCTCCGCCGTGGTGCCGGCGATCAGCGTGGCCAGCAGTGCGGCGGCGACCACCACCGCGTGCGGGGTCCAGAGCGCGTACTCCCGCATCCGCGCGGGCAGCCGCCTGGTCAGGGGGCCGTCGCCGCGCAGCCGGGGCAGTGGGTCGTAGGCGAAGGCGTGGGTGCACAGGTCCTGGCGCAGCCCGCGCAGCACGCCCATGGCCATCCGGAATTCGGGACTGTTCGGCTTGTACGCGGCATACGGGCTCTGCGGCGGCGGCGCGGTGCGCTGCGTCTGGGTCGTCTCGGTCACGTACAGAACGGTAGGCGGCGACGGCGGCGCGGTCGTCACCAGTGAGAAGGGTGCTTCGGCGTCCCTCTCAGGTACTACGGGTACCGGCCAGGCGCGGCGCGGGTCAGTACCCGGACGGCCGCACGAGCCCGGACTCGTAGGCGAACACGGCCGCCTGGGTGCGGTCCCGCACGCCCAGCTTCACCAGGATGCGGCCGACATGCGTCTTCACCGTCTGCTCGGCGACCACCAGCCGCTCGGCGATCTCCCCGTTCGACAGGCCCTGCGCGATCAGCGCCAGCACCTCCGTCTCGCGCTCGGTCAGCCCGCCGACGCGTTCCTTGAGCGGGGCGCGGGGCCGGTCGTCCAGGCGGGAGAACTCGGCGATCAGCCGCCGGGTGATGCCGGGCGCCAGCAGCGCGTCACCGGCCGCCACCACCCGTACCGCCTCGGCGAGCTTGTCGGCGGACGCGTCCTTCAGCAGGAACCCGGACGCACCCGCCCTGAGCGCCTCGTACACGTACTCGTCGAGGTCGAAGGTGGTGAGCACCAGCACCCTGATGCCGGGCTGTGCGCCGGTGATACGGCGGGTGGCCTCGATACCGCCCAGCTCGGGCATGCGGATGTCCATCAGGACGACGTCCGGGGCGAGTTCGGCGACCTTGGCGACCGCGTCCAGGCCGTGCACCGCCTGGCCGACCACCTCGATGTCGGGCTGGGTGTTGAGCAGCACGGTGAAGCCCTGGCGGACCATCTGCTGGTCGTCGGCGATCACTACGCGGATGGTGCCGCTCGTCATGGGCTCTCTTTTCCGGTCAGCGGTGGTGCCACGTCGGCGGGCGCGCCCTGCGGCGCGCCGTCCCTCGGGAGGAACGCCGTCACCGCGAAGCCGCCCTGAGGGGTCCTGGTCGCGCTGACGTGTCCGCCCAGCATTGTCGCCCGTTCCCGCATGCCGAGCAGACCGTGGCCGGCGCCCGGCAAGGGCGGGACGGGCCGCAGCGGGCGGGAGTTGACGACCTCGATGGACAGCCCTCCGGGGAAGTGGTGGATCTCGACGCGCACGGTCGAACCGGGTGCGTGCCGCAGGGCGTTGCTGAGCCCCTCCTGCACGATCCGGTACGCGGACAGCTCCACCCCGGGGGCGTAGGCGGGCGTGTTCCCCTCGATGCTGGTGACGACGTCCAGTCCGGCGGCGCGGGTGTTCTCGATCAGGGCGCCGAGGCGGGCGAGGGTGGGCTGCGGGGAGTCGGGAGCGGATTGCGCGCCGGTCTCGCCGAGACCGTAGGGATCCTCGGGATCCTGTGAACGCAGCACGCCGAGCACGCGCCGCAGTTCGGTGAGGGCTTCCAGGGCGTTGCTCCGGATGCCGTCCAGGTTCTCCCTCAGCTCCGGCGACGGGTTCTCCACCAGGTGCAGGGCGACCTGCGCCTGGATGGAGATCACCGACATGTGGTGCGCGACCACGTCGTGCAGCTCGCGAGCTATGCGGTTGCGCTCCTCCAGGAGGGTGCGGCGGGCGCGCTCCTCCGCGGTGATCGTGGTCTGCCGGCCGAGTTCCGCGCGGGCCTCGCGGCGGCCGCGCAGCGCGATGCCGAGCACCACGGCGATCACGTACAGGCAGACCGCGATCACCCCGGTGGGCTGGTAATGGGCCGCCCCCCACACGCCCTGGAGGAGGTAGGTGAGCAGCGCGGTCACCACCAGCGCCTCGGCGGACACCCGGGTGTGCACGCGGAGCGCGAGCAGCAGCAGCACGAGCAGGTGCGCGACGATCCCGCCCACGCTCCAGGGCCAGGTGAAGGCGTGCCCCGGCTCCAGACGGCCGTGCACCGCGACGGCGCCCACCACTGAGGCCACCGTCGACAGCCACCACGCCGGGACGGGCCGCCGCAGGGCCAGCACCGCCGCGCAGCCCTGCGCCCCGGCGACGGCGAAGGCGGGTCCGGATTCCAGGTGTCCGCTGTCCTGGAGCTCCGCCATGCCGCCGAGCGCGACACCCAGCGCGATCAGACACACCACACCGTGCGGCAGCCAGCGCAGCCAGACGGAAGGGGGCAGCGGATCCGGCCGGACGGTGCACAGGTCGCCGCGCAGCACCCGCAGCCCCTGCCGCACGCGGCCGGCGAGCACGTGCTGGATCCCCGTTTCCGTCACGCCGCCCACCCTAGGCATCGCGCGCCGCCTCCGGCGCCGTCCTGCGGGATCCCCGGTGGACGCGGACCACCCGGGACCGTCGTCCGCGGTGGCGGGGAGCCTGTTCGTGGACGCGGAAGGCCGCCCAGCACACCGCCAGGACCAGGGTGAAGACCGGGAGCCAGAGCAGGCGGGCCGCGACCCAGCCCAGGCCGTCCGGGACCGTGTGCAGGCCGGGCAGGCGGCCCGCCGGCAGGCCCATGGCGGTCGTGGCCATCAGGGCCGTCTGGTGCCAGAGGAAGACCGTCATCGCGGAGAGGTTGACCAGCGCCACCGCCGCCCAGACCGCGGGGCGCCGCATCGTCCTGCGCAGCCGGCCGCGCAGGAGCAGGGCCAGGCCGCACTGGGCCAGGCCGAAGGTGACGGCCGCCAGCGTCGGCGGGTTCAGGTTGGAGACCGCGGCGCCGGGGACGCCGACCATCGACGCCGGGTAGCCGGCGAACGCGATCAGCAGTGCCGTCGCCACCGTTCCGCCCGCCAGCAGCAGCCGTCCCGCGCGGCGGCTGTCCACCTCGCCCCGCGTCCACGCGGCGCCCAGGGTGTAGGGCACCAGCCAGCCCGCCGCCACGTTCACCCAGCCGAGCCAGGACGGGCCGCCCAGACCGAAACGCGCCAGGTCCACATGGAGGACGACGGCCAGCGGCCACAGGGGGTTGAGCCGGAGCAGGAACGGGGTGGCCGCCGTCAGCGCCGCGAAGACCAGCAGGAACCACAGGGGGGACAGCGCCAGCTTGACCAGGGTGCGCACCGTCGCGAACTCGGCGCCCGTGAGCAGCAGGGCCGCCGCCGTCACCGTCCACAGGGCGAGGACGGCCGCCACCGGTGTGAACAGGCGGGACAGCCGGGCCGACAGCCACCGGCCGTACGTCGTGCCGCGGGCGCGGGCCGAGGTGTAGCCCCGCGTCGCCACATGACCGCCCACCAGGAAGAACACGGCGAGCGTCTGGAACGCCCAGGAGATCGGGGCCAGCCAGGGCAGGTGCTGGAGCGGGCTCGCGGAGCGCAGTCCGCCGCCGTCCGCGACCAGGGCGGTCACCAGCCAGTGGCCGAGGACCACGCCGAGGATCGCGAAGGCGCGCAGCGCGTCGACCGCGCGGTCCCGCTCGCGGGGGGTGACGGCGTCGATCCGGTCGGCGCCCTGTCGTATGCCCCGGCGCACGCGGCCCAGGGTCGTCGTCTCACGCACGGGTGACCTCCGAGGTCGCGCCGAGGACGATCCGGGCCAGGTTCGCCAGGGAGACCGAGCCCGGTGCGAAGTAGTCGCTGTGACCACCGTCGCCGGCGGCGAAGACCCGGGCGCCGAAGGCCGGGGAGAGGGGGTCGGCGCCGAAGCCGACGGTGGTGCCGAACAGGCCTGCCTCGACGTGCGGGACCTCCCCCACCCAGTCGTCGGCGCCGCGGCCCGCCCAGACACGGGCCCGGGTCCGCAGGCCGGCGGCGGAATCGGCGCCGGTGCCGGGGCTGCCGACCAGGACGATGTCGTCCACGTCCAGGCCGGGGACGGCCTCGGCACAGACCACCGAGCCGTACGAATGGCACAGCAGGGACAGGCGGGCGCTCCCGCCGACGACACCGCGCAGCTCCCCGACGAACTCCCGCAGGCCGGGGGCCGCCTGCTCCGCGCGGCCGGGGGTGACGACCGCCGCGCTGACCGTGCCGGGCGTCTCATAACCGAGCCAGGCCACCACGGCGGTACGGGTGCCGGGGGCGGGGCGGGCAGCGGTGCGGGCGCCGGGGTCGGCGCCGGTGCCGATACGGGTGCCTGTGCCCGTGCCGGCGCCCGCGTCAGGCCCGGCGCCCGGGTCAGCGTCCCCCGCGTCCCGCCGGTCCAGTTCCGCCCGCAGATGGTCGGCTGTCGCGCGGAAGCGGTCGTAGGTGTCGAGGGACGTGTCCGAGCCAGGAACCAGCACCGCTATGCGGTCGGCCCGGGCCAGGTCCCCGAAGACCTCCGCCGCCCGGCCGGAACCGCGACCGTCGAAGGTGAGGAAGCGGCGGGAGGGGTCGGCCATCGCCCGGTCGGCCGCGGCGCGCTTGCGGTCGCCGTGGGCGGCGGCCATGCGGGACGCCCGCTCGGCGTTGGCCCGGTTCGCCGCGTACGCCTCGTCCAGCGTGGCCGCCGTCGGCGGGGCGAGGGCGGCCGGATCCGGTGCGGGGATCTCCGGCCGGGCGGCGGCGGACAGCGGGGCCACCACGGCGGCGGTGACGAGGGCGGCGAGCAGCCCCCGGCCCCATCTGCGCGCGGGGCGCCGCCTGTTGTCCGTACGCCGCCGCTGCCGCGCCGCTGTGTCCCGTGCCCCCGCCGCAAGCCCCACGGTCGTCCTCCTCCCGGTCCGCCCGGCCATCGGGCTTGCCTGGAGGGGAAGTTACGGATCCGCGCACGTCGTCCGCGTCATGCCAGGGAGCTCACCTGCGTCGTAGCTCTCAGGTACTACGGGTACGACCGGACGGGTACGACCGGAGAGGGTCACCACGCCAGCTGGGCGATCTCCTCGGCCACCACGGCGCACGCGTCAGCGACCGGATCGATCAGCGGGAAGTGGCCGACGTCCTCCAGCAGGGTGAGGCCGACGACCTCGCCCGCCTTCGCCGCCGCGTCCGCGTAGGACTCGGCGACCGCCTGCGGGACGACCAGGTCCGCGCGGCCCTGGACGAGGGTCGTCGCGATGCCGGTGGGCAGCAGCAGCGCCGGATCGACGTATGGCCGGCGTTCCGTGAACTCCGCCTCGCTGCCGAGCAGCTGCCGGCAGGCGCCGCCGCACACGTCCAGCTTCTCCGCGACCGCGAAGTCGGCGATCGGGGCGAGCGCGACCACGCCCCGCAGCGGAACCTCGCGGTCGGTGCGCCACGGGGCGTCGGCCGGCAGCAGGTGCCGGGCCGCCGCCCACAGGGCGAGGTGGCCGCCCGCCGAGTGCCCGGTGACCACCGTGCGGCGCGCGTCCGCCTGCGGGAGGATCCCGCGCGCCAGGGCCGGGAGCGCGTCCAGCGCGGCGGCGACGTCGTCGAAGGTGTCCGGCCAGCGGCCCGCGACCGGGCCGGGCTGCCCCGCGCTCGCGTCCCCCCGCCGGTACTCCACGCTCGCCACCGCGAAGCCCCGACGGGCCAGGAAGCCCGCGAACGGGGAGATGTGGCGGCGGTCGAACGGCGCCCGCCAGGCACCCCCGTGCAGGACGACCACCAGCGGCGCCGGACCGCCCGGGCCCGCCTCGCCCTGCGGCGCGTAGAAGTCGATCACCTGGTCGGGGTGGTCACCGTAGGCCGCGGTGGCGTCGGGGTCGACCGCCGGGTGCGAGAAGGCCGACTCCTCTTCGGCGGCGGCACGGGCAGCAGCGGCATCGCGTGCGGCGGCGTCGTCCGGCATGCTCCAACCTCTCGGTGTCGAAACGGATTTGACGGACCGGGAAAGATCCCCAGGAGAGAATTCGGCCGTTGGCCGGGACGGTATCAGCCCGATGACGTGCGCCGACACGCGGATGTCACGCTCGGTGAGGGTTAAACGGTTCTGCTGTTTCGTTACGCTGACGGCACGGCGCGCGCCGCACCCCCGCCCCACCTCACACCTGCCCCATGGAGGCCGATATGTCCGCCGAGCCCGGCACCGTCCGTCCCGGAGGGCGCACCGCACGTGTGCGTACGGCCGTGCTGCGGGCGGCCGGCGATGTGCTCGCCGAGCAGGGCTTCGACCGGCTCGACCTCGCGGACGTCGCCCGGCGGGCGGAGGTGGGCAAGACGACCGTGTACCGGCGGTGGGGGTCCGTGACCGGGCTGGTGGCCGATCTGCTCGCCGACATGGCCGAGCAGTCGCTCCCGCGCGCGCGGACCGGTTCCGTACGTGGCGACCTGCGGGCGAACGCCGCGCTGGTGCGGCGGACGCTCGCCGATCCCCGGCAGGGCGCGCTGTTCCGCGCGGTGATCGCCGCGGCGGCGTGCGACGAGCGCACCGCGCGGGCCCTGCGGCGGTTCTACGAGGTACGGGTGGCCGAGTGGGCGCCCTGCGTCGCGGAGGGCGTCGCCCGCGGGGAGCTGCCCGCCGGGACGGACGCGGCGACGGTCGTCCGCGCGGTCTCCGCACCCCTCTACTACGCCCTCCTCACCACCGGAACACCCCCGGACCCCACCGCCGCCGACCGCGCGGCGGACGCGGCCCTGGCGGCGGCACGGGCGGGCGTGTACACGTCCGGGACGTGAACGTCGGGGTGAGTGCGCAAGCGGCCGGGGCACCAACGCCGGCAGTGGGTTCCGAAGCCGCCGCGCGCCGCGAGCAACCGCAGTGGGCCTGGAGCACCCCCGAGCGCGCACAACCGCGGTGGGCCCGAGAGCCGCCCCGGGTGTGAACGGCGGCAGTGGCATCCGGAGCCGGCCCCGCCCGCCCTTCCGCGCCTCAGCCACCGCCCCGCGCCACCGCCCCGCGCCTCAGCCCGCTCCCCCGCCGTCCCCCCACGTCCGCGCCAGCACCGCCGCCGCTCGTTCCACGTCCGCGAAGCCGACGTAGAGCGGGGTGAAGCCGAAGCGCAGGACGTCCGGGTGGCGGAAGTCGCCGACCACGCCCCGTTCGATCAGCCGCTTCATGACCGCCTCCGCGTCCGCGCACCGCAACGCGACCTGGCTGCCCCGCTCCTCGTGGGCCACCGGCGTCAGCGACTCCACCCGGCCCGCCGGGACGTACGCGGCCACGCACTCCAGGAAGAAGTCGGTCAGGGCGAGAGACTTGGCCCGCACGCTCTCGACCGGGACGCCGTCCCACACCTCCAGCGCCGCCTCCAGGGCGAGCATGGACAGGATGTCGGGCGTGCCGACGCGACCGCGCGACGCACCGGCGGCCGGGGTGTAGTCCGGGCGCATGCCGAAGGGCTCGGCGTGCGAGTTCCAGCCGGGCAGCGGGGAGTCGAAGCGGTCCTGCACATCGTGGCGCACATAGAGGTACGCCGGTGAACCCGGGCCGCCGTTCAGGTACTTGTAGGTGCAGCCGACCGCCAGGTCCACCCCGTGCGCGTCGAGCCCGACCGGCAGGGCGCCCGCGCTGTGGCACAGGTCCCAGACCACGACGGCGCCCGCCGCGTGCACGGCGGCCGTCAGACCGGGCAGGTCGTGCAGCCGGCCCGTTCGGTAGTCGACGTGGTTCAGCAGGACCGCGGCGGTACGGTCACCCAGTACCCCGCGCACCTCGGCCGGCGTGACCGCCCGCAGGGTGCAGCCCGTCAGCCGGGCCGCCGACCCGGCGATGTACCCGTCGGTGGGGAAGGTCGTCGCGTCGACCACGATCTCGTCGCGCTCCTGACCCGCGAGCCGCGCCATCCGCACCGCGCCCACCAGCGCCTTGAACACGTTCACACTGGTCGAGTCGCCGACCACGATCTGCCCGGCCGCCGCTCCGACCAGCGGGGCGATCCGGTCGCCGATCCGCTCGGGCGCGGTCCACCAGCCGCTCTCCTCCCAGGACCGGATGCGCAGCTCGCCCCACTGCCGTCGTACGACGTCGTCGACGCGCCCGGGGACGGCCGCCGGCAGCGCGCCCAGCGAGTTCCCGTCGAGGTAGACGACGTCGTCGAGCACGAACCGCGCCCGCACGCCCGCCAGTTCGTCTCCGGCGTCCAACTCCCGTGCCTTGAAGGCCAGTCCAGTGATCTCAGACATGCGAACGAGCCGTCCACAGCTCCGGGAACACGTTCTTCCGAGCGCGCTTCTCCAGCCAGGCCACCCCGGCGGAGCCGCCCGTGCCGGTCTTCGCGCCCATCGCGCGCCGGGTCGCGACCAGGTGGTCGTTGCGCCAGCGCCACACCAGTTCGGCCACGTCGGTCAGCGCCTCGCCGAGCCGGGCGAGCTGGTCGTTCTCGTCACCCGCGTAGAGCGCGGTCCACACCGCCTCCACCTCCGCCGACGGCTCGTAGCGGCGCGACACGTCACGGTCCAGGACGGCGGCCGGGACCGGATGCCCGCGCCGCGCCAGCAGCCGCAGCACCTCGTCGTACAGGCTCGGCTCGTGCAGCGCCTTCTCCAGCTCCGCGTGGACGCGCGGCGCGCCCCGGTGCGGGACCAGCATGGACGCGGACTTGTCACCGAGCAGGAACTCCATCCGGCGGTACATCGCCGACTGGAACCCGGAGCCCTCGCCGAGGGCGGAGCGGTACGAGTTGAACTGGGCCGGCGTGAGCTGCCCGAGCGGCTTCCAGGAGGCGTTCAGCGCCTCCAGCTCCCGCACGGACCGCTTCAGCGCGGCGATCGCGACCGGCACGTCGTCCTCGCGAAGGGCCCGCGCGGCGGTCTCCCACTCGTGGACGATGACCGTGAACCACAGCTCCATCACCTGGGTGGTGACCAGGAAGACCATCTCTCCGGGATCGTCGGAGAGGGTGTGCTGGAGGTGGGTGAGCACGTCCGCCTGGACGTAGTCCTCGTACGGGGTCGTGCCGTGGAAGTCGAGATGCGGGGTCTCGGGCTCCTGCGTGTCGTGAGCCTCTTGGGACATCGCTGTCTCCTGCTGTGTACTCCGGGTAGCGGTCCGCCCCTGCCGTTACCGACACGGGGGCCCCGGTCCCCGCCGGGCATCCTCTTCGATGGTCCGACGAAAAGGCAAGGCCCGCCTGATCACCCAGGCGGGCCCGCAAGGAGGTGACGGCTCAGCCCAGCGTCTGGGCCGCCGTCGGCGAGGAGTCCTTCAGGAACTGCGAGCAGCGCTCGTACTCCTCCTGCTCGCCGATCGCCTGCGCGGCGCGGGCGAGGGCGTGCAGGGCGCGCAGGAAGCCACGGTTCGGCTCGTGCTCCCAGGGGACCGGGCCGTGGCCCTTCCAGCCGCTGCGGCGCAGCGAGTCCAGGCCGCGGTGGTAGCCCGTACGGGCATAGGCGTACGACTCCACCACGCTGCCCCGCTCGAACGCCTCGTCGGCCAGCTGGGCCCAGGCCAGGGAGGAGGTGGGGTACTTCGCGGCGACATCGGCGGGTGCGGTACCGCCGGCCAGCAGCTCCCGCGGTTCCGGGTCGTCGGGGAGGTGGGTCGGGGGCGGACCCCCGAGAAGGTTCTCGTGAATGGACATGGGGTCCAGTCTCCTCCATTCGGCCGGGGGGCCAAGGACACGCGGCGCCGACTGTCACACTCCCCCGCCGTCCCGCCCCGGACCTGCCCCGTCCGCCCGGACCCGCCCCGGGTGCACGGACCCGCCCCGGGTGCACGGCGAGCCCGGTGCGATGGCACCGGGCTCGTCGTACGACGCGGAAGGGCTGCTCCGAAAGGGCTGCTCCGCGCGGAACGGCTACTTGATCTTCGTACCGCTGGACCGCAGGTTGCCGCAGGCCTCGACGACGCGGGCGGCCATGCCCGCCTCGGCCAGCTTGCCCCAGGTGCGCGGGTCGTAGGTCTTCTTGGAGCCGACCTCGCCGTCGACCTTCAGGACGCCGTCGTAGTTGCGGAACATGTGGTCGGCGACCGGACGCGTGAAGGCGTACTGCGTGTCGGTGTCGATGTTCATCTTGACGACGCCGTTCTCCAGCGCGGTCGCGATCTCCTCCGCGGACGAGCCGGAGCCGCCGTGGAAGACGAAGTCGAACGGCTGCGCGCCGGCCGGCTTGCCGTACTTGGCGGCCACGCCGTCGTTCAGCTCCTTCAGCAGCTCGGGGCGCAGCACCACGTTGCCCGGCTTGTACACGCCGTGGACGTTGCCGAAGGAGGCGGCCAGCAGGTAGCGGCCCTTCTCGCCCAGGCCGAGGGCCTCGACCGTGCGCACGGCGTCGTCGACGGTCGTGTACAGGGAGTCGTTGATCTCGTGCGTGACGCCGTCCTCCTCGCCACCGGTCGGGGTGATCTCCACCTCAAGGATGATCTTGGCGGCGCGGGCGCGCTCCAGCAGCTCCTGGGCGATGGAGAGGTTGTCGGCGAGGGTCTCCGCGGAGCCGTCCCACATGTGGGACTGGAACAGCGGGTTCTGCCCGGCCTTGACGCGCTCCTCGGAGACCGCGAGCAGCGGACGTACGTACCCGTCGAGCTTGTCCTTCGGGCAGTGGTCCGTGTGCAGGGCGACCGTGATGTCGTACTTCTTGGCGACGATGTGCGCGAACTCGGCCAGGGCGACGGCGCCGGTCACCATGTCCTTGCTGTGCTGACCGCCCAGGAACTCCGCGCCACCCGTCGAGATCTGGATGATGCCGTCGCTCTCGGCCTCCGCGAAGCCGCGCAGCGCAGCGTGCAGGGTCTGGGTCGAGGTCACGTTGATGGCCGGGTAGGCGAACTTGCCTGCCTTCGCCCGGTCGAGCATCTCGTTGTAGACCTCGGGGGTTGCGATGGGCATCTGTCCGCTCCTTGTATGTGCGGGTTGGCGTACTGCGTGCTGACGGCCCTGACCTAGACCTTGGGATGCGACGTCATCGTCGTCCCCATCTTTCCAGACTTGACCGGCTGGTCGACGCCGCAGGTCAAGTCGTTATGTCGGTCCAGTCCCAGCTCGCCCTCGGTCCAGTCCCGGCTCGTCCTCAGTCCAGTCCCAACTCGTCCTTCCCGTAGGCGAAGCGGTACGGCACTCCCGCGCCCTGCTCGATCTTCTCGGCCGCGCCGGTCGCCCGGTCGACGATGGTCGCCACGCCGACGACCTCGGCGCCCGCCTCGCGCACCGCCTCGACGGCGGTGAGCGGGGAGCCGCCGGTGGTGGAGGTGTCCTCGACGACCAGGACCCGGCGGCCCGCGATCTCCGGCCCCTCGACCCGCCGCTGCAGGCCGTGCGCCTTGGCCGCCTTGCGCACGACGAAGGCGTCCAGCCGCTGACCGCGGGCGGCGGCCGCGTGCAGCATGGCCGCGGCCACCGGGTCGGCGCCCATGGTCAGCCCGCCCACCGCGTCGAACTCCAGGTCGGCGGTCAGGTCCAGCAACACCTGCCCGACCAGCGGGGCGGCCTCGCCGTCGAGGGTGATGCGCCGCAGGTCGACGTAGTAGTCGGCCTCCAGACCCGACGACAGGGTCACCTTGCCGTGCACCACGGCCTTGTCCTTGATCTGCTGCAGCAGCGCGCCGCGAACGTCTGTCATGCCTGTCAGCTTAGAGGCGGCGCCAGGTCCAAGTGGTGGTGGCTTCCAGCGGCTCCAGTGGCGTGACCAGGCGCGGGAGGGTGTTGAGCCCGTTGGGCGGCCCGGTCTGCGGCTCCACGCAGACGGCGGCCTCCTGCTCGTCGTACACCACGACCCACTGCTCGGGGCTGGTCACCTTCAGCTCCAGGTGCCCGGGCCAGGTGAGGGTGACGTCGACCCCGCCGGGCATCCCGAAGCAGTCGTCCCACGGGCCGGGCCGCGGGTCGACGCGGTTGCCGGTGGGCAGGTGGTCCTCGCCGCGCTCCTCCTGCCAGGCGGGTGTGAAGTCGAGCCGTACGCCCTCTCCGCCCAGGGTGCGGTGGAACCAGGGGTGCCAGCCGATCTGCGCCGGGAAGGAGGAGTCGTACGTCTCCACGGACATGGTCAGCGTCAGGGCGTCCCCGGTGAGGGCGACGGCCTGGGTGATCCGGCCCGCGTAGGGCCACGGTTCGACCAGGTCGTACGTGATGACCGCCTCGTCGGTGGTGGCGCGGGCGGTGCGCCAGGCGCCGTCGCGGGCGGTGCCGTGGATGGCGTGCGGCGGGGAGTTGAGCGGCATCTGGTGGACGGCCGCCCCGTCCCGGAACCGGCCGTCCCTGATCCGGCCGCACCAGGGCACCATCGGGAAGCAGCCGAACCGGTCGCCCTGGCGGAGGAGCTCGGTCCCGCCGACCCGGAGCCCTCCGATACGGCCACCGTTGCCCGGCTGCACGGTCACTTCCGCGTCACCCGCGGTCAGCGTGATGTCTTCGTTACTCACGGGACGACCCTACTGGGGGGACCAAGGGCGCCTCGGCCCCGCCCGGCGCTCAGCGTCGTCGGCGCAGCACCCGGGTCACGGCGATCGCCGACGCCAGTGCCACCGCAGCGGCCGGGGCGGCCCAGCGCAGGGTCTGGCGGGGACTGATCGTCTGGGGGGCCGGGACGGGGGCGTACCGGCCGCGCGGCGGGGCGTGGTCGACCTCCTCCGCGCTGCGGCCGATCATCGTCCGGCGCGCGTGCGCCGCCTCGGCGGGCGGCCGGGGGATCTCCACGAAGTCGTCGGCGGACGGCTGGACGGCCTCGGGAACGTCCTCGGAGACGTCCGCCGAGATGTCCTCCGCGACCTCCTCGGAAACGTCCGCCGAGATGTCCTCCGCGACCTCCTCGGAAACGTCCTCCGAGGGGGCCGGCGGCGGGACCTCGGCCGCGACGACGGGAGCCGGCTCGGCGGGCTCGGGCTGCGGCCCGGGCGCGGGCTCGTCCCGCTCTCCCTCCGCCGCGGCTCCCAGGCTCTCCGAGAAGCGGCTCAGCAGGCGGGCGGTGGCGGAGCTGACCGCTGCCGGCGGCAGTTCCGTGACGCGGCCGTCCGCGGAGGCGGTTCCGTCGAAGGTGAGGGTGGACCCGCCGTCGGTCTCCCGCAGGCGGATCGTGAGCGCCAGCTTGACCGAGCCGGTGCCCCGGGTCTCGGCCGCGTCGCCCTCGACGGCCCAGGACCCGTCGTCCTGCCCGGAGATCCGCACGGAGCCGCGGTAGGTGATGGAGTGGCTGCCGACGCGTACCTTCAGCCGCCCCGTGACGGGCTCGGCGCCGGCGTCCTGCTGGAGCCCGGGGACCGCCCGGGCGACGAGCGCGGGGTCGGCCAGCGCCTCTCTGAGCCGCTCGGCCGGAACCGGAACGAACACCTCATGCTCCATGTCAGCGGAGCCTACCCAGTGGGCGCCACCGTGCACCCCCGTTGCCCGAAAGTGACCGCGCGTCGGCATCCCCTCACCGAGGCCCACGCCCCACACCGGCGACACCGGCATCCAGGGGCCTGCGCCGCCCACCCACACCCTCGCCCGGAGATTCGGACAGGCCGCAAGGCCCCGGACCGGTGCCACCCCGCACGCGCACGGCGGCGCTCGGCCGCGTCCTCACCGCGCCCGGCACCCCCTCCCGCCCCTCAGTACCGCGGATGCACCAGTGTCGACGCCGGCAGACCCGTGATCCGGGTGCCGGTCGCCGCCCGTGCGTGCGCCGTGAGGGACGCCGGGGTGAGTGTCGTCGGGCGGGGGCCGCGTGGGGCCAGGCGCAGGGGTGGGCGCGTCGGCGTGGCGGCGAGGACGAAGCCCCAGTCGTGCGGGGCTCGATCCGGACCGGCCGTGCGGTCGGGGCCCGCCGCGAAGCCGGCGTCGCGGCCGCCGACGCGGTAGGGCACGGTGCGCAGTCCGGCCGCGCGGATCGTCGTGTCCACGGTCCAGAACACGCGGGCCCGGGAGGTGACCGGCCCGGCATGCACGACGAGGCGGCCGTCGCCGGCCAGCACGCGGCGCACGAGGCCGTAGAACTCCTGCGAGTACAGCGTCGTGCTCGCGGTGATGCCCGGGTCGGGCAGGTCCGCGATCACCACGTCGTACGCCGCCGTCGGCGCCCCGCGCAGCCACCCGAAGGCGTCCGAGGTCGTCACGTGCACGCGCGCGTCGCCGTACACGTGCCCGTTCAGCTCCGTCAGCGCCGGGTCCCGGCGGGCCAGCCGGACGACCGCCTCGTCGAGTTCGACGATGTCGACGCGCCGTACGTCCGGGAACCGCAGCACCTCCCGCGCGGCCAGTCCGTCGCCGCCCCCGAGGACGAGCACGCGCGCGTGGGGGCCGTTCATCGCGGGGTGGACCAGGGCCTCGTGGTAGCGGTGCTCGTCCCGGCCGCTGACCTTGAGCCGGCCGTCGAGGAAGAGGCCCAGGGGACGGCCGTCGGTGCCGCCGGTGAGGACGACCTCCTGGACGCCGGTCTGCACCGCCACCCGTACGTCCTGTCCGTACACCGCCTGCCGCGCGGCCCGCTCGAAGTCGTCGACGAGGGCGGCGGCCGTGGCGAGGAGGGCGAGGGCGGCGAGGTTGGCGAGCAGCAGCAGCCAGCGCGCCCGACGGGGCAGATCACCGCGGAACAGACCGAGGACGAGCACCGCGCCGGCGAGGGCGTTGACCGTGCCGGTGAGCAGCGTGCCGGTCAGCTGGCCGAGCAGGGGCAGCAGCAGGAAGGGGAACGCCAGGCCGCCGACGAGCGCGCCCACGTAGTCCGCGGCGAACAGGTCCGCGACCGCGCCGCCCGCGTCCTGCCGCCGGATGCGCTGGATCAGCTCCATCAGGAGCGGGACCTCCGCGCCGATCAGCAGCCCGATCGCGAGGGAGAAGGCGACCAGGAGACAGCGCGGGCCGCTCGCCCACAGGCCGCCCCACGCGCCGGTCCAGGCGAACACGGCGTACAGGGCCATCGCGCTGCACCCGCCGACGAGGGCGAGCAGGGCCTCCAGCGCGCCGAAGGCCGCCGCGGCCCGCCAGCGCAGCCGTTTCGCGGCGAGGGAGCCGATGCCCATCGCGAAGACCATGACGGAGAGCACCACGGAGGCCTGGGTGACCGAGTCGCCGATCAGGTACGAGGCGAGGGCGACCAGTTGGAGCTCGTACACGAGTCCACAGGCCGCGCACACGAAGACGCAGGCGAGCACGTAGAACCGGCCCGTGCCGGGGCGGACGGGCAGCCGCGCGGGGCCCGTCCAGGGCGGCGTGGTGCCGGGCGGAGCGGGCGCGTGCGGTTCGATCACGCTGCGACGTTACGTCACCGCCGGGTCACGCTTCGTCACCCACACGTGTGGAACTGTCGGTCAGTTGGGCATACGCGGGTTTGGATCACGCACAGGTCCGGCTCCTCGGACCCGTCCACTCCTCACACGTCCGGCCCTTGGACCCGTCCACTCCTCACACGTCCGGCTCTCGGACCCGTCCGGCCCTCGGACCCGTCCGGCCCTCGGACCCGTCGGGGCAGATCCGGTCCTCAGACACCGGACGGGCTCAGCCGTGCCCGGCGCGAACCGGCCCGCGCCGCGCCGGCCCGCACACCGACCCGCGTCCGGGTCGCCACCAGGTGCCCGTCCTGGGGATACGCGTGCCAGGTCCGCCAGTGCACCTGCCCCTCGTGATGCTGGGCCAGCAGCGCGGTGAAGGCGTGCGGGCTGCCGGGGAAGACCCCCGCGAGGCCGTTCGGGTGGTCGGAGACCAGGGCCAGCAACTCCTGCGCGCGGCCCGCGAACTGCCCCGGGGAGAGCGTCTCCACGCGGGCGGCGAACTCGTACTCCCAGTCGCCCACCCGTTTGGCGACGCCCAGCGGAAGGGGGGTGCTGCTGCCCGCGATGCACGCCACCGTCTCCGAACACATGCCCCGGTTCTCTTCCACGAGCACCTGGTGGGACGCGCCGAGCAGCCGCAACTGAAGTTTGGCACCGGGCAGTTCGAGGTCGAGCGTGGCAAGGGCGGGAAGCGGCTCGCGCCCCAGGGCCCAGGCGAGGTCGGCCGCGCGCGTGTCGGTGTACGAGGTGTTCAGGGTCGTGAGCATGGGTCGGCTCCGCTAGCACGCAAAGAAAGAGGGGAGGTGTGGTCCGGCGCACCCCGGTCGGCACCCGGGGGATTCGGCCCGGTCGGCCCAGTCGGAGTGTCAGAGAGTCCGCGGGACGTCCGAGGGGCCGTTGGTGATGTAGAGGGAATCATGAACGGTGGCGCCGCCACAGCGTTTTTACCCAACTTCGTGGGGTTTCCATCCCTCAGAGGGCTCCACAGCTCAACTGTTCAACCGTGGCGTGCGCCGGGGCGGCGGGCGCGCGCGCCGGAGCAGTGCTACGCCCGCCGGGAGCGGTCCCCGGCGGGCGTAGGCGATGAGGGGTACGGCGTAGGGGACGAGTGGTGCGGCGCACGAGATGAGTGGTGCGGCGCGGGGACTGAGTGAGGCGGCGAGGCCGGAGCCCGGCCGCCCCGTGTCAGCCGTCTCCCGGAGGCGTCCGCCGGGTCAGCTGCCGCCCCCGCATCCACCCCCGCCGCCCCCGCAGGACGAGCCGCCCCCGCAGGAGTGACCACCGCCGGAGTGACCGCCGCCGGACGATCCTGAGTCGGATCCCGACGAGCCGCTGTCACCGATGAAGGGCGCACCGCCCGCGACCCACCAACTGCTGTCGCCGGAACTGCTGGAACTGCTCGATCCGCTCCCCGACGACCGGTGGACCCGGCCCCCGCGTCCTCCCCCGCGCACCGCGTTCCGTCGACGGCCGCGGCCGGAGGCGATGAACGCGCCGATCACAACGAAGCAGACAACCACCAGGATGATGCCGATGACCATGGCGCCACCCTCCTTCCGATTCCCCCCGAAGCGGCCCCCCGTGGGCGCCTCGCTGGGTGCGTGCCGGGGAGATGCCCTCCCGTCCCACCGCCCAAAGCAGAGTTGAGGAACTCCAGAGCTTGGGCGCAGGATGACCGGCATGACTTCCAGCGCACGCCCGCTCCTCAACCGCCGGCTCGCCGAGTTCGGGACGACCATCTTCGCCGAGATGTCCGCCCTGGCCCTGCGGACCGGGTCGATCAACCTCGGCCAGGGCTTCCCCGACACGGACGGGCCCGAGGAGATCAGGGAGGCGGCCGTACGGGCGCTGCGCGACGGGCGCGGCAACCAGTACCCGCCGGGGCCGGGCGTCCCCGAGCTGCGCGCCGCCATCGCCGCCCACCAGGAGCGGCGCTATGGCCTCTCGTACGACCCGGACACCGAGGTGCTGGTCACCGCCGGCGCCACGGAGGCCATCGCCGCCGCGCTGCTCGCGCTGCTGGAGCCCGGTGACGAGGTCGTCGCCCTGGAGCCGTACTACGACTCCTACGCGGCCTGCATCGCGATGGCGGGCGGCACCCGCGTACCGGTCACGCTGCGCCCGCACGAGGGCTCGTTCCGGCTCGACCTCGACGAGCTGCGGGCGGCCGTCACCGACCGGACCCGCCTGCTGCTGATCAACACCCCGCACAATCCCACGGGCACCGTCCTCACCCGCGCGGAGCTGACCGCGATCGCCGAACTCGCCGTGGAGCGGGACCTGCTGGTGGTCACCGACGAGGTGTACGAGCACCTGGTGTTCGACGCGGCCGAGCACCTGCCGCCGGCCACCTTCCCGGGGATGCGCGAGCGGACGGTGTCGATCGGCTCGGCCGGCAAGACGTTCTCGTTCACCGGCTGGAAGGTCGGCTGGATCACGGCGGCTCCGGCGCTGGTGACGGCCGTCCGCGCGGCCAAGCAGTTCCTGACGTACGTGGCGTCGGGCCCGTTCCAGTACGCGATCGCCGAGGCGCTGCGGCTGCCGGACTCGTACTTCGACGACTTCCGTACCACCCTCCGCCGCAAGCGCGACCTGCTCGGCGACGGCCTGCGCGCGGCCGGCTTCGAGGTCTACCAGCCCCAGGGCACGTACTTCATCACCACCGACATCACGCCCTTCGGCGAGAAGGACGCCTACGCCTTCTGCCGAGCCCTTCCCGAACGCTGCGGCGTCGTCGCCGTCCCCAACTCGGTCTTCTACGACGACCCGAACGCCGGCCGCAGCCAGGTCCGCTTCACCTTCTGCAAGAAGGACGAGATCCTCACGGAGGCCACGACCCGCCTGCGGCGCCTGGCGTCCTGAACGCACAGCTCCCGTCACGGCCAGGTGCGCTCGACGCGGTCGCGTCGTACCGCGCAGGCCGCCGGACCGCCCCGTCCCACGGCCCGGGAGTCATGTCTCGGTCACGTGCGCGCCCGGGGCGGTGAGGGTGCCGGGGGCGCCGGTGGGCAGCGAGCGGATGCACACCGCGACGCCGACCGTGACCGCGCTCCCGCGCCGCTGGACGAGGGCCCGGTGAGCCCGGAACACGGACGCCGTCCAGGGCGGCCGCCTCGGGGACGGTGGCGCCCCGCAGTCGCCCCGCCCTCCTGACGTCCGCAGTGGCCGCAGTGGCCGCAGTCACTCAGTCAGCGCAGTCGCCGGAGTCACCCGCAGTCACCCGCAGTCACCCGCAGTCACCCGCAGTCACCCGCAGAGTTTCCACAGGCTGTGGAAGGTGCCGCGCCCTCCCGGCCGTCCAGCTGTACGCATATGTCCGCGACGAACAGCGAGAGCCCGGCCCGGCACGCGGCCGTGGTGGCCGGTGCCCTGGCCGGGCTCTGGTTCGCCTGCGGCGCGACCTGGTCGTGATCGCCGGCGCGCCGCCGTGGTACCGCGTGGCCCAGGGGACTACTCGTCGTCCTCGGGCTTCTCGGCCTCGTTGACCTCCTGCTCCAGGCCGAGCTGCTCCACGAGCCACTTGTCGAACTCGATCGCGGCCCGCACCCAGCTGACCGTGGAGGAGACGAAGTGCTCCAGGCTCACCCCGGTGCCGATGAGCATCTGCGCCTCGCCGATGAGGCGGACCGTGCCGTCGTCATGGGTGTGGCTGTAGACCTTGGGCCACAGGGTGCGCCGGTTCCAGTCGTCGATGGACTCCAGCAGCTGCGGCTTCTCGTCGATCGGGTGGGGGCGGTCGTAGAACGTCCGCACGGAGAAGACCTGCTGGTCCCCTTCGCCGCGGAACATGAAGTACGTACGGAACTGCTCCCACGGCGCCGCGAGGTCTCCCTCGTCGTCGACGACGTACTTGAGCTCCATCTGGTCGAGGAGCTGCTTCACAAGGTCCTGATCCGGGACGACGGGGCCCGCCGGTCCTTGCGGCTGCGGCTCGGGCTGGCCCCCGAAGTTCGGAATCGAGGACGGGTCGATGGTCACCGTGATTTTCCCTTCGTACGGATCCCGCCATCCTCCCCCATGCGGGGAGGGGGGTGGCAAGCCCGACGGTCCGAGAGGCCCGGAACAGGCCCCTTACAGCGTCTTCCCCGTGGCGGGTCCCACGATCAGCCCGTCCCCGAACGCGTCCACCCGGACCGTGTCGCCGTCCTTGACCTCGCCGGAAAGGATCTCCTTGGCGAGGCGGTCGCCGATCGCGGTCTGGACGAGCCGGCGCAGGGGGCGGGCCCCGTAGGCCGGATCGAGTCCCTCGACCGCGAGCCACTCCAGGGCCTCCTCGGAGACCTCCAGGGTAAGGCGGCGCTCGGCGAGGCGCTTGGCGAGCCGCTCGATCTGGAGGCGCGCGATCCGGCTCAGCTCCTCCTTCGTCAGGGCCGAGAAGACGACCAGGTCGTCGAGCCGGTTGAGGAACTCCGGCTTGAAGGAGGCACGGACCACCTCCAGCACCTGCTCCTTCTTCTCCGCCTCACTGGTGATCGGGTCGACCAGGAACTGGCTGCCCAGGTTGGACGTCAGCACCAGGATGGTGTTGCGGAAGTCGACCGTGCGGCCCTGGCCGTCGGTCAGCCGGCCGTCGTCCAGTACCTGGAGCAGGATGTCGAAGACCTCCGGGTGCGCCTTCTCCACCTCGTCGAGCAGTACCACGCTGTACGGGCGCCGGCGCACCGCCTCCGTCAGCTGGCCGCCCTCCTCGTAGCCGATGTAGCCGGGCGGAGCGCCGACCAGGCGGGCCACGCTGTGCTTCTCGCCGTACTCCGACATGTCGATGCGGATCATGGCCCGCTCGTCGTCGAAGAGGAAGTCGGCGAGTGCCTTGGCGAGTTCGGTCTTGCCGACGCCCGTCGGGCCGAGGAAGAGGAAGGAGCCGGTGGGACGGTCGGGGTCGGAGATGCCGGCGCGGGTGCGCCGCACCGCGTCGGACACCGCCCGCACGGCCTCCTGCTGGCCGATCAGGCGACGGCCCAGCTCGTCCTCCATGCGCAGCAGTTTCTGCGTCTCGCCCTCCAGGAGGCGGCCCGCGGGGATGCCGGTCCAGGCGGCGACGGTGTCGGCGATGTCGTCGGCGCCGACCTCCTCCTTGACCATGGTGTCCTTGGCGGCCTGCTCCTCGGCCTGCGAGGCGGCCTCCAAGTCCCTTTCCAGGGCGGGGATCTCGCCGTACAGCAGCTTGGAGGCGGTGTCGAAGTCGCCGTCGCGCTGCGCCCGTTCGGCCTGGCCGCGCAACTCGTCGAGCTTCTCCTTCAGTTCACCGACCCGGTTGAGGGACTGCTTCTCCTTCTCCCAGCGGGCGGTCAGGCCCCGCAGCTCCTCCTCCTTGTCGGCGAGGTCGCGGCGCAGCCGCTCCAGACGCTCGCGGGAGGCCGGGTCGGTCTCCTTCACCAGCGCCAGCTCCTCCATCTTCAGCCGGTCGACGCCACGCTGGAGCTCGTCGATCTCGACGGGCGAGGAGTCGATCTCCATCCGGAGGCGGGAGGCCGCCTCGTCCACCAGGTCGATGGCCTTGTCGGGCAGGAAGCGGGAGGTGATGTAACGGTCGGAGAGGGTGGCCGCGGCGACCAGCGCGCTGTCCGCGATCACGACCTTGTGGTGGGCCTCGTAGCGGCCCTTGAGACCGCGCAGGATCGCGATGGTGTCCTCGACGGTCGGCTCGGCGACCAGCACCTGCTGGAAGCGCCGCTCCAGAGCGGGGTCCTTCTCGATCCGCTCCCGGTACTCGTCCAGGGTCGTCGCGCCGACCATGCGCAGCTCGCCGCGGGCCAGCATGGGCTTGAGCATGTTCCCGGCGTCCATCGCCGAGTCGCCGCCGGCGCCCGCGCCCACGACGGTGTGCAGCTCGTCGATGAAGGTGATGATCTGCCCGTCGGAGCCCTTGATCTCCGCGAGGACGGACTTCAGCCGCTCCTCGAACTCACCGCGGTACTTCGCCCCGGCGACCATCGCGCCCAGGTCGAGCGCGACCAGCCGCTTGTTCTTCAGGGACTCGGGCACGTCGCCCTTCACGATCCGCTGCGCGAGCCCCTCGACGACGGCGGTCTTGCCGACACCGGGCTCGCCGATGAGGACGGGGTTGTTCTTGGTCCGGCGGGACAGCACCTGCACGACCCGGCGGATCTCCTGGTCGCGACCGATGACGGGATCGAGCTTGCCCTCCCGCGCGGCGGCGGTGAAGTCGGTCCCGAACTTCTCCAGGGCCTTGTACTGACCCTCCGGGTCGGCTGTGGTCACGCGGCGTCCTCCCCTCGCGTTCTGGAAGGCCTCCAGCAGCTTCTTCGCCGTGGCCCCCTGCCCGGAGAGTACGTCGCCCGCGGCGCCGCCCTTCGCGGCGATGCCGATGAGCAGGTGCTCGGTGGAGAGGTACTCGTCCCCGAGCTGCTGGGCGCGTTCCTGCGCGTCCGCGATCACCGCGAGCAGCTCGCGGTTGGGCTGCGGGGGCGCGACGGTGGACCCGGTCACGCTGGGCAGGCCGGCCAGCACCCGTTCCACGCCGGAGCGTACGGCGGCCTGGTCGGCGTCGACCGCGGCGAGCAGGTCGGTGATGTTCTCGTTCTCCTGCCCCTGGAGCAGCGCGAGGAGCAGGTGGGCGGGGGTGAGGTCCGGGTGGCCCTCGGACAGGGCCCGGTTGCCGGCCGCGTTGATCGCGTCCCGGCTCCGGTTGGTCAGCTCGGCGTCCACGTTCGCGTCTCCTCCTTGCGTCATCCCACACGTCATCCCAGCGCTGACTCAGACAACGTACACAAACTTGAGTCTATTCCACTCAAGGCGGAGAGCGGGAGGGATGAACCCGGGCACGGGTACCCCGGGCGGGCAGGAAGGCGACGGGGACGGCGGCCACGGAAAAGCGCACGGACGGTCGGTAAGGACACCTGCCGCACCGGCGACTTCCGGCCATGGTCGGCCGCCGGGCGGGTCCCGAAATATCCGGCGAAAACTGCAGCGGCGTCACCGTGTTCAGGTCACGGTGACGCCGCTGCGGGGGGAAGTGCCTGAGCGATCTGTTACGACGGGGGAATCGCGTCAGGCACTGCGGGGGGTGGCTGAGATGGTCCGCGCGACCGGTGCGTCCGGCTCCGCCAGACGATGGTCGCGCTGGTCCAGGTTCACAAAGATCATTCCGTACCGGATGGCACACCGTACGGGCTGGGGCGCTCCCCGGGGCTTGCGCAGGCACCGGTACGCCCGTACGTCCTCGTCCTCGTCCCGGGTCACGACGACCGGCTCTCCGAACACGGTCACCATCAGTGAGTCACCGGCGTGGGGGATCGCGGTGGCCAGGTCGATGAAGTGCCAGCCGGAGCGGTAGGCGGTTGCCATCTCGCGGCGGAAGGAGCGGTCGTCCGGCGGGGTGGTCACGTCAGCCTCCGGCCCCGCCGGCAGCGGCGGCCCCGCCTGCGCCGGCCCCGTAGTTCACCGCCACGTTCGGCCACGTGGTGTTCGCCCTCGCCCGTTCCTCTACGTCGGAGAAGCCACCCAGCGCACCGAGGGCGACGACGGCGGAGAAGGCGGCGACAAGCACCGAGCGAAGCATTCTGTTACGCATAGTCGGCTTCGTCCTCACTTGAAGGTCCCCTTTTCCCCCGTCGAGTACGACGATGGCTCATTCGGGCACGTCATGGCCACAGAATCGATGCATCATGTTCCTGCATGTTCAGGACCCTGGGGGGTGGAGATTTGCCAACGAATCGCACTAAAGGGACACATCCCCATGCGATGACGGAGTTGTGTGAGGAAGGCGGTCGCCTTTACGCCACCGCTCTGCGGATCGGCCGCATCTCACGGGCCGACGCGCAGGACGCTCCGTGCCTGATGGAGTTCGCCCTTCTCCACCCGGACCTCGACGATCCGGACCTGCTGCGGCCCGTGCCTCCGGCGGTGGCTCTCGCCCAGCGGCTCAATCCGCTGGAACACGAGATCACCGAACGCAGACGGATGTCGATGCAACTCGCCGACACCTTCGAGCCTTTCATGGCACTCAGCAGCCAGGCCGGCACATCGAGCAACTCGCTCACCGTGCTGGAGGGCGGTGACCGGATCAACGCGGCGCTCAATCTCGCCACGACCCAGTGCCAGACCGAGGTGCTGACGCTGCAACCGAGCGGGCGGGTCTCCGAGCAGGCCCTCATGCGCGGCCTCGAACGCGACCGGCCGCTGATCGAACGTGGTGTGCGCATCCGCACCCTGTACCAGCACACCGCGCGCTACAACCCGGAGAAGCTGGCCTACGGCGCGCGGCTCTCCAACGGCAAGGCCGAGTACCGCACCACCGACGAGGTGGTGGAGCGGATGATCATCTGCGACGAGACGGTCGCCTTCATCCCCGCCCGCGACGACCAGCAGGTGGCCCTCGAACTCCGGCACCCCGGCCTGGTCCGGCACCTGATCAAGTTCTTCGAGTACCTGTGGGACCGCAGCGTCCCGATGAGCGCCAGCGCACCGTACGAGGCCGCTTCCGACGGCATCACCGACATCCAGTACGCCATCGCCAAGCTGCTGGTGGAAGGCCACGTCGACGAGGCCATCGCCCGCCGGCTGGGCATGAACGTGCGCACCTGCCGTGCCCACATAGCCAAACTGGCCACCGCCCTGGGCAGCGGGAGCCGGGCTCAACTCGGTTACCTCATCGCACAGTCGGGGATCCTGGAGCAGGAGCACTGAACCGATGGCAGGACGCGGTGCCCCGGGCCCGTGACCCTCGGCAGCGAGAGCCGGGCGCGGCTCGGCCGCCTCACCGGGCGGTCCGGGATCCCTGATCGGGGAGGCTCAGGCGGGGCACGCCCTCCGTGTCTCCCCCGACGACCCGATCAGCCCGCCCGCTCCGATCGACCCCGCCGGTCGGCTCCACCACCCCGGCCGCCTCCACCGCCTCCCCGCCGTCCGCCGGCCGCGGCGGCCCGTCCAGGCCGACCTGGGCGATACGGACGCCCAGTTGCGTGCGGCTGGCCGCGCCCAGCGTCTCCGACAGCCGGGCGATGTGGGCCCGGCAGGTGCGGACGCTTATCCCCAGCCGTTCCGCGATCACCGCGTCCTGGTGCCCCTCCGCGAGGAGGGCCGCGATGGACTGCTCCCGGTGCGAGATGCCCTCGATGCCGGTGTCGGGGAGGGGCGCGGTCAGCGGGATCGCCAGGCGCCAGAGACGTTCGAAGACCGTGACCAGGTAGTCGACCAGGGCCGGGTGGCGCAGTTCCAGGGCGAGGGTGCGGTCCGCGTTCGCCGGGATGAAGGCGACCGTGCGGTCGAAGAGGATCAGGCGCTCGATCACCTCGTCCAGCGTGCGCGCCTGGACCGCGCCGCCCATCAGCTCCAGGTAGTTGATCAGCCCCTGTCCGTGCCGGGCCACGTGCGTGTACAGGTCGCGCATGCGCACGCCCCGGCCGCGTAGCGCCAGGGCCCGGTGCAGGCCCTCGGTCAGCTCGTGTTCGGGGCGGATGCCGCCGGGCTGCACGGTGAGGACCTCCGTCGTGCACGCCTCCGTCGCCTCGTCCATCGCGGCCTGGATGCGGGACAGCCCGTCCAGGACCCGGATCGCGCTGCCCTCCGCGGGGGGCACCGGGGGGCGCGGGCCGCCGAGACCGGCGTACCACTCGAAGGCCTCGACCGCCGAGCCCACCCGCCGCCGGCTCGCGCTGACCTCGTCGTACAGGCCGCGCAGCAACCGGGTCATGACCTCCTGCGGGGCCGTCGGCACCAGCCAGTCCATGTCGTCCGGGTCGGGGTGCAGCAGGGCCAGTTCCAGCAGGCAGGGCACCGGTCCGGCGTCCGCCCGGGGCACCCGGCCGCGCCGTACGGCCCGGGAATACACGCGATCCCCGGCCTCGCACAGTCGGTCGGCACCGTGGGGATGCTCCTCCGTCCCGTGCCCGGCCATCGCCCCGTTCCACCCCCGGTTCAGCGTCTTTTGCAGCGCCACTATGCGCGGACCGGACCGGCACCGCAACACGGCTCCCCGCGCCACCGCCGCCGGAAAACGGTCGTACGTCCCGTTATTTCCCCGCCTCCCTGTGGCTCCTTGCAGCAAGCTGACGGTGGTCTCCGGTACCCGCCGGACGCCCTGCGGAACCCGGCGTGTCCGGTTGCCGGCGTCCAGGCGGCACAACCCGTACGAGTGCCCCGTCCGGCCGGGGACGCACCTCACCCGGACTGACCGGTTCCGCCCGTGAGCTGCCGGAAATCCCTGAGTATTCGCCGCGTTACCAACCCCCCTTAACGTCGGGCCATGGCGGACATATTTGACGCGTACGCGTTGGCCGACGCGTGGGACGAGATGTTTGAGCGGCCGGGCGAGGTCAGGACCGCCTACGAGCCGGTACTGGCGGCGCTGCAACCGATCGAACCGAGCGAACTGCGCTTCCGGGCGGACCAGATGGCCCGGGCGTTCACCGACCGGGGGGTGACCTACGCCTTCGCGGGCGAGGAACGGCCGTGGCCGCTGGACCTCGTGCCGAGGATCCTGGACGCCCTCGAATGGGACCTGATCCAGCGCGGGGTGAGCCAGCGGGTCCGCGCTCTGGAGGCCTACCTCGCCGACGCCTACGGTCCCGCCCGCGCCTTCGAGGACGGTGTGGTGCCCTGGCGGTTGCTGCTGCGCTCCCCCCACTTCCACCGCGCGGCCCACGGGGTCGAACCCGCGGGCGGCGTCCGCATCCACGTCGCCGGCATCGACCTCGTCCGGGACGAGGCCGGTGACTTCCGGGTCCTGGAGGACAATGTGCGGGTGCCCAGCGGGGTCTCGTACGTGATCGAGAACCGCCGGGCCATGACCCGGATCTTCCCCTCCCTCTTCGCCGAACAGCACGTCGTCCCCGTGGACGGGTACTGCCAGCGCCTCCTCGCCGCCCTGCGCGCCGCCGCGCCCGACGGCACCCGGGATCCGCGGGTGGTCGTGCTGACCCCCGGACCCAACAACGCCGCCTACTTCGAACACGCGCTGCTGGCCCGGCTGATGGGCGTGCAGCTGGTCGAGGGGCACGACCTGGCCTGCCGGGGCAACCGGGTGTGGATGCGGACCACCCGCGGCGAGGTGCCCGTCCATGTCGTATACCGGCGTCTCGACGACGTCTTCCTCGATCCGCTGCACTTCCGCCCGGACTCGGTGATCGGCTGCCCCGGCATCATGGGCGCCGCCCTGGCCGGAAACGTCACCCTCGCCAACGCCGTCGGCAACGGGATCGCGGACGACAAGCTGCTCTACACGTACGTCCCGGACCTGATCCGCTACTACCTCTCCGAGGAACCGATTCTCCCCAATGTGGAGTCGTTCCGGCCGGACGAGCCCGGCCAGTTGGAGGCGATCCTCGACCAGATCGGCGAGCTCGTCGTCAAGCCGGTCGACGGGGCCGGCGGCCAGGGCATCGTCATCGGGCCGACGGCCGACCGCGAGACCCTCGAACGCACCCGGGCGGCGGTCCGCGCCGACCCCCGCGGCTTCATCGCCCAGCGGCCCGTCGCCCTGTCGACCTCCCCCACGCTGGCCGGGGAACGCATGGCGCCGCGCCACATAGATCTGCGGCCCTTCGCCGTCAACGACGGCAAGGACGTCTGGGTGCTGCCCGGCGGGCTGACCCGGGTCGCCCTCCAGGAGGGCAACCTGATCGTCAACTCCAGCCAGGGCGGCGGTTCCAAGGACACCTGGGTACTGGCCGAGGGACCCGCGACCCGTCCCGCTCCGGTCGGCGCCGGCCCGCTGCCCGACGTGGCCCCCCGCCAGCACGGACCCGACGGCATCCCCGCCGTCGTACAGGAAGGGGCGCAGCAGCAGTGAACGACGTGATCCTGTCCCGGATAGCCGAGTCCCTGACCTGGACCGGCCGGTACGTCGAGCGGGCGGACGCCACCGGCCGCATCCTCGACGCCTATCTGCACCGCATGCTGGAGGACCCCTGGCGCGACGAGGACGTGGCCTGCCGGTCGCTGTACGCGATCCTGGGCGTCGACGCGGGCGAGGAGCGCGTCGACATGCAGCAGGTGCTGGACCAGCTGGCCTTCGACACCCGGTCCACCTGCTCCATCGCGGGCGCGCTGGGCGCCGCCCGGCTGAACGCGCGCAGTGCCCGGGAGGCGATCTCCTCGGAGATGTGGGAGTGCCTCAACTCCACCTGGCACGCCCTCGCCGACCAGCGCCTCGCGGTCCGCCGGACCGGCCCGTACGCGTACCTCGAACTGGTACGGCGCCGGGCGGCCCTGTTCTTCGGGCTCGCCGACTCGACGATGAGCCGGGACGACAGCTGGCGCTTCGTCGTCCTGGGCCGGAGCCTGGAGCGGGTGGACATGACCGTACGGCTGCTGTCCGTGCGGGTGCTGGACGCGGCGCACGCGCCCGACTGGCCGACGCTGCTCAGCGCGTCCGGCGCCGACGAGGCGTACGCACGGGTGTACGGCGGTTTCGGCGACACCCCGCGGGTCGCCGAGTTCCTGCTGCTGGACCGGGACTTCCCGCGCTCCGCGCTGCACGCGCTGACCACCGCCGAGGAGTGCCTGACGGCCCTCGGCCGCCCTCGCCAGGACCCCGCGCGCCGCCCGATCGGCCGCATCCGCACCCGCCTGGAGTATCTCGACTCGCAGGCCATGGAGGACCAGCTGCCCGTGCTCCTGCGGGACCTACAGCAGTCCTGCATGGCGTCCGCCGACGGAGTGGCCGAGCAGTTCTTCCCCTACCGGGGCCCCGTCGAGTGGGCCCAGGAAGGAGCCTGAGATGGCTCGTCGCCTCCGCATCCGGCACGTCACCCGGGTCTCCTACGCCCAGGCCGCGGTCTCCTCGCACAACGAGGTCCGCATGACCCCGCTGACGCTGCCCCACCAGACCACGCTCGATTCCCGGGTCACCGTGGACCCGGCGGCCACCACCTGGTCGTACTGGGACTACTGGGGCACCCAGGTCACCGGCTTCGACCTGATGGACCCGCACGCCGTCCTCACCATCACCGCCTCCAGCCTGGTCGAGACCCATCCCCCGGGCCCGCTGCCGCCGCCCCCGGCCTGGCCGGAGGTGGCCGAGCGCACCGCGCGCTCCCGGCTGCTGGAGTTCGCGGGGAACACGCCCCGTACGACGCTCCCCGCCGAACTGCTGGAGCGGGCGAGGGAGGCGGCGGCCGGCCTGGACCCGCACGAGACCGCCGCCGCCGTCTCGGACCTGGTCGCCGACCGGGTCGCCTATCTGCCCGGCGCCACCGGCGTGACCACCTCCGCCGCGGAGGCGTGGGAACAGGGCGCGGGCGTCTGCCAGGACATCGCCCATGTCACCCTCGCCCTGCTGCGGGGGCTGGGGCTGCCGACGCGGTACGTCTCCGGCTATCTGCACCCCGAGCGGGAGGCGGAGCTGCACCGGCCGGTCGCCGGGCAGAGCCATGCCTGGGTGGAGTACTGGGCGGGCGACTGGTCCGGCTACGACCCCACCAACCGCACCCGCGCCGACGAGTCCCACGTGGTGGTCGGCCGCGGCCGCGACTACGACGACGTCACCCCGCACAAGGGCATCTACCGGGGCGTGGCGGGCGGCCTGCCGGAGGTGACGGTGGAGTTCACCCAGGTGGCCTGAACCGGACCCCGCGCTCACCCCCACGGCCCTTGAACCTCCGGTGTTTTGCCTAAAGCTGTTAGGAAGCTGCACAATCGCTTCCGGCGGCGAGGACAGGAGGACCACCATGGTGCGCGCGGGCCTGAGCGCCGAGCGGCTGACCCGGGCGGGGGCCGAGCTGGCCGACGAGGTCGGGTTCGGGCTGGTGACCGTCTCGGAGCTGGCTCGGCGGTTCGACGTCAAGGTCGCGAGCCTGTACTCGCACGTGCGCAACTCCGAGGACCTGAAGACCCGGATCGCCCTGCTCGCCCTGGAGGAGCTCGCCGACCGGGGCGCCGCCGCGCTCGCCGGGCGGGCCGGCAAGGACGCGCTGACCGCCCTGGCCGACGTCTACCGCGACTACGCCCGCGAACACCCCGGCCGTTACGCGGCGGCCCAGTTCCCGCTCGGCCCCCAGGCGGCGGCCGCGAGCGCCGGTGCCCGACACGCGCGGATGACGCGGGCCGTCCTGCGCGGCTACGACCTGACCGAGCCCGACCAGACCCACGCGGTCCGGCTGCTCGGCAGCGTCTTCCACGGCTACGTCAGCCTGGAACTGGCCGGCGGATTCAGCCACAGCGCCCCCGCGAGCCAGGAGAGCTGGACACGGATCCTGGACGCCCTGGACGCCCTGCTACGGAACTGGCCCCCACCATGACCTGGATCAGCACGCCCCTCACCGCGGACCTCCTGCGCGGCGCCCTCGACGTGGAACACACCGAACACGGCCTGCTCCCCCACCGGCTGCCCGCCCGGGCCCGCGCCCAGTGCGCCGACCCGCAGCTGGCCATGGCCGAGTCCCAGCCCTCCGGCGTACGGCTGGTCTTCCGCACCCGGGCCACCGCCGTCGAGCTGGACACCCGCCCCACCAAGCGGGTCTACGTGGGCGCCCCGCCCCGTCCGGACGGCGTGTACGAACTCCTCGTGGACGGCCGCCCGATGGGGCGCTCCAGCGTGATCGGCGGCGACACCCTCACCATCGACCTGGCCGCGGGGACCAGCGAGCACCGGTCCGGCCCGCCCGGCACCGCCCGCTTCACCGCCCTGCCGGCCACCGACAAGACCGTCGAGATCTGGCTGCCGCACAACGAGACGACCGAGCTCGTCGCGCTGCGTACCGACGCCCCCGTCGAGCCCGCCCCCGACCCGGGCCGCCGGATCTGGCTGCACCACGGCAGCTCCATCAGCCACGGCTCGGACGCCGCCGGCCCCACGTCCACCTGGCCGGCGCTCGCCGCCTTCCGCGGCGGGGTGGAACTGGTCAACCTGGGTCTGGCCGGCAGCGCGCTGCTCGACCCGTTCACCGCGCGCGCCCTGCGGGACACCCCGGCCGACCTGATCAGCGTCAAGCTGGGCATCAACGTGGTCAACGCCGACGTGATGCGGCTGCGGGCCTTCGGCCCGGCGGTCCACGGCTTCCTCGACACCGTCCGCGAAGGGCACCCCGCCACCCCGCTGCTGGTCGTCTCGCCGATCCTGTGCCCCGTCCACGAGGACACGCCCGGCCCCAGCGCCCCGGACCTCGGCTCGCTCGGCTCCGGACGGCTGCGGTTCCGGGCCATGGGCGATCCGGCGGAACGCGCGAGCGGGAAGCTCACCCTCACCGTCATCCGGGACGAGCTGGCCCGGATCGTCGCGCGGCGCGCGGCCGACGACCCGCACCTGTACCACCTGGACGGCCGCGAGCTCTACGGCGAGCGGGACCACACCGAACTGCCGCTGCCCGACGACCTCCACCCGGACGCCGCCGCCCACCGGCGCATCGGCGAACGCTTCGCACGGCTGGCGTTCACCGCTGACGGCCCGTTCGCGGACCGGAGCGCCTGAACGTCGACGGCCGGCCGGCCCGCACGGGCCCGTCGGCTACTTCAGCTTGGCCGCCACACAGGCGCTCTCGTACTTGCCGGTGCAGATGTCGGACACCTTGTAGATGCCGTCCTCGACGACCGTGCTCTTGATGTTGCTCTTCGTCAGGGCGACCACGGGGACCAGCTGCGCCGGGATGTCCTTGGTGGTGGGGCTGTCCACCCGGTCCGAGGCGAGGGCGTCGAACTGGATGTCCTTGCCCTGGACCTTCGCCACGGCCATCTCGGCGGCGGCCTCGGCCTCCTGCGGGTACGACTTGTACACGCTCATGTACTGCTCACCCGAGAGGATCCGCTGCACGGCCTCGAGTTCGGCGTCCTGCCCGGTGATCGGCGGCAGGTCGGTGACCCCCGCGGACCTCAGGGCCTTGATGATCCCGCCGGCCATGCCGTCGTTGGCGGAGAGGACGGCGGCGATGTTGTCCGCGCCGATCGCGCCGATCGCCTTCTCCATGTTGGCCTCGGCGTTCTCCGGCTTCCACTCCACGGTGTCGTAGGACTTGGCGATCGTCACCTTGCCCTCCAGTTCGGAGAGCGCGCCCGCCTTGAACTGCTTGGCGTTCGGGTCGGTGAGCGAGCCGTTCATCATCACGACCTTGTCGGACGTGTCGATGTCCGACCCCAGGGCGTCGACCAGGGAGCGGCCCTGCACCTCGCCGACCAGCTCGTTGTCGAAGGAGATGTACGCGTCGATCGGGCCCTCGGCCAGCCGGTCGTAGGCGATGACCGGGATGCCCGCGTCCTTCGCCTTCCGCACCCCGTCCGCGATGGCGTGCGCGTCGACCGCGTCCAGCAGGATCACGTCGACCTGGTCGTCGATCATCCGCTGCAACTGCGCCGCCTGCGTCTTCGCGCTCGCGTCGGCGTTGGCGTACTCGACCTTGCCCTCGTCCTTCGTGAGCGAGGCGACCTTGGCCTTGATGATCGGGTGGTCGAACTTGTCGTAGCGGGTGTTCGCCTTCTCCGGCAGCAACAGGCCCACCGTGATGTCGTTGCCCTTGGTGGGGCTGGCCTGGCTGGCGTCCCCGGCCGCTCCCAGCGCGCCGCAGGCGGTCAGGAGAAGCGTGAGAGAACCTGCGGCCACTGCTATGCCGCTACGACGGGTACGGGTGTTCACTGCGCTTGCCTTCCGAACGAGGGTGCGATGCGACCCAGGTGAATGCAGCCAACGCGGCCGCCACCGGGCCGTCAAGGAGCGACCGCTTATTGAGATACCAACGTTAAAGTGTGCGTCTTCTGTGAAGACGCGGGGCGCCCCGGGTCCCTTACGGGATCCTGCCTCCCTTGCAACCCGGTCCCTGTCCCGCTGTCCGGCCGCGGACCGGACACGACGGAGGCCCGGAGGTGCGACCTCCGGGCCCCGTGTGAACGCCTGCGCGTCCGCCGGTCGTCAGTCCGACGCCTGCTGCCGCTTCGGCCGCCACACCACCAGCGCGCTGGTCTGCTGGACCTCCTGATACGGCACCAGGTCCCGCCGGTAGGAGGCGTGCACGGCGGCCTCGCGCTGCTGCATCGCGGCCGCCGCGCCGTCCAGGGCCGCCTCCAGATCCGCGACGCGGGACTGGAGGGCGGCGACCTGGTTCTCCAGTTCGATGATCCGCTTGATGCCGGCCAGGTTGATGCCCTCGTCCTGCGACAACTGCTGGACGGTGCGCAGCAGTTCGATGTCGCGGGCCGAGTAGCGGCGGCCCCGGCCCGCGGTGCGGTCGGGAGAGACCAGGCCCAGGCGGTCGTACTGCCTGAGTGTCTGCGGGTGCAGGCCGGAAAGCTGGGCAGCCACCGAGATGACGTAGACCGGGGTCTCCTCGGTCAGTTCATACGGGTTGCGCCGACGACCGTCCATCTGACTCATGCTCCCTTCGCGGCCTGGAACAGCTCCGCCCGCGGGTCCTCGCCCGCGGTCGCCTCGCGATACGCCTCGAGCGCGTCACGAGCCTTCCCCGTCACGTCGCTCGGGACACTCACCTCGACGGTGACGAGCAGATCGCCCCGGGTGCCGTCCTTGCGGACGGCGCCCTTGCCACGGGCGCGCATGGTGCGTCCGTTGGGCGTGCCCGGCGGCAGCTTCAGCGTCACCGGCGGGCCGCCCAGGGTGGGCACCCTGACCTCGCCGCCGAGCGCCGCCTCCGCGAACGTGACCGGGACGGTCACCGTGAGGTTGTCGCCCTTGCGGCCGAAGACCGGGTGGGCGTCGACGTGCACGGTGACGTACAGGTCGCCGGCCTGGCCGCCGCGTTCACCGGGCGCCCCCTTGCCACGCAGGCGGATGCGCTGGTTGTCGGCGACCCCGGCGGGGATCCGGACCTGCATGGTCCGCGACGACTTGGCCCGTCCGCTGCCGTGGCAGACCTCACAGGCGTCCTCGGCGATCAGACCGCGGCCCTTGCAGTCCGGGCACGGGTCGGTGAGCGAGAACCCGCCGCCCGAACCCCGGGCCACCTGGCCGGTGCCGACACAGGTCGGACACACCCGCGGGTTGCCGTTCTTGTCGCCGGTGCCCGAACAGGCCCGGCACGGCTGCTGGCTCGACATCCGCAGCGGGACCGTCGCGCCCTCGATCGCCTCGGTGAAGCTGAGGGTGACCTCGGACTCGATGTCCTGGCCGCGCCGGGGCTGCGTCCGCGTTCCCGCGCCCGCGCCGCCCCGGTTGAACAGTCCCCCGAAGACGTCACCGAGCCCGCCGCCGAAACCACCGGCTCCGGCCGCCCCGCCACCCTGGGGGCCGCCACCGAAGAGGTCACCCAGGTCGAAGTTGAAGGAGCCGCCGGCGCCCGCGCCCTGCCCCGGGCGGAAGCCGCCGTTGCCGAAGAGGGCGCGTGCCTCGTCGTACTCCTTGCGCTTCTTGGGGTCGCCGAGGATGTCGTTCGCCTCGGAGATCTCCTTGAAGCGCTCCTCGGCCTTGACGTTGCCCTTGTTGGCGTCCGGGTGGAACTCGCGGGCGAGCTTGCGGTACGCCTTCTTGATCTCGGCCTCGGTGGCGTCCTTGGGGACGCCGAGGACCTTGTAGTAGTCCTTCTCGATGAAGTCCTTGGTGCTCATCCTCGACGTCCCTCCTTCCCTCGGGGCCCTCTCGGTTCAAGCTCAGCCCTCGTCCGGGCCACCGCTCTCCTTGTCGTCAGCCGCCTCGGCGGAGTCCGAGGACTCCCCCTTGACCGTCTGTGCCCCCGGCTGGGGTTCGGCCACGGCCACCCGCGCGGGGCGTATGGTGCGCTCGCCGATCCGGTACCCGGGCTGCAGAATCGCCACGCACGTCGTCTCGGTGACGTCCGGTGCGTAACTGTGCATCAGGGCCTCGTGGATCGTCGGGTCGAAGGGCTCGCCCTCCTTGCCGAACTGCTGCAAACCCATCTTGGCCACGGTGGTCTCCAGCGACTCCGCGACGGACTTGAAGCCGCCGACGAGTTCGCCGTGTTCCCGCGCGCGGCCGATGTCGTCGAGCACGGGCAGGAGTTCGGTCAGGAGGTTCGCCACGGCGATCTCCTTGACCGTGATCCGGTCCCGCTCGACCCGGCGGCGGTAGTTCTGGAACTCGGCCTGGAGCCGCTGGAGGTCCGCGGTGCGCTCGTCGAGCGCCATGCGCACCTGGTCCAGCTGGGCCGTCAGGCCTGCGATCTGTGCTGATGCGTCCCCGGCCGGGGACGCCCCCTCGCCCGGGGAACCCGGGGCGGGGGAGGCGTCCTTCGGCTCGGCGTCATCGGAGGTGGCGCCGGAGGGGACGTCGGGCTTCTCCTCGAAGCCCGGGGTCTCCTCCGTCACGCGGCACCGTCCTTGCGCTCGTCGTCCACGATCTCGGCGTCCACGACGTCGTCGTCCGCCTTCGCGTCACCGGCGGGGGCACCCTCGGAGGCGCCGCCGGCGGCCTGCGCGGACTGGGTGTCGGCGTACATGGCCTGGCCGAGCTTCTGCGAGACGGCCGCGACCTTCTCGGTGGCGGTGCGGATCTCGGCCGTGTTGTCGCCTCCGGCGGACTCGCCCTTGAGCGCGATCTTCAGCTCCTCGACCGCGGACTCGACCTCGGTCTTGATCTCGCCGGGGACCTTGTCCTCGTTGTCCTTGAGGAACTTCTCCGTCTGGTAGACGAGCTGCTCGCCCTGGTTGCGGGTCTCGGCGGCCTCGCGGCGGCGGTGGTCCTCCTCCGCGTACTGCTCGGCCTCCTGGCGCATCCGGTCGACCTCGTCCTTCGGCAGCGAGGAGCCGCCGGTGACGGTCATCTTCTGCTCCTTGCCCGTGCCCAGGTCCTTCGCGGTCACGTGCATGATGCCGTTGGCGTCGATGTCGAAGGCGACCTCGATCTGCGGGACACCGCGCGGGGCCGGCGGCAGACCGGTCAGCTCGAACATCCCGAGCTTCTTGTTGTACGCCGCGATCTCGCGCTCGCCCTGGTAGACCTGGATCTGCACGGACGGCTGGTTGTCCTCGGCGGTGGTGAAGATCTCGGACCGCTTGGTCGGGATCGTCGTGTTCCGCTCGATGAGCTTGGTCATGATGCCGCCCTTGGTCTCGATACCCAGGGACAGCGGGGTCACGTCGAGGAGCAGGACGTCCTTGACCTCACCCTTGAGCACACCGGCCTGCAGGGCGGCGCCGATGGCGACGACCTCGTCCGGGTTGACGCCCTTGTTGGCCTCGTTGCCGCCGGTCAGTTCCTTGACCAGCTCGGCGACGGCGGGCATCCGGGTGGAGCCACCGACGAGAACGACGTGGTCGATCTCGGACAGCTGGATGCCGGCGTCCTTGATGACGTTGTGGAACGGCGTCTTGCAGCGCTCCAGCAGGTCGGCCGTCAGCTGCTGGAACTGAGCCCGGGTGAGCTTCTCGTCCAGGTGCAGCGGGCCCTCGGCGGACGCGGTGATGTAGGGCAGGTTGATCGAGGTCTCGGTGGACGAGGACAGCTCGATCTTGGCCTTCTCGGCGGCCTCGCGGAGGCGCTGGAGGGCCATCTTGTCCTTGGCCAGGTCCACGCCGTGACCGGACTTGAACTGCTGCACCAGGTAGTCGACGACGCGCTGGTCCCAGTCGTCACCACCGAGGTGGTTGTCACCGTTGGTGGCCTTCACCTCGACGACGCCGTCGCCGATCTCCAGCAGGGACACGTCGAAGGTGCCGCCGCCGAGGTCGAAGACGAGGATCGTCTGGTCGTCCTTGTCGAGGCCGTAGGCGAGCGCCGCCGCGGTCGGCTCGTTGACGATACGAAGGACGTTCAGACCGGCGATCTCACCGGCCTCCTTCGTCGCCTGACGCTCGGAGTCGTTGAAGTACGCCGGGACGGTGATGACCGCGTCCGTGACCTTCTCGCCCAGGTACGACTCGGCGTCCCGCTTCAGCTTCTGCAGGATGAACGCCGAGATCTGCTGCGGGTTGAAGGGCTTCCCGTCGAGCTCGATCTTCCAGTCGGTGCCCATGTGACGCTTCACGGAACGAATCGTCCGGTCCACGTTGGTGACGGCCTGACGCTTGGCCACCTCACCGACGAGCACCTCACCGTTCTTGGCGAAGGCGACGACGGAAGGCGTGGTCCTGGCGCCCTCGGCGTTGGTGATGACGGTGGGCTCGCCGCCCTCCAGAACGCTGACGACGGAGTTAGTCGTGCCCAGGTCGATGCCGACCGCACGTGCCATTGTGATTCCTCCAGCTGACTTGAGTGGAACGGACTCAAGTGTGCACGACGACCACCGCTCGGTCAACGGACCTGAGCCATGGAGGCTCAACTCTTATCCGTTCCTTACACGCAACTGGACGCTGACCTGCGCTTTTCCGGAAGAGCGGCCAATGTGAGACCCAACACGAAGGAGTGCCGGAACACCGATCAGGGCCCCCACGCCACCCAGAACGTCCGACACCCGGCGATCCATCCCGCACACACGAGGACCGCGACGGGTACCCCGGAGCGCGAACCCAGACCTAGCCGAATGTCATGGTTTGATACGAAGGGCGGGGCCGGACCGGCGCGAAGGGCGGGGCCGGACCGGCGCACAGCGCGGCGACGCCGCGGCCGGATCACTGAGGTCAGCCTCAGTAGCACAGATCACCGCACGCCTGGCTACAGTGCGGCACGGGATGCGGGTAGTCTCAGAGAACCGCGTAAGTTACCGCTTAGTAATCTCGAGGAGCCCTTCGCGGGACGTCGCGGACGACCTCGACAAAAACCCCTCGCAGGCCCGAGGAGCCCCGAAATGCAACTCGCCGCGATCATCGTGTCGCTGGTACTGACCGTGGTCGGCGTCGCGCTGCTCGCACGCGCCATCGGCCAGTTCGTCCGGCACTTCAAGCTCGGCCAGCCCGTACCCGCCGGCGCCCGCACCGACAACCCCTACCAGCGCAGCGTGACGCTGGTGAAGGAGTTCCTCGGGCACACCCGGATGAACCGGTGGGGCATCGTCGGCATCGCCCACTGGTTCGTGGCGATCGGCTTCCTGACCCTGCCGCCGACCATCATCACCGCCTACGGCCAGCTCTTCCAGGCCGACTGGACGCTCCCGGTGATCGGCGGCTTCCTGCCGTACGAGCTGTACATCGAGTTCATCGCCGCGATGACCACCCTCGGCATCGCCACGCTGATGGTCATCCGCCTGCTGAACCTGCCCTCGCGGCCCGGCCGCAAGTCCCGGTTCACCGGCTCGAAGATGGGCCAGGCGTACTTCGTCGAGTACATCATCCTCACCATCGGCCTGGCCATCTACGTGCTGCGCGGCCTCGAGGGCGCCATCCACCACGTGGAGCACTACGAGGCCGCGTACTTCGCCTCGTACCCGCTGGTCCTGGCCTTCAAGGGGCTGAGCGTCGGCACGCTGCAGAACCTGATCTACCTGACGGCCATGATCAAGCTGGGCACGACCATGATTTGGATGATCACGGTCTCGCTCAACACCAACATGGGTGTGGCCTGGCACCGCTTCCTGGCGTTCCCGAACATCTGGTTCAAGCGCAACGCCACCGGTGAGACCGCCCTCGGCGCGCTCCCGCCGATGACGAGCGGCGGCAAGCCGATCGACTTCACCGACCCGGGCGACGACGACGTCTTCGGCGTCTCCCAGGTCGAGCACTTCTCCTGGAAGGGCCTGCTGGACTTCTCCACCTGCACCGAGTGCGGGCGTTGCCAGTCGCAGTGCCCCGCCTGGAACACCGGCAAGCCGCTCTCCCCCAAGTTGCTGATCATGTCGCTGCGGGACCACGCCCACGCCAAGGCGCCGTACCTGCTCGCGGGCGGCGGCAAGACGATGGAGGGCGAGGAGAAGGCGTCGGCCGAGCAGCTCGCCGGCGTTCCCGCCTCGGCGCTCGCCGAGGCCGGGCGCCCGCTGATCGGCACCGCCGAGGAGAACGGCGTCATCGACCCGGACGTCCTGTGGTCCTGCACCACCTGCGGCGCCTGTGTCGAGCAGTGCCCGGTCGACATCGAGCACGTCGACCACATCGTCGACATGCGCCGCTACCAGGTCATGATCGAGTCGTCGTTCCCCTCCGAGGCCGGGACGATGCTCAAGAACCTGGAGAAGAAGGGCAACCCCTGGGGCCTGGCCAAGAAGCAGCGCCTGGAGTGGACGAAGGAAGTCGACTTCGAGGTGCCGGTCGTCGGCAAGGACATCGAGGACCTGTCCGAGGTCGAGTACCTGTACTGGGTCGGCTGCGCGGGCGCCCTGGAAGACCGCGCCAAGAAGACGACGAAGGCCTTCGCGGAGCTCCTCCACATGGCGGGCGTCAAGTTCGCGATCATGGGCGGCGACGAGAAGTGCACCGGCGACTCCGCCCGCCGCCTCGGCAACGAGCCCCTGTTCCAGGAGCTCGGCATGGAGAACGTCTCCGCGCTGAACATGGCGTTCGGTGAAGAGATGGACGACGAGGGCAACGTCACCGCGGAGTCGAAGAAGCCGAAGTCGGCGAAGAAGATCGTCGCGACCTGCCCGCACTGCCTCAACACCCTGGGCAACGAGTACCCGCAGCTCGGCGGCGACTACGAGGTCATCCACCACACCCAGCTGCTCCAGCACCTGATCGACGAGGGCAAGCTGGTCCCGGTGACCCCGGTCGAGGGCCTCATCACCTACCACGACCCCTGCTACCTGGGCCGGCACAACAAGATCTACACGCCTCCGCGCGAGATCATGACCGCCGTCCCGGGCCTGCGCCAGCAGGAGATGCACCGCCACAAGGAGCGCGGCTTCTGCTGCGGCGCCGGTGGCGCGCGGATGTGGATGGAGGAGCGGATCGGCAAGCGCATCAACAACGAGCGCGTCGACGAGGCCCTGTCCCTCAACCCGGACATCGTCTCCACCGCCTGCCCGTTCTGCCTCGTCATGCTCACCGACTCCGTGAACGGCAAGAAGAACGACGGCAAGGCCAAGGAATCCGTCCAGGTCGTCGACGTCGCCCAGCTCCTCCTGGAATCGGTCAGGACACCGGTGGACGACGAGCCCCCGGCGGGCACGTCCGAGTCGGAGAACGAGCCGGAGCCACAGCCGGTGAAGTAGCCGGTGAAGCAGGCCGTACGGCCGGTCCGGCGCCCCCATGCCCCGCGCGGGTGTGGGGGCGCCGTCGTCGTGCGGTCGGACAGGGGCGTCGTGCGGCCGGATGGGGCCGTCGTGCGGTCACGTGCGGCGTCGTGCGGTCACGTGGGGCCGTCGTACGGTCGGCAGAAGCCGCGCTCCAGACCCGTCGAACGAGGCCTTACACGGCCTTTCCCGCATCCCTACCCGCACCCCTCCCCGTCCCCCTACCCGCACCCCTTACGGCACTCCCCCGAGCAACCACTGAGCCCACACCGTCACTTCCCTTAGGGGATGTCACAGCTCGGCAGCAAAGCCGGGCCCGATCCGTCGGGCCCGGCCCGTCCTTCCCACGGACCAGGTACGTTCGAGAGCGTGGCTGGATTCAGGATCGGACGCAGCGGCCGGGACAACCGGGCCCCACAAGCACGACCGCAACAACCCCCGTACGGGCAGCAGGCGCCTCAGGGACCGTCGTACGGCTACCCGCCGGCGCCGCAGCCCCACCCGCACCAGCAGCCGTACGGCAGCGGTGGCGGCAGCGGTGCCCCGTGGCCGCAGACGAACGGCGGCCCGGGCGGACAGGGCGGCCCCGGAGGCCACGGCGCGCGCGGTGCCTACGGCGGGCACGGCGAGCCGGAGTACTTCGGTGGTGACGGCGGCGATCCGTACGCCCCGCAGGGCGGCCCGGACCCGTACGCGGCCAACAACCCGGGTCACACCCAGGCCTTCTCGGTCGGCGAGGACCCCTACAACCAGGGCGGCACCTACCGCGCGGGCTCGGCCCCGGCCGGTCCGATCGGGCCCCGTCTGCACTGGAAGGACCTGCTGAGGGGCATCTTCCTGTCCCCCAACCAGACGTTCCTCCAGATGCGCGACTACACGATGTGGGGCCCCGCCCTCGTCGTGAGCTTCCTCTACGGCCTGCTCGCGGTCTTCGGCTTCGACGGCGCCCGTGAGGACGCGATCAACGCCACCCTCTCGAACGCCGTGCCCATCGTCCTGGTCACCGCCGTGGCGATGGTGCTGTCGGCCTTCGTCCTGGGCGTGGTCACGCACACCCTGGCCCGCCAGCTCGGCGGCGACGGCGCGTGGCAGCCGACGGTCGGCCTCTCCATGCTGGTCATGTGCCTCACGGACGCCCCACGGCTGATCGTCGCGATGTTCTTCGGCGGCGACGCGTCCTTCGTCCAGATCCTGGGCTGGGCCACCTGGGTGGCGGCCGGCGCCCTGCTGACCTTGATGGTCAGCCGCTCCCACGACCTGCCGTGGCCGAAGGCGCTGGGCGCGGCGGCGATCCAGCTGATCGCCCTGCTGTCGATCGTGAAGCTGGGCACGTTCTGACGGACCGCGCTCCGGCCCCGGCCTGACCCTGACGGGCCGCACCGGCAAGGGAAAGGCCCCCGGCTGTGCCGGGGGCCTTCGACTGTCCGCCCTTGCCGCCTGGGCGCCGCGCCTACGCGTCGAGAACCTGCCCGTCCCGCCGGACGACGGGCTGCTCGACCGACCACGGGAAGTTGATCCACTCGTCGGTCCGCTTCCACACGTACTCGCACTTCACGAGCGACTGCGACTTCTCGTAGATCACGGCGCTGCGGACCTCGGCGACGGTGTCGAGGCAGAAGTCGCGCACCAGCTTGAGCGTCTTGCCGGTGTCGGCGACGTCGTCCGCGATCAGGACCCTCTTGTCGGTGAAGTCGATCCGGTTGGGAACCGGCGCGAGCATGACGGGCATCTCCAGGGTGGTCCCGACCCCGGTGTAGAACTCGACGTTCACGAGGTGGAGGTTCTTCACGTCGAGGGCGTAGGCGAGCCCGCCGGCGACGAACACCCCGCCCCGCGCGATGCTGAGCACGATGTCGGGCTCGTAGCCGTCGTCGGCGATGGTCTGCGCCAACTCCCGGACGGCGACGCCGAACGCCTCGTAGGTCAGGTTCTCCCGCTGGTCACTCATACCTCTGCCGCCCCGCCCGTCACACCTGGGTCCGATGGAAGTTGAGGAAGGACCGGGAGGCGGTCGGCCCCCGCTGTCCCTGGTACCGCGACCCGTACCGCTCACTCCCGTACGGGAACTCCGCGGGCGAGCTGAGCCGGAACAGGCACAGCTGCCCGATCTTCATCCCGGGCCACAGCTTGATGGGGAGCGTGGCGACGTTCGACAGTTCGAGGGTGACGTGCCCGGAGAACCCGGGGTCGATGAACCCGGCGGTGGAGTGGGTGACCAGTCCGAGCCGCCCGAGGGAACTCTTCCCCTCGAGCCGGGAGGCGAGGTCGTCGGGGAGTGTGACGACCTCGTAGGTGGAGGCGAGGACGAACTCACCGGGGTGCAGGATGAACGGTTCGTCCCCCTCCGGTTCCACCAGCCGCGTCAGGTCGGCCTGCTCGACGGACGGGTCGATGTGGGGGTACCGGTGGTTCTCGAACACCCGGAAGAAGCGGTCCAGCCGCACGTCGACACTGGACGGCTGCACCATGGATTCGTCGTAGGGATCGATCCGGACCCGCCCGGCGTCGATCTCGGCCCGGATGTCCTTGTCTGAGAGAAGCACGTCCCGAGGATACGCAAAGCGCGCGGACCGGCCACCATCGGACGGTCCGCGCGCCCGCGCTCCTCCCCGCGGCATCCCGCGGGTCTGCTGCTAACGCTTCCCCAGGGCCACCGGCACGGGCACCACACTGCGGAGCCGGGCACACCGTGGACACCGGACGAGCCGGCCGGGGCCGAGCCGCTCGGCCTGCTGCATCGGGAACGAAGCGGTGCTGAACACGTGCCCATCGGCACATCGGACGACGGTGCGCTCCATCAAGTCCAAGAGTCCCTTCCCCAAGAGGCGCGTCGGGCTGCTGCTCGCCCGACGACAAATGCCACATTACGGGATCAACGGAACGACTCTCCAGGCGGCACTCCGGCAACACCCGGACCCTCTCCCGCCCCTCCACCGTACGCCCCAACTCCCGCGCCCCGCAGCCCCGTCCCACCCCTGAACGCACACCGGCCCCACGGCTTCATTCACCGGGGGCCGGACATGAGGTAAAGTAACGACGCGTTCCGACTCCGGTCCCGACCGGCGTCTTACGCGGGTGTAGTTTAATGGTAGAACATCAGCTTCCCAAGCTGAGAGCGCGAGTTCGATTCTCGTCACCCGCTCCATGTGAAACCCCCAGGTCAGAGACCCGGGGGTTCTTTGTTGTCTAGACCGGTGAGCCGGTCGCGCACCACAACCGCACCATTAGCCCTCGACAGCCCCCTCGCTGTGGTGCGCGGGGTCGTCCGTGTGGCACTTCGCACGCTCGGCGCGCACCAGGTCGTCGAGCCCGGCAGCCACCTCCCGCTGCCGCTCCTCGTCTGAGTGCTGATAGATCAGCGCGGCCTTCTCGGAGGACTGCCCGGCACGGACCATCGTGTCCTTGAGGGTGGCGCCGGAGCGGGTCGACAGGGTGTGCCCGGTATGGCGGAGGTCGTAGAAGCGGAAGCCGTCCGGGAGGCCGGCGACCGCGCGAGCACGGCGCCACTTCCGACCGAAGGAGGTACGCCGGAACGGGGCGCCCTTCTCGCCGACGAAGACCAGCCCATCGGGCCCCTGCTCGGCGTACCAAGCGAGGTGCCGCTTCACCTCCTTGTGCAGGAAGGCCGGGAGGACCACCGTGCGAACGCCCGCATCGGACTTGGTCTCGCCGGGAGCGCGTCTGCCGTTCGTCCGCTCGGGCTCGGCCACGCGGACACGGATGACGAGGTTGTCCAGGTCGACGTCTCGGCGGCGAAGGCCGGCCAGCTCCTCCGGTCGCATCGGGCCGTAAGCGCCCAGGTAGACCATGAGGCGCCAGCGGATGCCGATGGCGTCGGCGAGAGCATCGACCTGGGCGACGGTGGCGATACGCCGTTCGGCGGCCGACTCCTTGCCCGCGCCCTTGATCCGGCACGGATTGCGGCTGATCAGGTCGTCGTCCACGGCCGTCTCCAGGATGGCCTTGAGGAGGCGGTACGCCTTGGCTACGGCCGTCTTGGCCCCGGTGGTGCGGAGTCGCTCCGCTCGCCACTCGCGGACGCGGGGAGCCGTGATCTCGTCCAGGTCGAGCGTGCCGAAGGTCGGGAGGATGTACAGGCGCAGGAGGTGCTTGTAGAGGTCGTCGGTACGGACGGACAGCTCCCGCTCTTCGACCCACTTCTCGGCATACACGCGGAAGTTGACGGCTCCGGCGTCCGGGGCGCGCCAGTCCCCGCGGCTGAGGTCGGCCTCTACCTGGGACAGCCAGATCTCGGCGTCCTTCTTGGTGTCGAAGGTCTCGTCCGCCCGAATGCGCTCGCCGTTGGGCCCGAGGTACGACGCGGTCCAGCGGCCGGACCTGTACTGCCGCACCGCACCGAAGCGGCGCCGTCTCCCCTTCTTGTTCGCCATCAGGCGGCCCTCCGAAGTGTGGCGCGGCGGGGCTTGACCGGCTCGACGGTCCTGGACCGAACGAACTCCTCGATGGCGCTCTCCGGGATGCGCACATGTCGGCCGACCTTCACGTACCGGATGCGCCGCTCCTCGATCAGCCGCCGGGGGAAGCGGGGAGTCGTGCCGAGCAACTCGGCGACCTGGTCGACGGACAGGTAGCGGTCGTTCATGTAGTGGGCTCTCCTTCCGTTCCGGGGGCGGGTTCGAGGGATGCGGCCAGCCATTGCTCACCGGTGCTGAGGCCGGTTCCGGCGAAGACCCAGTGGGCGAGGACGAGCGTGGTTTCGCCGTCCTGGGGAGCGGCCGTGTCGGCTTGCGCGCGGCGCCATGCGGCGCGGGCGTCGCGGAGGGCGCCGAGGGTGGTGGAGTAGCGGCGGGACTTGGTGGAGAAGTGGCCGCGGAAGCCGAGCATGTGGGCCCAGGCGCGCAGGCGGAGGTGTTCGAGGTCCTTGCGTGCGCCGAGGGTCCAAGCCGTGCGGATCATGCGGCGGGCGTGGTCGGTGATCCGGGCCTGTGCCAGTTCGGCGAGGAAGCGGATCGGCCGGTCCAGGGTGCCGGTCGCTGTCTCGGCGCCTTTGGTCGCGTACTTGGCGATGTACGCGGCGACGGCCCGGTCGGTCAGTTCCTGGCCGCCGTCGAAGTCGGCGGAGCGGATGGTGCGCACATCGAGTTGGCTGCCGAAGGTGACGGTGTGGGTGCGGCCGTCGACTTGCGGTCCGTTGACGCGGGTGGCGGTGGCTGCGGCTTGGATGGCGTCGGTCAGCAGTTCGGCGGACGCCCACGCCGGAGGAGCCGTGTCGCCGCCCTCCGGGCCGTCGAGGCGGATGACTGCGTGGAAGTGGACGGCGCCCCGCTTCTGGTACTCGGCGACCTTGGCGAAGGAGACGCGTGCGTGATGCCGAAACGCGCGCTGGGTGAGGCCGGCGCGCTTGGCGATCTCACGGCGCAGGTAGATCGAGAAGCGCCGCCAGAGGGCCCCGGCGTGGGCGTTCCAGAGGACAGCCGCTTCGTAGTCGTACCTGTCCGGGTCGAGGGGCGTACCGAGGGCCGGGTCTGTGTCGTCGTGCCGGGCGCCGCAGCGGCAGGGTCGCCCGCTGGAGGGGCGGTTGTGGACGGGGCCGAAGCTCGGTGCGGTGAGGGTGGCGAAGACGCGTGGGTGTGTGCCGACCTGTTCGGCGGTGCCCTTGCCGCCGCGGAGTCCGGCGGTGATCAGGTGGAAGGTGTCTCGGCGGTAGACCTCCGCGCAGGCCGCGCAGCGGGTGGCACGGCGGTTGTTGCAGCGGACGAGGAGACTTCCGGCGGGCAGGGAGGACGAGTCGAGGTGGTTCAGGACGCGCCCGATCTCGCCGGTTGTCGAGTCGACGGCGTACTCGGTGCGGTGGCCGTCGAGGCGCACGGGGTTGGTGCAGCCGCCCAGGCCGGAGAGTTGGCGGGCCAGCTCGGGCATGGTGCCGAGGGAGGCCAGCATGGAGAGTTCCGCCAGCGGGGGCGGAGTCTGCCGGGTGATGATGGGTCTTCCTTTCGACTGTTTCGGCGGTTGGGAGGAGCGGCCCCGGGGCGGCGGGATGCTTGGCGGCGTTTGCCGCCCCGGCGGCCGGTCAGCGCCTGTTGGCGCCGGTGACGAGGGAGCGCAGGACCACGGCGGCGATAGCCACGGACACGGCCGAGACGGCGACCGCCGCCAGGAGCGCGGTGAGGACGACGCCGACGACGACCACGGCGGCCACCGCACCGGCGCCGACCCTCACGAACGGGGCGACCGAGCGGCCGGCGATGGGAGCCGGGGCGCGGTCCTGCGGGATGTGGGTGGTGATGCTCGGGACGTGCGGGGTGTCGGGCAGCTTGGGGCGGAACATCGCGGGACTCCTTGTCAGTCGGGGTGTCATTCGCGGGTGCCGTTGACGACGTCGACCCCGGAGCGGGTGCCGGACTCGATGGCCGGGGCGAGGATGGTGTGCGAGAGCCAGAAGCCGAACAGCGCGATCACGACGGCGACCCAGAGGCGGATGCCGAGAAACTTGATCGCGGCCCAGGCGATGACGCCCAGGACGAAGACGAGCGGCAGCGAGACGGTCACGGGAGCTCCTCAGCGGACGCGGCAGCGGTGGGTGCGCGCGGCCAGCTCGGCGGCGGGGCGGCTGTCGTAGTCGGTGGAGAAGCCGCAGCGCGGAGCCGTGCAGGCGGCGGTGTGCTTCTCGCGGCCCCGGCTGTCGTAGTACGTGGCGACCTGGACGGGGCCGATGCGGACGACGCGGCGGAAACGGCGGTTGGCGGACATCAGGGCATCTCCTTGTCGGTTTCGCCGGTGAAGTCGGTGACGTGGTCGGCCAGCCAGCGCAAGATCTCGTCGCCCTCGTAGCTGTCGGCGGCGAGGATCACCGGCTCGGCGATCAGCACGGCTTCGGTGAGGCGGTTCTGTCGGGTCAGCTCGGCGGCGCGCTTCAGCGCGCGGAGCGTGGACGGGCGCAAGGGGGAAAGTCCTCCGGGTCAGGTGAGTTGGGTGGTGATGGCTTCGGCGAGCGGCATGGGCACACCGAGCCGGGCGCGAAGGGTCGAGGTGTCGATGTCGGTTCCGGTCCGGGCGCGGTGTTCGTCGGCGACCTTCCGGGCGAGAGTGACGAGCGCGGGCGGTACCGAGGACGGAGGCAATGAAGCCGACTCCGGCGCGGCGGTCGGCAGTTCGGGCGCTGCCGTGGGCGGCTCGACATCTGCGGCGGTCGGTTCCGGCGCCCGTGCTGTCGAAGGCGGTTCCGGTGCCGTCGCCCGCTCCGCGCTGGGATTCACTGCTCCGTGAGCGAGCAGCGTGCCGCCGAGGAAGGCGACCGCGGGCCAGCCGGCGACGAGGATGCGGAGCCAAGCCGGTACGTTCTCCAAGTCGAGCAGTCCGGCGGTGGCGACGTTGGCGCCGAGGGATGCCGTCAGCGCTACGAGGAACCAGCACCACCCGGCCGTTTTCGCCTCACCGGAGCGCAGGCGCCGCCAGGCCGCCACCAACAGCAGGTCGACGGAGACCGGATAGGCCCACGCCTTCCAGCCGTCCTGTCCGGCGGCCGAGGCCAGGTCGTGCAGGTGAGCGAAGGACAGCGCGGCGGCGATCACCGCTTGAACGAGCACGGCGTCCACGCGGACGGGCAGGGCGCGCACGGCCACTCCTTCTAGTTCCGGGCATGGGTGGGGTAGGGACTTGGCGCGGGACGGCCGCGCCGACCGTGGAAGCGGGTTGGCTACTCGGTGATCGGTTGAGGAGTGGCCAGAGGGCTGGACTCCTTCACCGGCACGGGAGGGAGGTAGGGCCGGAAGGGCGCGAGCGCCGGAACGTCCGGGGCGAGGTGCGCCGTTTCACGGCACGTGGCCGCAGCGTCGGCGAGGGACAGGTGAGGGGTGCGGATGCGGGACCAGCCGCCGGACGTGTCGCCGACAACGGCGAGGCCGGGCAACTCGGCAGCGATGGCGCAGGAGGCCAGGACAGCCTCAGGGGCGATGTCACCGAGCGCCATCTTCGCGGACGCTTCGTCATTCACCCGATGGCAGACCCGGCCAGTGAGCTGAGCCCGGAGCATGGTCGCTCCCTTGCCCAGCTCGGCCCCGAAGCGCTGCCCGCACACCTCCAGATAGATGCCGGCCGCACGGCCAAGCTGGGCGAGCCGGATGAGCTGGGTGACCATCTCGTCCCGCCGCTCTTCCTCCTTCCTGGTGGCGACGAGGAAGAGCTCTGCCACTTCGTCTACGAACAGCACGATGGGAGCCGGACGTTCGCCCTCCGGCAGGCCCCAGACGTCCGAGGTGATCAGCTCATCCGGGGTGCCGGGCGCGATGCCCTGCCGCGCTTTGATCAGGTCGTATCGGTCCTCCATTTCCTTGACGAGCACGGGCAGCAGCTCGGACGCCTGCTCCGGGTCGGTCGCCAGCGCAGAGAGCCGGGGAGCGAACGGCGCCAGCTCCACCCCGCGCTTGCAGTCGATCCCGACCAGGACCACCGGCTGAGCGGCCAACCCGGCAAGCAGGTTCCGCAGGAACATGGACTTGCCGGACAGCGTGGCGCCGAGCACGAGTTCGTGAGGCACGGCCCTGTAGTCCCGCACGAAGGCGGTTGCGTCCTCCCGCAGAGCCACCGGCACGCGGAGCGGACCGGCTTCGGTCCGGCGAGGCATCCGCACCTTGCGCAGGACGTCGAAGCCGACGAGCCGCAGTTCCACGACGCCGGGCTTGACGTCCCGCACGTACACGGCGTGAACGCCCCAGGCATGCCGGAGCCTTTCGGCCGAGGCCGCCACGTCCGCCGGTTCCTGGCCCGGAGCCAGCCGCAGCCGGAGCCGCAGGCCGGTCGAGGTGGGCCGGATCATGCCCCGGCGGGGAGGCACGGGCCGGACCTCACGGCGGGTCGTGGCCTTGACGGCCAGGGCCCGCCACCGGGGCGGCTCGACCGTCAGACCGCACGCGTCCATGGTGGACGTGTACGAGGCCAGCAACCGGACCACCGAGACCGGCAGCCCGACCGTGGACCAGTACGCCGCCGGATGGGCATGCCGGGCATAGGCCGCGCCGCCTATCGCAGCGAGCGACCCGCCCAGCTCGGCCCATGCCACCAGGTCGGTCACGACCATCAGCCCGCCTGCTCCATCGGGAAGGCGCCAGGAGCAACGGCGGTCGCCCGGTAGGCGATGCCGTGCCGCTGCTGCCCGTTGAAGACGCTTTCCCACGGCCGGGCGATGAGCCCCGGCAGGGAGACCGGCGCGCCGACGGTCAGGCCGTCCGTCACACCGCTCTCGGGGACGGTGACCTGGATCAGCGACGACTCACCTTCGTCGATGTAGACGACGCCGACGGTCATCAGCGCCTCACCGCTCACGGCGTCCTTGGCGATCTCACCGGTCTGCCGGTCACGCACCTTCGGCGCCGGCGCTTCGGTGAGCAGGATCGTGGCGGTCGAGGCGTCAATGCGGATCACACGCACAGATTTCTCCTTCTGAGTCGATCAACCTGCCATCCTGACAAGTTGACTTAGCAAGTTCGAAGCTAGAGATGCCAAGTTGACTTGTCAAGCGTGAATCGGGTGAGAGCCGGCGGCGAACTGGCCCTCTTTCAGACTCAGTTCAGGCGATAGGTATCTTCCAGTTCTTGACGGTCGGCAGGAAGCAGCACGTCGGAGACTTGCAGCGCCTGCCCGGAAGCGTCACACGCGACGACCAGGACGCTGAGGACCGGAACACCCTCAGGGAGATCCAGAAGCTCCGCTTCGGCGCGCTCGGGCAGACGGGCCGAAACCCGTTCCGTCACATGGTCGAAGCGGACCTTCTTGCGCGTCTCCAGGTGTGCGCGGGTGCCACCTGCCAGCGCATCGGCGCTCTCCAGCTCCGTGCCTTCGACCAGGCCGACGGGGAAGTAGGACGACACCAGCTCCACCGGTTCCCCTTCCTCCTCAACGAGGAAGCGGCGCATGAGAATCTTGGCCCGCTTGGGCAGCCCAAGGGCAGAGGCGACACGCACCGGAACGGGGACGTAACCGACTTCGACCAACCGCCCCGCCGTTTGCGACTCGTCGCGCGTGAGCGCCTCACTCCCCCGGCGGTCCTTCTGCTCGACGACAGCCGGGCGACCGCGCACGATCGTGCCGAACCCCTGCCGCGACTCCACCCAGCCGTCACGCTTCAGCAGCTCCAGCGCCCGGACAACGGTCGGCCGGGACATCCCGAAGGCCTGCACCAATTGGTTCTCACTGGGCACCCGCGTGCCGGGCGGATACGTGCCATCCTCGATGCGACGCTGGATCGTCTGCGCGAGGCGCACGTACTTCGGTGGCTCCACTTCATACGCCATGAACGCCGCCCGTCGAGATTGGCCAAGTCAACTGGTCAACCAGACTAGCGAATCTTCGATTGTCGAAGTAGAAGCGGGGCGAACTCTTACCTTCCGGGCCAGGCATCGGCCACCACGAAGGAGACGACGGTTCCGCCGAAGCGACTCGGCGCGGCATGCCACGACTCCGCCAGCGAATCGACCAGGAGCAGCCCACGCCCGTGGGAGTCGTTGGCGTCGGGATGCCTCAGCCGCACGTTCGCCGGAAAGCCGGGGTTGTGCACGTCGACCCGAAGCGAGGTCCCCTCACGGAACCACTCAACCCATACGAGCCAGGGTTCGTCCGACCGGCCGTAAGCGATGGCGTTGGTCACCAGCTCCGAGATCATCAGCGCACAGTCGTCGACGGAGCAGGCCGGGTTGTACGGGGCGATGAACTTGCGGAACCAGCGCCGAGCCCGCGGTACAGATTCAGCGACGGGGTGCAAGGTCATCGCACCGAGACGCGGTGATTCCTCAGACGGGTAGCGGTCGATCATGTAGGCCATGGGTGCTCACTTCCTGCCGCTGCCGTCGCAGTCGAGGCAGCGCCGCTTCGATGTGACACGGGTGCGATCGGCGGCGGTGGCAAGCGCCAGGGTCGTTCGCGAGCCGACACGCTTCCAGCCGCGCCCCCGGCAACCCCGGCAAGGTAAGTGCGTGCCCTGATCCGGCCGCTGACTCGTCACACCACGCCTCCTCCCAGTGAAGTGGCCTTAGCCACTTTCTGGACAGTGGCATTAGCCACTTGGAGGACGCAAGCGGTTCGCCGTAACTGGCCCCCTCAGGTGAGGGGGTAGCCCTGCTCGAACGCCCAGCGATGCGGCGGGTAGGTGGCCTCAGCGAACTCCAACGGCCGGTCCTGGAGGTCGAAGACGACGTGGTGCACGATCAGCACGGCGGAGCCGGCGGCAAGTTGCAGGTCCTCGGCCTCTTCCTCCGTCGCCGCACGCGCGCACATGCGGTCTTCCGCGTAACTACCCTGCCGTCCGGTCATGTTCTCGACGTACAGCAGCGTTCCCTCTTGGATCCGTTCCGGCTCCAGAAGCTTCGGCGCACGTTGACCGACATCCGGGGCGAACCACGACGTGGACAGCGTGATCGGCCCGTCCTGGTTGTTGGTCACCCGCCGCCGGTGCACCGCCCGGCGATCCTTGACCAGGCCCAGCGATTCAGCCACGTGGTCCGGCGCCTCCAGCCAACCGGCAGAGGTGATCACGGCGTACTCGCCGGGCGTGTAGATCTTCCCGGTCTGCCGAGCGCGCCCGTACAACTCACGAGCCCGCCGGTTTACTTCGAGGCTGCGCACGTACGTGCCCGACCCCTGACGCTTCTCGACGAGCCCTTGATGACTCAGCGCCTCCAACGACCGTGCGGCCGTGGGCCGGGACACCTTCCAGTCCGCCGCCAACTGCCGCTCCGACGGCACCTCGTCACCCGGTCGCAGGTCACCCCGAAGAATCTGATCACGGATGTAGTGCGCGATCTGCAGATACTTCGGCTGAGCCTCCTCGATCTGCGGCATCAGTCCTCCTCACCCAAGGCGAGCCCCAGGCGAGTAGTCGGGCACCCCGCTACGAGCTGAGGCCCGCTTCTCGATACAAGTGGCTATGGCCTCTAGCCACTATAGGTGAGTGGTCAACCCCCCACCCCGTACGCTGAGACACATGACGCGGTTGATCGTCGCAGCAGGAGGAGGGGGCGACGCAGTCGCCGCCGCAATGATTCACGCCGCCCTCTACGGCGACGAGGACCAGGCGGTGATCCTCACCTACGCGTGGGACCGCCTACTGATCGACCCGGTTCCGGGTCCCCGAGGACCGGACAACTTCACCGGCCTCCAACCCCTCACCGCAGCAGTCTGGGCAGTGCCGGCCGAAGCCCGCCCCATCGCTCCGGCAGGTTCGACTCTCCCCCGCCTCGCAGCAGAACTCCGGCACACGTTCGCGCTGATCGATCCGCGCTACGGGGTCGAAGGCGTCACCCGCCAACTCGAAGAGCTGGTGGACCACTTCTCACCAGAGTCGATCGACCTGCTGGACGTGGGCGGTGACATCCTCGCCCGCGGCGATGAGCCGACATTGAAGAGTCCGCTTGCCGACGCCGTCACACTCGCCGCGTGCTGCCAGGTGAACGCGCCTGTCCGCCTCCTGGCGACGGGCCCCGGCCTCGATGGCGAACTCCCTCTCGACGCATTGCGCGGCCTGCTCGGCCCGCTCCTCCACACCCTCACCGCGAAGGACGTCGAGCCGATCAGCTCCGTCCTGGAATGGCACCCCTCCGAAGCAACCGGGATGCTCGCGGCGACAGCCCGAGGCGTACGGGGCACCTGCGAGATGCGAGATGCCGGCCTTCCGGTTCCCCTCACCGATGAGGGACCGACGGTGCATGAGGTGGACCTGGACGAAGCGTTGACCCGCAACCAGTTGGCCCGCGCCATCCTGACGACCGCCACCCTGGACGAGGTCGAGGTACACAGCCGCGAAATCTGCGGCTACTCGGAGATCGACTACGAGCGCAACAAAGCCGCGTGGCTTAAGGATCAGCCACCCGTGCAGCTCAACCCGGAGGCCGTACTGTCTCAGCTCGACCACTTCGAGGCCGAGGCCCACAGCCGCGGGGTCACACACACGACGTTCCGCCGCATCACTGAGGCCCTGAACCTCAACGGCTCCTTGCGCGAGGACCTGCGCCAACTGCTCATCAACAGCCGTCCGAAGCAGTACGACGCTCCCTTGTGGCGCATCACAGCCACTACTGAGTAACAACCTTCTTCACGGGTTCAAGCCCCGGCTGCGCTCCGCTCCGCCGGGCGCGCTTCCCGGCTCTGGCTGCGCCCGCGCTCCTGCCTTCGGCCCGCTCGGCGCTGCCGCCGCCGACGCGCGCCCACATGTGGATAGGGCCGGTAGCCATGAGCCGATCACCGCATTGCGCGGCCCACGGTCAAGGCGATGCCTCCGGCGGGGGATCGGCCGGCACCGGGATGGAGGGGGCGCCGTTCCCGGCTGCGGGCCCGTAGTGGCGTGCGTGGGGCGCTCCCATCCCGTCCGCCATCGACCCAGGCAGAGCCGAGCAGACGCGGCCCATGGCGTCCAGGTCGTTCGTACAGTGGCGCGCTCCACCTGGACGCCATGAACCACGCCCGCTCCACATGCGTGTGGGTCGACGGCGGACGGGATGGGAGCCGGGGAGGGTTGTGGTTGAGGAAGTGGGCGGCTAGGCCCTGTCTGACGATCGATCTCGAAGGCGAAAGGTAGGCAGGGGCTCCGACCTGTTAGCCAGCGGCGGATGCCAATATGGCTCTGGCATCGACCACGGAGACCCCAGCAGACCAGAGCGGAAGCTGAACAAATGACCACCTCCGAGCCTGAGTGCATCCTCGATGGCGGCTGGATCATCGACACGAACCTGAGGCCCCTGTGCGAATCGGTCGCAGAGCTTGCGGGATACGAGTTCAGTGAATCGGACTGGCAAGCTGTCGAAACGGCTCTGCCCGCGACGGACGTCGAACAGGCCACCTGGTACGACTATCCGATGTTGGGTCGGCAGCCCCTCACGCTGCTCGTCGCAGCCGACCCAGGGTCGTCCGTGGTCTTCATCAGAGTCGCAGGCGTTACCGACGAGCGCACCAAAGCACAGATCGAGGCGGCGCTACACATCTTCGCGTGGTGGGAATTGGCCCAGCAGCCTCGCTAGGCCGTGTGTCTGGCACTGATCACGATGGTGGCTGGCGCAGCCAGTACGCTGTATTGGGTTTGTCAAGAGCGCCCCTCTTCGCTGACACCAGTACCTGACACCAACAAGGCCGGACAGCGGCGGACGCCGCCGAACCTCGACGGACAGTCAGTCGAGGCGGGAGACGAGTTGGCCAACATTCCAAGGGCCCCATGATCGACCTGATAAGGATGAGGCCAACCCTCAAAGCGTTGGCCTATGCGGGCGTCGGCCTCACCATCGGCCGGCGTCCGTCGCGTTGACTCCGTCATTGAGACTCCACCGACCTAAGATATTTTACGACTGTTACAGGTCCGCCTCGACACCGAGATGCTGAGAAAGCAACGACTGCAATGCCCGGCCATCGATCAGCTGAATCCTCCCACTTCGAGCAGCGAAGTCGCGAGCACTGGTGGTGAAGCGGGAATTTGTTACGAGGAAGCCCTTCGTTGCACGCTCAGAGTCAACAGCACCAGCCAGGGCCCTAATGTATTGAACCGATACCGGATTCTTGAGTTTCTTGGCCTCGATAAGGATCGACCCTCCCATGACCGGATCTTCATTGATCATCACAGCATCGAACCCTTGATCCGTTGGCGAGCTGTTCTCTGCCCAGGCAGTGAACCCCATAGCTCGAAAGAGATCCTGCACAAGAGACTCGAAGGCTGCGTATGTGAGGTCATGGAGGACGATTCGCTCTCCCCGGGCGCCGGGCGTGACGTATGCAGTTGGGGGTGACCATTGTTCCGGGTGACCAGGCGTATCGAGATCGGAGACGGATGGAGACGACTCGCCTTCGGATATTTTCTCCGGACGCCCTACTTGCGGAGGGGGGTCATCGGAATCTCGCCTTTCAGCAGCTGAAGTCGTATCCCCTTCGATCGAGGGGAGTGCACTAGCCGCTTGCCATAACAGCGCCCAGTTTAGTTGTGTGGCTGAGCGGAGCGCCCGCTCAAGGGCAATCTGCTCTTTCAAGGATTGAATCAGCGATTGAGTGAGGTCTTGCTGATTTGCGTCGCCCTTGGGTCGCTGCACGGTACCATTTGGGACCGTCAGGGCCGTATCCCTCAAAGTCAAAGCTTGGTGGATTTTCTTACTCCGAAGTCCATGACTTTGCTCCGTGGCGATAATCAAAGCCTTGAGGAATTCCGGCTTGGGGATCGCTCCGCTTAGGTTCGCGCTGATCATACTCTTGGAGAAATTCATCTCCTTGCTGAGCTCCGTCAGGGTCTTCCCGCTAACCTCAACTTGTTTGCGCAGGAACTGTGCTAATTCCTGCGCCTTTGGGTTCTCCGCCCGTATCTGACCCCAGGGCCGACCACTCCGCTTCGCGCTAGGCACAGATGGGCATCCTCCTGCGAGTCGTTGTCCTGTCTGTTCAGGACAACCCCTGACTTGTGCGGAGTGTATCTGGGACGACGTCCTAAACAACCTCGCTTTGGTGAGAACAAGTGCCCCGGTATCTAGCGTCGTTGCTTGTCAACGGCTCGACACCCACGTCCGGGCCACCGTCCACAGGGAGGGAACTTGATGGAGTGCAACGACTGTCGGTCTACGAAGGAGCATGGCGAGCCCAGCCAGTGGTGGTTCGTGGTCCTGGATCTGGCTTCCTTGATCATCGGTGCCGCCAGTCTGGTCTACCAACTTCAGCATTGACTGCCACGAGTGCTTCTGACATCCACGGCTGACATCAACGATGCCGGACGGGGACGTACCCCAGGGCCCCCGCCCGGCCGCAGTGCCCGTCGGCGGCAGCGGCCAGAGCGGGCCCGGATCGAACTCTGTGCTCCAGGAACGCCGACGCCTACATCCGCTGCGGTCGTTACGCTCGGACTCGTGAGCGAGCCGTCGGCGTCGGCTGCAGGACTGGAACGATGCTGGCCTCTGGCGGTCGTTCAGTCTGGAACAGCCACCACCTACCGGAGAGAAGATGAGAGGCCTGACGGTTAACGAGGCATGCGAGGGGCGCCGATGACCAGCGCCGAGGAGCAGTCGAAGGACTTCAACTTCCCGGCACTCGTCAATGGCCTCGACTTCCTGGTGAGCGTAGCCGGGAGGGCAGCAGGGTCGGTGCTCAGACACGATGCCTGGCGCAGGCGGAACCTCCGCCATGCCGAGAGCGGTATGTGATCTACCTCGGGAAGCACCTAGAAGGGTTCTTCGTGGGGATCGATGTACCTCGTCCGGACGTCGAACGGCACCAACTGAGACCCCTTTGCCAGGTTGACCTCCGCAACGTGGTGATCCCATGTTCCCGGAAGATGACCCGCAAAGTGGGCAAGTCCGTTGATCAACGCCGAGACGCGTCCGATCGACTGTCCCCAGATCTTTCCAACATCATCTGACGACCAAATGGCCTTCAGCTCCTCGAGAAGCTCGGCGGCGTCACTTGCCGCCGGGTCGAAGAGAGCCATGAACCTCAGCTCAGTCGTGCGGAAGTTGGTGGGATATACAGTCGGCTCGCGAAGGTATTCGACTTCATTATCAAGGGTCGCCAGGAAGGTCCCGACCGTCAGACTCGGACTCTCGTCCAGGCTGTCCAGAACGATGGTCGAACCCGCACTGCCATTCCTTCGATGCTTTCCCTTGCTCGGCCAGCCGATATCGTCAAGTGCCTGGCCAACCAGAACGCGCAGTCTCCGCCGAACGTCGACCCGCAATTCACTGGGGTCAACCCACTCAACGCGCATGGCGAGAACCGGGCGCCGAACCGCGTCTGGTCGGGCCGCAGGTGCCGGCCTCCGCAGTGGTGGCGGCTCCTTCGCCTCCGAAAGCTTCAACGGCGCAAGCTGTTCGGGGGCCGTGTGCCCTGATGCCGCCAGCCACAGTTGATGTATCCGCTGTACCTCGCGCGCCTGATCCGCGCCCGGCGCCATCTCCGCAAGGGTCTCCACCAGAAGCTCGACCAACCCCCAAGCGGGCACTCGCTCGCTGGAGAAGGCGTCGTGAACCCGACTCTTGCCGGCCACCTCGCCTCCGACCCGAGCGACGAGTTCACGCACGGACGGTAGCCCTGACCGAAAGTGCAGGTCGTGGAGCGCGTCGTTCAGCTCCTTCCTCGGCCCTTCGGGCAACTCCGGTCGCTTCAACCTTGGCATGGCCCCCCCACCTGTCCGAATCTGTCCGATGCTGTCCGACGATACCGTCTGGCGTCCGCACGCGTCCTGGCTGTCTTGCGCCAACGCACGCTGGGTGAAGACGCGTTGTCGACGGAAAGGACATAGCCATGTGGGTGTCCACGTTGCCTTGGGACGCCATCGGCCAAGGTGCATTGAGCGAGATGATCGGGTCTCTCCTCGCCACGGGACTCGTGACTGGTGTCGGTTGGCTGATCCGGCGAGTGCGCCGCCGGCGAAGGAGCAAGACGGACACGCTCACCCCCGACCGTCTGTCGGACCCCTCGACGCAGGGCAGCCCTATCGACGCCTGAGTTCCACACCCGTCATCGGCTCCCAGATGCTGCCCGCGAGCACGGTCGATGAATGGCACAGGCAGCAGCGTGGCTAGGGCCGTGGGGGGGGCAGCGAGGCACACATGTGGTGGTTGGTAGGCGCCCGTCGACTTGCAGCACGCCGCGTGAGGCTCTGAACAGTTGCCACCAATGTCGGCGAAGAAGCTCACCACAGCCCGTTGCTGCGCTAGAAGTCTTCCGTGCGCAGTCTCCTGCAAGGGCTCATCGAGAGCCGCGCGTGGCGGGTTGCTCGGGTGGTGGCCTACTCCCTGGCAGGTCTTATCGGCGTGGGGATCTTCGTCGTCCTCCCGGTCACAGCCCAACTCAGTGGGTGGAACGATGATGATGAGGATCCGCCCGTCAGTTCTGGGACACCATCCGCCACGTACACGCCAGTGCACTGGACGTATCAGGGCTACGAGTGCGCAGACGGGTGGCCGTCAGACTCCATCGGCCGGCAAGGAGCCTGTAGCCATCACGGAGGCGTCGTCTCCGTATTTGAAGGAGACGACGGAACAGTCCTCAGGTGCGGAGACGACGAGCACGCGCCTCGCCCACACGAACAACAGCAGCAGATCGAAGCCTATGGGCGCGTGGTCTGCGTGTTCAGATGACACCAGGTTCTAACGCGGGTGACCACGGCCGCACCACAAGCGCACCAGATCGAGCGGGGAACAGCGGGGAACCACGGTGAAAGCAGCCGAAGCCGACAGAGTAGCGGCCAAGCTGTTCGCCCAGGTCAGCGCCCGAACCGCCCCCGAATGACCGCAGCTTCCCAAGCTGAGAGCGCGAGTTCGATTCTCGTCACCCGCTCTTCTTCAAGCCCCAGGTCAGCGACCCGGGGCTTGTTTCATAGGGGTGTCGTTGCTGCGGTTTGCGAGTACTCCCGCACCCCGAGATTGGGCACGCAGAGGGCATGCACGCTTGAGTGGGCGCCCCCATCACGTCGCAGCATGGCGCTGACCTTTACTTTCACACAGATGAGCCGGAGGCGAGCCCTCAGCCCGCTGTTCCCGGGCGATGGCGGACGCCCGTCCTGCACCTGCTTCGTCGTGGGCGGCACACAAGCCCCTTGCGGGAACGGGTACTTGACCGCCGAGGGCCCTGCGTCAGAGGGGAAGGTCGTCGGGGAGCACCCGGAACGCCTTATAGCGGCCCAACGGGCGTACGGCCCGGAAGTCTCGTCGGTCGAGGGTCAGGATCGCGTCCGTGTCGTAGTCGGCGGCAAGGGCCACGTTCACCGCGTCGGCGAGGTCGAGGTCCAGCGCGCGGTAGCGGACACGGACGGACTGGGCGGCGCCCAGGTGGTCCTCCGTGATCTCCGGCATGACGACACGACCCCGGCTCATCCAGCGCCGCAGATCGTCGACCGCGCTGAGGGCAGCCTCCCTGCCGAGCTCACGCGTCGCCACGTGGTCCAGTTCGGCCAGCAGGAGCGGGGACATGACCAGGAGACCAGCCGCCATGATCGCCTCGTTCGCCGCCCGGTGTTCCGGATGAGCCGAGTCCAGGGCCGCCAGGAGGCCGGACGTATCGGCGATGACAATGATCACGCGGTGGATCCGGAACCCGAGCCGGTCTCACGCCGAACGGCCTCGGCGACCGTGTCGCGGACCTCCGACTTGGACAGCGTATGCCCCGGCCCCTCGAAGGTGCGTGAGAACAGCGGCTCGTCCCAGACCCGGTTCGCCATGGCTGCAAGGTGGATGCCCTGGCGGATGATTTCGGCCTCACTTATACCTCGGCGCTTGGCGGCCTCCTTGATGATGGCCAGGTCCTCGGGGTCGGCGTACACGTTGGTGCGCTTCATGGACATGTACCAACAGTAGTCCATGTACCGGATTGATGTATCAGCGGCGGTTGCCAGGGTGTCGACCGGGCTCGGCCTCTTCTACGCGTCGAGTTCTCGCGGCGGCAATCGACGGCGCACCAGTACGCGGCGTACGACACGATCTCGTACGGTCGCCCCCTCAGCCGCGCAACCGGACCGGGCGCGCCGTCAGGCGGAGCGGGAACACCAGGAGGCGGAGCGCGATGCCGTCATCGCTCAGTCGCGAGAGCTGAGGCGGCAGATGACCAGCGTTTCGCCTGGAGTCCTTCCCCGCGGCGCATCCGCCCGTCATCCCTGATGCCGGAGTTTGTCCTGGGCGCTTGCCGAAGCCCGGACGTTCCATTCTTCGGGGCGTGGGGCGGCTGGCCCGCGCGGAGAGGGCTGCGGCCAAGCAACGGTCGGAGCAGGACGGGCCCGCCTACCCGACCGCCGAGACGGCGAACGGACGGGCGCACTGACCGCGTTCGACCCGGTCACGGAAGGCACCCCACGGCCTCACGGAGGAGATGACGGCGCTCGCCCTCGAACTGGCTCCGCCGGAAGACCTGGTGGACCCCGATGGTGATGCCGACCGTGCGCGCTCGGCGTCACCGTCGGCGCTCGCACCACTTCACGAACTGGTGGAAGGAGTCCTCTGTGGTGGCCGCGGAGGAGGTAAGGAACTCCCGGGCGCCGAGGCTGTGGTCGATGTTCGCGGTGAGGGCCATGGCCCGGATCGCTCTCCTCGGTGAGCCGCAGCCCGACCGCGGGCAGGACACCGGCCGCCGAGCCGAGGACCACACCCATCGCGGCGACCACACCGCACTGGAAGCCGCTGAGCGTGCGGCGCACCCGGGGCGAGGCGCCGACCGCGGCGAGCGTCTTGAGATCGGCCTCCGCGTCGGCCTGGGCGAGACCGGTGGCGATGCCGGCCGCACCGATGGTGACCAGGCCGGCGAAGACGGTCAGCGCGAGCAGGACGAGCCCGTTCTCGTCGACCCAGCCCTGCTCCACGGTCAGCTCGACGTTGCTGCCGAGCTTGGCGATCTCGGCGTCGAGCTTCTGCCGTTCCTCGGTGCTGGGCATCTGGTCGGTGCTGAAGAAGGCGCCGAGGGGGACGGTGGTCAGCCCGGCGGCCTTGGCGGCGGCGGGGCTGAGCACGCTCTGCAGTCCGTAGGAGTCGGGCGAGCCGGCCACCTGGTAGGCGGGGAAGGACTTCAGCTCGCCCGGGACCGGGTTGGTGAGCACCAGATCGACGGGCTTCTGAAGCCATGTCCGCTCCCACGGCTGCTCGCCCGGCTTCAACCGGAGGGCGAACCGGACTCCGCGCAGCGCCAGGTTCATACTCGCCAGCGGCAAAGTCGCCCGCTTCGGTGTCTGTCCCAGCAGCCTCGGCGACGACGCGTCGGTGACCCCCGGACCCCGTCGCGCCCGCATTGCCATGTCGGCTGCCGCGCCGAGGAGTTCCCCACCACGGAAGTACGGGTCGTACACACTGCCCGCGGCCGTCTCCTTGGCGGCCTGCGCCAGTCCGGCCATCAGGTACGCCATGGGAAGCGGGGTGAAGAACTCCCGACTTCCCAGCTGTGCCTTCTCCTCGTAGCCCTCGATGATCAACTGGAAGGCGTGCGGACCGAGCGAGTCCACCAGCCGTACGACCTCCACGAGGTCCTCGAACCGCCGGGGCTCCAAGCGCCTGCACCGCGACCGGGACCTCGAGTGCATCGCCGCCGTCACCGGACAGGCACTGCAGTGGTACGGCGTGGAAGTCGCCAAGTGAGCCAAGGCAGGCGGGCGCTACGTCGGAGGTCTGCGCACTGGCGAAGCGCTCCCCGAGTCGGACATGAGCATCAGCCGAGCCAAGCACAGAGCCCTTCCACTCAGGCGTGCCCGCCGCCTTTCGAAGCCGTGCCCTCACCGTGCCCACAAGAGCGGACAACCGCGGTCAACAGCGGTGCGGCCATGCACCGTCGGGCGCCGGCCAAGAGAGTACGCCCAGGTCAGAAGGTATGTGCCGCGGTCGTGCCGGACGCGGGAGTCAGGAGCGGCCCGGGGCCAGTCCGCAGGTGCCGGTCCTCGATGCCCCGTCCTGTCCCGTCAGGTGGACCGCGACTCGGCCGTCGGCGTCCTGGCTGTAGGCGACCGTGCAGATCAGCTGACGTAGAGCAGTGCTGTCCAGGCCCTCCAGGGCAAGGGGCAGGCGGGTCGTGACCTGGCCGGCCGAGGCAGTCTCCACCTGGACGGTCCCGCCGGGGCGGGCCGCGGGAAGGGACGTGCTCAGGCCGGCGGCTCGGTCTTCCTTCCGCGGACCGGCGAGCAGCGCCGCGACGACCTTCTCCGTCGGCACCGGCCCCGCCGGGTCGCCGAGGTCCTGGTCCGCGGGGCCCGCATCGACGTATCCCTCGCCGAACACGGACGAGGAGACATCGGTGGCCGTCGTCCGGATCACAGGGCTCAGCCCTCCGTCGGGGGAACGGAAGAAGAGCAGCATGTCGTAGTCACGGTCGAGGAAGGCCTGGAAGCTGGCGGGACCGCCCGCCTCGATGACATCGGTCTCCTGGATACCGCAGCCGGTGAGCAGCAACGCGGCCGCCGTGGCGGTGGCGGCGACCGTGGCGGTGGCGGCCGCCGCGTGACGACAGCGTGTCCGCGCACGCCTCATCCGCCGGCCTCCTCCGTGTGAAGCGGTATCTCGACGGTGAAGACGGCCCCGCTCCCGGGCCGGTTCCCGGCGCGGACCGTTCCGCCGTGCAGCCTGACGTTCTCCAGGGTGATCGCCAGTCCCAGGCCACTGCCCGCCGAGCGGGTGCGGGCCGCGTCGGCCTTGTAGAAGCGGTCGAAGATGTGCGGGAGCGATGCGGCGCGGATGCCGGCGCCGCTGTCCACCACCTCGGTGACCAGCACGGGCGCTGCCCCGGGGCGTGCCTCGGTGCGCAGGCACACCGTGACGGGCACGCCACCGTGCCGCAGGGCGTTGCCCACGAGGTTGGCGATCACGATGTCGAAGCGGCGCGGGTCGAGCCGGGCCCGGATGCCGTCGGGGAGTTCGGTGCGGACGCGGTCGTCGGTCCAGTGCCGGTTGTGGAGGGTCTTGCGGATGGCCTCGGCCACGTCGACCTCGTCGGCGTTCAGCTCGGCCGCGCGGGCGTCGAAACGGGAGATCTCCATCAGGTCCTCGACGAGCACGGCGAGTTTCCCGGTCTCCGCGCTGACCAGGCGGACCGCCCGGGCGGTGTCGGTGTCCAGGCCGTCCGCGTCCTCGTCGAGGACTTCCGTGACGGCGAGCATGCCGGCGAGGGGGGTGCGCAGTTCGTGCGAGACGTCGGAGGCGAAGCGGCGGGCGCGCTCCTCGGCCTCACGCAATTCTCTTACCGAACGCTCCAGTTGGCCCGTCGACTCGTTGAAGGTGCGGGCCAGGTCCGCCAGTTCGTCGCTGCCGCGCACCGGGATCCGGGTGTCGAGTCTGCCGCTGCCCATGCTCAGGGCCGCCCGGCGCAGTTCGCGCACCGGGCGCAGCACGCTGCGCGCGGCGATCAGGCCGGGTATCAGCGCGACGGCGAGGCCGGGCAGGGCGCCGTCCCGGCCGGCCATGAGGAGGGCGTCGACGTTGACCTGCTCGTCGGTCATCCGCATGACGGCGTAGAGGACGAGTCCGCTGGGCAGCACGCTGTACGGGCTCGCCTTGAAGACCATGGGCATGGCGATGGTCAGGTACGGGACGCCGTCCTTGACGACCCGCTCGAAGCTGCCGTGGGGGTTGCCCCGCGCGGCGCGGCGGAGTTCGGGTGTGATGACGGTGGAGACGGGGTTCTCGCCCGAGGAGGCACGCACCGACCCGTACTCGGCGAACACCACCCAGGGATGCGGCTTGCCTTTGCGGGCGATGTCCCGCAGGACCTCCTCGAGTGCCTCCCCTCTCTCCAGGGGCAGGGAGAAGGCCGTCTGCTGGGCGTGATCGCGGAACGACGTCACCGCCGTGTCCTGGGCGGTCTCCAGCAGCGCGTTGCGGGCCTCACGGTAGGTCAGCGCGGCCGTCGTGCCGGCGCTGACGGCGGCGACCAGCAGGAAGGCCAGCAACAGCCGCGTACGCAGCCCGAACACCCGGAACGGTGACCGCCGGCCGGCGGCCGTGCCGTCCTGTCCTTCGCCTCCTTCGTCGTTGCCGCGGCGTGTCCGGCCGGGACGAGGCCGGCTGATCACAGGGGACCGAAGCGGTAGCCGAAGCCCCGCAGTGTCTGGACGTAGCGAGGGCTGCCGGAATCGTTCTCGATCTTGCCGCGCAGCCGGGCGACGCAGGCGTCGACCAGCCGGGCGTCGGCGTGGAAGCTGTGCTCCCAGACGTGTTCCAGCAGTTGCTGCCTGCTGAACACCTGCTCGGGGGCGGCGGAGAGGTGCAGCAGGAGCTTGAGCTCCGAGGGGGCGAGCGGGAGCGGCCGGCCGGCTCTGGTGACGGTCAGTCCGACCCGGTCGATGGTGAGTTCGCCGTGGACCTCGATGGCCGGGCGGCCCGGGACGCCGTCGTCCAGGCGGCGCAGGACGGCACGGATCCGGGCCTCGATCACCTCGGGGCGGGCGGGCTTGACGATGTAGTCGTCGGCGCCGGCTTCCAGGCCGATGACCACGTCGAAGTCGTCGCCGCGCGCGGTGAGCATGATGATCGGCAGCTGGCTGCGCTCGCGGACCTGCCGGCAGACCTGTACGCCGTTCATCCCGGGCAGCATCAGGTCCAGCAGCAGCAGATCGGGGCGGAACTCGGCCAGCGCGGTAAGGCCGGCCTCGCCGGTCGCGGCCGCCCGTACCTCGTGGCCGCGGCGGCGCAGACCGAGTTCGACCCCCTCGCGTACGGAAGGGTCGTCCTCGATGAGGAGCACGCGGGGCATCGGCAGTTCTCCCTCGGTGATGGTCAGGTCCGGGTCCGTCCGCGGCGTAGGCCGGAGAGCAGCGCGTCGAGTTCGGCGAGTCGCAGCGGACGGGCGAGCAGGGCGAAGGTGAGGACGACGACGGCCGCGCCGGCAGTTGCGGCGGCCAGGGCCCCCGCCCGTACCGCGCCCGTGGCCGCGAGCTGACCGAGCGCGGTGGCCGGTACGGCGGCGAGCAGCAGCCGCGCGTGGGCGCCGACGGCGGACGAGCGCAGGGGGCGGGCGACGGCGAGCCGGCGGCTCAGCACCAGGCCGGTCACCGCCCAGCCCGCGCACAGCGCCAGGGAGTATCCCGCCGCCATGCCCGTCACCGCCCAGCGGGCCGGCAGCAGGTGGGCGGCGGCCAGGGACAGTCCCGCGTTGAGAGTGACGATCACGAGGTTGAGCAGGAACGGCGTACGGGTGTCGGAGAGCGCGTAGAAGGCGCGGGACAGGACGTACTGGCCCGACAGGGCGACGAGTCCCGGCGCGAAGGCCATCAGGATCCCGGCCATGGCGGCCGTGTCGGCGGCGCCGGTCCTGCCGTGGCCGAAGACGAGGGCCATCACCGGCTGGGCGAGGGCGAACAGCGCGCAGGCGGCGGGGACGACGGCCGAGGCGCACACGCGCAGGGCGTGGGAGACGTCGTGGCGCACGGCGGCGGTGTCCCCGTCGGCGGCGGCGGCGCTCATCCGGGGCATCAGCGCGGTCACCACGGACACCGTGATGATGCCGTGCGGGACGACCCACAGGGCATAGGCGTTGTTGTACGCGCCGTAACCGGGCCCGCCGTCGGTGCCCGCGGCCGTGGCCAGCCGGGTGGTGACCCAGTAGGCCGCCTGGTTGGCCAGGACCAGCAGCACCAGCCAGCCGGCCGCGCGCAGGGGGCGGGTCAGTCCGCTGCCGCGCCAGTCGAAGCGGGGCCGCCAGCGGAAGCGGGCGGCGCGCAGGGCGGGAAGGAGGGCGAGTGCCTGGACGGCGATACCGGCGGTGGTGCCCCAGCCGAGCACGGCGGTCTCGGTCGCGGTGAGCAGGTCCCCGCCGTCCTCGCCGTCCCCGCCGCCCGTGGCCAGGGCCAGGTAGAGGCCGAAGACGGTGATGACGACGACGTTGTTCAGGACCGGCGCCCACATCATCGCCCCGAACCGGCCCCGCGCGTTGAGCACCTGCCCGAGCAGCGTGAACAGCCCGAGGAAGAAGATCTGGGGCAGGCAGTAACGGGCGAACGCGGTGGTCATGTCCGCCTGCGGACCGGTGTAGTCGGTGTACACGTCGACGATCGCCGGAGCCGCCCACACCGCGGTCGCGGTGACCGCCAGCAGCGCGAGGACGCAGACGGTGACCAGCCGGTCGGTGTACGCGGCGCCCCCGTCCTCGTGCTGCTTGGCGGCCTTGACCAGCTCGGGCACGAAGACGGCGTTCAGCGCGCCGCCGAGGAGCAGCATGTAGACGATGGTGGGCAGGGCGTTGCCGACCGCGTAGCCGTCGGCGACCGGCCCGATGGTGCCCAGCGCCGCCGCGACCACGGCTGACCGGGCGAACCCGGTCGCCCGGCCGACGACGGATCCGGCGGCCATGACGGCACTGCCGCGTGCCGCGGAGACCGCCTTCGTCTCCTGCGCGCTGCCCGCGCTGTCCGCGCTGCCCATGCCGACCGACACGGTCGGTGCCGTCGGTGGCGTCGGTGCCGTCGGGCCGGCCGGCGTGGTCGGTGTCGACGGCGGCGTCGTCTGCTTCACCGGCGGTTCAGGTACGCCTGGAAGGCGCGGTGAAGCGCGTGGTTGGCGCTGCCGCCCAATGCTCTCTCCCACTCCCCCAACGTCTCGACGACCTGTCCTCCGGTGCCGAGCTTCCACCGCAGCAGTCCGTACGTACGTTCCTCAGGATCGAGAGTGGAGGGTACCCCGCGCATGTCGTAGACGTCGGCGCCGAGGGCGTGGGCGTCCAGCAGCATCCGCCACTGCAGGGCGTTGGAGGGCCGGACCTCGCGGCGGTGGTCGGCCGAGGCGCCGGTCTGATACCAGGCCCGGCGGCCGACCGTGATCATCGTGTGGGCGGCGAGGATCTCTCCCCGGTGACGTGCGAGGTACAGCTTCATCCGTCCCGGTTCCTCGGCGTTGAGCGCCGCGTACTGACGCTCGTAGTAGGCGAGCGAGCGGCCGAGCCGGAAGCCGTCGCGTCGCTCGGTGATGCCGAGCAACCGGTAGAACTCGGGGAGTTCGGCCGCACTGCCCACCACCACCTCCACGCCCTCCTTCCGGGCCCGGCGCACGTTGCGCCGCCACTCCTGGTTGAGCCCGGACCACAGGTCCTCCGTGGTGCGTCCGGCGAGCGGCACCCGGAAGACGTGCCGGGGCTGGGCGTCCCCGTCCCCGCCCCCGTTCCCCGCGATCCCCTCACCACCGCAGCGGCGCCAGTCCCGGGCCCGCAGTCGCTCGGCGACGGCGGTGCCCAGCGGGTCGACCTCACTGGCGAGGACGTCACCCAGCCGCCTCCCCGGGCCGGTGAGCGGCTTGAGCAGGGCGGCGTCCCAGCGCCGGTAGGCGGGCGACGGGCCGACGCGCACGGCGAACGCGCCCGCGCGGCGCAGGTGTTCGAGGAGTGGATCGAGCCAGCCGTCGATGTCGGGGGCGGTCCAGTCGGCGACGGGCCCCTCGGGAAGGTAGGCGAAGTACTTGCGGGTGCCGGGGAACTGCCGCAGCAACACCAGGGCCACGCCCGTCAGTTCGCCTGCCTCCGGATCCGGCCCCCAGCCGAGCAGGTGGGCGCGCCAGCCCTCCTTGACGTCGGCCCAGGACGGGCACTGCAGGAATCCGGCACCGAGGGCGGCGCCGGCGGGGGACGCGAGGAAGGCACGGTAGGTCGCCGCGGTGATGGTGCGCAGGGCCACGCCCCGGTTCCGTGGCTGGGGCACGCGGCTGGGCGGCACGAGCAGCGCTGACACAGTCTGACCCTCTCCTTCTCCCCGGGCCTGTCGCGGGGACGCACAGGATGCTCACAGCGGCCCATGACCGCTCCGCGCGCCGGATGTGACCGGACGATGACCGTTCCTCACCAGTCGCCGTCACATTGCCCCGCAGCGGCTGACCTGGTGTTTTCCGGCTCTACAGTCACGACATCGCCGACTCGTCCACCCCGCTCCCGTCCTTCCCGGAGGTCCCGTTGCTCCGCACCCGCGTACTCGCCCCTGCCCGGCTCCGGGCGGCCGTCGTGGCCGCCCTGCTGGCGCCGCTCGCCGCCTGCTCGTCGAGCGCCTCCCCCGGCGCCCCGGACGCCGGGGGGACGCCGGCCACCGACGACCGTCCGGTCACGGTCACCGTCACGCCCACGGGGAAGCGGGTGCCGGCGGGCGAGCCCGTGCGGGTCACGGCCGCGGGCGGCAGGCTCACCTCGGTGACCGTCACCGACGCCGAGGGGCACCGGCTCGCCGGCAAGGTCGCCGCCGACGGCCGGTCCTGGGTCTCCGACCGCAAGGCCGTGCCCGGCGCGGCGTACGCGGTGACGGCGACGACCCGGACCGGGGGCGGAACCGCCGGCAGCACCAGGGCCGCCTTCACGACGGCTCCGGCCGGCAAGGTCAACAAGGTCGACTGGCGACCGGGCGCCGGCGCCACCGCCGATGCCGGCGCCACCACCGTCGGCATCGCCCAGCCGATCTCCCTGGTCTTCGACCATCCGGTCAGCAACCGGGCCGAGGTCGAGAAGCAGCTCAAGGTGACCACCTCGAACGGCACCGAGGGCTCCTGGGGCTGGATACGCGACTGGTCGGGCAGGGACCGGGTGGACTGGCGGCCCAGGACGTACTGGAAGCCCGGAACCGAGGTCAGGCTGAACGCCGAGCTGAACGGCACCGACTCGGGCGCGGACGGCGGCTGGTTCGTACGCGACTACACGAGCGCCTTCACCGTCGGCGCCGGGCAGATCGTCAAGGTGGACCTCGACCGCCACCGGCTCACCCTCGTACGCGACGGCGAGACGGTCCGGCGTGTCCCGGTCTCCGGCGGCACGCCCGGCGGTGACAAGCGCTCCTGGCGTGGGACCGCCGTGCTCATGGCCAAGGAGGGCACGATCAACATGAACTCCGAGACGGTGGGCCTGGGCGACGCGTACGACAAGATGGTCGACCACTCGATGCGGCTGACCTGGTCGGGCATGTACGCCCACGCCGCCCCGTGGAACGCCCGCCACTTCGGCAGGGCCAACCGGAGTTCCGGATGCATAGGCATGAGCGACGCGGACGCGGCCTGGTTCTACGGACAGGTGCGGCCGGGCGACCCGTTCGAGATCACCGGCGAGGACACCAAGGGCGTGGTCGCGCCCGGGAACGGCTTCGGCGCGTGGAACCTCTCGTGGACCGAGTGGCAGCGGAGGAGCGCGCTGCGCTGACGGCCCGGAGAGCCGGTCCTCAGTGGCAGGCGTATGTGAGCCGGGTGGTCACCGTGCGGTGGGCCGGGGAGAGGATCCGCAGCTCGGCCCGTGCCGTGTAGTCGCCCTTGCCCTGGAACGTCCACAGCAGGTGCAGTCGGGCCTGTCGCTGGCCCCGGACCACCACTTCGCGCAGAACGCCCGAGGCGGTGCCGTCGCTTCGGGTCCAGCGGTAGGAGAGCGTGCCCGGTCGGCCGTCCGTGGTGACGAGGGCGACCATGTCCGCCGTGTCGTCGCATCCCAGGACCGCCGGCCGGGCCGTGAGCGCCACCGTGCGCACCGCGACGGACGGGCCGAGGCGCTGCCAGGCGAGGAAGGCGATGACGCAGACCAGCACCAGCGCGGGCAGAGCGTGTCTGCGCAGGCGTCGGCGCGGGGGCGCGGGAGGCGGCGGCACGGTGGGGAGCGTCCGGTGGACACGGTCCGCGACGGCGGTCGTCACCCCCGGGCCGAACCGCAGCACGGTGCCTTCGGTGCGGTCCGGCCGGGTCGGCGGCGTAGGCGTAGGCGTAGGCGTAGGCGGGATCTGCGTGGAGGTCGGTTCCACCAGGGTGGTGTCCGGCTCGGGTCTGAGGATCCAGTGGCTGGCCAGCACGGTCGCGCTGTACTCGGCGTCGGCGGGGCCGGGCTCGTCGCCCGGGGTGTGGCCGTCGGCGGGGCCGAGGTGAAGGGTGGAGGTGCGGCCGTCGGCGGAGTCGAGCACCCAGGTGTCGTCGGCAGGGGCGAGGACCCGGGTGCCGTCGGCAGGGGCGAGGACCCGGGTGCCGTCGGCAGGGGCGAGGACCCGGGTGCCGTCGGCAGGGGCGAGGACCCGGGTGTCGTCGGCAGGGGCCGGCGCCCTGGCGGGCTCCCGGTCCTCGGCGGGCGCGGCCGAGCGGTCGTCGCGGTCGTGGCGGTCGCTCATCGGATGTCACACCGCCTGGTCACGAGTTGCCGCGAGGCGCCGCCGTCGGCGGCGGCGGGAGTCGTCGTGGCCTGCACCGCCCAGTAGCAGCCGTTGCCCTGGAAGGTGTGGTCGACGGTGAGCGTGTACTGGGTGGCGCCGGCGCGCTCGAACGTCTGGGGCGGACCGTCCGGGGTGGTGCCGAGCCGGAGCCCGGTGTCGCCCGTGGACCACGAGACGGTGAGGGAGACCGGCCCGGTGCCGTCCGTGGTGATGTCGATCGTCGCCGAGGCGGTCGTCGTGCCCGTCTGCTGGAAGCTGGACACCGTGACGTCCTTGACGGCGGAAGCGGCCGGTGCGGTCGGGGCGGTGGTCGTCGGGGCCGCCTCGGTGGTCGCCGCGCCGGGTGCCGTCGTCTCCGGGGCCGTGGCCGTGGCCGTGGTGCCGGCGGACACCGAGGGCCCGCCGGGGCCGGCCGTCGCCGGGGCCGAGAGTGACGGGCCGGCGGACGCGGTGGACGCGGTGGACGTCGGGAGCGGCGAGCCCTCGGTGGCCGCCGACGCGGCCGGAGAGCCGGGCCCGCCCGGTTCCACGCCGGGCCGGGCACTGGTGGTGGCCAGGGCCCGCGCCGCCTGCTGCGGATCCGCTGCGGGGCCCTGCCGGCCGCCGTAGGACAGGACGACGGCCAGCAGCACGGCCGCGCCGGCCACCAGCATCCCCGGCCGGCCGGGACGCCACGGCCCCGCCCGGCCGAGGCCCGGTTCGGGGCTCAGCACCGTGCGCGCGGAGTCCGTGGTGGTGCGCGGGGTGCTGCGGGCCGACGGCAGCAGCAGCGGTACCAGGGCCACCAGCGCGGCGAGCCGGCCCCGGCCGCGTTCCTCCCAGTCGGGCCCGTAGGCGGCGCCCGCGACCGCCTCCAGTTCGGTGACGAACTCCTCGGCGTGTGCGGGCCGGTCCCGCGGGTCCTTGGCCAGGCCGCGCCGGACCAGCTCCCGCACCGCGGCGGGGGCCTCCTCGGCGGGGACCGGCGCGTCGACGTGCTGGAGCGCGAGTTCGGCGAGGTTCTGGCCCGGGTACGGCTTGCGGCCCGTCAGGCACTCGAAGAACGTGGCGGTCGCCGCGTACACGTCGGCGGCGGGAGAGGCGGGGGCGCCGGTCCACTGCTCCGGGGCCATGTAGGCGGGGGTTCCCGCCACGCCGACGCTGGTGCCGGCGTCCGCCGCGATCCCGAAGTCGACCAGCTTGGACGAGCCGTCGGGTACGACCAGGACGTTCGCCGGTTTGTAGTCGCGGTGCACGACACCGACACGGTGCGCGTCGGCCAGGCCGAGCAACGAGCCCTTGAGGACCACGAGCGCCGCCTCGGGACCGAGCGGTCCCTCGCCGGCCAGCAGGGTCCGCAACGAGACCCCGTCCACCAGCTCCATCACGATGGCGGCGCCGTCCGGGCTCTCGACGTACTCGTACAGACCGGTGACGTACGGGCTCTCCAGGCCGCCGAGCAGCCGCGCCTCCGCCCTGAACTCACGGACGAAGCCCGGCCGGGTGCGCAGTGACTCACTGAGGTACTTCACCGCGACCGGAACGCCGGTTCCCTCGTGCACGGCGAGCACGACCCGCCCGCTCGCCCCTGATCCGAGTTCCAGTGACTCGGTGTATCCGGGCACTCCCCACGTGTTCATTCCAACCCCCCAAGGCCGCCTGTGCTGCCGGAGACTCACTCGCCCCGGAGCGTCGGCCACGCGTCCAAAGACACGTTTTCAGCCACTGCGGTTGCGGCGCGGCCCCCGGAATCCCCGTTCCGGGCACCGGCGGCCGGGACATACGGAGGGAGCACCACTCGATGGTGCCGCAGGGACGGACGGATCGTCCTGGGGCGCCGGTAACATTCCGGCGCACGGTCGGGCGTCCTGCGCGGATACGCGACCGCTACGGGGCCTTTCCCGCCTTTCGCCGCTTTTGCGGAATGACTCAAGGGTGGCTGAAAACATCCCGTGGACCGATGTGGGCGGTGCGAGGAAGCCGACCGCGCGCTCACCACCGTGACGGCGGGCACGGACAGCGCGCCCGCGAGCAGGCGAGGCGGCCGTGGCCGGCCGGCCCCGCGCCGCACGGACCGCCGAGCCCAGGTCCCGCCGTGCGGGCAGCGGCCCCCGAACCCGACTCCGCGCAGTCCGCCGTTCCGGGCCGGCGCGGGTGCTTCTCAGGCGGGGCGACAGCGAGACCCGGGGGGAGGGGATCTGTAGGCCGGCCGAGCGGGGTCGGCGGGCCTGGGGCCTGTGCGTGACCGGGGCTCTCCGCGCTCTCGCTGCCGGGCCCGTCGGTCACCGGGGCGACAGGCCTCACGCGCGTGTCGACGTCCTGCGGAGACAGCCACTCACCGCGGGACTCACACCAGTTCGCGCCGGCGTGCCGGCTGCCGCTCCGCGGCGGTGTCCGGTGCCCAGCGGCTGGTGGTCCGCAGGTAGCCGTGGATCACTGAGCTCATCGCCAGGACGAGGAGGGGTCCGTAGGCCCACGGGTGGTCGGCCATCTCCCGGGGGAGCCAGCGGTACGACACCAGGAGCGCGACGAAGACCGTGGTGCCGTGGGCGACCAGTCGGACGCCTGCCCGGGGCCAGCCGTGGTCGTGCGAGCGCAGCGCCGCCTCGATCGTGAGCGCGAACACCACACCGGCGAGGAGATCCACGCCGTAGTGGTAGCCGAAGCCGAGCGTCGCGGTCAGCGTGGCGATCAGCCAGAAGGTGCCCGCCCAGCGCAGTGCCCTCGGGCCCGTCCGGGTGTGGATGAAGATCACGACGGCCCATGCCGTGTGCAGGCTGGGCATGCAGTTGCGCGGGGTGATCTCGTCGAACGGCATGGGGTGCGGAGTGCCGAGCGGTGGCGGTGTCTGCGGCCACACCTCGGCGACCGCCCACTGTGCGCTCGAGTGCGTTTCCGCCCACAGGCTGACCCCCGCCCAGTACTCGGTGCCGTTGCCGTAGGCGAAGATCGGTCCGACCACCGGGAAGATCATGTAGACGGCCGGTCCGAGCAGGCCGATCACCAGGAAGGTCCGCACCAGGTGGTGGCGCGGGAATCGGCGCTCGGCCGCCACCCCGCGCAGTTGGTACAGCGCGACGAGGACCCCGGCCACCGCGAGCTGACCGTAGACGAAGTCGAGGGTGTTGAAGCCGATCGCACCGGTGGCCGTGACCATCCGGCCCACCAGCCACGACGGGTTGCCCAGGGCCTGGTCGGCGGTCGCCACGTACTGGTCGAGCACCTCCGGGCGGGTCTTCGAGGTGATGAGCAGCCAGGTGTCTCCCGCCTTGCGGCCGGCCATCAGCAGCAGGCCCAGCCCGGCACCCTGCAACAGCAGCACCCGTTCCCGGCCGGTGCGGCGCGTGACGGCGAGCACCGCGCACCCCAGGATCACCCACAACGCGCCGTTGCCGAAGGGGTGTCCGCCGGTCGTCCCGGCGTCCGCCAGCCGGCGGACCAGCGCGAGGACGAGGTCGATGCCGACCGCTGCGGCGACCGCGACGAACCGCTGCCGCCAGGGCAGCACCACGAGCGTCAGGGCCATGCCGGCGTACAGCAGGGGCCCCGATTTGGGGGGCAGTACCAGCTCACGCACCTGGTGGGTCATCGGACCGGACAGGCCGTGGCGGCGGGCGGCGATCTCCAGCGCGACGAGGAACCCGAGTGCCACCACACCCGCCACGGCCCAGAGCCTCGCCCGCGGTCGACGCCACACGGAGGCCGCGGCCCTGCCGTCTATTCGTGAAGAACCCTGCGGCTTCATATGTCTCAATTTTTTAGTGGATTCGCGTGGATGAGTACGGTGAGTACGGTTTTTCCCGTCCGGGACGTCTTCCCCCTGAGGAGGAGCGGCCCGTCGGGGCTCCAGCGAGGGAAGACGGAAAGATTACGGCCTGGGTTCCGGCCGGTGAACACCCTGGGCGCTTCGGCGCCGCTTTCAGGCGGAGAACGGCGGCGGGGCGGAGCCGATGTTCTGTTCCGCCCAGATCGTCTTGCCGGTGGGCGTGGGGCGGGTGCCCCAGCGCCGGGTCAGCTGGGCGACCAGGAGCAGGCCGCGGCCGCCCTCGTCGTAGGCGCGGGCGCGGCGCATGTGGGGGGCCGTGCTGCTGGCGTCCGACACCTCGCAGATGAGGCTCGCGTCGTGGATGAGGCGCAGCTGGATGGGCGGCCGGCCGTGCCGGATGGCGTTGGTGACCAGTTCGCTGACGATCAGCTCGGTGACGAACGCCTCGTCGGTCAGGCCCCAGGCCTCCAGCCGCCCGAGGGCGTGCTTGCGCGCCTCGGCGACGGCGGAGGGATCGGCGGCCACGTCCCAGGCGGCGACCCGGTCGGCGTCGAGCGCCCGGGTGCGGGCGACGAGCAGGGCGACGTCGTCGGTGGGCCGCCGGGGCAGGACGGACCCCAGCACCCGGTCGCACAGGACGTCCAGGGAGGGCGCGGGAGTGGCGAGGGCCTGGCGCAGCCGGGAGACGCCGACGTCGACGTCGTGGTCCCGGGACTCGACCAGTCCGTCGGTGTAGAGGGCGAGGAGGCTGCCCTCCCGCAGTTCGATCTCGACCGACTCGAAGGGAAGTCCGCCCAGGCCCAGCGGGGGCCCCGCCGGAAGGTCGAGCAGCTCCACGGTGCCGTCCGGGCCGGCCACGGCCGGCAGCGGATGCCCGGCCCGGGCGAGCGTGCAACGGCGGGAGACGGGGTCGTACACCGTGTACAGGCAGGTCGCGCCGACGTCTCCCGCGGTCTCCCCGTTCCCGGCGGCGCGCTCGGCGCCCTCCGCCTCGGTGGCCAGGCGGCCCACCAGGTCGTCGAGATGGGTGAGCAGTTCGTCGGGCGGCAGGTCGATGTCGGCCAGGGTGCGGACCGCGGTGCGCAGCCTGCCCATGGTCGCGGAGGCGTGGATGCCGTGGCCCACGACGTCGCCCACGACCAGCGCCACCCGCGCTCCGGACAGCGGGATCACGTCGAACCAGTCCCCGCCCACCCCGGCGCGGGCGCCCGCCGGGAGATAGCGGGAGGCGACGTCCACCGCGGTCTGCTCGGGCAGGCTCTGCGGCAGCAGGCTGCGCTGAAGGGTGACGGCGGTGGCGCGTTCGCGGGTGTAGCGCAGGGCGTTGTCGACGCAGACCGCCGCGCGGGCCGCCAGTTCCTCGGCCAGGACCAGGTCGTCCTGCTGGAACGGGTCGGGATGCCGGTGCCGGAGGAAGACGGCGACGCCCAGGGTCGTCCCGCGCGCGGAGAGCGGGACCGTCATCACCGAGTGGAAGCCGAAATCGCGGATCCGGGAGGTCCGGACCGGGTCGTGGGCCACCCAGTCGGTGATGGCGGGTTCGGTCACCTGGTGCAGCATGGCGCGACCCGATCTCAGACTGCGCACCGGCGGGGAACCCTCCGGGTACTCGTCCAGCGCGCCCGGCGCGACGACCGCCTCGGGGGTGCCCGGGTACACGGACCGGTGGGCGATGCGCCGCAGGGCGAGGGCCCGGTCCGCCGCCGGGCTCACCGGTGCCGCCTCGGGCAGGTCGTCCAGGGACGCCAGCAGGTCGACGCTGACGAAGTCGGCGAGGTCCGGGACCGCCACGTCCGCCAGTTCCTGCGCCGTGCGGGTCACGTCGAGCGTGCTGCCGATGCGCCGGCCGGCTTCCGCGATCAGCTGGAGGCGCTTGCGGGCCCAGTACTGCTCCGTCATGTCGTGCCCGGTGGTGGCCACGCCCAGGACACGGCCGTCCGCGGCCTCCAGGCGGTGGATGTGGACCGACCAGGCGTGCTCACGGGTCTCGCCGGGGGCGCGCGCGTGGTTTTCCATGTACTGCGGCTCACCGGTCCGCAGGGCCCTCTGCATCCGCCGCTCGACCTCGCCGATCGCGGGGTCGTCCAGCACGTCGGACAGCCGCAGCCCGCGCATCTCGTCGTCGCTCAGGCCCAGTGCGCCCTGCGAGGACCGGTTCGACCTCCGCAGGCGCAGGTCGGTGTCGTGCACCGAGGTCGCGCAGGACGGGGACTGGAGGAAACCCTGCCGCACGAGCGCCTCGTCGTCGGGGCGGGGCTGCGCCCCGGTCACGGCACAGACCAGGAACCAGTCGGGTGTCCCGTCGTCGGGCGTGCGGTGATGCGCCAGCACCCTGGCCTCGACGCGGTGTCCGTCGCGATGCCGCAGGGCGAGGGTGCCGTGCCATCTCGGCAGTTCCGGGAAGGGCGGGAGGTCGCTCGCCGCGGGCACCTCGGCGAGGAGTACGGCGGCCGGCCGGCCCAGTATCTGCGTCGCCGCGTAGCCGAGGAGGTGCTCGGCGCCCTCGTTCCAGCCGGTCACGGTGCCGTGTTCGTCGACGGTCGCGTGCGCGGTGAGCGCCTCGCCGACGGCATGCGGACCGGGATCCACCGCCGGCTCGTCGGTACGCCGCTCCATGGCCGCTCATCTCACTCTCGCCGAACCGGCTCTCCGTCCCACCGGGCCTCTCACCATCAGGGCCCGGCGTCGACGTGATCCACCAGGCTCCACACGTAGGGGTATGCCCGATTTTTTGCCGTTTCACCTTATTCCGTGGTACCTGCCTTGCGTCGGCGCTGGGGCATGACGAGCCCGGCAGGTGTGAGCCCCCCGCCCCGATCGCCGGGGCGGACACGTCCGCCCCGGACGGGTACGCCTCCTCCCGCCGCCCCGCCACCGCGGTGACGGAAGCCGCGGCGGCAGTCGCGCCGGTCCGACGAGACGGGGGCGCGATGATCGGACCGATGGTCGGCCGCGTGCATCGTCATAGCACTCGGCCGCTTCGGTGATCCTTTCGCCGAGGAGTGCGCCGAGGTTTTCGGCGGCCGCGAACTGTGGCAGGTCTTCCAGCGGCCCGTCGAGGAGGGCACCCCGCTGCTGGTCTCCAGCCACGTCATGGACGAGGCGGACCGCTGCGACCGGCTGCCGCAGATGCAGGACAGGTCCCCACACAAAAGGACGGAAGAAAGGGAGAAGGCACCCCGCCGAAAAAGGCCGTGTCTCCCCGGACGGAGCGGCGGAACCTGCTCGTACAAAAGAGTGGATTTCGAGCCAGAGCTGGACAAGAAAGGGGAAAGAAATGACCGGGAGGCACCGGACGACGCGCTCAGCAGCCCTGCGCGCGACTCTGCGCTCCGCTCTGTGCGCCGTTCTCGCGCTGGCGGCCGTCACCCTCCTACCTTCCTGGGCACTCGGGGCACCTGCCTGGGAACGTGCGGGCGGGCCACCGGCCTGGGCCGGTCGCGCGCCCGAGCCGCCGCCCCCGTATCGGGCGCCCCTGTGGCCGGTCCCGGCTCCCGGTCACTGGCAGGCGGAGCCGGCCGGCGGCCCGGGCCCGCGCTGGGGCTGGGGCCACCCGGCGGTCCGCCCCGAGCCGTCACGCCCCCATCGCCCCGCAAGCCACACAGCCCCGGCAGGCCCCAGAAGTCTCACACTCCCCGCAGGCCCCGCAGGCCCCGGCACCACTGAGAACCGGCTGGTCGCCGCCCTGAATCAACGTCGGGAGCGGGCCGGCTGCCCGGCCGTACGCCCGCACCGCGCGCTGCGCCGGGCGGCGCGCGCCCACAGCCTGCACATGGCGCGTCGGCACCGCCTCACGCACACCGGCGCGGACGGCAGCACGCCCGGCGAGCGGATGCGGGCCGCCGGTTACCGCCCCGACTCCGTCGCGGAGACCGTCACCGCCGGGCCCGCCGGCGCGCGGGCCGCGGTGGACGTGTGGATGCGCAGCTCCGCGCACCGCGCGATCCTCCTCACCTGCCGCTACACCCACGCGGGCGTCGGCAGGGCGACAGGCCCCGGCGGCCCCTGGTGGACGCTGGACCTGGCTTCGGGGCACTGACCTCCGGTCCCGGCCGGCGCCTGCCAGGGCCGGGTCAGGCGAGGTCGGGTCAGGCGAGGTCGGCGTCCCACCACCAGGCGATGCCGGACGCGCCCTCCACCGGGCCGGCCGGGTGCCGGACGGCTCGTCCGCCCACTCCAGGGCCAGGTCCTCCCGCTCGTCCGGCCAGGCCCAGGCTCAGGTACCGGGGGACGCGCAGTCCCCACTCGTCGTTGCCGCGGATGCCGTATCTCAGCCCTTGGAGGCAGGTGGCGAACCCGGTGTCGGCCGTCGGCCGGACGCGGCCATCCGGGTGGAGGCGCTGGTGCAGGCGGTGGAGGCGGACGCCGTGTCCTGGAAGGAGTCCGAGCGCCGGAGGTGCCGGTGGCAGCCGAGGTGTCCGCGGAGCCCGAAGTGCCCGCGGAGCCGGAGGTGCCCGCGGAGCCGGAGGTGCCCGCCGAAGCCGACCGGCCGCCGGTGCCCGTGGTGCCGCTCGAACCGGCCGCGCCGCCGGCCGCATCCGCCGCGTCCGCCGAGGACGCGTTCGCGGCGTCCGCCTGTCCCGCCCCCGTGGACGTCGGGCCGCTCGCCTCGGGCGAGGGCGCGGCGGAGACCGTGGGCGCCCGCGTGGACGGGGATCCCGCCGGTTTTTCCTCGTCGCGGACTCCCTCTGCGTTGTCGCACGCCGTCAGTGCCGGCGTGGCGGCCGTGAGCGCGGCGGCGACGAGCATGCGGGTGCGACGGGTGCGTGCGGACATGGGTATCCCCCTGATGCGGTACGGGTGTCGGCCTGGGCCGCTCGGCCGGGTGCCGGGAGCGGCGTGCTTGGATGATCCGAGCTTGTGCGGCGATCCGTCCCGGCCGCCACCACCGCCGGGACACCGGAACGCCGGAACGGTGGCAATGGCCCTGAACCGGGGGAATGACCTCCTCCTGGCAACGAGGGTCCAGGACGCGGGGAGAGGGAGGATCGGTGGCGGGGGACGAGTTCTCGGAGCTGTTAGGCCGGTTGAAGGAGCGGTCCGGGCTCAGTTACGGGGTCCTCGGGAAGCGGCTGCACACCAGTGCGTCCACGCTTCACCGGTACGTCAACGGGGACGCCGTACCGGCGGACTACGCGCCCGTCGAACGGTTCGCGCGGGCGTGCCGGGCGACGCCCGAGGAACTGGTGGAACTGCATCGGCACTGGGTGCTCGCGGATGCCCGGCGGGGCCAGAAGGCGGGCAGGACCCCGGCCGGTGCCCCGGATGGAGCCCCCGACGGTGGCCCGGCGGACGGGGAACCGCGGGCGCGGACGTCGGCGCGGACCGCGACCGGGGCGGACGACACGGCCCTACCGCACAACACGGCCGGAGCGGACGACACGGCCCTACCGCACAACACGGCCGGAGCGGACGACACGCCGGCCGGAGCCGTGGGTTCCGATGTGGTGGGGGACGCGCCGCCCGCGCTGCCCGAGGCGGAGCGGCGGGAACCGGCTCGGCCCCCCGTGGCGCGGCGGCGGCGCACCGTCCTCCTCGCCGGGACCGCCGTGGCCGCCGCCCTCGTGTCGGCCGCGCTCGTGGCGAATCTGGTGCCCGGCGACAGCGACGACGACCAGGGCGGGAAGCAGTCCGTGGGGGTCGCCCCCGAGTCCGTCGGCGCGAGCCCGCGTGACTCCGGGAGGACCGCCGCGAAGAGCCCGTCGCCCCCGCCGTCCGCCTCGCGCGACGGCGGTCCGCCGGCGTCCGCCTCCGGCTCGGCGTCCGCCACGCGCAGCGCGGGGGCCGAGGCCGGGGCCGGGGCGGGCGCGGTCCAGGGCGGCGGCTCCGCGGACGGGGCCACCGCGCCCGCCGTCGCCGTGGATCCGTACCAGTGGGAGAACCCGTGCAGCCAGCACTACCTGGTCGACGAGGAGCCCGAGCGGGTGTCTCCGCCGCCGGGTGAGCCGGACGCGCGCGGATGGGTCACCGCGCTCGGCGGGGTCGCCGGCGGGCGGCAGCTGCTGGCGCTGACCGTGCAGGGCACCGGGAAGGCCACCGTCGTGCTGAGAAATCTGCATGTGCGGGTGGTGGAGAAGGACGCGCCGCTCGCCTGGAACGACTTCGTGATGGGCGTCGGGTGCGGTGGCGAGGTGGACACGGCGGCGTTCGGGGTGGACCTCGACGCCGGGCGGCCCGCGGTCGCTCCGCTGGCCGGGCAGCGCGACTTCCCGTACAAGGTGAGCGAGTCCGATCCCGAGGTGTTCCACGTCGTCGCGGACGCGCGGGCGCACCTGGTGAGCTGGTACCTGGAACTGGACTGGTCCAGCGGCGACCGGCGGGGCACCGTGCGCGTCGACGACCACGGCAGGCCCTTCCGCACCAGCGGCAACGTGGGGCGGCCCGCGTACGCGTATCCGCTCGGTGCCTCGGAGTGGGCGCGGGACGAGTGGAGCCCGACGGTGCGGGGCTGAGCGGCCGGCCGTCTGCCGCCCCTGTGGTCGGGGCGCGGGCCCTCGGTCGGTCCCGGACGCGGACGCGGGCCTGATGCTCGTGGCACGTCCCGCACGCCGGGGCTCGCGCTCCTCTCGCGTGATCGGAGGACCTCGGCGGTCTGCTTGTCGGTCGGGCCGTCGGAAGCCCCCACCGACCAGACCCCCGCCGGGTCGCCGCCGTCCTGCGCTGTCTGGAGGACCTGCGCCGGCTGGCGTGAGTGCCTCCGGGGCGTGCGCCCGGGCGGTGGGGTCCGGGCGGTGGGGTCCGGGCGGTGGGGTCCGGGCGGTGGGGTCCGGGCGGTGGGGTCCGGGGGCCGGCCGGACGCCGTACGTCCGGCCGGCCCCCGGTGCGGTGGCCGCGGGACCGTCGCCCCGGTCCCGCGGCCACGGTCCGGTGCCTCAGGTGAAGTTGACGTCACTGCACAGGAAGTACGTCTGGTCCATGTGCGACGCCTGCCAGATCGTGTACACGACGTGCCGGCCGCTGAGGCCGGAGGTGCTCACGTCGATCGCGTAGTTCTGGCTGGGCGCGTACGCGCCGGTCCGGGCGACGAGTCGCAGGTCGCTCCAGGTCAACGGCTGGGTGGCGGGGTCGAAGCCCTGCCGGGTGACGTAGACCAGGAAGTAGTCGGCGCCGTGGCTGGCCTGGTCGTACAGCTTCACGGTGAAGTCGTCGGCGACGTCGGTCGTCTTCCAGGGACCCACGGCGTCCAGGGAGTTGTACCGGCCGCCCTCGGTCCGTCCGCCGCTGCACAGTTGACCGTCGGGGACCACCGCCTGGAAGTTTCCGGCGGACTCGTTGCGGTACAGGCCGTTCCAGTTCCACATGGCGTTCGGGTTGTCCTGCCATGCCTGCCAGCACATGGGGTCCTGCTGGGCCATGGCCGGGTTCTGGAAGTCGCTGCCCCAGCGGAGCCAGCAGCCGTAGTTGCGGGAGGCCGGGTCGACGACCGAACCGTGGGCGACGGCGGTGCCGCTCCAGGGGAGCAGACAGAGCAGTACCGCGGCGAGCGTACTCAGGACGACGGTCAGTCGCGTACCGGTCCTTCTGTCGTGATCATGACAAGACATGATCTCTCTCTTTCGAGGTGGGGGGATGCGGGGTGCGGGCCTGCGAGGTGTCACAGGGCGGGGCAGGCGGTTCCTGGCGCTGTGTGGGAGCAGGCGTTGCGTGGGAGCAGGCGTTGCGTGGGAGCAGGCGTTGCGTGGGAGCAGGCGTTGCGTGGGAGCGCTCCCGCAACGGTCAGGCTGCGCCCCGGGAAACAAGGCCGCAACATTCGATCGCGCCACTTTCAGGCCGCCCATGGCGTGTTCGATACGTTCGACACGGTGGGAGCCCGCCGCACGACCGGGGGACGCCGGCCGTGGAACTTCACAGACACCCGAGGAGTTGACAGGAGGACGCGGAACGCACGCGGACGACCGGATACATGGGCTGAAGCCGAGGTGGCACGGATGGCGATGTGGGATCGGATCAAGGACCAGGCCAAGGGTCTGCAACAGGCGCAGGGCACGCGGGGCGCCGGCGGACACGCGCGGCCGGGTGCCGGATCCGGCGGGGGATCGCGGGCCCAGCTGGTGAACACGCTGAAGTCCCAGCTCACCTCCCTCAAGTCGGAGTTGAAGAGCGGCTCCTACCGGGACGCGAGCATGGCCATGTGCGCCCTGGTCGCCGCCGCGGACGGGCAGGTCGACCCGGCCGAGCGCCAGCACGTGGAGTCCCTGATGCTGCACAACGACGTGCTGCAGAACTTCCCGCCCGACCAGCTGCGGCAGCGCTTCAACAAGCATGTCGACCAGTTGGCCTTCAACTTCCAGCAGGGCAAGGCCGAGGCCCTGCAGGAGATCGCCAAGGCCGCGAAGAAGCCCACGGAGGCCAGGGCGGTCGTCCAGACCGGCTTCGTCGTCGCGGGGGCGGACGGATACGTGGCGCCGGCCGAGGAGCAGATCCTGCGTGAGGCGTGCTCCGTACTCGGCCTGTCGGCTCAGGAGTTCGGCCTCTGACGACGCGCTGACGACGCGGCACGCGAGGGGTGCCCGGCCGGGGCCGGGGCGGGCGCACGGTACCGCGCCCGCCCCGGGCCCTACCGCAGGTGGGGCGGGCGCCTTCGCGCAGGGCGCCGGGGGCCTGCCCTCCGCCGGAGGACGGCCCCCGGCGGGCGGGTCACCCGAACTGGCCCGGCTGGTAGTCGCCGGCGGGCTGCTGGACCATGACGTTCACCCGGTTGTAGGCGTTGATGAGAGCGATGAGGGACACCAGGGCGGTGAGCTGGTCCTCGTCGTAGTGCTTGGCGGCGTTCGCCCAGGCCTCGTCCGTCACACCGCCCGCCGCGTCGGCGATCCGGGTGCCCTGCTCGGTCAGCTCCAGGGCGGCGCGCTCGGCCTCGGTGAACACCGTGGCCTCCCGCCAGGCCGCGACCAGGTGCAGCCGGGTGGGGGTCTCCCCGGCGTGCGCGGCGTCCTTGGTGTGCATGTCGGTGCAGAAACCGCAGCCGTTGATCTGGCTGGCGCGGATCTTCACCAGCTCCTGGGTGGCGGCCGGCAGCGTCGAGTCCGAGATCACCTTGCCCGCCGAGTTGACGTGCTTCAGGACCTTGGCCGCGACCGGGTTGCCGAAGAGGTTGAGACGAGCGTCCATGGTGAACTCCTGTGTCGTTCCGGGTGGTTACACCTCCTTGACGGAACGTTCCGGTCTCGATGTGACAGCCCTGGAAGTGACGTACGTCACGCTGGCACGTCCGCCCGGCCACCCGGCCACCCGGCCGCACATCCGCCCGGCCGCCTGTCCGCCCGTCCGTCCGTAACGGACGTTCGAGTCCCGGCGGCGGGGCTCCCGCCACGCCGTCGGGACGGGACGCACGACCCGGCAGGGCCCGACCGCGCGGCGGGCGGGGGTTCGTTTCCGCGCCGCGCGCGCCGGCTCAGCCGTAGAGGGCGACCCTCGGGTGGACCGTGCCCTCGGCGTCGGGGGCGACGACGGTGACGCGGTAGCGCTCGGTGAGGGTCTCGCCGCCGTGCAGCGTGCGCCTGGCGGTGGTGAGGTCGGTGAACAGGGTCCCGGTCTGACTGCCGGTCCCGACGGCTTCCCAGCAGCCGCCCGCGGTGCGCCGCTCGACCGTGATGTCCGACGGCTTCAGGAAGGGTCCCGCGTCCGGCGACTCGACCAGGAGTTGCGGGGCGACCGTCTCGTCGGCCGAGGACGCGTTGCGGTAGGTGACCGTGATCTCCTGCTTCCCGCTGTCGGCCGACAGCGGAGTCGTGGGCAGGTCCACGAATCCGGTGGGCAGGGCGGGCGTCTGCGCGGCCGGTGCGGTGGCGGGCGCCGTGGAGGTCCGCTCGGTGGCCGCCGCGGCGGGACCCGCCACGGCCAGTCCGGCCACCGTCACGGTGAGGGCCAGGAAAGCAATTCGGAGACGACTGTTCTTCGAGGACACGTTCGCTGTTCCTTCGGTTCGCTCGGACGAGGTTCGCTCGGGTGAGGAAAGGCCGCCCCGTCGGGCTGACAGCCAGGGGAGATGCCCGCGGTGACGGAGCGCGTCGCAGGCAGTGTCCGACGCCCGTCGGACCGGCCGGACGACCACGCCGGAAACCGGGCCGCCTCCGGCCGCCGGGCCCCGTGGGCGCGGCGTGCAACGCCATTGCCGTCACACCGTCTCAGAATTCCATTTCACCGCTCGTGGATATTTCGTGGATACCCTCCGGTAGCACTCCACGGGCACCTATTGCCGTCATGGCGGACTGGTAACTTCCGCTCGACCGGCGCGGGGGAACCGTCGAAGCCGGTACCAGACCTTCACAAATGAATGTGGACGGAATGCCGTGCGCGCTTCTCGTAACACCCCCGGGGAAAGGCACCCTTGGCGGGTGTCGAAGGGCCGGCGTGACCGCGCGGCCGCGTCCGGCGCGATATCCGTACTCGCGCTGGCCCTCATCACCCCGCTCGCGTCGGCGGCACTGACCGACCCGTCCGCCCCCGCCGCCCCGGCACGGGACCGGGTCACCGACACCTCCCGACTGCCCGCCGGCTGGCGGGAGTCCGACGACCGGATGGTCATCCACGACGGGGACAGCACCGGACTGCACGTCCTGGTCGCCGACGCCGCGCACGCCTACGCCTGGCGCACCGCGGCCACGCTCTCCGAGCCGGGCGTCGTCACCGACCGGTGGACCGGCCGGAGTTGCGTGACCGGGTCCGGCGACCGGGCGGTGGTGGTCTACGCGCCCCGGCCGACGGCCGCCGCCGAACAGGGCTTCCAGCCGGGCGGTTTCGCGGCCGTGGTCGACCTGGCGCACGGCACGGTGACCAAGCTCCCGCAGCTCGTGTCCCTCGCCTACGTCAACCCCGGGTGCGGCGTCGGCGAACAGGCCGTGCTGTCCCGGCCGCAGGGCGCGGGCACGCGCCTGCTGACCGTCGACGCCCGGAAGGGAAGGCTGACGCGGCAGCAGACCGTCCCGTGCGCGCTGACCTCCGCCGTGCCGTTCGGGTCCGGCATCGCGGCGGCCACCGGGGACGCGGTGGTCTCGGTGGACCGCGAGGGCCGCCTGCGCACGCTGGCCCGGACCGCGACCACGCCGACGCGGCTGGTGCCGGACGCCGACGGCGGCCTCGCCTACCAGGTCCCGGACGCCGGGAACCAGGCACGGGTCCGCCGGATCACGCGGGACGGCTCCGACCGGCTGCTCGGCTCCGGCGCCCTCGGTGGGCTGGCGCTGCGCGGCACCGGCGGCCGGGTCTTCGTGACCGGCGAGGACGCGCCGGAGCTACTGCCGGACACCGCGCTGCCGAAGAGCTGGAGGGCGCTCGCCGTCCCGGCCTCGTCCGAGGTCTCCAGCACCGGTGCACTCGCCGTGACCGGTGTCGGCGACGCCGCCCGGGCGGCCGAAGAGCCGACCGTCGAGGTCATCCCGTTCCCCGGCTCCGGCACCGGAACCCGCGCCGAGCCGGTCCACATCCGTGCCGTGTCGCCCGTCACCGGCGCGGACTTCACCTTCGAGGTGCACCCCGAGGCGCCGCGGCGGGACCAGGGCGCCGAGCGGTCGCCCGCCCTGTCCTCCCGCACCGGCGACGACGGCACCCCGTCGGCCGGCATGCGACCGGGCAACGCCGAGGACGGCCCGCAGCACACCACCCCCGACCCGGACCACCCCTGCGCCGTCTCCCGCGACGAATCCGGACTCCCGGGACCCTGACCCGGCCGGCGCCGGACGCCCGCGGGGAACCCGGGCGACATCGAGTGCGCGGGCACCGTGCAGCCCCGGTGCCGGAAGCGCCCCGCGGTCCTACGATGACAAGTGGGCCCGCAGACAGGGAGCAGGCATGATCCGTTCAGCCGACATCCGCGAGTGGCGCGACCACGACGTGGTCGACCCCAAAGGCCACAAGATCGGCACGCTCGAAGCGGTCTACGTGGACACGTCGACGGACGAACCCGCCGTGGCCACGGTCCGCACCGGCCTGCCCACCCGGCAGCGGCTGGTCTTCGTCCCCCTCGACGAGGCCGTCCTCGGACCCGGCTACGTGCAGGTCTCGTACGCCAAGGCGGAGGTACGCAAGGCTCCTTCGATCGGGACGGACGACGTCCTGCCCGCCGACCAGGAGGAGTCGATCTTCCAGCACTACGGCATGCCGTACCGGCCGGGGGTCAACGGCGAGCGCCAACTGGCGCGCCGCTGACGCCTTTCCCGTCTACCAGGAGGTGCTCGGGCCGATGGTGGTCTTCCTGCTGCTCTTCCTCGTGGCCGTCGCCCTGGGCATCATCGGCGTGGTCGCGGAGGGTCTCGGTCACCTCCTGGGCATCGGCATCGCGCTGTTCGTCGCCGATGTGGTCTTCATCACGGCCGTGGCGATCCGCCGTCTTCGGCGGCGGCCCGTGCGCTGACGCCCGCAAGGGCACCCGGGCCGGTGGAAGCCGGGCGGGGCAGGGAAGACGGACGGGCCCGGCCCAGACGCTGTGGCGCGTGCGGAGCAATATCTGTGGCGCTGGAGTGAGAAATCGACGCGACGCGCGATGAGTATTCCCGGACGGGCCGCCGGATCGGAAATTCGGGGCCCTGCACGGCCGATCACGCCATGCTACTGTCGATCTCAGTTGCAGTTGTGGTGGCCAGAAGGTTTTTTCCGACGGGCTGATCATCACGGCGACCGGGGGTTCGCACAATGCGGACTTCCGAACACCGTCCCGAAGGAGATTGACATGGCTACTGGCACTGTGAAGTGGTTCAACGCGGAAAAGGGCTTCGGCTTCATCGAGCAGGACGGCGGCGGCGCCGACGTCTTCGCCCACTACTCGAACATCGCCGCCCAGGGCTTCCGCGAACTGCTGGAAGGCCAGAAGGTGAGCTTTGACATCGCGCAGGGCCAGAAGGGCCCGACGGCCGAGAACATCGTTCCCGCCTAGTCACGGCCACTGACGTTCACTTCGCAGCTGGGGCCCGCACCTTGGGGTGCGGGCCCCAGCTCGCTGCATTTCAGAAAGGCCCCGCACATATTCGGGGAATTCTTCACCCCATATTCACCGCCCTCGGCGTCTGACACGCCAGGGCCCCGGCTCGTTCTTGCGATTCTCTGCGCCGTTCACTCACCGCGGGAATTCCTTGATACGTGCCATATCAAGGAAGGTTCCGCATGAACCGCGCACGCTCGAACGATCGATACGCCCGCAAGCGCACCGGAGCGCCCAGCTCCGCGAACAGCGGTGGCGGCAGCCGTTACTCCGGCGCCCCGCGCCGCTCCAAGGGCCAGGGCGGCCGGCCCATGGCGCTCCAGGGGGAGTTCGCCCCGCCGAAGACCATCACCCCCGCCCTGCCCGCCGTCGAGGCGTTCGCCGAACTCGACATGCCGGAGCGCCTGCTGGGCGCGCTCGGCCACGAGGGCGTGACCGTGCCGTTCCCGATCCAGGCGGCCACCCTGCCGAACTCCCTGGCTGGGCGTGACGTACTGGGCCGTGGCCGCACCGGCTCGGGCAAGACCCTCGCCTTCGGCCTCGCGATGCTGGCCCGTACGGCGGGCAAGCGCGCCGAGGCGCGACAGCCGCTGGCGCTCGTCCTCGTCCCCACCCGCGAGCTGGCCCAGCAGGTCACCGACGCGCTCACGCCGTACGCCCGCTCCGTCGGGCTGCGCATGGCCACCGTGGTCGGCGGCATGTCGCTCGGCCGCCAGGCCGGTGCGCTGCGCGCCGGGGCCGAGGTCGTCGTCGCCACGCCGGGACGCCTCAAGGACCTCATCGACCGGGGCGACTGCCGGCTGGACGAGGTCGCCATCACGGTCCTCGACGAGGCCGACCAGATGGCCGACATGGGCTTCATGCCCCAGGTCACCGCCCTGCTCGACCAGGTGCGGACCGGAGGCCAGCGGATGCTCTTCTCCGCCACCCTGGACCGCAACGTGGACCTGCTCGTCCGCCGCTACCTGAACGACCCGGTCGTGCACTCCGTCGACCCGTCCGCGGGCGCGGTCACCACGATGGAGCACCACGTCCTGCACGTGCTGAGCACGGACAAGCAGCAGACGACCACCGAGATCGCCGCGCGCGAGGGCCGGGTGATCATGTTCCTGGACACCAAGCACGCGGTGGACCGGCTGACCAAACACCTGCTGAACAACGGCGTCCGCGCCGCCGGCCTGCACGGTGGCAAGTCGCAGCCGCAGCGCACCCGGACGCTGTCCCAGTTCAAGGACGGGCACGTGACCGTGCTGGTGGCGACGAACGTCGCGGCCCGCGGCATCCACGTCGACAACCTCGACCTGGTCGTCAACGTGGACCCGCCGACCGACCCCAAGGACTACCTCCACCGGGGCGGCCGTACGGCCCGCGCCGGCGAGTCCGGCACCGTCGTCACCCTGGTGACTCCCGAGCAGCGCCGCGACATGAGCCGGCTGATGGTGTCCGCCGGTGTCACCGCGCAGACCACGCAGGTCCGCTCGGGCGAGGCGGAGCTGACCCGCATCACCGGTGCCCAGGCCCCCTCGGGTGTCCCGGTCGTCATCTCCGTACCGGTCGTGGAGCGCCCGCGCCGCGGCGCTTCGTCCTCGTCCTCCTCCTCCCGGGGCCGCCGCCGCACCCAGGGCCGGCCCACGGGCGAGGCTTCCGCCGCCTCCGGCCGCCGCAGCACTCCCCGTCGCAGGTCCTCCTTCGGCTCGGCCGCCTAAAGAGCGCAGTGCCCCTTCAGTCCGCTCCCCTCTCCCCCTGTGAGGCACCATGCGCTGCGTCATCGCCCGGTACCCGTTCGAACTCACCAAGGCCGGAGTGCTGGCCTCGATGAAGGGCGTCAAGCCCGAGCTCGTCACGGGTGACTCCGTGACCATCGGCCGCCGCCGCTACCCCGTGAAGCAGGTGGGCCGGGTCCTCACCCGGCAGGACCCGCGTGACTTCACCAGCGGCGAGGTCACGCGGGCCATGGCCCGCCTCGGCTTCACCTGCCACGAGGCCCACCAGGCGGTGCCGGTGCGTGTGCTGACTCCCCTGCAGTCCGCCTCGGCGCTGCTCGGCAGCTCCGTTCCCGAGGCCGTGTAACCGACACCGGAACAACCGGAAGGGCCCTGCCGACGCGCGTCGGCAGGGCCCTTCCGGCGTTTCACTGGTCGGAGTAGCTGAAGTCGCCCACGGTCCAGGCGCTGACCTCGTTGATCGCGACACGGTACATGCCGCCGGTCTCGGGGATCCCGGTGGTGCCCTGAAGGATCCGGGCCATATGGAAGTGCAGATGCGTGGGCGTCCCACCGGGTTCGGGCCGGTGCTCGGCCCGGCCGTTGGTGAAGACGTCGGAGAACGGACCGAGTCGGTCCGAATCCTTCAGCACCTCGGACACCCGCTCCCTCCACACGGCTTCGGGGGCGAGTCGTCCGGTGATGACGGCGCCTGCGACGACCACGGTCAGCGACATCTGATTGCTCTGTTCGGTCTCCACCATGGCGGAGAGGGCGACGAGCAGCTCGTCGGGGTTCGGCATGAGAACCGATTCTATGCGGCGGCCACCCGTCTGAGCCCGCCCTGGTCCAGATGCCAGGATTCCTGCTGCTCCGACACGCTGAAATCTACTCTCGTGAGAGTAGACATTGCCTCTCGGCATGGGTATGGTTTCTGATGTAGTCAAGGTCAACGAGGACACAGGAAAGACGGAAGGAGCAGACGCCATCAGGATCGCCCGGCCCGAGTCGGTGGCCGGGTACCGCAAGGCCCCGGATTGAGAGGTGGTCCCCGGTCACGCAGCCGCGATCCCCGCGCACCCGCTCCTCCCCCGGACCGGGTCGCGGAAACAGAAGGTCGGCACAGCAGTAGGGCCGACAGATGGTGTTCAATTTCCTTCGGGGCCCTGGTGCCGTACGGCGCCAGGGCCCCTCGACGCGTTGCTCAACGAGGTGACATGACAGCAGATACTCCGCTCAGCGGTCGTCTGGACGACGACGACTATCCCGCCTACACGATGGGCCGGGCCGCCGAGATGCTCGGCACCACACCCGGCTTCCTGCGGGCCATCGGGGACGCCCGTCTGATCACTCCGCTGCGCTCGGAGGGCGGACACCGCCGGTACTCCCGCTACCAGCTGCGGATCGCCGCGCGCGCCCGCGAGCTCGTCGACAAGGGCACGCCCATCGAGGCGGCCTGCCGCATCGTCATCCTCGAGGACCAGCTGGAGGAAGCCCAGCGCATCAACGCCGAGTACCGGCGCGCCGCACAGCAGGGGTCCGGCTCCACGTCCTCCTGAGCCCGCGTCCGGGCCCCGCCGGAAGTGCCGGAGCGGGGCTCGCGGTGCCCGGTGCCGCCCGTGCCCGGTGCCGCTCGGGCCCGCGGCGAAGGAGCGACGGCGGGTCAGGCGGGATCGTCCGCCGCGGCCGCCATGAGGGGTTCCGCCGCCTTCTCGGTCGTGTCCGGGGGCACCACCAGCAGATCCCACCGCCCGCGGCCGGGCGCGAGCAGGACGATGGTGTGCGGGGCGGCCGCCACCGCGGCCCTGTGCAGCCGTACGACCTCGTTGTGGATGAGCATCCGGCCGGGCGTCTCGGACCACTTCCCCCCGTTGACCGTCACGCTGGTGATACGGCCCCACGCGCGCGGCAACCCGGCCAGCAGACGCGGGAGTTCCGCGAGCAGGTCGTACGAGCGCGGCCACCACACCCCGTCGATGGGGCGGGGCGTGCCGCCGTGCGGGGCCAGGCGCAGCCGGAGCAAAGGGTGCGAGGGGAGCGGGGGTTGCACTGTCGCGGGCATGAGACTCCTGTCAACTGCCGTGCCGGAGGGGCGATCGGGTTCGGACGCGTCGGCGGGGCGGAGCGGTGCGCGGCGCGCGCCGGGCCCGCGGGAGGGCGGTCGGCGTGGGCATCCGGGTCCCGGCGGTGGCCCGGCCGACGGCCGTACGGCAGCTGGGGTGTGCGGACGCGCCCGCGACGGGACCGCCGTCACGGGGACGGTGCGACAGGTCGCCATCCGGGGCTCCTTGACCTCGACGAGGGCCGCTGGAAGAAGGCGCGGCCGGGGTCACGGGCCGCCCCGGTAGGAGGACACGAAGAAGAAGCGTGCCCGTGCTCACCGTACTCCCCCGCCCACCGGGACGAGCCGACCCGACGGGGGCTGCGGTGGGGGTCGGTGTTCGGACCTGGTCGTCGGGTCTGGTCGTCGGGTCTGGTGACCGGCGTCGGTCGTCGGAGTCGGTGGTCGGATCCGGGCGTCAGGTGACCGCGCGGGCCGCCTTCACGAAGGCGGTGATCAGGGCGGGGTCCTTGACGCCTCGGCTCTGCTCCACGCCACTGGACACGTCGACGCCCCACGGGCGGGTGGCGTCCACGGCGTCCCGCACGTTGTCCGGGCTGAGGCCGCCGGCGAGGAGCCACTTCTCGCCGGGGGCGGCCGACGGCTTGCCGGCCCAGTCCCAGGCGATGCCGGAGCCCGGCACGGGGGCGTCGAGGAGGAGCATGTCCTCGCCCATCTCGCCGCAGTGCGGGACGGGGTCCCCGAACGCCGTGGCGCGGATCAGCGTCCAGCCGCCGGCCGCGAGATCGTCGTAGTAGGCGCGGTCCTCCGGCCCGTGCAGCTGGACGGCCCGAATGCCCGACTCGGCGGCCAGGGAGCGTACGTCGTGCAGGGGCTCGGCGCGGAAGACGCCGACCGTCAGGACGTCGTCCGGGACGCGGCGGCACAGGCGGGCGGCCGTGGCGGCGTCGATGCGGCGCGGGCTCTCCGAGAAGACGAACCCGATGGCGTCGGCGCCCGCCTCGACGGCCGTGTCGACGTCCCGCTCGGTCCGCAGGCCACAGATCTTGACGAACAGGGATGTGGTCACGGGCGGAGGTTACTCCAGCCCGATCGCCGCGCAGTCCTCCTCGTACGCGGCGGTGCAGATGTCCCGCACGCTGTAGACGCCGTCCTGGACCACCGTCTCCTTGATGTTGTCCTTGGTGACGGCGACCACCTGGACCAGCATCGACGGGATGTCCTGCTGGGTCGGACTGTCGACCGTGTCGGGGGTCAGCGCCTCGAACTCGATCGAGCGGCCCTGGACCCTGGCCACCGCCATCTTCGCCGCGTTGTCCGCCTCCAGCAGGAACGACTTGTACACGGTCATGTACTGCTCGCCCGAGACGATCCGCTGGACGGCCGCCAGATCCGCGTCCTGACCGGTCACCGGCGGGATGTCGGTGGCGCCCGCCTCCTTCAGCGCCTCGATGACGGCGCCCGCCATACCGTCGTTGGCGGAGTAGACGGCGGCGATGTCCCCGAGCCCGACGGACTGGATCGCCTTCTTCATGTTGGCCTTGGCGACCGCGGGCAGCCACTCCTTGGTGTCGTACTGCTCGGCTATGACCACGCGGCCCTCCAGCTCGTCGAGGGCACCGCTCCGGAAGCGTGCGGTGTTGGGGTCGGCCGGCGCGCCGTTCATCATGACGATCTTGCTGGTCGCGGCCTTGCCGCCGAGAGCGCCGATCAGAGCTCGGCCCTGCACCTGGCCGACGAGTTCGTTGTCGTGCGAGACGTACGCGTCGATCGGGCCCTCGGCGAGCCGGTCGTAGGCGATGACGGGGATGGCGGCGTCCTTGGCCTTCCGCACGGCGGGGGCGATGGCCTTGGCGTCCACCGCGTCCACCAGGATCACGTCCACCTTGTCGGTGATCATCTCGTCCATCTGCGCGCTCTGCTTGGAAGCGCTCGCCTCCGCGTTGGCGTAGCGGACCTCGCCCTTGCCTGCGGTCAGGGCGGCGACCCGCTTCTTGATGAGGGGATGGTCGAACTTCTCGAAGCGGGTCGTCTCCTTGTCGGGCAGCAGGAGTCCCACGGTGATGTCGTTGCCCTTCTTCGGGGCCGCGGAGCTGCTGCTCCCGCCGACGCCGTCCACGATGCCGCACGCGGCGAGCAGGAGGGTCGAGGTGGAGGCGGTCAGGGTCATGGCGAAACGACGGACAACGGGGCTGCGCGGGGGCCAAGCGTTCACAGCAGGTGCCTTCCGGGGCGAGAGAGCAACCTGGCAACCAGGTGGCAGAAAGCCAACGCGCTAGCGGTACGCACCGTCAAGGAGCACGGGTTGACGAGATCGCAACAGGAGTCACCTGCGGTCTCAACGGTCGCCAACAGCCGCACAGGACAAGGGAGTTCGGCCGACGGAGCGATCTGCGCAGGAACAGTGAATCCCGTGTGCCGGAAATGTGGCCGCGGCGCGGCGCCCCCGCCGACCGAGCCTCAGCCCCTCGGAGAACCGGGCCTCAGCCCGCGAGCATTCGAGCCTCAGCCCGTCGGGAACCCGAGCCACCACCGACGGGCTGACAGACCGCCGGACCGACAGATGACAGGGCGGCAGGGCGGCAGGCCGACAGGGCGGCAGGCCGACAGCAGGGAATCGGGCACGCCGAAGTGATCGGTGGTGTCGCCGGCGGTGTGCGCGCCCCTTCCTCTCCGGGCGTGTCCCCCGGGGGATCGGCCGCTCGCGGAGAGGGAGGCGCGGACGTGCGGCGGGCCCTTCACGCCGAGGCCCGCACGGTCCCTGCCGGCCCGGACGCGGTGACGGTCGACGGGCGGGCGTGGTGACCTGCGGGCGGCGATGGCGAGGCAGTGGGGAAGGGGAAGGGCCGTCCCGAACCGGGATGGCCCGATGGCCCGATGGCCCCATGGCCCGATGGTGCGAGGGCCCGATGGTGCGAGGGCGGCGGGTCAGCCCAGGTTCGGGAAGGAGTCCGAGCGGTCGGCGGGGGCCTCGGGGGGCGTGGCGTGACAGGTGAAGCCGAGGCGGGTGAGCGCCCTGGTCACCTCGAAGGCGGTGAAGTCGCGGCGGTCCTGGCGGGTGATGATCTCGCCGACCTGCTTGACCGGGAACACCTTGCGCCCGATGACCACGCAGGCCCCGGTGAGGGGCTCCGGCCGGACGCCCTCCATCTGTGTCTCCACCTCGGACTTGATCAGGTCGAAGGGGTAACGGGCGATCACGCAGCGCATGGTGCCTCACCAGGGTCGTGGAACGGCAGGGGGATGCCTTCGGGCCGATTGTGTCAGCGCCGGCCGGGAACTGTGCCCGGCCGGAAGCCTTGGTCCGCGGACCGTGAGGCCGGCGGGGGGAGCTGTGGGACAGCGGGAGCAGGTCAGCGGGTGTGGTTCGAGCCGCCCGGCGCGTGTTCGCGGACGTCGATCACGCGGGGCACGCCCAGCATCCGGTCGCACATGGCGGTGTCGGTGTCGGTGAGCGGCCCGGGGACGTTCATGGCGTCACGGGCGGAGCAAGGGGGAAGCATGATCCTCCTCAGTGTCCCGCCGGGGAAACACGCGGATACAAAACGGGGCCCGCACCCATGGTGCGGGCCCCGTTTCGCGTAGCGCGCGAGCTGAGCGCGAGAATCAGGCGGGAACGATGTTCTCGGCCTGCGGGCCCTTCTGGCCCTGGGTGACGTCGAACGTCACCTTCTGGCCCTCCTGCAGCTCACGGAAGCCCTGGGTGGCGATGTTCGAGTAGTGGGCGAAGACGTCGGCGCCGCCGCCGTCCTGCTCGATGAAGCCGAAGCCCTTTTCCGCGTTGAACCACTTCACGGTACCGGTGGCCATGTCATATCTCCTGAAGGCAGTGCTGGAGACCCGCACTGCGCGGGCCCCACTCATCGCTGCGATGATCACCTGCCCGGAAAAACCGACAGCAAAAAGGCAACCACGACTGCAACTGAGATCGAGCCTAGCACGAGACTCCCGGAAGCAAATGGGAGGCGAGAGACGAGTAATGCCGACGAGGAAATACGGAAAGAACCCTGCCGGGATTCACCGAGGAAGTCTTTTCCGCGGCGGCCCGCAATTCTGCTCCGGCGGTGCCAGATTTTCACTCGCCGGGCACGGTGCCCGCGGACTCCCGCACCGGGCGGCGCAGCTCCTCGTTGTCGCGCAGGGCGCGCTCCAGCCGGTCCTCCAGGCCGATGATGCGGCAGGCGGCCTCGATCGGCGTGCCCTGGCCGACCAGGTCGCGGGCCCGGCCGGCCAGCCGCAGCTGGTGGCGCGAGTACCGCCGGTGACCGCCGTCCGACCTGCTCGGGGTGATCAGATCGGCCTCGCCGAGGGCCCGCAGGAAGCTCGGTGTGGCACCGATCAGCTCGGCGGCCCGGCCCATGGTGTACGCCGGGTAGTGGTCGTCGTCGAGCCGGTCGGCGGCGTCCGGCTGTTCTGATGACGGCATGTCGCCTTCCCGCGGGCCGTCGGGGCGCGGCCCGCCACAGGCGGGCTGGTTTCCCGCACGAGAACTCTAGTCGTCCCGGTGGAATTCCTGCTGCGGCGAGCACAGATGTTCAACGGACGGACATGATCCGCTCACGGCACGACGACCAGGGCGCGGCACTGGCCGGACGGGATCCCGAGCAGATCGTCGTCGCGCGGGTCGGCGGCGACGGACCGCCATCCCCAGGCCCGCAGCGCCTCGACGGTCCCGGCGTCGCCGCGCTCGACGAGGATGACGCCGAGCTCGGCGGCGTGGTCGGTGAGCAGCCGTCTCTGCAACCGCCGGGCCAGGTTCCAGTCACGGTCCTGGTCCTTCGCCCGTACCCGGGCCGGTACGAGGATCCCGGAGACCGCGAAGAGCCGCCCGGAGGCGGCCAGCTGGGTCAGGTCCTGCGGGAGAGAACCGTCCAGGCCCCGCCACCAGGGTCCGTCGGCGGGCACGGGAAAGCCGTAGGCGCACCCGGTCAGCACGGACGTCTCGTCGCGTACGACGGTCTCCGCGATCAGCAGCGCGAACCCGGGCCGCCGTACGTCGACCGCGAGTCGCCGCAGGAAGTCGGTGCGGGACCGGCCCCAGGTCCAGGGCCGGCCGGCGGACGTCTCCTCGTACAGATCACCGAGCTGCTGCCATCGGTCCTCGAGCTGGCTCCGGGTCAGTGGGCGGACGCGTTCCCCCGCGAGGGGGGAGGGGCCCTGTCTGCGTCGGTCCTGCGACGGGGTGTGATCGGGCACGTTCACGGTCATCGTCCGGCCCTGCCCCGGGCTCGGACGGGTCCGGCCCGGCGTCGTGGTGCGCCGAGAACGGCACCGCGGGAGGGGCGCACGAGGAGCCCTCGGCCCTTTCACGGTACTCCGCCCGCCCGGCCCGGGCCTGTCCCGTACGGTCGGGGCGGTCCGTCAGGAGCGCCCGGAGGTACCGTGGACAACCCCGGCCACGGGGCGCACCGGAGAGAGGGGACCGACATGCACGCACGGCCCGACCACTCCGCCGGTGCGCCGGCACCGCGGGAGGTCCCGCGCGTCTCCACGCCCGTACGGACGGAGGCGGACGCCCAGCTGGCCGCCGACATGACCCCGCCCGAGGACGACGCGCTCGCGGAGGTCCGCATCATCGCGGCCGATCCCGACGTCGCCCGGAAGGTCGCACTGCTGCTCCGCCAGGCCTTCGACTGCGACGAGCCGCGCAGTTACCCCGCCGGTGCCGACGGTCACGGCACCCTGCTCCACCTGACGGTCGACACCAGCCAGGCCCCCGGCGACCTCGCGGACCTCGCCTCCTGGCTGGTCAGCAGCCGTTCCCAGGGGTCCCGCGCCCACCCGGACGAGCCCGGCTCCGGCTAGGCGGTCGGTTCGGACGGGGAGTTCGCCGTCCTTGCCCTCCCACGACCGGACCGTACATAACAGCTCTTTTCGGTCATACTCGAACTATGAGCATGGCAACGTATGTACTGGCGGCCTCAGCGGGCGATGTCCTCAACGTGATCGCCGCCTTCACCGGTGGCCTGGTCATCGCCGGGGCACTCGTGTGGGCCGTGCGACTGGGCATGAAGGTCATGGATCAGGAGCTGCCGCATCCCCGCCCGGAGGAGCAGCCGAAACTGCCCGTGTCCGGGCCGGTCCGCGAGATCCGGGAGATGCGGGAGCCGGACGAGATGCCGGTGGCGGAGGACAAACGGGAACGGCTGATGCCGTACCAGGTCCACGCCGCCGGGACCAGGCGGGGAAAGGACCAGAACCGGAAGCGCTGGCTGCCCGGTTCCAGCGGCTCCTTCGGCAGCGGCGGCGTCGGACACACGTGAGCGCCGCCGCCCGCCCCGCCGCGGTGGAGAACGGCGCCGCGCCGGAAAACCACGCGCCGGTCGCGCTGAGGCGTTAGCCGGCGGCCCGGCACCGACCGGCCGTGCGGCCCGTCGGTCCCGGGCCGCCCGGCCGGTCGCGGTCAGGTCCCCTGGTGCGTCGGCCGGTACACCGCCAGGGCCCAGATGATGAAGAAGTTGACGGCGATCATGATCGTCGACCAGACCGGCTGGTACGGCAGGAACAGGAACTGGGCGACCATGCTCAGGCCCGCGAGGAAGATGCCGGTGATCCGGGCCCACCCGGCGCCCTTCAGGATGCCGCCGCCGGTGACCGCGGCCACCGCGCCCAGGACGAGCAGGATCACGCCCCAGCCGGTGAGGTTGATCTCGTAGACGTAGTCGCCGATGCCGGCCCACACGTCGTCCTTCGCCAGCGCGGAGATGCCCTGGAAGATGGCCATGATGCCGTTGATCAGCATCAGGACACCGGCGAAGACGACTCCGCCGGCCGCCCAGGCGGTCTCGGTGGGCGTCCGCGCGTAGCCCTGGTCGCCCTGGCCGGTGCGACCGGCCCGCCCACGGGTGTCGTCCCAGGTCTGTGACGGCTGTTCCCCGCCCGCCTGTTGGTGCCCTCCGCCGGTCGGCGGCTGCGTCGCGTGCGGCTGCTGGGTCATGGCCGGACCCCGTTTCTTCCGGGGCGGCCGGCGCGCTGCGCCGACCACCGATGTCGTGTGATTCGACCTTCGGGCGGTACCGGGGCCCCCGCCACGGGACAGGGCCGAACGGGTGACGTCCGGCACGCGCCCGCCCCTTCGCGGACCGTCACGGGAAGCGGCACACCGCACGACGCGGGCCCAACCGCACCCCGGCGGGTCGGTGCCGACGAGCGGCGGGGCCCGCCCGGAGCGCAGGTCACCGTTCCGTGGCCGACACCGTGATGTCGATCTGCTCGCTCGTCGCGCTCACCCCGTTCAGCGTGGCCGTCGCCTGGAGGCGTCCCGGGCCGGCGGGCAGGGCGAGGGCGGGACCCCGGAGCGCAGGCGGCGTCCCCTCGTGGACGCCGACCTCGACGATGCCCTCCCGGCCCGGCGCGATCGTCACCGCACCCCACAGCTCACGCCCGTGCCCGGCGGCCCGCGGCGTCTCCTGGGGCGGGCCGGACACCGCGATCGTGCCCGCCGCGGCGATCCCCGCCAGCACGGCTGCCTTCCTGGACCGGTTCATCGTCGGCGCAACTCCTCACAGGTACGTCATCGACACCGCTCGCTGTGATTCTTCCGGCGTGTTTCCCCAGGTGGCGTGTGCTGGACGGCCGTCCGGGCGAACCACGCGCACCCGCGCGCTCACCGGGTCCCGGTCACGTCCGGCCCGCTCCACTCCCCGACCACCACCTCGTCCCCCACCGACACCTTGCCGGGGCGCAGCACCGCGAACTTCGTGCCGAAGGTGACGCCGTCCGGGGATCTGCGGTAGTCGGCCAGGGTGCGCAGGGGTTCCGGGCCCGTCCGGGTGCCGGAGTCCTGGTCGACGAGGGTGACCGCGCAGCGGACGGCCGGCTTGGCGTAGGCCAGTTCGGCGGCGCCGAGGGTGAGACGGCGGGCGCGGTCCTCGGTGTGCGGCTCGTCCCAGCCGGCCACGACGATGTTCGGGCGGAACCGGTTCATGGGCAGCGGGGGTGCGCCCCGCCCGGTCATCCTCAGGTTCAGCAGGTCCAGGCTCGCGCGGGACACCACGAGCAGGGGCGAGCTGTCGGCGAAGGCGGCGGTGCCCGGGGTCCGGCCGTCGGTGACCCGGTCGTGTTCCGGCGGGACCCGTACCAGCCGGCTCGGCTCGCCGAGTACCCGGGACAGCCAGGCGGCGACCGCGTCGCCCTGGTCGATGGCCCGGTACGGGTTCCCGAACATGGTCACGTCCCGGCGGGCGCCGTCCGTGTCCACGTCGACGTGTGCCGCCGCGCTGTCCGGGGCCCGCAGGGTGAGCCGCCCGCCGTCCTCGCCCACCTCGGGCGTGATCAGCGCCAGCCGGGGATCGCGCCGCTGGGTGCGGGCGGCCCCGTCCACGCCGACGACCATGAAGGCGCGGTCGTGGGCGAGACCCGCGGGTCCGACCTCCGCCTCGCCGGTCGTGATCCCCGCGCAGCCCTTCAGCGGGTAGTACGTCAACTCCACCACTACGGCCATGATCCGGCCCCTCCCCCTCGGTTCACCCGGGCTCCCTCGGTCCACCCCACCGAAGCCAGTGCGTGCCACTGGACCGCCGCACGGAATTCTTTACCATTTCTATAGAGTCCGAGGCGGTTCCCATCCGTACTACTCTCCGTCAGGCCCGCAGACCGGTGGGCCCTTGACCGGGCAGGAGGCATGGTGCGCTTTTCGCGGAACGCGATGGGAACTCTCTTCGTGGGCGGTGCCCTCACGCTGACGTTGGGGGCGCTCGCCTACCCCTCGATGCTGGGCCTCAACACAGTGTCCAGCGCCCAGGACCGGGTCATCGCCCAGACGCAGTGGGGGCCGTTGACCGAGCAGGACCGTCACTTCGTGGTGGCCGTGCGCGCGGCCGGGCTGTGGGAGTACCCGCTCGGGCAGATCGGCCTGAGGAAGGGGACGACCCCGGAGGTCAAGAGGGCGTCCGAGCACCTCGTGGACGGACACGCGGCGCTGGACGCCAGCTGCCGCAAGATCGCCCCGATGCTGAACATCACCCTGCCGAACGTGGCGAGCCCGCAGCAGCTGTCCTTCGTGAACCAGATCGACTCGCAGACCGGCAAGGCATTCGACTCGAACTTCGCCAACATCCTGCGGACCACCCACGGTTCGATCTTCAACACGGTCGCGAAAATCCGTTCGACCACCAAGAACAGCCTGGTGCGTCAGCTGGCCGACCAGGCCAACAACACCGTCCTGGACCACATCACGGTCATGGAGAACACCGGCCTGGTCAACTACGACCAGGCCCTCTTCCAGCAGACCACCCCGCCGAAGCTGCCCGCGGACGACATGACTCCGCCGGCGCCGCAGCCCGGCGAGCCGATGGTCGTCCTCACCCCGCCGCCGACCGCGACCGCGACGCCGAACATCACGCCCTGAGACGCAGTCCTAGGGACCGAGCCAGACGGTGGTGTCCGGACCGAGCCGCCCGTCGTCCAACGGGCGGCTCGCCAGGAGCACTTCGCCCGCCGGCAGCGGTACGGCCGTTCCCGACAGGTTGGCGACACACCGCCAGCCGTCGTGGCGGGCGAAGTCCAGGACTCCGGGCGGGCTGTCGTCCGCCCAGGTCAGCGACTCGCCCTCCTGGAGCTTGCGGCGCAGCCTGAGGGCGGTTCGGTAGAACTCCAGGGTCGAACCCTCGGTCCCGTCCTGGGCCTCGACGGCGTACTCCGCGAAGCTCTCCGGCTGCGGCAGCCAGGCGCCACCGGCCCCGAAGCCGTACGAGGGTCCCGTCGTCGTCCACGGCAGCGGGACCCGGCATCCGTCGCGGCCCTTGCGGACCCGGCCCGTCTGCTCCCAGATCGGGTCCTGGAGCACCTCGACGGGCAGGTCGGCCACCTCGGGCAGGCCGAGTTCCTCGCCCTGGTAGACGTACGACGAGCCGGGCAGCGCCAGCATCAGGAGCGTGGCCGCCCGGGCACGGCGCAGACCCGCGGCGGTGTCGATCGCGGGGGCGTGGCCGCCGGACAGCAGCCAGGCGTTGTCGTCGGTGCCGGGCGGCAGCATCAGCCGGGAGGTGTGGCGGATGACGTCGTGGTTGGACAGGACCCAGGTGGCCGACGCCCCCGCGGCCCGCGCCCCGGCCAGTGAGTCGGTGATGACCTGGCGCAGACCGTCGGCGTCCCAACCGGTCTGGAGATACTCGAAGTTGAAGGCCTGGCCGAGTTCGTCGGGGCGGGCGTACAGCGCGCGTCGCACGCCGGGCACCCAGGCCTCGGCGACGGCCATGCGGGGCGGGCGGTAGGCGTCCAGGATCTTGCGCCAGTCGCGGTAGATCTCGTGGACCTCGTCACGGTCGTAGAAGGGGTGGGCGCCGGGCGGGAACTCGGTCAGCGCCTCCTCGCCGCTGCGTTCGGGGGCGCCGAGGTCCTTCAGGGGTTCGCTCAGGTCCTTGGCCAGGGCGTGCGCGACGTCGACGCGGAAGCCGTCCACGCCGCGGTCGGACCAGAAGCGCAGGGTGGTGCGGAAGTCGGCGCGGACCTCCTCGTTCTCCCAGTTAAGGTCGGGCTGCTGGGAGGCGAACAGGTGCAGGTACCACTGGCCGTCCGGCACCCGCTGCCAGGCGCTGCCGCCGAACACGGACTGCCAGTCGGTGGGCGGGTGTTCGCCGTGCGGGCCGCGTCCGTCGCGGAAGACGTAGCGGTCGCGGGCCGGAGAGCCGGGGCCGGCGGCGAGGGCCTCCTGGAACCAGGCGTGCTGGTGCGAGGTGTGGTTGGGGACCAGGTCGACGATCACCTTCAGGCCGAGGCGGTGCGCCTCGGCGGTCAGGGCGTCGAAGTCGTCGAGGGTGCCCAGACGCGGGTCGACGTCCCGGTAGTCGGCGACGTCGTAGCCGCCGTCGGCGAGTTCGGAGGGGTAGAAGGGACTCAGCCACAGGGCGTCGACCCCGAGGGCGGCGAGATGGGTCAGGCGCCGGGTGACGCCCTTCAGGTCCCCGAGTCCGTCGCCGTCGGCGTCGGCGAAGCTGCGGGGGTAGACCTGGTAGACGACGGCCTGCCGCCACCAGTTGGGGTCCTTGGACGAGAGGTCGGTTCGGTGGGACTGGGACTCGGTCACGCGGTCTCCCTCGTGGCGGTGGTGGACAGCACTCAGGTACCTGTCCCCATTGTCAGGAAAGTGAACTCGAACGCTGTCCGGAGCACTTCATTCCCCGTGTGGCGGAAATGTGATGACTTCTCGAAGTCACCCTGCATACACGCAGGTTGACAGCGTTCAGCAGTGGGATCCACGATGTGCGGGCACTGTGGCGCACGTGACCAATGGGCCCAGTGTTTCTTTCTCAGACCACTCACCCCGATGGGATCCGCATGTCCATAGCTAGACGTGTCACCGCGCGCCGCCTGCTGGGGACGGGCGCCGCGGCGCTCGTCCTCTGTGCCGTCTCCGCCCCCACCTCCTGGGCGACCGGCACCCCCGGCGGCGACGGCTGGAAGTCCGGCGACACCTACGAGCCGGGCACGGGCGCGGGTACGGAGACTGGTACCGACCGCTGCCAGTTCTCCCTGGACGGCACGGGCTTCTTCGACTCGGTCAAGGTCGACGACCAGAACCTCAGGCCCACCGACGACGGCAAGGTCCACATCAAGGTCCGCACCGCCGGTGACGCCGCCACCTGCACCGCCTCCCTCGCGTCCTACCTCGCGCACGGCGCCACCTTCAACACCTCCGGTGAGCAGGTCTTCGTCGACTTCGACACGGTGACCGTGAAGCCGGGGCAGACCGAGTCCCTCGACATCGCGGTGCCGGACGCGGGCTGCTTCGCCCAGATCGACCTCTACCGGGGCGCGGTCAAGTTCGACGGGGAGCTCGACGCCAAGGACGGCTTCGTCCACGGCGACCTGCCCAAGGGCCCGGACCGCCCGGTCATCAAGGACAAGCTGATCGCGGCCTGGAACGGCGGCACGAAGGACTGCACGACGGCCCCGTCCGAGCCGCCGGCCACCCCGACTCCGACCCCCTCGGTCCCGGAGTCCACCGAGCCGTCCACGCCGGCCGAGGAGACGACCCCGCCGGCCACGGAGCCGCCGGCGAGCGGAACGCCGACCACCGAGGCGCCGACCACCGACGCCCCGACCCCGTCGGCCTCCGAGTCCACCACCGCGCCGGCCCCCGCGCCGAACGGCGGCGGCGAGGACCTCGCGGAGACCGGCGCCAACAGCAGCACGGGCCCGATCGCGATCGGAGCGGCGGTGCTGCTCGCGGGCGGCGCGGGCATCGTGATGGCGACGCGCCGCCGCAAGGCCACGCGCGCGTAGCGATACGACCACGCGCGCCAAGGCGAGGCCACGGCGCGCGGCCACCTGTCCGCCGCCCGGCCCGCCGGGTCGGCGCCACACGTCCGCCACCGGCCGGCCTGGTCGTACTCGTATGACCACCGGTCCGCCGGGCCGGTGGCGGACGGACGGGGCCCGGTGATCCGCGGGCTCCGCAGGCGGCGCCGGGGCCATCGGCCGTCCGCGGCGCAGCACCCCGGCGACGCGCCGCCGCGAGGCCACGCGCTCGTACCGACACGACCACGCACGCGGTCACCAGTCCGCCACCCGACCCGCCGCCCGTCCGCCGGGCCGGTGGCGGACGGACGGGGCCCGGTGATCCGCGGGCTCCGCAGGCGGCACCGGGGCCCTCGGCCGTCCGCGGCGCAGTGGTCGAGCAGGCCGGTCAGACGCCCTCGACGGTCGTCAGCCACAGCTTCACGTACCGCTCCACGTCGACGCCCAACGCCACGTCCACCAGGGGCTTCTCGCGGACGCCCTGGTGGATCTCGGACTCTCCGGGGCGCGGCCGGCGGTCGACGACCGTCTGGCCCCGGGCCGGGCCCGGGGCCAGACTCACCTCGACCGGCAGCGGCTCGGTCGTGATGCCCTGCGGGTCGACGACCGCGCAGACCGCGCCCGCGTCGCCGAGGCCGCCGGTCGGGGTGGGGTCGCCGGAGGTGGCCGGGTCGCGGTGGGCGAGGAGTTCGCCGGCCAACCGCAGGCGGGGCTCCGCCGCGGCGCGCAGCCGCTGCACGTCCGCCGCCGGGACCAGGACCTGCTTGAACACGTCCAGGCCGTACATGGTGATCGGCACGCCCGCGGTGAGCAGGACGGCCGCCGCCTCCGGGTCGTGCCACACGTTGAACTCGGCCACCGGTGTGGCGTTCCCCGTGGCCACCGCCCCGCCCATGAACACGATCCGCTCGATGTTGCGGACCACCTCCGGGTGGGTGCGCAGGAGCAGGGCGATGTTCGTCAGGGGCGCGATGGGGATCAGGGTGACCGGCCTCGGGGAGGCGAGGATCTCCCGCCGGAGGAGGGTGACGGCGTCCACGTCGACCGGCGTCCGGGTGGGCGCGGGCAGTCCGAGGTCGCCCATCCCGTCCTCGCCGTGCACGTGCCGCGCCGTGCGGACCGGCTCGATCAGCGGACGCTCGGCGCCCCGGGCGACCGGGATGCCGGCCGCCCCCGCCTGCTCCAGCACGGTCAGGGTGTTGCGGACCACCCCGTCGACGTCGGTGTTTCCGGCCACGCAGGTGACCGCACGCAGGTCGATGCCCGGGTGCCGTACGGCGAACAGCAGGGCCAGGGCGTCGTCGACGCCGGTGTCGCAGTCGATGATCACCGGGATGGGCTGACCGGTCACGTCGGGAATCCTCTCGCCACGGGTTACCGGACCGACCTTACGCAGCCGCCCACAGTCCGGTGCCGCGAGCCCCGACGCGGGCGCCGATCCGGCCGAGGAGTTCGGCGACGGGCAGGGCTCCCGGGCGGTTCCCGTCCCGCAGCCGTACGGCCACCAGACCGGCGTCGGCCTCCCGCTCCCCGATCACCGCCCGGTACGGCACCAGGCGCGCGGCCCGGATCCGGGCCCCGAGGCTGCCCTCGTCCGGTCCGTGGGCCTGCGCCCGCAGCCCCTGCGCCACGGCCTGCCGTACCACCTCGTGGGCCCGCTCCTCCTGCGCCCGGGTGACCGGCAGCACCGCCAGCTGGACCGGCGCGAGCCAGGCCGGGAAGGCGCCGCCGTGCTGTTCGACGAGGTGCGCGACCGCGCGTTCCACGCTGCCGATGACGCTGCGGTGCACCATGACCGGCCGGTGTCTCGCCCCGTCGGCGCCGATGTAGTGCAGGTCGAAGCGTTCGGGCTGGTGGAAGTCGAGCTGCACGGTGGAGAGGGTGGACTCGCGGCCGGCGGGATCGGTGATCTGGACGTCGATCTTGGGACCGTAGAAGGCGGCCTCGCCCTCGGCGGCCTCGTAGGGGATGCCGGAGCTGTCGAGCACCTCCCGCAGCAGCGCGGTGGCCCGCCGCCACAGACCGGGGCCGGCGACGTACTTGCCGCCCTCGCCGGAGGGAGAGGCGGTGGCGGGCGGCCCGGATGCCGAGGTCGGCGTAGGCGCGGCCGATCAGCGCCAGCGCGTCCCGGGCCTCGTCCACGGCCTGTTCCAGGGTGCAGAAGATGTGCGCGTCGTTGAGGTGGATGGCCCGGACGCGGGTCAGCCCGCCGAGCACGCCGGACGGCTCGGAACGGTACATGCCACCCAACTCGGCTATCCGGAGGGGCAGTTCACGGTAGCTGTGGGAGCGGGAGCGGTAGATGAGCGCGTGGTGGGGACAGAGGCTGGGCCGCAGCACGACCTCCTCCGCGCCCAGCCGCATCGGCGGGAACATGTCGTCGCTGTAGTGGGACCAGTGCCCCGAGATCTCGTACAGCTCCCGCTTGCCGAGGACCGGTGAGTACACGTGCCGGTAGCCGGCGGCGCGTTCGGTCTCCCGGACGTACTCCTCCAGGACCTGCCGGACGACGGCCCCGTCGGGCAGCCAGTACGGCAGCCCCGCGCCGATCAGCGGGTCGGTGTCGAACAGGCCGAGTTCACGGCCGAGTCGGCGGTGGTCGTGCACGGTGGCTCTCCTCACGGTCCGCCCTGAACGAGCCCCCGCACGACGAAGCCCCGGGGCACTCGCCCCGGGGCTTCGATGTCAGCTCAGCTGTCAGCGCGCCGGGACACTCTCCGGCGTCGTCGTCACGGACGGACGTACCGCGTGGGCGCGCTGCATGCGGGGACGGTAGCAGCGGGGCGGAGGAGGCGGCGACGGGTTTTCGCGCGGTGGCGGGGTGGGCCGGTGTGCCGCCGCGTGTCGGTGCCCGCTCACCCGGACGGCCCGGCTCACTGGTGGAGCGGGCGGGCAGGTGGTGCCGTAGGAGGGCGTACTCGATCTTGGACGTCCGTCAAGGAGACCTCCCCGATGACCCCAGCTCCGGCCGCCCGCACCCTCGTCGGCTCCGTTCTCGCCCTGGGTGCCCTGGCCGCCGTGACCGCCTGCTCCGCTCTCAGCGCGCCGCCCACCGCCCGGAAGGCCGACATCACGCCGCCGAGCAGTGCGCCCGCGACCTCCGCCGCCCCGTCCCCGGCCGGCCTCACCCAGGCGCAGGCCCGGGCCGCCCTCGTCACGGAGGCCGACCTGGGCGAGCCCTGGGCTCCCACGCAGGGCGCCGCGACCTGGCACGACGGGCTGCTGAAGGCGACCGCGGAGAAGCCCGAGTGCCGGCGGCTGCTGGACGCCCTCTACGCCGAGGAACTGTTCGGCGCGGACACCCGCCCCCGTGCCGCGGTCGGCCTCGACGACGTCTGGAACGGGTCCCAGCTGCGCTACCAGGTCGTCACCCACAGACCGGCGGACGTCGAGCGGAGCCTGGCCTGGCTGCGGACCCTGCCGCGGAAGTGCGCCCAGTTCGCGGCGACGAGCGCCCAGGGCAAGGTGACGGACGTCTATGTCGCCGACGCGGGTCTGCCGGAGGTGGGGGACGCCCGGCAGGGTCTGCGGATCGCCGTGGTGGGCGCGACGCTGAACGGCGAGCCGGTCGTGCTCACCCTGGACGTCGCCGTCGTCCGCGTCGGCGACGACGCGATCGGGCTCACCCACGGCGGCCTCGGCGACGTGTCCGCCGATGTCACCCGGGCGGCCCTGGACCTGGGGGCGCGGCGTCTGGCGGAGGTGCACAAGCAGGGCCGGGCGCAGATCTAGTGCCGCGGCAGGCAACGTTTGCCCGTCAAGGAGCGGCGTCCGGTGCGTGCTCTCGGCATGCCCCGGAAGCCCTCGTACTGGATGTACTCGGGCTTTCGGCCGGTGCGGCGAGAGGGCGTGCCGGGCGTCGCGACGGGGCGAACGTCGCCTGCCACGGCACTAGCGCCGCGGCGGACCAGGACGTGGTGCGAAGGTCCCGAGCCTGCCCCGCGACGCAACACGCGCCCTAACCCAGCCGGTCGACCGCCTCCTTGGCCTCCTTCAGGCCGTCCCCGGTGATCTCCCGGTACCGCTTGACCGCCTGCACCGTCCTGCCCTCGCGGGCGAGCGCGGCGACCTCGTCCATCCGCGGGTCGTGCTCGCGCAGTCCCAGGTGGTCCAGGATCAGGTCGACCTTGCGCTCGACCCGGGCGACGCGGCGGTCCGCACGGGAGATGCGGCTCTCCATGCCCGCGACGCCCACGAGCAGGACCGCGACGATCAGAAACAGAGCCAGTGTGTCCATGATCATCGATCCTAGGCGCGGCCCGGCACTCCTTCCAGCAGTTCCTCCGGAGCGAGCGTGCGCTCCGACAGCGCGCGGGCGACAGCCGTCACGGACAGCCCCTCCTTCTCCGCGTACTGGCGCAGCAGCCGCAACGCCTCGGTGAAGGAGATCCCCGCGTACTCGGACAGGAGTCCCCTCGCCAGCTCCACGGACGCCTTCGCGGAGACCGCGGCCTGCAGGGACGTGAGCAGATCGTGCGGACGCCTGGCCTCGGCGGGCCAGTGCGCCAGGGTGAGCGCGGCGATGTCGCTCAGTCCCTGCGCCACGACGATGTCGCCGGCCGGCAGGACGTCGCTGTGCCGGTTGGCGAGGGCCACCGCGCCGATCGCGCGGCCGTCGAGCCGGAGCGGCAGCACGTGCACGGAGACGTAACCGGCCTCCAGGGCGTGGGCCGTGTAGGCGGGCCAGCGGACTCCCTGGCGCAGATCGTCGGCGGTGACGGGTTCGCCGGTGCGGAAGCAGTCGACGGACGGTCCCTGCTCCTGGCGGACCTGGAGCAGGTCGAGCCGGCCCAGGTCGTCGTCGGAGGACGCCATGGCGCGCAGGGTGCCCCGCGCGTCGGCCATCACCACCCCGACCGCGTCCACCGCCAGCAGCTGCGTGCAGTGCTCGCTGAGCCGGCCGAACAGGTCGAGCGGGTCGAAGCGCGCGCCCAGCGTGTCCGCGAGGTCGACGAAGGCGCGGATGAGCTGAAGCTCGCGGTTCATCCCTGCCTCCTCACACCGTCACCACGCCGGTTCGCCGGTCGGCGGGCCGGACAGTTCCTAGTCACGGTCGAACCTCTTCCTGTGCGAGACCACATCGCGCGCCACCTCCAGGGCGGTGCGGTTGTTCGCGAACGCGTCGGCACGCAACCGGGCCAGCGCCTCGTCCGAGCCGACGCCGAGCTGCACCATGATCATTCCGATGGCCTGGTAGACCTCGTCGTGATCGGCGGCCAGACCGCTCAGCCAGGGTTCTCCTCCTCCCTGCACATTCTCCTCCCCCCGGGGCAGTGCCATCAGGGCCACCGTCATGACACTCGCCACGAGCTGCGCGGTACGCAGGTCACGGTCGGTGAGTTCGCCGGGGGTGGCGCGGTAGAGGTCGAGCGTCCCCACGCACACGGCGTCGTTCCCGAGCGGCACCGAGTAGACGGCCTGCACCCCGGCGGCCGTCGCCTGCTGGGCGAAGACCGGCCAACGGCGGGTGTCCGGACCGCTGGTGAGGTCGGAGGCGAGCACCGGGGCACCGGTCTCGGCGGCGTACATGCAGGGCCCGTCGCCCAGGGTGGCCTGGACCTCCGACATGTACGAGGCCTGGTCGCTGCTCGCGCTCAGCTGGACGGGCATGCCGCCGGCGCGCAGCGACACGCTCGCGCCGATCACCGGCAGCAGCTTGACCGCGACCATGCACAGCCGCGCGGGGATCTCCACGGGCTGGGCGCCCCGTACGCCCTCGGCGATCACATGGGCGGCCTGCACCCGCTCGCTCTGCTGTTCGTGCGGGTCCTCGCCGTAGGGCGTCCCGGTGTCGCCGCCCGACGTGCCGTACGGGCCGTGGTCGTCGCCGGGGGCGCCGTCGCGGTCGTCCCTGGGCCGCACGGGCCACCGCCTCCTTCGGTCAGCGCCCCATTATCGTCCGTGGGGGCCTGATCCGGGCTTTCCTCCGGACCGGGATCATGGGTCATGGCGCGACCTGGTGCGCGCCGGTCGATTACCCCTCGCCCGCAGCCCGAAACGCACTGCCGTGAGGACGGTCCACCGCGCTCACAGGGGAGGCTGCGCGGGTGCGGGACCGAGAGTGGTGGTGCCGGGGGCCGTACGGTGGCCCAGTCCCGTGCGGTACGCGTCCAGCGCGGCCTCCACCCGGCCGGTGCGGCGCAGCAGGTCCCCGAGCAGCCGGCACAGGTCGGCCAGGTCACCGGCGGCCCCCGCGCGCTCCAGCAGACTGAGGGCACGGACGTAGTGCTCCTCGGCGGCGTCGGTGTCCCGGGCGTCCTCGGCGATGATGCCGAGGAGGCGGTGGGCGGCGGCCGCGTGCAGCGCGCCGCGTTCGGAGCCGAGGTCGCTGAGCACCCCGTGCAGCAGGGCGGCGGCCTCCTCGGACGTGCCGCGCCGGTGCAGGACACCGGCCAGCTCGACGGTGACCTGACTGGAGTAGAGGGCCGCGCGCCGGGCGGAGAGCATGGTCAGGGCCTGCCGCAGCTCCTCCTCGGCGCGCTCCAGCCGGCCGTTCTGCGCGTACACGTATCCCCGCATCCAGTGGCAGTTGGCCAGCTCGGTGCGCAGGTGCAGCTGCCGGTAGAGCTCGGCCGCCTTGGCCAGCGAGGCGTCGGCCTCGGCGAGCCGGCCCTCGGCGAGGAGGGTGCGGGCGACGGAGCGGTGCATCCGGGCGACCAGGGCCGGGTCTCCGGCGCGTGGGGCGAGGGCGAGGGCGAACTCGGCGGCCTGCGCGGCGCGGGCGTGGGCGCCCATGTCCATGTAGGGGCCGATGACGCTGGCGTAGAGGAGGAGCAGGGCGTCCGGGTCGTGCAGGCCGCCGCGGTTGAGCTCGTCGATGGCGGACTCCAGCAGGTAGACGGAGTACCGCAGTTCACCCGCCAGGTAGTGGGACACGGCACGTCCGCGCAGGGCCGGGACGCGGGCCGGCAGCGGCTGGTCGCCGCACAGCTCCTCCGCCCGCTCGAAACAGCGGCGGCCCTCCTCCAACGCGCCCGTCTCCAGAGCGCATTCGCCCAGCCCGAGCAGGGCCGCCGCGCTCACCTCGGCGAGGTCGAGCGACTCGGCCTCGGAGAGCAGGACCGCGTACTGCTCGGCCGCCGCCTCGGCCGCTCCGCCGGCGAGGGTGCGCTGGGCCTCGGTGAGCCTCAGGCGCAGACCGGTGACGAGCCGGGCCGGGCGGCCGGTGGTGAGCTCGTCGGAGCCGACCCCGAGCCGGTCGCAGAGATGGCGGAGCGCGTCGTCGGAGGGCCGGACCCGGCCGGCCTCCAGGGTGGAGATGTACGCCGGTGTGTAGGCGGGCTCCGCCAGCTGCTTCTGGGTCAGCCCGCGGGCGGTCCGCAGCTGTTGTACCCGGCGCCCGATCGTCACCGGGTCGTCGCGCTCCGACATGGCCCAACTCCCCTGGTGACTCTTGCCGTTCGACTTCGACAGCCTCTAGGTTAAACGGCGTGTTAAGCACGTTTACGTTGCCGCTGTGCCGCCTCTGAACCGTCTGGGAGGCCAGAGCCGGCCGCGCCGTCCGAACCGTCGTCGCTGCGAGGTCACCGTGCCTGAACGCCCCAGCACCACCGAGCGCTACACCCGTGGGCTGGCCGCGGCCGTGATCACCGTGGTCACCCTGGTCCTGGCGGCGAACGCGGGTCCGGCGAGAGCGGCGGAGCCGGAGCGGGCCGTCGGCGGCTGCGTCTGCCCTCGTTCGACGTCGAACTGTTAGACGTCGCGCAGGCGAGCGCCGATCCACGGATGGGGCGAAACTGTTCGATGTCGAACCACGGCGTTTGAACCACCGCGCTCGACCGAACCGACGAAGGGGCGGCGAGGTGACCGCCCCGCATGACGCCCGCGACCGCGTCGGCGGCTTCCTCGACCAGTGGGCCGCCCTGGACCTGGACATGGACCTGGACGCCATGGGCACGGTCAGCCGCGTCCTGCGGCTGTCACGGCTGCTCGGCACCAGCCTGAAGGACTACCTCGCCGGGCACGCCATGGAGACTGGGAGTTCGACGTCCTGGCCGCCCTGCGCCGCGGCGACCGGCCCCTCACCGCCAGGGAACTCGCCACCGGCGTCTTGATCGGCTCCGGCGCCCTCACCCACCGTGTGGACCGGCTGGCCGCCCAGGGCCTGGTCACCCGCGAGGCGGTACCGGTCGACCGCCGCAGCCTGCACATCGCGCTGACGGACGACGGGCGGGAGAGGGTCGACAAGGTCCTGAGGGCCACGTCGGGAACCAGCGCGGCCTGCTGTCCGACCCGGCCCGGCCGTCGACGAGTGCGGCGACCTGAACCGCCTGCCGCGCACCCTGCTGGTCTCACTGGGGGACACGCGGTGACCCCGGCGGGCCGCGCCGGCACCCGTCCCGGACGCCCCTCCTGCCCGTCCCGGACGCCCCTCCTGCCCGCGCCGGCGACGCCGTCCCCGTGGCGCCGCGTCAGCTCTGCGTCTGCAACTGGCGGAGCTGGCGGTGCACGTTCTCCAGGGCGCCCTGCCGACGGCCGGGGACGCGTCCGCGCACCTCCGCCAGCACGCGCCCGAGCTCACGGGCGGGCCCGGGCTCCCGGATCTGGCCCCACTGGTGGTGGGCCCGGTCGACGGCCGCCTCCACGGCGGGCGAGTCCGGCGCCTGACCGGCGGTCAGCCGCGCCCCGGCCACCGCCAGCCACGTCCGGCAGCTGCGCACCGGATCCCCCGCGAACATGGCCAGATCCGCCCGGACCTCGGCCCAGTGCAGGGCGTGCTCGGACCCGGGCCCATGAGCACGCACGGCGGCCCGCTCATGCTCCGCGGCAAGCGCGTCGGCGTCCTGGTGCCGCCCGTCCTGCACGGCGGCGGTGATGTAGGCATGCGGATCGTCCTCCCGCCACCGCACCTCGCGCTCGCTCCGCCGCCGGTCGCCCCCGCCCCGACGCCGGGCGTCACCCACGCCCCGGTGTGCGGCTTCACCCTCGCTCCGGTGCCGCGTGTCCCTCTCACCCGGGCGCGGGACGTCGCCCTCGCCCGGCCGCGGGAGGCCGTCCCCGCCATGCCGGCGGCCACCGCCGTCGTCGTCACTGCGGGCGTCGTCCTCGCCCCGCCGCCGCGCGTCGTCCTCACCCGGGCGCGGGACGTCGCCCTCGCCCGGCCGCGGGAGGCCGTCCCCGCCATGCCGGCGGCCACCGCCGTCGTCGTCACTGCGGGCGTCGTCCTCGCCCCGCCGCCGCGCGTCGTCCTCACCCGGGCGCGGGATGTCGTTCTCGCCGCGCCACCGGGCGGAACCCGCACGCTCGCGCCGGGCGTCGTCCTCACCCTCGCGCGGGACAGCCCGCTCGCTCCGCCGCCGGGCGTCGCCCTCGTCGTTCCGGTTCGCCGTATCCAGTCCGTCCGGCGTGTGAGGACGAGGCCGTTCGGGCCGATACGGGGGGCTGGGGACGGAGCCCCCGGGAACGGCGGCCACCCCGGCCCCGGGTGACGTCAGTACGAGGTCGCCGTACCCGTCGCTCCCCAGCCGCGCCAACGCCTGCTGATGCAACTCCGCCAACCCGGGCCGGCGCCCGCTGCGCAGAATCGTCGCGACCGCCTTCATGTACGTCGGCACCGCCACCGTCCGCCGTGACGGCGGCGGCGCGATCCGCCCGTACACCGCGTTGTTCCGGCCGCAGTCCAGCACGTTGCCCCGCAGCCACGTCCAGGTCTCCGCGTCCGCGTGCAGATCCAGGAGCAGGGCCGTCGTCCCGGGTGCCCGCAGCCGCAGTTCCTCGCGGAGCCAGTGCCAGGGGAAGGCGGTGTAGCGGACCGTGGACGTGGTGGTGCGGGCGAGCGCCAGGTGGGGCAGGTGCTGGCGGCGGTCCAGCAGGAGCTGGCCGGTGACGAACACGGTCAGCGGTCCGGGGGCCGTCGCGGCGGCACGCAGCCGGGTGAGGACGGCCTGCGGTTCCAGCGGGTCGGCGAGCTCGACCACGTTCGCCGTCTCGGTGCCCGACAGCACCGCGGGCGGCACCGCCGCGAGAACGGGGAGCACGGACGCCGCGTCCACCAGACAGCCCTTGCCCACCGGTGAGGCGGCGAGCAGCAGCACGGTCCCCGGCATCGGTTCCCTCCCCATCCCCCGTCGATCACGTACGTCAGCACCGTAACCGCTGCGGCTGCAAAGGTGGGCCTCAGGACGGCGAACGTCCCTTTCAAGGGGTCTCGTCGAGCCGCCGCACCGCGAACACCGTGGTGTCGTCGGCCAGTCGGCCGCCGCAGTGGCCGAGAGTGCCGTCGCGGACCAGGGCGACCAGGCGGCCGGGGTCGGCGGCGTGCGGGTCGGCGGCGACGGCGCGGGCCACCTCGTCGGCGAGCGGGTAGAAGCAGCCCGCGCCGTCACGGGACTCGGTCACCCCGTCGGTGGTCAGCAGCAGGGTGGTGCCGGGGGCCAGGGGCACCCTGCGCAGCGGCGGCAGCCCGTCCGCCACCAGCTCGCCGAGCCCGAGCGGGAGGCCGTCGCCGGGCGGCAGGTGCCGTACGCCGTCGGGGCCGACCGCGAGCGGGGGCTCGTGACCGAAGACCACGGCCTCCACCACGTCGAAGGCGTCCACGGGGAAGCCGAGCAGCACGGCGGTCGCGAACCGGTCGCCGTCCTCCCGGCCCAGGGCGGTGACGTGCAGCCCGTGCCGCCGCATCCGGATCTCCAGGCGCCGGGCGACCGTCAGCAGGTCCGGCTCGTGGTAGGCCGCCTCGCGGAACGTGCCGAGCAGCGCGGCCGCCGCCTCGACCGCGCCGAGTCCCTTGCCCTGCACGTCGCCGAGGAGGACCCGGGTGCCGTACCGGCCGGGCTGGATGTCGTAGAAGTCGCCGCCGACGCGGGCCTCGCTGTCGGCGGCGAGGTAGACGGCCGCGTGGTCGAGGCCGCCCCAGCCCGGCGGGAGCGGGCGCAGCACGGTCCGGCGGATCGTCTCGGTGATGTCCCGCATGTGGAGCATGTGGCGCTCGCCGCGTACCCGTACCGCGCAGGCCAGCGTGGCGAGCAGACCGCCGATGCCGACCAGGATGAAGTCCGGGAGGCCGATCCGGTACTGGTGCGGCCAGGCGCCGTCCGCCAGGAAGTACGTCACGAGCGCGACCACGGCGAACGCGGCCGTGAGCCCCACTCCGCAGATCGCCGCGGCGATGCCGGGAACCAGCACGATCCAGGAGATGATCCGGAACTCGCCGGTGGTGTGGAAGTCGACGCCCGTGATGGCGAGGAGCAGCAGCAGCGGAGGCAGCCAGGCGACGCTGTGGCCGCGTACCCGCAGCAGCTGGTTCCGGCGCCGGCCGGGCCCGCCGTCACTCACGGCCCTCATGCGCCCCAGCGAAGCACGGCGCCCGCAGGCCCGCATCCGCACCGCCCGGCCGCACCGGCTCGCGCACGTCCCCGCGCCGACTTGCCAGGGTCCGTCCCCCGGTGTGCTCTGGAAGGCGGGGGCGAGGAGAGAGGAGTGCTCCGATGGCTCACGCGGCACCCAGGTCCCGAGGAATGCGGCGCGGGACGAAGGCCACGGCCAGGCCGCCGGCCCGCACGCCCGACCTGTTCGGCGAACGGGTCCACCGGGCGGCGAGGATCGGGATACCCGTCGTCCTCGGACTCGTCTACGGCTACTGGGCGGCGGCCAACCGGCGCGGCGACGGTCCCATCACCGGCTGGAACCTCCTTTTCGGCTTCGTCACCGCCTTCGCGTTCATCGTGCTGTGTCTCGCCGTGGCGACCCTGGCCCCGCGGCTGAGGCGCGAAGCGCACTCGCTGACGAAGTCGGCCTTCGCCGGCGCGGCCATCGCCTTCCTCTACAACCAGTCCGGCGCGAGCGTCCTGAGCGCCACGGTCCTGGGCCTGGTCGTCATGGCGGGGTTCTTCGTCGCGTTCTTCTACCGCTACTACACACGCGAGGACGCGCAGGGCAACCGCATCCGCTGACCGCCCGTCGCCCGCTGCCGACCGCGCCGCGTCCGGCTCACGGCGTCCGGCGTCCGGCGCGCGGCAGGGACAACAGCGCGTGGGCCCCGGCACGTTCGCCGGGGCCCACGCCTTCCCTCATCCCTCCACTCACCGGCCGACCGGGAGCCGGTCCCAAGCACCCGATGAGGACCCGGTGACGCTCCAGCTCCACGAATCCGAGGAAGACCAGGAGCCGGCACCCGAGGCGGACCAGGAAACCGAGGCGGACACGGCCCACGACTCGCTCCAACCGGGGTCGTTCCCATCGGGGTTGTGCCAGCCGCCGTCCTTCCACCGCGGGCACGGGTCCGCGCAGTTCGGCACCCGGTGTCCGCCCGTGCCGACGAACGCGGCGCCGGCCCAGCCCTGGGCCCCGGCGAGCCAGTACCAGTACGGATCGCCGTTCACGCTCTGGCCACGGACCTTGCACTCGACACGGTCGTGGGTGCCCGGCGGGAGCCGGTCGACGACGTCGGCGTGCGTGGTGGGCGCCGACCTCACCTTGAGGGCGGTACCGGAGACGACGGTGCACCAGATCGGACCACCGGATCCGCCGCCGTCGTGTCCGTCGGCGTACCCCGGCGGGGTGGTGGCCACCGCGGCGGTGCCCGCTGTCGCGGCGACGAGAGTGCCGCCGGTGAACAGGGCCGCGGCCAGGGTCCGCAGGGCCGGAGTGGTGCGCATGGATCGGCCTCCTTCTCCCCAGCTCCAGGAAACACCCGTTCGGGTGAACCCTCCACCGGAGAGCGGAATCCCCGGTTCCACCAGGGCCGCGCCGCTCCCACCCCCCGTCCGGCCCACCGGACGCACCCGTACGCAGTCGTCCGGCTCGCCCGCCCGGCCCCAGGGCCCTTGCCTGGAACGGTGCTCTCACGCCTGACGAACGCTCCGCCGGCCCTGCTCGACCTCGCCGGTTTCTGGCTGCCCGTCACCGCGGCCGTCCTCGCCGTCACCGGGATCGCGGTCGCGGCCTGCCGTCGCCGCGCGGTCACCGCGACCGCCCTCGGCACCGCCACCGGCGGCGCGCTCCTCGGCCTCGTGGTGGCCGCCGGCCGCCGGCTCACCCTCGCCGGCCTGCCCGACCCGTCCCACCAGCCGGCCGCCGGAGCCGTCTACGACGCCCTCACCGCCACCCTGCGCACGGTCTCCTGGCTGCTCGTCGTCATCGGTCTGACGGTGGCGCTGTCCTGCCGGCTCACCGGACGGTACGGCCCTGTCGCGCGACGCCGGCGAGTGTCCGCAGCGCCCGCTCCAGATCCGGCACAGCCGCCGACGCGAGTCCGAGCCTGACCGCGTCCGGGGTGCGGTGGGGGTCCACGGCGAAGGCGGGGCCCGGCGTGACGGCGATCCCGTGCGCCGCCGCCGCGGCCGTGAAGGTGTCCGCCCGCCAGGGCGCGGGCAGCTCCCACCAGCCGTGATAGGCACGGGGATCGGACCGTACGGAGAAGCCGCGCAGCTCCTCCTGGAGGATCCGCTGCCGGCGGGCCGCGTCCGCCCGCTTGGCGGCGACCAGGCGCTCCACCGTCCCGTCGGCGGCCCACCGCACGGCCGCCTCCAGCGCGAACCGCCCCGCACTCCAGCCACCGGACCGCACGGCGGCGGCCACGGCGTCCACCCGGTGCGGCGGTACGACGAGGAAGCCGACGGTGAGGCCGGGCGCGACCCGCTTGGACAGCCCGTCCACGACGTGGGTGAGGGCGGGCGCGTACGCGGCCAGCGGGGTGACCGGGCCGGCGAGGAAGGACCAGATGCGGTCCTCGACGACCGGAAGGTCCAAGTCGACGGCCAATGCCGCGAGTTCGCGCTTGCGCCGCTCGCCGGTGGTCAGGGACGTCGGGTTGTGCAGGGTCGGCTGGAGGTAGAGGGCGGACAGGGGGGCCGTGCGGTGGGCGGCGGCGACGGACTGCGGACGGACGCCGTCCTCGTCCGAGGCCAACGGCACCAGCGTGATGCCGAGCCGGGCCGCGATCTCCTTGACCACGGGATACGTCAGCGCCTCGACCCCGGCCCGGCCGCCCGGCCGGACGAGGGAGGCGAGGGCGGCGGCGATCGCCTGGCGGGCGTTGCCCGCGAACAGGAGCTGTCCGGGGGCGGGCCGCCAGCCGGGACCGGCGAGGAGGGCGGCGGCCGCCTCCCGGGCGGCGGCGGTTCCGGTGGCGGCGGCCGGCCGGAGCGCCTCGGTCAGCACGTCGGGGCGCACCAGGGGCGCCAGGGTGGCGGCGAGCAGCTCCGACTGGCCCGGCGCCGACGGGTAGTTGAGCTCCAGGTTGACCGGAGCGGCGGTCGCGGCCTCGGTCAGCGCCCGCCCGGCTCCCGGCCCCGCCGGACCCGCCCGCACGAACGTGCCGCGGCCGACCTCCCCGACCACCAGCCCCCGGCGCACCAGTTCGCCGTACACCCGCCCCGCCGTGGACCCGGCGATCCCGCGCCGCCGCGCGAACACCCTCTGCGGGGGCAGCCGTTCGCCGGGCTTGAGGCGCCCGGCGGCGATGTCGTCGGCGAGCCGGTCGGCGATGCGCCGGTAGTCGTGCACGGGTCCCCCCTCGATTGCACCGAGGGCAAAGATCTTATTGCACCGAGCAGTTGGGGCGATCTAAGGTCGAGCACATGACCCCTTTCCCGGCGTTCCTCGCGTATGAGGACAAAGGCCCAGAAACCTCCCGAGTCCCCCTCGTCCTGGTCCACGGCCACCCCTTCGACCGCACCATGTGGGCCCCGCAGACCGCCGAGTTCTCCGCCACCCGCCGGGTGATCGCCCCCGATCTGCGCGGCTACGGCGCCTCGCCGGTGGTGCCCGGCATCACCCGTCTCTCCGACTTCGCCCAGGACATCGCGGCACTCCTGGACGACCTGAAGGTGGACGCCTTCGTCCTCGCCGGGCTGTCGATGGGCGGCCAGATCGCGATGGAGTGCGCCGGGCGGTTCGGTGACCGCGTCCGGGGGCTGGTGCTGGCGGACACCTTCCCGGCGGCGGAGACACCGGAGGGCGTCCGCTCCCGCCGGGCCATGGCGGACCGCCTCCTGAGGGAGGGCATGCGCGGGTACGCCGACGAGGTCCTGGACAGGATGGTGGCCCCGTACGCCGACGCCGAGGTCAGGGCGCACGTCCACCGCATGATGACGGCCACCCCGGCGGAGGGCGCCGCGGCGGCCCTGCGCGGACGGGCCGAGCGCCCCGACTACCGGGACCTGCTGACCCGCGTCACCGTGCCCGCGCTGGTCATCGTCGGCGCGGACGACACGTACACCCCGGTCGCCGACGCGCGGGACATGCACGCGCTCCTCCCCGACGCCACGCTGCGGGTGATCGAGGGCGCGGCCCACCTGCCGAACCTGGAGCGGCCACGGGAGTTCAACGAGGCGCTGCGGGAGTTCCTGGCCCGCGTGGACGGCGACGCGCGGCCCCAGGAGGGCGGAGAGCCGACCAGAACGGCGACCGCGCCACCGCGCTCCTTTCGAGCGGGGTGACGCGATCACCGGCGGACGTCCCGGTTCCGGGCGCCGCCGTTCGTCAGACGTGTCCGGTTCCCGGGTTTGCCGACCTGTCCTGTCAGACGCCGATGTCGTCGCCGTCCGCGCGCCAGACCGCCACGACCGAGGGGCGGACGATCTTGCCGGGACCGTCGGGCCAGGTGCTGGCCGGCTTCTCCACGGTGGCGCCGTTGATCTCACCGGGGTGCTGCACGGCGACCAGGACGCGCCGGTCCTGGACGACCGGGCCACAGGTCTCCGCGCCGATCGGCATGGTCAGGAACTGCTTGAGCTCACCGCGCCGCTCGCCCTTGGTGGCGACACCGAACAGGCCGTCGTGCGAGCCGAGCTGGGCACCGTCGGTGGAGATCCACAGGTTGCCGTGCGGGTCGAAGGCCACGTTGTCCGGGCAGGAGATCTGGCTGACCTTGTCCTTGGGGAACCCGGCGAAGTAGGTCGCCGGGTCGTTCGGGTCGCCCGCCACCAGGAACAGCGACCAGGCGAACCGGGTGCTGTCGGCCCGGTTCCAGCGCTCGGTGAGCTCCAGGACGTGTCCGTGCTTGTTGGCGTTGCGGGGGTTGGCCTCGTCGGCCGGGGCGTTCGTGCCGATCCCGCGGTTGGTGTTGTTGGTGAGGGCCACGTACACCTTGCCGGTGTGCGGGTTGGGCTCGATGTCCTCGGGCCGGTCCATCTTGGTCGCGCCGACCTTGTCCCCGGCGAGCCGCGTGAAGACGAAGACCTCGTCCGCCGTCATGCCCTCGACGTGCGAGACGGCGCCCTTGGCGGTCGCGGTGGCCAGCGGTATCCACTCGCCGCTGCCGTCGAACTCGCCGTCGGACGGGAGCTTGCCCGTGCCGTCGATCTCGATGGCGGGGGAGTCACCGGTGAGCCTGGCGACGTACAGCGTCCCCTCGTCGAGCAGCGAGAGGTTGTGCTCGCGCACGGCACGCGAGGTTCCGTGCTTCATCCGCTTGCTGCCGACGAACTTGTACATGTAGTCGAACCGCTCGTCGTCACCGGAGTAGACGACGGGACGGCCGTCGTGCGTGAGCCGCACGGTCGCGCCCTCGTGCTTGAACCGGCCGAGCGCGGTGTGCTTGCGGGGCGTGGAGTGCGGGTCGTACGGGTCGAGCTCGACGACGTACCCGAAGCGGTGCACCTCGTTCGGCTCCTGGGCGACGTCGAACCGCTTGTCGAACCGCTCCCACTTGCGCTCGGTGGCGCCGGTGCCGATGCCGTACCGCTTGTCGGTGGCCCGGCTCGCGTTGGCGAAGTACTGGTTGAAGTTCTCCTCGCCGTGCAGCGTGGTGCCCCAGGGGGTGGTCCCGCCCGCGCAGTTGTTGAGGGTGCCGAGGACCTTGCGGCCGGTCGGGTCGGCGGAGGTCTTCAGGAGGTCGGAGCCGGCGGCGGGGCCGGTGAGCCGGAACTCGGTGGTGGCGGTGATCCGCCGGTTGAGCGAGTGCCGGGAGACGGCGGTGAGCTTCCCGCTCCTGCGGTCCCCCTCGACGACGACGACGGACAGCCCGTGGGCCGCCCAGCCGATCTCGACCTGCTCGCGGGTGGGGTGGGCGGCGTCGTACCCACGGAACATGAGCACCTCGTCGGTGTACTCGTGGTTGGCGACGAGGACCTGCCGGCCGCGCTCGCCCGGCAGCGGGAGCAGGGCGAGGAAGTCGTTGTTGTACCCGAACTGACCGGCCTGGGCGGCGGCGGTCTGCTTCTCCGGGTCGAAGGCGGGCGCGCCACGCAGGATGGGCTCGCCCCAGCGGATGACGACGTTCTGCCGGTAGCCGTCCGGGACGGTCACGGTGTCGGCGGTGTTCGGTGCGACGGCGGTGAATCGCAGGCCGCGCGCGCCCTTGGCGGCGCCGGGCTTGTGCGTCGCGGCGCCGACGCCGGCGCTCTGCTGGGCGGCGGCGGCCGGCTGGGCGAGGGCGGTGCCCGCGGCACCGGCCACGGTGACGACCGCGGCGGCCCGCATCATCGAGCGACGGCTGAGCGCGCCGGCGATGACATCGCCGACGTACTGGTTGGCGGAGGTGTTGGGCGCCTCGTGGAAGCAGGCGTCACCACACCGGAACCGGCAGGTGAGGGCGGACCGCCCACCGGGATGCGAGTCGGACGACGACGTTCTGATCAACGGCAGCTGCATGCGCACGATGGCTCTTCCCTTTGCTTCCCCTTGAATCCGACGTCACGGACGCTAGGCGCACGTCTGTGCGGGAACGGGACGTGACGATGAACTGGGAATGAACCCGGGGTGGCGGTAGGCCGGTTGACGGCGTCCTGTTGTCGCCCTTGACGTCGGGGGCGGCCTATGACCCGCCCCCGCCCAAGATCACCACCCGGGCCGCTAACCTTACGTGTCCGTCCTGGCCAGGGATTGACGGCTTCAACGCGAAGGGGCGCGCACCGCCCGGCCCTGTTGAGGACGTCCGCACCGCAGAGCCACGTTCGATCCCCCACCGTCTGAAGCGGTGGTTCCCCCTCGAAAGGACACTGATGGGCATTCTTTCTCGCCTGCGCAACGCGTTCGGCCGCTCACCCAAGGGGCGCGACACCGACGCGGTTCCTTCGCAGGGGGCGGAGCGGGTCGCCGCGCAGAAGACCGAGCAGACGACCGTACCGGCACCGGCCACCGAGCCCGAGCCGACGCCCGGGCCCCAGCAGGCCCCGTCCGTCATCGACGAGCTGGTATCGGCGGCCTTCGACAACGTGACGGTCCCGAAGCCGAGGGCAACCGAGGAAAAGCCCCCGGCCACGACCCCCGAACCGGTCACGGAGGTCACCCCGGACCCGAAGCCCGAGCCGGCCCCGGAGAAGCCGACGGCCGAGGCCCCGGCCGTCACCCCCGCCCCGGAGAAGCCCGATCCGGCCACGGAGGCCACCCCGGAGCCGGAGAAGCCCGCGGCCAAGGCCCCGCTCGCGGAGAACCCCACACCGACCGAGCCGGAACCGACGCCCGAGCCGACCCCGGAGCCGGCCGCGGAGGCAACCCCCGAGCCGGAGCAGGAGCCGGAGCCGGTCCAGGTAGCCCCCGAGCCGGAGCCCGAGCCCGCCGTGGAGGCAACCCCCAAGCGGGAGCAGGAGCCGGCCGCGGAGGCAGCCCCGGAGCCCGAGCCGCTCCCGGCGACGGAAGCCACCCCCGAACCGGAGCCGGAGCCCGTGCCGGTCGCGGAGGCCACCCCCGAGCCGGAGCCCGAGCCCGAGAAGCCCGCGGCCAAGGCCCCTGTCGCAGAAGAACCGGTCGCACAGGAGCCGGTCGCAGAAGAACCGGTCGCAGAGGAACCCGCGCCGTCCGCCCCGGAGCCCGCGGCCGCCGACGCCGAGGAAGCCCCACAGGGGCCACCCGCGGCCGACGACGAAACCAGCACGGGTGGTGCGGGTGGGAACACCGAGGCCGAAGGCGAAGCCGAGGCCACCGACGACGCCCCGCAGCCGCAGTCCCCCGCCCCCGTCCCCGTCCCGGCGAACCTCCGCACCGCGCACCGCGCCGCCGAGTCCGTCCTCACCGCCAAGAACCTCACCGGCACCCGCGCCAAGGTCTACCTCGTCCTCGACCGCTCGGCGAGCATGCGCCCGTACTACAAGGACGGCTCCGCCCAGTCCCTCGCCGAGCAGACCCTCGCCCTCGCCGCCCACCTCGACCCCGAGGGCCCGGACGCCACGGTCCACGTCACCTTCTTCTCCACCGAGGTCGACGGCACCGGCGACCTCACCCTCACCGCGTACGAAAACAAGATCGACGAGCTGCACGCCGGCCTCGGCCGCATGGGCCGTACCAGTTACCACGCGGCGGTGGAGGACGTCCTCACCCACCACGAGAAGCACGCCCCCGCCGGTACCCCGGCCCTCGTCGTCTTCCAGACCGACGGCGCCCCCGACGCGAAGACCCCCGCCACCCAGTCCCTCACCGAGGCCGCGAAGACCCATCCCGCCGTCTTCTTCTCCTTCGTCGCCTTCGGCGAGCACGAGAACAAGGCCTTCGACTACCTCCGCAAACTGAAGTCCGACAACACGTCCTTCTTCCACGCGGGCCCGTCCCCCCGCGAGCTCACGGACACGGAGCTCTACGAGGGCGTACTCGCCGCCTGGCGCCCGTAGCGCCTCTTCGGGGGGTGGACCGGTCTCCGGTCCGCCCCCCGAAACGCATGTGAGTCGATCTTCGCGCGCCCAGTAGGATTTCGGGCATGGCGGCCACTGGAACCGAGAAGCCGGGGGCGAAGGCGTACTACGTCTCGACCCCCATTTACTACGTCAACGACGCTCCTCACCTGGGCCACGCCTACACGACCGTCGCAGGGGACGTGCTCGCCCGCTGGCACCGTCAGCGCGGCGAGAAGGTGTGGTACCTCACCGGCACGGACGAGCACGGTCAGAAGATCATGCGCACCGCCGACGCGAACGGGGTGACCCCGCAGGAGTGGTGCGACAAGCTCGTGGAGGAGGCCTGGCGGCCCCTCTGGGAGCACCTGGAGATCGCGAACGACGACTTCATCCGCACCACGCAGAAGCGGCACACCGATCGCGTCCAGGAGTTCGTGCAGGACCTGTACGACAAGGGCGAGATCTACAAGGGCGGTTACGAGGGCCCGTACTGCGTCGGCTGCGAGGAGTACAAGCTTCCGGGCGAGCTGCTCGACGGCGAGGGTGACTTCGCGGGTCAGAAGCTCTGCCCGATCCACAAGAAGCCGGTGGAGATCCTCAGCGAGGAGAACTACTTCTTCAAGCTGAGCGAGTACGGGGAGAAGCTGCTCGCCCACTATGAGGCGAACCCCGGCTTCATCCAGCCCGAGTCGGCGCGCAACGAGGTCGTGAACTTCGTCCGCCAGGGCCTGCAGGACCTGTCCATCTCCCGCTCGACCTTCGACTGGGGCGTCCCGGTCCCCTGGGACCCGAAGCACGTGATCTACGTGTGGGTCGACGCGCTGCTGAACTACGCCACGGCGGTCGGCTACAACGAGAACCAGCGGAAGTTCGAAGAGACCTTCCCCGCCGACGTCCACCTGGTCGGCAAGGACATCCTCCGCTTCCACGCGGTGATCTGGCCGGCGATGCTGATGGCGCAGGGCCTCCCGCTGCCCGGGAAGATCGCCGCGAACGGCTGGCTGATGGTCGGCGGCGAGAAGATGTCGAAGTCGAACCTGACGGGCATCAAGCCGCAGGACCTGACCTCGCACTTCGGCGTGGACGCGTACCGCTGGTACTTCCTGCGCGCGATCGCTTTCGGCCAGGACGGCTCCTTCTCCTGGGAGGACTTCTCGGCCCGCTACACCAGCGAGCTGGCGAACGACTACGGCAACCTGGCGTCCCGCGTCGCCGCGATGGTCGGCAAGTACTTCGACGGCGCGCTGCCGGAGGCGACGGCGTCCGGCGAGGCCGAGAAGGCGGTCCGGGACGGCCTGGCGACGGCCGTGGCGGAAGCCGACCGGAAGATCGGCGAGGAGTTGGACTTCCAGGGCGGCATCCTGGCCGTCTTCGACTTCGTCAAGCAGGTCAACGGCTACATCACGGAGCAGGAGCCGTGGAAGGTGGCGAAGGACACGAGTGACGAGGGCAAGGCCCGCCTGGCCACGATCCTCTACACGGCCGCGGAGTCCCTCCGCGCGGTGGCCGTCCTCCTGAACCCGGTCATGCCGGACACCTCCCAGAAGCTCTGGGACTCGCTCGGCGCCGGTGCCTCCCTCGGTCCCCTCGCGGACCAGAAGGTCCAGGAGTCGGGTGAGTGGGGCAGGCTGCCGGCCGGCACGACGGTCACCAAGGGCGCGGTCCTCTTCCCGCGTCTGGAGGAGAAGCCGACGGCGTAGCGCACACGAGCGGCACAGGGCCCGGGAGGCGGAACACCGCCTCCCGGGCCCTCGCCGTGGCCGTACCCCCTACCTGCGGGTCCCCGTCCACCCGTATGGTTTCCGCCATGGCAATGGCAGTACCCGAGGTCATTCCGATCGCCTACGTGCCCAGGCGTCACACCGAGTCCATCGGCCGGTACGCGGACGGTCAGTTCCTCGCGTCGATCACGTACGCCTTCCCCGAGGGCTTCCGTCCCGACGAGGGCTGGGAAGAGCACAAGGGCCTCTACGTGGCCCTCCACACCTTCGACGCCGAAGGCCACTACCGCGACTCGGACATCTGGTGCGCCGGCACCTGGGCCGACCAGCAGCGCGCCCCGGACGGCAACGACTCTGTCCTCGGCCGCGCCCGCATCCACCTGGCGAAACTCCTGCGCAGCCTGCCCCGCCGCTCCTACACGGACATCGCCATACGCCCCTTCCAGCTCACCGTCGACGGGGTCCGCTTCGGCCTGGTGATCCGCGAGGACGAGGGCGAGTCCTGGGCGGAGCTCTACCCGGACCGCCTCGAGTTCGGCGAACCGTGGGACGGCCGGTACGTCACCTGACGCGGTGCGGGGGTTCCCGCCACCGGCAGGACCCGGGAGTCCGTCGCGCGATTCCCGGGCCCCGCGGGGGCTGTTTCCGGCCGCCTACGACAGCGTCCCGGCGCCCGTCGTCGTCGCCAGCGAGGTCGGCAGGTTCTTCGCCGAGGTCTCCAGGCCCGCCGTCAGGTTCGGCGTCCAGTTGACCGTCGTCTTCAGCTTCTTCGAGTTCGCGGCGTTGTACGCGGCCACGACATCCGTCGCCGTGCCGTTGACGAGGTTGCCGCCACCCGCCACCGAGCCCGTGCCGTCGCCGCTGAGCAGCTTGGCGACCTTGCCGCCGGCGGGGACCGTCCAGGAGTTGTGCTCCGCGACGACCTGCGCCTTCGCGCGGGAGTCGATGCTGTACTTCGGCGCGTAGCCGTTCAGCGTCGTCGTGTCGTAGACGTTGTTGTAGATGTGGATCTGGCCGATGCGGGCCAGCGGAGCGCGCTGGACGATGCCCTTCCACACGTTGTGGTGGATGGAGACGCGCAGCTTGCCGACGCTGTCGGTGTCGCTGCTGCCGATCAGCATCGTCTTGTCGTGGTTGGTGAACTGGTTGCGCTCGACGGTCACCAGGTCGGAGCCGTTGGTGATGTCGAGGGCGCCGTCGTGGATCTGGTACTTGCGGCCGAAGTACGTCTTCTCCGCGCTGTCGAAGAACGGCGCGTCGGTGAACGTGTTGTGGTCGGCCCAGACGTGGGTCGCCCCGCGCAGGGTGACCGAGTCGTAGTTGGAGTTCCACTCGCCCGCCGAGCCGTCGGTCGGGTCCCACTGCGGGAAGCAGTCCTCGGTGGCGGCGAAGGTGAGGTTGCGGATGATGACGTTGTCGACGCTCTTCACCTGGAGGCTGCCGCCGGTGATGCCGGCCTTGGTGCCGGGGACGCCGACGAGCGTCGTGTTGGCGGGCACCTTGAAGACGATGTTCTTCGCCTGCTTGGCCTGGGCGGCGGCGCGGGCCGTCTCCTGCGTGCCCGACGGCAGCTTCGAGGTGCCGTACGTCGCCGGGTCGAACGCCTTGAGGTACGCCGACAGCGAGTAGCCGGTGCCCGCCGCGTAGTCCGCGCAGGTCAGCTTCTTGCCCGTGTCGTCGGTGTTGGCGTCGATCGTGCCCTTGACCTTGATGATCCGGGGGGTGGTGTCGGAGGCCGACCCCAGCGCCTTCACCAGCTGCGCGCGCGTGCTGACGGTGAAGGTGTGCGCGGCGTCGGCCTTCGCGCCGCCGGTGGTGCCGGTGCCGGAGGACGCCCAGCCGTTCTTGGCGGCCAGCGTCTGGTGGTACAGGTCGACGGCGTCCGCGTTCGCGTTCATCACGAGGAAGGAGGCGCCGAGGCCGGCGGTCGCGACGGCGGCGGTGGAGACGATCAGGGTGCGCCGCTTGCGGAGGGACCGGCGGTGGGAGGGGGAGGCCACGTAGGGGGATCCTTACGAGTGGGTGGAACGTTCTGTCATCCCCTCAGTGGCCGCGGGACGCCGATGGGTTGCCGCCCGCCTTCACCTTTCCTGCACCCCTGTACACGGCGGCCCCCCGGACGGTATACAACACGAAGATCATGTGGAGCCGGGCGTTTCGGAACGCACCCGGGCACATGAGCCGATTCAAGTGGGGGGATCCACATGGGAATGTTCGGAAACGCGCACACCGTCGACCCGAGCCAGGCGCAGCAGGACTACGCGCGTCTGATGGGCGCCGGTGAGCAGGTGCAGGCCGCGTACCAGCTGGTGCGTGACGTCATCCTGTTCACCGACCGCCGTCTGCTCCTGGTCGACAAGCAGGGCATCACCGGCAAGAAGGTGGAGTACCACTCCATCCCGTTCCGCAGCATCACCCACTTCGCGGTGGAGACCGCCGGCACCTTCGACCTCGACGCCGAGCTGAAGATCTGGGTCTCGGGCAACTCCGTCCCGATCCAGAAGACCTTCACCAAGGGCGTCGACATCTACGAGGTGCAGGCGATCCTCACGCAGTTCGTGGCCAAGTAGGCATGCGGAGGAGGGTCGAAAACCGCAAGGTCGACCACTCCTGGCCGCGATTCGGTACGTCACCCACGAGCAGTCCGGGCGCATCCGCGGCAGACCCGGGTGTCACCGCCCCTTCCCCACCTGGACTTTCACGACCGCTGGGGAAAGGGATGTCGGTGAACGGCATCGCACGCACCGAAGCCTCACATCCACCGCGGAGATCTTCGAAGGCGAGTAGCCACGGGCCCTTGCCGGAGCAATCCTCCTTACTCCGGCCTGCGCCGCGGCGACCACGCCCGCGTCCACGGCGACGCCCCGGCGGCGTGTGACATCCCGTGCTTCTGCTGCCTCGTGAGGCTGCTCGTTCGCTGTCATGCGCCAGGAAGGTAGAGAGGAACTCCGTCAATGAGCTGAGAGAACGGCCCCTTCTCCCCGAGCGCGCGAAAGGGACCTGACATCGACGGGCGATGTCAGGTCCCTCTACGCGAAGGCCTTCTCGAAGGCTTGCCTTGCTCGGCCGCTCCACTCGGGTGGCCTCGCTCGGGCCGCCTTACCCGGGCCGTCCCCTGAGTCCTACTTCGGCTGCGGCTTGCGCACCGTCAGGTGCAGCTCCCTCAGCCGCGTCTCGTCCAGCTCCGTCGGCGCTCCCATCATCAGGTCCTGGGCGTTGCCGTTGAGCGGGAAGGCGATCGTCTCGCGGATGTTGGGCTCATCGGCCAGCAGCATCACGATGCGGTCGACGCCCGGCGCGATGCCACCGTGCGGCGGGGCGCCGAAGCGGAAGGCCCTGAGCATGCCGGCGAACTCGCGCTCGACGGTCTCCTCGTCGTAGCCCGCGATCCCGAACGCCTTGAGCATGATGTCCGGCTCGTGGTTCCGGATCGCGCCGGAGGACAGCTCGACACCGTTGCAGACGATGTCGTACTGCCAGGCCAGGATGTCCAGCGGGTCCTGGTTCTCCAGGGCCTCCATGCCGCCCTGGGGCATCGAGAACGGGTTGTGCGAGAAGTCGATCTTTCCGGTCTCCTCGTCCTTCTCGAACATCGGGAAGTCGACGATCCAGCAGAACCGGAAGACGTTCTCCTCGAAGTGCCCGGCCCGCTTGGCGGCCTCGACCCGCACCGCGCCCATGATCTTCGAGACCTCGTCGAACTCGCCCGCGCCGAAGAACACGGCGTGCCCGGCGGCCAGCGAGAGCCGCTTGGTGAGCTCGGCGACGTTGTCCTCGGTGAGGAACTTGGCGATCGGGCCGGTCAGCGAGCCGTCCTCGGCCACGCGCACCCAGGCGAGACCCTTCGCGCCCTGCGAGACGGCGTAGTCACCGAGCTGGTCGAAGAACTTGCGCGGCTGGGCGGAGACGTCCGGCACCGGCAGCGCCCGCACGTGCTTGCCGGCGAACGCCTTGAACTCGGAGCCCTCGAAGATGTCGGTGATGTCGACGAGCTCCAGCTGGGCGCGCAGGTCCGGCTTGTCGGATCCGTACTTCAGCATCGACTCGCGGAACGGGATCCGCGGGAAGGGGGAGGTGACCTCGCGGCCGCCGCCGAACTCCGTGAACAGCTCGGTCATGAGCTTCTCGATCGGCTGGAAGACGTCCTCCTGCTCGACGAAGCTCATCTCGACGTCGAGCTGGTAGAACTCGCCCGGCGAACGGTCGGCGCGGGCGTCCTCGTCGCGGAAGCAGGGCGCGATCTGGAAGTAGCGGTCGAAGCCGGAGATCATCAGCAGCTGCTTGAACTGCTGCGGGGCCTGGGGGAGGGCGTAGAACCTGCCCGGGTGGATCCGGGAGGGGACGACGAAGTCGCGCGCGCCCTCCGGGGAGGTCGCCGTCAGGATCGGCGTGGCCATCTCGTTGAAGCCGAGGGCCACCATCTTGTGCCGGATCGCCGAGATGACCGCCGTCCGCAGCATGATGTTGCGGTGCATGCGCTCGCGGCGCAGGTCCAGGAAGCGGTACTCCAGGCGCCGCTCCTCGTTGACCCCGTCCTCGGTGTTGATGGTGAAGGGCAGCGGCTGGGCCGCGCCGAGCAGCTCGACCTCGCCGACCTCGACCTCGACCTCGCCGGTCGGCAGGTCCGGGTTGACGTTCTCGGCGCCACGGGAGACGACCTGGCCGTCGACACGGACCGTCGACTCCTTGGTCAGCTTGTCGAGGGCCTCGTACGCGGGCGTGCCGGGGCGGGCGACGAGCTGCGTGATGCCGTAGTGGTCGCGCAGATCGATGAAGAGGATGCCGCCCAGGTCGCGCCGATTGTGCAGCCAGCCGCTCAGCCGGACGTCGGTACCGACGTCAGAGGCGCGGAGCTCGCCGCAGGTGTGGGACCTGTACCGATGCATCGTCGTTCATCCAGCCTTCGCAGATCGGGGTCTGTTCCACGGGTTGTTTCACGTGAAACCCTCCCCAGCGTACCGGGCACCCCACGATCGGCTCCCCACTATTGGAGGCCGCTGATCAGTGGCACTCCTCGCCCGCCTGTTCCTAGAGTGGGTCAATGCGCACTGGTGAGCCCCTGCCCGCCGTGGGCAGGTCCTCGCCGCCCTCGCGACCGGCCTGTGGCGTTGGGACAACACCGCGGGACTCGTCACGCTGGATGCCGAGGCCGCGCGGCTGGTCGGGCTGCCCGCGGAGGCGGTCACCGTCTCGGAGGCCGCGATCCGCGCCCGCTTCCACCCCGTCGACTGGAACGAGATCGACGGCATCGTCCAGCTGGCCGTCGCCGAGGGCACTCTGGCCGAGGCCCGGCTGCGGATCATGGACGAGCACGGCCGGGTCATCCGAACCGTACGCAGCCGCTCCAAGCCGACCGTCGACCCGTCCACCGGTGAGTACGAGCTGGTCGGCACCCTCCAAGAGGTCACCGAGCCGCCGCCGGGCGCCGCCGCGCGCACCCCGGTCACCGGTGACTGGCGCCGGTCCCGGGAGGCGTTCCTGCTGGACGCGGGCCGTGCGCTCGCCGAGGCCCGGTCCACGGCCGAGGTGCTGCGGGTCGCGGCCGGTCTGTCCATGCCCGGTTTCTCCCCGGACGGCCTGGCCGTCTTCGGTGTGGAGGGCGACCGGCTGACGATCATCGGCCACCACGGTCACCGGCCCGGTGACGAGGGGCCCTTCTCCCACATGGCCCTCGCCACGGACTACCCGGCCGCCGAAGTGGTCCGTACCGGCCGCGCGGTCTACCTCTCCTCCCCCGAGGACTACAAGTCCCGCTACCCCGTGACCTGGCCGCTCGCCCAGCACTTCAGCCGCCAGTCCTGGGCGTTCCTGCCGCTGACGGTGGCCGGCCGCACGATGGGCGCGTGGATGGCGGCCTTCGCCTACCCGGTGGCGTTCACCCCGGACGAGCGCTCGGTCCTGACGACGGTCGCGAGGATGCTGGCGCAGGCCCTGTCCCGGGCGGGCGTGGCGGAGTCGGAACGGGAACTGACGGACGGGCTGCAACGCTCGATGCTGCCCACGCTCGGTCCCCGAATACCGGGCATGAGCGTCGCCGCCCGCTATGTCCCGACCGGCGGCGGCCTCCAGGTCGGCGGCGACTGGTACGACATGATCCCGCTGCCCAACGGCCGCTTCGCCCTGGTCATCGGCGACGTCCAGGGCCACGACGTCCGGGCGGCCGGTCTGATGGGCCAGCTCCGGATCGCACTGCGGGCGTACGCCTCGGAGGGCCACCGCCCGGACGCGGTCCTCTCCCGCGCCTCCCGCTTCCTGCACGGCATGACGTACGGCGACGAGGACCCCTCGGACCTCCGCTTCGCGACCTGCCTGTACGTGGAGGTCGACCCCACGACCGGCATCCTGGACGTCGCCCGCGCCGGCCATCCCGACCCGGCGATCCGCATGGCGGACGGCACGGTCCTCACCCGCCCGACGGCCGGCGGTCTCCCGCTGGGCATCGACCCGGACGCCGACTACCCCACCACCCGGATCACGCTGGAACCCGCCGAGACCCTGCTGATCTGCACCGACGGCCTGATCGAGACCGGCGGCCACGACATGGAGAGCGGCTGGAAACGCATCCGCACGATCCTGGAGAGCCACGAGGGCGACCTGGAGGAACTCGCCGACGCCCTGGTCCAGGCGGTGCACGGCCCGTCCTCCCACCACACCACCGGCCCGCTGGCCGACCGCCGCGAGGACGACACCGCCGTCCTGCTGCTCTGCCGGCAGGGTGCGAACTGCGGCTGCGGCGACACGGTGGCCGTACGCCCCCTGGTCCGCCGCACGATGCTGTCGGTGGCCCAGGCGGAACCGGAGCGGGTGGCGGTGGCCCGTCAGCAACTGCGGGAACTCCTGCACGACTGGAGATCGGCGGACCAGGTCGACTCGGCGGTCCTGCTGCTCTCCGAGACCCTGACCAACGTCCTGGTCCACACCGACGCGGACGCCCTGCTGCTGGCCGAGGTACGCGGCGGACCGGGCACCCGCCGCATCCGGGTCGAGGTCACCGACACCAGCGACGACCTCCCCCACAAGCGCAGACCCGGCGAACTGGCATCGTCCGGCCGGGGCCTGGTCCTCATGGACCTGCTCGCGGACGCGTGGGGAGTGGACCCTCGAGGCGAGGGCAAGAGCACATGGTTCGAGCTCTACGAGTCGTCCACAGAGGACGCGGACGACCGGGACGGGGACTCCCCGGCCACTTCTTGAGGGGTACACAGCTCCCCGCCGGCTCGGGTCGCCCGCGTCTCGCAGCATCACGCCACTACGCCGACGATAGTGCGCGATGCGTCGGCCAGAGCGACGTACCGCGCAATACCCCAGGTCATGACACCGGCCCGAGAGCCGCTGTACGAAGTGAGCGGCTCTCGGGCCGGGGCGTACCGTATCGGAGACGCACCGGCCGCCGATGGCGCGTCGGGCGTTCCGGTGGCGGGGCCGGGAGTTACAGCCCGCCCTCGGTCATCCCGTGTACCGCCGGGATCGTGCCCAGGCGGCCCTTCTGGAAGTCGTCGAACGCCTGCTGGAGCTCGTCGCGGGTGTTCATCACGAACGGGCCGTAGTGGGCCATCGGCTCACGGATCGGCTGGCCGCCGAGGAGGACGACCTCCAGGTCCGGCGTGTTCGAGTCCTGCTGCTCGTCCGCGCGGACGGTCAGCGAGGAGCCGGCGCCGAAGACGGCCGTCTGGCCCAGGTGGATCGGCCTGCGCTCGGCGCCCACCGCTCCGCGGCCCGCCAGCACGTACGCCAGGCCGTTGAAGTCCTCGCGCCACGGCAGGGTGAGTTCCGCGCCCGGCGCCAGCGTCGCGTGGACCATCGTGATCGGGGTGTGCGTGATGCCGGGACCCTCGTGCCCGTCCAGCTCACCGGCGATGACCCTGAGGAGCGCGCCGCCGTCGGGGGAGGCGAGCAGCTGGACGGTGCCGCCGCGGATGTCCTGGTAGCGGGGCGCCATCATCTTGTCCTTGGCCGGCAGGTTCACCCACAGCTGGAGGCCGTGGAAGAGGCCGCCGGACATGACCAGGTGCTCCGGCGGGGCCTCGATGTGCAGCAGGCCGGAGCCCGCCGTCATCCACTGGGTGTCGCCGTCGGTGATGGTGCCGCCACCGCCCTGCGAGTCCTGGTGGTCGAAGATCCCGTCGATGATGTACGTGACGGTCTCGAAGCCGCGGTGCGGGTGCCACGGGGTGCCCTTCGGCTCCCCGGGCGCGTACTCCACCTCGCCCATCTGGTCCATCATGATGAAGGGGTCCAGGTGGCGGTAGTTGATCCCGGCGAACGCCCGTCGCACCGGGAAGCCCTCGCCCTCGAAACCGCTCGGCGCGGTCGTGACGGTGAGCACGGGACGGGCCACGGCGTCGGCGGGTGCGGCGACTCGCGGCAGCGTCAGCGGGTTCTCGACGGTCACTGCAGGCATGTCGGTACCTCCTTGTGCAACGAGTTTAGTTGAGCGTTGAACTTCCTGCCACCCCTAACGGAGAAGGCGGGGCAGGCATTCCCGCCGGACCATCGGGCCGTCGCCCGTGCGGCACCCAGCCGTCGCCCGTGCGGCACCCAGCCGTCGCCTGTGCGGCACCCAGCCGTCGGGCGGCGGACGCGGACAGCGCCGGAGGCCGGTGCAGGGCACCGGCCTCCGGAGACCGCGCGACCAGGATCGGCCGGCCGCTATCCGTACATCCGCCGCATCGCGAACTCGACCATCTGCTCCACGGCCTTCGCGTCGAAGACCATGCGGTGCTCGCCCTCCATGTCGAGGACGAAGCCGTACCCGGTCGGGAGCAGGTCGATCACCTCGGCGCCGGTGATCACGAAGTACTTGGACTCCTTGCCCGCGTACCGCCGCAGCTCCTTGAGCGAGGTGAACATCGGGATCACCGGCTGCTGGGTGTTGTGCAGGGCGAGGAATCCGGGGTTGTCACCGCGCGGGCAGTAGACCTTCGAGGTCGCGAAGACCTGCTGGAAGTCCTCGGCGGTCACCTGCCCGGTGGTGAAGGCGCGCACCGCGTCCGCGAGCGAGGGCGGGGACGGCTCCGGGTACAGCGGCTGCTGCTGCCCGTAGCCGCCGGACATGGGCTGCTGCGGCGGGGCGTACTGCTGCTGAGCGCCGACGTTCTGGTCGTAGCCGTACATGACCGCAAGAGTACCGAGAGGACACTGCGGAACGGCACGGCACGGGAAATCAGAGCAAGGGGATACGGGGACACGGCCACACGGACATCAGCACGACGAAGAGGTCCACGAGCACCTCAGAGACCTCTCCTGCGTCCGTCCCGCCCCTGAAGCATGTGTCGCCGAGACGGACGGGATCTTCGGCGACGGCCACGAGCAGCAGCTGGCGGCGGTGACGGGCGATGTCACGCGGGGTTACACGGCGACACCGACGGTTCCGGTGTGACCTGTCACAGGTGACCGGTTCGGGGTTGCTTCTTATTACCGACGGGTAGCATCATCGTAGCTACTTGTTGGTATGTGAATCAGGTGCGAGGAGCCAGTGCCTCGCCGACCCGCTACGGAGCCGTCGCCATGGGGCACTACAAGTCGAATCTCCGCGACATCGAGTTCAACCTCTTCGAGGTCCTCGGGCGCGACAAGCTGTACGGGACCGGTCCGTTCGCGGAGATGGACACGGACACCGCGAAGAGCATCCTGGAGGAGCTGACGCGCCTCTCGGAGAACGAGCTGGCGGAGTCGTTCGCCGACGCCGACCGCAACCCGCCGGTCTTCGACCCGGAGACGAACACCGCGCCCGTACCGGCGTCCTTCAAGAAGAGCTACCAGGCCTTCATGGACTCCGAGTACTGGCGCCTCGGCCTGCCCGAGGAGATCGGCGGCACCACCTCGCCCCGTTCGCTGATCTGGGCGTACGCGGAGCTGATCCTGGGCGCCAACCCGGCCGTGTGGATGTACTCCTCCGGCCCGGCCTTCGCGGGCATCCTCTTCGACGAGGGCAACGAGGTGCAGAAGCACATCGCGAAGATCGCCGTGGACCGCCAGTGGGGCTCCACCATGGTGCTCACCGAGCCGGACGCCGGCTCGGACGTGGGCGCCGGCCGCACCAGGGCCGTCCAGCAGGAGGACGGCTCCTGGCACATCGAGGGCGTGAAGCGCTTCATCACGTCCGGTGAGCACGACATGTCGGAGAACATCCTCCACTACGTGCTCGCGCGTCCCGAGGGCGCCGGCCCCGGCACCAAGGGCCTGTCCCTCTTCCTCGTGCCGAAGTACCTCTTCGACTTCGAGACCGGCGAGCTGGGCGAGCGCAACGGCGTCTACGCGACGAACGTCGAGCACAAGATGGGCCTGAAGGCCTCCAACACCTGCGAGATGACCTTCGGCGACCGCCACCCCGCCAAGGGCTGGCTGATCGGCGACAAGCACGACGGCATCCGCCAGATGTTCCGGATCATCGAGTTCGCGCGGATGATGGTCGGCACGAAGGCGATCTCCACGCTGTCGACGGGCTACCTGAACGCGCTGGAGTACGCCAAGGAGCGCGTCCAGGGCCCGGACCTCGCCAACTTCATGGACAAGAGCGCGCCCAAGGTCACCATCACCCACCACCCTGACGTCCGCCGCGCGCTGATCACGCAGAAGGCGTACGCGGAGGGCATGCGCGCCCTGGTGATGTACACCGCGGCCGTCCAGGACGAGATCCAGGTCAAGGAGACGAACGGCGAGGACGCCTCCGCCGATCACGCCCTCAACGACCTGCTCCTGCCGATCGTGAAGGGCTACGGCTCCGAGAAGGCCTACGAGTTGCTCGCCCAGTCCCTGCAGACCTTCGGCGGCTCCGGCTTCCTCCAGGAGTACCCGATCGAGCAGTACATCCGGGACTCCAAGATCGACACCCTGTACGAGGGCACCACCGCGATCCAGGGGCAGGACTTCTTCTTCCGGAAGATCGTCCGCAACCAGGGGGCGGCCCTGAACTCCCTCGCCGAGGACATCAAGAAGTTCCTGGCGCTGGGCACCGGCGGCGAGGAGCTGGCGGGCGCCCGCGAGCACCTGGCCAAGGCCGCCGTCGAGCTGGAGGCCATCGTCGGGCTGATGCTGACCGACCTCGCGGCCACCGAGCAGGACGTCAAGAACATCTATAAGGTCGGCCTGAACACGACCCGTCTGCTGATGGCCTCCGGTGACGTCGTCGTCGGCTACCTGCTGCTGAAGGGCGCCGCGATAGCCGCCGAGAAGCTGGAGACGGCCTCCGCGAAGGACAAGGCGTTCTACACCGGCAAGATCGCGGCGGCGAAGTTCTTCGCGGCCGAGGTCCTGCCCGGCGTGACCCTGGCCCGCAAGGTCGCCGAGGGCGTCGAGCTGGACCTGATGGAGCTGGACGAGGCCGCCTTCTGAGCCCCGTCCCTCCACGGACAGCCCTGACGAAGGCCCGCTTCCCGGTGAGGGGGAGCGGGCCTTCGTCCGTCGTTAAGGTGAACCCATGAGCGCACCCTCCCGCTTCGACCGCGGACTCACCGATGACCTGATGTCGTTCCTGGCGGCCGGCCCCTCGCCGTACCACGCGGTGGCGAACGCGGCCGAGCGGCTGGAGAAGGCCGGTTTCCGGCAGGTCTCGGAGACGGACGCCTGGGACGCGGAGGCATCACCGGTGTCCGCTGCGGGCAGCGGCGGCAGGTATGTGCTGCGCGGCGGGGCGATCGTGGCCTGGTACGTCCCCGAGGGCGCCGCGCCGCACACACCGTTCCGGATCGTCGGCGCGCACACCGACTCCCCCAACCTGCGGGTCAAGCCGCTGCCCGACGCGGGGGCGCACGGCTGGCGCCAGGTGGCCGTGGAGATCTACGGCGGGCCGCTGCTGAACTCCTGGCTCGACCGCGACCTGGGCCTGGCGGGCCGGCTGACCCTGCGGGACGGCTCGACGCGCCTGGTGAACATCGACCGGCCGTTGCTGCGGGTGCCCCAGCTCGCCATCCACCTGGACCGTTCGGTGTCGGCGGAGGGCCTCAAGCTCGACAAGCAGCGGCACCTCCAGCCCGTGTGGGGGCTGGGCCGCGAGGTGCGGGACGGCGACCTGATCGCCTTCCTGGAGGAGGAGAGCGGGATCGGCGCGGGCGAGGTGACCGGCTGGGACCTGATGACCCATTCCGTGGAGCCGCCGGCCTACCTGGGCCGCGACCGGGAGCTGGTCGCCGGGCCGCGCATGGACAACCTGCTGTCCGTGCACGCCGGGGTGTCCGCGCTGGCGGCGGTCTCCCAGAGCGCGGACCTGCCCTGCATCCCGGTGCTCGCCGCCTTCGACCACGAGGAGAACGGCTCGCAGTCGGACACCGGCGCGGACGGACCGCTGCTCGGCGGGGTGCTGGAACGTTCGGTGTTCGCGCGCGGAGGCTCGTACGAGGACCGGGCGCGCGCCTTCGCGGGCACCGTCTGCCTGTCCTCCGACACCGGCCACGCGGTGCACCCCAACTACGCGGAGCGCCACGACCCGACGCACCACCCGCGCGTCAACGGCGGTCCGATCCTCAAGGTCAACGTCAACAACCGCTACGCCACGGACGGTTCGGGCCGCGCGATCTTCGCCGACGCCTGCGAGAGGGCCAACGTGCCCTTCCAGTCCTTCGTGTCCAACAACTCCATGCCCTGCGGCACCACGATCGGGCCGATCACCGCGGCCCGCCACGGCATCCGCACCGTCGACATCGGCGTGGCGATCCTGTCGATGCACAGCGTCCGGGAGTTGTGCGGCGCGGACGACCCGTACCTGCTGGCGAACGCGATGACGGCGTTCCTGGAGGGGTAGCCCCGTTCCGGAACGGGCCGGTACGGCATGGGGGTTGACAGCCGGGGTACACGCAGTCTCGGACCGGAACGACCGGACCGGACAAGGGAGGCAACACTCATGGGCCTCGGCGGATGCATCATCCTCATCGCCGTGGGAGCCATCCTCACGTTCGCGACCGACTGGGACATGGAGGGTGTCAACCTCGACCTGGTCGGCATCATTCTGATGATCGTCGGGCTGATCGGCGTCAGCACGTTCAGCAGCATCGCCCGACGCAGGCGGGTCGTGGTGCCGCCCGCGACGCCGGTCGTCGAAGAGGAACGGCGCACCACCCGCAGGGACGGATACAGCGACGGCTACGGCGTCTGACGTCTCGGCAGATACAGGACGGCACACCGGAACCCGGACACATGGGCCGGAGCGGCACAGGACCCCCGGCACGGCATGCACAGGGCAAGCGGCACAACCTTGAGCATTCCGTGACCGGGGGTGTCTTGTGCCCTTGTGTGAATATCGTAAAGAATCGGGAGTCCTGAGGCCCGGGGGGAGAGCGGTACCGGGCCGCTCCACAGCACCCCGGGGGGCTCCACGTGCTCGATCTCGCTGCCCCCGTGGCCGTCGCGGGACACGATCCGCACCGCGGCCGCCCCGGCCGTCACGCCGCCCGCAGGGCGCACGCGGCTCCCGACGAACCCGGCCCGGTGCCGCGTCTGGCGGTGCTGATACCGGCCCACAACGAGCAGGACCGCATCGCGGCGGCCATCCAGGGCCTGTGGGACCAGACCCGGCGGCCGGACCTCGTCGTGGTCGTCACCGACAACTGCACCGACGACACCGCCGCCGTCGCCACGGCCCACGGCGCGCAGGTCTTCGTCACGCGGGGCAACACGCACCGGAAGGCCGGCGCCCTCAACCAGGCCATCGCCTGGATGCTGCCGCACCTGGACGACCGGGACCTGCTGCTGGTGCAGGACGCCGACACCGTCCTCGACCCCCGCTTCACCGAGACCGCCGTCGGCACCTTCAACCGCAAGGTGGGCGCGGTCGGCGGCGTCTTCTACGGCGAACCGGGCGGCGGCTTCCTCGGACTGCTCCAGCGCATGGAGTTCCACCGCTACGCCTGGGAACTGGAGCGCACCGGCGGCAAGGCCCAGGTCCTCACCGGCACCGGGACCATGTTCCGCGCGCGGGTCCTGCGCGAGGTGCGCGCCGCCCGCCGCGACGGGGTGATCGGCGGCGGCACGAGCTACTACAGCCTCGCCTCGCTGACCGAGGACGACGAGATGACCAAGGCGGTCAAGACCCTCGGCTACCGCACCATGTCCCCGGCCGCCTGCGCGGTCACCACCGAGGTCATGCCCACCCTGGGCAAGCTGTGGCACCAGCGCCTGCGCTGGCAGCGCGGCGCCCTGGAGAACCTGCGCGACTACGGCTGGACCCGGGTCACCGCCCGCTACTTCGTCCAGCAGTTCCTGATGGGCTTCGGCGCGCTGTCCTTCCTCGTCTACCTCACCTTCATGACCACGTACACGACCCTGTACGGCTGGCCCGGCCTCTCCCCGTTCTGGACCTCGATCGGCCTGATCTTCATGGTCGAGAAGACCGTCTCCGTGCGCCGCGCCGGCCCCCGGGCCGTCCTGGTCGCGGCGCTGATGATCCCGGAGATGCTCTACGACCTGTTCCAGCACGCCGTCTACTTCTCCTCCCTGTGGGGCCTGCTGCGCCGCAGCGAGGAGCAGTGGGTGACCACCTGAACCGCCCCCCACGCACCGCCGCACCACCCCTGAGGAGAACGACCATGTACGGAAAAGTCATCGGCGCCGGCACCACCGGTGCGGGCGGTGCCACCCTGGCCGCCACCGGCATGTGGATCAACAGCATGGCCCTGATGGTCGCCGCCACCACGCTGGTGGCCGCGGGCGTGGCCCTCTACAAGCTGGCCCCTCGCCCGCGCCGCAGCTGACCGACGGCCCGGCGCGGTTCCGGAGCCGTCCAGGCCTGCTAGTGCCGTGGCAGGCAACGTTTGCCCGTCAAGGAGCGGCGTCCGGTGCGTGCTCTCGGCGTGCCGGCCGGAAGCCCTCGTACTGGATGTACTTGGGCTTTCGGCCGGTGCGGCGAGAGGGCGTGCCGGGCGTCGCGACGGGGCGAACGTTGCCTGCCACGGCACTAGCACCGGGGCAGCCGGTCCGGCGCGACCCCGGTGAGGCGGGCCGGCACGCCCCTGTCCCGCTCCGGCGCACGTGACGGGCCGGGTGTCCGGTGGGCAGGTCGCCGTCGCCGGAGGCTGCCACCGGAGCCTCCGGTCGGCCCCGCCCGTCAGGTCAGCGCGTGCCCCGTGGTGGCGTCCACGTGGTCCGGTACCTCGTCGTGGCGGTCGCCGACCGTGAGGGTGCCCGTGGGCTCGAAGAGGAGGAGCGCGGTCGGCTCGGGGGCGTACGGCTTGTGCTCCGTGCCGCGCGGGACCGTGAAGGCCGAGCCCTTGGGCAGGACGACCGTGCGCTCGCCCGCCGCGTCCCGCAGGGCGATGTGCAGTTCGCCGTCCAGGACCAGGAAGAACTCGTCAGTGTGGTCGTGGACGTGCCACACGTGTTCGCCCTCGACCTTCGCGAGGCGGACGTCGTAGTCGTTGACGGCGGTGACGATGCGGGGGCTCCACCGCTCGGTGAAGGAGGCGAGGGCGTCGGACAGCGCGATGGGTTCCATGCGGTCATCGTGCGGGGTGCCCGGACCGGCGTACGAGTGCTAGGAATCGCACATGCCGAAAGGATCCTCGCAGCCGCACACCGTGGTCCTGGTCGTGGACCAGAACTCCAACCCGTTCGAGATGAGCTGCGCGATCGAGATCTTCGGGCTGCGCCGACCCGAACTGGGCCGTGAGCTGTACGACTTCGCGCTGTGCGCCGCCGAGCCGGAGACCCGGATGCGGGACGGGTTCTTCACGCTCACCGGCGTCGCCGGCCTGGAGGCGGTCGACCGGGCGGACACGCTGATCGTGCCGAACCGGCCCGACACCGACACCCCGCGCGACCCGCGCGTCCTGGAAGCCGTACGCCGGGCGTACGCGCGTGGCGCCCGGCTGGTCGGCTTCTGCTCCGGCGCGTTCACGCTCGCGGAGGCCGGGCTGCTGGACGGGCGGCGGGCGGCCTGCCACTGGATGTGGGCGGACTCCTTCCGCGCACGGTTCCCGCGGGTCCGGCTGGAACCCGACGTGCTGTTCGTCGACGACGGCGACATCCTGACCGCGTCGGGGAGCGCGTCGGCCCTCGACCTCGGCCTTCATGTCGTACGCCGGGACCACGGCGCCGAGGTGGCCAACCACGTCTCCCGGCGGCTGGTGTTCGCCGCGCACCGGGACGGCGGCCAGCGGCAGTTCGTGGAGCGGCCGGTGCCGCACGTTCCGGACGAGTCGCTCGGTCCGCTGCTGGCGTGGGCGCAGGAGCGGCTGGGGGAGCCGCTGACGGTGGCCGGTCTGGCCGCGCGGGCGGCGGTGTCCCCCGCGACACTGCACCGGCGCTTCCGCGCCCAGCTCGGCACGACCCCGCTGGCCTGGCTGACCGGGGAGCGGGTGGCACTGGCCTGCCGGCTGATCGAGCGCGGGGAGGAGCGGCTCGACGTGGTGGCGGCGAGGAGCGGGCTGGGGACGGCCGCGAACCTCCGCGCGCGGGTACGGCGCGAGACCGGACTCAGCCCGTCGGCCTACCGGCGGCGTTTCGGACCCGGTGGCGGGGAAGCCCTGGTCTCATGAGATTCCTCGTGCGCGACCGGCTCCTCGGCATCGGTGACGACTACTGGATCGAGGACGACCAGGGCAACCGGGTGTTCCTCGTCGACGGCAAGGCGATGCGGCTGCGGGACACCTTCGAGCTGAAGGACACGCAGGGGCGCGTCCTCATCGACATCCGCCAGAAGATGTTCGCCCTCAGGGACACCATGGTGATCGAACGCGAGGGCGAGCCGCTCGCGACGATCCGGCGCAAGCGGCTGTCGCTGCTGCGCAACCACTACCGGGTCGCCCTGGCGGACGGCCGCACCGAGCTCGACGTCAGCGGCAAGATCCTCGACCGCGAGTTCGCCGTCGAGTACGACGGCGAACTCCTCGCCGTGATCTCCCGCCGGTGGCTGCGCGTCCGCGAGACCTACGGCGTCGACGTCGTACGGGACGACGCGGACCCGGCGCTGCTGATCGCGGTGGCGGTGTGCGTGATCCACCTGGCGGAGAAGGAGCGGGAGGGCTAACGGCCGGGGGCGCTCAGCCCGAGCATCCGGTCCTTGAGGGCGGGGAACTGTTCCCGGGTCGTCGCGACCTTCGCCGGGTCGAGGTGCACGGTGAGGGTCTCCTCGCCGGCGCCCGCCTCCGCCAGGACCTCGCCCCACGGATCGACCACGATCGAGTGACCCGCCTGCGGAACCCCCGCGTGCGTCCCGGCCGTTCCACACGCGAGCACGAACGCCTGGTTCTCCACCGCCCGCGCCTGAGCCAGCAGCGTCCAGTGCGCCCGGCGGCGCTCCGGCCAGCCCGCGGGGATGACCAGGGTCTCGGCGCCGGCGTCGACGAGGCCGCGGAAGAGTTCGGGGAAGCGGAGGTCGTAACAGGTGGCCACACCGAGGGTCGTCTCCGGCAGACGGACCGTCACCAGCTCGCTCCCCGCGCCCATCAGCACGGCCTCGCCCTTGTCGAAGCCGAAGCGGTGGATCTTGCGGTAGGCGGCGGCCAGGTCGCCGGAGGGGGAGAAGACGAGGGAGGTGTTGTAGAGGGGCCCCTCGGGGTCGCGTTCGGGAATCGAGCCCGCGTGCAGCCATACGCCCGCGTCGCTCGCCGCCTTGGCCATGGCCTCGTAGGTGGGCCCTTCGAGCGGCTCGGCCTCGCGTGCGAACTCCTCGAAGGCGAAGGCTCCCGTGGTCCACAACTCCGGCAGCACGACGAGATCGGCTCCGGCCTGACCTCGTACCAGGGCGGCCACGCGCCGCCGTCGGGAGTCGGCCGATTCGCCGTCGTCGACGGCGACTTGGATCAGAGAGGCGCGCACACTACCACCGTCCTGGCATTCGAGCCGTTCACTCGGGCCTACGATCGTCACACGAAAGCACTGCCGGGGTGCCTTGGAGCAGCGTAACTTGGGGGTCCCCCGCTTCGAGCGCAGTCGCGAATCGGGGGACTCCCAAGACATCCGCCGACAGCCACCTCCCGCAGGCAACGCCGCCGTCACAACCGCCCAGTACCGACCGCCGAGGGGTCCCGTTCCGTGAGTCTGCATCCCACTCTCCAGCCCTACGCCGACGCCTGGACCCACTCCATCGACGCGATATCCGAGCTGGTACTGCCGCTCGTGGAGGGGGAGTGGAACCGGCGCACCCCATGCCCCGGCTGGTCGGTGCGGGACGTGGTCTCCCACGTCATCGGCCTGGACTGCGAGATGCTCGGCGACCCGCGCCCCATCCACACCCTGCCGCGCGACCTGTTCCACGTCACCAACGACCACCAGCGCTACATGGAGATGCAGGTCGACGTCCGGCGCCACCACACCGCGCCCGAGATGACCTCCGAGCTGGAGTACGTGGTCATCCGCCGCAACCGCCAGCTGCGCAACGAGTCGCGCGACCCGGGCACCAAGGTGCGCGGCCCGCTGGGCACGGAACTCACCCTCGAGGACGCCATGCGCAGCCACGCGTTCAACGTGTGGGTGCACGAACAGGACCTGCGCACCGCGCTGGGCCACCCCGGCAACCTCGACTCCCCCGGCGCGCACATCGCCCGTGACGTGCTGCTCGCCGCGCTCCCCGACGTCGTCGCGGTCAAGGCCGACGCCCCGCGCAGCTCGGCGGTCGTCTTCGACGTGCACGGGCCCATCGAGTTCCTGCGCACCATCCGCGTCGACATCCAGGGCCGCGGCACGCTCGAGTCCACCCCGGCGCTGGGCCCCGCCGCCACCCTGAGCCTCGACTGGGAGACCTACGTCCGGCTGGCCTGCGGGCGCGTGACCCCGGAGCAGGCGGCGGACCGCGTGAAGGCGGAGGGGGATCCGGCGCTCACCGGTGCGATCCTGCGGAACTTCTCCGTGACGCCGTAGCGGGACGGCAGGGCCGGTCGGTGCGCTCGGCCTGTCCGTTGGGCGGACACGGTGGGAGGGCAGGGCCGTACGGGCCGGGGCGGTGCGCTGGGGGCGGTGGCCCCCGGAACGCCCGCGCCGACGCCGGCCGCTACGCGGGGACGTGCACCGTCTCCACCCGGCTGGCGACCAGCCGTTCCCGTTCCCGCCGGGCCGTGCGCCCGCGCAGCCGCAGGATCTGGCCGACCCCGACCGCCTGGAGCACGAACATCGCCGAGAACGCGACGCGGTAGTCGTCCCCGGTCGCGTCCAGCAGCACCCCGATCGCGAACAGCGTCGTCATCGAGGCGACGAAGCCGCCCATGTTGGTGATCCCGGAGGCGGTCCCCTGCCGCTCCGGCGGATTCGCCGGCCGCGCGAAGTCGAACCCGATCATCGACGCGGGCCCGCACGCCCCCATCACCGCGCACAGCGTGATCAACAGCCACATGGGCACGTGCTCGCCGGGGTACGCCAGCGTCACCGCCCACATCAGCGCCGTCGCCCCCACGGTGCCCAGCGCCAGGGGCAGCCGGGCCCCGTGGTGCCGGGCGATGACCTGCCCGTACACCAGCCCGATCACCATGTTCGACAGCACGACGAGTGTCAGCAGCTCCCCCGCCGTGGCCCGCGACAGTCCCTGCGCCTCGACCAGGTAGGGCAGCCCCCACAGCAGCAGGAACACCATCGCCGGGAACTGGGTCGTGAAGTGCACCCACAGCCCCATCCGCGTCCCCGGCTCACGCCAGGACGCGGCGATCTGCCGGCGCACGTACTTCACCCCCTGGTGCGGGAACGGCTGCGGCTCGTACCCCGCGGGGTGGTCCTTCAGGAACAGCAGCAGAAGCACCAGGACGACGGCTCCGGCGAGCGCGCTGCCCGCGAAGGCCGCCGTCCAGCCGACGCCGTGCAGCAGCCGCGCCAGGACGAGGGTGGACACCAGGTTGCCCGCCATGCCGATCAGCCCCGCGGACTGAGCGACCATCGGGCCGCGCCGGGCCGGGAACCACCGGGAGCCGAGCCGCAGCACGGCGATGAAGGTCATGGCGTCGCCGCAGCCCAGCAGCGCGCGCGAGGCGAGGGCCATGCCGTACGACGGGGAGAAGGCGAACCCGAGCTGCCCGACCGTGAAGAGGACCGCGCCCAGGGCCAGCACCTTCTTCGTGCCGAGCCGGTCGACCAGCAGACCGACGGGTATCTGCATGCCCGCGTAGACCAGGAGCTGGAGGATGGAGAAGGTCGACAGCGCCGAGGCGTTCACCTGGAAGCGGTCGGCCGCGTCGAGGCCGGCGACCCCCAGGGACGTACGGAAGATGACGGCGACGAAGTAGACGGAGACGCCGACGCCCCACACGGCCATCGCGCGCCGGCCGCCGGGCGGGTCACCCGGCACGGTGACGGACGACGAACTCATCGCACCTCACCCCGCGCCAGGTGCGCGAACCAGCCGACGTGCCGGTGGACGACGTCGACCGCGACCTCCGGATCCCCGGAGCGCAGCGCGTCGAGAATCTCCTCGTGCTCGGTCAGGGTCTTGGCCACCCGGTCGGGGTGGGAGTGCAGGATGGCGACGCCCATGCGCAGCTGCCGGTCGCGGAGTTGGTCGTAGAGCCGGGAGAGGATCTCGTTGCCGCCGCTGCGGACGATCTCGGCGTGGAAGCTGCGGTCGGTGACGGCGGCCCCCGCGAGGTCGCCGGCGGCGGCCTGCTCCTTCTGCCTGGCCAGCAGCGCCTCCAGCCGCTCGATGAGCCCGGCGGGCGGCGGTACGGCCTTGCGCGCCGCGTGCTCCTCGACCAGGAAGCGGGTCTCGACGACGTCCTTGATCTCCTGGGCGGAGACGGGCAGGACGAGCGCTCCCTTCTTCGGGTAGAGCTTGAGCAGCCCTTCCACCTCCAGCCGGAGCAGCGCTTCCCGTACGGGAGTCCGGGAGACGCCGACGGCCTCGGCGAGCTCGCCCTCGGTGAGGAGGGTGCCGCCTTCGTAACGGCGGTCGAGAACGCCCTGCTTGACGTGGGTGTAGACACGGTCGGCGGCGGGAGGGTGCTTCACGGCCAGACTCATGCGGACATCATAGATACAACACGTACCCATGACGGCGGCTCGTCCGGCATACGGGACAGTGGCGGGTGCCGCGTCACACGAAAGGGGCACCTTCCGGCAAAGATCCCCACCCCGGCCCAGCAACAGCACAACCTTCTGTGCTAGTTACATGTCACACACCTGCGGCCCCACTTTCCTCGCCACACGTCAACCCGGCCGCATTTCACGGGCATTCGAGACAATCGGGGTATCTCAGTTGATAACCGGCATCAAGGGCGGCTTCAAGGTCGCCCGCTTCCGCCGAGCCGCCGCTGTCACCGTGACCGTCGGCGCCGTGCTCACGACCGGAGCCCTCACCGCGGCCCCCGCGCAGGCCGTCGCCGCGCCGACGATCGCCGCCAAGGGCGGCTACGTGATGAACAACGCGAACGGCGCAGGTCTGTACAGCAAGGCCGCGACCACGAGGCGTTCCACCGGCTCCACGACGAAGATCATGACCGCGAAGGTCGTCCTGGCGCAGCCGAACCTGAACCTCGACGCCAAGGTGACGATCCAGAAGGCGTACAGCGACTACATCGTGTCGAAGGGCGCCTCGTCCGCCCGGCTGATCGTCGGTGACAAGGTCACCGTCCGCCAGCTCCTGTACGGGCTGATGCTGCCCTCGGGCTGCGACGCCGCGTACGCGCTGGCCGACAAGTTCGGCTCGGGCACCACGCGCGCCGCCCGCGTCAAGTCGTTCATCGGCAAGATGAACGCCAACGCGAAGAGCCTCGGGCTGACGAACACGCACTTCGACTCGTTCGACGGCATCGGCAACGGAGCGAACTACTCCACGCCGAAGGACCTGACGAAGCTCGCCAGCAGCGCGATGAAGAACTCCTCGTTCCGCACGATCGTGAAGACGAAGGCGTACACCGCGAAGACCATCACCAAGACGGGCAGCACCCGCACGATGGCCACGTGGAAGAACACCAACACCCTGCTCAGCAACTACAGCGGCGCCATCGGCGTGAAGACCGGCTCCGGCTCCGAGGCCGGGTACTGCCTCGTCTTCGCCGCCACCCGCAACGGCAAGACGGTCTACGGCACGGTCCTCTCCTCCACCAGCGCGACCCAGCGGGAGACGGACGCGAAGAAGCTGCTCAACTACGGCTTCGCCAGGCTGGGCTGACAACGGCACACGTCGTTCGCGGACCACACGGATGAAGGGCCCCTCGCTTCCGGCGAGGGGCCCTTCACCTGTGCCGGTGCCCCCGTCCGGGACGGGGGCACCGGCACCTCACGCCCAGGTGATCAACCGCTTCGGCTGTTCCAGGATCGCCGCCACGTCCGCGAGGACCTTCGAACCCAGCTCCCCGTCCACCAGGCGGTGGTCGAAGGAGAGGGCCAGGGTCGTCACCTGACGGGGCTTCACCTTGCCCTTGTGCACCCACGGCTGGAGCTTGATCGAGCCGACCGCGAGGATCGCGGACTCGCCGGGGTTGAGGATCGGCGTGCCCGTGTCGACGCCGAAGACGCCGACGTTGGTGATCGTCACCGTGCCGCCCTGCATCGCGGCCGGGGACGTCCTGCCCTCGCGTGCCGTCGCCACCAGCTCGCCCAGCGCCTGCGCCAGCTGCGGCAGGGTCTTGGCGTGGGCGTCCTTGATGTTCGGCACGATCAGGCCGCGGGGGGTGGCCGCCGCGATGCCCAGGTTGACGTAGTGCTTGACCACGATCTCCTGGTTCGCCTCGTCCCAGGACGCGTTGATGTCCGGGTGGCGCCGGATCGCGACCAGCAGGGCCTTGGCGATCAGCAGCAGCGGGTTGACCCGCAGACCCTGGAGCTCCTTGTCCTGCTTGAGCTCCTCGACCAGCTTCATCGTCCGGGTGACGTCGACCGTCACGAACTCCGTCACGTGCGGCGCCGTGAACGCCGAGCCGACCATCGCCGCCGCCGTGGCCCTGCGGACACCCTTGACCGGGACGCGGGTCTCACGCGCCCCGTCGGACGGCACGGCCGGCACCACGGGCGCGGACACGGCGGGCACAGCGGGCTCCGCGACCGGCTCGGGGGCCGGCTTCGGCGGAGCCACCGCCGCGTGCACGTCCTCGCGGGTGATGATGCCGTCCGGACCGGACGGGACGACCGTCGCGAGGTCGACACCCAGGTCCTTGGCCAGCTTGCGCACCGGCGGCTTGGCCAGCGGACGGGCCCTGACCGCGCCGGCCGCGCCCCCGTGGCCGTTCAGCTCCGCCTGGATGGCCGTGGACGCCTCCTGGACCGGGATCTCCGGGCCCTTGCGGGGGCGCCGCTTGGTCGAGGAGACCGCCACGCCGTAGCCGACCAGGACCGGCTGGCGGCCGGAGCCCGCCGACGTGGACTGCTGGGGCTTCGGCTGCCCCTGCCCGGCGTCCTGCCGGGGCTCCTCCTGCTGCGGCACCCCGGGCCCCGGCTCCACGGCGGCCGCGCCGCCGCCCGCCACGTCCACCGCGATGATCGCGGTGCCCACGTCCACCGTGGTGCCCTCGGGGAAGCGGAGTTCCCGTACGACGCCGTCGTAGGGGATCGGCAGTTCCACCGCCGCCTTCGCGGTCTCCACCTCGCAGACCACCTGGCCGTCGGTCACCGTGTCGCCGGGCTGGACGTACCACTTGAGGATCTCGGCCTCGGTGAGCCCCTCGCCCACGTCCGGCATCCTGAACTCGCGTACGGACGCTTCCGTCATCGTCGTCACGACCCTCTCCTCAGTACGCCAGGGCACGGTCGACGGTGTCGAGCACCCGGTCCAGGCCCGGCAGGTACTCCTCCTCCAGGCGGGCCGGCGGGTACGGGGCGTGATAGCCGCCGACCCTGAGCACCGGAGCCTCCAGGTGGTAGAAGCAGCGCTCCGTGATCCGGGCGGCGATCTCCGCGCCCGAGCCGAAGAACACCGGTGCCTCGTGGACCACGACCAGGCGGCGGGTCTTCTCCACCGACGCCTGGATGGAGTCGAAGTCCAGCGGGGACACCGAGCGCAGGTCCAGGACCTCCAGGGACTTGCCCTCCTCGGCGGCGGCGTCGGCCACCTCCTGGCAGAGCTTCACCATCGGGCCGTAGGCGACGAGAGTCAGGTCGCTGCCCTCGCGGACCACGCGCGCCGTGTGCAGCGGGTCCGGGATGGTCTCCTTGCTGACCTCGGACTTGTCCCAGTAGCGGCGCTTGGGCTCGAAGAAGATCACCGGGTCGTCGCTCTGGATGGCCTGCTGGAGCATCCAGTAGGCGTCCGACGAGTTGGACGGGGAGACCACCTTCAGGCCCGCCACGTGCGCGAACAGTGACTCCGGGGACTCGGAGTGGTGCTCCACCGCGCCGATGCCGCCGCCGTAGGGGATGCGGACGACGACCGGCAGCTTGACCTTGCCCAGGGAGCGCGCGTGCATCTTCGCGAGCTGGGTGACGATCTGGTCGTAGGCCGGGAAGACGAACCCGTCGAACTGGATCTCCACGACCGGACGGTAGCCGCGCAGGGCGAGGCCGATCGCCGTGCCGACGATGCCGGACTCGGCGAGGGGGGTGTCGATCACCCGGCTCTCGCCGAAGTCCTTCTGCAGGCCGTCCGTCACGCGGAAGACGCCGCCGAGCTTGCCGACGTCCTCGCCCATGACCAGGACCTTGGGGTCGGCCTCCAGGGCGGTGCGCAGCGATTCGTTGATCGCCTTCGCGAGCGCCATGGTCGTCGTTGTCGCGGCCCTGTGCGTCGCGGCCTCGGATGTCACGGTGCCGGCCATGTCAGTTACCCCCCTCTTCCTCGGCGAACGACGCCTGGTAGGCGGCGAACTGCGCTCGCTCCTCGTCGACGAGCGTGTGCCCGTCCGCATACGCGTGCTCGAAGATGGCGAAGCGGTCGGGGTCCGGCATGGACCGGACCGCTTCGCGTACTCGCCTGCCCAACGCCTCGCTCTCCGTCTCCAGTTCCGCGAAGAATGCCTCGTCCGTGTGGTTCGAGGCCTCCAGGTACCGGCGAAGGCGCAGGATCGGGTCCTTCGCCTCCCAGGCGACCCGCTCGTCGTCGTGGCGGTAGCGGGTGGGGTCGTCGGAGGTGGTGTGGGCGCCCATGCGGTACGTGTACGCCTCGACCAGGGTCGGGCCCTCGCCGCCGCGAGCGCGCTCCAGCGCCCACTTGGTCACCGCGAGGCAGGCCAGTACGTCGTTGCCGTCGACGCGGACGCCGGGGAAGCCGTAGCCCTGCGCACGCTGGTAGAGCGGGACGCGGGTCTGCTTCTCGGTGGGCTCGGAGATGGCCCACTGGTTGTTCTGGCAGAAGAACACCACCGGGGCGTTGTAGACCGCGGAGAAGGTGAACGATTCAGCGACGTCACCCTGGCTGGAGGCGCCGTCGCCGAAGTAGGCGATCACCGCGCTGTCCGCGCCGTCCTTGGCGACGCCCATCGCGTAGCCGGTGGCGTGCAGGGTCTGCGAACCGATGACGATCGTGTACAGGTGGAAGTTGTTGCTGTTCGGGTCCCAGCCGCCGTTGTTCACGCCGCGGAACATGCCGAGCAGGTTGGCCGGGTCGACGCCGCGGCACCAGGCGACGCCGTGCTCCCGGTAGGTCGGGAAGACGTAGTCGTCCGCGCGGGTGGCGCGACCGGAGCCGATCTGGGCGGCCTCCTGGCCGAGCAGCGAGGCCCACAGTCCCAGCTCGCCCTGGCGTTGCAGGGAGGTGGCCTCGGCGTCGAAGCGGCGGGTGAGCACCATGTCGCGGTACAGGCCGCGGAGCTCCTCCGGTGTGATGCCGGCGATGTACTTGTCGTAGGCGGCGCTCTTGACGCGCTTGCCCTCGGGCGTCAGCAACTGGACGAGCTGAGGCTCGCCGTCCGGCGCCTTCTTCGCGGTCGCCGACGGCTTCTTCGCGGTCGCGCGCTTGCCGGCCGTGCTTGTAGCGGTCGTACCTGCGCTGCGTCGCGGTGTGCGCGCGGCAGTGCTGTCCACGGTCACGTGTGCTCCTCCGTCGGTCCGGCTACCCGGGTTCGCCGGGTGCCAGTGCGGCTCACCTGTGACCCACGGACGCACGGGGTGGGTGCGGCTCAGTGGGGAACAGGCGTGACAGGTGCCCCGGCGAGCGCCCTGCAAAATGCACGTTACCCAGTGCTCCACATTTCTGTGAAACCCCTCCTGACCTGCGTTTTTGCTTGGATATCCAAGTAAATCCGCAAAACCGGGAACAGTTCCTGGTCACAGCCTCGCAGGGGGCCGGAACAACGGCACGTTATCCCGGTGACCCAGGTCACGGGAAGAGTTCTCCGACCGCGAGACCACACGTCCTGCCTAACGCCGACCGCGCGCGCGAGGACGGAACCGCTTCCGGCACGAACCGTGACCGAAAGGGACTGCCTGTGACAACCCGCAGCTCAGGGGCGTCTCGTGTGCCCTAGCATCGGGCAGCGTGCCGCGCTCTTGTGTACCACCCCTCGTACCCCTCGCGCCCCCGCTGGGCGCCGTCCTCCGCCAGTACGCCGCCGGGTCCGCCCTCACCTGCGAGCCCGTCGACCAGGGACTGCTCAACCGCGGCTACCGCCTGTGCACGACCCGCGGGCGCTACTTCCTCAAGCACCACTTCGACCCGGAGACCGCCGATCCCGCCGCGATCGCCCGCCAGCACCGGGCCACCCAGCGGCTGGCCGACCTCGGCGTCCCGGTGGCCCCGCCGCTGACCGGCCGGGACGGCCGCACGGTCGCGGTCGTCGGCGGCCACGCCTACGCCCTGCACCCCTGGATCGACGGCCGCCACCGCCACGGCGGTCAGCTGACCACCGCCCAGTGCGGACGGCTCGGGGCCCTGCTCGGGGTGGTGCACGCCAGCCTGGAACACGTGATGCCGAGGCAGGCACGGGCGCGCGTCCTGCTGCCGTCGCAGGCGGCGCGGACGCGGGCTGCCGTGGGTGCGGAAGTCCCCACAGTCTCAGCGGCCTCAAGGGCCCCCATCGCCACCGGCGCCTCTGAGGCCTCCACTGCTTCCTCCGCTGCCTCACTCGCCTCGGGGGCAAGCGGGCCCGGGCAGCCGGCCGACGCCCTCCACCCCGTCGGCAGTCCCGATCCCGCCGACACCTTCGCCCTCATCGACCGGCTGCTCGCCCGGGTGCGCCGCCACCATCCCGCCGACGCCTTCGACGAGCTGGCCCGCCACCGGCTCCAGGAGCGGCGCACGCTGCTGGAGCGGCACGCCGACCGGCGGCCGCCGTGCGGGAGCTCGGTGGGCTGGGTGCACGGGGACTTCCACCCGTTCAACCTGCTCTACAGGGGAGACGCCCCGGCCGCGATCGTCGACTGGGACCGGCTCGGCGTGAAACCCCGCGCGGAGGAGGCCGTACGCGCCGCCGCGATCTTCTTCGTGCTGCCCGTCGGCAGCCTGGACCTGCCGAAGGTACGGGCCTACGCGCGCGCGTACCGGCGGGCGGCCGGGGCCACGCCCTCACAGCTCGCGGCGGCCGTACACCGGGTGTGGTGGGAGCGTCTGAACGACTTCTGGATGCTGCGCTGGCACTACGAACGCGGTGACACCCGCGCGGACCCGCAGTTCCCGGCGGCCTCGGCGCTCGCCGTCTGGTGGACGCGGCAGTACGACGCGGTGTGCGACGCCTTCACGGACTGAGCCGCCCGGCTCGCGGAACGCTGTCCGCGTCGGACGGCCTTGCCCAGCCGAGGACCTCGCCCACCTGAACGCGTTGCCCGTCCGAAGGCCTTGTCCGTCGGAAGGCCTTGTCCGTCGGAGTGCCCGTCGCACAAGCACGCGCGCGTGCGGCCCGTTTCCGGGTCGCACGCGCGCGTGACGGTGTACGCCGTTGTGGTCAGCCTTCCGCGCCGGCGTCGGTGCCGCCGTTGCCCGTGACGCCCCCGAGGGTGTCAGGGCTCTCGTCCACCGGATCGTCCGACGGCGTCACCGGATCCGACGGCGTCACCTCGTCCGACGGCTCCGACGGCGTCACCTCGTCCGACGGCTCCGTGCTCGGGTCCTGCGGGGCCGACTGCGACGGCGTGTAGGCGGGCGCGGAGTACGGGGGCGTGTAGCCCGAACCGGACCCCGTGCCCGTCCCGTTGTCCGTGGTCGTGTCGGAGGGCTCTTCGCTCGGGTCGTCGCTCGGCGTCTCGCTGGCCGTCTGCTTGTCGGCGCTCGGCGAGGTGGTCGGCGACTTCGTGGTGTCGGTGCCGCCGCTCTTCCCGGTGCCGCCCTGGAGCGCCAGCGCCACGCCCGCCGCTATGGCGACCACCGCGAGCACGGCGAGGATCCACAGCTTGCCGCGGCCGCCGCCCCGGTTGCCGTGCCCCTCGAAGCCGCCGTCGTCCCCGCCGCCGTAACCGGCGGGCAGGATCTGCTGCGGGATCTGCGTGGTGCCGGAGGCGTCCACGCCGGCGTGTCCCATCACGGCCGTGCCGGCGAGGCCCGCCGCCGGAGTGTGCCGGCCGTCGTGCGTGTCGACGGGGCCGGTGTTCCAGGTGCCGGTGTGGCCGCCCTGCTCGTACAGCATCTGTAGGCCGTACTGGACCAGCCCGCGCATCTCCTCGGCCGTCTGGAACCGGTCGTCCGGCTCCTTGGCGAGCGAGCGCATGACGAGACCGTCCAGCTCCGGCGGGACGCCGTCGGAGACCTCGGACGGGGGCGTCGGGATGTCCTGGACGTGCTGGTAGACGACCGACAGCGGGGTCTCGCCGGTGAACGGCGGACGCAGCGCGAGAAGTTCGTAGAGGAGACAGCCCGTCGCGTACAGGTCGGACCGGTGGTCGACGGCCTTGCCGAGCGCCTGCTCCGGGGAGAGGTACTGCGGGGTGCCCATGACCATGCCGGTCTGCGTCATCGTCGTGGACGCCCCGTGCAGGGCCCGGGCGATGCCGAAGTCCATGACCTTCACGGCGCCGTTGTGCGTGATGATCACGTTGGCGGGCTTGATGTCGCGGTGCACGATGCCGTGCTGGTGCGAATAGGCGAGCGCCTCCAGCACCCCCGAGACGATGATCAGCGCCTGCTCTGGACCGGGCGCCTCGGCGTTGAGGAGGAGGTCGCGGATCGTCCGTCCCTCGACGATCTCCATCACGATGTACGGCACGGACTGGCCGCCCACGAAGTCCTCGCCGGAGTCGTACACGGCGACGATCGCGTGGTGGTTGAGCCCGGCCACCGACTGGGCCTCGCGGGTGAAACGGGCCTTGGAGACGGGATCCTCGGCGAGATCGGCGCGCAGCAGCTTGACCGCCACGGTGCGGCCCAGGCGCACGTCCTCGGCCGCGAACACCTCGGCCATGCCGCCCCGGCCGAGTCTGCGGGTCAGCCGGTACCGGCCGTCCCCGACCAGCCCGCCGTTACCCCACAGTTCCGGCGCATCTGACATTCCGCCGCCAGTCGCCTCGGGGTCGGACGGGCCCTGAGCGCGCTGCTGCTGTGCCATCAGTCCTCGCCGTCGTTTCTGCCCGCGGTGCGCGCGGTGTTGTTACGGTCTCCGTCGGCCACGCTACAGCCTCCGCGCAAGCCGCCGGTCCGGGAAGGTCCCGGGGACCGGTCGGAGACGGACCGGCCATCAAACCCGTACTCCCCACCGGCGTGCAAATCCTGTGTGCCGTCCGTACACCCGCTGTAACGCTTCCGCGACGCTTCCTTCGCGTACGGTCACGGAACGGGCACCGAGCTTGACGTGTCAGTGCCCTCGGGCAGACTTGGCCGGGAATAGCGCATTGGATCAACGGCTTCCGGGATCCTGTCGGGATCGACGACTCGGCATCAACGGCACGCGCCGGCGCCTGAAAGGCTATGGGGGACGCAGAACATGAGCCAGGACGCCGCACACGGCCGGTATGCGGGGCGGGCGCTGGCCGGCGGCCGTTACCAGCTGCGCGACTTGCTCGGCGAGGGCGGCATGGCCTCGGTCCACCTCGCGTACGACGCCGTGCTCGACCGGCAGGTCGCGGTCAAGACCCTGCACACCGAGCTGGGCCGGGAGCAGGCCTTCCGCGAGCGCTTCCGCCGCGAGGCCCAGGCCGTGGCCAAGCTCACGCACACCAACATCGTCTCGGTCTTCGACACCGGCGAGGACGAGCTGGACGGCACGACGATGCCGTACATCGTCATGGAGTACATCGAGGGCCGCCCGCTGGGCTCGGTGCTCGACGAGGACGTACGGCAGTTCGGCGCGATGCCCGCCGACAAGGCGCTGAAGATCACCGCGGACGTGCTGGCGGCGCTGGAGATCAGCCACGAGATGGGGCTGGTCCACCGGGACATCAAGCCGGGCAACGTGATGATGACCAAGCGCGGGGTCGTCAAGGTAATGGACTTCGGCATCGCGCGCGCCATGCAGTCCGGGGTCACCTCGATGACCCAGACCGGCATGGTCGTCGGCACCCCGCAGTACCTCTCGCCGGAGCAGGCGCTGGGGCGCGGGGTGGACGCCCGCTCCGACCTGTACTCGGTCGGCATCATGCTGTTCCAGCTGGTCACCGGGCGGCTGCCGTTCGACGCGGACTCGCCGCTGGCGATCGCGTACGCGCACGTGCAGGAGGAGCCGGTCGCTCCTTCGTCGATCAACCGCGCGCTGCCACCGGCCGTGGACGCGCTGATCGCCCGCGCGCTGAAGAAGAACCCGAACGAGCGTTTCCCGAGCGCCGAAGCCATGCGCGACGAGTGCCTGCGCGTGGCCTCGTCCTACCAGCCGACCGCCCCGAGCATCGTCCCCGGCGCCCAGACGCCGAGCGGCGCGGGCGTCGGCTCCGCGGTGTTCCCACCGGTCGACCAGACGCCGCCCCCGCCCCAGGGCAACGTCCAGACGCCCTACCAGCCGACCCCGAACCCCTACGGCACGCCGGCTCCGTCGGCGCACTCCCCGGCGTACGGCTACCCGCAGCAGCCGGGTTACCAGACGCCGGGCCCGGCCGCGTACGCGCCGCAGCAGGCCACGTCGAACCAGCCGCCGTACACCATCGCGCCCCAGTACGCGGCGGCGAACTCCGGCGGTGGCGGCGGTGGTGGCGGCAAGGGCAACAGGCCGGTGATCATCGGTTCGATCGTCGTGTCCATCGTCGCGGTGGGCGGACTGCTCGTGACCTTGCTGATGAACCGCGGCAACGGTGACGAAGCGGGCGGGGACACCAGCGCCACCCCCTCGGCCTCGTCGAGCACGGTGGAGGGCTACCGCGGGCCGGAGACCGGGCGGACGATCGAGGCGACCGAGTGCACCGAGCCGGAGGAGTCGGGCAGCGATCCGGACCAGGTGAAGATGCCGAACTTCCAGTACAAGAACTGGGACTCGGTCCTCAAGTGCCTCCAGGACGCCGGCTGGAACTACGCCCAGAACAAGGTGGACGAGAACACCTGGGGCGACGGCACCGTCATGAAGCAGTTCCCCGAGGCGGGCACCGACTTCGACCCGAAGGACCCGCCGAAGATGCAGTTCGACGTGTCCACCGGCAACCCCGCGGGGACATAGGGCACAAGCGTGTGGGGCCCGGCAGCATCCGACTGCCGGGCCCCACACGCTTCTCGGACCTACAGACCTACAGGTACGGGCCTCCCGAACGGCCGCCCGCGCGCGGGTCGTCACCGTCCTCCTGGCCGCCGATGCCCGGCGGAAGGGCGCGGCGCATCTGTTCGAGCTGGGCCCGCGCGGCCATCTGCTGGGCGAACAGGGTGGTCTGGATCCCGTGGAAGAGACCTTCCAGCCAGCCGACCAACTGGGCCTGCGCGATACGCAGCTCCGCGTCGCTCGGAGTCGTGTCCTCCGTGAAGGGGAGGGAGATCCGCTCCAGCTCCTCGACGAGCTCGGGAGCCAGGCCGTCCTCCAGTTCCTTCACCGAGCTGGCGTGGATCTCCTTCAACCGCACCCGGCTCGCCTCGTCCAGGGGAGCCGCGCGGACTTCCTCCAGCAGCTGCTTGATCATGCTCCCGATCCGCATGACCTTCGCGGGCTGCTCGACCATCTCCGTCACCGGAACCTGGCGGGAGTCCTCGTCTCCTTTGCCGCCGAGAGCCATCCCGTCCTGGCCCACGACCAGGATCTGCGGGTTCTCCGTCGACCGTTCGTTCCTCGGCATCTCCATGCCGCCATTCTCTCGCACCGCTCCACCTCACCACCGTCGTGCCCCCGTTAAGGGCTGATCCACCGTCCACGCCCCCCATCGACCCTCCGGCCCAGCCCGGAGTGCCGGGAAGGTTGGCAAATGTCAGGCTGGCCCCGTGACTCCATGGGCGCGGGCGACGGTACTGCTCATCGTGGCGGGGGCGGGCGGGGTCGTGTCCCCGTACGGGGGTGCGTCCGCCTACGGGGTCGTGTCCGCATCCGCATCCGGGTCCGCGTCCGGGGTCGTGCCGACGGGCTCGGGATCGTCCGCGTCCGGGAGGGGCACGGTGCACCGCGTCGAGTCGTCGCCGGCCGTCAGCGCGGAGGCGGAGGGAGTCGCCGCCGCCGGCGCGGAGGAGTCCGCCTCCGGCTCACCGCCGGGTTCCGTGGCTCCCCACGGACCGATGCGCGCCTCCGCGTCGGCCTCCCCCTCGACCTCCCCCTCGGCCTCCGCCTCCGTCGCCCCCTCCCCGTCCGCCGCCCCGCCCTCCCGGGCCGGGAGCCGGGCGGGTGAGGGGCGGGAGCGGCCGGGGCGGCGGGTCCCGGTCGAGTCGGAACCGGCGCCGGAGGAAGAGAACGTCCTGAACGTCGACGAAGACGCGGACGGCGGCGTGGACGGCGACCTCGACGGCCGGGCGGACGGCGCCGTCACCGCCGTACCGAGAGCACCCCGGGAGACCGCCCTCATGCCGTCCGCGCCGCCGCGGGGCGTACGGCGGGCCGCCGAGCCGCGACTGCCCATCCTGCCGCTCGGCAGCGGACTCATCCTCGTCGGGCTCGGCCTGGGTCTCGCGTTCGTCGCGCTCCGGGTGCGGCGGGGAGCGCCCTGAGGCCGGCCGTGCCCTACGGGGTGACGAGCAGGACCTTTCCGATGTGGCCGCTCTCCTCCACCACCCGGTGTGCGGCGGCCGCGTCGCTCATCGGGACCTCGCGGTCGACGACCGGACGTACGTGGCCGGCCTCCAGCAGCGGCCAGACATGCTCACGTACCGCCGCCACGATCGTCGCCTTCTCGCCGAGCGGGCGGGCCCGGAGCGAGGTCGCGCTGATCGCGGCCCGCTTGCTCAGGAGCGTGGCGATGTTCAGCTCGCCCTTGATGCCGCCCTGCATCCCGATGATCGCGAGACGGCCGTGGACGGCGAGGGCCCTCACGTTGCGGTCGAGGTACTTGGCGCCCATGTTGTCGAGGATGACGTCCGCGCCCGCGCCGTCGGTGGCGTTCCTGATCTCTTCGACGAAGTCCTGGTCCCGGTAGTTGATCAGGATGTCGGCGCCCAGTTCGGCACAGCGGTCCAGCTTCTCCTTCGTGCCGGCGGTGACGGCGACCCTGGCGCCGACGGCCTTGGCGAGCTGGATCGCCATCGTGCCGATGCCGCTGGAACCGCCGTGCACCAGCAAGGTCTCGTCGGGGCGGAGATGGGCGACCATGAAGACGTTCGACCAGACCGTGCAGACCACCTCGGGCAACGCCGCGGCCTGCCTGAGCTCGAGTCCCTCCGGCACAGGCAGCAGCTGGCCGGCCGGGACGGCGACCTTCTGCGCGTAGCCGCCGCCCGCGAGCAGGGCGCACACCTCGTCGCCGATGGACCAGCCGGAGACGCCGGTCCCGAGCGCGGCGATCCGACCGGAGCACTCCAGGCCGGGGTAGGGAGAGGTGCCGGGCGGCGGGTCGTAGAAGCCCTGCCGCTGGAGGATGTCGGCACGGTTGACGGCGCCGGCCGTCACCTCGACCAGCACCTCGCCCTCGCCGGGCACGGGATCCGGGACCTCGTCCCATACCAGCGCCTCGGGCCCACCAGGTTCGGGAATCGTGATCGCATACATGAAAGGGACGCTACCCGTCGGTCCCCCGTGCGATGTCCGGCGATCACTGGCCGGGGCGTGTCCGGCCCCCGTGCGATGTCCGTCGGTCACCGGCCGGTTGCCTGGCTCGGTCCACGGGCCCAGCCGCCCTCGGTCTCGGGGCGGGCCCCTCCCGGTCACGGTCCACGCGTCCCCCAGGTCACGGTCCACGCTTTCCTCGGTCTCCAGGCGGGGTGCTCTGCGTCCCCGGCCGGTCTCTCCCTCCGCCCTTGGACCGATCCACGAAAAATCGCTGTGCGCGACCGATGAGTTTGCGCGACGGTGAAGGTCATCCCATGCGTCACCCAAGAACGCGGAAGGACACCCACCATGAGCCAGCACACGTCCGGCCTGGCCATCGAGACCGCAGGCCTGGTGAAGACGTTCGGCGAGACACGGGCCGTCGACGGAGTCGACCTCGCGGTGCCGGCCGGCACGGTCTACGGCGTCCTCGGCCCGAACGGCGCCGGCAAGACGACCACGGTGAAGATGCTCGCCACGCTGCTCCGGCCGGACGGCGGTCAGGCCCACGTCTTCGGCCACGACGTCGTCCGCGAGGCCGACGAGGTCCGCGGCCGGGTCAGCCTCACCGGCCAGTACGCGTCCGTGGACGAGGACCTCACCGGCACCGAGAACCTGGTCCTGCTGGGCCGCCTCCTCGGCCAGGGCAAGAAGGCCGCGCGCGAGCGCTCCGGGCAGCTGCTGGAGGCCTTCGGCCTCACCGACGCGGCCGCGAAGCAGGTCAAGCACTACTCCGGCGGCATGCGGCGCCGCATCGACATCGCCGCCTCCATTCTCAACACGCCCGACCTGCTCTTCCTCGACGAGCCGACGACCGGCCTCGACCCGCGCAGCCGCAACCAGGTGTGGGACATCGTGCGCGCGGTCGTCGCCCAGGGCACCACCGTGCTGCTGACCACCCAGTACCTCGACGAGGCAGACCAGCTTGCGTCCCGGATCGCCGTCATCGACCAGGGCAAGGTGATCGCCGAGGGGACGAAGGGCGAGCTGAAGGCGTCCGTGGGCGCGGGGTCCGTCCATCTGCGGCTGCGTGATCCGGCCCAGCGACCGCAGGCGCAGGAGGTGCTGCGGCTGACCCTGGACGCGGACGTGCAGCTGGAACCCGATCCGGTGGCGCTGACGGCCCGCGTCGGGGGCGGGGCGGCCAACGGGCGGGGCGCGGCCGAGCAGGCGGCCCGGGCACTGGCCGAGCTGGCCCGCGGTGGCATCACCGTCGACAACTTCTCGCTGGGACAGCCCAGCCTGGACGAGGTCTTCCTCGCCCTCACCGGACACGACACCAAGGTCAACGAGAAGACGAGCGAGGCAGCAGCATGAGCACCGCGACCACCACCGACACCAAGGACCTCGCCCCTGTCAGCGCCGAGTCGCTCGCCGCGCTGCTCGTCGCCGGTGAGCGTCCGCCGCGCCCGAGCGCGCTGTCGGCCTCGCTGACCTTCGGCTGGCGGGCCATGCTCAAGATCAAGCACGTGCCGGAGCAGCTCTTCGACGTCACGGCGTTCCCGATCATGATGGTGCTGATGTACACGTACCTGTTCGGGGGCGCCCTGGCCGGGTCCCCGAAGGAGTACATCCAGTTCCTGCTGCCGGGCATCCTGGTGATGTCGGTCGTGATGATCACGATGTACACCGGCGTCTCGGTCAACACGGACATCGAGAAGGGCGTCTTCGACCGGTTCCGCACGCTGCCCATCTGGCGGCCGTCGGTGATGGTCGGCTATCTCCTCGGCGACGCCCTGCGCTACACGATCGCGTCCGTGGTGATGCTGACCGTCGGTCTGATCCTCGGCTACCGCCCGGACGGCGGGGTCGGCGGCGTCCTGGCCGGGATCGCCCTGCTGGTCGTCTTCTCGTTCGCCTTCTCGTGGATCTGGACGATGTTCGGGCTGATGCTGCGCACCGAGAAGTCGGTGATGGGAGTCAGCATGATGGTGATCTTCCCGCTGACCTTCCTGTCCAACGTCTTCGTCGACCCGAAGACCATGCCGGGCTGGCTTCAGGCCTTCGTCAACAACAGCCCGGTGACGCATCTGGCGTCGGCGGTGCGCGGTCTGATGGGCGGCGACTGGCCGGCCGACGAGGTCGCCTGGTCGCTGGGCTGGTCGGCCCTGTTCGTGCTGGTCTTCGGGCCGATCACGATGCGGCTGTACAACCGCAAGTAGGAGGTGCCGGTCCCTCGCGGCCGGCTCAGTCGGCTGACGGCCCTCGTCCGTCAGCCGTCAGCCGTCGGCCGCGGGGGACCGGCGGACGTCGGGCGCGGTCTCGCCCGTCAGTCCTGGGGAATCGGGCGGACGTCGGGCGCGACGTGCCTGGCCGGCGTCGCCCGCACGATCGTGATCAGGCGGTCCGTCAATTGCAGCGCCCCGACGGCCGGATCGTCGTAGCCGAGCACCCGGTGCCCGCGGACGACGCTCACCACCAGGTCGTCCGTCTCGCGCGGGTTCCGGCCCACCTCGGCCTTTATGACCGGCCGCTCGATGATGTCGAGCCCGCTGCCCTGCTGGATCAGGTCCTCCATGACCATGCCGGCCGCGGGGCTGAGCACGGACAGTCCGAGCAGCCGTCCGGCGGCGCTGGCGCTGGTGATCACCGCGTCGGCGCCGGACTGCTTCAGCAGCGGCGCGTTCTCCTCCTCCCGCACAGCGGCCACGATCTTCGCGCCCTTGTTGAGCTGCCGGGCGGTCAGCGTCACCAGCACGGCCGTGTCGTCGCGCTGCGTGGCGATGATGATCTTCCGGGCCCGGTGCACCTCGGCCCGCTTGAGCACCTCGCTGCGCGTGGCGTCCCCCATGACTCCGGCGTAGCCCTCGGCGGTCGCCGCGTCGATCACCTTGGAACTCGGGTCGACCACGACGACCTGCTCCTTCTTCAGTCCCGTCGCGCAGACGGTCTGGATCGCCGACCGCCCCTTGGTGCCGAAGCCGATGACGACGGTGTGGTCGCGCAAGGTGGACCTCCAGCGGTTGAGTCGCCATTCCTCCCGGGTCCGTTCGGTGAGGACTTCGAGCGTGGTGCCGACCAGGATGATCAGGAACAGCACGCGCAGAGGTGTGACGACGAAGATGTTGACGAGCCGGGCGGCGTCACTGACCGGGGTGATGTCGCCGTAACCCGTGGTGGAGAGGGTGACGGTCGCGTAGTACCAGGCGTCCAGGAAGTCCACGGACTGGTCGGAGTTGTCGTTGTAGCCGTCACGGTCGACGTAGACGATCAGAGCGGTCACCACGAGCACCAGCAGCGCCATGAGCACCCGTCTGGCCACCTGGCGGAAGGGGTGCTCCACCACTTTGCGCGGCAGCTTCACCCGATGGGTCACCAGGTGTTCGTCGGCCTGGCGGGCGATCGCGTCCTGGCCCGGAAGTTTCACGTGAAACACACCCCGATCCCGGCGCTCGCCCAGGGCAGGTCGAGAAGTTCGGCCTCCTGGCCGGCTTGTGTGCCGCCGGGCGGCACGACGGCCAGCGCGTCGGCCACCGCGATGCCGCGCAGCATGGCCGGGCCGTTGTAGTGCAGCGGCACGGCCCGATCGCCGCGCAGCACGACGGGGATCAGCCGGGTGTCGTACGGATGCCCGTGCGCCTCGTCCTGCAAGGGCAGCGTGTACGGCTCCGGCGCGGGGCGTGCCGCGAGGGTCCGCAGCAGCGGCTCGGCCAGCGTCAGCAGGCCGGAGACGGCCGCCAGGGGATTGCCGGGCAGGCCGACGAGGTGCTGGTTCTCCTTGGTGCGCGCCAGCAGCATGGGGTGGCCGGGGCGCACCCGCACACCGTTCACCACAAGCTCCGCGCCGATGCGGCGCAGGGTGGGATGGACGTGGTCGACGGGGCCGGCGGCGGTGCCGCCGGTCGTGAGGATCAGGTCGGCGCCGGAGGTGGTGATCGCCTCGCGCAGGGCGTCGGCGTCGTCGCCGAGCCGGCGTACGGCGGTCACCTCGGCGCCGAGCGCGCGCAGCCAGGGCGGGAGCATCGGGCCGAGCGCGTCGCGGATCAGCCCGTCGTGCGGGGTGCCCTCGGTGAGCAGTTCGTCGCCCAGGACGAACACGTCGACACGCGCGCGGTGTACGACGCCGAGGGTGTCGTACCCGGCGGCGGCGGCGAGGCCCAGGACGGGCGGGGTCACGAGGGTGCCGGCCGGGAGGAGCGGATCGCCGGCCCGGCATTCCTGGCCGCGCGGTCGGATGTCCTGGCCCTGGACCACCTCCCGGGTGGCGTGCAGGTGGCCCTTGTCGTCGGTGCGGCCGTGCTCGCTGCGCAGGACGGCGGAGGTGTCGGCCGGGACACGGGCGCCGGTGGCGATCCGGACGGCCTCGCCGTCGGTGAGGGGCTCGGGTTCGCCGTGCCCGGCCAGGATGTCCTCGTCCCGTACGTCCCAGGGGCCGGGGCCGGCGACCGCCCAGCCGTCCATCGCGGAGGTGTCGAAGGACGGGAGGTCGGTGAGGGCGGGCAGGGGGGCTGCCAGGGCGAGGCCGAGAGCGGCGTCGAGGGTCGTGGAGACGGGGGCGCCGGGGCGGGGGGCGCGGGCGGCGAGCGCGCGGGCCTCGGGCCAGGGGGTGGCCCGGGGACGGGAGTGCGGTGCGGCGGCCGGGGTGGGTGCCACGCCGCGCCGGTCGCCTCGCGGGGCGGGGGCGGGCACGTGGTCACCGGCGCTATGGCCGTTGTCCTTCACGAGGGCGAGCACCTCCTCGACGTCGAGATCCTCGGCGTCCTCGCCGGTGCGGGTGGCGCGGGCGGTCATCCGGCGTCCGGGCGGGGAGCGGGAGTGGCGTCGGGGGCCACGTCGGGCTTGGCGGCGGCGGTCTCGTCGGCCCAGCGCAGGGCGAGGACGGCGGCCTTGCGGGACGCCTCGGCCACCGCCTCCGGACCGCCTCCGGCCAGCGCGGCAGCGTAGCCGACGAGGAAGGTGGTCAGCGGGGCCGCGGGCCGTGCCACGCCATGGGCGGCGTCACGGGCGAGGTCGAGCAGGGCGCCGGTGTCGACGTCCAGGTCGATGCCCAGCTCGTCCTTGACTGCGGTGATCCATTCATCCAACACGTGCTCATGCTCCCTGATCCGTGCCCTGGCGGTGGCGATGTCGTCCCAGGTGTCGCAGTCGAAGGACGCGACGGGGTCGGGGACGCGGGTGAGGCCGAGCCCCGCGGTCAGCCGGCGCAGTGGCAGCCCGGTGAGGCCGCCGCCCGCGGTGGAACCGCTTCGGGAGGCCGCGCCGGCCAGCATCGTCAGCTCCCGGCGCAGCGCGGTCGCCCGGTACGCGGCGACCAGCGGCTGCTCACGGCCGTCGGCGTCCGTGAGCAGCACGCCCTCCGCGGCGCCGGTACGCAGGGCGGTCAACAGCCGCCGTACCGTCTCCTCGGTCAGGAACGGCAGGTCGGCGGAGAGGACGAGGACGTCCTGGGCCGTGGTGTGCCGCAGGCCCGCGGCGAGCGCGGCCACCGGTCCGCCGCCGGGCGGCCTCTCGCGCGCCCAGGTCACGGGCCGCGCGGTCGGCCTGGGCTCGGCGACGACGACGGTGGTGCGCGCGTCGGCGCAGGCGCCGAGCACCCGGTCGAGCAGGGCCCGTCCGCCCACGCGCACCCCGGGCTTGTCCGCACCGCCGAGCCGCTTGGCGGCACCACCGGCGAGTACGACGGCGTCGTACGGGAGGTCCGTGGCGTGCTCGGCGTACTCGGCGTCCGGTGAAGGCTCGTGGGCGGTCACCCCCCGAGTATGCGTGCCGTCGCGATCACAGGGAACGTGGGGACGCCGGGCAATCGGGGTGTGATCGCCGGGCGGTCAGAGGGTGCGCAGCAGAACCGCCGGTTGTTCCATGCAATCCGCCACATACCGCAGGAAGCCGCCCGCCGTGCCGCCGTCGCAGACCCGGTGGTCGAAGGTGAGCGAGAGCTGGACGACCTGACGCACCGCCAGCTCACCCTCGTGCACCCACGGCTTGGGCACGATGCGGCCGACACCGAGCATGGCCGCCTCGGGGTGGTTGATGATCGGCGTGGAGCCGTCGACGCCGAACACTCCGTAGTTGTTCAGCGTGAAGGTGCCGCCGGTGACGTCCGTGAGGGCGAGGGTGCCCGCGCGGGCCGCCTCGGTCAGCCGGGCGAACTCGGCGGTCAGCGCCTCGGCGTCGCGCGTGTGTGCGTCCCGGACGACGGGCACGACGAGACCCCGCTCCGTCTGCGCGGCGAACCCGAGGTGGACCTGGTCGAGCCGGACGACCTCCCGCGCCTGCGTGTCCACCGTGGAGTTGAGCTCGGGGTAGCGGGCCAGGGCCGCGGTGCAGATACGGGCCAGCAGGGCGAGGACGGAGATCTTCGGCCCGCCGGCGGCGTTCATCGCCGCACGCGCCCGCATGAACTCCGTCGCGTCGGCGTCCACCCAGCAGGTGGCGTCGGGGATCTCCCGGCGGCTGCGGGACAGCTTGTCGGCGACGGCGCCCCGGATGCCCTTGAGGGGGACACGGGTACCGGTGGGTGCGGTCGTACCGGTGGGGGCGGGAGGGGAGGCCGGGACGGCGGTGGGGGTCGCAGCCGCCGGTGTCACGCCGGTGTGCGGCTCGGCGGACGGGGCGGTCGTACGCGTGTGCGCGGCGGCGGCCCGCAACGCGTACTCCACGTCCGCGCGCAGGATCAGGCCGTCGGGCCCGGAGCCGGTCAGCTCCCGCAGATCGAGGCCGTTCTCCCGGGCCAGCCTGCGCACCAGGGGGGAGATCACCGGAACGGGGCCGTCCGCCCCATCGGCCGTCGTGACCCGGTCATGGTCCGCGTCGGGCGTACGGACCCGCCCGTTCGCCGCCCCGGCCGCCGCGACGGCCTGCGTGGGCTGTTCCGGGCGGACCCGGCGGCGCCGCGCCGGCGCCTGGGAGGTGCCGTAGCCCACCAGCACGTTCCCGGAGCCCTCGGTCTCGCCGGCGGGGGCAGACGCGCCCACGGCCACCGTGATCAGCGGCGCCCCGACGGGCAGTTCCGTGCCCTCGTCGCCGAAGCGGGCGGTGACGACCCCGCCGTAGGGGCACGGCACCTCGACCATCGCCTTGGCCGTCTCGACCTCGACGACCGGCTGGTCGACGGCGACGAGGTCGCCGACCTCGACCAGCCACCGGACGATCTCCGCCTCGGTGAGCCCCTCCCCGAGGTCGGGGAGCCTGAACTCCAGGCTGTGCATGTCAGACGCGTGTGCCATCAGCTCTCGGCCTCCCACTGCAGACGCCCCACGGCGTCCAGGATCCGGTCCACGCCGGGCAGGTGGTGACGCTCCAGCATCGGCGGCGGGTAGGGGATGTCGAACCCGGCCACGCGCAGCACCGGCGCCTCCAGGTGGTGGAAGCAGCGCTCCGTGACACGGGAGGCGATCTCCCCGCCCGGGCCGCCGAACCCGCCCGACTCGTGCACGACGACCGCTCGCCCGGTCCGCCGTACCGAGGCGCAGACCGTCTCGTCGTCGAACGGCACCAGGGAGCGCAGGTCGACGACTTCGAGGTCCCAGCCCTCGTCCCGGGCCGCCTCGGCGGCTTCGAGGCAGACGGGCACGGACGGCCCGTACGTGATGAGCGTGGCGCTCCGGCCCGAGCGCCGCACCACCGCGCGGCCGATCGGTTCAACGGCCGGCGGCTCCTCGGGGTTCCAGGAGTCCTTCGACCAGTACAGACGCTTGGGCTCCAGGAAGACGACCGGGTCGTCGGAGGCGATGGCGGCGCGCAGCAGCCCGTAGGCGTCGGCGACGGTCGCGGGCGTGACGACGTGGAGCCCCGGAGTCGCCATGTAGTACGCCTCGGAGGAGTCGCTGTGGTGCTCGACACCGCCGATGCCGCCTCCGTAGGGGACGCGGATGGTCAGCGGGAGCGGCAGCGCTCCGCGGGTGCGGTTGCGCATGCGGGAGACGTGCGAGATCAACTGCTCGAACGCGGGGTAGGCGAACGCGTCGAACTGCATCTCCACGACCGGACGCAGCCCGTACATCGCCATGCCGACGGCCGTGCCGAGGATGCCCGCCTCGGCCAGCGGGGTGTCCGTGCAGCGGTCCTCGCCGAACTCCTTGGCGAGCCCGTCGGTGACCCGGAAGACCCCGCCGAGTGCTCCGACGTCCTCGCCCATGACGTGCACGGCCGGGTCGGCCGCCATGGCGTCCCGCATCGCGCGGGTGAGGGCCTGCGCCATGGTGGCCGGCTTGAGGGCGACGGTGGTCATCGGTGCGTCCCTTCCTCTCCGGCCTCCAGCTCCGCCCGCAGCTGGGCCTCCTGCTCGCGCAGGTGCGGCGTGGGGTCGGCGTAGACATGGGCGAACAGGTCCATGGGGTCGAGCACCGGGTCCTGGTTCATGCGCGCGCGCAGGTCGGCGGCCATGGCCTCGGCGGCGTCCCGGGCGGCTCGCCTGCCGTCCTCGTCGAGGAGACCGCGTTCGGTCAGTTCGTGCTCCAGGAGCGCGATCGGGTCGTGTCCGCGCCAGGTCTCGACCTCGGCGTCCTGCCGGTAGCGGGTCGCGTCGTCCGCGTTGGTGTGCGCGTCGACGCGGTAGGTGATCGCCTCCACGAGCGTGGGGCCGCCTCCCGCGCGCGCGTGCCGTACCGCGTCGGCGAGGACCTCGTGCACGGCGGCGGCGTCGTTGCCGTCCACCAGGCGGCCGGGCATCCCGTAGCCGACGGCCTTGTGGGCCAGCGACGGGGCCGCGGTCTGCTTGGCGAGCGGGACGGAGATCGCGAAGCCGTTGTTCTGCACCAGGAAGACGACCGGCGCCTGCCACACGGCGGCGAAGTTCAGCGCCTCGTGGAAGTCGCCCTCGCTGGTGCCTCCGTCGCCGACCATGGCCAGCGCCACCACGTCGTCGCCCTTGAGCCGGGCGGCGTGCGCGAGACCGACGGCGTGCGGCAGCTGGGTGGCGAGCGGGGTGCACAGGGGGGCCACGCGGTGCTCGCGCGGGTCGTAGCCGGTGTGCCAGTCGCCGCGCAGCAGGGTGAGGGCCTGGACGGGGTCCACGCCGCGTGCCACGGCGGCCAGCGTGTCGCGGTAGCTGGGGAAGAGCCAGTCCTGTTCCTGGAGGACCAGCGCGGCGGCGACCTCGCAGGCCTCCTGGCCGGTGCTGGAGGGGTACACGGCGAGACGGCCCTGCTTGGTGAGGGCGGTGGCCTGCGCGTTGTAGCGGCGGCCTCGCACCAGCTCGGCGTACAGCCTGCGCAGCAGCCCGGCGTCGGCATCCTGGGCCGCCTCCGTGCCGAGGACGCGGTACGGCTCCGCGTCGGGCAGCAGCGGCGCGGGGTCCGTACGGGGCTGCCAGGCGGGCGGCGGCGATGGCCGGTACGCGCCTCGCTGCTCCATGACCGTCATAGCGGCACCTCCTCGTGGGAGCGGCTTCAGGCGCGTCACGGGTGTGATGCGCCTCACCTACCGATTGTTCGGTCGCCGACACATTTTGGCTACAGGGCCCCTCAGGCTGTGGACAAACGGTTCTCCACAGCCTGAGATGGACGCAGGACGTCCATGGGAGAGAGGCGGGGGGACATGGCATCTGAACAAATGGCCGCGAGCCCGGAAGGCAGCGGCCCCCTGCCACCCGCCCGTCCTCTCGACGCCATCGATCTCGACATCCTCCAGATGCTCCAGGCGGACGGCCGCGCGTCGATACGGTCGGTCGCCGAACGCGTCCATGTCTCGCGCGCCAACGCCTACGCGCGGATCAACCGCCTCATCGAGGACGGCGTCATCCGCGGCTTCGGGGCCCGCGTCAACCATGAACGCGCGGGCCAGGGGACCTCGGCGTACATCACCCTGAAGATCGTCCAGAATTCCTGGCGCACTGTGCGCGAGCAGCTCAGACAGCTTCCCGGGGCCTCGCACATCGCCCTGGTGGGCGGCGACTTCGACGTCCTGCTCCTGGTGCACACGTCCGACAACCGGGCGCTGCGCGAGCTGGTGCTGACCCGGCTCCAGGCGATTCCCGAGGTGCTCAGCACTCGCACCCTGCTGGTGTTCGAGGAGGAGGACCTGGAACCGCAGGGCTGAACTCCGGGGGGAGAGCGGCAGCGCTGAGCGGCAGGCCGGGTTCAGTCGGCCTGCCGTAGTCCCCCGAAGACCAGTTGCACCACGGCGTCGGCGACCTCGCGCTCGTTCATGCCCCGGCCGTCCGGCCGGTACCACTCCACGATCGAGTTGATCATCCCGAAGACCAGCCGCGTCGCCAGCCGCACCTCCACGTCACCGCGCACGTCCCCGTCCGCCGCCGCCGCCTTCAGCAGCTCGGCGACCCGGTGGTCGAAGTCCCGGCGCCGCTCCAGGGCCCACCGCTCGGTGCCGGTGTTGCCGCGCACCCGCAGCAGCAGGGTGACGTAGGGCAGTTCGGCGATGAGCACCTCGACCATGCGCCGGACGACGTACTCCAGGCGCCCGGCGGCCCGGCCCACGCGCGCGTGCTCCTCGTCGAGGATCCCGAAGAGCCCGTCCAGGGCCCGGCTCACGGCCCGGCGCAGCAGCTCCTCCTTGCCGGTGACGTGGTGGTATATCGACGACTTGGAGATGCCGGCCGCCTTGGAGAGGTGCTCCATGGAGGTGCCGTCGTAACCGCGTTCGATGAAGATCTGGACGGCGACGGACAGCAGCGTCTCCGGGGTGTACGTGTCGCGTTTGGGCGTGGTCATGAGGTGCTGCCCTCCCGCTTGTCGGTGGCGTACGCGTGCCGGTACAGCGCGAGGGACGGCGCGTAGCGTCCCGAGGGGTCGCGCAGGTGCAGGTCGTCGAGGAGGGAGTAGGCCCAGTTGCGGCCGAGCCGGCGGCTCCACTCGAAGGGACCCAGGGGGTAGTTCACCCCGAGCCTCATCGCGGTGTCGACATCCTCCTCGGTCGCCACGCCCTTGGCGACGGCGTCGTGCGCGAGATCGACGATCCGGGCGACCGTACGGGCGACGATCATGCCGGGAACGTCACCGATGACGCTGACCTGCTTGCCGAGCGCCTGGAAGAGGCCGGTGGCCTCGGCGAGGGTCTGCGAGGAGGTGTCCTGGGAGGCGGACAGGGCCATGCGGCCGGCCCTGCGGTAGTCGAGCGCGAGGTCGAAGTAGACGACGTCCCGGAACTCGACGGAGGTCTGGCCGTCGGCGAGGGCCAGCTGGCCGCCGCCGGGCAGCACCAGGCGGGTGCCGTGGTCCTCGTCCTCCTCGCGGACCTGGATGCCCGCCTCGCGGATCAGCGGGACCAGCTCGGAGGCGGGGCCCAGGTCGCCCTCGACGACGACGTACGCGGGCGGCTGGGCCGGCTCGGCGGTGTGGGGCTCGGAGCGGTCGGCTCCGTCGCGGTAGTCGTACCAGCCCTGCCCGGTCTTGCGGCCGAGCCGGCCCGACTCGACCAGGCGCTGCTGGGCGAGCGACGGCGCGAAGCGCACATCCTGGAAGAAGGACCGCCACACGGAGTGCGTGACGGACTCGTTGACGTCCTGCCCGATCAGGTCGGTCAGTTCGAAGGCGCCCATCCTGAAGCCGCCGCAGTCGCGCAGGACCGCGTCGATGGTCGCCGGGTCGGCGCCCTGGGCCTCGTAGACCGCGAAGGCCTCGGCGTAGAAGGGCCGGGCGATGCGGTTGACGATGAAGCCGGGGGTGTCGGCGCAGGCGACCGGGGTCTTGCCCCAGGCGCGGGCCATCTCGTACGCGCGCGTGGTCGACGTGACGTCCGTGGCGAACCCGGAGACGACCTCGACGAGCGGGAGCACCGGCGCGGGATTGAAGAAGTGCAGGCCCACCAGGCGCCCGGGGTTGCGCAGGGCGCCGCCGATGGCCGTCACCGACAGGGACGAGGTGTTGGTGGCGAGCAGGCAGTCCTCGTCGACCACGCCCTCCAGCTCACGGAAGAGTTCCTGCTTGACGTCCAGGCGCTCCAGCACGGCCTCGACGACCAGGGCGCAGTCCGCCAGGTCGGTGACGCGCTCGGCGGGCAGCAGACGGGTGCGGGCCGAGTCCCGGTCGGCGGCGCCGAGACGCCCCTTCTCGACGAGCCGGTCGAGGCGCGCGCCGATCGCGTCGGCCGCCTCCCGCGCCCGGCCGGGAACGGCGTCGTACAGCCGTACGGAATGACCCGCGACCAGCGCCACCTGGGCGATGCCCTGGCCCATGGTGCCGGTGCCGACGACGGCCACGGGGCTGCTGAGGTCGAGTGCTGTCATGGGCGCGATCCTCCCGCACGGGGTTTTCCACAGATGCGGCGGACCCCCTTGTACCGACCGATCGTTCGGTTACTCTAACTCTGACTGCCTGTTGCTGCCCCAGTTTCCGCCCAGGTCATGAGCTCGACGACGAGTTCAAGAGACGAGGAGTTGGTCCCGCATGGCCGCCGAACTCACCGCGCACGATCTGATCGCCAAGCACCGGCCCACCCTCGACCAGGCGCTGGAAGCGATCCGTACCCGCGCGTACTGGTCCCCGCACCCCGAACACCCCAAGGCCTACGGCGAGAACGGCAGCCTGGACATGGCGGCGGGCAAGGCCGCCTTCGACGCCCTGCTGGGCACCCGCCTCGACCTCGGCCAGCCCGGCACGGACGACTGGGTGGGCGGCGAGGTCTCGCCGTACGGCATCGACCTGGGCGTCACCTACCCGCACGCGGACGTCGACGTCCTGCTGCCCGCCATGAGGGCCGGGCAACGGGCCTGGCGCGACGCGGGCGCGGAGACGCGCGCGATGGTCTGTCTGGAGATCCTCAAGCGGATCAGCGACCGCACGCACGAGTTCGCGCACGCGGTCATGTACACCTCCGGCCAGGCGTTCATGATGGCGTTCCAGGCGGGCGGCCCGCACGCGCAGGACCGCGGCCTGGAGGCGGTGGCGTACGCGTACGTGGAGCAGGTCCGCACACCCGACACGGCGGAGTGGACCAAGCCGCAGGGCAAGCGCGACCCGCTCGCGCTCACCAAGCGGTTCACCCCGGTACCGAGGGGCATCGGCCTCGTCATCGGCTGCAACACCTTCCCCACGTGGAACGGCTACCCGGGCCTGTTCGCCTCCCTGGCCACCGGCAACGCGGTGCTCGTCAAGCCCCACCCGCGCGCGGTGCTGCCGCTCGCCCTCACCGTCCAGGTGGCGCGCGAGGTGCTCACCGAGGCCGGCTTCGACCCGAACCTGGTGGCACTGGCCGCCGAACGGCCCGGCGAGGGCATCGCGAAGACGCTGGCCACCCACCCGGAGATCCGGATCATCGACTACACGGGCTCCACCGCCTTCGGCGACTGGCTGGAGGCCAACGCCCGCCAGGCCCAGGTGTACACGGAGAAGGCCGGCGTCAACACGGTGGTGGTCCACTCCACGGACGACTACAAGGGGATGCTGTCCAACCTGGCCTTCTCGTTGTCGCTGTACAGCGGCCAGATGTGCACCACCCCGCAGAACCTGCTCGTCCCGCGCGACGGCATCCGCACCGACGAGGGCCCCAGGACCTTCGACGAGGTGGTCGCGGACCTCGCCCGGTCGGTCGACGGACTGCTCGGCGACGACGCGCGCGCCAACGCCCTGCTGGGCGCCATCGTCAACCCGGACGTGAAGGCCCGCCTGGAGGCCGCGACGGGCCTGGGCGAGGTCGCCCTGCCCTCGCGGGAGGTCACCAACCCGGAGTTCCCGGACGCGGTCGTCCGTACGCCCGTGATCGTCAAGCTGGACGGCGCGCGGAAGTACTGGGAGGGCACGGACGACGAGCCCGCCTACATGAGCGAGTGCTTCGGGCCCGTCTCCTTCGCCGTCGCCGTCGACTCGGTGGCCGACGCGACGGAGCTGCTGCGCCGGACGATCCGCGAGAAGGGCGCGATGACGGTGGGCGCCTACACCACCGACGAGGAGGTCGAGCAGGCCGTCCAGGAGGTCTGTCTGGAGGAGGCCGCCCAGCTGTCGCTGAACCTCACCGGCGGGGTGTACGTCAACCAGACGGCCGCCTTCTCCGACTTCCACGGCTCGGGCGGCAACCCGGCGGCCAGCGCGGCGCTGTGCGACGGCGCCTTCGTGGCCAACCGCTTCCGGGTGGTCGAGGTCCGGCGCGAGGTCCAGAACCAGGCCTGACCTCAGCCGGCGCTAGCTGGTCGCGCCCCCGGTGGCACTCCAGTGGTACAGCGTCATGGCCACACTGGTCGCGAGGTTGTAGCTGGAGACCTGGGGGCGCATCGGCAGCGCCAGCAAGTGGTCGGCCCGCGCGCGCAGGCCGACCGACAGGCCGCTGCGCTCCGAGCCGAAGGCGAGGACGGCGTCGTCCGGGAGTCTGGTGCCGCGCAGGTCGTCGCCCTCGGGGTCGAGGGCGAACACCGGCCCGGGCGGCAACTCCTCCACGGTCAGCCGTTCCACGGCGGTCGCGAAGTGCAGCCCGGCTCCGCCGCGTACGACCGTGGGGTGCCAGGGGTCGAGCGTGCCGGTGGTGACCACACCGGTCGCGCCGAACCCGGCGGCCAGACGGATCACGGCGCCCGCGTTGCCCAGATTGCGCGGATGATCGAGGATCACGACGGGCGCGGTGCGGGGAGCGCGGGCCAGCGCGCGCAGATTGGCCACCCGCGAGGGCCGTACCGCCAGGGCGGCCACCGCGGTGGGGTGGGGCCGCGGCACGAGGGACGCGTACGTCGTCTCCGGGACCTCGGTCAGCAGCGCGTCCAGCGCGTCCCGTACGTCGGGAGCCAACTCGTCGGCGAGGGCGAGCGCGGCCCGCCGGTCGACGGTGACCGCCACCGGGACCTCGGCGTCGAAGCGCACCGCGTGCTTGAGGGCGTGGAAGCCGTCGAGCAGGACGGCGGTGTCGGCGAGCCGGCGCCACCGGCTGACGGGATCGGGCGCGGTCATGCCGTGAAGCCTACGGGTGCGCGGTCGGGGTTCTCCGGGGCAGCGGGGGGTCGGGGCTCCGGGAGGCGTCCGGGGCGGGAGGCGTGGGTACCTCCGGGGTCGTCTCGGCGTCGGCGTTCTCCGGGATCCCACGGTTCGTCGGGCGCTCGGTTACCTCCGGGGTCGTCTCGGCGTCGGCGTTCTCCGGGATCCCACGGTTCGTCGGGCGCTCGGTTACCTCCGGGGTCGTTTCGGCGTCGGCGTTCTCCGGGGTCCCACGGTTCGTCCGGCGCTCGGCGTCCTCCCGGTACTCCGTGGACTGCTCGGCGAGCTGTTCCGTGCGTTGCCCGGCGAACTGTTCCGTGTGCTGTTCCGTGCGTTGCCCGGCGAACTGTTCCGTGTGCTGTTCCGTGCGTTGCCCGGCGAACTGTTCCGTGTGCTGCTCCGTGCGCTGCTCCGGCACCGCAGTACGGTCCCTGCCCGGCACGCCCGCCGCGCCCGCCGCGCCCGCCGCGCCCGCCGCCGATCGTCCCCGCGCGCGGGCCACTCGTCCGCCCAGCCGTCCACGCGCGCGTGCGGCCCAACCTCCCAGCCGGCGCAGGAAGGACGTCGGCAGGAAGACCGCGTCGGCGGCGATCATCGCCAGCGAGAAGAACGGCAGCCCGAGCAGCACGGCGATCGCGACGTGCTCGACGATCATGGCCGCGAGCAGGACGTTCTTCACCCGCCTGTTGAACAGCGTGAACGGGAAGGCGACCTGGACGGCGACCGTGCCGTACGTCACCAGCATCACCGCCGTGCCGCTGGCCGACAGCAGGTCGGCGAGGGCGGGCCACGGCGAGAAGTAGTCGAGGTGCAGTGGGTAGTAGACGGCGGTGCCGTCCTGCCAGCGCGAGCCCTGGATCTTGTACCAGCCGGCCGTCGCGTAGATCAGGCACGCCTCGGCCATGATCACGAGCAGGGCACCGTTGTGGACGATGTTGCCGATCACGTCGAGCAGAATCCGTGGCTGTCCCGACCTGGGGAACCGCCCGGCGGCCCACCACAGGGCCTGCGTGAGCCATACGACCCACAGCAGCACCGGTACGGTCGGGTCGCCGTCGAGCCGGCCCGCCAAGGTCACCGCGACCAGCACGAGCCCGCATACGCCCCACAGGCCGGGACCGAGACGGTCCGTGACATGCCCCGTACGCGCGCGTGCCTCGCGGGTGAGCCGGGCCCGGCGTGCGTCCAGGGACCACACCTGGCCGCAGCGCGTGAACACGAGATAGACGCACATCAGGTGCAGGACGTTGTCGCCGCCGTCTCCCATGAAGATGCTGCGGTTCTGGAGGGAGAGCACGCCGACCATGAAGAGCACGGACATCGAGCGGGTGCGCCAGCCCAGCAGCAGCAGGACGCTCGCGAGGACGGACAGGGCGTAGACGGTCTCGAACCAGAACCGGCCGTCGATCCACATCAGGGCGGTGAAGGCGCCGTTCGTGGAGATCAGTTGCTCGGCGAGGTCCCAGCTCCACGGACCGTCGGGACCGTACATCTCCAGGCGGTGGGGGAACTCGCGGAGCAGGAACAGCAGCCAGGTCGCACTGAAGCCGATGCGGATGACGGCGGTCTGGTACGGGCCGAGGGCCGCTTCGGTGACCCGGGCTATGCCGGTCGAGACGGACAGGGCGAATCGGTTCACCGGGCGCCCCCCGCCGCCGTGCCGGCCTCGTCGTCCTCCGGCATCGACCACCAGGGAAGCACCCGGTACACCGGCTCGTCCGAGACCTGCTCCTCGCTCCACCGGGGCGGGGGCACGTTGGTGGTACGGGAGCGGATCTGGACGAGGTCGAGGGTGCCGCCCTTGCCGGCCGCGTCCTCGCGTTCCAGACGCAGCGTCACGATGCGGCGCAGGTACGTCTCGGCGAGGGAGCCGCGCAGGCCTATCGGCCGGTTGTCGGTGTCATGCGTGGCGACGAAGAAGTCCCAGGCCCGGCGCAGTTCGTTCTGCTGGGTGTGGCTCGGCAGCGGATTGCCGTCGATGGCCCGGCCGTCCTGGGCGGACAGGTCCCGCCAGCCGGTGGTCCGCAGGCGGCCGTCCGGATCGCGGACCTGGGCGCGGACCTGGACCGCGATGTTCTGCTGGAGCGGGTTCGGAGCGAAGAGTTTCCAGTTCTGCTCGAACTCCGGGTAGATCCAGTCGTCGATCGACTCACGGTGCTGCTTGGACAGCGTGTTCGACGGCGCGACGTGCAGGAACACCATGCCGATGTGCACACAGACGGCCACTGCCACGACTGCGAGGGCCACGGCGACACCTATCTGGTACGGAAGGGAGAGGGCGGACAGGGCAGAGAGGCCCGGGCGGGGCTCGGCCGGGGTGGCGGCGGCCTTGATGTCGGCGGGGAGAGAGGGGCTGGACGTGGCGGCGGTGGTGGCGGACGCGTCCAGGGAGGCGGACGGTCCTCGATGGGCGAACGGTCCTTGGGAGCCGGTGGGCCAAGGTGAGGCCATCGGTGCCGGTGAAGCGCGGGAGACGTGGGAGGCGTCGGGGCCATCGGAGGCGTTGGGTGCCTTCATGACCGGAACCGCCGGTACTGGCGGGACTGGCGGGACTGGCGGGACTGGCGGGACTGGCGGGACTGGCGGGACTGGCGAGTCTTCCCGAGCTCCCGGGGCCGCCAGGGCATCCGGAGCGCTGGCGGCGTCGGCGGCGCTCGACTCGCCCGGCCCACCCGGGGCCTTCGAGCCTTCGTCGTACGCGTCCATTCCGCCCCGTTTCCCGATCCCGGACCCCGGTCCTGCCCGGTCCTGCTCGTTGATGTCGCCCGCCCGTGCCCACCCGCTCGGTCCACAGCTCCTCGGCGCTCGCACGGAACGGTACTCAGAGCCGGTCGCCCGGCACAGCCCTCACCGGCCACGGGCCCACCTCCGGGCCCGCCCCACGTCGCCCAGGTTGTCCACAGGCGGCAGCCGGGAGTACCCACGGGTTATCCACAGCGGTTGACACCTTACGGCGCCCGTCTCACCATGGAATCGCACGAACCGAACGATCGGTCGGGAGCACCCCGGAAGAGTCCAGGTCGAGGGGGACCTCATGGCGACAGCAGCCGCGGACCACACGGCGCATACAGCCCAGACGGCACGGGAGGCCGAGACGACCCGCCCACAGCCGTACGGCGGACGCGGCGGACAGGACGTCGCTCCTGACCGCGCCACCAGCGACACCGCCGCTCTCGAGCGCGCGTTCGATGCCGCCGTGGCCGCCGACGAGCGCGTCGAACCCCGCGACTGGATGCCCGACGCCTACCGCGCGACGCTGGTCCGACAGATCGCCCAGCACGCCCACTCCGAGATCATCGGCATGCAGCCGGAGGCGAACTGGATCACCCGCGCGCCCTCACTGCGCCGAAAGGCCATCCTGATGGCCAAGGTGCAGGACGAGGCCGGCCACGGGCTCTACCTCTACAGCGCCGCCGAGACCCTCGGCACCAGCCGCGACGAACTGCTCGACAAGCTGCACACCGGCCGCCAGAAGTACTCCTCGATCTTCAACTACCCGACGCTGACCTGGGCGGACGTCGGCGCGATCGGCTGGCTGGTGGACGGCGCCGCGATCACCAACCAGGTCCCCCTGTGCCGCTGCTCGTACGGCCCCTACGCCCGCGCGATGGTCCGCGTCTGCAAGGAGGAGTCCTTCCACCAGCGCCAGGGCTACGAGTTGCTGCTGGCTCTCAGCCGCGGCACCCCCGAGCAGCACGCGATGGCGCAGGACGCGGTGGACCGATGGTGGTGGCCGTCCCTGATGATGTTCGGCCCGCCCGACGACGAGTCCGCGCACTCAGCCCAGTCGATGGCCTGGAAGATCAAACGGCACTCGAACGACGAACTGCGCCAGCGCTTCGTGGACATCTGCGTCCCCCAGGCCGAGTCCCTGGGCCTGACCCTCCCCGACCCGGACCTGAAGTGGAACGAGGAGCGGGGCCACCACGACTTCGGCGCCATCGACTGGACGGAGTTCTGGAACGTCCTCAAGGGCAACGGGCCGTGCAACGAACAGCGGATCACGCAGCGCAGGCGGGCGCACGACGAGGGTGCCTGGGTACGGGAGTCGGCCGCCGCGTACGCGGCCAAGCACAGCGGCGGAACGGGAGTGAACCGAGGATGACCGACACCGAAGGGCCTCTGTGGGAGGTCTTCGTCCGCTCCCGCCGGGGGCTCTCACACACCCACGCCGGCAGCCTGCACGCGCCGGACGCCGAACTCGCCCTGCGCAACGCCCGTGACCTGTACACCCGACGCGGTGAGGGGGTCTCGATCTGGGTCGTCCCATCGACCGCGATCACCGCGTCCTCGCCCGACGAGAAGGACCCGTTCTTCGAGCCGGCCGCCGACAAGCCGTACCGCCACCCGACGTTCTACGAGATCCCGGAGGGGGTGAAGCACCTGTGACCACACCTGAGACCACAGAGGCGGCAGCCCGAGAGACCACCACCACGGGGGCCGCCCCCAGGACCACCACGGGGACAGCCGCCGAGACCTCAACGATGGCAGCCGGTGAATCCACGACGGTGACGGCCCCTGGCACCGCCCCCAAGACGCCCGGCACGACCGTTCCCGCGGCGGCCGCCCTCTCCCTGGCCGACGACGCCCTGGTGCTCTCGCACCGCCTCGGGGAGTGGGCGGGCCACGCGCCCGTCCTCGAAGAGGAGGTCGCGCTCGCCAACATCGCGCTGGACCTGCTCGGCCAGGCCCGGGTGCTGCTGTCGCTGGTCGGTGACGAGGACGAACTGGCATACCTCCGCGAGGAGCGCGCCTTCCGCAACCTCCAGCTGGTGGAACAGCCGAACGGCGACTTCGCCCACACCATCGCCCGCCAGCTGTACTTCTCCACCTACCAGCACCTCCTCTATGCCGAGCTGGCCGTGGGGGACGGCCCGTTCGCTCCACTGGCCGCGAAGGCCGTCAAGGAGGTCGCGTACCACCGCGACCACGCCGAACAGTGGACCCTGCGCCTCGGTGACGGCACAGAGGCCGGCCATGAGCGGATGCGGCGGGCCTGCGAGACGCTGTGGCGGTTCACCGGCGAGATGTTCCAGCCGGTGGAGGGACTCGATGTCGACGGACAGCGGCTGGAGGCGGCCTGGCTCGCCTCCGTCCAGGACGTGCTGGGCCGGGCCACCCTCACGGTCCCGGAGGGCCCTCGGTCCGGGGCCTGGACCGCCGGGGCCGGTCGTCAGGGCCTGCACACCGAACCCTTCGGGCGGATGCTCGCCGAGATGCAGCATCTGCACCGCAGCCACCCGGGGGCGTCATGGTGACGGTCACCGCCCTGGAAGCGGAACTCCTCGAAGTGGCCGGTTCGGTGCCCGACCCCGAACTGCCCGTGCTCACCCTGCGGGAGCTGGGCGTGCTGCGCGCGGTGCACGTGCGCGGGGCTGACGCGGTCGAGGTCGAGCTGACACCGACGTACACCGGTTGCCCGGCCGTCGAGGCGATGTCCGTGGACATACAACGGGTGCTGCACGAGCACGGCGTGCGGGAGGTCACCGTGCGCACGGTGCTCGCACCGGCCTGGTCGACGGACGACATCACGGACGAGGGGCGTCGCAAGCTGCGCGAGTTCGGCATCGCCCCGCCCCGCACGGGACGGACGGCCACACCGGTCTCCCTGGCCCTGGGCCCCACCCGCACCCTCACCGCGGAACCCCCGGAACCTGGGGCGACGGGGGCGACGGGGGCGACGGGGGCGACAACGACGGCACCACGCGAAGTCGGCATGCCCTCAGCCGCCGAAGAGGCCGACCCGATCCGCTGCCCGCACTGCGGCTCCGCGGACACCGAGTTGCTGAGCCGTTTCTCCTCGACGGCGTGCAAGGCGCTGCGGCGCTGTCTCGCCTGCCGTGAGCCCTTCGACCACTTCAAGGAATTGTGATGGCCCGCTTCCACGCACTCCCGGTGGCGGCGGTCGACCGGCTCACCGACGACTCCGTGGCGCTCACCCTCACCGTGCCGTCGCATCTGCGCGAGGAGTACCGGCACGCCCCGGGCCAGCACCTCGCCCTGCGCCGCACGGTCGACGGCGTCGAGCTCCGACGGACGTACTCGATCTGCTCCCCGGCTCCCGCGCCGGACGGCGAGGGCCCGCGCACCCTGCGGGTCGGGGTGCGGCTGGTCGAGGGCGGTGCCTTCTCCACCTACGCGCTGAAGGAGATCGACCTCGGCGACGAACTGGAGGTGATGACCCCGGCCGGCCGCTTCACGCTCGACCCCGCGCCCGGCCTGTACGCCGCGATCGTCGGCGGCAGCGGCATCACCCCCGTGCTGTCGATCGTGTCGACGCTGCTGGCACGCGAACCGGAGGCCAGGTTCTGCCTCATACGCAGCGACCGGACGTCCGCCTCGACGATGTTCCTGGAGGAGGTAGCCGACCTGAAGGACCGCTACCCCGAGCGGTTCCACCTGGTGACGGTGCTCTCCCGGGAGGAGCAGCAGGCCGGACTGCCGTCCGGGCGGCTCGACCAGGAGCGACTGACCGGGTTGCTGCCGGCGCTGCTGCCGGTGGAACGGGTGGCGGGCTGGTTCCTGTGCGGGCCGTTCGGGCTGGTGCAGGGGGCGGAACGGGCCCTGCGGGAACTCGGGGTCGCGCGGACCCGGGTGCACGAGGAGATCTTCCACGTTGACCCGGCCGCCCCCACGGCCACCGCCCCCGCTCCCGCGCACAGCACGGTGACCGCGCGGCTGGACGGCCGCGGCGGTACCTGGCCCGTCCAGGCCGGCGAGTCGCTGCTGGAGACGGTGCTGCGCAACCGGCCCGACGCGCCCTACGCCTGCAAGGGCGGGGTGTGCGGGACGTGCCGGGCCTTCCTGGTGACCGGCGAGGTGCGGATGGACCGCAACTTCGCCCTGGAGCCGGAGGAGACACGGGCTGGGTACGTGCTGGCATGCCAGTCGCATCCGGTCACGGAGAAGGTGGAGCTGGACTTCGACCGCTGAGGGACGGTGGGGTACAGCGGTGCCTGACCGTTCCCTTCTTCTAGAACCTGTTCTATCTTGACGGACCGTCAGATCAGCGGACCGGCTGGGAGGACAGGACCGTGGACTTCACCTTCACCGACGAGCAGCAGGCGGCAGCCGAGGCGGCCCGGGGGGTGCTGGCCGGGGTCGTTCCGGACGCGGTGCCCAGTCCGGCCCTCACCGCGGGAGCCGTCGCCGACGACTTCGACCGCCCGCTGTGGGCCACGCTCGCCGACGCGGACCTGCTCAGCCTGGTGGCGGCACCGGAGTACGGCGGTGCGGGCCTGGACGCCATCGCGCTGTGCCTGGTGCTGCGTGAGGCGGCGAAAGTGCTGGCGCGGGTGCCGCTGCTGGAGCACAGCGCTGCCATGGCCGCCGTACAGGCCCATGGCGGGGCGGAGTTGCGGTCCGCGCTGCTGGCCCGGGCCGGTCGCGGGGAGGTCGTGCTGACGGTCGCCGCGAGCGGTCGCACCGGTCACGATCCGGCGGAACTCTCCGTCACCGCACGGCAGGAGGGGCAGGAATGGGTGCTGGACGGGGTGCAGACGGCGGTGCCGTGGGCGTACGGCGCCGACCTCGTCGTCGTACCGGCCCACACCGACGTCGGCCGGACCGTCCTCGCGCTGGTCCCCCGCCCGCACGCCGGCGTCGCTCTGGCCGAGCAGATCTCCACCACCGGTGAACTGCTCGGCGAACTGCGCCTGGAGTCGGCGCGGATCGCGGACCGGGACGTCATCGACGCCGACGGCGCCTGGGAGTGGCTGCGCGATCTGCTGGCCGTCGGGACGTGCGCGCTGGCACTGGGGCTGGGCGAACGGGTGCTGCGGATGACCGGTGACTACACCAGCAAGCGGGAGCAGTTCGGGTATCCGATCGCCACCTTCCAGGCCGTCGCCGTCCAGGCCGCCGACCGCTATATCGATCTGCGGGCCATGGAGGTCACCCTGTGGCAGGCCGCGTGGCGGCTCGGCACGGCGGCCCAGGGCACGCTGCCCGTCTCCGGTGATGTGGCCGTCGCCAAGATCTGGGCGGCCGAGGGTGTCCGGAGGGTGGTGCAGACGGCACAGCATCTGCACGGCGGGTTCGGCGCCGACGTCGACTATCCGCTGCACCGCTACCACGCCTGGGCCAAGCACCTCGAACTGTCGCTCGGCCCGGCTTCGGCACACGAGGAGGCCTTGGGCGACCTGCTGGCGGCACACCCCCTGGCCTGAGTCCTCGGGCAGGCGCGGCAGGCAGGACGGGCGCGGCGAGCGCGGCAGACGTCAGAGGACGAAGCCCGCCCGGCCCTCGTCCGTCACGACGGGACGACCCTCGGCCGCCCACACCTGCATACCGCCGTCGACGTTCACGGCGTCGATGCCCTGCTGGACGAGGTACATCGCGACCTGCGCCGAACGTCCGCCGGAGCGGCAGATCACGTGGACCCGCCCGTCCTGCGGCGCCGCCTCGGTCAGCTCGCCGTACCGGGAGACGAAGTCGCTCATGGGGATGTGCAGCGCCCCCTCGGCGTGACCCGCCTGCCACTCGTCGTCCTCGCGGACGTCCAGCAGGAAATCGCCGTCCTTGAGGTCCGTGACCTCGACCGTGGGCACACCAGATCCGAAATGCATGTCCCCGACGCTACCCGACGCGTGCGTCCCCAAGGCGCTACCGGATGCTGCCCGGGGTCGCCCAGGTCCGGCGGGAACACAGCACGACCCGCCGGCGACCCGGCCACGGCTACCCGAGCAGTGCCGCCAACTGCGCCTCGCGCTCGGCGACGTCGGCCAGGAGCTTCTCGGCGATCTCGTCCAGGAGGCGGTCGGGGTCCTCCGGGGCCATCCGGAGCATCCCGCCGATCGCGCTCTCCTCCAGTTTCCGCGCGACCACCGTGAGCAGTTCCTTGCGCTGGGCGAGCCATTCCAGGCGGGCGTAGAGCTCCTCGGTGGGCGTCGGCCGCTGCTCCGGGGGCTTCGGCCCGGCGGCCCACTCCTGCACCAGCTCCCGCAGCAGAGCCTCGTCGCCCCGGGCGTAGGCGCCGTTGACCCGGGTGATGAACTCCTCACGCCGGGCCCGTTCGCTCTCGTCCTGGGCCAGGTCGGGGTGTGCCTTACGGGCCAGCTCGCGATACAGCTTGCGGGCCTCGTCGCTGGGGCGCACCCGCTGCGGGGGCTGCACCGGCTGATCGGTGAGCATCGACGCGGCCTCCGGGAAGAGGCCCTCGCCGTTCATCCAGCCGCCGAACAACTCCTCGACACCGGGCATCGGCATGACCCGGGCCCGCGCCTCGTCGGCCTTGCGCAGGTCCTCGGGGTCACCGGTGCGCGCGGCCCGGGCCTCGGCGATCTCCGCGTCCAGCTCGTCGAGCCGGGTGTACATCGGGCCGAGCTTCTGGTGGTGCAGCCGCTCGAAGTTCTCGACCTCGATACGGAAGGTCTCGACGGCGATCTCGTACTCGATCAGCGCCTGTTCGGCGGCCCGCACGGCCCGCTCCAGCCGTTCCTCGGGCCGGGGCACACCGCCTTGCGGCGTCGGCCGGTCCTCACCGGGGACACCGCCCTGCTCAGCTTCCGGGGTCGTCACCCGACCAGCGTAGGCCACGGCCGGCGGGGACCACGGAACAGACCGCCCTCACACCCCTCACACCCCCTCCTCCGCCGCGATCCGCCCCGCCCGTACCGCCGCCACCAGGTCCGCGTGGTCCGCCTCTGTGCGGTCGGCGTAGGCCACCGCGAACGTGGCGATCGCCTCGTCCAGTTCCTCGTTCTTGCCGCAGTACCCGGCGATCAGGCGCGGGTCGGCGCTGTGGGCGTGGGCCCGGGCCAGGAGGGCGCCGGTCATCCGGCCGTAGTCGTCGATCTGGTCGGCGGTCAGCGCCGCGGGGTCGACGCTGCCCTTGCGGTTGCGGAACTGCCGCACCTGGAAGGGCCGCCCCTCGACCGACGTCCAGCCCAGCAGGCTGTCGCTGACCACCTGCATACGCTTCTGGCCCAGGACCACCCGGCGTCCCTCGTGGTCGACGGAGGGCACCTCGAAGCCCGCCGTCACCAGATGCGGCACCAGCGCGGACGGACGGGCCTCCTTGACCTGGAGGATGAGCGGCTCTCCCCGGTGGTCCAGGAGCAGCACGACGTAGGACCGGGTGCCGACGCTGCCGGTGCCGACGACGCGGAAGGCGACGTCCTGCACCGCGTGGCGGGCCAGCAGCGGGCGGCGGTCCTCGGAGAGCGTGGTGACGTACTCCTCCAGGGACGCGGCCACCGCAGCGGCCTCCGCGTCCGGAACGCGCCGCAGCACCGGTGGGGCGTCGACGAAGCGGCGGCCGCCGTCCTCGGTGGACTCCGTCGACTTCGCGGCGAAGCGCCCGCTGGTGTTGGCCCGCGCCTTCTCGGAGACCCGTTCCAGCGTGCCGAGCAGGTCGTGGGCGTCGGTGTGGGAGACGAGTTCCTCGTCCGCGATGGCGTTCCACGCGTCCAGGACCGGGAGCCTGGCGAGCAGCCGCATCGTGCGGCGGTACGCGCCCGCCACGTCGTGCGCCGCCTTGCGGCAGATGTCCTCGTCGACGCCCGCCACCCGGCCGGCCAGCACGAGTGAGGTGGCGAGACGCTTGAGGTCCCACTCCCAGGGGCCGTGGACCGTTTCGTCGAAGTCGTTCAGATCGATGACCAGGCCGCCGCGCGCGTCGCCGTACAGGCCGAAGTTGGCCGCGTGGGCGTCACCGCAGATCTGCGCGCGGATCCCCGTCATGGGCGTGCGGGCCAGGTCGTACGCCATGAGGCCGGCCGCTCCGCGCAGGAACGCGAAGGGGGTGGCCGCCATCCTGCCGACCCGGATCGGCGTGAGCCCGGGAAGCCGGCCACGGCTCGACTCCTCGACCGCGCTCACCGCGTCGGGACGTCCACCGTCCAGGTCGAGGTCGGCGTGCGCGGCGCGCGGAATCCGGTGCCGCAGCGCCTTGCCCTCCTCCTTGGGCGTCCCCTCGGCCGGCCACTGGGCGAAGCCCCGCACCGGCGGCAGCCGTCGGGCGTTCCCGCCACTCACCGCCGCCTTCCGGTCAGGGACCGCGTCCGCCCCCGCCGACTCCGCGCCCGCCGCCGTCTCAGCACCGATCTCGGTCATGTCGACCGCCTCCCCGTACACGTACTCACGCTCGCCCAGGCACGAACATCAACTCGTGCCGACGGTACATCCGGTGGCCGAAACACGTCAGACCCTGTGGACAACTCCAAAGCTGTGGAAAACCCCGCGAACACCCCAGCCCTCCGGCCGACGCACCTCAGAGTTCCGGCCGACGCCCCTCAGCACTCCGGGCGACGCCACCGCCTCCCGCCGTCCTCCCGTCCATCTCCCGCCGTCCAGCTCCCGCCGTCCGCCGACGCAACCCACCCGCCCCGTCGGCGGGCGGCCTCAGCACCCTGCGGGCCGCTCCCCCTCCGGCAGATGCTCCTTCGCCCACTGCGCGAGGAGTCCCAGCGCGGGTTCCAGCGCCGCTCCCGCCTCGGTCAGCCGGTAGGACACCCGCAGCGGCGGCCCCTCGTCGACGTCGCGCACGACCAGGCGCGCGGCGCCGAGTTCGGTCAGCCGGTCGGAGAGCATGCGCTCGCTGATGCCGGGGATGGCCCGGCGCAGGTCGACGAAGTACGCGGGCCCGTTGGTCAGGACGGACACGATCGCGCCGGTCCAGCGCTTTCCGAGCAGCTGGAAGACCCGGGTGATGCCCGTGTCGACCTGCTTGCAGGCCGCCGGGTCGTGGCTCTGCTCGATCGTCATGTCCTCAGGGTACTGCCCTCCCCAAAGGAGATGAAAAAAAGTAAGTGACTGTGCTATCCATAGTCGGGTACGAATCTATAGCCGTCCGGGCAGACAGCTCCCGCACGCCGGCCCGTCCGCCCACACCGTCCCGGAGACCTCATGGCCACGCTGCTGCACATCGACTCCTCCGTCTTCCCGACCGACATGTCCTCCTCCCGCGCGGTGACGGACGCCTTCCGCCGGACGTGGGAGGAGCAGCACCCGGGGGGCACGGTGGTCTACCGCGACCTCGCCACCGATCCCGTCGCGCACATCACCGCCGACGCCCACAGCGCCGGCTTCGCCGATCCCGCCACGCACACTCCCGGGCAGGTGGCCGCCTTCGCCGAGCGCGTGAAGCTGATCGAGGAGCTGGAGCAGGCCGACGCGGTGCTGATCGGCGCCCCGATGTACAACTTCTCCATCCCGTCCACCCTCAAGGCATGGCTGGACAACGTGATCCTCATCGGCCGCACCGCCATGACCGAGGACTCGAAGGTCAAGGGCACCCCGGTCACGGTCGTCGCGAGCCGCGGAGGGTCCTACGCGCCGGGCACCCCGCGCGAGGGCTACGAGTACGTGCAGACGTACCTGAAAGCGGTTCTGGCCGACACCCTCGCCGTGGACCTCGACTTCATCGTCCCGGAACTCACTATGGCCCCGCAGAACCCGGCGATGTCCGAGCTGCTCCCCCTCTATGAGGCCTCCCGCGAGCGCGCCCTCCAGGACGCCACCACCAAAGCGAAGCACCTGGCCGAACGCCTCGCCGCATAACGCCCAGAGAACGAGCGGCACCGAGCCCTGGGCGGGCCCCGCGAGGTTCCTTCAGCGGCCCGCGTCACTCTGCCCGGGCTCAGCCGCTGCCCCTGTGCCGCTTTCCCATCCGGGACTGGCAGACCCTCGGATGAATGCTCCCGCCAGGACGGCGACGACGATCGCCCCAGTCGACGACGTGCGGAAACCCAGGGAAGAAAGCGAGGAACGAGAGGAAGGCGAAGAAGGCGACTGTCACGAAGAGACCCGCCACGAACGCGACGATCTCAGCCGACCACCGCCGTCACGCCTCCGTCACGCCTCCGTCCGCTGGTCCGGCCCCTCCTGTTGTCCGATCATGAACGGCTCACTCGCCGGTGGTCCATGTGTTGCCCACCCAGCTTGAAGACGTCCAGGCGGACAGTCGCCCTGGACAGCGTCACGAAGTCGGCCGCAGACCCCACGTCTGCAGGGCGAAGGGCCGCCCCTTCTCCTCGCCCTCGATCAGCGGCACGTCAAGCAGGCTGAAGCCGGCCTTGGTGGCCACGGCGACGCTGGCGGCGTTCTCGGCCTCCAGCTCCAGGATCACTTGATCCGCGCCCAGCTGCTCGAAGGCGTACCTGGCCATCACCCGCACCGCTCGGACCGCCAGCCCTTGGCCGCGGTGGGCCGGGCCGACCGCGTAGCCGATCTCCATGCCCTCCGGGGCGCGCCGCAGCATCACCTCACCGAGCGGCGCGCGGCCGTCGACGGTTATGGCGAGCAGGATGGTCGTGCCCTCCGCCCGCAGTCGCCGGTCCCGGTCCAGCCGTACGCGAGCGGCCGCTTCGTCGAAGGGGGAGACGATCGGCGTCCAGTACGCGATGTCGGGATGGTCGAACAGATCCGGCATCAGGGTCAGGTCGGCTTCCGTCCAGTCACGCAGGACCAGACCTTCCCCCGTGAGCCGGATGCGATCGGGGAAGGGTGAAGCGGTGCTGCTCATGGTGCGAATCCTCCCTGGCCTCTGGGACGGGGCAGCATAACCGGGGCCCATCGGGGCAGTCATCGGCTCACCGATCTGTGGACGGGGAGCGAGTTTCGCGCCAAGGTCCGGTTCGCGCACAGGCCCGTCTCACCGACCTCGTTTCCCCAAGAGCTACGTCCCCCCAGCCCTGAGACCTTCCCCACAAGCCACAAGCCACAAGCAGTCCGCAGCGAACAGCCCTCCGGCAGAGCCAGCCGGAGATCCACCGGGAAACCGGACCACCGCACTGATCAAACGTCGTTCACTTGCCCTCTCTGCTCCACTTCCCCATCCAGGACTGGCAGACCCATCGGGCCAGTGCTCCTGCCAGGACGGCGACGACGATCGCCCCCCAGTCGATGATGTGCGGAAGCCCAGGGAAGAAGGCGAAGAAGGCGAGTGTCACGACGAGACCCGCCACGAACGCGGCGATCCCAGCCGACCGCCGTCGCGCCTACAAGCGCTGGTCCCGCCCCTGCTGTTGATCAATCATGAACGGCTCACTTCGTGATGTGGTGACACTGGCTCACTCGGCGCACCCCGTTGACGTGAAGATGCGCACACGCCTTTCCATAACGAGGCAGCATCTGGGGAGAGTTGCTCCGCATCGGGTCGATCTTGCACTCAGGGTGCGTTCGCCCCCGGGAGGTCCTGTACGTCTTGTTGTTGATGTCCGCGTACGTGAAGTCGATCCGCCAGTTGCAGAAACCAGTGCCGAGCGCGGCGAGAAAAGCACAGTCGACGCCGGCGTTCTGACAGGTGATCTTCTTTCCGCCACCTCGGATGATGTGCGTGAACATGCAGCCGGTCGGAACCTTCATCGCCATGCCGCCAACGCTGTACTGGAAGGTTCGGACAGGAGTCGATCCGACAGTGCTGGCCTGCGCCACCGAGGAACTCGTCAGCACGAGAGCGCACGCAGCGGCAAGGGCCATGACCAGCCTGGATCGATGAAGCGTGACCATGAACAATCTCCTTCCGGCGGAGAATCCCTCCGACCGAAAAGAACTCCGACGCCGCGATCATGTTTCTGGCCGATGGAATGGTTCACCGACTTGATTGATCAAGGAATGGTGCACTGACCAGCTGATTCGTTTCTTCGGTCCGGCCCATCGGATTTCCTGCACATCACCCCGGGCAGAGCCCCCGGCCCACAGCGGCAGCTCATACCGAGTGAGCCCGTCAATGGCTGCCGCGCAGACCGACTCGGCAAGCAGGCCGGGACGGACAGCACGATCCGCGAATCCTCGTCGAGGGCCACTGGTACTGCCCCTCCATGCCTCAGACCCTCAAGGACGCCACCAAGGACCTGATCGCCGAGAAGATCGACAAACAGACCTGGATCGACCGCACCCGCCCGAGCCGCCTACCTCCTCATGCCCAAGCAGCGCCCCGACGCCGAAGGCCACCGCCGCGTCATGTGCCCCGCTGAAGCCAACCGCACCCAGTGCCCACTCAAGAAGCACACCCTCGGCCGCGGCATCCGGCTGCCCCGTCGTAGACCCCGCCCGCCCCGAGCCCCGCAGACTCACCCCTGTGCTGTAAGCAGAAGACGGTCACGGTCCCGCCGGAAGCCGGCGCCAACCTCTGGCAGCCCCTCCATCACGGCTCCGAAGCCTGGCAGCGCGTGTACTTCCGGCTCCGCAACAGCGTCGAAGGCATCAACGGCTAGAAACTAGGCCAAGGACCCCCTCTACCAACGCCTCGCAGGCGCCGGCACCCGCCGCATCCGAGGCATCGCCGCCCAGACCCTTCTGCCGGCCTTCCAACTCGCCCACGCGAACCGCCGCAAACTCACCGCCAGGGCGGACTCCATCGTCCTCCACGGCAACCGGCCCCACCGCCGACCCCACCCGCCGCCGCAAGACCGAGCCACTGGGCACCCCCGGACCCAGGGCTACGCTCCCCAGCCCTGAGACGTTCCTCACAAGCCACCAATAGCCTGCGGAAGGGAAACCACCCCGCAGCAGACCAACCGGAATCCTCGCGCCCAGAAAAGGGACCGCCGACAGCCCCAGGCCCTCGGCGGTCTGTGTGTTTCTGGCCACACATGAACACAGGAACGGGCGGCACCGTGATCACGATGCCGCCCGTTCCTCTGTACAACTGGAGCACCTTCGGTACTCCGCGATGTGCGCGAGGGGGGAGTTGAACCCCCACGCCCTTTCGGGCACTGGAACCTGAATCCAGCGCGTCTGCCTATTCCGCCACCCGCGCATTGGGTGTGTCCTCGGGCTGTTCCCCCTTGGGGGCGGCGCCTTCCGACACGCAGAACATTAGCACGCAGGGAGGGGTGGGTTCACATCCCTTCCGACCGGGCAGCCGCCGACCAGCGCAGTCTCCGTCCGGCCGCCGAACCCGCCGGGCCGGGCGAGCCTGCGGCTCCGCAGGAACGGGTAACCGGTCCCTCAACCGGTATCCGTTCACGTATCAACCTCGTACCGGTCACGTCCGTCTCCCCAGGAGCCGGTCCAGGTCCACAGCCCGGTGCGGGACACTGGTCTGCGGCCCCCTCTACGATCCATGCCAGGACTACGTCCGAGAAGAGTTCGAAGGGGAGCTCCACAGGGAACCTCGACAAGCGTCGACCCCGTCGACACCCGTCGACCGGGCCGACAGGGGGAACCAGCCGATTCACCGGCGCGTGGATACGATCAGTAAGCAGTACGAGCAGCACGAGCGGTACGAGTACGGACAGCACGAGCAGTACCAGCGGTACCGAGCACGGAAACGCCCGCTCAGCGGGACGCAGGACGGCAGCAGCTACGGAGGAGGTGCCCCATGGGAGTCCTGAAGAAATTCGAGCAGCGTCTCGAAGGTCTGGTCAACGGCACCTTCGCCAAGGTGTTCAAGTCCGAGGTGCAGCCCGTGGAGATCGCGGGAGCGCTCCAGCGCGAGTGTGACAACAACGCCACCATCTGGAACCGCGACCGGACCGTCGTCCCCAACGACTTCATCGTGGAACTGAGCACGCCGGACTTCGAGCGGCTCAGCCCCTACTCCGGCCAGCTGGGCGACGAGCTCGCCGGCATGGTGCGCGACTACGCCAAGCAGCAGCGCTACACCTTCATGGGCCCCATCAAGGTCCACCTGGAGAAGGCGGACGACCTCGACACCGGTCTGTACCGGGTGCGCAGCCGTACGCTCGCCTCCTCCACCGACCAGCAGGCCTCCGCGCCCGCGGCCCCGGCCGTACGGCCGGGTCCCGCGGTTCCGGGCGCTCCCGGCGGCTACGGCTACCCGCCGGCCGCCGCGCCCACCGGCGCCCCGCCCATGCCGGCCGCGCCGCCCCCCGGCGGCCGCCCCGGCGGTTACGGCTACCCGCAGCCCGTGGGCGGACAGCGGCCCCCGGCCGCACCCGCTCCCGCGGCCGGCGGTCGTATGCGCCACTGGATCGAGATCAACGGCACCCGCCATCAGATCTCCCGCGCGACGCTCGTGCTGGGCCGCAGCACCGAGGCCGACGTGCGGATCGACGACCCCGGCGTCTCCCGCCGGCACTGCGAGATCCGGACCGGAACGCCCTCGACGATCCAGGATCTCGGCTCCACCAACGGCATCGTGGTGGACGGACAGCACACCACCCGCGCTACGCTCCGCGACGGCTCGCGGATCGTCGTGGGCAGTACCACCATCATTTACCGGCAAGCCGAAGGGTGAAGCGGGGGCAATGTCAGAGCTGACCCTCACGGTCATGCGGCTGGGTTTTCTGGCCGTTCTGTGGCTGTTCGTGATCGTGGCCGTGCAGGTCATCCGCAGCGATCTGTTCGGTACGCGTGTCACCCAGCGCGGGGCGCGGCGGGAGAGCGGGCGGCAGCAGCAGGCCGCCCGGCAGGCCGCGCCGCCGCCACAGCGCCAGCAGGCCGCCGGCGGCCGCCAGCGCCGTAACGCTCCCACCAAGCTGGTGGTGACGGAGGGCACACTCACCGGCACCACCGTCGCGCTCCAGGGGCAGACCATCACGCTGGGCCGGGCGCACGACAGCACCATCGTGCTGGACGACGACTACGCCTCCAGCCGCCATGCCAGGATCTATCCGGACCGCGACGGCCAGTGGATCGTCGAGGACCTGGGCTCCACCAACGGCACGTACCTCGACCGAGCGCGGCTGACGACCCCTACACCGATCGCACCGGGCGCGCCCCTCCGCATCGGCAAGACCGTCATCGAGCTGCGGAAGTAGTGCTACATCATGAGTAGGCGCGAGCGGAGCGAGCACGCAGTGGCGGCCCCCACCCCGGGCCCCGGCGCGCTCCCGACCGGAGGGTGGGCACCGTGCGGATGTACCCGGAGCCGACGGGCGAGGTGCGCATGAGTCTGTCACTGCGCTTCGCCGCCGGATCGCACAAAGGCATGATCCGGGAGGGCAACGAGGACTCCGGATACGCCGGTCCGCGCCTGCTCGCCATCGCCGACGGCATGGGTGGCGCGGCGGCCGGTGAGGTCGCCTCCTCCGAGGCCATCTCCACCATCGTCGCCCTCGACGACGACGTTCCCGGCTCCGACCTCCTCACCTCGCTCGGCACCGCCGTCCAGCGCGCCAACGACCAGCTGCGCGCGATGGTGGAGGACGATCCACAGCTCGAGGGCATGGGCACGACGCTCACCGCCCTGCTGTGGACCGGCCAGCGGCTCGGTCTCGTGCACGTCGGCGACTCGCGCGCGTACCTGCTCCGGGACGGCGTCCTCACCCAGATCACGCAGGACCACACCTGGGTGCAGCGGCTCGTCGACGAGGGCCGCATCACCGAGGAGGAGGCCACCACCCATCCGCAGCGCTCCCTGCTGATGCGCGCGCTGGGCAGTGGTGACCACGTCGAGCCCGACCTCTCCATCCGCGAGGTCCGCGCGGGCGACCGCTACCTGATCTGCTCCGACGGCCTGTCAGGGGTCGTGTCGCACCAGACCCTGGAAGAGACCCTGGCCAGCTACCAGGGCCCCCAGGAGACCGTGCAGGAGCTCATCCAGCTCGCGCTGCGCGGCGGCGGCCCGGACAACATCACGGTCATCGTCGCGGACGTCCTGGACCTCGACACCGGCGACACCCTCGCCGGGCAGCTGTCCGACACCCCGGTCGTGGTCGGCGCGGTGGCCGAGAACCAGAACCAGCTGAACGACAACGGTTACATGCAGACCCCGGCCGGGCGCGCCTCCGGGCTCGGCCGTCAGGTGCCCGGACAGGGCGGCGGAGGCGGCGAGTTCGGCCCGCCCGGCTCCGGCGACACCACCGGCTACATCCCCGAGAGCAGCTTCGGCGACTACGGCGACGACGACTTCGTCAAACCCCGCAAAGGCCGCAAGTGGCTGAAGAGATCCTTCTACATCGTGCTCACGCTGGGGGTCATCGGCGGCGGCCTCTACGGCGGTTACCGCTGGACGCAGACGCAGTACTACGTCGGCACCAACGGTGAGCACGTGGCGCTGTACCGGGGCATCAGCCAGGACCTGGCCTGGGTGTCGCTCTCGAAGGTGGCCAAGGACCACCCCGAGATCGAACTCAAGTACCTGCCGCCGTACCAGCAGGAGCTGGTCGAGGGCACGATCGCCGAAGGTGATCTGAAGAACGCTCAGAAGAAGATCGACGAGCTGTCCGTGCAGGCCACCGCATGCAAGAAGCGGGCCGAGCAGCAGGCGGCCGAGAGCCGGAACAACTCCCAGACCGGCGAGGGCGAGGCCGGAGGCACCACGGGAACCACCCGCACCTCCCTCACGTCCAAGGCGACACCGACGCCGAACCCGTCGGGCTCGGCGTCGACCTCACCGTCCCCGTCCACGACCGCACCCACTACCAGCCCCGGCCCCACTCTCTCGGAGGAAGAGCAGAAGGTCGTCTCGCAGTGCGGTACGCAGTAGGCAAGCCGTGAGAGGCCCTGTCACACGATGAGCAGTACAACCAACACGTCGACGCAGCACACGTCCACGATCGGATCGATCGGCACGCCGAGCCGGCGCAACACCGAGCTCGCCCTGCTGGCGTTCGCGGTCGTCATCCCGGTCTTCGCGTATGCCAACGTGGGGCTGGCGATCAACGACCAGGTGCCCGCCGGGCTGCTGAGCTACGGCCTGGGCCTCGGCCTGCTGGCCGGCATCGGCCATCTCGTCGTACGGAAGTTCGCGCCCTACGCGGACCCCCTGATGCTGCCGTTGGCGACACTGCTGAACGGGATCGGGCTGGTCGTCATCTGGCGCTTGGATCAGTCGAAGCGACTCCAGCGGAGCAGCAGCTACGTCGAAGCGGCGCCGCGCCAGCTGCTGTACTCCGCGATGGGCGTCGCCCTGTTGGTCGCCGTGCTGATCCTCCTCAAGGACCACCGCGTCCTGCAGCGCTACACCTACATCTCCATGGCCGGCGCGCTGTTCCTGCTGATCCTCCCGCTTGTGCCCGGACTAGGCGCGAACATCTACGGCGCCAAGATCTGGATCAAGATCCCCGGCCTCGGCACGCTTCAGCCCGGCGAGTTCGCGAAGATCGCCCTCGCGGTGTTCTTCGCCGGCTACCTCATGGTCAAGAGAGACGCCCTGGCGCTGGCCAGCCGCCGGTTCATGGGCCTGTACCTGCCGCGCGGCCGCGACCTCGGTCCGATCCTCGTCGTCTGGGTGATCTCGATCCTCATCCTGGTGTTCGAGACCGACCTCGGAACTTCCCTGCTGTTCTTCGGGATGTTCATCATCATGCTGTACGTCGCCACCGAGCGGACCAGCTGGATCGTCTTCGGTCTGCTGATGTCTGCGGTCGGCGCCGTCGGCGTGGCCAGCTTCGAGCCGCACATCCAGACACGGGTGCAGGCCTGGCTCGACCCGATGCGCGAGTTCCAGCTCAGCCGCTCCGGGGCCGATGACGGCATCGTGCACTCCGAGCAGGCCATGCAGGCCCTGTGGGCCTTCGGCTCCGGCGGCACGCTCGGTACCGGCCTCGGGCAGGGCAACTCCGACCTCATCGGCTTCGCCGCCAACTCCGACTTCATCCTCGCCACCTTCGGCGAGGAGTTGGGTCTGGCGGGCGTCATGGCGATCCTGCTGCTCTACGGCCTGATCGTCGAGCGTGGCGTACGCACCGCGCTCGCGGCTCGGGACCCGTTCGGCAAGCTGCTGGCCGTGGGTCTGTCCGGCGCCTTCGCCCTCCAGGTCTTCGTCGTGGCCGGCGGTGTCATGGGCCTCATCCCGCTGACCGGTATGACCCTGCCGTTCGTGGCCTACGGCGGTTCCTCGGTCATCGCCAACTGGGCCCTGATCGGCATCCTGCTGCGCATCAGCGACACCGCACGCCGCCCGGCGCCCTCCCCCGCTCCCACCCCCGACGCCGAGATGACCCAGGTGGTCCGCCCGTCATGAACAAGCCCCTGCGCCGGATCGCGATCTTCTGCGGACTGCTCGTCCTGGCACTGCTCATCCGCGACAACTGGATCCAGTACGTCCAGGCCGACAGCCTGCGGGAGGATCCGGACAACCGCCGGGTCGCCATCGCGCGTTACGCCACCCCCCGGGGCGACATCATCGTCGGCGGCAACCCGATCACCGGGCACACGACGACCTCGTCGGGCGACTTCAAGTACAAGCGCACGTACAAGAACGGCGCGATGTGGGCGCCCGTCACCGGCTTCGTCTCGCAGGCCTACGGCGCCAACCAGTTGGAGTCCCTCGAGGACGGCATCCTCACCGGCGACGACGACCGGCTGTTCTTCCGCAACACCCTCGACATGATCACCGGCAAGGAGAGGGAGGGCGGCAACGTCGTCACCACCCTCAACTCGGCCGCGCAGAAAGCCGCGTACGAAGGTCTCAAGGCGCGGGGGAAGGGCGCTGTCGTGGCGCTGGAGCCGTCCACGGGGCGGATCCTCGCCCTGGCGTCCTACCCGTCGTACGACCCCTCGACGATCGCCGGCAGCAGCGACGCGGACGCCAAGGCGTGGAAGAACCTGCAAAAAGGCAACAACCCCGACGACCCCATGCTGAACCGCGCGCTGCGCGAGACCTACCCGCCGGGCTCCACCTTCAAGGTCGTCACCGCGGCCGCCGCGCTGGAGAACGACCTGTACGGGTCCGCGGACGAGAAGACCGACTCGCCGCTGCCGTGGACCATGCCGGGCACCACCACCGAGCTGCCGAACGAGGGCAACATCCCCTGCAAGAACGCCACGCTGCGGGTCGCCCTCCAGTACTCCTGCAACACCGTCTTCGGCAAGGTCGGCTCCGACCTCGGCAACGACAAGATGCTGGCGGAGGCCGAGAAGTTCGGCTTCAACGCCGAGCAGTTCACGCCGGTCCGCTCCAGCGCGTCGGTCTTCTCCGACGGCATGAACGAGTCGCAGACCGCGCTGTCCTCGATCGGCCAGTACAACACCGCCGCGACGCCGCTGCAGATGGCCATGGTGGCCTCGGCCATCGCCAACAACGGCACGCTGATGAAGCCGTACATGGTCGACGAGCTCCAGGCGCACAGCGTCGACGTCATCGAGAAGACCGAGCCGGAGGAGCTCAGCCAGCCGCTGTCGGCCAAGAACGCCCAGGTCCTCCAGGACATGATGGAAACCGTCGTCAAGGACGGCACGGGCAAGAACGCGCAGATCGAGGACGTCACCGTGGGCGGCAAGACGGGTACCGCCCAGCACGGCGAGAACAACAGCAAGAACCCGTACGCGTGGTTCATCTCGTACGCCAAGGCGTCCGACGGCAGTGCCCCGGTCGCCGTGGCCGTGGTGGTCGAGGACGAGAACGCCGTCCGTGACGACATCTCCGGCGGTGGCCTCGCGGCCCCGATCGCGAAGAGCGTGATGGAGGCGGTCATCAACAGCAGGAAGTGACCCCGCTCACGTCCCCCTCACATCGGTGCACGTTGCGATACCGGTCCTGTATCGGGTGACGGGCTTGGCCAGGTCACACAGAGCGAGCCGGGTACGGTAGGCCCGGAACGCAGCCTCCGACCCGCACAGACGTGCGGGCGGGACCGACGGAGAGGGCTGGTAGGAAGCTATGGAAGAGCCGCGTCGCCTCGGCGGCCGGTACGAGCTGGGCCAGGTGCTCGGCCGTGGTGGCATGGCGGAGGTCTACTTCGGCACGGACACCCGCCTCGGTCGCTCAGTGGCGGTGAAGACGCTGCGCGCGGACCTCGCACGCGACCCGTCCTTCCAGGCCCGGTTCCGCCGGGAGGCCCAGTCGGCCGCCTCGCTCAACCATCCCGCGATCGTGGCGGTGTACGACACGGGCGAGGACTACATCGACGGGGTCTCGATCCCGTACATCGTCATGGAGTACGTCGACGGCTCCACGCTCCGTGAGCTCCTGCACTCCGGCCGCAAGCTGCTGCCGGAGCGCACGCTGGAGATGACCATCGGCATCCTCCAGGGCCTGGAGTACGCCCACCGCAACGGCATCGTGCACCGCGACATCAAGCCGGCGAACGTCATGCTGACGCGCAACGGCCAGGTCAAGGTGATGGACTTCGGTATCGCCCGCGCCATGGGCGACTCCGGCATGACGATGACGCAGACCGCGGCCGTGATCGGCACCGCCCAGTACCTCTCGCCGGAGCAGGCGAAGGGCGAGCAGGTGGACGCGCGGTCGGACCTGTACTCGACGGGCTGTCTGCTCTACGAGCTGCTGACCGTGAGACCTCCCTTCGTGGGTGACTCGCCGGTCGCGGTCGCGTACCAGCACGTTCGGGAAGAGGCCCAGCCGCCGTCCGTCTTCGACCCCGAGATCACGCCCGAGATGGACGCGATCGTCATGAAAGCTCTGGTCAAGGACCCCAACTACCGTTACCAGTCGGCCGACGAGATGCGTGTCGACATCGAGGCCTGCCTCGACGGCCAGCCGGTCGCGGCCACGGCCACGCTGGGTTCCGTGGGCTATGGCGCCTACCCGGACGACCAGCCGACGACGGCCCTGCGTGCCGACTCGGGCGCGGGCGCGACGACGATGCTGCCCCCGGTGAACCCGGACGGCGCCGGCTTCGGCTACGACGACCGTCCGGACCGGCGCCGCCAGAAGAAGTCGAACACGTCGACGGTCCTGCTGGTGGTGGCCGGGATCCTGGTGCTCGTGGGCGCCATCCTGATCGGCAAGTGGATCTTCGGCGGCGACGGGGTGAGCAACAACAAGGTCGCCGTGCCGCGCTTCGTGGGCCAGAGCCAGGACGCGGCCTCGAAACTCGCCGTGAACTCGGACCTGAAACCGACCTTCACGGAGAAGGCCTGCGAGGACCAGGCCAAGGGCAACATCTGCGACCAGGATCCGACGCCCGGCACCACCGTCGAGAAGAACACCACCGTCACCCTGGCGGTGTCGACCGGGGCGCCGAAGGTGGCCGTCCCCAGTGTCCTCGGCGACAGTGTTGACGACGCCACGTCGACGCTGGAGGGCGACAAGTACGGGTTCGTCGTCAAGACGAAGACGCAGATCTCCACCGAGACGGAGGGCACGGTCCTGGAACAGGACCCCGGCCTCGGCACGGAGGTGGAGAAGGGCTCCACCATCACCCTCACCATCGCCAAGGCGGAGGAGAAGGCCACGGTCCCGGACGTCCTCGGCAGGTCCTGTGACGACGCCAAGGCGCAGATGACGGACAGCGGGCTCGTCGGCAACTGCACCGAGGTGGAGACGGACGACGGCAACCAGGTCGGCAAGGTCATCCGGACCACGCCGGCGGCCGGGTCCCAGGCCGACAAGAACTCGACGGTGAACATCGAGGTCGGCAAGGCCAAGCCCCAGGAGAAGACGCAGGTCCCGACCGTCGTCGGACGGACGGTCCAGCAGGCCAAGCAGATCCTCCAGGCGGCCGGCTTCACCAACATCCAGTTCCAGAACGGCAGCGACCAGAGCGACACCGCGCTGGTCACCGGCCAGGACCCGGGCGGCAACAGCGAGGTCGACAACCCGGCGGGCACCCAGATCACGCTGCAGTCCGTGGGCGTTGGCGGCAACAACAACGGCAACAACAACGGCGGCGGCGGCGGATTCTTCGGCGGCGCCGGCGGGACGTGATCCTGGCCCCCAGGTCAGCTGGACGACAGTGGCACCCCGCGAGAATCCCGCGGGGTGCCACTGTCGTCGGGGCGCCCTTCACGGTGCGCCCCCTTCTGCCGGCCGGCCGCTATCCCAGTTCCCTCGGCGGCGTCCGCTCGCTGTCCACCTTGTCCGTGCGGACCAGTTCGCCCCAGACCACGTAGCGGTAGCGGGAGGTGAGGACCGGCGTGCACGTCGTCAGGGTGATGTACTTGCCTGCCTTCTTCTTGCCGGACTCCTTGGGGATCGGCGCCAGGACCTTGACGTTGTACTTCGAGGTCTCCGGAAGGATCGCGTAGACCTTGTAGACGTACCAGGTGTCCTTCGTCTCGAAGACGATCGGGTCGCCCTTCTCCAGCTTGTCGATGTTGTGGAACTTCGCGCCGTGGCCGTCGCGGTGGGCGGCGAGGGAGAAGTTGCCGTTCTTGCCGGAGGTGGGGAGGGTGGCCTTGACCGGGTCGGTGTAGTAGCCGGCCACGCCGTCGTTGAGGCGTTTCGAGGCGGTGCCCTTCTCGACCAGGACCTCGCCGTTGTTCATCGCGGGCACGTGCAGGAAGCCGATGCCGTTCCTGGTGTCCAGCGCACCGGGACCGGTGTCCCGGTCGGCCGCCCAGTGGTCGCGGACCTTGTCGCCCTGCCGGTCCGCCTTGCGGTCGGCGAGGACGTTCGTCCACCACAGGGAGTAGACGACGAACAGGCCGAGGACCAGGCCCGTCGTGATCAGGAGTTCACCGAAGACGCTGACGGCCATGGCGAGCCGGCCGGTGCCGCGGCGGCGTACCGCGCGGGGCGGGAACGCGGGAGCGTCCGTGTGTTCTTCGTGCTCGGTGTCGTCGGTGGTCGCTGCCACGTTCATCTGCCCTTACTGGACGAGCGCATCCGGCTTGCCCTTGCTGCGCGGCCGTTCCTCGACCATCTTGCCCCAGACGATCAACCGGTACTTGCTGGTGAACTCCGGCGTGCACGTGGTGAGCGTGATGTAGCGGCCGGGTGCGGTGAAACCCGACCCCGCCGGAACGGGGTCGATGACGCTGACGTTGCTGGGGGAGGTCACCGGCAGCATGGACGCCATCTTGTAGACGTAGTACGTGTCCTGCGTCTCCACGACGATCGGGTCGCCCGCCGTGAGCCGGTTGATGTACCGGAACGGCTCGCCGTGCGTGTTGCGGTGGCCCGCGAGCGCGAAGTTGCCGGTCCTGGCGTCCGGCATCGCCGTCTTCAGCGCACCCTCGGCGTAGTGGCCGACCATGCCGCGGTCGAGCACCTTCTTGTTGTTGATGCCCTCGGCGACCGGCACGACCACGTCGAGCTTGGGGATGTGCAGGATGGCGAACCCCTGCCCCGGGGTGAAGGTGCCCGGGTTGCGCTTGCCGCTGGCCCAGTCGTCCTGGAGGCTGCTCGTCTCCTTGTCCGCCTGCGCGTGGGCCCGGATGTTCGTCCACCACAGCTGGTAGCTGACGAACAGCAGCATCAGCACGCCGGTGGTGATGAACATCTCACCGATCGCCCGGCTGGCGATGACTCCGGGGCCTGCCTTGCGCGCCCGCGCCTGTCTGCGCGCCTCGACCCGGGAGAGCGGACGGTCGCCACGCTCAGGTGCCGCCTCGGACGTCGACTCCGGCGCCATGCCGCCATGACGCCCATGACGGCGCTTGGCGGCCTTTCTGCGGGCCGCACGGCCACCGCTGGGGGATCCAGTGACGGATGAGGCGGAGGAGGCCTCAGAAGCCGATACGGGCGCGCCGCGCGCCATTCGCTCGGGCGGCTCGGGTATCCGCAGCGCCACCGTCTCGTCGTCGAGGGGCGGCGCGAACGGTTCCCCGCCGTACGGTTCGTACGGCGCACCACCGACGTACGAGTCCGAGAACGCGCCGGGAGCCCCGTACGGCTGCTCCTCGTACGGGGCACCGGACTCGCGCTCGGGGCGCAGCGCGGTCACGCCGTGGCCCTGCCCACCACCGGGGCGAGCCCCGCCGACCTCGCCACCGCGTCCTGGTCGCCGCACTCCACCAGCCAGTTGGCCAGCATCCGGTGGCCGTGTTCCGTCAGCACCGACTCGGGGTGGAACTGCACACCCTCGACCGCCAGTTCACGGTGGCGCAGGCCCATGACGATGCCGTCGTGCGTGCGGGCGGTGACCTCCAGCTCCGCCGGGACGGTCGTGGGCTCGGCGGCCAGCGAGTGGTAGCGGGTGGCCGTGAAGGGTGTGGGCAGGCCGGCGAAGACGCCCTTGCCCTCGTGCTCGACCGGCGAGGTCTTGCCGTGCAGCAGTTCGGGGGCACGGTTCACCACACCGCCGTACGCCACCTGCATCGACTGCATGCCGAGGCAGACGCCGAAGACGGGGACGCCGGTGTCGGCGCAGTGGCGCACCATCTCGACGCAGACGCCGGCCTCCTCGGGGGTGCCGGGGCCCGGCGACAGCAGGACGCCGTCGAAGCCGTCCTGGGCGTGCGCCGTCGACACCTCGTCGTTGCGCAGCACCTCGCACTCGGCGCCCAGCTGATACAGGTACTGGACCAGGTTGAAGACGAAGCTGTCGTAGTTGTCGACGACAAGGATCCGTGCAGTCACTGGTTGTCCACCGTCACATCGTTGAAGGGGAGCAGCGGTTCGGCCCACGGAAAGACGTACTGGAACAGGACGTAGACCACAGCCATGACCAGCACGAGCGAGATCAGCGCCTTCACCCCTGCGTTGCCCGGCAGATGCCGCCAGATCCAGCCGTACATGCCGTCCCTTCCGTCGCGCCACGGCACCCAGACCTACGCCGTACCGCACCAGACTAACGGCGTAGAGCCCGTGGTTTCCCGGTGTCCACAGGCTGTGTGGAGTCCAGGTGCGCCCAGACGATCAGCCGGTGGCTGTGCCCCCACTCCGGATCACACGTGGTCAGTGTGAGGTAGCGGCCCGGACGCGTATACCCCGACTTACGTGGCACAGGGTCGATCACCTCGATGTCCGAGGGCACGGTCCGGTAAGGACCTTTGTCGATCCGGTACGTGAACCAGGTCGCCCCGTCCGTCAGCACCACCGCGTCCCCGCGGCGCAGCCGGGGGAAGTCCTTGAAGGGGTCGCCGTACGTGCGCCGGTGGCCGGCCACCGCGAAGTTGCCCTTCTGCCCCAGTCGCGCGGTGTTCGCGTAGTGACCGAGGCCCTTCTTCAGGGTGCCGGTGGCGGTGTTCTCCAGCACGGGCTTGTTCCACGTGAAACCGAGCCGCGGGATGTACATGATCGCGAAGGGCTTGCCGCTCTGGTACGAGGCCGACGGCTCCGGGGCCTCTCGGGTGCCGGACGTCCCGGGCGCGGCCGTCACCCTGGGCCGGACGGACTCCTTCGCCCACTGCTCGCGCAATTGCTCGATCTGGTCGCCCATGACATGGTCGGCGCGCACGCCGGTCCAGAACAGCACATAGGCGACGAACAGCACGATCAGGGCGCCCAGGGTGATGCAGAGCTCGCTGAAAGTCCTGACGATCACCCGCACCGACACAGGGCCCCCCGGCGGCTATTCCACAGGCTGTGCGTACTGCAGATCCACTGTGCCCGAGTAGCCGGGCAGAGTCACCCGTCCGTCCTCCTCGACTTTCCAGCCGAGCCCGTAGACGTTGACGTACACCATGTAGTTCTGGATCGCCGGCGAGGCGGTGAGCGCCGTCCGCAGCTTCTCCGGGTCCCCGACCGCCGTGATCTTGTACGGCGGCGAGTAGACGCGGCCCTGGAGGATCAGGGTGTTGCCCACGCAGCGCACGGCGCTGGTGGAGATCAGCCGCTGGTCCATGACCTTGATGCCCTGGGCGCCTCCCTGCCACAGGGCGTTCACCACCGCCTGGAGGTCCTGCTGGTGGATGACCAGGTAGTCGGGCTGCGGTTCGGGATAGCCGGGGAGCTTGGCGGTGGCGTCCGGCGGGGCGTCGTTGAGGGTGACCGAGAGGGCCTGGCCGGTGAGCTCCTCGGTGCCCGCGCTCTTCTCCAGGGCCGCCAGTCTGTCGTCCTCGGCCTTGGTGCTGCCGTCGTCCCGCTCGGCGAGCGAGTCGATGTCCTGGCGCAGGGTCCCGTTGGACTCGTCGAGCTCGCCGTTCTCGCGACTGCGCTCCTGGATCAGGTCGGACAACTTCAGCAGCGACGTGTCCGTGCGGATGTTGGTGCCCTTGGCGGTGTTGAAACTGGTGAAGAAGATGAGTCCGGCGAGAGCGAAGACACCGGCCGTGAGCACCCGCACCGGCCGGAGAACTCGTCGGCGGACAGGACTGGATCCCGTCCCGGGGGAGTCGGCAGAATTGCTCAACGTACCCTTATCTCCTTTGGCACCGCGGAAGCACTACGCTAACGGACGCCCGGGGGAGCGCTCAGTCCCCTTGTACGCTGCCTCGGAGCCAGCCCCCGTTTCCTGCGCGGCCACGCAGCGCATCGACAGGAGAGACCCTCGTGCCGAAGTCACGTATCCGCAAGAAGGCCGACTACACGCCGCCTCCGGCGAAGCAGGCGACCGCCATCAAGCTGACCAGCCGATCCTGGGTCGCACCGGTGATGCTGGCCATGTTCCTCATCGGCCTGGCCTGGATCGTCGTCTTCTATGTGACCGACGGTTCGCTGCCCATCGACAGCCTGGGCAACTGGAACATCGTGGTGGGCTTCGGGTTCATCGCCGCCGGATTCGGCGTCTCCACGCAGTGGAAGTAAGGCCCACCAGGGGATGAACCCACCTCTGCCCAGGGCTATCCCCTGAGTTATCCACAGCAGTTTTCCACATGGGGAAAAGAAAGACGATCTGTGGATAACTCATCGGGTGTTGACGCCGGTGTGACTGACTGACCGGCAACCGAAAGCGCGTTCGCCCCCTGCCTGACCTGCGGAAACGCTGGTCGGAGACAGGGGGCGAACCTGTTCCCGCACACTATGCACAAGATCCGCCACACGCTGTGGACAACGGGCCGCTCAGGTGCTCATGGCGCAGGCTCAGGTGAGCTGAGCCGACCTCAGGACGATCGAGACGAGGATCACGGCCAGGACCAGCGCACAGGTGCCGTACTGGACCAGCGCACGACGCCGGCGGGGGGCGTTGACCATGGCGTAACCGGTGACCACCCCCGCGACGAGGCCACCGATGTGGGCCTGCCAGGAGATGTTGAACCCTGGGTTGAAGGTGAAGATGAGGTTGATCACCAGCAGCGCGATGATCGGCCGCATGTCGTACTTGAGCCGGCGCACGAGGACGGCGGTGGCCCCGAAGAGACCGAAGATGGCACCGGAGGCGCCGAGCGTGCCCGTGCCCGGATCCGTGAGCAGATAGGCGAGGGCACTGCCCGCGAGTCCGGAGATGAAGTACACCGCGAGGTAGCGGGCCCGGCCGAGGGCCTCTTCCAGAGGGCCGCCGAGCCACCACAGGCTGAGCATGTTGAAGGCGATGTGCCAGATCTCGTTGTGCGTGAACATCGACGTCACCAGGCGGTACCACTCACCGTCCGCGACGCCTTCGGTGGGCGCGAAGGGCGGCGGGGGCCAGGCGCCGCGCAGGACCAGGTCGGCCAGCAGCCCCGACCAGGCGTGGACGGCGACGAACACCGCGACGTTGATCCCGATGAGGATCTTGGTGAGCAGGCGGGGGTCGGCGGTGATGGTGCCGCCGGCGATGGTGCGGGGCCGGGCTGCGGCCAGGGCGGGTCCGGTGCCGCCGGCGCCGCGCACGCAGTCGGGGCACTGGAAGCCGACGGAGGCGCTGACCATGCACTCCGGGCAGATCGGACGCTCGCAGCGGGTGCAGCGGACGCCGGTCTCCCGGTCCGGGTGCCGGTAGCAGCCGGGCAGGCTCTGGGCATCCTGCGAACTGCCTGCCGCCTGGTCCATGACATCCCCTAAGTCGTCGTACGCACACGCACCGCCCCGCTCATCCTTACGGACGGGCGGGGCGATTGGTTCCCTTCGCGCAGACCGAGGAGATCCCGGACCGGACCTGCGGGGCGCGCTGCCGAGGGCTCAGCCCTGGCGGGTCTCGACGACGACGGACTCGATGACGACGTCGTTGACCGGACGGTCGTTGGGACGCGAGGTCGGGACGGCGGCGATGGCGTCCACGACCTTCTGGCTGGCCGGGTCGGTGACCTCGCCGAAGATGGTGTGCTTGCGGTTCAGCCACGCCGTCGGGGAGACGGTGATGAAGAACTGCGAGCCGTTGGTACCCGGGCCGGCGTTGGCCATGGCCAGCAGGTAGGGCTTGTTGAAGCCGAGGTCGGGGTGGAACTCGTCCTCGAACTCGTAGCCCGGGCCGCCGATGCCGGTGCCCAGCGGGTCGCCGCCCTGGATCATGAAACCGCTGATGACGCGGTGGAAGACCGTGCCGTCGTAGAGCCTCTTGGTGGACTTCTCACCGGTGGCCGGGTGGGTCCACTCGCGCTCGCCCTGGGCGAGTTCGACGAAGTTACGGACGGTCTTCGGGGCGTGGTTCGGCAGAAGCCGGACTTCGATGTCGCCGTGGTTCGTCTTCAGGGTGGCGTAAAGCTGCTCGGCCACGATCTGCCTTCCGTTGTCTTCCTGTGCCCCTCCGATCCTTGCACGCTTCGCGGCACGCGTCGCACGGCACCCGCCGGTGCGCCCGGGTTCGGCGGTTTCGCTTGCAGAAATCCGGCCGAGTGGCCCCGGGTCGGGGGCGCGCCGCGACGATCCGTGGCATTGTCGACGACAAGCTCCTGTTGCCCTGAATTCATCCGCTCTTACCCATGATCAGCGCGTGAGAAGTTCTTGATCGCAGGTGGTCCGGAGCCTGCGGCCGTGACTCGGATGCCCGATCTCACATGCCCAGGCTCGCCCGGACAGGCATGATCCGTAAAAGGGTGGAAAGTCGAAATACCGTACGCCACCGAGGAGGAGGAACCCGTGACCCGCATCGACAGCGTGCGCGCCGCGACCGGCTCGGCCAAGGACAGCGTGCTGCACGCCGCGGAAGTGGTGGCGCCCTACGCCGACACCGCCAAGGACAGGGCCACGCACTACGCACACGAGGCACGCGTACGGCTTGCGCCGAAGGTGTCGCAGGCCACCGAACAGGCCCGGGTCCAGTACGGCGCTCATGTGGCGCCGCGTCTGGACCAGGCTCGGTCGCAGGCTCTCGCACATGTCCCGCCGAAGGTCGACCAGGCAGCCCACGAAGCCGCCGAACGTACCCGCAAGGCGGCCAAGCAGGCCGCCGACTATTCCCGGCCGAAGATTGAACAGGCGGTGGCCGCGGCAGGCCCCGTCCGAGGCGAGGCCGCTGCGCGCAGTGCCGCCGCGCTGGCCGCCCTGCGCGGCCAGATCTCGCCCAAGGAGATCCAGAAGCTCGTCCGCAAGCAGCAGCGACGTGCGCGGGCCGGCCGGCTCGCCAAGGCGCTGGCGGTCGCGGGCGTCGTCGCGGGCGGTGCCTACGCCGCCTGGAAGTGGTGGGACAAGCAGGCCAACCCGGACTGGTTGGTCGAGCCCCCCGCCGCGACGGAGGTCCCCGAATCGACTCGGCTGGCCTCGGTGGACGGCAGCGGCCAGTCCGTGCTGGACCCCGAGGTCGAGGCCAAGCAGGCCGAAGAGGAGGCCGCGCATCGCGACGAGGGCCGCTGACGGTTCGCCGCGAACCAAGAGGACGATGGGGCAGGAGACCGGGAGGTCTCCTGCCCCATCGTCATACGGCCCCTCGCGCGGTGCGGTGTTTCACGTGAAACGGGGAGGGGGCCGGTAGGCCCGAGTACGCACGCGGCCATGAGCCGAGGGCCTTCCCACGTGCGACGCCGAAGCCCCGGACACTGGAGAGTGTCCGAGTTTGTGGCAGATGCGCGGGTACCCGTGCGTGGTGTCAGCGGTCGGGAAACAAGACCTTCCGCCGCGCGCTCGGTTCCCTCCCCGCAGGCCCTCGCCCGGGCTTTCGGCCTGGACCGGTGGAACGCGCGGTCACCGCTTCCGGCTGGCGGCGGGATACGCCGAGCGATGCCGCGTCCCGCTGCCTGCCGAACTGCTGCCGGAGCACGAGCCGTTGCCCACCCACCTGCATCGAAACCCGGCGTTCGTCGTCACCTCCGCTCCGACCGCCGCAAGCGGCCGGGGCCACTCGCCCCGGTAGAGCCAAAAAAAGACCCCTCCCGCCGCGTTTCCGCAGGCGGGAGGGGTCTGGGCGTGGAGCCTAGGGGAGTCGAACCCCTGACATCTGCCATGCAAAGACAGCGCTCTACCAACTGAGCTAAGGCCCCGAAGAGGGACGTCCGCCGGAAGAATCGCGTACCGGTGGGCGCCGCAGACCAGAGTACCGGGTCACCCCCGTGATTCCGCAAAAAGATTGGGGGTCCCCGTGAACGACCACGCTCCGTAAGATGCTCCGCGTGGTTCGCTACCGCGAACCACGGTTTTTGGGGAAGCGATGGGGAGACGCAATGGACGCCGCACAGCAGGAAGCGACCGCGAGAGCGCGGGAACTGCAGCGGAACTGGTACGGGGAGCCGCTGGGGGCGCTCTTCCGTAAGCTCATAGACGATCTTGGCCTCAACCAGGCTCGTCTCGCGGGGGTACTGGGACTGTCCGCACCGATGCTGTCGCAGCTAATGAGCGGTCAGCGGGCGAAGATCGGTAACCCGGCGGTGGTCCAGCGGGTGCAACTGCTGCAGGACCTGGCGGGGCAGGTCGCGGACGGCAGCGTCAGCGCGGCCGAGGCGACCGACCGCATGGAGGAGATCAAGAAGTCCCAGGGGGGTTCGGTGCTCGGCAACACGACGCAGACGACGAGCAGTTCGGGTGCGCCCACGGTCAAGCGGGTCGTCCGCGAGATCCAGTCGCTGCTGCGCTCGGTCGCCGCCGCGGGAGACATCATCGAAGCCGCGGACACCCTCGCCCCGACCCACCCGGAACTGGCAGAGTTCCTCCGGGTGTACGGCGCCGGCCGCACGTCCGACGCGGTCGCGCACTACCAGTCCCACCAGAGCTGAACCCGCGGTCCGGTCGCCGAGGGGGTTCGGCAGCCGGGCCGAGGGGCGCGAGGGATCTCGTGCCGCTCGTCCGGAGGGACACGTGGGGGCGTGTCACTCACCGACAGCGGCACGAGAGGGGTCGTATCGCTCGTCGAGGGGGAAGCAAGGGAGGAAACGGGGGACCCGGAGGGGGAGGAGCGACGCACAGTCATGGGTGAGGTCTTCGCCGGACGGTACGAACTGGTCGACCCGATCGGTCGCGGAGGGGTCGGCGCCGTCTGGCGTGCCTGGGACCACCGCCGTCGGCGCTATGTCGCCGCCAAGGTCCTGCAGCAGCGGGACGCACACGCGTTGCTGCGCTTCGTCCGCGAACAGGCGCTGCGGATCGACCATCCCCATGTACTGGCGCCGGCCAGCTGGGCCGCGGACGACGACAAGGTCCTGTTCACCATGGATCTGGTCGCCGGCGGCTCTCTGGTCCACCTCGTCGGCGATTACGGCCCGCTGCCTCCCCCCTTTGTCTGCACCCTGCTCGACCAGCTCCTGGCCGGGCTGTCCGCGGTGCACGCGGAAGGCGTGGTCCACCGCGACGTCAAGCCCGCCAACATCCTGCTGGAAGCCACCGGCACGGCCCGCCCCCGGCTGCGGCTGTCCGATTTCGGCATCGCCATGCGGCTGGGCGAGCCCCGCCTGACGGAGACCAACCTGGTGGTCGGAACACCCGGCTACATCGCGCCCGAGCAGATGCTGGGCGCCGAACCCGACTTCCCCGCGGATCTCTTCGCCGTCGGCCTGGTCGCGCTGTATCTCCTGGAGGGCTCCAAGCCGGACGCCAAGGCCCTCGTGCAGTACTTCGCGGCCCACGGCACGCCGAGCGCGCCCAAGGGCATACCCGAGCCGCTGTGGCAGGTCGTCGCGTCGATGCTCCAGCCGGATCCCCAGGCCCGCTTCCGCACGGCCACCGGGGCCCGCAAGGCACTGGCCTCCGCCGTGGAACTCCTCCCGCCCCCGGGCCCCGACGACGAAGTGATCGAGATCTTCGACCAACTCGGCCCGCTGCCACCGGGTTTCGGTCCACAAGGCCCCCACCGACGGGCATCGGGAGTGGACGCAGGACCGGGCACCTCCGGGACGGGGGCTTCCGGATCGGCAGGAGGGAACAGGGAAGGAAGAGGCAGGAGAGGAACAGGCGAGGGACGAGCCGAGGAAGAACCCAGCTGGGGAGCTGAAGGAGGAGCGGGAAGAGGAAGAGGTGAAGGCACCGGGACCGGCGGACAGACATCAGGGGGGAACGTCCACCCCGTCTTCGGCCACCCGCGCTCCGCAGCCGCCCACGGCGTCCCAGGTTCCGAGGCGTCCTTCCAGGGCGCGGGCACCGGGCCGGGCCAGGCAGACCCCGATCTGAGCCCGGCGCCTTCCCGTCCCGGCTCGGGCTCGGGCTCCGGCTCCGGCTCCGGCTCCGGCTCCGGCTCCGGGGCTGCCTACCCCTCCGCAAGCCACCCGCCTCAGCTCTCCGGCGCGCACCCTGCGGCCACCGGCCCCGGCACGGGCTCTGGCACTGGGCCGAGTTCGGGTTCGGGTTCGGGTTCGGGCTTCGGCGCGGGTTCCGGCACGGGCTCGGGCCCTGTCCCGGCATGGCCGGGCTCCGACCCCTCGGTTCCGCACCCCGACAACTCCGGAGCGCTCGGCCGGGGCGACACCGGTCCCTCTGGAGGGAGCCGCATCCCTCTCTCTGGACTGACCAGCGACTGGCGACCTCCCACCGATCACGGATGGTCGGAGACCAACGGCCCCCACCCCTCCAGCCCTGACGCCGGCGTCGTACCCAACGCTCCACACCACCGCACCGGCCCGCCCCCGGAACCGAACAACGCGGGCCCCCGCCCCCACAGCGGTTCCGTCCCGCCGGCCGACGCGCCGTTCCATCCCCCCGCCCTCTATGGCGAACGGCCCACCCCCGGACAGCCGACCACCATGTCGGACACCGGCAGCTTCCACCTGCCACCCCCGCAGTCCACGGCGTCCTCCCCCGGGACGCCCCCCACCCCCACTCCACAGGCACAGCCACAGCCCCCAGATCCACAGGCGCAGCGGCACCGGAAGCACCGCCGCCACGCGGCCCCCGTCTCCCCCCACGACCCCACCCACGTGCTGCCCTCCCCCCGGCCGACCGCGCCCCCGTACCCCGCTCAGCACTCACCGGCGCCGCCGCGCCACCGCGCTGAACCCTCTACTGCTTCGTACACCGCCGAAGCCCCGCGGGTTCCCTCCTCCGCGCAGGCGATTACGCGGCGACGCCCCCGCTCGGGCCCACCGCCCAAGGTGGCCATCCCGATCCTTCTCCTGGCGCTGGCCTGCTACGCCGTCGGCATCTGGGCCCTGACCCGCATCTGAGAACGCCTCACCACAACGCCTCGGCAGCACCAGCCCTGCACGACGGTCCCTACCGAGCCGCGTCTCTCCGCCGTCCCAGCACCATCCACACCGCGAGCCCCATCAGCAGCGCGGTCCCCATCCCCATCCCGCCCGCCGCGAGCAGCCTCATCGCGGTGTCGTCCTGCGCCGCGGTCCCGGCCTGCGCGGCCGCCGCCGTCTCCCCGCCGCGCGCCGTGGCGTCGAAGACGCCTTGCGGCTCGGGCTCCCCCGCGTATGCGGGTGCGGCCGTCGCCGTGCCCGTGACCCGCACGCGCAGCGTCAGGTCGTAGGGCCCCTCCCCGAACTTGTCGGCCACCTGCTCCGACAGGCGCACGGCGAGGTAGTACGAGCCCGCGAACCGCATCCCGCTCACCCGGTCGGACACGGCGTAGCGGTTCACGTACGAGACAGGCGGCAACGGGTCGAGGGTGGCGGCCCGCTGGCTGCCGTCGTAGACCGCGCTCGCGTCGTCGACGATCCCGCGCACGGGGTTGTGGAGGGACACGACCAGCGCTCTGGCCACAAGCCCGTCGGCGTCGCCGGAACTGCCCAGCTCGGCGGTGGCGTAGAGCTGTCGGCCCCAGTCCACGGGCACCGCGTAGAACAGCGTCTGCCCGGGCAGGATGTCATCGCGCCAGACCCCCTGCCCCACCGTCGTCGCCCCGGCGAAACCCGAGGCACCCGGCCGTTCCTCGGCCTCCCCCGTCACCGGCTCGGGCGCGGCGGAGTCCCAGACCTCGGGCGCACTCGTCCCACCGGTCTGCTGGAGCCCCGGCTCCGACACCACGGCGAGTTCCAGCCCCCAGACGTCCGACGAGGACCCCGCCCTGTGAACGCGCTCGACGCGTACGTAGTACGCGCCGGCCTCCTGGCACCGCGCACCCGGCCGGGAGGAAGTGTCACGCGTGCCCAGCGCGGTGAGGGGACGCGGTCGGCGGTCCGTGCCGATGCTCGCGGTGTCGATGGAGCAGGAACGGCTGTCGGCGTCCTGGACGGACACCTTGATGCCGTCGGTGGCGGAGACCGTCGTACCGGCGCCGGGAACGGCCGTCACGGACACGTACACGTCGGACGAGGCATCAAGGTCGAGGCGGTAGGCGCGCTCGCCGTCGACGGGGAGGGAGCTGCGGTACGTCGTACCGGGTGCCAGGGCCTCGGCGTCCCCCGTGTTCGTCGCGCCGTCGACCGACTGGGCGTCCGCGTCGAAGCCGTAGGCGGCCCATGGGTCGGCCGCCCGCGCGGACGGCCCGGACACCGCCGCCGTCAGGCACAGCACCGCACCCACGACGGCCGCCCGCCCGAAGACCGCGCGCAGGGGCGCCGACGGACGACCGCCTCCGTACCGCCTCCACGCCGTACGCCGCCCCATGACGCGCCACCCCACTCGTCGTTGCCCGGACCGTTCGACCGTGTGACCGTCGCCCATCCTGCCCCGCCGGGCGGCGCCTCATCCGCGCAATCCGTACGAGCGTCCGAAACACCGACACCGGCGGAAGTCGTCCCCGCCGTCCTGGCACAGGAGCAGCACCCCCGCAACACAAAACCCCGACCGCTCGGGCGGCCGGGGTCTGTTCAGAATCGGTCGGTACTCACGAACCCGTGGGCACGGAGTCAGTCGCCTCCGTCCACAGATCCTGCTCGGCGCGATCCGCCTGGATCTGGCGGTACACGAGGAGCCCGCCGATGGCGGCCAGTGCGACCAGGAGAAGCTTCTTCACCGCGCGACCTCGTCTTTCCTTGACGTCAGGGACTTCTGGCGCCCGACTATACACACCGCCCGATACCGATCGGTGACCTGCGCCCGGCCCCAAATCCCGGCCGGAACACCGCAGTAGAAGCGGACCACATCACTCCGATCAGAGGGTGATCACATCCCCACAGACAGTGACTTTTCATCCCTCTCCTCCCGTATCCCCTTTTTTCGTCCTTCTTGCACCCATCCGAGTGGTGTTGATCTGAAGATCGACGAGCCACGGGCGTCGGTCCACCACTTCGTCAGCCCCATACACATCATGAGGAAAGTACGCAAATCGCCCAACCCGAAAGTGAGGGACCATGGCCCAGAACAAGGTCATGAACCTGTGGACCGCCTTCGTCACCGCCTTCCTCGCGCTGTGCACCGCGCTGGGGCTCATCACGACGACCGCCTCCGCGGCAGTACCGCAGACCGAGACAGCCCGCAACAGCACCCCGGAGACGTCGACGACCCCGGCGGTGTCCCCGTGGTCCTGGGCCTACGACAGGTCCCTGCCGCCCACGATGAAACAGCGCATCCGCGCCGAGGCCCACGGCAAGACCCCCAGCTGCCGCCACCGCCCGGCCACGGACGTGGACATGGACGTGGACGTGGAGACAGACGCGAAGACGGACGCGGACGCGGATGTGGATGCGGAAGTCGCCCAGGACGCCGCGGGCTTTGTCGCAGGCCCCGTCGCCCCGAAGACTCCGGCCCAGCACACCACCGTCACCCCCGCCGGCGACCAGGCCGCCATCAGCGCCCAGGCCACGTCGGCCATGCCCGCCGCACCGTCCACCCTCCAGGACACAGCACCGTGCGCCCCGGCCGGGACCGCGGCCGAGCCCCTCACCCTGCTCCAGCACTGATGGCCCGGCGCACCGCGCGCCATCTTCCGCGCTCCAGCACCGACATGACGGCCCTGTCCACAGCACCCCGCGGCACCGCAGCGCCCCGACAGCAGGCCCAGCCACTCAAATCGGCCGGCCCCGAACGGCACGGCCAAGCCCTCGACGCACGGATGACGGACGGACAGCCCCACAGACGGACAGCCCCACAGACGGACAGCCGCACATACGGTCAGCCACAGACGTACAGCCACACAGACGTGCAGCCACACAGACGTACAGCCACACAGACGTGCAGACAGACGTACAGACACAGCTCCGGACGCCGACACCGACACGGCCTGGAGCAGGACAGGACCACAGAAGTACAGAGGACAGCTGTACCGATGGACTAAGGGTGCCGTTGCGGATTCACTTCCCGCGTGACGTTCTCCGCCGGACGCCGCTCGCACGGGGCTCTGCCCTGCTGCTGAGACGGCGCTGAACCAGCGGATCCGGTAACAGCCCCAGGAGTCCCGGGTGCGGACCGGCCTTGCCGCACTCTGCGCTCGGCCCGGAGGCACTCCCCCCTCCTCGCCGCCACACCCGACGCGCCCCTGCCGACCCCACGCGCCACTGCCACCGGCCCAAGGCGCCTCTGCCGACCCACGATCCACACGTCGACGCGCCCCTGCCGACCCGGTCGGCCCGGCCGGCCCGCTCACCGACAGCCTTCCGCGACTGTGCGGAGAGGGTGAGCCACGCGCACCGACTGGCGGCCCCGCGACAGCGATCGCCCTTCGCGGCGACCCGTCCGTGCCCCCGCGCACGCCACCGCCGTGTCACAGAGCCGGCCGGAGTCCTTCGCTGCCGACGAGCGCGCCCCTCGCACACCACCTGAACCTGAACCGGCACCGCACCGGCACCGGTGCTGGCACCGACGACCGCTGCCAGCCATAGCTGCCCAGAAACCCTCAACGCCGAAGACTCCGTACGTCGGAGACCCTGTCAGGGACCCGGCACGTCAAAAGACCCCCAACCGTATCCGGCTGAGGGTCTTCTCGCTGGTGGGGCTAACAGGATTTGAACCTGTGGCCTCATCCTTATCAGGGATGCGCTCTAACCAACTGAGCTATAGCCCCGCCGCGCTCTGCGGTGTGTGTCCCGCGCGCTGACTCCTGAAGATTAGCGCACGACGCGGGCAGTCCCAAAATCGGTTGTCGGACGACCGTCACCGCACGTTGGAAGCCTGGTCACTCGTCCTCGGCCAGCGTCAGCTCGACGCCTCCGACGAAGCCGGCGGAGAGGTTGTAGATGAACGCGCCGAGCGTCGCGAGGGCCGTCGCGAGGACGACGTCGATGACCGCGATGATCGTCGTGAACATCAGGACGTTGGGCAGTGACAGGAAGGATTGCAGGTCGAAGCCGTTCGACTCGTTCGAGCCGGTCGCCTCCGAGATCGTGCCGCCGACCGTCGAGAAGACGCCCATCGCGTCCATGACCATCCACAGCACGGCGGCCGCCACGATCGTGCAGATGCCCAGCGCGATGGAGAGCAGGAAGCTGACCTTCATCACCGACCACGGGTCGGCCTTGGCGACCCGCAGGCGGGCCTTGCGGGTGCGGGGCGTGGTGCGCGCGCCGGTACGCGGGCGCCGGACCCCGCTCGCCGGAGCCTGCGTCGGGTAGGCCTGCGGCGGGTGGTAGGGCCCGCCGGGCTGCTGCCGCTGCCGTTCCCCCGGCAGCGGGGACGCCACCGCCTCGGGAGACACCGGCTGGGCGGGCGGCTGAGCCTGGGTGCCCGGAGCGGCCGGAGCCGCGGTCTGGCCCGCGCCGGTGGTGTGCCGCTGCGCCTTCGGACCTCTGGTGTCCGTCACAGTTCCCCCCTGGGATCCATGTGGGCCGGGCGAGTGCGACTCGGTCGCGGATGGCTTGATCGCCTGGAGGTTGGTCGTATGCGGGTCGTTCGGAGGTGAGTCGGGTGTGTGCGAATCTGTCGGATTCGCGGCGGAGCCACGGCCGCCGCCGTCCGTCTCCGAACCGGTGGAAGAACCGGTGGAGGTACCGGTCGATCCGGCGCCCGTGGCTCCGCTCACGATGACTCTCTCCTCGTGTTACTCGGTCGAGGGCGCCTCGCCCTCGTCCGTGCCGTTGGTCTCGGCACCTTCGGCGGTCTCGTCGACAGCGATGTCGCCGTCGACCTCCTCCGCCTCACGTCCCGCCTCGGCGTTCCGTGCGATACCGACGACGGCATCGCGCTTGCCCAGGTTGATCAGTTGGACGCCCATGGTGTCACGGCCCGTCTCCCTGATCTCGTTGACTCGCGTACGAATCACACCGCCGCCCAGCGTGATGGCGAGGATCTCGTCAGTAGTCTCGACCACCAGCGCGCCGACGAGCGACCCACGATCCTCGACGATCTTGGCGGCCTTGATGCCGAGACCGCCGCGACCTTGGACGCGGTACTCGTCGACGGCGGTCCGCTTCGCGTACCCGCCGTCCGTAGCAGTGAACACGAACGTACCGGGTCGAACAACATTCATCGAGAGCAGCTGGTCGCCCTCGCGGAAGCTCATGCCCTTGACGCCCGAGGTGGCGCGGCCCATGGGACGCAGCGCTTCGTCCGTGGCCGTGAACCTGATCGACTGCGCCTTCTTGCTGATCAGCAGCAGATCATCATCGGCCGAAACGAGTTCGGCTCCGATCAGTTCGTCGTCCGAACCGTCCTCTGTCTCGCGCAGATTGATCGCGATCACACCGCCGGAGCGCGGCGAATCGTAATCCTTCAGAGGCGTTTTCTTCACCAGTCCGCCCTTGGTGGCCAGGACCAGGTACGGCACCGCCTCGTAGTCGCGGATCGCGAGGATCTCGGCGATCGCCTCGTCCGGCTGGAAGGCCAGCAGGTTGGCGACGTGCTGGCCGCGGGCGTCCCGGCCGGCGTCCGGCAGCTCGTACGCCTTGGCCCGGTAGACGCGGCCCTTGTTCGTGAAGAACAGCAGCCAGTGGTGGGTGGTCGACACGAAGAAGTGGTCGACGATGTCGTCTTCCTTGAGCTTCGCGCCGCGCACGCCCTTGCCGCCGCGCTTCTGGGCGCGGTAGTCGTCCGTCTTGGTGCGCTTGACGTAGCCGCCGCGCGTGACGGTGACGACGATGTCCTCCTCGGCGATCAGGTCCTCCATGGACATGTCGCCGTCGTAGGGCACCAGCATGGTCTTGCGGTCGTCGCCGTACTTCTCGACGATCGCGGCGAGTTCCTCGCTGACGATGCCGCGCTGGCGGACCGGGGAGGCGAGGATCTCGTTGTACTGGGTGATCTTCGCCTGGAGTTCGTCGTGCTCCTGGACGATCTTCTGGCGCTCCAGGGCGGCCAGTCGGCGCAGCTGCATCTCCAGGATCGCGTTCGCCTGGATCTCGTCGATCTCCAGGAGGCTCATCAGGCCGGTGCGCGCGATGTCGACGGTGTCGCTGCGCCGGATCAGCGCGATGACCTCGTCGATGGCGTCCAGGGCCTTCAGCAGGCCGCGCAGGATGTGCGCCCGCTCCTCGGCCTTGCGCAGCCGGAAGCGCGTACGGCGGACGATGACCTCGATCTGGTGCGTCACCCAGTGGCGGATGAACGCGTCCAGGGAGAGCGTGCGCGGCACACCGTCGACCAGGGCCAGCATGTTGGCGCTGAAGTTCGACTGAAGGTCGGTGTGCTTGTAGAGGTTGTTCAGGACGACCTTGGCGACCGCGTCCCGCTTCAGGACGATGACCAGACGCTGGCCCGTGCGGGACGAGGTCTCGTCACGGACGTCCGCGATGCCGCCGATCTTGCCGTCCTTCACCAGGTCGGCGATCTTCTGCGCGAGGTTGTCGGGGTTGGTCTGGTACGGCAGTTCCGTGACCACCAGGCACTGGCGGTTCTGGATCTCCTCGACCTGGACGACCGCCCGCATGGTGATCGAGCCGCGGCCCGTGCGGTAGGCCTCCTCGATGCCCCGGCGGCCCACCACCAGGGCGCCGGTCGGGAAGTCGGGGCCCTTGATGCGCTCGATGAGCGCGTCCAGCAGTTCCTCGTGGCTCGCTTCCGGGTTCTCCAGGTACCACTGGGCACCGGAGGCGACCTCGCGCAGGTTGTGCGGCGGAATGTTGGTCGCCATGCCGACCGCGATGCCGGCCGAGCCGTTGATCAGCAGGTTCGGGAAACGGGCCGGCAGGACGGTCGGCTCCTGGGAGCGGCCGTCGTAGTTGTCCGTGAAGTCGACGGTCTCCTCGTCGATGTCACGGACCATCTCCATGGACAGCGGCGCCATCTTGCACTCGGTGTAGCGCATGGCCGCCGCCGGGTCGTTGCCCGGAGAGCCGAAGTTGCCGTTGGAGTCCACCAGCGGCATCCGCATCGACCACGGCTGCGCGAGGCGGACCAGCGCGTCGTAGATCGAGGAGTCGCCGTGCGGGTGGTAGTTGCCCATGACGTCGCCGACGACGCGGGCGCACTTGTAGAAGCCGCGCTCGGGCCGGTAGCCGCCGTCGTACATGGCGTACAGGACGCGCCGGTGGACGGGCTTCAGACCGTCCCGGACGTCGGGCAGCGCGCGCGAGACGATGACGGACATCGCGTAGTCGAGGTACGAGCGCTGCATCTCCGTCTCGAGCCCGACGGGCTCGACACGCTGGGCGATCGGGCCGCCCTCTTCGGGGGTGACGGGGCCAGGGGGAAGATTGGGGGTCTCGTCGGCCATTGCTGGTGAGGATCCTTCCTGGTGCGGTCAGCTGAGACCGACTCAGATGTCGAGGAAGCGGACGTCCTTGGCGTTGCGCTGGATGAACTGGCGGCGCGCCTCGACGTCCTCGCCCATGAGGACCGAGAACAGGTCGTCGGCCTGGGCGGCGTCGTCGAGGGTGACCTGGCCGAGGACGCGGTGCTCCTGGTCCATGGTCGTGATGCGCAGTTCCTCGGCGTTCATCTCACCGAGACCCTTGAAGCGCTGGATCGAGTCCTCGCGGATGCGCTTGCCGCGCTGGCGGCCGAGCTCGATCAGCGCGTCGCGCTCGCGGTCGGAGTACGCGTACTCGACGTCGTCCCGGCCCCACTTGATCTTGTAGAGCGGGGGACGGGAGAGGTACACGTGCCCGGCCTCGACCAGCGGCCGCATGAAACGGAACAGGAAGGTCAGCAGCAGGGTGCTGATGTGCTGGCCGTCGACGTCGGCGTCCGCCATGAGAATGATCTTGTGATAGCGGAGCTTCTCGATGTCGAAGTCCTCGTGCACACCCGTACCGAACGCGGAGATCAGCGCCTGGATCTCCTGGTTCTGCAGGATCTTGTCGAGCCGGGCCTTCTCCACGTTGAGGATCTTGCCGCGGATCGGGAGGATCGCCTGGTACTCCGGGTTGCGGCCGGACTTGGCCGAGCCGCCGGCGGAGTCACCCTCGACGATGAAGATCTCGCACTTGGTGGGGTCGTTCGACTGGCAGTCGGAGAGCTTGCCCGGCAGGGACGCCGACTCCAGCAGGCCCTTGCGACGGGTCAGGTCACGGGCCTTGCGGGCCGCCACGCGCGCGGTGGCCGCCTGGATGCCCTTGCGGACGATGTCCGCCGCCTCGACCGGGTTGCGGTCCAGCCAGTCGGTGAGGTGCTCGTAGACGACCTTCTGCACGAAGGTCTTCGCCTCCGTGTTGCCCAGCTTGGTCTTGGTCTGGCCCTCGAACTGCGGCTCGCCCAGCTTCACCGAGATGATCGCGGTCAGACCCTCGCGGATGTCGTCACCCGTGAGGTTGTCGTCCTTCTCCCGCAGCAGCTTCTTGTCGCGCGCGTACTTGTTGATCAGGTTCGTGAGCGCCGCGCGGAAGCCCTCTTCGTGGGTGCCGCCCTCATGGGTGTGGATGGTGTTGGCGAAGGAGTACACACCCTCGCTGTAACCGCCGTTCCACTGCATCGCGACCTCGAGGGACAGGAGCCGGTCCTTGTCCTCGGCCTCGATGTCGATGACCGACGGGTGCACCGCTTCCCCCTTGCGGGAGTTGAGGTACTTCACGAAGTCGACGATGCCGCCCTCGTAGTGGTACGTGACGGTCTTGACCTCGTCCTTCTCGTCGGCGCCCGCCTCGTCCGCCCCGGCGGTGGCCTTCGCCGACTCACGCTCGTCGGTGAGCTTGATGGTCAGGCCCTTGTTGAGGAACGCCATCTCCTGGAAACGCCGCGACAGCGTCTCGAAGGAGTACTCCGTGGTCTCGAAGATGTCGCCGTCGGCCCAGAAGGTGACCGACGTGCCGGTCTCCTCTGTGGCTTCGTGCTGGGCGAGCGGCGCCGTGGGGACGCCCATCTTGTAGTCCTGCGTCCAGCGGTGGCCGTCCGTCCGGACCTCGACGGCGACCTTCGAGGACAGCGCGTTCACGACGGAGACACCCACGCCGTGCAGACCACCGGAGACCGCGTAGCCGCCGCCGCCGAACTTGCCGCCCGCGTGCAGCACGGTCAGGACGACCTCGAGGGCCGGCTTGCCCTCGGACGGGACGATGCCCACCGGGATGCCACGTCCGTTGTCGACGACCCGGACGCCGCCGTCGGGGAGGATCGTCACGTCGATGGTGTCCGCGTGGCCGGCCAGCGCCTCGTCGACCGAGTTGTCGACGACCTCGTACACGAGGTGGTGCAGTCCTCGCTCACCGGTCGACCCGATGTACATGCCGGGTCGCTTGCGGACCGCGTCCAGACCCTCGAGGACGGTGATGGCGCTGGCGTCGTACGAGGCGGTGACCTCACCGTTCGAGGTGTTGGCCTCGCTCTTGGCGCCGGCGTCGGTGGACGGGATGTTCTCGTTGGGGTTGCCGGAATCGGCCACGAAGCGCCCTTTCTGGCACAGCACGAGCCAGGCTCGTCGGCGGGTTGCCGGAGCGGCTGCGGCATGTTGCGTTGGTAAGCCCTGATCAGCGTTGCTCAGCTTTTCCCGGACGGTCCCCACGAGTGGGGCGGGATTGGCTCTCAGTCTACCGGTAGCGCCGACAGTGATGGGGGTTTGCTGGTACCTGAGTCCTCATGTGGCGCCCTGAACCGGTCTCCGCCGGGTCCCCATATACGGAGCGGGGCTCCGAGAGGCTCACAGAGGCACTCAGCGCTTCGGGCTGTCAACCCTGCGCTCCTTGGGAGTCGGGTGCGGATTCGCAACCGCGTGCGATTGCGCGACGGGCTTCTCCGCCCGGCCGCGCACCACCCCGAATGTGAGAGAGGTCACCCGTAGGTGTCGCCGGGACCCGTGCTGCCGGGGGCGCGCAGGGGCCCGTAGCGGCGGGCGGGACCGTTCGGTCCGTTCACCTTGATCAGCTTCACGGCGCCGTGGCCGAGGTCCTCGTTGAGGCGGGCGACGAGGGTGGGGGCGAGCAGGCGCAGGTTCGTCGCCCAGGCCGTGGAGTCGCAGCGCACGACCAGGATCCGCTCGTCCTCGTCGTACTTCTCCGGCTCGCAGTGCTTGGCGACGTCCTCGCCGACGATCTGCGGCCAGCGGCCCATCACCCCGCCGACCGCGGCCGGCGTCTCCCAGCCGCGCTCGGTGAGCAGCCGGTTGATGGCGGCGCCGAGCGCCATGGGGTCGCGTCCGTCGGCCCGTGCGCCGGAACGCAGACCGCCGCGCCGCGCCTGCTTCTTCTGCTGTGCCGCGTCCCCACGCGCGCGTGCCTGTTCCCTCGCCGCCCTGAGCGCCACGCGCGCGAGGTCGACACCGGAGGGTTCCGGGCTTTTGCCCGGTCCGGGGGTGGGGCCGTCGGCCGCGCCGGCCTCCGGGCGCGGTGCGGGCTCGTCCGCGCTCACGCGCGCTCCACCGCCCCGTCCGCCACCGTGAACCGCGTCCCGGTCAGTACGTGCGGTACGTCGTCGTCGACCGCGGCGGTCACCAGAACCTGCTCGCCCGGCGCGACCAGCTCGGCCAGACGTTCGCGGCGACGGGTGTCCAGCTCGGCGAAGACGTCGTCGAGGACGAGCACCGGCTCGTTGCCCTCGGCCCGGAGGAGGTCGTACGACGCCAGGCGCAGCGCGAGCGCGTAGGACCACGACTCGCCGTGGGAGGCGTAGCCCTTGGCGGGCAGCTGACCGAGCTTGAGGAGCAGCTCGTCACGGTGCGGCCCGACCAGGGTGACGCCCCGCTCGATCTCCTGCTTGCGGGCCTCCAGCAGCGCGGCCGTCAGCTGCTCGTAGAGGTCCTCGCGGGTGTGCGCCTCGCCGGGCGCGGACGGCTTGTAGTCGAGGGCCACCGGACCGCCGCCGGGGGCCAGCTGCTCGTAGGCCTTGTCGGCGAGCGGCTGGATCGCGGCGATCAGGTCGAGCCGCTGGGCGAGCAGCTCGGCGCCCACACGCGCGAGGTGCTGGTCCCAGACGTCGAGCGTGGACAGGTCCAGGGAGCGCCCGCCGTGCCGCCTGGCCATCGCGGCCGACTTCAGGAGGGTGTTGCGCTGCCTGAGGACCCGCTCGTAGTCGGAGCGGACGCCGGCCATGCGCGGCGAGCGGGCGGTGATCAGCTCGTCGAGGAAGCGGCGCCGCTCCCCGGGGTCGCCCTTCACCAGGGCGAGGTCCTCGGGAGCGAACAGCACGGTCCGTACGATGCCGAGCACGTCACGCGGCCTGACCTGCGAGGACCTGTTGACGCGGGCGCGGTTGGCCCTGCCGGGGTTCAGCTCCAGCTCGACCAGCTGCCGACGCTCGCCCTGCTGGACCTGCGCCCGGATGACCGCCCGGTCGGCGCCCATGCGCACCAGGGGGGCGTCGGAGGAGACGCGGTGGCTGCCGAGGGTGGCGAGGTAGCCGATCGCCTCGACGAGGTTCGTCTTGCCCTGCCCGTTCGGGCCGACGAAGGCGGTGACGCCCGGGTCGAGCGGAACGTCGACCCGGGCGTACGAGCGGAAGTCGGCCAGCGACAGATGCGTGACGTGCATGGTCGTTCACCGACCTCCCTCAGGGTTGTGGACCGCCGAGCAGCCCTGTGGATTACTTCTTCTCGACCGCGTGGCCACCGAACTGGTTGCGCAGCGCGGCGATCATCTTCATCTGCGGAGAGTCCTCCTGGCGCGACGCGAACCGCGCGAAGAGGGAGGCCGTGATCGCGGGCAGCGGCACGGCGTTGTCGATGGCGGCTTCCACAGTCCAGCGTCCCTCGCCCGAGTCCTGGGCAAAACCCTTGAGCCTGTCCAGGTGCTCGTCCTCGTCGAGGGCGTTCACCGCGAGGTCCAGGAGCCAGGAACGGATGACGGTGCCCTCCTGCCAGGAGCGGAAGACCTCCCGGACGTCGGTCACCGAGTCGACCTTCTCCAGCAGCTCCCAGCCCTCGGCGTAGGCCTGCATCATGGCGTACTCGATGCCGTTGTGGACCATCTTCGCGAAGTGGCCCGCACCGACCTTGCCGGCGTGCACCGAGCCCGCGTCGCCCGCCGGCTTGAGGGCGTCGAAGATCGGCTGCACCTTGGCGACGTTCTCCGCGTCACCGCCGTACATCAGCGCGTAGCCGTTCTCCAGGCCCCAGACGCCCCCGGAGACACCGCAGTCGACGAAGCCGATGCCCTTGGCGGCCAGTTCCACGGCGTGCTTCTCGTCGTCGGTCCAGCGGGAGTTCCCGCCGTCCACGACGACGTCACCGGGCTCCAGCAGCTCGCCGAGTGCGTCGACGGTGGCCTGGGTCGCGGCACCGGCCGGGACCATCACCCACACCACACGCGGACCCTTGAGCTTGCCCACAAGCTCTTCCAGGCTGTGGACATCGGCGAGGTCCGGGTTGCGGTCGTATCCGACGACGGTGTGGCCTGCGCGGCGGATCCGCTCGCGCATGTTGCCGCCCATCTTGCCGAGGCCGACGAGACCGAGCTCCATCAGTTGTTCCTTAGGTGTGCGACGTGGCGTTACGGCACTTCCGTACCTGCGTCCGAGCCTAAACCCGGACGCTCGCGCACATCTGTGGGCATACGCGCTCAAACGTAGGCCCCGACCTGCGGGTTCTCCGAAGGAGCCGCTCAGCCGCTCAGCCGCACCGGCATGATCAGGTACTTGTAGGCCTCGTCCGCCTCGGCGTCCAGCGCCGGCTTGCCGCTGAGCAGCGCGGGCTTGGTGGACGTCGTGAACGACAGCTGGGCCACCGGGGAGTCGATGGCGCTCAGACCGTCCAGCAGGAACGTCGGGTTGAAGGCGATAGAGACGTCGTCGCCCTCCAGCTGGGCGTCGACCCTCTCCACAGCCTGTGCGTCGTCGCTGGAGCCGGCCTCCAGGATCAGCACGCCCTGCTCGAAGCTGAGCCGCACCGGGGTGTTGCGCTCGGCGACCAGGGCCACACGCTTGACGGCCTCCACGAAGGGGGCGGTCTCGATCACGGCCACCGAGTTGAACTCCGTCGGGAACAGCGAGCGGTACTTCGGGAGGTCGCCCTCCAGGAGCCGGGTCGTCGTGCGACGACCGGCGCCCTCGAAGCCGATGAGCCCCTCGCCCGCGCCGGAGCCGGACAGCGCCAGGATGACGCTGTCGCCGCTCGTGAGGGCCTTGGCGGTGTCCAGGAGCGTCTTGGCGGGCACCAGGGCGACCGCGGACGCCTCCGGGTTCTCCGGCTTCCACAGGAACTCACGGACCGCGAAGCGGTAGCGGTCGGTGGACGCCAGCGTGACGGTGTCGCCCTCGATCTCGATCCGCACACCGGTCAGGACGGGCAGCGTGTCGTCGCGTCCGGCGGCGATGGCGACCTGGGCGGCGGCGGAGGCGAAGACCTCACCGGGGACGGTGCCCGTGGCGTTCGGCATCTGCGGCAGGGCCGGGTACTCCTCCACAGGCAGTGTGTGGAGGGTGAAGCGCGAGGAGCCGCACACCACCGTCGCCCGTACACCGTCTGTGGAGATCTCCACCGGCCGGTTGGGCAGGGCGCGGGAGATGTCGGCGAGCAGGCGGCCCGAGACGAGGACCGTGCCCTCCTCCTCGACCTCCGCCTCCACGGACACCCGTGCGGAGACCTCGTAGTCGAAGCTGGACAGGCTCAGCTGGCCGTTCTCGGCCTTCAGCAGAAGGCCGGCGAGGACAGGCGCCGGCGGACGGGCCGGGAGGCTGCGTGCCGCCCAGGCCACTGCCTCCGCGAGTACGTCGCGTTCCACCCGGATCTTCACTGTTGCCGCCTCCTGCTGTTGCCGGCGCTTCTCGGCCTGCCTGGCTTCGTCGTCTGTCTCGGTGTCGTCGGCCCCACTGCGGGGAAGGACGCCGGGGAACAGTCTGACGCACCCCACTGACAGTAGGTGCCTCTCGGGGTCAAGTCGTGACGAGGGGCAGTCGGGCGCCGAGCGGCGAGTTGTGCACAGGACCCACTTCGAAACGGATTCCCAGCTCTCTCTAGTTGGGAGTAGTAGTAGGGCCTGTGGATACCGTGGATAACCTCGTTTGTGCAGGTCAGACTGGAAATTTTGTCCACGGGGCCTGTGGGCGGCGGCGGTGGACAACCGGGCCTGTCTGTGGAGAACAGAAAGTTCTGCACACTCCATGCACAGCTTGAGGGGAGTTCTCCCCAGCGCCGTCCCCAGCTTTACCCACCTTTCCCACAGGCCAACCCGGCACCTTCGTGTGACGCCTTTCACTCGACCCGGTGATCAGGCACATCACGTTGCCGAACAGTGGACAGGCATGTGGAGAAGCTGGGGATCGCTGGGGACAACCGACCACAGCCTGTGGGCCGCCGGTGGACAACTTGGTGCACAGGCTGTGGACCATCCCTTCGTCCACAGCCTGTGGACATCCTTTGTCCACGAATCCACAAGCACTTGACCTGGCCTGATGGTCTCTCACCTCGGGCGCCTGTGGACACGATCTGGACAACTCCCCAGTCCCCAGGGTGTGGACGGGAAAAAGTCACCGAATCTGTGGAGAGAGGCCGTAACCCGGCAGGTAATCGAACAGCTGGTGACGGGCGCACGAAGAAGGGCGCCCCCGGATCCGGTCCGGGGGCGCCCTCGGTGACGCGTCTGCGCGGCGGTCAGGCGTTCTTGATGCGGTTCGTCAACTCGGTCACCTGGTTGTAGATGGAGCGCCGCTCGGCCATCAGATTGCGGATCTTGCGGTCAGCGTGCATCACGGTGGTGTGGTCGCGGCCGCCGAACAGCGCGCCGATCTTCGGCAGGGAGAGGTCGGTCAGCTCGCGGCACAGGTACATGGCGATCTGGCGAGCGGTGACGAGCGCGCGCCCGCGTGAGGTGCCGCACAGGTCCTCGACCATGAGGCCGAAGTAATCGGCGGTCGCGCCCATGATGGCCGTGGCGGTGATCTCGGGCGCCGAGTCCTCGCCGCCGGGGATGAGGTCCTTGAGGACGATCTCCGTCAGGCCCAGGTCCACCGGCTGCCGGTTGAGCGACGCGAACGCCGTGACCCGGATCAGCGCCCCCTCCAGCTCGCGGATGTTGCGGGAGATCCGCGAGGCGATGAACTCCAGTACCTCCGGCGGGGCGTTGAGCTGCTCCTGGACCGCCTTCTTGCGGAGGATGGCGATACGCGTCTCCAGCTCGGGCGGCTGCACGTCGGTGATCAGGCCCCACTCGAAACGGTTCCGCAGCCGGTCCTCCAGGGTCACCAGCTGCTTGGGCGGCCGGTCGCTGGAGAGCACGATCTGCTTGTTCGCGTTGTGGAGCGTGTTGAACGTGTGGAAGAACTCCTCCTGCGTCGACTCCTTGTCCGCGAGGAACTGGATGTCGTCGACGAGCAGGATGTCCATCTCGCGGTAGCGCTTGCGGAAGCTGTCGCCCTTGCCGTCGCGGATGGAGTTGATGAACTCGTTGGTGAACTCCTCCGAGCTCACGTAGCGCACCCGCGTGCCCGGGTAGAGGCTGCGCGCGTAGTGCCCGATCGCGTGCAGCAGGTGGGTCTTGCCCAGTCCCGACTCCCCGTAGATGAACAGGGGGTTGTACGCCTTCGCGGGTGCCTCGGCGACGGCCACCGCGGCCGCGTGCGCGAACCGGTTCGAGGCGCCGATGACGAACGTGTCGAAGAGGTATTTCGGGTTCAGGCGCGCGGTCGGCTCACCGGGACCGGTCGCCGGCGCGGGCTGCGCGGCCAGTGGGCCGGGGGCGCCGTTGGCGGGCAGCTGGGAACCGACCGGACCGCCGCGGTGGACGTGACCGGAGCCGGACGGCATCTCGGGGCGGTCCCGGCGGCCGTCACGCTGGTCGTAGTCGCCACGCGACTGGTCGTAGTCGGGACGCTGGCCGTCGTACGGGCCGCGGTCCATCGGCTGCGGACGGTAGTCCTGGGAGTAGGAGTCCTGCGCGCGGGATCCGTACGAGTCCTGGGACGGGGAACCGTACGAGTCCTGGGACGGCGACGCGTACGGGTCGCGCTCCGGAAAGCCGAGCCGCTGCTGCTGCCAGCTGTACTCGTCCTGCGGCGGCCGGGGCCAGGCGCCGGGTTCGGGGCGCTGGTACTCGGAGGGATACGCGGGGCGGGCGGTCGGGAGCTGGTCCGGGCGGGGGCCGTGGTCACCCTGGGAGCCGGGGTGCTGCTCGCCGCGGGCCTGCCGGTGGTCGTCGGCGCGGTGGCGGCCGTAGCCCTCGTACTGATGGGGCGGGGGCTCGGGCTCCTCGTAGCGCTGCTGCTGGGGTCGGGAGGAGGGCATAGGCGGGGCCTGGGGCTCGCCCGCCGAGTCGTCGACGGTGATCGCGATGCGGATCGGCCGGCCGCACTCGCGGGTCAGTGTCTCGCTGACGATCGGCGCGAGCCGGCCCTCGAGCACGCCCTTCGCAAATTCGTTCGGTACGGCGAGCAGGGCGGTGTCCGCGACCAGCGCGAGGGGCTGGCAGCGGCGGATCCAGTGCTCGTCCTTGGTCTCGACCCCCTGCCCGCGCCCCTCACCGAGAAGCTGCTCCAGTACTCGTGGCCACACTGCGGCAAGATCGGCAGGTACGTCAGCCACAGGGCACGCTCTCTCACGGGGTCCCACGAACGTGTGGTTCGGGACCGGTCGGGATTCAAATGGGGTGGGACAGCTACAAGGGAACGAATCGGAGTTCAGCCACGGTAGTCAGGGCGACGGCTGAGGTTCAAGTTGTTGTCCCCAGCCTGTGGACAGTGTCTCCCGGTGACCCCTGGTTTGACCGGATGGCGTAGCCGCGCGTACCGTAACCAGGTCGAGTTGTCGATGGCTGCTGCCGCCTGCCTCCGATGGGCACAGATCATTTGGGTGATCGGTCAGCGGTGCACTCGGGCGTGACGCGAGCTACTCGTGGGCGCACGGTGACAGCCAGGACGGCGCCCGCAAACCCCGATTTCTTTCTGGAGCCCCCGAGTGAGCAAGCGCACCTTCCAGCCGAACAACCGTCGTCGCGCGAAGACCCACGGCTTTCGCCTGCGGATGCGGACCCGTGCCGGCCGCGCGATTCTCGCGACCCGCCGTAACAAGGGTCGCGCCCGTCTGTCCGCCTGATCCCGGTCAGGTCATGACGTCGTGCTGCCCACCGACAACCGGCTGAGGCGGCGCGAGGACTTCGCGACCGCGGTACGACGAGGTCGTCGGGCTGGACGCCCGTCTCTCGTCGTCCACTTCCGTAGCGGTACAACGGACCCGCACGCGCCTGGGGAGAGCGCTCCCCCGACGCGTGCGGGTTTCGTTGTCAGCAAAGCCGTGGGCGGTGCGGTCGTGCGCAACAAGGTGAAGCGCAGGCTCCGCCATCTGATGCGCGACCGAGTCCCCCTGCTGCCCCCCGGTAGCCTGGTAGTCGTACGAGCGCTGCCCGGTGCGGGTGACGCCGACCATGCACAACTGGCCCGAGACCTGGACGCCGCCCTCGAGCGGCTGCTGGGAGGGGGCGCGCGATGAAGTACCCGCTGCTGGCGCTGATCAAGCTGTACCAGTGGACCATCAGCCCGCTGCTCGGGCCGGTGTGCAAGTACTACCCGTCGTGCTCCCGCTACGGCTACCAGGCCATCGACCGGCATGGTGCGGTCAAGGGCACGGCACTCACGGCCTGGCGCATCCTGCGGTGCAATCCGTGGTCGCTGGGCGGTGTGGACCATGTCCCGCCGCGCAAGCGTCCGCGGTGGCACGAAATGCTGCGAAACACCTGGAGCGCACGCAAGGGCGGGCCGTCTTCCGCCGAATCGGCCACCGAGGGGCAGGCTCCTTCGAGCCCGGCCGCAGAGACCCCGTCCCATGCCCAAGGAGCATGATTAGTGGACACGATTGCCAGCTTCTTCAGCTTCATCACGACACCTGTCTCCTGGGTCATCGTCCAGTTCCACACGGTGTACGGCGCCATCTTCGGCGATGACACCGGGTGGGCCTGGGGCCTGTCCATCGTGTCTCTGGTGATCCTGATCCGCATCTGCCTGATCCCGCTCTTCGTGAAGCAGATCAAGGCGACCCGGGCCATGCAGACGCTGCAGCCCGAGATGAAGAAGATCCAGGAGCGCTACAAGAACGACAAGCAGCGTCAGTCCGAAGAGATGATGAAGCTGTACAAGGAGACGGGTACCAACCCGCTCTCCTCGTGCCTTCCCATCCTGGCGCAGTCGCCGTTCTTCTTCGCGCTGTACCACGTGCTCAACAGCATCGCGAACAACGACACCATCGGTGTCATCAACGAGAGCTTGCTGGAGAGCGCGCAGAAGGCGCACATCGTCGGTGCCCCGCTGGCCGCGAAGTTCACCGACAGCTCCTCGGACGTCGCCGCGCTCGACGCCTCGCTGACCACCGTCCGCGTCGTGACCGCGGTCATGATCGTCCTGATGTCGGCCTCGCAGTTCTACACGCAGCGCCAGCTGATGACGAAGAACGTCGACACCACGGTGAAGACGCCGTACATGCAGCAGCAGAAGATGCTGATGTACGTCTTCCCGATCATGTTCGCCGTCTTCGGCATCAACTTCCCGGTCGGTGTCCTCGTCTACTGGCTGACCACCAACCTGTGGACCATGGGTCAGCAGATGTACGTCATCCGCAACAACCCGACCCCGGGGTCCAAGGCCCAGGCCGCGTACCTGGACCGCCTGTACAAGCACGTCACGCACCACGGCAAGACGCGCGGCCGGGGTCAGAAGGCCATCGTCAAGGCCATCGTGGCCAAGGGCCGCGACCGCAACGAGTTCGAGCGCAAGTTCATCAACGGCCTGAACAAGGCGGGTCTCGCGGCCCAGGCGGACGGCACTGTGGTGAAGGGCGAGACCGTGGCCGTCGCCCAGGCGGAGGACGGCACGCCGACGAGCGCCGCCGCGCCCAAGCGCCAGCAGCCCAAGCGGCAGTCCAAGTCGCAGCGTCAGTCCGCCGCTCAGAAGGCCGCGGACGAGGCGGCCGCTCAGAAGGCGGTTGGTGAGCAGCCAGCCGGTGAGAAGACGTCGCTCAGCAAGTCCGACGACCAGCCCGAGGACGCCAAGCCCGCAGCCAAGAAAGCCGGCCAGAAGCCAGGCGGGAGTGCCCGCAGCAAGGCCCAGTCCGGACAGCGCAAGGGCCCGCAGCGGCCCAAGTCCCCGTCCAAGAAGTAAGAAGGAGTCCATCCCGTGACGGAAGGCACCACCTCCGCCGCTGCCGAGGGTGCAGACACCCTGACCCGCCTGGAGCAGGAGGGCGAGATCGCTGCGGACTACCTGGAGGGTCTGCTGGACATCGCCGATCTCGACGGCGACATCGACATGGACGTCGAGGCCGACCGAGCCGCTGTCTCCATCGTCAGCGACTCGGCCAGCCGTGACCTGCACAAGCTGGTGGGGCGCGACGGCGAGGTGCTGGAAGCCTTGCAGGAGCTCACGCGGCTGGCCGTCCACCGGGAGACCGGGGACCGCAGCCGGCTGATGCTGGACATCGCGGGCTACCGCGCCAGGAAGCGCGAGGAACTCTCCGAGCTGGGGGCCAAGGCCGCAGCCGAGGCCAAGAACTCGGGCGAGCCCGTCCAGCTGAAGCCGATGACACCTTTCGAGCGCAAGGTCGTGCACGACGCGGTCAAGTCCGCCGGCCTGCGCAGCGAGTCCGAGGGCGAGGAGCCGGAGCGCTTCGTCGTTGTGCTTCCCGCCTGATCGGTCCGTACGACCCTTCGGCCCCGTCTGTTGCGCAGGCGGGGCCGAACTTTGTCAGCCTGATAGTTCTGGTGGTTCTGGCGTCGTCGCCGGTGCGCCCACGCCATACGGAAGGACGGTCCCCGTGACGGAGGCAGCTGAGCTTCCCCCCGTGCCCGAGCAGGCGCGCGAGGTGTTCGGTGATCGCTTCGCGGACGCGGTCCGCTACGCGGAGCTGCTCGCCGAGGCGGGTGTGCAGCGCGGTCTGATCGGACCGCGTGAGGTGCCCCGGCTGTGGGAGCGGCACCTGCTGAACTGCGCGGTGCTCTCGGAGGTCGTGCCCGAGGGTGTGACGGTGTGCGATGTCGGCTCCGGCGCCGGTCTGCCCGGCATCCCCCTGGCGCTCGTCCGGGAGGATCTGAAGATCACGCTGCTGGAGCCCCTGCTGCGGCGCACCACGTTTCTCACGGAGGTCGTGGAACTGCTCGGCCTGGATCATGTGACGGTTGTCCGTGGCCGGGCCGAGGAGGTCATGGGGAAGCTCACACCCGTCCATGTGGTGACGGCGCGGGCGGTGGCCCCGCTGGACCGCCTGGCCGCCTGGGGCATTCCGCTGCTGCGCCCGTACGGGGAGATGCTCGCGCTCAAGGGCGACACCGCCGAGGAGGAGCTCAAGACCGCGGCGACCGCCCTGAGCAAGCTGGGGGCCGTGGAGACGTCCGTCCTGCATGTCGGTGAGGGTGTGGTGGATCCGCTGTCCACAGTTGTCCGGGTGGAGGTCGGCGAGAGCCCGGGTGGCGTGCGGTTCGCGGCGAAGCGGGCCAAGGCCGCCCGGACGGGCCGGGCGCGCCGACGTCGCGGATGAGCTGCCTGGGGTGTCGGAGTCACTGACCGTCCTGACGATGAGACGTACTCCACACAAGCTGCCATACCTGTACATGCCGGAGTGTCGCGACAGTTCGGCCTGATTTGCTGTGCATCGTGTTTCACGTGAAACGTCGCTCACTGCTGCACGGCATCATCAGCCGGGGCCGGGCTGCGGCCGAACCCCGCGACCGGAAGCCTCTCGGTTCACTCGGAGAGGGTGCGGAGTTGTCCACAGAGGTGGATTTCTCCACAGAACAACAGGCCTCACTGGTTCACGACCCCGAAGACATGGGAGGCTCTGTTCATTGCGAGCCTGAAGTCGAGGAGAGTGAATCCTTGCGGTCCGACGCCAACATCGCGGGACCGATGACCGATCCGGTCCCCGGTCCCCGTACCGAGTCGATGGGGGAGGATGTTTCACGTGAAACACCGCCTCCGATGGACGACACTCCGATCGGTCGTGCTGCCCAACTGGCGGTAGAGGCTCTGGGCCGTGCCGGCGAGGGTCTGCCGCGTCCTGAGCAGACCCGGATCATGGTGGTCGCTAACCAGAAGGGTGGAGTGGGCAAGACGACGACGACCGTCAACCTTGCCGCTTCGCTGGCGCTGCATGGTGCCCGTGTACTGGTGGTCGACCTTGACCCGCAGGGCAACGCGTCCACCGCGCTGGGAATCGACCATCACGCCGAAGTCCCGTCCATCTACGACGTCCTGGTCGACAGCAGGCCGCTCTCCGACGTCGTCCAGCCGGTCTCCGATGTCGAGGGGCTCTTCTGCGCCCCCGCCACCATCGATCTCGCCGGTGCGGAGATCGAGCTGGTGTCGCTGGTGGCTCGGGAGAGCCGGCTCCAGCGAGCGATCCAGGCCTACGAGCAGCCGCTGGACTACATCCTCATCGACTGTCCGCCCTCGCTCGGTCTCCTGACTGTCAACGCGCTGGTGGCGGGCCAGGAGGTCCTGATCCCGATTCAGTGCGAGTACTACGCGCTGGAAGGACTGGGGCAGCTGCTGCGCAACGTCGACCTGGTGCGGGGCCACCTCAACCCCACCTTGCATGTGTCGACCATCCTGCTCACCATGTACGACGGCCGGACACGCCTCGCGTCCCAGGTCGCGGACGAGGTACGCAGTCACTTCGGCGAGGAGGTGCTGCGGACGAGCATTCCCCGCTCGGTCCGCATCTCCGAGGCGCCGAGCTACGGACAGACCGTGCTGACCTATGATCCAGGATCGAGCGGTGCCCTGTCCTATCTTGAGGCGGCACGAGAAATCGCGCTGAAGGGTGTCGGCGTCTCCTATGACGCGACACACGCGCACATCGGCGCACAGAGCGACCCGAGCATGGTGGAGGGGATCCAGTGAGCGAGCGACGGAGGGGTTTGGGTCGTGGTCTCGGCGCACTGATCCCTGCTGCCCCGACGGAGAAGCAGGTGACTCCGGCCACGGTGGGGGGCATTGCTTCGACGTCCCCGGCAGCAGTCCCGGTACTGACCGGCGACCGCGGAGTGGCCGCGGCGAAGGTGGCCACGCTGCCGCCTGTTTCACATGAAACCGAGGAGCCGTCGGCGCGCGGCGCCACGGAGATGCCCGCTTCTCCCATGGGCGCCCACTTCGCGGAGCTCCCCCTCGACTCCATCAAGCCGAATCCGCGCCAGCCCCGTGAGGTTTTCGACGAGGACGCGCTTCAGGAGCTCGTCACCTCCATCAAGGAGGTCGGTCTCCTCCAGCCCGTCGTCGTCCGGCAGCTCGGCCCCGCGCGCTATGAACTCATCATGGGTGAGCGGCGCTGGCGGGCCTGCCGTGAGGCGGGGCTGGAGGCGATTCCGGCGATCGTCCGGGCCACGGACGACGACAAGCTGCTCCTGGACGCCCTGCTGGAGAACCTTCATCGGGCCCAGCTGAACCCGCTGGAAGAGGCAGCCGCCTACGACCAGCTGCTGAAGGACTTCAACTGCACGCATGACCAGCTGGCGGACCGTATCGGTCGGTCCCGCCCGCAGGTCTCCAACACCCTGCGTCTGCTGAAGCTCTCGTCCACCGTACAGAAGCGCGTGGCCGCCGGAGTGCTCTCGGCAGGACACGCCCGGGCGCTGCTCTCCGTCGAGGACTCTGAGGAGCAGGACCGGCTGGCCCATCGCATCGTGGCGGAGGGCCTCTCGGTGCGGGCCGTCGAGGAGATCGTGACCCTTATGGGCTCGCGTCCCCAGAGGGCCCAGCGCTCCAAGGGGCCTCGGGCCGGCGCGCGGGTCGCACCCGCGCTGAGCGACCTCGCGACCCGCCTCTCGGACCGTTTCGAGACGCGTGTGAAGGTCGAGCTGGGCCAGAAGAAGGGCAGGATCACCGTCGAGTTCGCCTCCCCGGAGGATCTTGAGCGGATCCTCAGCACCCTCGCTCCGGGCGAGAAGCTGGCTCTCCAGAAGAGCCTCCTGGAGAGCGCGTCCGAGGAGACAGAGGACTGATCGGCCGGCCCCCGGAGCGCGGGGATGCTGGAGCGGTGACAGGGCGGGCCGTGGCCGACGGATATCGGACACGACCCGCCCTTTGCCATGAGGCGGTGTCGGTGGAATCGCATCGTGGATACGATGCGTTCGGGTATGGCGCATCCACCCGGCAGCACCTCTGAGGGGAGAGGCAGGGGCTATGCGAACGGTGAGCCGGACCGGACTGGTGAGCGCAGGCCTGGGACTGGGCGTGATCGGCGGCTTCGTCGGCAGTCTGCTCAGGGAACGGAGTGCTCTGACGGCCGCCCGCGACGTGGCGGGCGAAGGAAGCGAGGATCAGGCTTCATGGGGCGTCGGCTCGTACCGCTCACGCTGGACAACCTTCAGGACCTTCCCCAGCGCTGTCGCACGTGTGTCTTCTGGGAACTCGACCCCGTCAGTGGTGAGGCCGCGGTAAAGGCCGGAACGCCCGCTCTGGAGAAGGAAGCCTGGATTTCCGCCGTCCTGCTGGACTGGGGGTCCTGCGGAAGGGTCGTGTACGTCGACGACGTACCGGTGGGCTTCGTGCTCTACGCTCCTCCGGCCTATGTCCCCCGCGCGACGGCGTTTCCCACGAGCCCTGTCTCGCCCGACGCGGTACAGCTGATGACCGCGTTCATCATGCCGGGCTACCAGGGCCAGGGGCTGGGACGTGTGATGGTCCAGACGGTCGCGAAGGATCTGCTGCGGCGTGGCTTCAAGGCGATCGAGGCCTTCGGGGACGCGCGCTGGAAGGAACCCGCCTGTCTGCTGCCCGCCGACCATCTGCTGGCGGTGGGCTTCAAGACGGTCCGGCCCCATCCGACGTATCCACGTCTGCGTCTGGAGTTGCGGACGACACTCTCCTGGAAGGAAGACGTGGAGATGGCGCTCGACCGGCTGTTGGGAGCTGTGCAGAAGGAGCCGGCGCTGCGGCCCCTGTGACGAGAGAGGGCCAGCCCTTGCGGGCCGGCCCTCTGGTGTTTCACGTGAAACGTCACTCGGCGATGAAGTCCTCGAGGTCGCGGACGATCGCGGCCTTCGGCTTCGCGCCGACGATGGTCTTGGCGACCTCGCCACCCTGGTAGACGTTCAGCGTCGGGATGGACATGACGCCGTACTTGGCGGCCGTACCCGGGTTCTCGTCGATGTTCAGCTTGACGACCTCGATCTTGTCGCCGTACTCGGCGGCGATCGCCTCGAGGGACGGAGCGATCTGGCGGCACGGGCCGCACCAGGCAGCCCAGAAGTCCACCAGGACGGGCTTGTCGCTCTTGAGGACGTCCTGCTCGAAGGAATCGTCGGTCACATTCTTCAGGGTGCCGGCCACGGCGGGCTCCTTAACTGGTTGGTGCGTGGGGTGGTGGGTGAAGGTCAGACAGCGGTCTTCTCGGGCTCCGCCTTCTCCTCGTCCGCGAGAGCGGCGAGGAAGCGCTCAGCGTCGAGGGCGGCGGCGCATCCGGTGCCGGCCGCGGTGATGGCCTGGCGGTAGGTGTGGTCGACCACGTCACCTGCGCCGAAGACGCCGGACAGGTTCGTCCGGGTGGAGGGCGCGTCCACCTTCAGATAGCCCTCCTCGTCCAGCTCCAGTTGTCCCTTGAAGAGTTCGGTGCGCGGGTCGTGGCCGATCGCGATGAACAGACCGGTCACCGGAAGGTCCGAGAGCTCGCCGGTCTTCAGATTGCGCAGCTTCAGACTCGCGAGCTTCTGGTCGCCCTGGATCTCCGCGACCTCGCTGTCCCACACGAACTTGATCTTCGGGTCGGCGAACGCGCGGTCCTGCATCGCCTTGGAGGCGCGCAGGGTGTCACGGCGGTGGACAATCGTCACGGACTTGGCGAAGCGGGAGAGGAAGGTGGCTTCCTCCATCGCGGTGTCGCCGCCGCCGATCACGGCGATGTCCTGGTCCTTGAAGAAGAAGCCGTCACAGGTGGCACACCAGGAGACGCCGCGGCCGGAGAGAGCGTCCTCGTTCGGCAGGCCGAGCTTGCGGTGCTGCGAGCCGGTGGTGACGATGACGGCCTTCGCCCTGTGCACCGTGCCCGCGGTGTCGGTGACGGTCTTGATCTCCCCGGTCAGGTCGACGTTGACGATGTCATCCGGGATGAGCTCGGCGCCGAAGCGCTCGGCCTGGGCCCGCATGTTGTCCATGAGCTCGGGACCCATGATGCCGTCCTGGAACCCGGGGAAGTTCTCCACCTCGGTGGTGTTCATGAGCGCACCACCCGCGGTGACGGCGCCCTCGAACACCAGCGGCTTCAGCGACGCGCGCGCGGTGTACAGCGCCGCCGTGTAGCCGGCGGGCCCTGAGCCGATGATGATCACGTTACGGACGTCGGTCACGGCTTGATTCCTCGTCTCTGGACTGCGGCGTACGACCGGGGGAGTTCCTCTCGGAACTCTCACCCCACCCAACGGATCCTAAGGGTCCCGCATTCCCGCTGTGTCCGGGCACACGGAGAGGCGACACCGTAGGGGATACCACGCAGGCCGAACGAAGACGAAGACGAAGACCAAGACCAAGACCGTGCGGTCAGGACTTCGCGTAGGTCTGCTTCAGCAGAACCTCGGCCTTGCCGACGGACGGGTCGGTCACACAGGTCGAGTCCATGATGTAGGCCGTGACGCGGGTGGCGTCGGACGCGTCGGGCAGCACGACGAGCAGTGCGTCCGTCCCCCGGTAGATACCGGGCTCGGTCGCGAGCGCGGAGCCGCTGCGGCCGATGCCCTTCTGAACGCAGGCGGGCACCGGGGTGGTGTCCTGAAGGATCTTGGGCTCGTTGCTACCGGGGAAGGACTCCGCGCCCAGGCTGCTCCGGGGGCGGGATCCGCTCCCCGCGCTCTGGCTCGTGGCAAGGAGATCGGAGACCTGCTTCTCCAGCTTCTCCTCCGAGAACGTGTCCGCGGAGGTGGACTGCTGCCCTCCTGTCTCGGACGGCTTGCCATCGTTCATGGAGGACAGCAGCACGGATCCGAACCCCAGAGCCGCGACGGTGAACACAGCACCCAGGACGGCGGCCCTGCGCTTGTCACTCTTCCTGCGTTCCTTGCGACCGGGGCCCGTGGTCGTGGCACGGGGACGCCCTGACGGACGGTCTGCAGACGTCGATGTTTCACGTGAAACACGCTCAGCGTCATCGGACTCCGTGCTGTTCTGGTGTGCAGGGTCCGAGTCCGTGGCGGACGCGGACTGAACCGTCGGGCCGGCCGGTGCTTGCGCATGGTCGGCAACCGGTGCGGTGGCGTTCAGCAGGGCCTCCGCCGCGAGGGCGGCATCGATCCGGCCGGCGACATCGGCGGGCATGCTCACGGGGCCCGGCAGTGTGCCGAGCAGCCCTCGGATCTCCTCCAGCGAGGTGAGGACGTCCGCGCAGACCGCGCACTCGGCCATATGCCGCCGTATGTCCGCGGTCCGGGACGGTGGGAGCAGGCCTTCGGTGAGGTCGGAGATCTCCGCGACGTCCGGGTGCCCGGACGTGTCTGTCGTCGATGTCACGCTCGCCCACCTCCGCCCTTCACGGCAGCTGAATCGCTTGGCCCTGGTTCCGGGGGACCTGCCTCACGCGGTCCCGCTGCGGGTGGGACGGATGTCCCCTGCGACCGGTTCCGCCCGGCGCCCCCTTCTCTGCCGTCCCCGGCTCTTTCCGGCCGCAGATGGGTGAGGAGGGGCAGGAGTCTGGCTCGGCCGCGAGCGCAGCGGCTCTTCACGGTTCCGGTGGGCACGTCGAGCATCCGGGCGGCTTCCGCGACCGGATAACCCTGCATGTCCACCAGGACGAGGGCGGCTCGCTGGTCGGGCGGGAGGGTGCCGAGCGCCTCCAGGAGCTGCCGGTGGAGGTCATTGCGCTCCGCGGGAGCCGAGGCCGACTCGTGCGGCTCCAGCAACTGTTCCAGGCGCTCGGTGTCGTCGACCGGAGACGTCTTCCGGGAGGCCGCCTTGCGGGCTCGGTCAAGGCAGGCGTTCACCGTGATCCGGTGCAGCCAGGTCGTGACGGCCGACTGGCCACGGAAGGTGTGGGCGGCCCGGTATGCCGAAACGAGGGCGTCCTGGACGGCGTCGGCGGCCTCCTCGCGGTCCCCCAGTGTCCGCAGGGCGACGGCCCAGAGCCGGTCGCGGTGGCGGCGCACGAGCTCACCGAACGCGTCGGGGTCACCCTCCACATGGCGGGCCAGGAGGTCCTGATCGCTTACGTCGCCGTACGCGGTGCCCTCTGCCATCGGACCCCCTCCCCTGACGACCCGCTCAGCCTGTGAACTTGAGGTCTGTTATGGCCTGCTTGTAGCCGGAGTTGCTGTAGGTGTCGCCCGGCGCGTACGGCAGGGCGGTGAACCACACGAGCACGTACCGGCTCTTCACCGGCTTGGCGACCGACACCTTGGCGGTGGTACCCGTCGTCTTCACGGATCCCAGCTTGGTCATCGACGTCAGGGGGACGGACGAACTCATGGAGTCCGTCGCGTACAGCGTGACCTTGGTGTGGTCTCCGCCGAACAGGAGCCCTATCGAAGCGGTCGAGACCTCCTCCTCCGAGCCGAGGTCGTAGACGATGCCGACACCGGGCTTGAAAGCCGGGTTCATGGTGGGACCGTCTTTGTAGCTGGCGGTGCGCCAGTACGTCGAGCTGTCGCTGTCGTACGTCTTGCCGACGTCCGCCGGGTGCTGGGCCTGGCCCGTGGCCACATATTCCTGGGCCCCCCGGATGCTGAGCGTCTTGACCGGCTTGGGAGCGGTGCTGTTCTTGTCGTCCTCGTCGGTCGTCTGCGTGTTGCCGGTGTCGTCCGCCTTGTTGCCCTGGTCCATCAGGGCGTCCGCCAGCTGCCAGCTGCCCAGCCCCAGCGCGGCGATGAGGAGGGCCGACACCGCCCACTTCAATGCCTTGCCGGTGCGGCTCTGCAGCGGAGGCGGCGGCGTGGGCACGGACTGCGTGATGCCCGGGTGCGCCGGCCCCCGGCCGTAGGTCCCCTGCTGGTACGTCGTGCGCTGGTAGTCCGGCGGGGCGGTGAAGGACGGCTCCGGCGGGCGGATGCGGGGCATCTCACCGATCGCCTTCACCAGTTCCTCGGGCGTGGTGCACGGGGTCTCGTGGCGGGAGGCGGTGGCGCCGTCGTTGGCGAGGGCCCGCATGGAGAGTTCGGACAGACCACGGTGGACGCCCGCACGCACCTGGTCGGGGGCGATGAGCCCGACGTCCTTGGGAAGTCCGGACAGGCCGTAGGCGTCGCTCTCGTACGGCCAGCGCTGGGTGAGCGCCGCGTACAGCAGGGCGCCGATCGCCTCCGTGTCGGTCCGCTGCGGGGTGTCGGAGGTGGCGCCGCGCAGTGCGGCGTTCACGGCGAGGCCGCGGATGCGCCACTGGCCGCTCGAGGTGCGCAGGACGGCGTTCGGGTTCAGGCGCAGGTGCGCCAGGCCTTCGCGGTGGGCGGCGGCCATGGCGGAGGCGATCTGACTGACCATCTGGTAGGCGTCGTACACCTCCAGCGGGCCGGGGGCCAGCAGTGTGGTCAGTTCCGTGGCGTCGGGCAGCCACTCGTGGACGACGTAGACGAGGTCGTTCTCCTCGACGGCGTCGAGGACCTGGACGAAACGGGGGTCGCCGAGCAGCGCGGAGGAGCGTGCCGCCGCCAGAACGGAACGGGCTCGCGCGTGGTCCGCGGGCAGGATGTGGACGCCGACGGCGCGCCGCAGTTTCTCGTCCACGGCCCGCCAGCTGCTGAACCCGTCCAGACGGGTGACGCACTCCTCAAGACGGTAGCGTCTGGCGAGCTTGTGACCGCTGTGCAGTTCGGGCGGTGAGGCCTTTTCGGGACCCTGGGTCCCGCCGCTCCCCTGTGCCTCGACGTCTTCCGTGTCCCGCTCCCGGTTCTTGGCCACCCCGTCGGCCGTGGACTGGTCCGCCTTGGCGGTCAGCGGCTCGTCACCACTGTTGTCTGCCACGTCGACGGCAGCCGTGCTCCGTTCCGCCACCGTCGTTCCCTGCCTCCCCATCCATGGCGCGCCGTACGACGCCGAGACCAATTGTGCCCACAGTCCGCCGCTATGCACGACACGCGGTGGCAGACGATGGTTGTGCGCTTACCCGTCCCTCAGCGCCCCAGGCGCCCCCGCACCATGCCGACCAGTGAGTTCAGCTCCTCGATGCGCATGCGGCGGGCGGCCACGAAGAAGATTCCGAGCAGTACCGCACCGCCTGCGATCAGGGCGGCGAAGGATCCGACGACGCCCTGGCCGAGCGAGTTGCCGATGCCGTAGCAGGCCGCGCCGCTGAGCAGGGCCGCCGGCACCGCGGCGATGCACAGCCTGGCGTACGTCCGCAGGACGCGATTGCCGTCCAGGTCACCGCCCAGCCGCTTGCGCAGCCGGTTCCAGGCGACACCGACACCGATCGCGTAGGCGAGGCCGTACGAGGCCGACATGCCCACCACGGCCCACCGGGCCGGGAGGACGAAGTAGCACAGGGCCGACGCACTGGCGTTGACCACGGCCACGATCACCGTGTTGTAGAAGGGGGTGCGGGTGTCCTCGTAGGCGTAGAAGGCGCGCAGGACGACGTACTGCACGGAGTAGGGGATCAGGCCGAGGCCGAAGGCCATCAGCATGAATCCCATGTTCGTGGCCTCGCTGGTGCCCGAGGAGCCGAAGATCAGCGTGCACATCGGGATGCCCAGCGACACGAAGCCGAAGGCGATGGGCACGATCGCGACGGCGGTGGTCCGCAGGCCCTGGGAGATGTCGTCGCGCACGGCGCCGGAGTCGCCCTCGGCCGCGGAGCGGGACAGCCGCGGCAGCAGGGCGGCCATCAGGGAGACGGTGATGATGGCCTGCGGCAGGCCCCAGATCAGCTGGGCGTTGGCGTAGGCGGCGAAGCCGGTGCCGTCGACGGGCGAGTCGGTGCCCGCGGCGGTGGACAGCTGCGAGACGACGATCGCGCCGGCCTGGTTGGCGAGGACGAACAGGACGGTCCACTTGGCGAGCGTGACGGCCTTGCCGAGGCCGTGGCCCTTCCAGTCGAAGCGCAGCCGCAGCCGGAAGCCGGTCTCGCGCAGGTACGGGATCATCGCCAGCGCCTGCACCACGAGGCCGAGCAGGATGCCGATGCCGAGGAGCCGCTGGCCCTCCGCCGGGATGGTCGTGACCTTCATGCCGGAGTCGGCCGCGGTGCCGTACACCCACATGAACATGCCGAGCGTCACGATGATGACGATGTTGTTCAGGACGGGCGTCCACATCATCGCGCCGAACTTCCCGCGCGCGTTGAGGATCTGACCCATCACCACGTGGATGCCCATGAAGAAGATCGAGGGCAGGAAGTAGCGGACGAAAGTGATGCCGACCTCGTTGGCCGCCGGGTTGCCGGCGACCGAGTCGGACAGCAGACGGATCAGGATCGGTGCGCCGAGGACGGAGAGGACGGTGAGTGCGCCGAGCGCCACCATCACCAACGTCAGCAGCCGGTTTGCGTACGCCTCGCCGCCGTCCTCGTCCTCCTTCATGGCACGCACGAGCTGCGGCACGAAGACGGAGTTGAGGCCGCCGCCGACGGTCAGGATGTAGATCATCGTCGGTAGCTGGTAGGCGACCTGGAAGGTGTCACCGAGCAGACCGACGCCGAGCGCCGAGACGATCAGCGCGGAGCGGATGAAGCCGGTGAGGCGGGAGACCATCGTGCCGGCCGCCATCACGGCGCTCGACTTCAGCAGGCCGGATGCCCGCCCGCCCTTCTTGACCGCGGGCGCCGGAGGCGCGGCGGGCGTGGCGGCGAGGTTCATGGTCTGGTCGTCCGTGGGCAAGGAAGGCGGGGCCTGGTACTGCGGCGCCGGCACCCGCTCCCCCGGGGCCGCTGCCGGACCCGGCACCGACGGCTGCTGCTCGTACGACGGGTGCCCGCTGCCCTGCTGCTGGTCCCGGAAGAGATGCGCGAACGCGTCCGGTTCGTGGCGCTCCTCGCCCGCCTGGGTCACCAGGTCGTCGACGCCCACGAACTGGGTGGTGCGAGGGTCGTCGCCGTACGGCAGGTACTGCGTCGGGCCGTCCGGCTCGGGCGCCGGGGTCTGCGCCCACACGCGCGGGTCGGGGGCGTACGGCGACTGGGGCGGCTGGACGTACAGCGGCTGCTGCGGCTGGTACGTGCCCGGGGGCGGCGGGGGATGCGAGGCGCGGTCGTACAGCGCCTCGGCGATCGGGTCCTGGGCATAGAGGTCCTGGGCCCGGTAGGGGTCCTGGTCGTAGGCGTCCTGGAGGTACATGTCGGCGGGGGGCTGCGGCGGCACCTGGCCGTGCTCGGGCGGCGGGCCCTCGGGGTCGCCCGAGCTGCCCGCGGCCCGGCCGCGGTCACCGTCGTACGGCGCGTTCATGGTTACCCCACCTCATCGTCCCGGGCCCACCGGCCACGACATCCTCAACGGTCCACTCTCTCACCCGTGCCGGACGGGTCCGCGCTTTCCGCTGGGGTGTCCGGTGCCGGGTCACTCGGCTGCTCCGGGTCGTCCGCCCGGGAGCGGATGCCGGACTCCGCGGGGAGACGGTCGTCGGTGCCCTCGGAGGTCTCCGGGAGATCCACGGCCTCGCCTGTCCCGTCGAGGCCGTCCTCCTCGGCCGCGCGGGCGGCCGCGCGCTTGCGCTGGGTGTACATCCGGAAGCCGGCGAGGACGAGCAGGAGGAATCCGCCGCCGATGACCAGCATGACGTTGGCGGTGAACTCGGTGACCTTCACGTCGAAGGTGACGGGCTCGCCGTACGCCCGGCCGTCCTCCGTGTACAGCTGGGCGATCACCGTGGCCTGGCCGTTGACCTTGGCCGTCGTGGTGAACTTCACCGTCTGGCTGTGGCCGCCGGAGACCTCGACCGGCTGCTCGGAGTAGGTCTCGCCGCCGATCTCCAGGCGCTTCGGGCTCAGCGAGGTGAGCCGCAGCACCAGGCGGTCCACGCCCTGTACCAGGTTGTTCTGCACGGTCACCGGGATCGTGGCGCTGCGCCCGGAGAGCTTGGTGTCGGACTTGTCGATCAGCATGACCTGGTCGGCCAGTTCGTCGAGGTACGTCTCCACGTCTGAGCGGAAGCTGGTCGCCTCCATGGCGCGGCCGCGCCAGGTCGTGGACATCTCGCGGTTCATGGCCCGCCCGAAGGGGGTCACCACCCGGGACTGGTCGCTGAGGACCACCTTGAACTTGTCGAGCTTGTCCTGCGTGGTGGCGATCTCCTGGAAGGCCGTCCGCGTCAGTTCCTGCTTGCGCAACGAGGAGGGGTACCTGGAGGCCGCCGGCACCGTCGTGGTGGCCTCGGGGTCCGGCTTGGCGGCGGCGGCCGCCGTGAGGTCCTGGGGCTCGGACCAGTTCCCGCTCTGCACCGCCGTCAGCGCCTCAGCCATCGCCTGGGCCTGGCGTGCCGAGGGCATGCGCTGCGGAGCGACGACGACGCTGCGCTGCTTGCCCGTCTGGAGGGTGAGGGCGAGGCTCTGGGCGAGGAACTGCTGGACGGCGAGCGTGGCGGAGGAGGCCCTCGTGAGATCGCCCTGGAACGCCGTCGACATCCGGGCGTCCGCGACGATCGCCGTGGTGCCGCCGCCGATGGGGCGGGCCGCGGACGGTGTGTACGTCAGGCTGCCCGTCTCTTGGAGGCTGTCGCTGCGCGCGATCACCTTGTCGGCGCCGGCGGAGGTGGCGACTTTCATGATCGACGGGTCCACGGCACCGTCGACCGGCCAGGCGAAGTCGGTGCTCGGCGTCACGTGCAGCACGGTCCGCACCGTGGTGGCGGCGACATCGGTCGCCTCGTCGAGGTGGCTGAGCGAGCCGGTGACGCCCGTGCCGTTGTGCGCGAGGGAGGCGAGGTCGGGATCGGCGAAGGGAAGGGCGACGACCTCGTTGTCCGTCACCGCCTCCTGCAACTCGGCGAGCCATTGCTTGGCTACCGCCTGAGGGGGGACCGTCCGCGTGGTGCTGCCGGTTCTGACGCGGTAGGTGCGTGTCATCGCGTCGACCGAGGCCAGCAGGTCCGGGTCGATCACCCAGGTGACGTCGAGGTCCTTGCCCAGGGACAGCATCTGGTCCAGGCGGCCGCCCGGGGAGAGCTCCTTCAGGAGATCGTCGTTGAGGAAGACCGGCGTCTGCTGCTCGTTCGATCCCGTCTCCGCCGTCAGGTGGAGAGTGGAGACGAGAGGCCACAGGTACGTCGTCCTGGTCTTCGTGCGGGCTTCGCCGGACTGCCACGGCAGGAACGTGCTCCGGCTGCCAAGCACCTGTTCCCAGGGTTGGGCGGACGTCTCGCCGGAGAGTGACACGGCGAACGGATAGACACCGCTGTCACCGAGGTCCAGCTCGTCGACCGGCACCGAGATGGAGAAGGGCTCGGCGACGCCCGGTGTGAGCTTGGAGAACTTCTCGACGTACGTGCCGCCGATCTCCGACCCGGTGACGCTCTGGGTGTCGCCGCTGTTCCTGGCCGCGCGGTCGATGGCCGAGCGGGTGTTCAGCTCCGGCCCCACGTGCAGTCCCACGTGGGCTTGCGTGACGGCCTGCTTGCCGTTGTTGGTCACCGTGCCGGACACGGTGAGCGTGTCGCCGTCGGTGGGGACGCTGGGGGTGAGGGTGTCGACGGCAACGGACACGGTGCCCGAGTCGGCGGCCTGGGCGGGCGGGGCGGCGGGCAGCTGGAACAGTCCGGCCAGCAGGGGCGCGCCGGCGAGCAGGGCTCCGGTGCGCCGCATCCACCGGCGGGCAGGTGAGGCACTGGTCCCCTTGAAGTCTGCCGCCTCGGCCACGCGCTCGCCCGTCCCTCGTCGTCAGTGGTCGTCGGAATGTGCGTCCACGCATGGTAACGATGCGCGCTGAGGGGAAGTGCCGCGGACCGCGCCACAAGATCGGAGGAAGCGACGGGCTGTCCCGTATGTGCATGTATGAAGGGGCCGCTTCCGTTCCGCCTGCCGACAGATCCGGTGCGGAGGCGGGTGGAGGGTTTGTGCCCATTTAATGGAGGCGCTCGTGGCCGCCCGGGCCACGTACCCTTTTCTGTTGTGCCGAACGCCAACGAAGACACCTCCAGTGCCCTGAGCCAGGTGCAGCACCGCGCGGTGAGTGAACTGCTGCGGGTCGCCCCGGTCGCCGATGATCTCGCCCGCCGTTTCCAGGAGGCCGGGTTCTCGCTTGCCCTGGTCGGCGGCTCGGTCCGGGACGCGTTGCTCGGGCGGCTCGGCAACGACCTGGACTTCACGACCGACGCCCGCCCCGACGACGTACTGAAGATCGTCCGGCCGTGGGCGGACGCCGTGTGGGAGGTCGGGATCGCCTTCGGCACGGTCGGGGCGCAGAAGGACGGCTACCAGATCGAGGTCACCACCTACCGCTCGGAGGCCTACGACCGGACTTCGCGTAAGCCCGAGGTGTCGTACGGCGACTCCATCGAGCAGGACCTGGTGCGGCGCGACTTCACCGTGAACGCGATGGCCGTCGCACTGCCGGAGAAGGAGTTCATCGACCCGCACGGCGGTCTGGACGATCTCGCCGCGCGCGTGCTGCGTACCCCGAGCACCCCTGAGGAGTCCTTCTCGGACGATCCGCTGCGGATGATGCGAGCGGCGCGCTTCGCGGCCCAGCTCGATTTCGAGGTCGCCCCCGAGGTCGTCACGGCCATGACGGAGATGGCCGGGCGCATCGAGATCGTCTCGGCCGAGCGGGTCCGGGACGAGCTGAACAAGCTGGTCCTGTCCACGCACCCGCGCAAGGGCCTGACACTGCTGGTCGACACCGGGCTCGCCGAGTACGTGCTGCCCGAACTCCCGGCCCTGCGTCTGGAGAGCGACGAGCATCACCGGCACAAGGACGTCTACGAGCACTCGTTGATCGTTCTGGAGCAGGCGATCGCGCTGGAGAAGAACGGTCCCGACCTCACGCTCCGGCTGGCCGCGCTGCTGCACGACATCGGCAAGCCGCGTACCCGTCGTTTCGAGAGGGACGGCAGGGTCTCGTTCCACCACCACGAGGTGGTCGGGGCGAAGATGACCAAGAAGCGCATGACCGCGTTGAAGTACTCCAACGAACTGGTGAAGGACGTCTCGCGGCTGGTCGAACTGCACCTGCGCTTCCACGGGTACGGCACCGGGGAGTGGACCGACTCCGCGGTCCGTCGCTATGTCCGGGACGCGGGCCCCCTGCTGGAGCGCCTCCACAAGCTGACCCGGTCGGACTGCACCACACGGAACAAGCGCAAGGCGACCGCGCTCTCCCAGGCGTACGACGGTCTGGAGGACCGGATCGCCCAGCTCCAGGAACAGGAGGAGCTGGAGGCCATCCGCCCGGATCTCGACGGCAATCAGATCATGGAGATCCTCGGCGTCGGTCCTGGTCCCGCGATCGGTCGGGCGTACCAGTACCTGCTGGAACTCCGGCTGGAGAACGGGCCGATGAGGCACGACGAGGCGGTCGCCGCACTCAAGGAGTGGTGGGCCGAGCAGAGCTGAGAGCCGTGAAACGGGAGCGATGTTTCACGTGAAACATGCCCATGATCACTGCAGAGGTGAACTCGGATGTGCTGAGGGGCGATGTTTCACGTGAAACATCGCTCCCGTTGCTCCGACGGCTCCGTAGATGAGGGCGACCGTGAGCACCAGCGGTGCCGAGCGGCCGTCCGGCGGCAGCATCAGAGCGGCGACGGCCGCGGCGCCGACGAAGGCGACGTTGAAGAGGACGTCGTAGACGGAGAAGATCCGTCCCCGGAAGCTGTCGTCGACCGAGAACTGCACGATCGTGTCCGTGGCGATCTTCGCGCCCTGGGTGATGAGTCCGAGGAGGAACGCCGCGACCAGCAGAGGCGTGGTGGCGAAGGGAAGGCCGAGAGCGAGTTCCAGGACCGCTGCGGAAGCAGCGCACACCACGATCCAGCGTCCCGGCCCGAGCCGGCTCGCCGCCCAGGGAGTCAGGACGGCCGCCGTGAAGAAGCCGGCGCCGGAGATTCCCAACGCCAGCCCCAGGAGGGCGAGTCCGTCGTCGGGGTCGGAGGTCAGGGTGTACCGGCAGAGCATCAGCAGCATGACCAGCAGGGCGCCGTAGCAGAACCGCATCAGCGACATGGCGCCGAGTGCCCAGGCTGCCTCCCGGCGTGAGGGAGCGGCGAGGTGGCGTACGCCCGCCCGTAGATCGCCGACGGTGCCGGTGAGCGCCGCCGAAAGGCGAGGCCGCACCGACTCGGGGTCGGGTCCCAGCAGCTGCGGTGCCATACGCAGCGAGGCGGCCGCGCCGCACAGGTACAGCCCGGCTCCCAGCAGGACCACGGCCGCGTCGGAGTCGGCGAGCACCAGGCGTACGAGGAAGGCCAGGCCACCTCCGGCGGTCGCGGCGAGTGTCCCGGCGGTCGGGGAGAGGGAGTTGGCGATCACCAGACGCTCGGCGTCGACGACGCGGGGCAGCGCGGCGGACAGGCCGGACAGGACGAAACGGTTCACGGCGGTGACGCACAGCGCGGAGACGTAGAAGAGCCAGTCGGGGACGTCGCTGACCATCAGAACGGCCGTCGCCGTGGCCATCGCGGCGCGGAGCAGATTGCCGTACAGGAAGACCTGGCGGCGGCGCCAGCGGTCCAGCAGGACGCCGGCGAAGGGGCCCACCAAGGAGTACGGGAGCAGTAGGACCGCCATCGCGGAGGCGATCGCGGGGGCCGAGGTCTGTCTCTCCGGCGAGAAGACGACGTAGGTGGCGAGCGCGATCTGGTAGACGCCGTCGGCGCCCTGGGAGAGCAGGCGTACGGCCAGCAGACGTCGGTAGTTCCGGAAGCGGAGCAGGACGCGCAGATCACGCACGACGGACATGGGGCTCAGCCTCACATAAGGGGAGGGTCCCCGGGAGGAATGCCCCGGGGACCCTCGACGAGCGCGTCAGGACCGGAGGCCTATCGCTCGACCTCGCCGGCGATGAACTTCTCGACGTTCTCGCGGGCCTCGTCGTCGTAGTACTGGACAGGCGGGGACTTCATGAAGTACGACGACGCCGACAGGATCGGGCCGCCGATGCCACGGTCCTTGGCGATCTTCGCGGCGCGCAGGGCGTCGATGATGACGCCGGCGGAGTTCGGGGAGTCCCAGACCTCGAGCTTGTACTCCAGGTTCAGCGGAACGTCACCGAAGGCACGGCCCTCGAGACGGACGTACGCCCACTTGCGGTCGTCCAGCCAGGCGACGTAGTCGGACGGGCCGATGTGGACGTTGTCCGCGCCCATGTCGCGGTCGCGGATCTGGGAGGTGACGGCCTGCGTCTTGGAGATCTTCTTGGACTCCAGGCGCTCGCGCTCGAGCATGTTCTTGAAGTCCATGTTGCCGCCGACGTTCAGCTGCATCGTGCGGTCCAGGACGACACCGCGGTCCTCGAACAGCTTCGCCATGACGCGGTGCGTGATGGTGGCACCGACCTGTGACTTGATGTCGTCGCCGACGATCGGCACGCCCGCCTCGGTGAACTTGTCCGCCCACTCCTTGGTGCCGGCGATGAAGACGGGGAGGGCGTTGACGAAGGCGACCTTGGCGTCGATGGCGCACTGGGCGTAGAACTTCGCCGCGTCCTCGGACCCGACCGGCAGGTAGCAGACCAGGACGTCGACCTGCTTGTCCCTGAGGACCTGGACGACGTCGACCGGGGCCTCGGCGGACTCCTCGATGGTCTCGCGGTAGTACTTGCCGAGGCCGTCCAGGGTGTGGCCGCGCTGGACCGTCACGCCCGTGGACGGCACGTCGCAGATCTTGATGGTGTTGTTCTCGCTGGCGCCGATCGCGTCCGCGAGGTCGAGGCCGACCTTCTTGGCGTCCACGTCGAACGCGGCGACGAACTCGACGTCACGGACGTGGTACTCGCCGAACTGGACATGCATCAGACCGGGCACCCTGGCCGCCGGGTCGGCGTCCTTGTAGTACTCGACTCCCTGCACCAGCGACGCGGCGCAGTTGCCCACGCCGACGACGGCTACGCGAACCGAACCCATTCCGGTTGCTCCCTGTGTGTACGAGTGAGGCCCTGAACGGGCGCTCACGTGGCGGTGTCGTCGGGCGAATCCGGCCGGGAGGTGTCTCCCGGCCGGGGCAGATCGCCCGACGCTCCAGATGTGGTGTCCTGCGAAGCGGGCTCGGTGGCGGAACCCTTGAGGTCACGCCCCGCCCGCTCGCTCTCGATGAGCTCGTTCAGCCAGCGCACTTCGCGCTCCACGGACTCCATTCCGTGGCGCTGGAGCTCAAGCGTGTAGTCGTCGAGGCGCTCCCGGGTGCGCGCCAGGGAGGCGCGCATCTTCTCCAGCCGTTCCTCGAGCCGGCTGCGGCGGCCCTCAAGGACGCGCATGCGCACATCACGAGAGGTCTGTCCGAAGAAGGCGAAGCGAGCGGCGAAGTGCTCGTCCTCGTACGCGTCGGGCCCGGTCTGCGAGAGGAGCTCCTCGAAGTGCTCCTTACCTTCCGCCGTCAACCGATAGACGATCTTGGCGCGACGCCCTGCGAGTGGTGCGGCGAGGGCGTCCTCGGAGGTGTTCCCCGGCTCTTCGATCAACCAGCCGTTGGCGACCAGCGTCTTGAGGCAGGGGTACAGGGTCCCGTAGCTGAACGCACGGAACACACCCAGCGATGTGTTGAGTCGTTTGCGCAGCTCGTAGCCGTGCATCGGGGACTCGCGGAGCAGGCCGAGGACGGCGAACTCAAGGATCCCGGCACGCCGGCTCATGGTCGCCTCCTCTCTGCCGCGGACGGCCGTGACGGTCTCTATGCCGAGCTGATGTATCGACTCGATACATCATGACGATAGAACGACCTTCCGGATGCGACAAGAGCGGGGGTGGTGAACGGGATCACATCACTGATTCATGGGAAGCAAGTTGCCTGGTTTGGGATGAACTTCTGGGCTAGGCAGGTTTTGACGGTGCGTAGTCTGTGCGCCATGCACACCACCGGGAACCGAGAGACCCCTGGGGGGCGTCGTCATCCCCGGTGCGGTACGGGTGAATGCGGAACCGGCCGCATCCGTACTTCGGGGGGACCGGAAACCAGCCGCCGTTTCCAGGCGCGCAAAGGTGCGCCTGCCCGAGGAGTAGTCGTTCGATGAGCGAGCACCGTCGCAAACCGCCGCCGCAGGGAGGCGGACGTGCCGCGGCCCGACGCGGCCAGTCCGGCTCGTCCTCCGGCCGCCGTGCGGCACCGCGAGGCGCCACCGGGTCTCCTTCCGACTCCTATGGGGCGAGTTCCCACGAGTCGGATTCCTATGGTCCGGGCGGCGAGGAGCGTGCGTACACCAGCCGCGCCGAGGCCCGCCGGGCCGCGCAGAGAAACACCGGCGGCCGGCGCAGAGCGGCCGAACCGACCGGCCGTGGTCGCCGTGGGGCCCCCAGCGGTCCCGGGGGCGGACTCCCGGCCGCACCCGGCAAGGACCGGCTCATCGACTACCCGCGCGCCGGCAAGTACGGCGTGGCGCGCTGGGTGCCGTCATGGAAGCTGATGACCGGCCTGTTCATCGGGTTCTTCGGGGGCATGGTGGCCGTCGCGGGCCTCGCCTACGCCATGGTGGACGTTCCCGACATCGACAAGACCGCGAAGGCCCAGAACAACGTCTTCTACTGGGCCGACGGCAGCGAGATGGTCTCCACGGGTGGTGAGACCAACCGGCAGATCATCAACCTCGCGCAGATCCCCAAGGACATGCGGTACGCCGTCATCTCGCAGGAGAACAAGACGTTCTACACCGACAGCGGCATCGACCCGAAGGGCATCGGCCGCGCCGTGCTCAACATGGCCAGGGGCGGTCAGACGCAGGGTGGTTCCACCATCACCCAGCAGTACGTGAAGAACGCGATGCTGAACGACCAGTCGCAGACGGTCTCCCGTAAGTTCAAGGAGATCTTCGTCTCGGTCAAGGTCGGTGCCACGGTCTCCAAGGACGAGATCATGGCGGGCTACCTGAACTCCGCGTACTACGGTCGCGGGGCGTACGGGATCCAGGCGGCCGCGCGCGCGTACTTCAACAAGGAAGCCGTCAAACTGAACGCGGGCGAGTGCGCCTTCCTGGCGGCGATGCTGAAGGGCGCCACCTACTACGACCCCGCGGGCGCGACATCCATCGACACGGCCGCGACGCCCAAGGACAACAGCAGGCGTGCCCTGACGCAGATGCAGGACACCCTCGACAAGATGGTCGAGTACGGACATCTGAACGCCACGGAGCGCGCCAAGTACACGGCGCTGCCCAAGTCGCAGAACCCGCGCGCGAACAACGAGTTGAGCGGCCAGGTCGGTTACCTCGTCGACCTCGCCAAGGCGTATCTGATCAACAACACGCAGATCACCGCCGAGCAGTTGCAGCAGGGCGGGTACTCGATCTACACGACGTTCGACAAGAAGAAGGTCGGCGAACTCGAGAAGGCCGTCCAGAAGGTCTACAAGGCGAACATCAAGCCCGATGAGCGCCCGGACACGGACAAGTACGTCCAGTTCGGCGGGGCTTCCGTGGATCCCGCAACCGGCGCCATCAAGGCCATCTACGGCGGTGAGGACGCGACCAAGCACTTCACCAACAACGCCGACGCGACCGGTGCCCAGGTCGGTTCGACCTTCAAGCCGTTCGTGCTCGCCGCGGCGATGAAGTGGGGCGTCCGGGACAAGGACCTGGAAGCGGTCCAGGCACAGGACGAGCGCACCAAGGTCAGCCCGAAGAGCCTGTACAGCGGCGAGAACAACTTCAAGATCAAGAACTACGACGGGACGGTCTGGAAGAACGAGAAGGGCAAGGAGTGGCTCCAGGAGAACGACGGCAAGAAGTCGTACGGCTCCCCACCGGACTACAAGATCGACCTTCGTGAGGCGATGAGGGAGTCCGTGAACTCCGCCTTCGTCCAGCTCGGCATGGATGTCGGTCTGGACAAGGTGAAGGAGTCGGCCGAGGACGCGGGCATTCTCGAGGACAGCCTGACCGGCACGAGCTTCCCGTCCTTCTCCATCGGTATCTCCGACCCCAGCGCGATCCGCATGGCGGGTGCTTACGCCACCTTCGCCGCCAGCGGCAAGCAGCGCGCTCCGTTCTCCGTCGAGAAGGTCACCAGCAAGGACGGCCCGGTCTTCACGCACGAGACGCAGACCAAGCAGGCGTTCGAGGAAAAGGTCGCCGACAACGTCACGGACGTGCTCAAGACCGTGGTCGAGGAAGGCACCGGCACCAACGCCCAGCTGACCGGCCGTGAAGTGGCGGGCAAGACCGGTACCACCGATGGCAACAAGTCCGCCTGGTTCGTCGGCTACACCCCGCAGCTGTCCACCTCGATCAGCATGTTCCGGCTGGACGACGACGAGACCAAGAAGAACCGCGAGTTCCTGGAGATGTACGGAACGGGTGGCGAGAAGGAGATCCACGGTGCCTCGTTCCCGGCCGAGATCTGGCACGACTACATGGAGCAGGCGCTGAAAGGCACGCCGGCCAAGGACTTCCCGGAGCCGGAGCCCATCGGCAAGATCGTCAACGACTTCCCGACCCCAACGCCCACCCCCACCTTCAGTGAGACCGAGGAGGAGACCACCCCGACCCCGAGTCCGACGCCCAGCGAGTCGGTGACCGCCTCCCCGTCGCCGTCGCCGTCGCCGTCCGAGTCCTGCCAGTTCGAGTTCCAGTGCCCCGACGACGACACCGGCGGATCGGAGACCGGCGGCACCGAAGGGGGCGGCGATGGCATCTCGCCCACACCTTCGATCTCCGAGTCCGGAAACAGCAGAGGGAATGGCAATGGGGGCTTCTTCGGCGGCCCAGCCGGTTAGTCGCCATATCGCCCCTTGCGGGTGTTTCACGTGAAACATGGGCCGTCGCACCCCCAGGTGCGACGGCCCTCGGCGTACTCCCGGGTGCGACGGCCCTCGGTACTCCCGGGCCGTACGGCAGGATGTCCCCCATGCCCAGCGCAGAATCGACGCAAGCGAGCGTGCACGAGCCGGACCCGGTACGGCCGACGAAGGACGACGCGATCGCCGCAGCCGGCAGCGAGCTGATCGGCGGCCCCCTGGGGCGGCGCGCCCTGCTCGGGACGTCCTGGTGGACTCCCGTCCGAGTGATCGCGCTGGTGGCGATCGGCGTGTTCGCCCTAGGCCTGGTCCAGAAGGCGCCCTGCTACAACGGTGCCTGGTTCTACGGGGCCAGTTCGCAGTACACGCACGCGTGCTACTCGGACATCCCGCACCTCTACCAGGGGCGGGGCTTCGCAGATGGGCTCGTCCCGTACTTCGACAAGCTGCCCGGTGACATGCAGTACCTCGAGTACCCGGTGCTCACCGGTGTGTTCATGGAGGTCGCCTCGTGGCTGACACCGGGCAGCGGCAGCATCCAGGACCAGGAACAGTGGTACTGGATGGTCAACGCGGGAATGCTGATGGTGTGCGTCGCCGTCATCGCCGTCTGCGTGACCCGGACGCACGCACGGCGCCCCTGGGACGCCCTGCTGGTCGCTCTGGCGCCCGCGGCGGCGCTGACGGCCACCATCAACTGGGACCTGCTGGCGGTCGCTCTGACGGCCGCCGCGATGCTGATGTGGTCGCGGGGCCGCGCCCTCGCCTTCGGCGTCCTGTTGGGGCTTGCCACGGCCGCCAAGCTGTATCCCTTCCTGCTGCTCGGCCCGCTGTTCGTGCTGTGCTGGCGGGCGGGCAAGTGGCGGGAGTTCGGCACGGCACTGGCGGGCGCGGCCGTCGCCTGGCTGGTGGTGAATCTGCCGGTGATGCTCTTCGCCTTCGAAGGCTGGTCGAAGTTCTACACGTTCAGTCAGGAGCGGGGCGTCGACTTCGGTTCCTTCTGGCTGATCTGGGCCCAGAACTCGAGCAACCCGCCCAGCACCGACTCCGTCAACACCATGGCGATGCTGCTGGTGCTGCTGTGCTGCGCCGGTACCGCAGCCCTTGCGCTGACCGCTCCTCGCCGTCCGCGCTTCGCCCAGCTGGCGTTCCTGATCGTCGCGGCGTTCATCCTGACCAACAAGGTCTATTCACCGCAGTACGTCCTGTGGCTGGTGCCGCTGGCCGCGCTGGCCCGGCCGAAGTGGCGGGACTTCCTGATCTGGCAGGCGTGCGAGGTCGCCTACTTCCTGGGCATCTGGATGTACCTCGCCTACACGACCAGCGGAGACGCCCGCAAGGGGCTGCCGGCCGACGGCTACCACTGGGCGATCGCCCTGCACCTGCTGGGCACGCTGTACCTGTGCGCGGTGGTCGTACGCGACATCCTCAGGCCCGACCGGGACGTGGTGCGCCGGGCCGGTGACGACGACCCCTCGGGGGGCGTGCTCGACGGCGCGCGGGACGTCTTCGTGTTCGGTCCCGCCGCACGGCCGGCGAGGCACGCGGCCCACTTCGAAGGGCACCAGGTCGAGTGGGGCGGCCGGCGAGAGAACTCCGCCACGGATCCCGCCTCCACCGATCCCGCCTCCACTGATCCCTCTGGGGACCGTTCGCTGTGAGCGAACGCCCCTTGGGGTGATGTGGGTGACCCACGCGACAAGGCCGTACACGAATTCCGTGTACGGCCTTTCAGTGTCCGAGGGGACTCAGCGGTCGACGATCCGGTCGAACTGCGTGGTGGTGTGCCGCAGATGGGCCACCAGCTCCTCGCCCACCTTCGGCTCCGGGGCGTCGGTCGGCACGAACAGGATCGAGACCTGCATGTGCGGCGGCTCCGCGAACCAGCGCTGCTTGCCGCCCCAGACGAACGGAGAAAGGTTCCGGTTGACCGTGGCGAGGCCGGCCCGGGCGACGCCCTTGGCGCGCGGCATGACGCCGTGCAGCGCCTTGGGGGCCTCCAGGCCCACCCCGTGCGACGTACCGCCCGCCACGACCACCAGGTAGCCGTCCGAGGCCGCCTTCTGCTGCCGGTAGCCGAAGCGCTCGCCCTTGGCCACCCGCGTCACGTCCAGGACGGCGCCGCGGTACTCGGTGGCCTCGTGGTCGCCGAGCCACAGCCGCGTGCCGATCCGGGCGCGGAAGCGCGTCTGCGGGAACTGCTGCTGGAGCCGGGCGAGGTCCTCGGCCTTGAGGTGGCTGACGAACATCGTGTGCAGCGGCAGCCGGGCCGCACGCAACCGGTCCATCCAGCCGATGACCTCCTCGACGGCGTCCGAGCCGTCGGTGCGGTCCAGCGGCAGGTGGATGGCGAAGCCCTCCAGGCGGACGTTCTCTATGGCGGCGTGCAACTGGGACAGGTCCTGCTCGCTGATGCCGTGGCGCTTCATCGAGGACATCACCTCGATCACCACGCGGGCACCCACCAGGCCGTAGACACCGTCGATCGACGACACCGAGCGGACGACCCGGTCGGGCAGCGGGACGGGCTCCTCGCCGCGCCGGTACGGCGTCAGCACCAGCAGGTCACCGCCGAACCAGTCCTTGATCCGCGCGGCCTCGTACGTCGTGCCGACAGCGAGGACGTCCGAACCCAGCCGCGTGGCCTCCTCCGCCAGCCGCTCGTGTCCGAAGCCGTAGCCGTTGCCCTTGCAGACCGGGACGAGCCCCGGGAACTGCTCCTGCACGTGCTTGTGGTGCGCCCGCCAGCGCGCGGTGTCGACGTAGAGCGTGAGCGCCATGGCCGGACCTGGAACCTTTCTGGTGGCTGCGGTGTATCAGAGGTATGGGAGCTATTGAAGCGAAGAACGCGACGTCAGCGGCGCGACATGTAGATGTCGAGCGCCTTGTGGAGCAGCTTGTTCAACGGGAAGTCCCACTCGCCGAGGTACTCGGCGGCCTGACCGCCCGTGCCCACCTTGAACTGGATCAGGCCGAAGAGGTGATCGGTCTCGTCCAGCGAGTCCGAGATGCCGCGCAGGTCGTAAACGGTCGCTCCGAGCGCGTAGGCGTCCCGCAGCATGCGCCACTGCATCGCATTAGAGGGCCGGACCTCACGGCCGATGTTGTCGGAGGCACCGTAGGAGTACCAGACGTGCCCGCCGACGATCAGCATCGTCGCGGCCGACAGGTTCACGCCGTTGTGTCGGGCGAAGTACAGCCGCATGCGGTTGGGGTCCTCGGTGTTGAGGGCCGTCCACATGCGCTGGAAGTACGAGAGCGGGCGGGGCCGGAAGTGGTCGCGCACCGCCGTGATCTCGTACAGGCGCTGCCACTCCTCCAGGTCGTGGTAGCCGCCCTGGACGACCTCGACACCCGCCTTCTCGGCCTTCTTGATGTTGCGGCGCCACAGCTGGTTGAAGTTCTTGTGGACCTCTTCCAGAGAGCGGTTCGCCAGCGGCACCTGGTAGACGTAGCGGGGCTGTACGTCGCCGAAGCCGGCACCGCCGTCCTCGCCCTGCTGCCAGCCCATGCGGCGCAGCTTGTCGGCCACCTCGAAGGCGCGCGGTTCGATGAAGTCCGCCTCGATGTCCCGCAGGCGCTTGACGTCCGGGTTCTGGATGCCCGCCTTGATGGACGTGGCCTCCCAGCGCCGGATAATCACCGGCGGGCCCATCTTCACGGAGAACGCGCCCTGGTTCTTGAGGTGCGCGAGCATCGGTTCCAGCCACTCGGTCAGGTTCGGCGCGAACCAGTTGATGACCGGGCCCTCGGGCAGATAGGCCAAGTAGCGCTTGATCTTGGGGAGTTGGCGGTAGAGGACGAGACCGGCACCGACCATCTCGCCGGTGCGGTCGTCGAACCAGCCGAGGCTCTCGGAGCGCCACTCCGCCTTGACGTCTGCCCAGGCCGGAACCTGCATGTGGCTCGCCGACGGCAGGCTCTGGATGTACGCCAGATGCTGCTCGCGACTGATCGTCCTCAGGGTCAGGCTCATTCGGGGCGCTCCTCGGGCTGGTGTGGCCCCATGGGTACGGGGGCTCCGGCTCTCGCGCCGAAGCCTACTGCGCCTGGCGAGCGCCCCGACTGGGCATACGGAACCTTCGCCGTGGCCCGTGGGGCACCCAGGCGTTCCGCAGCACTTTATGAGGTGATGGGTGAACAGTGTCCCTGACGTCAGCCGAAGAGACCGCCGTGCGCCATGCCGAGGAAGAACCCGACCCCCGCCGCGCCCAGACCGAGGATCAGCCCGAATCGCTCACGCGTCGTCTCCGAGACCCACTGTCCGTACGCGCCGGTGAGGATGCCCGCCAGGCCGGCCCAGGAGCTGAGCAGGTGCAGGCTGTGGAACATCGCCGTGACGAACGCAGTGACGCCGAGCACCAGGGTCACCGCGAGGAGCGTGTCCTGGAGAGGGTGGGGCTTGCCGTCCGTGGCGAAAAGGCCTCCGACGGTGTTGGGTCGCAACGCTTGTGCCATAGGGCACCTCCTGCGGAAGACGGCGCATCGTAGCGCCATACACACCCGATGTGTACAGATTGACGGTCCCCGCGGCCGGATTTCAACCGGAAGCCGGTGTGCGGGTAGTCTGTACCCTCTGCACTGGTGTCTGCCCATGCCACGACCTGGGACTCCCCTCAAGGAACCCCGATTGTCAGTGGTGGCCGATACCGTTGCGTACGCATCACAACCCTCCTGCCACGGAACTGCCGTGGCCGTTGAGTCCAAAGGAGGTGGGTTCCACATGCGTCACTACGAGGTGATGGTCATCCTCGACCCCGATCTGGAGGAGCGCGCTGTCGCCCCCCTGATCGAGAACTTCCTCTCCGTCGTCCGTGAGGGCAACGGAAAGGTCGAGAAGGTCGACACCTGGGGCCGTCGTCGTCTCTCGTACGAGATCAAGAAGAAGCCTGAGGGCATCTACTCGGTCATCGACCTGCAGGCCGAGCCTGCGGTCGTCAAGGAGCTCGACCGCCAGATGAACCTGAACGAGTCGGTCCTCCGGACCAAGGTCCTCCGCCCCGAGACCCACTGAGCTCTTCCGCTCAGCTGAATCCGGGATTTCGAGTAGCAGCACTAGCAGCCAGCAGCAAACCCGCCGAGAGGTTCCCCCAATGGCAGGCGAGACCGTCATCACGGTCGTCGGCAATCTTGTCGACGACCCCGAGCTGCGCTTCACCCCTTCCGGTGCGGCGGTCGCGAAGTTCCGTGTCGCGTCCACTCCCCGCACCTTCGACCGCCAGACGAACGAGTGGAAGGACGGCGAAAGCCTGTTCCTGACCTGCTCGGTCTGGCGTCAGGCGGCGGAGAACGTCGCCGAGTCGCTCCAGCGAGGCATGCGCGTCATCGTGCAGGGCCGGCTGAAGCAGCGGTCCTACGAGGACCGTGAGGGCGTCAAGCGCACGGTCTACGAGCTGGACGTCGAGGAAGTCGGCGCCAGCCTCCGCAATGCCACGGCCAAGGTCACCAAGACCGCCGGCCGAAGTGGTGGCCAGGGTGGGTACGGCGGCGGTGGCGGTGGCGCCCAGGGTGGCGGCGGCTGGGGCGGTGGCTCCGGCGGCGGTCAGCAGGGCGGCGGCGGTGCTCCCGCCGACGACCCGTGGGCGACCGGCGCTCCCGCCGGTGGCAGCCAGGCCGGTGGTGGCAGCGGCTGGGGTGGAAACTCCGGCGGCGGTCAGCAGGGCGGCGGCTACTCGGACGAGCCCCCCTTCTAGGCCCTCGGGCCGAGGGTGGGTCGTACCCATACTTCTTGATCACACAGGAGATACACCATGGCGAAGCCGCCTGTGCGCAAGCCGAAGAAGAAGGTCTGCGCATTCTGCAAGGACAAGGTCACGTACGTGGACTACAAGGACACGAACATGCTGCGGAAGTTCATTTCCGACCGCGGCAAGATCCGTGCCCGCCGCGTGACCGGCAACTGCACGCAGCACCAGCGTGACGTCGCCACGGCTGTGAAGAACAGCCGTGAGATGGCGCTGCTGCCCTACACCTCCACCGCGCGATAAGGGAAGGGTGACCGACAAATGAAGATCATCCTCACCCACGAGGTCTCCGGCCTCGGTGCCGCGGGCGACGTCGTCGACGTCAAGGACGGTTACGCTCGCAACTACCTGATCCCGCGGAAGTTCGCCATCCGCTGGACCAAGGGTGGCGAGAAGGACGTCGAGCAGATCCGTCGTGCTCGCAAGATCCACGAGATCCAGACCATCGAGCAGGCCAACTCCGTGAAGGCCCAGCTCGAGGGTGTCAAGGTCCGTCTGGCTGTCCGGTCCGGCGACGCCGGTCGACTTTTCGGTTCCGTCACTCCGGCCGACATCGCTTCCGCGATCAAGGCTTCCGGTGGCCCCGAGGTCGACAAGCGCCGCATCGAGCTCGGCACGCCGATCAAGACCCTGGGCGCTCACGAGACGTCCGTGCGTCTGCACCCCGAGGTTGCCGCCAAGGTCAACATCGAGGTCGTCGCGGCCTGATCGCTGCACTCGGCTGAACAGCTGAGAAGGGGCCGCACCCAGCCGGGTGCGGCCCTTTCCGCATGGCGGAGGCAAGGCGATCGAGTTCATGTTTCACGTGAAACGCTCGTTTCACGTGAAACAGTCAGCGTGCCGCCCACGTCAGCGCGTCGCCCCCGTCACCAGCCAGCGACCGGAACGGGCCCGTAGCCAGAGGGTCAGCATCCGGACCGCCATCATGAGCGTCATCGCTCCCCAGAGGGCGGTGATACCGCCACCGAGGGCGGGGACGAGTAGGGCCACGGGAGTGAAGATCGCCAGAGTGAGCACCATCGCCCCGGCCAGATACGGTCCGTCGCCCGCTCCCATGAGAACCCCGTCCAGGACAAAGACAACCCCGCAGATCGGCTGGGCAAGCGCCACCATGAGCAGGGCAGGCAGCGCGGTGTCCTTGACGGCGCTGTCACCGGTGAACAGGGGCAGCAACAGGGGTCGGGCGATGACCACGAGCAGTCCGAGGGCCACGCCGGCCGCGATGCCCCACTGCACCATGCGACGGCAGACGGTGCGGGCGCCTTCAGGGTCGTCGGCGCCCAGATAGCGCCCGATGATGGCCTGTCCGGCGATGGCGATGGCGTCGAGGGCGAAGGCCAGCAGGCTCCACAGGGACAGGATGATCTGGTGGGCGGCGATGTCGGCGTCACCCAGACGGGCCGCGACGGCGGTGGTGATCATGAGGATCGCCCGCAGGGAGAGTGTGCGGACCAGCAGAGGGACGCCGGCTTGTGCGGAGGCCCGGATCCCGGCGACATCGGGGCGGAGTGAGGCTCCATGCAGTCGGGCGCCGCGGACGACCACCACCAGATAGGCGACAGCCATGCCGTACTGGGCGATGACAGTGCCCCAGGCGGAGCCCGCGATGCCGAGGCCGGCGCCGTAGACCAGGCCCACGTTCAGCACGGCGTTGGCGATGAAGCCCGCGATGGCGACGTACAAGGGTGTCTTTGTGTCCTGCAGCCCGCGCAGGACACCGGTCGCGGCGAGGACGACCAGCATGGCCGGGATGCCGAACGAGGAGATCCGCAGATAGGTGGTCGCGTACGGGGCAGCGGTGTCTGAGGCGCCGAAGAGTTCCACGATCGCCGGTGCCATGGGCAGGGCGACGGCGATGACGGCGGCACCGAGCAGCAGTGCCAGCCAGATGCCGTCCATGCCCTGGCGGATGGCGGCCTGGAGATCGCCGGCGCCGACGCGTCGGGCGACGGCCGCCGTGGTGGCGTAGGCGAGGAAGACAAAGACGCTGACGGCTGTCATGAGGAGGGCGGAGGCGACGCCGAGGCCGGCGAGTTGTGCCGTGCCGAGATGGCCGATGATCGCACTGTCGGCCATGACGAAGAGGGGCTCGGCGACGAGTGCTCCGAAGGCCGGAACGGCCAGCGCGACGATCTCTCGGTCGTGCTGTCGACGGGCAGCCTTGGGGGTCGCTGGAGCCTGTGTCATGAGCACCAATCTAATCGTCCACAGGTAAGAGATGCAATGAGGTAATGACCCTTACTTCTCTTTTGGGGGCGCCGGTTTCCGGGCCCACTTCGCAGTGATCTTGGTCCTAGTCGAGAAGTTTTTCTTCTGCACAGCCGGTGGATGGGAAACCAGCAGCTCAGGGCGGTTTTTAGTAGGCAGCTCGCGGCTTGTTCACAGGCCTGTCCACCGGGTCGTGCACAGGTTTTGCTGAGTTCTCCACAGCATCTGGGCCGTCGTCCACATGGCCTGTGGATAACCAGATTGGCTGACGGTGCCTGCGGGCCTACGGTGGTCCGGCGCCCGCCTCCGTTCGTCGGCCTGGGAATCGTCACAAACCCGACGCGCCAGAACCGGAGTTGGGCGTCTCATTTGTCAGTGGCGTGCCGTAGAAATGAGGGCACGCCGAGGGTCCGCTCCGCGGACGGGAGGAGGTGGCTCGGTGAGTATTTCCGAGCCCTTGGATGATCCTTGGGCCGACAGCGGTCCCAGTGATCGTCTGCCTTCTTCCCGCCGACGCAGCGACGGAGGCCGGGTCCGTGACGAGCAGCACGACCGCGGCAGGGAGAGCGGGGCCTGGGACGGCGGTGGCTCCGCCTTCGAACGCGTACCGCCGCAGGACCTGGATGCCGAACAGTCCGTCCTCGGCGGCATGCTCCTGTCCAAGGACGCCATCGCCGACGTCGTGGAAGTCCTCAAGGGTCATGACTTCTACAAGCCCGCGCACGAGACGATCTACCAGGCGATCCTCGACGTCTATGCCAAGGGCGAGCCGGCCGACCCCATCACGATCGCCGCCGAGCTGACCAAGCGCGGTGAGATCAACAAGGTCGGCGGCGCGCCGTACCTGCACACCCTCGTGCAGACGGTGCCCACGGCGGCCAACGCCGAGTACTACGCGGAGATCGTCCATGAGCGGGCGGTCCTGCGCCGCCTGGTCGAGGCCGGTACCCGCATCACCCAGATGGGATACGCGGGCGACGACGACGTCGACGAGATCGTCAACCGCGCCCAGGCGGAGATCTACGCGGTCACCGAGCAGCGCACCAGCGAGGACTACCTCCCGCTCGGCGACATCATGGAGGGCGCGCTCGACGAGATCGAGGCGATCGGCTCGCGCAGCGGAGAGATGACCGGTGTGCCCACGGGCTTCACGGACCTCGACTCGCTGACCAACGGTCTGCACCCGGGCCAGATGATCGTCATCGCGGCCCGTCCCGCCATGGGCAAGTCCACGCTCGCGCTGGACTTCGCCCGGGCGGCGTCGATCAAGCACAACCTGGCCAGCGTCATCTTCTCCCTCGAAATGGGCCGCAACGAGATCGCCATGCGTCTGCTGTCGGCGGAGGCGCGCGTGGCGCTGCACCACATGCGGTCGGGCACCATGACGGACGAGGACTGGACACGCCTGGCGCGACGGATGCCCGAGGTCTCGTCCGCGCCGCTCTACATCGACGATTCCCCCAACCTGTCGATGATGGAGATCCGCGCGAAATGCCGTCGGCTGAAGCAGCGCAACGACATCAAGCTCGTGATCATCGACTATCTGCAGCTGATGCAGGCCGGTGGTTCGAAGCGTTCCGAGAGCCGCCAGCAGGAGGTCTCGGACATGTCCCGAAACCTCAAGCTTCTGGCCAAGGAGCTGGAGGTCCCGGTGATCGCGCTCTCGCAGCTCAACCGTGGTCCCGAGCAGCGCACGGACAAGAAGCCGATGGTGTCCGACCTGCGTGAGTCCGGCTCCATCGAGCAGGATGCCGACATGGTGATCCTGCTGCACCGGGAGGACGCCTACGAGAAGGAGTCGCCGCGCGCGGGCGAGGCGGACATCATCGTGGGCAAGCACCGTAACGGCCCGACGGCGACGATCACGGTCGCCTTCCAGGGTCACTACTCGCGGTTCGTGGACATGGCGCAGACCTGACCCACAGCCGGCTGGTCTCAGACCTCGGCATGTCGGCACGCCGGACGGCCATCCAGCAGGATTCGGACGCCGCTGCGGCGGCCGGCGCGCAGCGCACGGCCATCATGGTCTGGTGATGCGGTGGATGCGCTGTTACTGGAACGAGGAAGACACATGGTTCTTCTTCGAGGTCGATGCGGACGGCTGGGTCACGCGGCAGGTCGAGCTGCGCGGACCTGGACGGACCCCACTCGCGGCGGCATCCCTGCGCGAGTGGCAGCGGGCACGGGACGCCGGAACCCTGGCGGAGTACGAGAAGGAGTACGGGCTCACCGCGGGATCGCCTGTTTCGGAGTGGGAAGGCCACGATCCGGAGCGGCTGACCCAGGAGGAGTTCGACGATGTCTGGGATCACGCCCGGCAGGGCATCGCAGCCCGACTTCGCTGATCAACCGGCCACCTGAGGCCGTGCGGCTCATATCGTTCGACGTCTGCGTGCCGCGCGGGGTGGACTGGGGGGATGACGACACCTCAGGAAGAGCTGCTGCCCGGCACGCGACGGGCGTTGCTGCACCGGATCGCCGTGGCCCAGGCCGAAGGGCGTGCTCCCTCGCTGGTCGCGGCCGTGGTGCGGGACAGGCGGGCTGTGTGGCACGGCTCGCGGACATCGGTGGACGGACACGGGCCGGACGAGAACGTGCAGTACCGGATCGGTTCGATCACCAAGACCTTCACCGCCGTTCTCGTCCTGCGCTTGCGTGACGAGGGTGTGCTCGACCTCGGGGACCCGCTGGAGAAGCATCTGCCGGGCACGGGTGCGGGGGAAGCCACCGTCGCGGAACTGCTCGCCCATACGAGCGGGTTGGCGGCCGAGTCACCCGCGCCGTGGTGGGAGCGTACGCCGGGAACCCTGCGTCCCGAGCTCGCCGACGTACTGGGTGAGCAGCCCTTCCGGCATCCGGTCGGACGGCGCTTCCACTACTCCAACCCGGGTTACACGCTGCTGGGCGCGCTCGTGGAGAAGCTGCGCGGGGCGCCGTGGGAGGAGGTACTGCGGCGAGAGGTGCTCGGCCCGCTGGGTCTCGACCGGACAAGCGCCCAGCCGCGGATGCCTCATGCGGGCGGCTGGGCAGTGCACCCCTGGGCGGATGCGATGCTGCCCGAGCCGGTCGAGGACCTGGGGCGGATGGCTCCGGCCGGGCAACTCTGGTCCACCACCGCGGACCTGGCGCGCTTCGCCGTCTTCCTGACGCACGGGGACGATCGCGTGCTCGGCGCGCAGTCGGTCCGGGAGATGCGGACACCCGCGGCGCCGACGGAGGCCTCGGACGTGGGGGACGGCGCCACCTACGGGCTGGGTCTGCAGATCCAGCACCGGGACGGTCGACTGCTGACGGGACACTCGGGTTCCTTGCCGGGATTCCTGGCCAACCTCACCATCAGCGTGGCGGACGACGTCGCGGCGGTCGTTCTGGCGAACTGCACCTCGGGCCCGCTGGTGTCGGTGGTAGGCGCCGATCTGGTGCGGATCGTCGCGGAGGCCGAGCCGCGGATTCCCGCTGCGTGGCGGCCCTTGCGTGACGTCGATGCGTCCGTACTGGAGCTGGCAGGCCAGTGGTACTGGGGGACGCACGCAGTCGCTCTGCGGCTGACGGCGGACGGGCTGGTCTCGCTGGAGCCGCTGTCCGGGAACGGGCGCCGATCGCGGTTTCGGGCCAACGGCGACGGCACGTGGACGGGCTTGGAGGGCTACTACGCGGGAGAGCTCCTGAAGGCCGTTCGACGGCCGGACGGGTCCGTGAGCCACCTGGACCTGGGTTCATTCGTGTTCACGCGTCAGCCGTACGACGTAGGGGCGCGCGTGCCTGGTGGGGTCGATCCCGAAGGGTGGCGGGGCATCGGCTAGGCGTCCTCGCGTGACGGCGGGCCTGTTTCACGTGAAACAGGCCCGCCGTGGTGTGCGGGGCCCTGCCTCACAGCTGAAGCTTGAAGCCCACATGCGAGGCCGTGAAGCCGAGCCGCTCGTAGAAGCGGTGGGCGTCCGTGCGGGTGTTGTCGGAGGTCAGTTGCACCAGCTGGCAGTTCTGGCGGCGGGATGTGTCGATCGCCCATTCGATGAGCTGTGTGCCCAGCCCGCTGCCGCGTTCGTCCGCGTGGATACGCACGCTTTCGATGATCGACCTGGTGGAGCCGCGCCGGGACAGGCCGGGGATGACGGTCAGCTGGAGGGTGCCGACGACCCGGCCGTCGCGTACGGCCACGACCAGGTGCTGGTGGGGGTCGGGCGTGATGCGGTCCAGTGCGGCCAGGTACGGGGTCAGGTCGTCCGGTGATTCCCGCCGGGCGCCCAGCGGGTCGTCGGCGAGCATCGCGACGATCGCGGGGACGTCGTCCGTGGTGGCGGGCCGTATCTCGAGATCTCCCATGGCTGCACTGTAGGTGAGGCTCTTGCTCGGCGTACGAGTACTACCTTCGTTTGCATCTATAGCGCGCATGCAACTATCGTGCGGTTGCGTAACGCGCTCCTGCAATCGTCTTGGAAGGTAGTAACCCCATGCCGCTCGCGCTTCTGGCCCTCGCGATCGGGGCCTTCGGAATCGGAACGACCGAGTTTGTGATCATGGGCCTGCTGCCCGAGGTCGCGGGCGACTTCGGGGTCTCCATCCCCACGGCCGGCTTCCTCGTGACCGGCTACGCCCTCGGTGTCATGTTCGGCGCCCCTCTGATGACGGTCCTCGGCACGAAGGTCTCCCGCAAGCGGATGCTGATGCTGCTGATGGGGCTGTTCATCATCGGCAATCTGCTGTCCGCCCTCGCCCCGGCCTTCTCCGTCATGCTGATCGGCCGGGTGATCGCCTCACTCGCCCACGGGGCCTTCTTCGGCATCGGCTCGGTCGTCGCGGCCGACCTCGTCGCCCCCGACAAGAAGGCCGGGGCCATCGCGATGATGTTCACCGGCCTGACCGTCGCCAACGTGGTCGGCGTCCCGCTGGGCACCCTCGTCGGGCAGTCCGTCGGCTGGCGTGTCACCTTCGGGATCGTCGCTCTCCTGGGTGTCGTCGGCCTGCTCGGTGTCGCCAAGCTCGTTCCCGACATGCCCAGGGCGGAAGGCGTCCGCCTGCGTCACGAACTGGCCGCCTTCAAGAACGCGCAGGTCCTGCTCGCGATGGCGATGACGGTCCTGGGTTTCGGCGGCGTCTTCGCGGCCATCACCTACATCGCGCCGATGATGACCCACGTCACCGGCTTCGCCGACGGCTCGGTCACCTGGATGCTGGTCCTCTTCGGCCTCGGCATGGTCGGCGGCAACCTCATCGGAGGCAGGTACGCCGACCGTGCCCTGATGCCCATGCTCTACGTGTCCCTGGGCGCCCTCGCCGTCGTGCTCGCGCTCTTCACGCTCACCGCCCACCACAAGGCTCTGGCAGCCCTCACGATCGTCCTGATCGGTGCCCTGGGCTTCGCCACCGTCCCGCCTCTGCAGAAGCGGGTCCTCGACCAGGCGCACGGTGCCCCGACTCTGGCCTCGGCGGTGAACATCGGCGCCTTCAACCTCGGCAACGCACTGTCCGCCTGGCTCGGCGGGCTCGTCATCTCGGCCGGCTTCGGCTATACCGCCCCCAACTGGGTCGGTGCCGCCCTCGCCGCGGCCGCCCTGCTCCTCGCCTTCCTCTCGGCCGCTCTGGAGCGCCGCGACAGCAAGCCCGGCACGCTGGTCGCGGAGGCTGTGCCCACGGATCAGCCGGCAGCCGTCCACTGCTGAGGCACCACTGGACCACCACGGCGCCCGCCGTACCGGCCGCAGGGCCCGAGCCGTACGGGAAGCCGGACCTGTCGGCGCTCGGAGCCTCCTGGGGCCTGTCGGTCCGTCGGCCCCTCGGAATCTCCAGGGGGCCGATGCCGTCGTGGCGGAGCGTCTCAGCCCGCAGCCACCGTCAGCGGTGCGAACCTACGCCTCCAGTCACCGGGCAGTTCCGTGATGCCGTACGTCATGACGGTGTTGAAGGCCACGGATGCCAGACCCCGCTCCTTCGCCCACGCCAGCAGCTCTTCGTGCCGTACGTCGATGTCGGTGCGCAGTGGGCGGTCGGTGTGGGCGGCAAGGGAAGCGAGCAGGGCCTTCGCGGTCCGGGTGTCGCGGGCGATCAGCGGGCCCACGACGTGGGTCTGCATGTTGGGCCACGCGGCCGCGTACCCGATGATCCGGCCCTTCTCCTCGGCGACGCGCAACTGGTCGGCGAAGGCGGGCAGCCGGGTGATGATGTGCGTGCGGTCGGCGCCGAACACCTCCCCGTCGAGCCGCAGGAGAGCGGTGAGGTCCTCGGCGGTGGCCGGACGTGTGGCGATCCCGGGCTTCGTTCGCTCCGGTGTGAAGCGCCCGCACAGCATCTCGGCACGGCCGGTCACCTTGAAGCCGAGTTGCTCGTAGAGCGGGCGGCCGTTCGGCGTGGCGTGCAGGGTCAGGGGCGTGGTGCCCATCGTCGAGACGATGTGACGCATGAACTGGCGTCCCACGCCCTGGCCGGCATGCCGCTCGGCGACCAGGACCATGCCGATGGCCCCGAGGTCGGGGCGGTGCTGCGGTCCGTACTCGGTGACGACACAGGCGGCGACGAGTCCGCCGTCGGGATCGTCGATGCCGTAGCCCTTCCCTGCGGTGAGGAGGAAGCCCCACTTGTGCTCCTCGCGTGGCCACCCCCGGTCCTCGGACAAGTCGGCGCAGGCGGCGTGATCGCGGAGCGTCAGCGGGCGGATGGGACCAGGGATGGGGGAAGGAGTGGGCACGCAGGTCAGGCTGTCCGACAGGTGGCCTCGCCGTCCACCTCTTTCCGTGGCCGGGTGCGACCTTTTGGCCATGCCATGGCCAACTCCACAGGTCGCGACCCGATGCTGGGTGTTTCACGTGAAACACCGCCGAACGGAACCCGTCGAGTAGCTGGCCTGCTCGGTGCAGTGCCGATCTCCGTCACGGTCAATGCGGACCGCTGCCTGTCCGGGCTGTCGACCCCTCCTGCACCGGGAGAAATCTGTGAGAAATCCATGAATTGGTGTGGCACGCCCGGGAATTGAGGGGATTCGCGGTTCGCCCCGCCACCATTCCCCTTGCGGGAGGGGGGAGTTGTGCGCAGACCGGCGGCCGGTATGGTCGACTCCGGTTCGCGTCGGGGCGAGGTGCGCATCCTGTGCATCCTGTCCGGGCCCGGAGCAAGGCAATGCAGCCTAAAGGGACGGAGAGATCGAAGACCCGCATTTCCGGTTATGCGACTGGGCATCCCTGGCGGGTGGGACGCTGCGGGGAGAGTGCTGCGGCCAATGTCACACTCTCGCCTTACTTGTCCGTACGGATCCGGAACACAGGTTGAATGTGGCCGCATTGGCTGCGGCAGCGCATTGGGGAAGGCAAGCCGTCTGCGGGGGAAAGAAGGCATCTTCCGACCGAGGAAGTGCGCAGACCGACTGAGAGATGTTCGAGGCGAGGCACACCATGGACGCTCCGACCACCACGCCGGCCGACAACGGCACGTCCGGCGGCGGGGGCCGCTGGTTCACGCCGCACAAGCAGCCGACGCCGACCGGTGGCGAACAGCAGGCAGCGAGCGAGGGAAGCCGTCTGGCCGCACTGCGCCCGGTGGGCAGGACAGCGACGGGCACCGGCTCGACCCTTCGTACGGAGGAGTCCACACCGCCCGTCACGACCGACGACGCCCCGCTGCCCACCTCGACGGCCGGCCACGCAGATCCGCCCGCTTCGACGACCGGAGAAGTGCCGCGGCCGGGCCCGGCGCCGGACGACATGGCGCGCCGCGCTACGGACGGCACGCCGCAGCCCTCGGACGACATACTCCGGCCCACGGCAGCCGACGAACCGGCCCCGGTACCGGCTGGCCCGGCGCCGACCGACGTGCCGCACGCGTCCCCGATGGCATCCTCCGCCTCCGCTCCCGCCTCCCCGCCCGCTCCGAGCGCAACGTCGGCGGCAGCGGCGCCCCGTGCAGCGCCGTTCACGATCGGGCCCACCGAAGTCCCGCCGGGCGGCCGGCGGATCCCCGACCAGCGGTCCGCTCCGCCACCCCGGGACGCCTCGCCGGACGCCGTGCTCATCCGCCGGACCATGGCCGACGTCGGCCCCGTCGCCGACAAGGTCACCTCGTACTTCTACGCCCTGCTCTTCGTACGCCACCCCCATCTGCGGTCCCTGTTCCCAGCGGCGATGGACACCCAGCGGGACCGGCTGCTCAGGGCCCTGCTCACCGCGGCCGAGCACATCGACAACACCGCGGTTCTCGTCGACTACCTCCGGAACCTCGGCCGCGGCCACCGCAAGTACGGGACGCGGGCAGAGCACTATCCGGCCGTGGGCGAATGCCTCATCGGCGCCCTGAGCAAGTACGACCCGGAGTGGAACGCGGAGACGGAGGCCGCCTGGGTCCGGGCGTACACGACGATCTCGCAGGTCATGATCGACGCCGCGGCCGCGGACGAACTGCGCGCCCCGGCCTGGTGGTACGCGGAGGTCGTCACGCACGACCTGAGAACGCCGGACGTCGCGGTCGTCACCGTCCGCCCGGATCAGCCGTATCCCTTCCTCGCCGGGCAGTACACGAGCCTGGAGACGCCCTGGTGGCCGCGGATCTGGCGGCACTACTCCTTCGCCTCCGCGCCGCGTTCCGACGGCCTGCTGTCGTTCCACGTGAAGGCCGTGCCCGCGGGGTGGGTGTCCAACGCGCTGGTGCACCGCGCGCGCCCCGGGGACATCATCCGACTCGGTCCGCCGACCGGGTCGATGACCGTGGACCATACCTCCGACAGGGGACTGCTCTGCCTGGGAGGCGGCACCGGCATCGCGCCCATCAAGGCGTTGGTCGAGGACGTCGCCGAGCACGGGGAGCGACGGCCGATGGAGGTGTTCTACGGCGCCCGCACCGACCACGATCTCTACGACATCGACACGATGCTCCGGCTCCAGCAGTCCCACCCGTGGCTCTCGGTCCGCGCGGTCGTCGACCAGCAGGCGCGTCTCCAGCTTCCCGACGCCATACGTGAGTACGGCCCGTGGAACGAGTTCGACGCCTATCTGTCGGGTCCGCCCGGCATGATCCGCAGCGGCGTGCACGCGCTCAGGGACAGCGGCATCCCGTCCGAGCGCATACGCCACGACTCGGTGGAGGAACTCGTCACGGCCGCTCAGTGAGCTCGGACGGCGGCCGTCCCTCCGAGCCGGGCAAGGCGGCGGCCGTCAGCCCAGATCAGGCGCGTGCATGGCCCGTACGCCCTCGATGTTGCCGTCCAGATAGTGCCGCAGGGACAGCGGTACGAGATGGACGGAGGCGATGCCCACCCGGGTGAAGGGCACCCGCACGATCTCGTAGTCGCCGATCGGTTGGTCCATCTCGGGGCCGTGGCGCAGAGCGGGGTCCATCGACTCCAGGTGACAGACGAAGAAGTGCTGCACCTTCACGCCGGTCGCGCCGCCGTCGTCCCCGATGTGTTCGACGGTGTCGACGAAGCACGGCACCACGTCAGTGATCTTGGCGCCGAGTTCCTCGTGCACCTCCCGGTGCAGGGCGTGGACGACGGTGGGGTCCTCCGGCTCGACCCCGCCACCGGGTGTGACCCAGTAGGGATCCATGCCGGGCTTGGTGCGTTTGATCAAGATCAGGTCGTCACCGTCAAGCAGAACGGCACGTGCGGTGCGCTTGACCACGGGTCGGTCGGTCATGGGAGGAATGTGGCCCGGCTGGTTCCACGTGAAACATCGCGAAACGTCACCGATCGGGCTCACTGCGTCACCGAGCCGGATCGGGACTCAACACCAGCCGTCGGCCGCCGCCAGCAGCCACTCGTGAGCCCGTGCGATGTGCGGCATGGCGAGCGTTCCGGTGCGGACGGCGAGGAAGTACGTCCGCAGGGGTGGCACCGCCGGATCATGCAGTGCGACGACGTCCCCGCGCCGCAGTGCGGTCGCGCACAGATACCGGGGCAGCACCGCGAGCCCGGCGCCCGCCACCGCGCACGCGAGGACCGCCCGGAGGTCCGGGACGATGACGGTACCCGGTGCGGCCGGACGCGCGTCGAAGACGGAGGCCCAGTAGCGGGAGACGAAGGGCAGGGACTCGTGCACCTCGACGACGGGCACGCTGTCCAGCGCGTGCGCCCCCTTGATCGCGAGGACGCTCTCCAGAGCGCGTGCTCCCTTGCGGCGGGGCTTCCCGGACCCCAGCAGCTCGGTCCAGCGCGGAGCGGCGATCAGGACGTGCTCCTCGTCGCACAGTGCGGTCGCGGTGAGCAGGTGACCGCGCGGACGGGCCGTACTGATGGCTAGATCATGATGTCCGGCGGCCAGTCCGTCCAGGGCTTCCTCGGCGTTCCCGAAGGAGGCGCGCAGCGCGAAACCCTGGCCGTCCTCGCCGGTCAGGGCGGTGAGCGCGGGCAAGGCGCGCTCGGCGGTGAACTCGGGAGGCCCGACGAGGTGCAGGGTGCGCAGGGCGGAGTCGTCGTCGAGTCCGATCTCGGCGATCTCCACCAGGGCGTCGAGATGCGGCGCCGCCTTGTGGGCCAGCTCGTCGCCGATGGTCGTGGGAGTCACCCCGCGGGCCTGCCGTAGGAACAGCGGTCGGCCAAGCTGGCGTTCCAGGGTGCGGATCTGCGAGGTGACGGCCGGCTGGGACAGGCCGAGGAGCACGGCGGCGCGGGTGAAGGAACCGGCCCGGTGCACCGTGACAAAGGTGCGCAACAAGGCCAGATCCACGGTGACGCCCTCCCGTTCCCTGCCCTTCTCCCAACCCCGAGCAGGGCCCAACTATAAATATGTCGATAGGTTTCTGTCGTTACTGTGATTGGACACTGACACAGAGTCAACTAGCCTTGGTCGCGCGGTTCTTCGCGCACGGAACCGGGGGCGGTCCGAGCCACGAGGGGGGAGGCTCGGACCGTCCGTTGTCCGTGTACGTGGCCGGATACCGTCCGACGCGGACGCGCGTGCCGCATGGCCGCACCCGCACCGCACACACCGCGCCCGCACGTGTGCGGGTGGGCAGCACTCAGCCGGCCGACGCGTCCAGGGCCCGCAGCACGTCCGCCACCAGATCCTCGGGATCCTCGGCGCCGACCGAGAAGCGGATGAAGCCCTCCGGCACGGCGTCCCCGCCCCACCGGCCGCGTCGCTCCGCAGTGGACCGCACCCCGCCGAAGCTGGTCGCGTCGTCCACCAGCCGCAGCGCGTCGAGAAAACGGTCGGCACGCGCGCGCGTGGGCAGCGTGAAGGAGACCACGCACCCGTAGCGCCGCATCTGCCGCGAGGCGACCTTGTGCGACGGGTCGTCGGGCAGCCCCGGATAGCGCAGTCCGGTGACCTCGGGCCGCTGGCGCAGGGCCTCGGCGAGCACCAGGGCGCTCGCGTCCTGCCGGTCGACCCGGAGCTGGAGCGTGGCGATCGACCGGTGGGCGAGCCAGGCCTCCATGGGGCCCGCGATCGCCCCCACGATCTTGCGCCATCGGCGTACGGCGGCCATGGCCCCGGCGTCGCGGCCGGTGACGTATCCGAGGAGGATGTCGCCGTGTCCGGTCAGCTGCTTGGTGCCGCTGGCCACGGAGAAGTCGGCGCCGAGTTCCAGCGGACGCTGCCCGAGCGGCGTCGCGAGGGTGTTGTCGACCGCCACCAGGGCACCACGCGCGTGTGCCGCCTCGACGAGCCGCCGGATGTCGCACACGTCCAGCCCGGGGTTCGAGGGGCTCTCGATCCACAGCAGCTTCGCGCCGTCGAGGACGCCCAGCTGGGCGTCGCCGCCGGTCGGCGCGGTGCGCACCACGATCCCGAACGCCTCCAGCTGCGCGCGCACCAGGGGCAGCGCCTGGTAGCCGTCGTCGGGCAGGACGACGGTGTCCCCGGCACGCAGCTGTGAGAAGAGCACCGACGAGATGGCGGCCATGCCGGAGGCGAAGACGAGTGTCTCGACGCCGGCCTGCCCGGGTGCCTCCAGTTCGCCGATGGCCTGCTCCAGCAGGGTCCAGGTGGGGTTGTCGTCGCGGCCGTAGGCGTACGGACCTGTCACCTCGCCCGGCAGATGGAAGTGCGCGGCGAACACCGGGCCGGGCAGCGTCGGCTCGTGTTTGACCGGCTCGGGCAGCCCGGCCCGCACGGTGCGCGTGCCGTCACCGCCGTGGGCGGGCAGCCGCTGCCCGTAAGTGCCGTCGCCGCCACCGGGCAGCCCCTGCCCACGCGTGCCGTCACCGGTACCCGGCCGTTCTTGCCCCTGCGTGCCGTCGCCATTATCGGGCAGGCCCCGCCCGCTCGTCCCGCTCATGCCACCTGTCCCTTCACGCTTTCGCGTACCGCTGCGAGCAGTCCCTCGCTCGCCGCCTCCACCATCTCAAGGCACTCCTCGAACCCGTCGATGCCCCCGTAGTACGGGTCCGGGACGTCCAGGTCACCGCCTGCGGCATCGGCGGGCACGGCACGTGTCGAGGGCGACGGGCGGGCGTAGGAACGCAACAGCCGCACCTTGTCCGCGTCCTGAGCGGTCGGCGCGAGGTGGCGCAGGGCCTTGAGGTGGCTGGCGTCGAGGGCGATGACGAGGTCGAGGCGGGAGAACCATGAGGCCTGGAACCGCCGCGCGGTGTGCGCGCTGTCGTAGCCGTGGTTCCGCAGGACGGTGACGGTGCGCGGATCGGCACCGTCCCCCTCGTGCCAGCCGTCCGTGCCGGCACTGTCGACCTCCACCAGACCGCCGAACCCGGCCTCCTGAACGTGGGCGCGGAAGACCGACTCGGCCATCGGGGAACGGCAGATGTTTCCGGTGCAGACGAAGCAGACGCGGCAGGCCATGGCGTGCTCAGTCCTCGTCGGGCAGGACGACGTGGAGCGCCCAGGACACGATCGAGATGATCAGGCCGCCGAGGACGGCGGTCCAGAAGCCCTCCACGTGGAAGCTCAGGTCGAGCTTGTCGGCCAGCCACGAGGTGAGCAGCAGCATGAGGGCGTTGATCACCAGCGTGATCAGGCCGAGCGTCAGGATGAACAGAGGGAAGGTGAGCAACTGCACGATGGGCTTGACCAGAAAGTTCACCAGACCGAAGACCAGGGCGACGAGGATCAGCGTCCAGATCTTCTTGCCGGTGCCGTCACCGGTCAGAGTGATCTTGTCCAGCAGCCAGACGGCGACCGCCAGGGCGCCCGCGTTGGCGATCGTCTTGACTACGAAATTCATCATGTGTCTGATCGTGGCAGACGAGATCGGTTACGAGTACGGCGAGGGCGGACGAAGTCGATGAAGGCATTCCGGTTGGACGAACTGGAGGCGGAGCGTGCCGCCAATGACGGCGCCTACCTGCAGTTCCTGCGGGAGCGGAACATGTCGGTCGGCCTGTACGCGCTCGACGCGGGTGAGCACGACCCGCAGCAGCCGCACAACCAGGACGAGGTGTACTTCGTGGTGAGCGGGCGTGCCGCGATCACCGTCGGCATGGAGACCACCCAGGTGGCGCGCGGCAGCGTGGTCTACGTACCCGCCGGTGTCGCGCACAAGTTCCACCACATCAGCGAGGACCTCAGGGTGATGGTGGTGTTCTCTCCGCCCGAGAGGTGACCTGTGACCTCGGGGTTCCCTAAGGGATCAGTCAGGGGCGGACAAGGGGTGCGGGGCCCCCGCCGGCCCCCTTCGTCCGCCTAGCATCGAGGGCAGGACATCGGAGGACCCGGCAGCAGACGTGCCGGGCACAGGAGAGGTTGGGGCGATGCGTGAGTTCTTCTCGGGACTGCCGTGGTGGGTGAAGTGGGTCGCGGTGCCGGTCATCGCCCTGGTCGTGTTCGGCGGACTGATCGCCAGTGTCGTCGGCTTCGTGATCGGACTGCTGTTCAAGCTGCTGGTCTTCGTGGCACTGGTGGGCGGACTCGTCTACGTCGTACGGAAGTTCACGGCGAGCTCCTCGTCGCGCGGCGACTGGTGAGCAGCCGGTGCGCCCTGTGTGACCAGGGCGGCGCGTGAGAGGTCAACGTGAGGTGACCGGGGATCGGTAACAGGAATCACCGGTTCCCTCACGCGAGGGAAGTTTTCCGGGCAGCCGGTCTGCGGCTCGCGGCGGACGATTAGAGTCCGGAACTCGTCGCGGGGGACCACCCCCGTGAGCGGCGTATCCCCTCCCGTGCTCCCCGCACGGGCCGCCGCCCCCTCGCGCTTCGGGAGTGCACCTTGGCCACGGTTCACACCGCCCCCGCCGAACCCCCCGCATCCTCCGCGACCGCCGTCCCGGCTCCGGGAGCCGGCCTCCGGCCTCCCCGGCAACCCGCACCGCCGACGGGTCCGCAGCGCCCGACGACACCTCGCGAGCGGCCGGCGCCGACGGCACCGCCCCACTCGACCGCGACCCCTCCCGTGCAGCGGCACGTACCGCGGTCCTCCGCACCACCGCACTCCACCACCCTCATCGGCTCGGTGCAGCGCGCGATGCGCCTGCTGGAGGCCGTCGCCGAGCACGCGTACGGCGCCCCCGCCAAGCAACTGGCCCGTGAGACGGGTGTGGCGCTTCCGACGGCCTACCACCTGCTGCGCACCCTCGTGCACGAGGGCTATCTGCGCCGGGACAAGGGGCTGTTCTTCCTCGGTGAGGCGGCCGAGCGGCTGGGCAGCAGCGGAGCGCGGCAGAAACGTCGCAGCACGGTCGTCGACACACTCGCCGACTGGCGTGACGCCCTCGGAGTCCCCGTCTACTACGCCATGTACCGCGACGGCGAGATCGAGGTCGTCTGCGTCTCCGACACCCCGGGCAATCCGGCGGTCGAGGAGTGGGCCGACTTCCGCGAGACCGGCCACGCGCACGCCATCGGCCAGTGCCTGCTGGCCCAACTGGACGAGGACGCCCGCCGCGACCACCTCGACCGCCACCCCGTGCAGTCCATCACCCCGTACACGGTGCGTGACGGCCGCAGCATGCTCCGGCGGCTCGAACGCATGCGGCGGATGGAGCCGGTGACGGAGCGACAGGAGTACGCGCTGGGCACGGTGTGCGCGGCGATCCCGATCACGGTGGGGACGACGGCCGCGACCATGGCCATCTCCCTTCCCGCGCATCAGGCGGATCGTCTGCCTGCGGCGACACGCCAGTTGCAGAACGAAGTGGGGCGGCTGCTGGGGTCACTCGCTATCTCTATCAGCATTTGAAAACTCACTCCTTGTGATCTGGCGTACACGTTGAGCAAGATGCCAGCAGTGTCAGAGGGGTCATTCCCGGCCAGACGACGTCACACGACGGGGTAGGCGATGCGCGAGTCCGTACAGGCAGAGGTCATGATGAGCTTTCTCGTCTCCGAGGAGCTCTCCTTCCGCATCCCGGTGGAGCTGCGCTACGAGACCTGCGATCCCTATGCCATCCGGCTGACCTTCCATTTGCCCGGCGACGCCCCGGTGACCTGGGCCTTCGGACGCGAGCTGCTGATCGACGGGGTGGGCCGGCCGTGCGGGGAGGGAGACGTACGGGTCACGCCCGCCGACGCCGACACGCTGGGTGACGTACTGATCCGGCTTCAGGTCGGCGGCGACCAGGCGCTGTTCCGCTCGTCCACGGCCCCGCTGGTCGCCTTCCTCGACCGCACCGACAAGCTGGTGCCGTTGGGCCAGGAGGGTGCTCTGGCCGACTTCGACGCCCATCTCGACGAGGCGCTGGACCGCATCCTCGCGGAGGAGCAGAGCGCGGGCTGAGGCCTGCCGGCCGACAAAGACGACGGAACGCTTCTGCTGGGGCGGCGCCGTGACCTGGTCGGGGTGTGGGCGTGGATGCCGCGGGCGGGCTCCTGCGGCGACCTGACGTCGACGTCGACACCTCTCAGATCAGTGCCTGCGCCGTCGTCAGTGCCTGGGCGCAAGTCCACGCCGCTCAGGTGCATGCCTGGGCCTACGTCAACGCCTGCGCCGACGTCCCTTTCCGCCGCGTGCAGGAGCCGGGCGGGCACCCGCGGCTGCCGGTCCCAGTCCCGTCCCTGCCCCGGTGCTCGTCCCCGTCCCGAGTGCCGTCCCGGCCCCGGCGGTCGCGGTCTCCGCTCCCGGACGGTCGGCCGACACGACCAGGGCCGCCAGGGCCGTGGTGACCGGTACAGAGGCGACCAGGCCGATCGAACCCACCAGCGTGCGGACGATCTCGGCCGCGACGAGCTCGCTGTTGGCGACCGTCCCCACACTGCTCTGGGCGATCGAGAAGAGCAGCAGCAACGGCAGCGCGGCGCCCGCGTAGGCGAGGACGAGCGTGTTGACGACCGACGCGATGTGGTCGCGGCCGATGCGGATGCCCGCCCGGTAGAGCCCACGCCAGCCCATGGACGGGTTGGCCTCGTGCAACTCCCAGACCGCCGACGTCTGCGTGACCGTCACGTCGTCCAGGACACCGAGTGAACCGATGATGACGCCGGCGAGCAGCAGGCCGCTCATGTCGATCGTCGGGTACAGGCCGTGGATCAGACCGGTGTTGTCGTCCGTGTTGCCGGTCAGCGCGGCCCAGTCGATGAACAGTGAGCCGAGGACCCCGATCAGCAGCAGGGAGATCAGCGTGCCGAGCACCGCCACGGAGGTTCTGGCCGACAGGCCGTGGCACAGGTACAGGGCGATGAGCATGATGGCGCTCGACCCGACCACCGCCACGACCAGCGGATTCGAGCCCTGCAGGATCGCGGGCAGGACGAAGAAGTTCAGGATCAGGAAGCTGATGGCCAGCGCGACCAGCGCCATGACACCGCGCAGCCTGCCCACCACCACGACGGCGAGGGCGAAGATGCCGGCGAGCAGGGACATCGGCAGCCTGCGGTTCACGTCGGTGACCGAGTACTGCAGGTCCCGCGGCGCGGAGGGCTCGTAGGCGACCACGACCTCCTGGCCCTGCTCCAGTTGCCGTGACTGGTCGGGCTGCACGATCTCCGTGAAGGTACGGCCCTTGTCCTTGCCGGTGTCGATCCGGATCGTCGCCCTCTTGCAGGTGCCGTTCGCCTGCTGCTGGGCGGACGAGCCCTCGGCGGTGGAGGTGTCGCCGGTCGGGGTGCCCCCGGAGGCGTTCACCGACTCGCAGCTCAGGCTCTCGACCTTGGTGACCGTCGCCTGCTGGGTCTGCCGGTCGAAGCCGACGCCGGTGCGCTCGTGCGCCGGCGCGCCCCCGGGCCACAACACCGCGAGCCCGACCAGCACCGCGGCGGCGAACGGGATCAGGACGGCGGCGATGACCTTGCGCAGATGCTTGGATACGGGCGCGGCCGGCCCGTGACTGTGCGAGTGGCCGTGTCCGCCACCGGGCCCGGGACCGTCGTGGCCGTGTCCGCCACCGGAGCCGGGACTGTCATGCCCGTGCCCGCCGCCGGAACCGGACCCGCCACCGAGCCCCGGACCGCCGTTCCCGGGCCCGCCACCGGAGCCCGGCCCGTTGTGCCCGTGCCCGCCACCGAAAGCCGATCCGTCGTTCCCGGACCCGCCGCCGGGCCCCTGCCCGCCCCCGGAACCGTCGCCGACATGATCGTGACCGGACCCACCACTGTGACCGTGACCGGGCCCACCGCCGGAGTCCTGGCCCTGACCGGGCGCACCGCCAGAACCCTGGCCGGGACCGCGCCCGCCGCCGAAGTCCTGACCGTGCCCCTCAGGAAATCCGGCGCCTTGGGCACGTCCGGCACCCCGGGCACCGAAGAAGTCATAAGCACCGCTCCGGCCACCTTCGTGCCCGCCGACAGGGTTGCGGTCGCCCCCACGGCCGGCACCGAAGCTGTCTCCACGGCCCTCACCAGGGCCGTTTCCGCGGCCCTCACCCCGGCCGTCTCCACGTCCGCCGTCGTCTCCGCTGCCGTTCCCGCCGTCCGGCCCGCGCGGCGGCTCGGATGGCGGGAACGGGAACTGCTGTCTCGTGGTCACCGACCGATCATCGCAAGAACGGCAGGGGCCCTCTGTTCACCGCGCCCGAATTGACGCTAGCGTGGAGGCACCTTTGAACACGCGGGAGCTCGGAGCACCGGGCTGAGAGGGCGCTGACCTCCGTCCCAGCCATGTTTCACATGAAACATCGCCACAAGCGAGTGATGTTTCACACGAAGCACCGGCAGACGGACATCGCTGCGTCGACCGCCGAACCTGTTACCGGGTAATGCCGGCGTAGGGAGTAGGTCTCATGACCAACAAGGACGCACGCACGCCTGCCTCCACCCAGCCCGCGCGGGCTTCGACGGCGACGCCGACGGAGACCGCGCCGAACGGGGAGGCCGGGAAGTCCATCGGCTGGCACAAGGCGTACGTCGAGGGCTCACGCCCTGATCTGCGGGTGCCGGTCCGGCAGGTGCACCTCACCAACGGGCAGTCGGTCACGCTGTACGACACGTCCGGTCCGTACACCGATCCCCTGGTCGAAACCGACGTCCGCAGGGGCCTGGCGCCACTGCGGGAGAACTGGATCATCGCCCGAGGCGACACCGAGGAGTACGCGGGCAGGCCCGTCCGTCCCGAGGACGACGGGATCAAGCACACCTCGCCACGAGGCGGTCTGCGCAACCTCGACGCGGTGTTCCCGGGACGGCCCCGGATGCCGCGCCGCAGCCGTGACGGCAAGGCGGTCACCCAGCTCGCGTACGCCCGCCGGGGCGAGGTCACACCCGAGATGGAGTACGTGGCCGTCCGGGAGAACGTTTCTCCGGAGGTGGTCCGGGAGGAGATCGCGGCGGGGCGGGCTGTCCTGCCGGCCAACGTGAACCACCCGGAGATCGAGCCGATGATCATCGGCAAGCGGTTCCTGGTGAAGGTCAACGCCAACATCGGCAACTCCGCGGTGACGTCCTCCATCGAGGAGGAGGTCGAGAAGATGACCTGGGCGACCCGCTGGGGCGCCGACACGGTCATGGACCTGTCCACCGGCCGCAACATCCACACCACCCGAGAGTGGGTCCTGCGCAACTCCCCCGTCCCCATCGGCACGGTGCCGCTCTATCAGGCCCTGGAGAAGGTCGACGGCCGCGCCGAGGAGCTGACTTGGGAGATCTACAAGGACACGGTCGTCGAACAGGCCGAGCAGGGCGTGGACTACATGACCGTCCACGCGGGCGTGCGCCTGCCGTTCGTTCCGCTGACGGCGAACCGCAAGACCGGCATCGTCTCGCGCGGAGGCTCGATCATGGCCGCCTGGTGCCTCGCGCACCACAAGGAGAGCTTCCTGTACGAGAACTTCGAGGAGCTGTGCGAGATCCTCGCGGCCTACGACGTCACGTACTCGCTCGGCGACGGCCTTAGGCCGGGCTCCATCGCGGACGCCAACGACGAGGCGCAGTTCGCGGAGTTGCGCACGCTCGGGGAACTCAACCGGATCGCGAAGCGTTTTCACGTACAGACCATGATCGAAGGCCCGGGGCATGTCCCGATGCACAAGATCAAGGAGAACATCGACCTTCAGCAGGAGATCTGCGATGAAGCTCCGTTCTATACGCTCGGCCCGCTGACGACGGACGTCGCGCCGGCGTACGACCACATCACCTCCGGCATCGGTGCCGCGATGATCGCCTGGTGGGGCACGGCCATGCTCTGCTACGTCACGCCCAAGGAGCACTTGGGCCTGCCCAACCGTGACGACGTCAAGACCGGCGTCATCACCTACAAGATCGCCGCCCACGCAGCCGACCTCGCCAAGGGGCACCCAGGTGCGCAGGAGTGGGACGACGCGCTGTCCGACGCCCGCTTCGAGTTCCGGTGGGAGGACCAGTTCAACCTGGCCCTCGACCCGGACACGGCACGGGAGTTCCACGACGAGACACTGCCCGCCGAACCCGCCAAGACGGCTCACTTCTGCTCGATGTGCGGGCCGAAGTTCTGCTCGATGAAGATCAGCCACAGCATCACCGAGCGGTTCGGAGGTGACATGGCCGAGGGGGCGTCGGCGGAGGAGATCGTCGAGGGCATGCTCCGCAAGTCGGAGGAGTTCGCAGCGAGCGGGAACCGGGTGTACCTGCCGATCGCGGACTGACGTCGACCGGGCCGGCGCTCGCTGTTCGCCCTGGCGCACGCGTTCAGCCGGCCGCTCGTCGCACGGGCGGAGGCGCGTGTCCTCCGCCGCTTGTGGCGGAGACCGCCTCGGCGCGGCGCCGGGCGGTGGACGGCCGGTCCTCGGCTTGCGCTCCCGGGACGGGGGCGCAAGCCGAGGGGTTACTCCGGCTTGTGCTCCGGCCCCCCGAAGTCCGGGCTCGTGTAGTCGGGGCTGGTGAAGCTCGGACGTGGGCCGGAGGCGCCGTCGCCCGGGCTGCTGAAACCGGGGCGGTCGTAGCCGAGATGCGGCATGCGGCTGGTCGGCGCCGGGGGTGGCGTACGACGCAGTGCGGCGGTGCCGGGATCGGCGAGGGCCTCTCTGAGGAACGGCAGGATGCCGCGCTCCAGCAGTGCCTCGCACCAGGCTTCCCTGGCCCGGGTCACCTCCGCGCTCATCTCGCCGTACGGGCCGGCGGCGAGCGAGGGCCGGTTGCGCAGGGCGGTGAGCAGCAGTCCGACGGCGGCGACGAGGATCGCGGCCGCCGTCACGGCGCCGAACACCCATCCGGCGGTGAGCATGGTCTGGGCGAACGCCGGCTCAGGGTTCAGCATCTTCAGGATGTAACCCACGAGCAGGAAGATCGCGGCGGCGGTTCCGGCCAGGACAGGTGCCAGGACCGCGACGACGGCGATGGCGCCCGCGCCGGCGGTCTCGGCGACCTCTCCCATGGTGGTGGCGAGTCCCATCGTGCCGGTGCCCGGCTCCGCGGAGCCGGTGTCGCGGTTGGACGAGGGGGTGGACGGCGCCGGGCGGCGCAGTTCCTCGCGGACCTTCACGTAGTGCTGGTACTCGGTCGCCGCGGCCGCCGTGATGAGCGCGGTGGCGTTGAGCGCCATGGTGCGCAGTTGTTCCGGATTGAGCCGTTGTCCGACAGCGGCCAGTTCCGGGCGGTGTGATGCGGAGCGCAGCGCCTCATCGAGGATCCGCTCGTATTCCTGGCGGTCCTCGCTCAGCAGGTGCTGCGGAACGCTGTTCATGTGCATCCCCCGATGCTCCGTAGGGCTTGGGGCTCGCACGCTGACGAGCCGTCGGGCAGAAACGGAGGGGAGCCTGCTACGGATAAGCCGATGGTAGAGCGATGACGGCGCGCGGTGACAGGGGGTTTACCGAAAATGCCCTGCGGCCGGTGCCGTCGCCGGTCGGTCCTCCATGGGGGACCGCCTGCCCTGTGAACGCTCAGACATCCAACGGCAGTTGCTGGACCAGCAGCTTTCCGGCCATGGTCACCCCGCCGTCCATCGCGATGGCGAGTCCGTCGGCGTAGAGATGCGGTCCCTCGACCACGGGACCGGCCGGGTCGTCGCCGTCCTCGGACCCGACCTCGCCCAGCAGGTATGGGATGGGGCTGTGGCCGTGCACGATCCGTGTGCCGCCGTACGTGTCGAGCAGCGAGCGGACATGGTCGGCTCCGCCCTCGTCTCGGAAGGAGAACCGCTTGGTGAACTTGCGGAACAGGTCCCACACCTCGTCCGCGTCGTTGCGCGTGATCGTCTCGCGGACGGTGTCGTTGACCGCTTCGATCGAGTCGCCGTAGTCCAGGTACGCGGTGGTGTCGGAGTGGACGAGCAGGTGCCCGTCGACCTCCTCCATGGCGTCGAGGCGGGCCATCCACTGCAGGTGATGGTCCTGGAGGCGGTCCATGTCGGTCTTCTGGCCGCCGTTGAGCAGCCAGGCCGCCTGGAAGGTGGCGGTGCCCGCGCCGGAGTTGACGGGGGTGTCGCCGAACCGCTTGGCGCCCAGCAGCAGCAGTTCGTGGTTGCCCATGAGCGCCTTGCAGTAGCCGCCGGCCGCCGCGGCCTCGGCGGACAGCCGCATGACGAGGTCGATGACGCCGATCCCGTCCGGGCCGCGGTCGGTGAAGTCCCCGAGGAACCACAGCCGGGCGGTGCCCGCGCACCAGTTCCCCGCCGCGTCGAGGAGGCCCTTGTCCTGGAGGGCGGACACCAGCTCGTCGAGATAACCGTGCACGTCTCCGACGACGAACAGCGGACCGGGGCCGTCCGTCGGCTGCGAGGCCGGCGAAGAAGCGGGACCGACCGCCGCATGAAGCGTGTCACCCCGCTTGATGACCGGCAGGTCGCGCTCCGTGGGGGTGTACCCCTCCGGGTAGTCCTCCGGTTCGTCGACCGGTGGGACGGTCTCGCCGGAGTGCGCGCCCTGGGGGTACGGACCGGTCTCGTGGACGTACGCGGGCACCCGGAAGTCGCGCAACGTCGCCGTTCGCTCCACCTCGGGTCCCTGACCGGCCCCCTGAGTCATCAGACCCCTCCACCATCGCGCCGCATCTGCACCGCTTCGGACTGCCTGGTCGCAGCGGCCCGCGGTGTCGTGGGCCCATCATAGGAATGCGGATCGCGCCGTGTGATGACCCAGGGGTGGTGAATCAGAGCAAGACTGCTGTTCACCGCGGCATTCGCCCCGATTGGGCAGGGCTTCGACCACCCCGTGACTTTCCTCGCTCCGCGCGCGGCTCCCCTTGCGCCGTCTTGTGGAACGCGCGTGCCGTGGCCCGGCCGCCCCGGCGCTACTTCTCCTCGGGCGACCGCGGCGGGCTGACCGTCGTCCGCGGCGGACGTCGCTGGGACGAGGTACGCACGATCAGTTCGGTCGGTATCACCTGTTCGACCGGCTGGTCCGACTCGAGTCCCTCGATGGCGTCGATGAGGAGCTGGACCACGGCCGTGCCGATGCGGCGCGGCTTCAGGGAGAGCGTGGTGACGGGCGGCTCGGTGTTGGCGTACATGGTCGACTCGCTGCAACAGACCAGAAGCAGGTCGTCCGGCACCCGCAGTCCGTAACGGCGGGCGGCGGCGAGCAGGTCGGTGCCGTTCGGGTCGAACAGGCCGTACACGGCGTCGGGGCGGTCGGGGCGGGCGAGCAGCCGGTCGGCGGCGACGGCTCCGGCGCACGGATCGTGCGCCGGGTAGGCCTCGTACACCGGATCCTGGCCCACCCGCTCGCACCAGCGCAGGTAGGCGGTGGTCGACAGGTGGGTGTAGGTGTCCGTGGTGGTCCCGGTCAGCAGGCCGATGCGGCGGGCTCCGGCGTCGGCCAGGTGGTCGAGGATGCCGAGGACGGCGGCTTCGTGGTCGTTGTCGACCCAGGCGGTGACCGGGAGCGTGCCGGCCGGGCGGCCGTCGGAGACGACCGGTAAACCCTGGCGGACCAGTTCGCTGACGACCGGGTCCTGGTCGGACGGGTCGATGACGACCGTGCCGTCAAGGGCGACGTTCGACCAGACGTCATGGCGGGAGGTCGCGGGGAGGATGACGAGGGCGTAGCCGCGGGCGAGCGCGGCGGAGGTGGCGGCCCGCGCCATTTCGGCGAAGTACGCGAACTCCGTGAAGGTGAAAGGTTCATCCCCGTAGGTCGTCACGGTCAGACCGATCAGTCCGGACTTGCCGGTACGGAGGGTACGGGCGGCGGCCGAGGGGCGGTACCCCAGTCGGTCGGCGACCTCGCGGACATGTCGTCGGGTGGCGTCCGGGAGCCGGCCCTTCCCGTTGAGGGCGTCGGAGACGGTCGTGATGGAGACTCCGGCGGCGGCGGCGACGTCTCTGATGCCCGCTCGTCCCGGCCGGCTGCCTCGCCGTGAGGTTTCCGCGCGGCTCACCTGGTGCTTCCCTGCTGCTGTCATGGCGAGCCGATAGTAGGGCTCATGCGGTGGGGTAGGGCGGACGCATATGCACGCGTTGACAGGCACGTTTCTGCAAGATCATTAGCGCTCAATTCCCTTGGAATCAAAGGGGGTTGAGCGTTTACATTGCAGGACGTGACGTGTCGACGTGCACCGGCCTGCCAAGTCGCGGATGTTTCGAAGCGGTCTCAACTCACCTTCACGAGGGATGCGCGCCACGGCGTGAGCCACCAGCGCGTAGATATATGTGACCGCGCCCCTCAGTTCGTACGCGTTCGTCTGGTGTTGCCCCTGTTGGCACTGTTGCCGTTGTGACAGGTGAGGGCTGGTGCTGTTCGATGCCGGACCGCCTCCACACCTGTACGCAGCGGCGCCGAATCCTCATAAGGTGAGGAGCATGGGAGGCCGGTGGTGCTGACGGTCCGCCGGTGATCACGAGGAGGACTGCGGTGAGCGAGACGAGCCCCAAGCTGCGCGCCGAGCTGGAGGGTATCCCCGCCTATGTGCCGGGCAAGCCCGCCGCGGCCGGCGGTCCGGTGGCCTACAAGCTGTCCTCCAACGAGAACCCGTATCCGCCGTTGCCCGGTGTTCTGGAGACCGTGACGGCCGCGGTCGCGTCGTTCAACCGCTACCCGGACATGGCCTGCACGGCCTTGATGAGCGAGCTGTCCGACCGTTTCGGCGTCCCGCTCTCCCACCTGGCCACCGGCACCGGCTCGGTCGGCGTCGCGCAGCAGTTGGTCCAGGCGACCTCAGGTCCCGGCGACGAGGTGATCTACGCCTGGCGGTCGTTCGAGGCGTACCCGATCATCACGCGAATCAGCGGGGCGACCCCGATCCAGGTGCCGCTGACGCCGGGGGATGTGCACGACCTGGACGCCATGGCGGACGCGATCACCGAGCGGACCCGGCTGATCTTCGTCTGCAACCCCAACAACCCGACCGGCACGGTCGTGCGGCGGGCCGAGCTGGAACGGTTCCTCGACCGGGTGCCCGCGGATGTGCTGGTCGTCCTGGACGAGGCGTACCGCGAGTTCATCCGCGATCCCGAGGTGCCGGACGGCGTGGAGCTGTACCGCGACCGGCCGAACGTCTGCGTGCTGCGCACCTTCTCCAAGGCCTACGGCCTCGCCGGACTGCGGGTCGGCTTCGCGATCGCCCACGAGCCGGTGGCGGCGGCGCTCCGCAAGACCGCGGTGCCTTTCGGGGTGAGCCGGCTCGCGCAGGACGCGGCGGTCGCCTCGCTGCGCGCCGAGGACGAGCTGCTCGGCCGGGTCGGCTCGCTGGTGTGCGAACGCACCCGGGTGGTCGACGCGCTGCGTGGCCAGGGCTGGACGGTGCCGGAGACCCAGGCCAACTTCGTCTGGCTGCGGTTGGGGGAGCGCACGGTCGCGTTCGCGCAGGCGTGCGAGCAGGCGGGGGTGATGATCAGGCCGTTCCCGGGTGAGGGCGTACGGGTCACGGTCGGAGAATGTGAGGCGAACGACATCTTCTTGAAGGCGGCAGAGGGCTTCCGCAAGGATCTGTAGCGCTTCTGGAGGGCTGCGTAGCAGGTCAGACGGGCTCCACCAGGCCCGCCGCCAGGCGTCCGCAGGTCTCCCGCACGCGAGCGCGGGAGCCTGCCGGGCGCCTGTTTCACGTGGAACAGGGACCCCCTTGGCGGAGGGAAGAAACGGTGCTGCATAATTGCTTGTGAATGTGAACGCTTTCACAAGCGGGTGAGTAAGGAGCGGCAACGTGGACCTGGCTTTGGCGCCGGAGACCCTGGCGCGCTGGCAGTTCGGCATCACGACCGTCTACCACTTCCTGTTCGTGCCCCTGACGATCTCGTTGGCCGCCCTCACGGCCGGCCTCCAGACCGCCTGGGTGCGCACCGAGAAGGAGAAGTACCTCAAGGCCACCAAGTTCTGGGGCAAGCTCTTCCTGATCAACATCGCGATGGGCGTGGTCACGGGCATCGTGCAGGAGTTCCAGTTCGGCATGAACTGGTCCGACTACTCGCGCTTCGTCGGTGACGTCTTCGGCGCCCCGCTCGCCTTCGAGGCGCTGATCGCTTTCTTCTTCGAGTCCACCTTCATCGGCCTGTGGATCTTCGGCTGGGACAAGCTGCCCAAGAAGGTCCACCTGGCGTGCATCTGGATGGTCTCGATCGGCACGCTGCTGTCCGCGTACTTCATCCTGGCGGCCAACTCCTGGATGCAGCACCCGGTCGGCTACCGGATCAACGAGGCCAAGGGTCGCGCCGAGCTCACCGACTTCTGGCTGGTCCTGACCCAGAACACCGCGCTCAACCAGGTCTTCCACAGCTTCTCGGCGGCGTTCCTGACAGGCGGCGCCTTCATGGTGGGCATCGCCGCCTTCCACCTGATGCGCGGGAAGCACATCCCGGTGATGCGGACCTCGCTCCGGCTGGGCCTGGTCACCCTCGCGGTCGGCGGGATGTTCACCGCCATCAGCGGCGACACCCTGGGCAAGGTCATGTACGAGCAGCAGCCCATGAAGATGGCCGCTGCCGAGGCGCTGTGGGACGGGGAGAAGCCCGCGCCCTTCTCCGTGTTCGCCTACGGCGACGTCGACGAGGGACACAACAAGGTGGCCCTGGAGATACCCGGGCTGCTGTCCTTCCTCGCGCACAGCGACTTCGACTCGTACGTGCCCGGCATCCACGACACCAACAAGGCCCTCCAGGAGAAGTTCGGCCCGGGGGACTACAAGCCCATCGTCCCCGTCGCCTACTGGGGCTTCCGCTGGATGATCGGCTTCGGCATGGCGTCCTTCTCGCTCGGACTGCTGGGCCTGTGGCTGACACGGAAGAGGTTCCTGCTGCCGGCCGCGCTGCGGACGGGAGAGGACGAGGTGCCGCATCTGGTGCTGCTGAGGAAGCCGCTCGGGTCGAGGCTCACCCGGCTGTACTGGCTCCTGGCCCTGTGGACGATGGCGTTCCCGCTGATCGCCAACTCGTGGGGCTGGATCTTCACCGAGATGGGCCGCCAGCCGTGGGTCGTCTACGGCGTGATGCAGACCCGGGACGCCGTCTCCCCCGGTGTCTCCCAGGCCGAGATCATCGTCTCGATGGTCACCTTCACCGTGCTGTACGCCATCCTCGCCGTCATCGAGGTCAAGCTGCTGGTGAAGTACGTGAAGGCCGGCCCGCCCGAGCTCAGCGAGGCCGACCTCAACCCGCCCACGAAGATCGGCGGCGACCTCCGTGACGCCGACAAGCCGATGGCCTTCTCGTACTAGGCCCAGGGAGCTGCAGTCATGGAACTTCACGACGTCTGGTTCGTTCTCATCGCCGTCCTGTGGACCGGCTACTTCTTCCTGGAGGGCTTCGACTTCGGGGTCGGCGTCCTCACCAAGGTGCTCGCCCGCAACCGGCCCGAGCGGCGGGTGCTGATCAACACCATCGGCCCCGTCTGGGACGGCAACGAGGTCTGGTTGCTCACGGCCGCCGGTTCGACGTTCGCGGCCTTCCCCGAGTGGTACGCCACGCTCTTCTCCGGGTTCTACCTGCCGCTGCTGGTCATCCTGGTCTGTCTGATCGTCCGGGGTGTCGCCTTCGAGTACCGGGTGAAGCGGTCCGAGGAGAACTGGCAGCGCAACTGGGAACACGCGATCTTCTGGACCTCGCTGATCTCGGCGTTCCTGTGGGGCGTGGTCTTCGGCAACCTCGTGCGGGGCGTGAAGATCGACCGGAACTTCGACTACGTCGGCGGCTTCTGGGACCTGTTCAGCCCCTACGCGCTGCTCGGCGGTCTGGTGACGCTGACGCTGTTCACCTTCCATGGTGCGGTGTTCACAGCGCTCAAGACCGTGGGTGACATCCGGGAGCGGGCGCGGAAGCTGGCGTCGGGGCTCGGTCTGGTCACCGCCGCGCTGGCGCTGCTCTTCCTGTTGTGGACGCAGGTCGACGGTGGTGACGGCAAGAGTCTGGTCGCGCTGGTCGTGGCGGTCGCCGCGCTGGTCACGGCACTCGTGGCCAACCGGGCCGGGCGCGAGGGCTGGTCGTTCGCCCTGTCCGGCGTCACCATCGTGGCCACCGTGGCGATGCTCTTCCTCACGCTCTTCCCGAACGTGATGCCGTCCTCGCTCGACGCGGACTGGAACCTCACGGTCACCAACGCCTCGTCGAGTCCTTACACCCTGAAGATCATGACCTGGTGCGCGGCGATCGCCACTCCGGTCGTCCTGGTCTACCAGGGCTGGACCTACTGGGTGTTCCGCAAGCGGATCGGCACGCAGCACCTCGCTGTCGACGCCACTCACTGAGTCCGAGAGGGGTGTGGTTCAGCGTGTCGTGGAGCACCGGGTCGCGCGATGTTTCACGTGAAACACGTGAAGCGCACCTCTTGGACCGAAGGGCATGTTTCACGTGAAACCGATCGATCCACGGCTTCTCCGGTACGCCCGGGCCACCCGGTTCTTTCTGGCGGCGGTCATCGGCCTGGGTGCCGTCGGTGCCGGACTGGTCATCGCGCAGGCCATGCTCATCGCCGAGGTGGTGGTGGGGGCGTTCCAGCACGGCATGTCCGTCGCCGAACTGCGCACTCCCCTGCTGCTGTTGGCCGCTGTGGCAGGGGGGCGCGGCCTGGTCTCCTGGCTCACCGAACTCGCCGCGCACCGTGCGAGTGCGGCGGTGAAGTCGGAGCTGCGGGGGCGGCTGCTGGAGCGTGCCGTCGCGCTGGGGCCCGGGTGGCTGGGCGGGCAGCGGACCGGATCGCTGGTGGCCCTCGCCACGCGGGGAGTCGACGCCCTCGACGACTACTTCTCCCGCTATCTGCCGCAGTTGGGCCTCGCGGTGGTCGTGCCGGTGGCGGTGCTGGCGCGGATCGTCACCGAGGACTGGGTCTCGGCGGCCATCATCGCCGGGACCCTGCCGCTCATCCCGGTCTTCATGGTGTTGATCGGCTGGGCTACGCAGTCCCGGATGGACCGGCAGTGGCGGCTGCTGTCCCGGCTGTCCGGACACTTCCTGGACGTGGTGGCCGGCCTGCCGACGCTGAAGGTGTTCGGACGGGCCAAGGCGCAGGCCGAGTCCATCCGCCGGATCACCGGCGAGTACCGGCAGGCGACCATGCGTACGCTGCGGATCGCCTTCATCTCGTCCTTCGCGCTGGAGCTGCTGGCGACGCTGTCGGTGGCCCTGGTCGCCGTGACCGTCGGCATGCGGCTCGTGCACGGGGACATGGACCTGTATGTCGGCCTGGTCATCCTCGTACTCGCGCCCGAGGCCTATCTGCCGCTGCGGCAGGTGGGCGCGCAGTACCACGCGGCGGCGGAGGGACTGGCCGCCGCCGAGGAGATCTTCTCGGTGCTGGAGACGCCGGTGCCGGAGCCGGGTACCGCTACCGTGCCGACGGGGGGTCTGTCCTTCGAGCACGTCACGGTTCGCTATCCCGGACGGTCGGCGGACGCCCTGACGGACGTGTCCTTCACCATTGAGCCCGGGGAGACGGTCGCGCTCGTCGGGCCGAGCGGCGTGGGCAAGTCGACGCTGCTGAACGTGGGGCTGGGGTTCGTGCGGCCCACCGAGGGCCGGGTCCTGGCCGGGGGAGTCGACCTCGCCGAGGCCGACCTGGAGCAGTGGCGGTCGCGGATCGCCTGGGTGCCGCAGCGGCCTCATCTGTTCGCCGGGACGATCGCCGAGAACGTACGCCTGGCCCGGCCCGACGCCGACGACACCGCCGTGCGGCGGGCACTGGGCGACGCGGGCGCGCTGCAGTTCGTGGACGCGCTGCCCGAGGGCGTCGACACGGTGCTGGGAGAGGACGGGGCCGGGCTGTCAGCCGGGCAGCAGCAACGCCTCGCGCTGGCCCGGGCCTTCCTCGCGGACCGGCCGCTGCTGCTGCTCGACGAACCGACGGCGGCGCTGGACGGGGCGACCGAGGCCGAAGTCGTCCAGGCGGTGCGACGACTGGCGGTGGGCCGGACGGTTCTGCTGGTCGTGCACCGGCCGGCGTTGCTGTCGGTGGCGGACCGCGTGGTGCGGCTGACGGAGCCGCAGGCCCCTGCGCCGTCCAGGGAGTCGGCCGCTCCGCTCGCGCCTTCCGTGCGTGCCGGGCAGGAGGGTGCCGAGGTCGGCGAACTGGTCGTCGGCGGGACGCGGGCCGCGAACGCCCCCGGCGCGGCTCCACTTGCGGACGGGACGGACGCCACGGCATCCGCCGCTGCCGGAAGGGGTGTCCTGGCCCGGGTCCGGACCATGTCCGGCGCCCGGCGGGGACGGCTGATGCTCGCCCTGCTGCTCGGGAGTCTCGCGCTCGGCAGTGCCGTCGGGCTCATGGCGACGTCCGGATGGCTGATCTCGCGGGCCTCGCAGCAGCCACCGGTGCTCTATCTGATGGTGGCCGTGACGGCGACGCGGGCCTTCGGGATCGGGCGAGCCGTCTTCCGGTACGCCGAGCGGCTGGTGTCGCACGACGCCGTGCTGCGGATGCTGGCCGACACCCGGGTCGCCGTGTACCGCCGTCTGGAGCGGCTGGCGCCCGCCGGGCTGCGGCGCACCCGCCGGGGCGACCTGCTGTCCCGGCTCGTCGCCGACGTGGACACCTTGCAGGACTACTGGCTGCGCTGGCTGCTGCCCGCCGGTGCCGCCGTGGTCGTGTCCGTCGCGTCCGTCGGCTTCACGGCCTGGCTGCTGCCGGAGGCCGGTGCCGCGCTCGCCCTCGGGTTGCTGGCCGCGGGAGCCGGTGTCCCTCTGGTCACCGGCGCGGTCGCGCGACGGGCCGAGCGCAGGCTGGCCCCGGCCCGGGGGACGCTGGCCACGCGGGTGACCGACCTGCTCACCGGGACCGCCGAGCTGGCCGTCGCCGGTGCTCTGCCCGGACGTACCGCCGACGTGCGGCGCGCCGACCGCGCACTCACCGGTATCGCCTCGCGCGCCGCCACCGCCACCGCGCTCGGCGACGGACTGACCGCGCTGATCTCCGGCCTGACCGTCACCGCGACCGCCCTCCTGGGAGCCCAGGCGGTCGCCGACGGGCGGCTGGGCGGCGTGGTCATGGCCGTCGTCGTCCTCACCCCGCTGGCCGCCTTCGAGGCCGTCCTCGGGCTGCCGCTCGCCGCGCAGTACCGGCAGCGGGTGCGCAAGAGCGCGGAGCGGGTGCACGAGGTGCTGGACGCGCCCGAGCCGGTCCGGGAGCCGGAGCGGCCCGGGCAGGCGCCCGTGTCGCCGTTCCCGGTCGTGGTGAAGGGCTTGGCCGCCCGCTATGCCGGACAGAACCGGGACGCGCTCACCGGAGTCGACCTCGCGCTGGAGCAGGGGCGCAGGATCGCCGTGGTCGGGCCGTCCGGATCCGGCAAGACGACGCTGGCGCAGGTGTTGCTGCGCTTCCTGGACGCGGACGCCGGCTCGTACGCGCTGGGCGGTGTGGACGCGTACGCGCTGGACGGCGACGACGTACGGCGGCTCGTGGGGCTGTGCGCGCAGGACGCGCACCTCTTCGACAGCTCGGTGCGCGAGAACCTCCTTCTCGCGAGGAAGGACGCGACCGAGGACGAGCTGCGGGACGCGCTGCGCCGGGCCCGGCTGCTCGACTGGGCCGAGGGCCTGCCCGACGGGCTCGACACGCTCGTCGGTGAGCACGGAGCACGGCTGTCCGGCGGGCAGCGGCAGCGCCTGGCGCTGGCCCGCGCCCTGTTGGCCGACTTCCCGGTCCTCGTGCTCGACGAGCCCGCCGAACACCTCGACCTGCCGACGGCCGACGCGCTCACCGCCGATCTGCTGGCCGCCACCGAGGGCCGTACGACCCTGCTCATCACGCACCGGCTGGCCGGGCTCGCGGCGGTGGACGAGGTGGTCGTGCTGGACGGAGGACGGATCGTGCAGCGCGGCAGGTACGCGGAACTGGCCGCCGTGGATGGTCCCTTGCGGAGGATGGCGGAGCGGGAGGAACAAGCGGACCTGTTGGTGGGGGCGCGGTAGGCGGCGCGGCCGCTCGTAGGTCCGCACGCACGCCCGGTCCCGCCCCGTTGACCCATCTGCCGCAACCTGTCCCCCAGCCGCACGACGTGAGCAGGACCGCGGCAGGATCGCGGGACACGATGGCTGACATGTGCTCACCTCGCCGTCACCCGTTGCTCGTTCCGGCGCTGCTGTGCGCGTTCGCCGTGCTCGCGGCCCGGCCCGCCGACGCCGCCGACACCGGCGGGGACGAGGACGCCCACGGCGGCCCGGGGACCGGCCTCAGCGCTCAGGTGGCCCGGTTGTACGAGGACGCGGCCATCGCGTCACAGCGCTACGAGGCGGGGCGGCGCGAGGCCGAGGAGCAGCGGGCGCGGGCGCTGCGGCTGGAAGCGCTCCTCGACCGCGAGCGGCGGGAGATCGCCTCGATGCACGAGGACCTGGGCCGGATCGCCCGGGCTCAGTACCGCAGCGGTGGCGAACTCCCGTTGACCGCGCGGATCATCCTCGCGGACAACCCCGACGAGCTGATGCGCGGTCAGCGGGTGTTCTCCCAGTCCCAGCTGACCGTCCGCAAGGCGATCGACAAGAGCCGCCGGGCGGAGAGCCGGCTCGCCGCGGACGAGGCGAAGGCCGCGGCGGCCTGGCGGACGCTGGAACAGCGCACCACGGAACTCGCCGACCTGAAGAAAGGCATCGAGCGGAAGCTCGACCAGGCGCGGGGGCAGTTGCAGGGCCAGGCCGACGCCTCCGCCGCGGCCGGTGCCTGCCGCGGTGCCGTCCGGCTGGACCAGCCGCAGGCGACGGCCGTCACGAGCGCGTGGGTCGCCCCGGTGGCCTCGTACGTACTGTCCGCCGGCTTCGGCAGCGGTGGTGCCCGGTGGGTCAGCCGGCACACCGGGCAGGACTTCGCGGTGCCGATCGGCACGCCGGTGCGGGCGGTCGGCGCGGGGCGTGTGGTGAAGGTGTCGTGCGGGGGCGCCTTCGGCATCGAGATCGTCGTGCAGCACGCGGGGGGCTACTACACGCAGTACGCCCATCTCGCATCCGTCGCCGTCGACCAGGGCGAGCGGGTGAGTCCCGGACAGTGGATCGGGCAGTCGGGCACCACCGGCAACTCCACCGGCCCGCACCTGCACTTCGAGGTGCGGGTCACGCCGGGGATGGGCTCGGCGGTGGATCCGGTGCGATGGCTGTCGGCGCGCGGAGTCGCGCTGTAACCCCGTGCGGCGCTGTAACTCCGTGCGGCGCTGTAACTCCGTGCGGCGCTGTAGCCCCGTGCGGCGCTGTAGCCCCGTGCCGGGCTGTAGCTCCTGCGGGGCCGCAGTTTCGTACAGCCCTCCGGGCCGCAGCCCGTGTCGGCCTAGGGGCCGCAGGCCCGCCGGAGCGCGGTCACCGGCGTTCCTCCAGCAGCCGCTCGATCACGACCGCCACCCCGTCCTCGTTGTTGGCCACGGTCCGGCCGGAGGCCGCGGCGAACACATCGGGGTGCGCGTTGCCCATCGCGTACGACCGGCCCGCCCAGGTCAGCATCTCGACGTCGTTCGGCATGTCCCCGAAGGCGACGACCTCCTCGTGCGAGATACCGCGCTCGGCGCAGCACAGGGCGAGCGTGCTGGCCTTGGACACCTCGGGACCGCTGATCTCCAGCAGGGCGCTGGGGCTGGAGCGGGTGACGTTGGCGCGCTCGCCGATGGCCAGGCGGGCGAGGGTGAGGAACGCGTCGGGGTCGATCGTGGGGTGGTAGGCGAGGATCTTGAGCACCGGCTCGGCGGCCCCCGGGCCGCCCGGCGCCAGCAGTTCCTCGGCCGGTGCCAGTTCGTCGGGGATCTCCATGTGCAGCTTCGGGTAGTCCGGCTCCTGGTGGAAGCCGTAGGTCTGCTCCACCGCGTACACCGTGCCGGGCGCAGCCTCACGCAGCAGCCCTACGGCGTCCAGCGCGTTCTGCCGCGCCAGCTCCCGCACCTTCACGAACCGGTGTGCGCCCGGGCCGCCGTGCAGGTCGACCACCGCTGCGCCGTTGCCGCAGATGGCCAGGCCGTGGCCGTGGACGTGCTCACTGACGACATCCATCCAGCGGGCCGGGCGGCCGGTGACGAAGAAGACCTCGATGCCCGCCTTCTCGGCGGCTGCGAGGGCCGCGACGGTGCGGGGGGAGACCGACTTGTCGTCGCGCAGCAGGGTGCCGTCGAGATCGGTGGCGATCAGTCGTGGCGGGACGGTGGCGGCCGGGGTCTCGGGCTGTCGAGTCGCTGAGGTCACCCGGCCATTCTCCTGCAGGTCGCGCGCACGACCGTGCGAGGGTCCGCACATGTGAGTCTTCTCCGACCGCAACCGCCGTGTCAGCGCAGCTGAGCCGGTGCTTGCATGGCGATCTGCTCGAAGACCTTCTCGTCCGCGGCGAAGTCCGAGTCCGGAATGGGCCAGTGGATCACGAGCTCGGTGAAGCCCAGGTCCCGGTGCCGGCCCGCGAAGTCCACGAACGCGTCGAGGGACTGGAGCGGACGGCCGCGGTCCGGCGTGAACCCGGTCAGCAGGATCCTGTCCAGCTCCTGTACGTCCCGCCCGAGCGCGGCGCAGGCGTCGCCCAGCTTCTCGGCCTGTCCGCGCAAGGCGCGCATCGACTGCTCGGGAGTGCCGGTCTCGTACAGCTTCGGGTCACCGGTGGTCACCCAGGACTGCCCGTACCGCGCGGCGAGCCTGAGCCCGCGTGGCCCGGTCGCGGCCACCGCGAACGGCAGCCGGGGGCGCTGCACGCAACCGGGGATGTTCCGCGCCTCGTGCGCGGAGTAGTAGTCGCCCTCGTACGACACGCCCTTCGGGCCGTCCTCGGTCAGCAGCCGGTCCAGGAGCGGCACGAACTCGGCGAGGCGGTCGGCCCGCTCGCGCGGGGTCCAGGGCTCCTGTCCGAGCACGGTGGCGTCGAAGCCGGTGCCGCCCGCGCCGATGCCCAGCGTGACCCGCCCGCCGGAGATGTCGTCCAGGGAGATCAGCTCCTTCGCGAGGGTCACCGGGTGCCGGAAGTTCGGCGAGGTCACCAGTGTGCCCAGACGCAGATGCTCGGTGACGCCCGCGGCGGCGGTCAGCGTCGGCAGGGCACCGAACCAGGGCCCGTCCCGGAAACTGCGCCAGGACAGGTGGTCATAGGTGTACGCGGTGTGGAAACCGAGCTGCTCCGCGCGTTGCCACGTCGAACGGCCGCCCTGGTGCCAGCGGCGGTGCGGAAGGATCACGGTGCTCAGGCGCAGACTCATGGGTCGAGCGTATGCGGACGGTGGTGTTTCACGTGAAACCCCGTATGCGGGGTCACCGCACCCGTCCGCTCAGCCAGGGGCTGAGGGTGATCACCGGCATGTACTCCTTGTGCGTACGGTCGCCGGGCAACGGCACGATCAGGAAGTAGCCGGGCGGAAAGCGGCGGGCTCGCACGTAGGCGAGGTCGCCGAAGAGGGAGCGCAGGAAGGCGGGCACGTCGTCGCGCGGGACGTCGGGGCACTCGATGCCCTCGACCTCGATCAGCGCGTCCTCCTCGGGGTAGAGGCGGACGCTCACCCGGGGGAGGCCACCGAACTCGACGAAGGCCTCGTGCGGCAGCGAGCCGTCCGGGTCGGTGGTGACGCCGATACCGGCGGCGCTGCGGCGGGAGGTCTGGTCGGCGCCGATGTCGTGCGTGACCTCCATCTCCCGGGCGTACTCCTCGGCCAGGGCGCGCAGGGCCGTGACGGCGGCTTCGGTGGTGGGGAGATGGTCCATACCACTCAGCATGCGGGACGAGGGGTCAGTGCCGCTCGGGGAATCGCAGGTAGTGCGGGGATACGGCCCGGGTGAGCCACACTCCGTTGGCGCTGACGTGGAAGACATGGCCGTCACGGTGCATGGCACCCGAGTCCACCGACAGCACCACGGGCCGGCCTCGGCGGGCGCCGACGCGTGTGGCCGTCTCCCGGTCGGGTGAGAGGTGCACGTCGTGCCGGTCCATCGGGCGCAGTCCCTCCGCGCGGATGGCGTCCAGGTGGCGGGCCACGGTCCCGTGGTAGAGGTACGGCGGCGGGGTCGCGGGGGCCAGTCCCAGGTCGACCTGCACACTGTGGCCCTGGCTGGCACGGATCCGCGTGCCGTCGATCGCGAAGCGCTGCTTGTCATTGGCGGCGACCACGTGGTCCAGTTCCTCGCGCGTGAACCGGAACCCATGGGTGGCCGCCGCGTCGATCAGGGTGTCGATCTCGACCCAGCCGCCCTCGTCGAGGGTGAGCCCGATCCGCTCCGGCTGGTGCCTCAGGTGCTTCGAGAGATACTTCGACACCTTCACGGTGCGTCTCTCGTCGCTCGCTCTTTCGTTCATCCCATCAGCGTGCCGGGAGAGACGTGAATCACGCGAATGATTTTGCCGTCGATGTTTGATCCACAGCCAAGTGCGGTTATCCACAGGGGAATTGGCGATTCTGTGGACAACTGCCCTTGGATTCAAGCGATTTGATCAAGATCGGCTGGTGGTATGTGACTTGTCATGTGCCACACCAAGGCACGTGCCCGCACCGCCCGTTGGCCAGTCTGAGCGGCCGGCCCCATGCGCCTGCCTCACACCAACCCGCCTTTCACCGCCCGCACCAGCAGAACGTGGGCGAGGGAAAACGCTTCGGGCGTCGACGTGTCAGGGCTCTCGCCCAGCGAGGGGGAACCGCTGGTTGCGAGGCACGAACAAGCTCGTGAAGACCGCCAGTTCACGTCCACCGTGCGCTGGGCGAGGAGTCACAGGCGCCGGACGCACCCCGCCGTCACGGCCGCGTCCGCGTCCGCGTCGCTCGCACGGTGCTCTCCGGCGCAGTGACGAACGAGGGCGAGTCGGTCAGTGGTGAACTCCAGAGCGCTAGAAGCGAGTTGCTCGATCAGCCTCTCAACTCACCTGAACAAGGAGGTCTGGTCTCACACGGAAGTGGTTCAAACCGGCGCCTTCAGCCGGGCGATCGCCCGCACTGCCCTCGGCGAGAAGCGGGACATCAGGTAGGCGCCGCGAGCTTCGGGCGTCACCGGGACCACCGCCTCATCCCGCACGACCGCCCGCAGGATTGCCCCGGCGACCTTCTCCGGCGGGTAGTTGCGCAGCCGGTACAGGCGGGCGGTCCGCTTCTGGAGCCGCTTCTCCTCCTCGCCGTCGACCCCGGCGAAGTGCGCGGTCGAGGTGATGCTGGTGTTGACGAAGCCGGGGCACACCGCCGTCACCCCGACCTCCCGGTCGGCCAACTCCGCGCGCAGGCACTGGCTCAGCATCAGCACCGCCGCCTTGGAAGCGCTGTAGGCGGGCAGCGCCTTGGAGGGTTGATACGCCGCCGCCGAGGCGACGTTGACGATGTGCCCGCCCTGCCCGCGCTCCGCCATCTGCCTCCCGAACAGCCGGCAACCGTGGATCACGCCCCACAGGTTGACGTCCAGGACCTTCTTCCAGTCCTCCGGGGTGGTGTCGAAGAAGGACCCGGACAGGCCGATGCCGGCGTTGTTCACCAGGACGTCCACCACGCCGTACTCGGCGGCGACCTTCGCGGCGAGCTTCTCCATGGCCTGCTCGTCGGAGACGTCGACCGTCTCGGCCCGGGTCTCGGGCGCGCCGCTCAGCCGGGACAGCTCGGCGGTGCGCGCCGCGGCCTCCGCGTTCCGGTCGACGGCGACCACACGCGCGCCGGCCTCGGCGAACGCGAGCGCCGTGGCCCGGCCGATGCCGCTGCCCGCGCCGGTGACCAGCACGAGCTGCCCGCCGAACCGATCGGCGTACCGCCCCTTCGCCTTCCTCGGGAGGCTCCCGCTCTCCACGGACTCCACGAACTCCGTGACCCAGGAGGCCAGTTGGTCAGGACGGGTGCGCGGGACCCAGTGCCTGGCCGAGAGCGTGCGCCGGGTCAACCGCGGGGCCCACCGCTCGAGTTCGTCGTAGAGCCGCTCCGACAGGAACGCGTCCCCGAGGGGCGTGATGAGCTGCACCGGCACGTGCGCGTACGCGTCCGTACGCGGGCGACGCAGCCGGGGACGGACGTTGTCCCGGTACAGCCACGCCCCGTGCGCCGCGTCCGTGGGCAGCGACGAGGTCGGGTAGTCACCGCCCGAGACCTTCTCCACGCGCTCCAGGACGCGCGGCCAGCGCTTGCCGAGGGGGCCGCGCCAGGCCAGTTCGGGGAGTACGGGAGTGTGCAGCAGGTACACGTACCAGGACTTGGCGCCCTGGCCCAGCAGTTGGCCGACCCGGCGCGGAGTCGGGTGCCTGATGCGCTTGTTGATCCAGTGGCCGAGGTGGTCGAGGGACGGCCCGGACAGGGAGGTGAAGGAGGCGATACGGCCCTCGGTGCGCCGGACCGTGACGAACTCCCAGGCCTGCACCGAGCCCCAGTCGTGCCCCACCAGGTGCACCGGCCGCTCCGGGCTGACCGCGTCGGCGACGGCCAGGAAGTCGTCCGTGAGCTTCTCCAGCGTGAACCCGCCGCGCAGCGGCCGCGGCGCCGTTGACCGGCCGTGGCCGCGGACGTCGTACAGGACGACGTGGAAGCGCTCGGCCAGCCGGGACGCGACCTCGGACCACACCTCCTTGCTGTCCGGGTAACCGTGCACCAGGACGACCGTCGGCGCCGAGGGGTCACCCAGCTCGGCGACGGACAGCTCGACCCCGCCGGTCCGTACCCGGCGCTCCCGCGCGCCCCGCAGCCCGTCCTGCGCCATGCCCGCCACTTCCCCTCCGCCAGTTCGACCGTCAGCCGGTTCCCCACCGGGCCCCTGTTCACGCAGGCCTCACGGTGTACGCCGGTCTCACGCCGACCGCGCTACGTGCTCGCCGGCCGCGCTTCGTGCTCGCCGACCGCGCTACGTGCTCGTCAGGTCACACCGGCGAATGTGACAGTCGTGGGAGATCACGTCAACAGGCCCACACGGCGCTGTGGACAACCGGGCGGATGTGGATGACGGCCCCGGCGTTGTTCGACCTCAGGGGGACCCCTAGGGCCCCGTACGACTCCAGTCTGATGTCAAGACAGCTCTGCGGAGTGACGACCGGCGTGCTCCTCGTCACTACGGTCTAAGACGTGACTGTGATCGCGACCGAAAAGCTGAGCAAGCGGTACCCCCGGGTGACCGCGCTTGACCGGCTCTCCGTGGACGTCGGGCCCGGTGTGACCGGACTCGTCGGAGCCAATGGAGCCGGCAAGTCCACACTGATCAAGATCCTGCTGGGTCTGTCCCCCGCCACCGAGGGCCGCGCCGAGGTGCTCGGCCTCGATGTCGCCACCAAGGGTGCCGCCATCCGTGAGCGGGTCGGCTACATGCCGGAGCACGACTGCCTGCCGCCCGACGTCTCGGCCACCGAGTTCGTCGTCCACATGGCGCGCATGTCCGGCCTGCCGCCCGCCGCCGCCCGCGAGCGCACCGCGGACACCCTGCGCCACGTGGGGCTGTACGAGGAGCGCTACCGCCCCATCGGCGGCTACTCCACCGGCATGAAGCAGCGCGTGAAGCTGGCCCAGGCGCTCGTCCACGACCCGCAGCTGGTCTTCCTGGACGAGCCGACCAACGGCCTCGACCCGGTCGGTCGCGACGAGATGCTCGGGCTGATCCGCCGCATCCACACCGACTTCGGGATCTCGGTCCTGGTCACCTCCCACCTGCTGGGCGAGCTGGAGCGCACCTGCGACCACGTGGTCGTCGTCGACGGCGGCAAGCTCCTGCGCTCCAGCTCCACCACCGACTTCACCCAGACCACGACGACCCTCGCGATCGAGGTCACCGACACCGACGAGCACCCGGACGGCACCCGCGCGGTGCGCGAGGCGCTGCACGCGCGCGGGATGGACGTCGTCGACAGCGGCGGCGGTCTGCCGGGCGCGGGCCATGTGCTGCTGCTCACCGCGCAGGGCGAGGAGACGTACGACCTGGTGCGTGACGTGGTCGCCGACCTCGGTCTCGGACTGGTGCGCATGGAGCAGCGCCGGCACCACATCTCCGAGGTCTTCAACGACAGCGACGAACAGCGTGACGCAGAGCGGAAGGAGGCGGTCGGCCATGGCGGTTGAGCAGCCCACACGGACACCGGTCACTCCCTCGGGTGACCAGACCCGCATCCACAACATCGGCTACCGCGCCTACGACGGCCCGCGCCTGGGCCGCGCCTACGCCCGCCGCTCCCTCTACTCGCAGTCCCTGCGCGGCGCCTACGGCCTCGGCCGCTCGGTCAAGTCCAAGGTGCTGCCGATGCTGCTCTTCGTGGTGATGTGCGTACCCGCCGCCATCATGGTCGCCGTCGCCGTCGCCACCAAGGCGAAGGACCTGCCCGTCGACTACACGCGGTACGCGATCATCATGCAGGCCGTCATCAGCCTGTACGTCGCCTCGCAGGCACCCCAGTCCGTCTCCCGCGACCTGCGCTTCAAGACCGTACCGCTGTACTTCTCGCGGCCCATCGAGACCGCGGACTACGTGCGCGCCAAGTACGCGGCGCTGGCCTCGGCGCTGTTCATGCTCACCGCCGCCCCGCTGCTGGTGCTCTATGTGGGTGCCCTGCTGGCGAAGCTCGACTTCGCGGACCAGACCAAGGGATTCGCACAGGGGCTGGTCTCCGTGGCACTGCTCTCCCTGCTCTTCGCCGGTCTCGGCCTGGTCATCGCCGCCGTCACCCCGCGCCGCGGCTTCGGCATCGCGGCCGTGATCGCCGTGCTGACCATCACCTACGGCGCCGTCTCCACCCTCCAGGCCATCGCCGACGCCCAGGGCAGCACCGGGTCCATCGCCTGGATCGGCCTGTTCTCGCCCATCACGCTCATCGACGGGGTGCAGTCCGCGTTCCTCGGCGCGAGTTCGGCGTTCCCCGGAGCGGTCGGCCCGACGAACGGGGAGGGCGTGGTGTACGTCCTCGTCACCCTCGGCCTGATCGCCGCCTGTTACGGCCTCCTGATGCGCCGCTACCGAAAGGTCGGACTGTGACCACGCTCAACATCGACCACGTCTCGCGCTGGTTCGGCAACGTGGTCGCCGTCAACGACATCACCATGACCATCGGCCCCGGCGTCACCGGCCTGCTGGGCCCCAACGGCGCCGGAAAGTCCACCCTCATCAACATGATGGGCGGCTTCCTCGCCCCCTCCACCGGCACCGTCACCCTCGACGGGGAGCAGGTGTGGCGCAACGAGCAGATCTACAAGAAGATCGGCATCGTCCCCGAGCGGGAGGCGATGTACGACTTCCTCACCGGACGTGAGTTCGTCGTCGCCAACGCCGAGTTGCACGGCCTGGGCCCCAAGGCCGCACAGCGGGCGCTGGCCACGGTCGAGATGGAGTACGCGCAGGACCGCAAGATCTCCACCTACTCCAAGGGCATGCGGCAGCGCGTGAAGATGGCCAGCGCGCTCGTGCACGACCCGTCGCTGCTGCTGCTGGACGAGCCCTTCAACGGCATGGACCCACGCCAGCGGATGCAGCTCATGGACCTGCTGAGGCGCATGGGCGACGAGGGCCGCACAGTGCTCTTCTCGTCGCACATCCTCGAGGAGGTCGAGCAACTCGCCTGGCACATCGAGGTCGTGGTGGCCGGCCGGCACGCGGCCAGCGGTGACTTCCGCAAGATCCGCCGCCTGATGACCGACCGCCCCCACCGCTACCTGGTGCGCTCCAGCGACGACCGCGCCCTCGCGGCCGCGCTGATCGCCGACCCGTCGACGTCCGGCATCGAGGTCGACCTCGCGGAGGGCGTACTGCGCATCCAGGCCGTCGACTTCGGCCGGTTCACGGTCCTGCTGCCGAGGGTCGCCAGGGACCACGGCATCCGGCTGCTCACGGTCTCGCCGTCGGACGAGTCCCTCGAGTCCGTCTTCTCGTATCTCGTCGCGGCGTAGGAGGCCACACACCATGTACGACCCCACAGTCGCCCGGCTCACCTACCGGGCCCTGCTCGGCCGGCGCCGGGCCCTCATCCTCGGCGCGCTGCCGCTGCTGCTGATCGCCATCTCGCTCGTGGTGCGCGCCCTCGCCGGCGCCGACGACCAGACGGCGTCCGACCTGCTGGGCGGATTCGCCCTCGCCACCATGGTGCCGATCATCGGCGTCATCGCGGGCACGGGCGCGATCGGCCCGGAGATCGACGACGGTTCCGTGGTCTATCTGCTGTCCAAGCCCATCAAGCGGCCGACGATCATCTTCACCAAGCTGATCGTCGCGATCGCCGTGACGATGGTGTTCTCGGCGGTGCCGACACTGATCGCGGGCTTCATCCTGAACGGCAACGGCCAGCAGATCGCCGTCGCCTACACGGTGGCGGCCCTGGTCGCCTCCATCGCCTACGCGGCACTCTTCCTGCTGCTCGGCACGGTGTCCCGGCACGCGGTGGTGTTCGGGCTCGTCTACGCACTGGTGTGGGAGGCCCTGTTCGGCTCCCTGGTGGCCGGGGCACGCACGCTCAGCGTCCAGCAGTGGTCGCTGGCCGTGGCCCACAAGGTGGCCGGCGGCGACCTGGTGACCTCGGACGTCGGACTGGTGACGGCCACCGTCCTGCTGGTCTCCGTCACCGTCCTCGCCACCTGGTACGCGGGACAGAAGCTGCGGACGCTGACGCTCGCGGGCGAGGAGTAGACGCCCCGCTTATTGACAGGGGCTTCACCCCGGCCCGGGCACACTGGGCGAAGGGGACGGGCGGGGCGGGCAAGGGCGCACGGTGGGGAGGACCGGGGATGGCGGGCGAGACGCCGGAGCATGACGATCGCGCACGGGCCGGGGACGAGGTCTGGGACGATCTCGTCCTGGACGAGGAGTTCATACGCTCCGCCGACACGGCCGAGCCGTCCGCGCGGGCCCGGATGCTCGCCGAGCGCTGGCGCGAGGAGAAGCCCGAGCCACAGCCGTGGCGGTCCGACGAGCCGCCGGCGGGATGGTTCTTCAGCAAGCGCCGGCGCAGGTGGCGGCGGCGCTGAGGGCCGGCCGGCGGCGGTGAGCAGTGCGGGGCCCCCGGTTAATCGGTGGCGCCGCACACGGCGTGCGGGCACAGTGGAGGTGTCCAGGACGCCGGGTCGAGCCGGCGCCACGCACTGGGGAGGAGGTCGACGATGTCCATGCACGGCAGTCCGTCGAGCTCCCCGCAGGGCAGCCCGCGGCGCACTCCGGAGTAGTTCGCTCCTCCGTCGAGTCCGCCCCACCGGGAGCTGCCCGGGGCGGCCGCTTCGAGCACGTGGCGCACCGCGCTCACGTGAGGCCGCCCACCCGGAGGATTGGCCGAGTGGCAAGGCACCGGCTTGCGCTGTGCGTCAGAAGCAAGTCGTGGTCGGGGGCGACCCCGCGCACGTTCGATCCGTGCATCCTCCGCAAGACCGGCGTGTTCCCGTCCCGCGGGACCCCGGCGTGTTCCCGGCCCGCAGACCCCGGTGTTCCGGGCCTCGCGGGAACACCACGGCTCAGCCCAGCAACCGCTCCAGCACCACCGCGATCCCGTCCTCCTCGTTGGAGGACGTCACCTCGTCGGCCACCGCCGTCAGCTCCTGGTGGGCGTTGGCCATGGCCACGCCGTGGGAGGCCCAGGCGAACATCGGGATGTCGTTGGGCATGTCGCCGAAGGCGATGGTGTCGGCGGCCTTCATCCCGAGCCGGCGGGCCGCCAGCGACAGGCCCGTGGCCTTCGACAACCCCAGCGGAAGCAGCTCGACGATCCCCTCCCCGGCCATCGCCACGGTGACGAAGCCGCCCGCCGCCCGGCGGGACGCCTCGGCCAACTCGTCGTCCGTCAGTGTCGGATGCTGGATGTAGATCTTGTTCAGCGGAGCGGTCCAGAGGTCGGACGCGTCCGTGAAGGGCGTCGAGGGGAGCTTGCCGGTGACCGCGTAACCGGGGCCGACCAGCACCTCGCCGTCCAGGCCGTCCCGGCTCGCCGCGAGGTACAGCGGGCCGACCTCCGCCTCGATCTTGGCCAGCGCCACCGCGGCCAGCTGTCGGTCCAGGGTCACCGACGTCAGCAGGCGGTGTTCGCCGGCGTGGTACACCTGCGCGCCCTGGCCGCAGACCGCGAGGCCGTCGTACCCGAGGTCGTCGAGGATGTGCCGGGTCCACGGGGCCGCGCGGCCGGTGACGACGATGTGGGCGGCGCCCGCCGCGGTGGCCGCGGCGAGCGCCTCACGGGTGCGCCGCGAGACCGACTCGTCGGAGCGCAGGAGCGTTCCGTCCAGGTCGGTCGCGACCAGGCGGTAGGGAAACCCCCCAGCGGCGGACGTACTCACTTGGCGACCGGTTCCAGGACCTCACGGCCGCCCAGGTACGGACGCAGCGCCTCGGGCACACGCACGGAGCCGTCGGCCTGCTGGTGGTTCTCCAGGATCGCCACGATCGTGCGCGGCACGGCGCACAGCGTGCCGTTCAGCGTCGCCAGCGGCTTGACCTGCTTGCCGTCCCGGAAGCGGATCGACAGGCGGCGGGACTGGTACTCGGTGCAGTCCGAGGTCGAGGTCAGCTCGCGGTACTTGCCCTGGGTCGGGATCCACGCCTCGCAGTCGAACTTGCGGGCGGCCGAGGAGCCGAGGTCTCCGGAGGCGACGTCGATGACCCGGAACGGCAGCTCCAGCGACGTCAGCCACTGCTTCTCCCACTCCAGCAGGCGCTGGTGCTCGGCCTGCGAGTCCGCCGGGTCGACGTAGGAGAACATCTCGACCTTGTCGAACTGGTGGACGCGGAAGATGCCCCGGGTGTCCTTGCCGTGCGAGCCGGCCTCGCGGCGGAAGCAGGGCGAGAAGCCCGCGTACCGCAGCGGCAGCCGGTCGGCGTCGATGATCTCGTCCATGTGGTACGCCGCGAGCGCGACCTCGGACGTGCCGACCAGGTAGAGGTCGTCCTTGTCGAGGTGGTAGACGTCCTGGGCCGCCTGGCCGAGGAAGCCGGTCCCGGCCATCGACTGCGGGCGGACCAGCGCGGGCGTCAGCATCGGCGTGAAGCCGGCCGCCGTGGCCTGCGCGATCGCCGCGTTGACCAGGGCGAGTTCCAGCAGGGCGCCCACACCGGTCAGGAAGTAGAAGCGGGAACCGGAGACCTTCGCGCCGCGCTCGACGTCGATCGCGCCGAGGGTCGTGCCGAGTTCCAGGTGGTCCTTGGGCTCGAAGCCCTCGGCGCCGAAGTCGCGGATCGTGCCGTGCGTCTCCAGCGTGACGAAGTCCTCCTCGCCGCCCACGGGCACCTCGGGGTGCACGAGGTTGCTGAGCCGCAGGGCAAGTTCCTGGGTCTCGGTGTCGGCCGCGTCGCGCTCGGCGTCGGCGGCCTTCACGTCGGCGGCCAGCTGGCTCGCCTTCTTCAGCAGCTCGGCCTTCTCGTCTCCGGAGGCCTTGGGAATGAGCTTGCCGAGTGCCTTCTGCTCGGCACGCAGCTCGTCGAAGCGGACGCCGGACGACCTGCGCCGTTCGTCGGCGGACAGGAGGGAGTCGACGAGCGCGACGTCCTCTCCACGGGCGCGCTGGGACGCGCGCACACGGTCGGGGTCCTCACGGAGCAGGCGAAGGTCAATCACGCGCTCAAGGCTACCGGTGCGGGGTGACGGCCCACGACTCGCTATTCCCGGGAGCGGCGAATCGTCGCTTACGCTCCGTTATGAGGGAATTGCTCCATGTGTCACTAAAAGGTGCACAGATCCCTGGTATGGGGTAGGTGGCGGGCGGCCCGTCGGTTCGATTCCCTTGCCTCGGGCGGGACTTGGGGCCGGGCTCGTCCACAGGAATCCACAGCTCGGAAAAGTTATCCACAGGGTGTGCGAAAGATCTGTGGATGTTGGAAGTGATCATTCCGAACGGGGCGTTCCGGGCGGGCAATTCCTGCGTCGGGCCAGCTTGCCACCCACTTTCGGGTGGAAATGGGTCGCTCCAAAGGATTGATCCAAGGAGACAGGTGGACGAGGGGTGACCTGCACCTCTGTGGACGAACTGAGGGCCTGTAGGGCGATTTGTCGACTGGATGGCGTTTCGTTGTCGACTTGTCCCCAGGTCGAGAAGCCCACCTGTGGATAACTCCTGTGGATAACTAACATATGCAGGTAGGAGCAGTCCGAAACGGGTTAGAAACGTCCGTCCTGGCAGCGCGCCACCCAGTCCGACGCCGCGACGAACTCCTGGTCGGAGGTCCCCTTCAGCAGCGGGCGCACGCCCTCCACCCCCACGTCGGCCCGCGGGTACGAGCCGAGGAAGCGCACCTGGAGGCAGATCCGCTTGAGCCCCATCAGCGCCTCGGCGACCCGGCGGTCGGAGATGTGGCCCTCGGCGTCGATGCAGAAGCAGTAGTTGCCGATGCCCTCGCCGGTGGGCCGGGACTGCAACAGCATCAGGTTGATGCCACGGGTCGCGAACTCGCCCAGCAGGTCGCGCAGACCACCGGGGTGGTCGTCACGCTGCCACAGCACGACGGACGTCTTGTCGGCGCCGGACGGCGCGGCGGGCCGGGCGGGCCGGCCGACGAGCACGAACCGCGTCTGGGCGTTCTCCGCGTCGTGGATCCCGGTCTCCAGCGCGGTGAGGCCGTACCGGGCGGCCGCGAACTCGCCCGCGAAGGCGGCGTCGTACTGACCTGCCTGGACGAGGCGGGCGGCGTCCGCGTTCGAGGCGGCGGACTCCCAGTGGGCGTCCGGGAGGTGCTTCCTCAGCCAGTTGCGCACCTGGGGCTGGGCGGCCGGATGCGCGGAGACGGTCTTGATGTCGGACAGCTGGGTGCCCGGCCGGACGAGCAGCGCGAAGGTGATCGACAGCAGCACCTCGCGGTAGATCATCAGCGGTTCGCCCGCGACCAGCTCGTCGAGGGTCGTCGTGATGCCGCCCTCGACGGAGTTCTCGATCGGCACGAACGCGGCCTCGGTCTCGCCGCCGCGGACCGCGTCCAGCGCCGACTGCACCGACACATACGGAATCAGCTCCCGCGTCGCCGTCTCCGGAAGCGTACGCAGGGCGACTTCGGTGAACGTGCCCTCAGGACCGAGATATCCGTAGCTCGCTGGCATGACCTCACCCTAATAGGCCTTGCCGAACCCGGCGTAACCTTCCTGCCCCGTCCCTCCCAGGGGTGAACTCACCCCTCCAGCAGCCGCTGCCCCACGTACTCCCCCTCCGCCGCCCCGCCCGGCACCGCGAACAGGCCGCTCGCCTCATGGCGGATGAACTGCGACAGGGCGTCGCCCCGGTCGAGCTTGCGCTGCACCGGGACGAAGCCGCGCAGCGGATCCGCCTGCCAGCAGACGAACAGCAGGCCCGCGTCCGGCACACCGTCCGCGTCGAAGCCGTCGTGGTACGAGAACGGGCGCCGCAGCATCGCCGCACCCCCGTTCTGGTCGGGGCGCGTGATGCGGGCGTGCGCGTTGATCGGGACGACCAGGTTGCCCTGGGCGTCGGTCTTCTCCAGGTCCATCTCGGTCGTCTCGGTGCCCCCGGACAGGGCCGCCCCGTCGGACTTGCGGCGCCCGATGACGCTCTCCTGGGCCGCGACCGGGAGCTGCTCCCAGTCGTCGAGGAGCATGCGGATACGGCGTACGACGGCGTAGGAGCCGTTCGCCATCCACGCGGGCGTGCCGGACTCGGGTACGAAGACGCGCCGGCCGAAGTCGGGCTCGCTCGGTTTCGGGTTGCGGGTGCCGTCCATCTGGCCCATCAGGTTCCGGGCCGTCATGGGATGGGAGGTGGCACCCGGCGAGCGGTTGAAGCCGTTCATCTGCCAGCGCAGCCGCGCCGCGCTGCCCGCGTCCTTCTGGATCGCGCGTAGGGCGTGGAAGGCGACCAGCGCGTCGTTGGCACCGATCTGTACCCACAGGTCGCCGTCGCTGCGCTTCCTGTCGAGGTGGTCCGAGGAGAAGTCGGGCAGCGGGTCCAGGGCGACCGGGCGCTGCTTCTCCAGACCCGTCCTGCCGAAGAAGCCGTGGCCGAAGCCGAAGGTGATCGTCAGCGCGGACGGGCCGGCGTCCCGGGCCACGTCCGTGTCCTCGTGGGGCGCAGCCTCGCCCGCCATCAGCCGCGTGGCCGTCCGCGACCAGCGGCGCAGCAGCGCGGCGGCCTCCTTGCGGCCCGCTCCCGGCGCCAGGTCGAAGGCGACGAGGTGGCCGCGGGCCTGGAGGCCCTGGGTGATCCCGGACTGATGTTTCCCGTGAAACATCACCTGGGCGGTGCCCAGCGAGGTGAGCGGGGCGGCCTGGGACGGCTGGGCCGTGTAGCCCACGGCTCCGCCGGCCGCACCGAGGACGAGCCCGGTGGTGCCCGCGGTCCCGAGCAGCTTCCGCCGTGTGAGACCGGCCGCCGTGGGGGCCGGTTCGACGGCCGGTTCGACGGGCCCCGTCTGCGGCGCGGGAGTCCGGGCCTCCGGAATGGACTGGTCAGGCATGGTGGTTCAGCCGATCTGCGCGTTCTTGGAGACGGTCGTCTGGTCGATGTCGGAGGTCCGCACGGTCACCGCGACCGTCCAGTCGCCCGCCATGGGGATCTGCACCCCGTTCGCCGACCAGTGACCGGTGGTGATGTGGTCGGGGACGACGGGCAGCGGCCCGATGTCCTTGGACTCCAGGGTGAAGGCGATCTTCACCTCGGGGATGTCGAAGGCGCGTCCGTTGGGCCGCTGGACGTAGACGTGCATCTCGTTGCCGCCCACGCGCGCGGGGTCGAAGTCGACCGTCACGACCCCCTTGCCGTCCTCGCCGCCCGTGTCGAACGTCATGTCCAGGGTCAGCGCGCCGGACGCCGAGCTCGAGGAGGACGACGACGAGGCGGCCGCCTTGGCCTCCTCCTCCGTGCGCCCGGGCTCGGTCTGCGTCAGCACGGTGGTGACGGCGAGCAGTACGACGGCCACCCCGGCCTCGGCGAGCACCGAGCGGCGCAGCCCGAACCGGTTCGGGTCGGCGTCCCGGGCCTGCTTCCGCTTCGCCGCGTCCACCGCGGCCCGCTGCCGGGCGAGCTGGGCGGCCCGCTCGGAACCACCGGACCCCTTGGCGTCCGCCGTGGCGGCGGTGGCCGGGACGCGCTGCTTCTGCGGCTTCGCCCGCTGGACCACCGTGTCGGCCAGCCGTGCCGTCCACCGCCGGGACAGGAACGCGACGCCGACCAGCAGCACCACGAGCCCGATCTTGACCAGCAGCAACTGTCCGTACCGGGTGTCGGTGAACGCCGACCAGGAGCCGAGTTGGCGCCAGGACTGGTAGGTCCCGGTCAGCACCAGCGCCACCACACTGCCGAAGGCGACGGCCGAGAACCGGCGGACGGCGGCCGCGTCGACGGGCGTGTCCGAGGGCGCCCGGTACAGGGCGACGAGCAGGGTGGTGAGCCCGCCGAGCCAGGCCGCCACGGCCAGCAGGTGGACGACGTCGACAGGCATCGCGATACCCGCCTGGAGGCCCACGGAGGCGTGCTCGGACATCGCCCAGCTCGCGGCGAGCCCGGCGGCCACGACCGTCCCGCCGGTCGCGAGCCCGAAGGTCAGGTCCCGCTTCTCCTCGGCCTCCCGCTTCTCGTACGCCCCGAAGAGCACCGCGATGAACAGGGCCGCCGCGGCGAGCAGCAGCAGCCGGGACACCAGCGCCGCGCCCGTCTTGGTCTGGAGCACCTGGCCGAGCAGATCCAGGTCGAAGACGTCGCCGGCCTTCCCGGAGCCGGTGTAGGAGCCGCGCAGGAGCAGCAGCAGGAGCGTGGCGAAGGTGAGCGCGAGCCAGCCGGAGACCACGAGCCGCTGCACGGCCCGCACCCCGCAACCGCGCTGCCAGCAGGCGAGCACGAAGGCGGCGCCACCGGTCAGCACGACGAAGCCGGCGTACGACAGGTAGCGGCCGAACCCGTACAGCCAGCCGACGACCCCGCCGCCCGCGGTCTCCCCGGACACCGAGACGGAGGTGGCGGAGGGGGAGCCGATGGAGAAGGTGAAGGCACCGGAGACGGGGTGGCTGTCCGCGGAGACCACCTGGTAGCTGACGGTGTACGTGCCGTCGGGCAGGCCGCTGTGCAGCCGTACCGCGTAGGTCGTGCCGCTCACGTTGGACGGCTTGCCGCTCTGTACCGGCTTGCCCTTGGGGTCGAGCACGCGCAGCGAGTCGGCGGACGCCGAGACCTGCTCGGAGAAGGTCAGCGAGACCTGGGCGGGCGCCTTGTCGACCACCACCCCCTGCTGGGGGTCGCTGCCGGTCAGCGCGGCGTGCGCGGAGGCCGGCGCGGCCGTGGCGAGAAGCAGCCCGGTCGCGGCCAGGAGCAGCAGCACCAGCGTCCGGACGCGGGGCGCGATGGTCGGCGTCAAGGGGGTCCCTCCGTCAGTGTCCGGTCGTCGGGGTGTACGTCGCCGGCTTCACCGGCATCGTGACGGCGACCGGGTCGGACTCGGCGAAGTGCAGTTCGACCGAGATGGTCTGGCCCTGCTTCGGCATGCGCTTCAGGTTCTCGAACATCAGATGGCTGCCGCCGCTCCTGAGCACGAGCCGGCCGTGTGCGGGCACGGGGAGCCGGGTGGCCTCCTCCATCGCGCCGCCGACCGTCTCGTGCACGGTGACCTCGCCGGCCTCGTCACTGGTGACCGAGGTCAGCTCGTCCTTCGTACCGCTGTCGTTGACGATCGTCAGGAAACCGGCCGCCATGTCGGCGGAGACCGGTTGCGGGACGTAGGCGCCGGAGACGGACAGGCCGCCCTCGCCGCCGGAGCCGGAGTCCGAGCCGCACCCGGCCAGGACCAGGAGCAGGGCCAGGGCCCCGGCCGACCCGAGGGCCGGCCCGGAGGGACGCCTCACGGCTTCTCACCCTTGACGATCCTGGGGAGGTCCTTGGTGTAGTCGTCGACCGTGGCGTCCTCGCCGTACAGCAGATAGCCCGCGTCGGTCTTCGGGGAGAAGGCGACGACCTGGGTGCCGTGCACCGAGACGAGCTTGCCGTTCTTGTCCTTGCTCGTCGGGTCGATGGAGATGCCGAGGGTGCGGGCGCCGGCCTGGATGGTGGGGAAGTCGCCGGTCAGGCCGACGAACTCGGCGTCGATGCCCTTGAGCCACTTGCCGAGCTCGGCGGAGGTGTCCCGCTCCGGGTCGGTCGTCACGAACACCACACGCAGCTCGTCCTGTTCCGACTTGGGCAGCTGCTTCTTGGCGACGGCGATGTTGTTCATGGTCAGCGGGCAGACGTCGGGGCAGTGGGTGTAGCCGAAGTAGACCAGGGTCGGCTTGCCCGCGGTCTGCGCGCGGAGGTCGTACTTCTTGCCCCGGGTGTCGGTGAGCACCAGGTCCGGCTTCTCGAACGGCTGGTCGAGAACGGTGACGGCCTTGTCCGACCCCGCCTCCTCGGACACCACCGATACGGGGGAGCCGCTGTCGTCACCGCTGCCGCAGGCGGAGAGGGTCAGGGTGGCGGCGGCGATCAGCGCGGCCGCGGCGAACGTCTTCTTGCGCATAGAGAAATGTCCCAGATGTGATGGCCCGACGCGCACCGGGGTCGTGGGCGTGGTCCGACGAGCGTCGGACGACCTCGGTGTGCGAGCGGATGAGTGATCTCAGGCGTTGGTGCGCCGGCGGCCGGCGAGTACGCCGTAGGCGACGCCCAGTGCGCCGACGACGATGCCGACCACGGCGAGGACGCGGGCGGTGGTGTCACTGGTGTCGGCCGGGGCCGCGGTCTCGGCGGAGGCGTTCTCGGTGTCCGCCGCCGTCTCGTCGGAGGAGGCGTCATCGGTCGCCGAGGCGCCGTGGTGGTCGTCCTCGGCGGCGGACAGCGTGAGCACGGGAGCCGGCGTCTCGGGCTCCTCCTCGCCTTCCTTCTGCTCCTCGATCCAGCGCACGACCTCCTTGTTGGAGTACGTCTGGATCGCCTTGAAGACCATCTGGTCGGCGTTCTCGGGCAGCGCGCCGACGGAGACGGGGAACTTCTCGAAGAAGCCGGGTGCGATGCCCTTGCCGTCGGCGGTCCAGGTGACCTTGGTGACGGCCTCGGTGAGCTGCTTGCCGTGTGCCTCGACGGGCTTGGCGAGCTTGGACTTGGTGACCTTGATGTCCCAGCCGGGCACCGGCTCCGGCATGACCGACGCCAGCGGCTGGTCGGCCGGGAAGGTGACCTCCAGCTTGGTGGTGGAGGCGTTGTCGCGCTCGTTGGGGACCTTGAAGTCGATGACGGCGTAACCGCCCTTGGCGGCCGTCCCCTCGGGCTGCACGCCGACATGCGCGAACGCGGGTGAGGACAGTACGACGACGGCCGAGGCGGCGAGGGCGCCGGCGGTGGCGAGACGAGAAGCCTTCATGCAGAGCACTCCACTTCAGTGGGTTCCGGTGATGCCGGTGATTCCGGTGGTGAGGAGGGGTACGCGTGCGCGGCGGAAGCGATCAGCGGGAACGGCCGGTGAGCCGCGCCGGTGATCGCCGGTCCAGGCCGACGGCCGGGAGCATGGGCACGCGCGCGTGCCGCACGACGGCGGCCCTTCCCCACGGAGGTGGAGCGGGCGGGTCGCGTCGTGTCAGGCGGCGAGGACGACCGCGGCGGCGGGCGGACCGCGCCTGATCACCGTGTGCTGGAGTGCGCTGGTCCGGGGTTCCGGCGGGGCGCACAGCGCGGTGCGCGGCGGAAGCGGACCGTCCTGCGGCAGGCCCGGCAGCCCGGCGCGAAGGGCGCGCACCAGCGCGAGCGCCCCGCGCAGGGACCGTACGAGAGCGCCCTCGGCGACCGAGTGCGCCGACACGGTGGACAGGTCGACGAGCCGCAGCAGTGCCAAGTCCCCGCGGCGCAGCAGCCAGCCGGCGGCGAGGGCCGCGAGGACGTGGCCCAGCAGCATCGGCAGGGACGGCAGCAGCGACAGGGAGGATCCGGCGTCGGAGGACATGGCGTCCGCCGGATGGTGGGCGGCGCCCGTACCGGTGCCGGGGGCCGTGCCCGGGCGGATCCGGGCGTCGACGAGGATCCGGTGGGCCTGGGCGGGGCTGAGCGCCGCGGCCGTGGTGCCGCACACGAGGCGCGCGGCCTGCTCGACCAGCGAGGCGTCGGACACCGGTGCCATCGACCCCGGGGCCCGCGTCGTCGCGGCCGTACCGGCGACCGTCCCGTGCTGCCCCAGTCCGAAGAGCACGTGCAGTGCGGTCTGGCCCACCGCGAGCAGCGCGGCGATCCCGGGCAGCGAGCGCTCGCGTCCGGCGAGCGGCGCCACGACCAGGACGGCCCCCAGGAATCCCGCGCCCAGTGTCCACAGCGGGACCGCGGCGCAGGAGGCGAGGGCGTGACCCGCCGCGGCCAGCACGACGCAGACCGCGGCGAACACCGCGGCCCGCAGAACCCGGAGATCTCCTCCGGAGCGCGCCGTGCGCGGGTGGGGGGCACTCATGGCGGCCTCATCATCGCACTGGCCTTATGGACGCCATACAGCAGGTCCGCAAGATGACGTACGGGCAGTACGACCGGAAGGTCACCTGTGCCACGAGCTGCCCCACATACACCGATCGCCACCGCCGGCACATCCCCCGTATGGGCGGCATCACGTCAACTGTGTGCTTATACCGCGGCACTCGCGGCAATACGTAACGGTATGTCGAGCCGCAGCCAGGAGGCTGGAGCATGAGCATCTGGTGGTCACTGCATCTGCGGCGCGAAGCCGCGAGCGTGCCGCTCGCCCGGCGCCTCCTGCTCGGCACCATGGAGACCGCCGGTGTCGATCCCGACGTCTCGTACGACCTCTCCGTCGCCCTCAGCGAGGCCTGCGCGAACGCCGTCGAACACGGCGGCGACACCACGTACGGCGACTCTTCGGGGGCGTACCGGGTCACCGCCTACCTCGACGGCGAGAAGTGCCGCATCGAGGTCGCCGACTCGGGCCCCGGTTTCGCCCGCGCCCAGGCCGTCGAGCCCGCCCCGAGCGGAGCAGAGAACGGCCGGGGCCTGTGTCTCATCGAGGAACTCGCCGACCATGTCCACATCGGCAACAAGCCCGGCCGGCGCGGCGCGGTGGTCAGCTTCGACAAGATCCTGAAGTGGAAGAAGGACGCGCCGCTGATGGCGGTGTAGCTCCCTCAGCGGCGCCCGAGGCCTCCTCGGAGTGCGCACTGCACGCCGTCGACACCGACCTGCACGCGCGCGTGCAGCCCTCGGCGAGCGCGGGACTGCTCGCAGGGGCACCGTTCCTGGACGCGCCCGGAGCGCGGAGGGGCTCACCGGACGGGCAGCCCGAGGAGCGGCTGGGAGCCAGGGGCAGCGTGGGAACCGGCCCGTGGCCAAGGGGCTCGGCGCGAAGCCGAGCCCCCCGTGGACATCGTCGCGACACCCGGACGCCTGGTCCGGCCCATCGAGGCGCGGGCGCTTCACGTCCAGGCCGGGTCTAGGCTCCCTTGAGCGCCGCCATCCAGTCCTCGACCTCGTCGGAGCGTCGCGGCAGCCCGGCCGACAGGTTCCGGTTCCCCTCGGCCGTCACGAGGATGTCGTCCTCGATCCGCACGCCGATGCCCCGGTACTCCTCCGGCACCGTCAGGTCGTCTGCCTGGAAGTACAGGCCGGGCTCGACGGTGAGCACCATTCCCGGCTCCAGCACGCCCTCCACGTACGACTCGGTCCGCGCGGCCGCGCAGTCGTGCACGTCCATGCCGAGCATGTGCCCGGTCCCGTGCAGCGTCCACCGCCGCTGGAGCCCCAGCTCCAGAACCCGCTCCACCGGCCCCTCGACCAGCCCCCACTCGACGAGCCGCTCGGTCAGCACCCGCTGGGCCGCGTCATGGAAGTCCCGGTACTTCGCGCCCGGCTGCACGGCCGCGATACCGGCCTCCTGGGCGTCGAACACGGCGTCGTAGATCTTCTTCTGGATCGCGCTGAACCGGCCGTCGATCGGGAGGGTGCGCGTGACGTCGGCGGTGTAGTACGTGTGTGTCTCCACGCCCGCGTCGAGCAGCAGCAGCTCACCGGAGCGCACGGGTCCGTCGTTGCGCACCCAGTGCAGCGTGCAGGCGTGCGGGCCGGCGGCGGCGATGGTGCCGTAGCCGATGTCGTTGCCCTCCACGCGCGCGCGGAGGTAGAACGTGCCCTCGATGTACCGCTCGGAGGTGGCCTCGGCCCTGTCGAGGACCTTCACCACGTCCTCGAAGCCGCGCACGGTCGAGTCGACCGCCTTCTGCAGCTCACCGATCTCGAACTCGTCCTTGACCAGCCGCGCCTCGGACAGGAAGACCCGCAGTTCCTCGTCGCGCTCGGCGGTGACCTTGTCGGTCAGCGCGGCCTCGACGCCGGCGTCGTACCCGCGCACGACCCGCACCGGGCCGGTGGCCTCGCGCAGCGCGTCCGCCAGTTCGCGCACGTCGGAGGCGGGCAGGCCGTACAGCTTCTCGGCCTCGGTGAGGGAGTGGCGGCGGCCGACCCACAGCTCGCCCTGGCCGGAGAGCCAGAACTCGCCGTTCTCGCGGTCGGAGCGCGGCAGGAGGTAGATCGTCGCCCGGTGGCCGTCGGCCGTGGGCTCCAGGACCAGGACGCCGTCCTCGGTCTGGTTGCCGGTGAGGTAGGCGTACTCGACCGACGCCCGGAAGGGGTACTCGGTGTCGTTCGAGCGGGTCTTCAGGTGGCCCGCCGGGATGACCAGACGCTCGCCGGGGAACCGCGCGGAGAGCGCGGCCCGGCGGGCGGCGGTCTCGGCGGCCTGCGCGATCGGCTCCAGGTCACGCAGCTCCGTGTCGGCCCAGCCGGACTTCATGTTCTCGGCCAGTTCGTCGGACACGCCCGGGTACAGACCGTTCTTCCGCTGCTTGATCGGCTCTTCAGGCTCTTCCGGGCCCGCTGCGGTGACAGCGGGACCTGACGCTGCCGGGGTGAGCTCGTCGGCCACGGTCATCCTCCTCGATACGGCACTGGACCCCGTCCATCGTACGGTCGTACCGGAAGGGCTCAGGGCCGAAGGACCTGATCGCAGGCGATCGCAAGCGGTCACCCGAAGTGAAGGACCTGAGCGCAAGCGGTCACTCGAAGTGAGCCGCGAGCAGGACGACGTCCTCGTCGGAGTCGGCCTGGTCCCGCCCACCGGGCAGTACGGTGCGCAGCACGTGGTCGGCGACGGCGTCCGGGTCGTGCCGCAGCGCCCGGGGCACGCCGGCCGCCGCCGCGTGCAGCCGGGCGAAGGCGCGGTCGGTCGGGTCGCCGGTGCGGTGCAGCAGCCCGTCGGTGTACAGCAGAACCGTCTCTCCGGGCTCCGCCTGGAGCTCCACGCTCGGCGCCTCCCAGCACGCGAGCATGCCGAGCGGCGCCGACACGGAGGTCTCCACGAACTCGGTGCGCCGCGCGCCGACCAGCAGCGGCGGGCAGTGGCCGGCGCCGGCGAGCGTGATCCGGCGCAGCGCGGGCTCGCAGTAGGCGAACAAGGCGGTGGCGCACCGGGCGGGCTCGGTGAGCCGCAGCAGCAGTTCCAGGTCGGACAGGACGGCGACCGGATCCTCGCCCTCCATCACGGCGTACGCCCGCAGGCTGGCCCGCAGCCGGCCCATCGCGGCGATCGCGCTCGCCCCCGAGCCGGTCACCGAGCCCACCGCGAGCCCGAGGGCCGCGTCCGGCAGCGGCAGCGCGTCGTACCAGTCACCGCCGCCGCGCGGGCCGGTGCGGTGGCGGGCGGCGAGCCGCACTCCGGCCACGCGGGGGAGCCGGGACGGCAGCAGCTCCTCGGCGATCGTCGCCATGCGCGCGCGCGTGCGCTCGACCTCGACCACCCGGGCCAGGTGCTCACCGGCGTAGCGGGCGTACAGGCCGACGAGGTGGCGCCGGCGCTCGGTCGGCTCGGCGGGTTCGTCGTAGAGCCACACCGCGGCACCGAGCCGGCCGGTGCCCCCCGGGGAGCCGTCCGTCGACAGGGGCAGCGCGTAGCTGGCGGCGTAGCCGAGGCGGGCGGCCACCTCGCGGTGGCGCGGGTCGAGCCCGTCCCCGGCGAACAGGTCGGGTTCGGCGATCTCGGCGTCTCCGCCCGGCAGTCCGTCCAGGATGCGCCCGTACGACAGGGAGCTGCGCGGGACCGTCTCGATGTGCCCGAGGTCGGCGCGGGCGAGGCCCAGGCCGATGGTCGTGTCGGGGCCGAGTCCGTCGCCGGGCTCCAGCACGACCAGTCCGCGGCGGGCGCCCACGAGGGCGGCGCCGGCCCGAAGGATCTCCTGGAGGGCGTCGGGGAGCGCGTCCGTGCGGACCAGACGTTCGGTGAGTTCGTGCAGGGTCGTGAGGTCCGAGACCCAGCCGGCGAGACGGTCCTGGAGCAGGGCGCCCGGCGCGTTGGGCGAGAGCACGGCAGAGGCACCCGAGGCGGCTGGCGCGGGCGCGACAGTGTGTGCGGGTGAGGGAACCGTTGAATCGATTCCAGCCACTTTCGGAGCGTGAGGGGCGTTCATGATGTCCGGCTTTCCGACCGGTGCGTATTGCTCGATAGCATCGCAAACCCCCATGTCATTCTGCGCCGCCGGCAGTGTCTCCACATGTACACGCACTCGTGAGGGGATGTCCAGCATTGTCCTGCCGGGATCGCTGGTGTCCACGGTTCACGGATGCACCACTTGCCAAAAGGCGAAGTTGGCTTAAAACTGCCTCAGGTAAGGGCTTATTGCGGTCGACTGGCCTTGTTCCACAGAGCGTCACACCGGTCGTGTTGGGTACGTACTCGGAGAAGGCCAGGGGTGGTTGGGAATCACCCGGAACCTGGCGACGGACCCGGGCGTCTTAGCCACCGACGACCGAGCCCCATCCTCCCGTGGCGGAGGCGAAGAGAAATACGCGGAACGGCAAACGCCAGACTTCGCCACCCCTACGCCACGGCAGTGTTTTTGATAGACCGCAGTGTGGGCGCGACTGCCGTGGATGCAGTCGACGTTCGGCCCATAGGGGTTCCCCTTGTCCGCGACAGGGGTGTGATGCGCCAAAAGGTACGCACAGTGAAGTGATCGACACATGGTGTGATGTGGTCCACGGTGTTGCCAGCGGTGCAACGGAAAGGAACGAGCGCTCATGCGCGAGATCCTCGGAAAGCGACGCAGGCTCCTGTCCCAGCGCAGTGACGGGAGGCGTGAGTTGATCAGCGCGGCCCTGACCTTCGCGACCGAATGGCAGTGGCCCGTACTCCCGGGTGTGGCGGCGGACCCAGAGGGTCGCGACCGCTGTGGTTGCCCGGACCCCGAGTGCACGGTGCCCGGTGCTCACCCCTTCGACCCCGGCCTCCTCGCGGCCACCACCGACGCGCGCATGGTGCGCTGGTGGTGGGCCAACCGGCCCGCCGCGCCGATCGTCCTGGCCACCGGCGGCAAGGCGCCCTGCGCGGTCAGCCTGCCGGCCCTCCCGGCCGCTCGCGCCCTCGGCGCGCTCGACCGCGGCGGCATGCGCCTCGGCCCGGTCGTCGCCTCGCCCACCCGCTGGGCGATCCTCGTCCAGCCCTACTCCCTGGAGCAGCTGGGCGAGCTGCTCTACGCCAAGGACCACGTCCCCGGCTCCCTGCGCTTCCACGGGGAGGGCGGTTACCTCGCCCTCCCGCCGTCCGAGACCGCCCAGGGCGAGATCCGCTGGGAGCGCGCACCACTGCCCGGCTCGGCCTCCCCGTGGGTGCCCGACGTCGAGGCCGTGGTGGACGCGGTGGTCGAGGCCCTCACTCGTACGGGTGTGAGCGCACCCGAGTTGTGAGGGTGTCGCGCGCGGGCGGCAGGGGACGCCCGCGCGCGCTCGTTATCTTCCGCTCATGCTGCGTCACTGCGGGGGACGACCCTCGGATCCCCGACGAGTCCGTCTGCTTGCGCTCATCGGCGCCGTGGCATGCGCGGTCGTGCTGCCGCTGGCCATGGCGTCCGCGGGCCAGGTGGGCGACGAGGGCCGTCCGCCCGTACGTGATGCCGTACGCCCTTCCGCGGGCGCCGACGCCGCAGCACCCTCCGCCGCGCCCGCCGGTTCCCCGCTGCCGCGCGCTCCGCACCCGGGACCGGGTCCGGCCACCGCGGCGCGCTGCGGCCCCGAGCTCACCTCGCCCGGCGGCGTCGAGGCGCAGACCTGTGTCCTGACCCGGGGCGGGGAGAGCTGGGCACGCACCTACTACCGCAACGCGACCGGCGCCACGCTGGACGCCGTCCTCAGCCTCATGGGGCCCGGTGGCCGGAGCGTGCTGATGCGCTGCGCGGTGCCCGCCGAGGACGACCCGGGGATCTGCGAGACGCCGCGGGAACGCACTCGGGCGGAGCTGGACGGCTACACGGCGGTCGCGGAGTTCGCGGAGCGGGCCGGGGACGGGCTGCTGCTGCGGTCGGGGAGCAACTCCGGTGCGCTTGCCGGGAGTTGACGCCCGGTTCCGTTCCGTAAAGAAGTCCGCGCAGGAAAAGACCCGGTTGCTGGCGACGGGGGATGCACCAGCAACCGGGCTACTCGAACGGTAACAAGAGATCGGCAGTTCGCAAATTCGATCTCACTTCGTCCTCGGCTATTCGGACACCGACTGGCTTGTCCTGAACGGGAGTTGTGGGAGAAGCCCGCGCGTCGTGGAGCTGCCGGGCGGCTGAACGACCGTTCAGCCGCCCGGAGTTCGTCAACTGAGCGTGACCTGCCGGTTGGTGAGACCGCCGCGTGCGCGACGCTCGTCGGCGGTCAGCGGCGCGTCCGTGGCCAGGGCGCCGGAGAGGCGCTCGGCGAACTCGGCGGCCGGCTTCTCGATGTCCTCCGCCGTGACGGCGCTCGGCAGGTCCCAGACCGGCACGGTGAGCCCGTGAGCGCGGAAGGAACCCACGAGGCGGGTGCCTTCACCGAGGCTGGAGCGGCCGGCCGCGTGCAGCCGCGCGAGAGCGTCCAGAAGCCGCTCCTCCGGGTGCGGCATGACCCAGCGCAGGTGGTTCTTCTCCGGGGTCTCGCACCAGTACGCCGCGTCCACACCGGTCAGTCGCACGGTCGGGATGGCGGCGGCGTTGGCCCGTTCCAGGGAGGCGGCCACCTCCGGCGTGGCGTTGTCCGGATCCGGGACCCAGAACTCGAAGCCCGAGTGCACAACTGGCTCGAAGGCGCCTTCGGGGTCGAGCAGATCCTGCAACCGCGGACCGTCGGCCGGGGCGCGGCGGCCCTCCACCGGTGTGCCCGGGTCCGCGGTCAGGGCGCGCTGGAGGGTGTCGGCCAGGTCGCGGCTGATGTCGCCCGAGGCCGTGTCGTTCTGCAGGCCGAGCAGTACCGAGCCGTCGTCGCGGCGCAGCGCGGGCCAGGCCATCGGCAGGACGGTGGCCAGCGTCACCGACGGGACGCCCTCGGGGAGGCCGCCCGTCAGCGGCAGCTCGACCGTCGCGGCCGGCACCAGCTCGCGCAGCGCCACCCAGTCGCACTCGGCCGGCAGTCCTTCGAAGGGACGCTGCACCAGCTCGGTCACGGCCTGTGCGGCGGCCCGGCCGTGGCAGGCCTTGTACCGGCGGCCACTGCCGCAGGGGCAGGGCTCGCGGGCGCCGACAACAGGGATCTCCCCGTCGCCGGGCTGCGGCCGCTTGGCCTTCGTCTGGGGGCGCTTCTTGGCCATGGTGGGTGTCTCCCGGTGACGGCTCGTCTCGTACTGGCGCGAGCCTAGCCGTTCAAGACTTGACCGACGCGAGCCTGTGGACAACGGGGGGTCGGCGGGCCCGCCTGTGGACAACCGCGCCGGGGTGTCCGGTGACGGGGTCGGGGCGGGCTCCACGGGCCACTGGGGCGGCGGCTTTGGCCGGCGACGCCGCCTGGGTGGGGCGCGGGGAGGGCCCAGGTGCTGGGGGCGGGATCCGGAGTGTCCGGGCCGCGGGGGTGGTCGGGTTCGGGAGTGCCCAGTCCTGGGGTGGCCGGGTTCCAGGGGGGCCGGAGCCCGGAGTGGCCGGGTCCCGGAGTGGCCGGATCCCGGGAGTGCCCAGGTCCCCGCGGTGCCCGACGTGCGTCGGAGGGCCGGGCCGGGCCCGCCTCAGTCCCTGTCGTCGAACGCGTCCGCGAAGTCGAGTCCGGGCATGGCCGGCACCGCCGGTGCCATGACGCGCGTGGCGAAGTCGTGACGCCGGTGGCCCGCGTCCGGATCGTGTACGTCGGCATGGACCAGGACCCACACCGTGACCTCGCCCCGGGCGTCGTCGCGTACGCCCCAGTCGTCGGCCAGCGCGGTGATGATGTTCAGCCCGCGCCCGCCGTGCGCGGTGACCGAGGGCGTGGCGGGAGCCGGGCGGGTGGGCCCGCCGCCGTCCGTCACCTCGACCGTGAGCCGGCCGCCCGTGTCCACCCGCCAGGCGGCGCGGACGTCGCCGTCCCCGGCCAGGGCGTCGCCCAGTGGCCTGCCGTGCTTGCACGCATTGCTCAAAAGTTCGGAAAGAATCAGTACGGCGTCATCGATGACCGACTCCGACACCCCGCCCCTGCGCAACTGAGCCCGCATGCGGTGCCTCGCCTTGCCCACGCCCGCAGGGCCATGGGGTACGGCCATGCTCGACGACGTGGGCACCTCCTGTGCCACCACCAACGCCACCCCCGAGACCTCCTTTGCCCCACGCCACGGTGTGGATGCCCCATTGGCCTGTACCGGAAACCGGCCGATCCAGGTCCGGCGACGCACTCGTAACGATCGAATACGGACCGAACGCGCCGGAGCACTCCCTGTCATGGTGTGGCTGGATTTCGATGGTGTGGCCGAAGCTGGAGGATGCCCTCAGGCGTGCGGTCCGGTCAAGGTCTGTGCATGGATCAGCGGCCGAGCCGGTCCAGCACCGCGCGCGGGCGGTTGGTGATGATCGCGTCGACGCCCAGGCCCAGACAGAGGTCGATGTCCTCCGGCTCGTTCACGGTCCACACGTGCACCTGGTGGCCGACCCGCTTCAGGCGCTCGATGTAGGCGGGATGGCTGCGCACGATCCGGATCGAGGGGCCCGCGATCCGGACACCCGCGGGCAGGCGTCCGTCGCGCAGCCGGGGCGAGACGAACTGCATCAGATAGACCGTCGGCAGCGTCGGCGAGGCGGCACGCACCCGGTGCAGCGAGCGCGCCGAGAAGCTCATGACGCGGACCGGCGACTCGTCGCCGGACTCGGGGGCGTCGAGCCCGAAACGCTTCAGCAGGTGCATCAGCCGTTCCTCGACCTGCCCCGCCCACCGGGTGGGGTGCTTGGTCTCGATGGCCAGCTCCACCCGCCGGCCGGCGTCCGCGACCAGCTCCAGCAGTCGCTCCAGGGTCAGTACGGAGGTGTCCTCCCGGTCCTCGGGGCGGAACTCCCAGTCCGGCTCCTCGTCGCGCGTGCGCCAGAACTCCCGCGTCCTGCGGGAGCCGAAGTCCAGAGCGGCGAGGTCGGCGAGCTCCAGTGCGGAGACGGCTCCGCGACCGTTCGACGTACGGTTGACGCGTCGGTCGTGGACGCAGACCAGATGGCCGTCCGCGGTCAGGCGCACGTCGCATTCGAGGGCGTCGGCACCGTCCTCGATCGCCTTCCGGTACGCGGCCAGGGTGTGCTCCGGGGCCTCTTCGGAGGCTCCGCGGTGGGCGACGACCTGAGTGCGGTGCTGTCGTGCGTGGGTCACCGCGTCATGGTGCCACCGCGCGCGGGTACCCGTGCGAACGGAGGTCTCGAATTGCGTCCTGTTTGCCTGGGATGACCTATATAAAGAGTGGCCGCGGACCCACAGGCAGCGCTTATGGTGCTCTGACGGCTCATGGGAAAAGCTGACGGCATACAAAAAGACATGCACAGCTGCATCGCGCCGGACCGTCGGGCAACGTGAATGCGCGCGGCCGAGTGCGACCGACAACAACAGCCGTGGATCGAGGAGACAAGCTGTGAGCACCGAGAACGAGGGCACCGCGGTACCCCCGGCCCCGTCCGCACCCCCCGTGCCGGTGGATGCTCCCGCTGCTTCGGCGTCCCAGGAGCACGCCGCTCCCGCCGGGGGCGCCCCGACGACTCCGATCCCGCCGGTGCCGTCAGGGCATCCCGGCGCACAGGAGCAGGACCTGGTGCACGCCGGCCAGGCGCCCGCCCCCGCCTACGCCTCGGCGGGCACCGGCGGCGCGCCCCACGGACAGGGCGCCCGTGGCCCCGCCCCGGAGAGCGGCTGGCCGCCGCCCCCGCCGCCGGCCACCCCGTCGTACGCCGACGGCGGCTCGGGAGGTGCCGGGACCCACTGGGGCTCCTCCTACCAGCAGCCCGCGCCGAAGCCCCGCGGCGGGCGCGGCGGACTGGTCGCCGCGGTCCTGGTGGCCGCGCTGGTCGCGGGCGGTCTGGGCGGCGGACTCGGCTACACCCTGGCCAAGGACAACGACAGCAGCGGCTCGACGACCGTCTCCGCCTCCGACAGCGGCGGCTCCTTCAAGCGCGACCCGGGCACGGTCGCGGGCGTGACCGCCAAGGCGCTGCCCAGCACCGTCACCATCGAGGCCGAGAGCAGCAGCGGCGAGGGCGGCACCGGCACTGGCTTCGTCTTCGACACCCAGGGCCACATCGTCACCAACAACCACGTGGTGGCGGACGCCGTGGACGGAGGCAAGGTCACGGCGACCTTCCCGACCGGCAAGAAGTACAACGCGGAGGTCGTCGGCCACGCCCAGGGCTACGACGTCGCGGTGATCAAGCTCGAGAACGCCCCCTCGGACCTCAAGCCGCTCACCCTGGGCAACTCCGACAAGGTCGCGGTGGGCGACTCCACGATCGCGATCGGCGCTCCCTTCGGCCTGTCGAACACGGTCACCACGGGCATCATCAGCGCCAAGGACCGTCCCGTGGCCTCCAGCGACGGCAGCGGATCCAACGCCTCCTACATGAGCGCTCTCCAGACGGACGCGTCGATCAACCCGGGCAACTCCGGCGGCCCGCTGCTCGACGCGCAGGGCAACGTCATCGGCATCAACTCCGCGATCCAGTCCACCAGCGGTGGGGGTCTCGGCGGCACCAGCCAGTCCGGCTCGATCGGCCTCGGCTTCGCCATCCCGATCAACCAGGCCAAGTACGTCGCCCAGCAGCTGATCAAGACCGGCAAGCCGGTCTACGCGAAGATCGGCGCGTCCGTCTCCCTGGAGGACGGCACGGGCGGCGCCAAGATCACCGAGCAGGGCGCCAGCGGTTCCGACGCGGTGGAGGCGGGCGGCCCCGCCGACAAGGCAGGCCTCAAGCCCGGCGACGTCATCACCAAGCTCGACGACCACGTGATCGACTCCGGTCCCACCCTGATCGGCGAGATCTGGACCCACAAGCCCGGAGACAAGGTCACCATCACCTACGAGCGCGGCGGCAAGACCCGAACGGTCGAACTCACCCTCGGCTCACGTACGGGCGACAGCTGACCCCCGCCACCCGTTACTCTTGTCCCCGCGCCGCCGGTACCGACGGCGCGGGGTGGGTTGCCCGAGCGGCCTAAGGGAACGGTCTTGAAAACCGTCGTGGCGCGAGTCACCGTGGGTTCAAATCCCACACCCACCGCAGCGCAGGTCAGAGACTTGCAGGTCAGAAGGGGTGCCACTCTCGGGAGCGGCACCCCTTCCGCATAGCCCCACTACGTGCCCTCGTCCCACCCCGACTCGCCGGTTTCCCACTTCCGTCCAGTCGTGCGGCCGGCCCGTGGGATCCGGGATCCGGCGTCGATGACGCCGCCCGCAGCAGCCGGAGTTGGCCGATCTCCGACACGTTCTTCATCAGTTCGGCGTTGGCCCAGGCGAGCATGTCGGCGAGGGAGTGCTCCGGGTCGTGCGGCCAGGGAAAGGGGGCCACGGCGTCCAGGTCGGTGTCCGTGAGGTGGGCCAGGGATGTCAGCCAGGCGATGCGTAGCTCGCGCAGCCAGTCGACGGCCGGCTTCCCGGGACCGGGCCAGGTGACGTCGGCGCGGTCCCGGGGCGGGCGCCCGTCCAGGTGGTCGAGGGTCACGCTCCACCACCAGCCGATGTGCCAGCTCAGCCAGGCGACGGTGGGGACGGGGACGGGATCGGGCTCGGTCTCCGCCCAGTCGGGTACCCAGGTGTCGTCTGCGGTCCGGTGGACCGTCCAGCGGTGAGGCGCCGGTTCCCACAGAAAGTCCTCGGGCTCCAACCGGTCGAGATGGTATTCGAACAGGGGCCAGGTCAGGTCGAACTGCCGGCGCAGCAGGTCGGATCGGGAGACGGTCACCGACCGACCCTGACACGCCGGCCCCAGTCGCGGGCAAGTCATTTCCGGGAGCCGCTTACCTGGGCTACAGCTCGTGGTCCCGGGCCAGTTCCTCCCACGCGAGATCCCGTAGCGCGGGCTCCGCGTCGCAGTCGTAGGGCACCTGGGTGGTGGGCTGGAACCAGACGACGGTCAGGGCCGAGCGGTACAGGATCGGATCGTGGTCCCGGTCCAGCGCCGCCGAGTGGAACGCGCCCACGCACGCCACGGCCGGCAGTACCTCCACCGGGCCGAAGGCGCCGGTGTACTGGTCGGGGTGTTCGCGCGGAGGCGGCACGAGATGCACCGGCGCGGTGGGGAACGCCCGCCCGGCCTCCCCCACCAGTCCCTTGATCCGCATGTCGTTGAGCGGCTTGCAGGGGTAGCCCTCCAGCAGCCCGCCGTACGTCGAGGAGAACCGCAGCTCGGAGAGGTCGAGCGAACGGCCGGAGACGAGGACGACACGGCTCAGGGACATGGTCGGCACTCTAGGGTGGCGGCGGTGCATGGTGCTCCTGTGTTTCTCACGCTCTCGGGCCGCCCCCACGCCCCTGATGTCTTCGGCCTCCTGGATGCTGATGTGCCCCGGGCGCCTGTTGTCCCCTGCATCTTTGTTGCCCCGGTGTCTCCGGGGGCGCGGGTGTGCCGCGGTGGGGGCACCGGCTGTGGGGCGCGGATTGCTCGTCTCTGATGGCCTCGGGCTCGTGCACCTTCTGTACCTTCTGCACCTACTGCACCTACTGCACCTACTGCGCCTCATGCACCTACTGCGCCTCTGATGTCGTGGTCTTCCGCCTCTGGGGTCCCCTGCCGCGGCCCCCGTGGTGCGCTCCCCCGGGTCCATGCCGTCATGGCCGGTGTCCCGTCATCCGCGCCGCCGACGCGATCGTCGCCCGTGCCTCGCGTTCGGTGAGCCCGGTGTTCAGGGCCGCCTCGACCAGCGGATCGACGAGGGCGGGGCCGATGCCGTCCTCGTAGGCGCGGCAGGCCGCCCAGAACAGGCGGGTGTTGCGCTGGCCCTCGTGCGCGGCGAGGACGAACTGGACGAGGCCCTGGCCGTGGTCGCCGGTCGACGCGGGCGTGGGGTGGTGGGTACGGGGCGGGGGCAGCAGGAGGCGCAGGAGGGCGGGCGGGCAGGCCGCGGGGGCCAGTTGGGCGGTGCCCGGAGCAGTGGTGTACGCGCCGTGGTCCGTACGGGAACCGGGGCCGACGAGATAGCCGCCGGCGCCGCGGATGTCGATGCCGGGGGCGAGACGGCCGGCCGAGTTGGGGACGGCGACGTCCGGCGGGCCGCTCAGCCACAGGTGGCGGCCACCGCTCGGGGTCAGTACGACGACCGTGTCGGGGATCGTGAACAGGTGGCGCAGGGCCAGCTCGCGCAGGGCGGCCGAGGAGTTCGTACCGGACTTGGTGTCGAGGTCGATGCCGATCAGATGGTGCGGCGGGAGGCCGCACGCGATGCCGTACCCGGTCGCCCAGGGCGCGGCGGCGAACAGTTCGCGGATGCGTGCCGGGTCGGTGGAGGCGTCGTAGACCCCGTGCCCGAGGCTCCCGCATTCGCCGTGGCAGGGCGGGGTGGCTGGGTCGTCGCGGTGAGGGGAGCGCAGGGCCGGGAGCTTCGTCCGGGACAGGGGGATGACGGCCAGTCCGCGTTCGGCGGCTGACAGGGCGTGTGCGAGGGCCAGCGTCGTGGCCTGCCGGTCGGTGGTGGCCATGACTCCATGTTCGTACGCATGTTCGAAAAATGGAAGAGGGGGTGGATGGGACTCGCCGGAGGGAGCGGACTGGCTGGATGTGTGTCGTAACGCTTCACCCGGTGTGGGGCCTGGGGTGCGGTTGTCCGGCCTGTCCCGAGCTGCGACTTGATGTCATGAGAGGGGTTTATCGACATGTCATCACGCTTGAGGGCGAATAACGGCTTCCGGGATGGTTCGCCGGGGATTCGGTGGGCAACTCTGGTCTCGCGACGTCGTGCACCACCGCTGGGGCGGTCGGCCAACTTCCCTGGTGACAGCCGTACTTGACGCACTTCCGGCACTGCGGCCGGTGTGTACACCGTTCTGGAGGAACAACATGGCAAGCATCCGTACCGCCCGCGTCATCACCGCCGTCTCCGCCCTTCCGCTGGCCCGTCAACTTCACCCCGCTGTGGTGGTGATCTGAGGGGCCGGTGCTCTGAGGACGTCGGTCGCTTGAACTGCCGCGAGGGCGGGGGCCTGGGAGCACGCGGGCTTGGGGGGCGCGCGGGCTTGAGGGCTGGGGGCTCGGAGCTTGGGGGCTCAGGGTCTGTGGGGATTTTCGGGGATTCGGGGATTCGAGGATTCGGGGAATTGGGGGCTGGGATCTGAGGATCCGGGGGGACAAGCGTTTGCGCGGCGGTGCTACGGCATCGCCGCGCAAACGCATTGCGCCCGGGTCGTCGGCGTCGCAGTCTCCCCGTCCCGTCCTCGCCCCGGCCGTCCCGCCCTCGCCCGTCCCGCCCTCGCCCGTCCCGCCTCCCCGCCCGGCCCGCGTCCTTGCCCGCTCCGCATCCTGGCTCCCCGGCCAGGGCCGCCCTTGACACCCCACTGCATCTGACGGACAGTCAGAAATCTTCGTGAGGACGGTGGGAACCGGACCGGTGGCTGCGGTGTACCAGAAGTGTCTACGCGATGCGGGCGGGACGTCGGACGACGAGGGGGCGAAGGTGAGCGACGAGTCGGGGGTGAGCGGTGGGCGGCGAGAGCGGGCGAAAGGACGGTGGGCGGCGAGCGAGGGGAAAACGGAGTATCGGCAGGATCCGGTCAGGCAGGAGCCGGAGAACCTGGTGGAGCGGCTGAAGGCCTACGAGGGGCTGCCCTCCGCCGTCGCCGGCAGCGGCAAGGACCCCGTCAACCTGCCCATGATCCGGCACTGGTGCGAGGCGATGGGCGACACCCACCCGGCGTACACCGGCCCGGACGCCATGGCCCCGCCCACCATGCTCCAGGCATGGACCATGGGCGGCCTCTCCGGTCACACCGGCCGGACCGAGGCGTACGACGAACTGCTCACCCTGCTCGACGAGGCGGGCTGCACCTCGGTGGTCGCCACCGACTGCGAGCAGGAGTACGTGCGGCCCCTTCGACCCGGTGACGAGGTCACCTTCGACACGGTGATCGAGTCGGTGTCGGAGCGCAAGACGACGAAGCTGGGCTCGGGGCACTTCGTCACGACCCGGACGGACATCCGGGTGGGCGAGGATCTCGCGGGCACCCACCGCTTCCGTATCCTCAAGTACGCCCCCGTGCCGCAGCGCGAGACACTCCCACGCCCCCGCCCCGTCGTCAACCGCGACAACGCCGGCTTCTGGGACGGCGTCCGGCAGCACCGACTGCTGATCCAGCGCTGCACCGGCTGCGGCACCCCGCGCCACCCCTGGCTGCCCGGCTGCAACACCTGTGGCGGCCCGGACTGGGACACGGTCGAGGCGAGCGGTGAGGGCACGGTCTATTCGTACGTCGTGATGCACCACCCGCCCTTCCCCGCCTTCACCCCTCCCTACGCCGTCGCCCTGATCGAGTTGGCCGAAGGCGTGCGGATGATCAGCAACGTGGTCGGGGTAGCACATGACAAGGTGCGGATCGGCCTGCCCGTCCGGCTCGAATTCCAGGAGTACGAGGACGCCTTGGTGCTCCCTGTCTTCCGCGCCGCACCCGGGAGGAGGCCGCATGAAACCCGGTGACGCGCTGCCGCCCCTGGAGATCCCGGTCACCCGCACGCTGATCGTCGCCGGCGCCATCGCCTCCCGCGACTACCAGGATGTCCATCACGATGCCGAACTGGCCCGGCAGAAGGGCTCCCCCGACATCTTCATGAACATCCTGACGACGAACGGCCTGGTCGGCCGCTACGTCACGGACCACTTCGGCCCCCGGGCCGAACTCCGCAAAGTGGCCATCAGACTCGGCGCGCCCAACTATCCGGGCGACACGATGGTGTTGACGGGCACCATCGAGGACGTGAGTCAGGGCACGGACGGCGACACCGCCACCGTGCGCGTGGTCGGCGCCAACGCGATCGGCAGACACGTGACAGGCACCGTGACGGTCACCGTGCCGGTGGGCGACACGGTCGACCTGGGCGACGCGATGGACGTGATGGACACGATCGGCGTGGACGGCGTGGACGGCGTGGACGGCGTGGACGGCGTGGACGGCGTGGGCGACGTGGGCGACGGGAGGCCGGCGGGATGAGTATCCGTACCCGGGACACCCTCGGTGGACGTGCGGCGATCGTCGGCATCGGGGCCACCGAGTTCTCCAAGGACTCGGGTCGCAGCGAGCTGCGGCTGGCGACGGAGGCGGTACGGGCCGCACTGGACGACGCCGGACTGCGGCCGGCCGACGTGGACGGCATGGTCACGTTCACCATGGACACCAACCCGGAGATCACCGTCGCCCAGGCCTGCGGAATGGGAGAGCTGGCCTTCTTCTCCCGCGTCCACTACGGCGGCGGGGCGGCCTGCGCCACCGTCCAGCAGGCCGCGCTCGCCGTCGCCACGGGTGTGGCCGAGGTGGTCGTCTGCTACCGCGCCTTCAACGAGCGGTCGGGCCGGCGGTTCGGCTCGGGCGTGCGGCACCGGGAACCGTCGGCCGAGGGGGCCGCCCTCGGCTGGTCCCTGCCCTTCGGGCTGCTCACCCCGGCATCCTGGGTGGCGATGGCGGCCCAGCGGTATCTCCACACGTACGGCCTGACTCCGGAGGCGTTCGGGCACGTGGCGGTCACCGGCCGTGGATACGCGGCGACCAACCCGGCGGCCTACTTCCACGGCCGCCCGATCACCCTCGCCGACCACGCGGCCTCCCGCTGGATCGTCGAGCCGCTGCGGTTGCTGGACTGCTGCCAGGAGACCGACGGCGGTCAGGCGATCGTGGTCACCTCGGTGGAGCGGGCCCGCGATCTGCCCCACCCGCCCGCCGTCGTCACCGCGGCCGCGCAGGGTGCGGGCCGGGCGCAGGAGCAGATGACCAGCTTCTACCGTGACGACCTGACCGGCCTGCCGGAGATGGGCGTGGTGGCCCGGCAACTCTGGCGAACGTCCGGGTTCACACCCACCGACATCGATGTGGGGATCCTGTACGACCACTTCACGCCGTTCGTGCTGATGCAGCTGGAGGAGTTCGGCTTCTGCGGAAAGGGGGAGGCGTCCGACTTCGTGGCCGAGGAGCGGCTGCCGCTGAATACCCACGGAGGACAGCTGGGGGAGGCCTACCTGCACGGCATGAACGGCATCGCGGAGGGAGTACGCCAGGTCCGGGGCGCGGCGGTGAACCAGATACCGGGAGCGAGCCGGGTCCTGGTCACGGCGGGGACGGGGGTGCCGACATCGGGCCTGGTGCTGACCTCGGACGGGTGAGCCGCCGGGACGACTGAGGGGTGGCGCCAGACCTGAGGGGTGGCGGCAGACCGGGGTGGTCGCCGGGAGTCATCGCACAGAAGGTCCGGGGATGGACCCGCAGGGGTAATCCCGCAGTGGCCCCGATCCGCTCGTCCACCTCCAGGAGGTGCAGCCAGCACCACCTCTACAACCTGAGGGGGACTCGCCTTCGGGACCTGCGGCCGATGAGCGGAAGGCGCCCGCGCTCATAGCGTGGAGCCATGACCACACTCGTCTGCACCAGCGCTTCGAAGGCCGCCACGCCGGCGACGCAGACCCTTCCGTACCCCTCCTTCTCGTCGTACGTGAAGGCCCGCCAGCCGGTGCTGCTGCGTACCGCCCGCTCGCTGACCGCGAACCCCAGCGACGCGGAGGACCTGTTGCAGACCGCGCTGACCAAGACGTATGTCGCCTGGGAGCGGATCGAGGACCACCGCGCGCTCGACGGCTATGTGCGCCGCGCGCTGCTGAACACGCGCACCTCGCAGTGGCGCAAGCGCAAGGTCGACGAGTTCGCGTGCGACGAACTGCCCGAGTCGGAGTCCGTGCCCACCGGCGAGGACCCGGCGGAGCAGCAGGCGCTGCACGACGCGATGTGGCGGGCGATCATGAAACTGCCCGCCCGGCAGCGGGCGATGGTCGTACTCAGGTACTACGAGGACCTCAGTGAGGTGCAGACGGCCGAGGTGCTCGGGGTGTCCGTCGGCACGGTGAAGTCGGCGGTGTCCCGTGCGCTGGGGAAGCTGCGCGAGGACCCCGAGCTGGTGCTGTCCCGGTAGCGTGAGGATCCTGAGCCGGCCCCGATCAGACGGCGTGTGCCCTCCGGCAGACGGCGTAAGCCCTCCGAGCCGGCCCCGCCGGACAGCGTGAGCAGGAACAATCCAAGCTAGTCCGAGTCCGAGTCCGAGTCCGAGCCAGTCCGAGTCCGAGCCCGTCCCAGCCCGAGTCCGAGCCCGAGCCCGTCCCAGCCCGAGCCCGTCCCAGTCCGAGCCAGTCCCCAGTCAGGCAGCGTGAGCTCTCCGGGCTGACCCTGGCCCGGTGGCCGAGAAGCACCCCAAGCCAGTCCCCGTCAGACAGCGCGAGCACCCCGGCCCAAGTGCGGCTCGGCGGCGCTGGACCCGGCGGTAGGGCTGCCGGAACCCGGTACCGTCTCCACACGGCGGGTGCAACGTGATGTGATCGATCACCCTTCCCTAGTGACATACCGCGCGGTATGCGCGCAGAATCTGCGCAACCCTTACTACCGCGTAGGCAATGTCGCCTCGGGAGGACGCCGTGCTGAGCACCATGCAGGACGTACCGCTGCTGATCTCCAGGATCCTGACCCATGGGTCGACGGTCCACGGCACATCGCAGGTGATCACCTGGACGGGTGAGGACGAGCCGCACCGTCGCTCCTTCGCCGAGGTAGGCGTCCGTGCCGCCCAGTTGGCGCACGCGCTGCGCGAGGACCTCGGAGTCGTCGACGACGACCGGGTGGCCACCCTTGCCTGGAACAACGCCGAGCACGTCGAGGCCTACTTCGCGATCCCGTCCATGGGTGCGATCCTGCACACCCTGAACCTCCGCCTCCCGCCCGAGCAGCTGGCCTGGATCGTGGGCCACGCGGCCGACAAGGTGGTGATCGCCAACGGTTCGCTGCTCCCCCTGCTGGCTCCGCTGCTGCCGCACTTCAAGACGGTCGAGCATGTGATCGTGACCGGCCCCGGCGACCGTTCCCTCCTCGCGGGCGCCACTGTCCAGGTGCACGAGTACGAGGACCTCATCGCCGGGAAGCCGACCACGTACGACTGGCCGGAGCTGGACGAACGCCAGGCCGCGGCCATGTGTTACACCTCCGGGACGACGGGCGACCCCAAGGGTGTCGTCTACTCCCACCGCTCGATCTATCTGCACTCCATGCAGGTCAACATGACCCAGTCGATGGGCCTGACCGACCAGGACACCTCGCTGATCGTGGTGCCCCAGTTCCACGTCAACGCCTGGGGCCTGCCGCACGCGACCTTCATGACCGGCGTCAACATGCTGATGCCGGACCGCTTCCTCCAGCCGGTCCCGCTCGCCGAGATGATCGAGAGCGAGAAGCCGACCCACGCGGCCGCCGTGCCCACCATCTGGCAGGGCCTGCTCGCCGAACTGACCGCGAAGCCACGTGACGTCTCCTCCCTCACCCAGGTCACCATCGGCGGCTCGGCCTGTCCGCCCTCGCTCATGGAGGCGTTCGACAAGCTGGGCATGCGGGTCTGCCACGCCTGGGGCATGACGGAGACCTCGCCGCTCGGCACGGTCGCCCGTCCGCCGGCCCACGCGGTGGGTACGGAGGAGGAGTTCGCGTACCGGCTCACCCAGGGCCGCTTCCCGGCGAGCGTCGAGGCCCGCCTCACCGGCCCCGGCGGCGAACGCCTCCCGTGGGACGGCGAATCGGCCGGCGAGCTGGAGGTGCGCGGTCCGTGGATCGCGGGCGCGTACTACAACGGCTCCGACGCCGAACTGCTGCGTCCCGCCGACAAGTACAGCGAGGACGGCTGGCTGAAGACGGGGGACGTCGGCACGATCTCCCCCGACGGCTACCTCACCCTCACCGACCGGGCGAAGGACGTCATCAAGTCCGGCGGCGAGTGGATCTCCTCGGTGGAGCTGGAGAACGCGCTGATGGCCCACCCGTCCGTCGCCGAGGCGGCCGTCGTGGCCGTCCCCGACGACAAGTGGGGCGAGCGCCCGCTGGCCACCGTCGTCCTCAAGGAGGGCACCACCGCCGACTTCGACTCCCTGCGCGCCTTCCTCGCCGACGAGGCCCACATCGCCAAGTGGCAGCTCCCGGAACGCTGGACGATCATCGAGTCGGTCCCCAAGACGAGCGTCGGCAAGTTCGACAAGAAGGTGCTGCGCAGGCAGTACGCCGACGGGCAGCTGGACGTCACGAATCTCTGAGAGCACCTCGCTCACGTCACCACCTCGCTCACGTCACCCGCTGCCGCCGAGGACACACGCGTGCGCCGGGCCGGCGACCCTCAGGGTCCTGCCCGGCGCACGCGCCCGTCTTTCACGCACGCGCCCGTCTTTCACGCACGCGCCGGCGCACAGCCCGTACGAACATCGGTACTACCTATGCGGTACTACCGCCGTGCTACCTGCGGAATCACGGAACCCTCACCGCCGCACCGACGTGCTCGCCCACCCCAGCACCAGCCACGCTCCCGCCACCGCGGAGACCCCGCTCCAGCCGAAATGGGTGAAGGCCGGGCCTGCCAGGGCGGAGGCGAGGGCGCCGCCGGCGAAACCGGCGACGACGTAGGCCGTGTTGGCGGTGGCCGGGGTGGAGGTGGTGGTCAGGGCCAGGGTCTGGTTGGCCACGTGGCACGCCACCAGGGCCGCGTGGATCGCGACGGCGGCGACGAACAGGGCCTCCATCACCTGCCCGCCGAGCCAGAACAGCGGTACGGACACCGCGGCGAGGAGGTACGCGCACAGGACGACCTTGGCGGCGCCGAAGCGGTCCACGAGCCCGCCCGCCAGGGGCGCCACCACGCTCGCCGCCAGCCCGAAGAGGCCGAAGAGACCGGCGGTCGCGGTCGACAGGCCGTAGCCCGAGCCGCCCGTCGCCGTCAGGAGCAGCGCGAGCGAGGTCCACAGGGCGCTCCAGGCACCGTACATCCCGGCCTGGCGGACGCACGCGCGCCAGAGGTCGGGGGAGCGGCGGACGACGGACGGCAGGGCGGCGAGGCCGGAGAAGAGGGGGCCGGTGCGGGTGCGGTGCTCGGCGGGCAGGGCGTGGGCGGTCACCAGTCCGAGGACGGCGGTCAGGACGGCCGCGCCCACGAACACCACCCGCCCCGAAGGCCTGGCCGACCAGTCCGCCGAGCACCCGGGCCGCCACGACGCCGGCGAACAGGCCCGCGATGACGGCCGAGACATGGCGGGCGCGACGGTCGGCGGGGGCCCGCTGGGCGACCAGCGGGACGAGCAGCTGCGGGACGACGGTCGCGGCGGAGGCGACGAGGACGGTCGCGGCGAGGGCGGTGGTCCCGGTGGTCGCCGCGCCCGCGACCAGGGCGAGAGCCGCGACGAGGGACAGGGCGGCGACCAGGCGGCGCCGGTTGACGCTGTCACCGAGCGGGGCGAAGACGAGCAGGCCGGCCGCGTAGCCGAACTGCGCGACCGAGGCGATCCAGGCCACGGCCGAAGGAGTCGAGCCGAAGTCGCGGGCGATGAGGGGGAGCAGCGGGGCCGCGAGATAGATGTTGGCGGCCGTGACGGCGGTGCAGAGGGCGATCAGGGGGAGGAACAGGGCGGAGGTGGCCGTCCTGCCGGGCCCGGCGGGGGTCCGGACCGTGTGCGCGGTGGGGGTCGCGGATGGCATGGGCGGGGTCACTCCTTCTCCGGCGAGCGTCTCGGGGCCAGGGCCCTTTCTTCGAGCCCACTCCAACAACCAACTGGTTAGTTGGACGCCCGGCTCAACAGTGTGCGCCGCTCACGCATTCCCGTCAACCAAACGGTTGGTTGCCAGGGCGGTACGCTGCCCTCATGGCAGTGAGAGACCCCGAGGCCACCAAGGCCCGGATCTTCGAGGCGGCGGTCGCCGAGTTCGCCCGCCACGGCATCGCGGGCGCCCGCATCGACCGCATCGCGGCCGCGGCCAAGGCGAACAAGCAGCTCATCTACGCCTACTTCGGCAACAAGGCGGAGCTGTTCACACAAGTCCTCGGCGCGCGCATGGTGGACCTCGCCGCTTCCGTCCCGGTCGACCCGGACGACATCGAGGGCTGGATCGACCGCCTGCTCGACTACCACGCCGCCCACCCCGAACTGCTGCGCCTCCTGTTCTGGGAGGGCATCGAGTACGGCAGCGACGAACTCCCCGACGAGACCGAGCGCCAGGACCACTACACCCGCAAGGTCGCCGCCATCGAGGACGGCCAGGCCCGCGGCGTCATCACGGACGCGTTCCCGCCCCGCGACCTGCTGTTCCTCCTGACGGCCCTCGCCAACTGGGCCGCCGCCGTCCCCCAGATGCGCCGCGTCCTCACGGGCGCGGAGGACGCCGACCGGGAGCGGCTGCGCGCCTCGATCAAGCAGGCGGCGCGGCGGCTGATCGCGCCCTAGACGTACGCGTGGAGGACACGCGGGACGCACACCCGGCACAGGCGTTCACCACACCCGGCACCCGCACCCGGCACAGGCGTTCATCACACCCGGCATCCGCACCCGGCACAGGCGTTCATCACACCCGGCATCCGCACCCGGCACAGGCGTTCATCACACCCGGCATCCGCACCCGGCACAGGCGTTCATCACACCCGGCATCCGCACCCGGCACAGGCGTTCATCACGCCCGGCATCCGGCAGAGGTCCTCGCCACACCCGGCATCCGGCAAAGGAAGCCCGCTCCACACCGGCGTCGTGGCTAGTGCCGTGGCAGGCAACGTTCGCCCCGTCGCGACGCCCGGCACGCCCTCTCGCCGAACCGGCCGAAAGCCCAAGTACATCCAGTACGAGGGCTTCCGGCCGGCACGCCGAGAGCACGCACCGGACGCCGCTCCTTGACGGGCAAACGTTGCCTGCCGCGGCACTAGTTGATGCCGATCCGGGCCAGCAGATCCACGATCCGCGACTGCACCTCGGTACTCGTGGACCGCTCGGCCAGGAACAGCACCGTCTCGCCGGACGCCAGCCGCGGCAGGTCCGCCTGGTCGACGGCGGCGGTGTAGACGACCAGCGGGGTGCGGTTGAGCTGTCCGTTCGCCCGCAGCCAGTCCACGATCCCGGCCCGCCGCCGATGGACCTGCATCAGGTCCATCACGACCAGGTTCGGCCTGAGCTGCCCCGCCAGTGTCACCGCGTCGGCGTCGCTCGCGGCCCGCGCGACCTGCATCCCGCGCCGCTCCAGCGTCGCGGTCAGCGCCAGCGCGATCTCCGCGTGCTCCTCGATCAGCAGCACCCGCGGCGGATGCTGCTCGGTGTCACGCGGCGCCAGCGCCTTCAGCAGGACGGCGGGATCGGCGCCGTACGCCGCCTCCCGCGACGCCTGGCCGAGCCCGGCCGTGACCAGCACCGGCACCTCGGCCGCGACGGCCGCCTGCCGCAGCGACTGCAGCGCGGTCCGGGTGATCGGCCCGGTCAGCGGGTCGACGAACAGCGCGGCCGGGAACGCCGCGATCTGCGCGTCGACCTCCTCGCGCGAGTGCACGATGACCGGCCGGTACCCGCGGTCGCTGAGCGCCTGCTGGGTGGTGACGTCCGGCGCCGGCCACACCAGCAGCCTGCGCGGGTTGTCGAGCGGCTCCGGCGGCAGCTCGTCGTCCATCGGCTGAGGCCGGGGCGGGTCCGCCACCTCGACGGCGCCCCCCGGACCGTCCAGCGGCTCGGGACCCTCGGCGGCGTTCACGTCCGGTGCCCCTATGGCGTACGACCGCCCCGTGCCCTCGGTCGCCTGCGCCAGCCGGGACTGTCCGGCCAGGGACGGCTGCGGATGCGGCTGCTGCGACGGTGCCTGCGTCGGTACGCCGGCCTGGTCGGCCTGCGGATGCGGACGGGCCGCCTGCTCGGGGTGCCCGACGGCGGGATCGGTCCGCGTACCCAGCTTGCGACGCCGACCTGAGCCGCCCGGCTGATGCGGCGGAGGCGTGGCCGAGGGCTGCGCCGGGTGGAGATGCGGGTGGGCGGGGGACTGACCCTGCACCTGCACCTGTGCCTGCCGCGTGAACGGCACCCCCTGCCCGAGCGTGCGCACGCTGATGGCCCGGCCCTGGGTCGAGTTGGGATCGACGGCAGGGTCGGGCGGAGGTGCGGAGGGCGCGGCGGGCGCGGCCGACGGGATGGCACCGGGGGCACCCGGGGCTTCCGCGGGCAGCGGCTGGGCGGCGCGAGGATGACCCGGGGCGGCCTGTGGCGGGAGGGGGGTGCCGGGGGGCACGGGTGCGCCGGGGGCCGGCGCGGCTGGTGCCGGCACGGCCTGTGCGGCCTGCATGCCCGGCATGGCCGGTGCGGCCTCTGAGGATTGATTGGGCTGCGGCGACTGCGGGGCGGGGGCGCCGTTCGGCGGTACGAGGCCGGCGGCGCCGTTCGGCGCTACGGGCAGGCCGGCGCCGGACGTGCCCTGGGCACCGGGCCACTGCTGCGGGGCGGGAGCGGGGGCGGTCTGTGCGGAGGTGCCCGGCGCGGGCGGGACCGGTGCCGGGATTCCCGGTGCGGTCGTGCCCTGGGCCGGAGTTCCCTGCGGAGGGACGCCGCCCTGGGCGGGGACCGGCTGAACCGGGGCGCCCTGACCGGAGGGCACGACATGACCGGCGGGGACGGCCTGACCAGGGGGAATACCCTGGCCGGGGACCGGCTGGCCCGGCGCGACCGCTGCCTGACCGGGCGCTGCCTGACCGGGCGCGGCCTCGGCCGGCAGCGGCTGACCCGCGCCGGTGGTGCTGGATACGCCTTGAGCGGCCGGAAGCCCCTGAGCCGAGCCCTCCTGAGCCGGAAGCGCCTGGGCGGGTACCCCCTGATGCGGGACGACGGCCTGACCGGGCGGGACCTGTCCCTGAGCGCCCGGTACCGGTTGTCCCAGCCCTGGCTGCCCAGGTCCCGGCTGCCCCGGTGCGGCCTGAGCGGGCAGGCCGAGCTGCCCGGACGCGTGCTGCCCGGACGCGTGCTGAGCCGGAACGGGGACACCCTGCCCCTGAGCTGTCGGCACCGTCGGCACCGACGCGCCGGGCGGGACTGCCGCGCCCTGCGCCACGACCGGCTGGCCGGGGGCCATCTGGACTCCGTGCCCGGCCGTACCCGACGCGGGAACGGGCATCCCGGGCTGACCCGGCTGTCCGGCAGCAGGCACCGGCTGCCCGGGCAGGGGCGCCGCCTGTCCTGCCGTATGGCCTTGTCCTGCGACTGTGACGGGAGCCCCCTCGGCCACGTGGGCCTGAGGCACGCCCGCCGGGACCGGCGCCGCTTGCCCGGCGGCTCCCTGCGCTGCGGTGCCCTGAGCCGGGACCTGCTGCGCGGGCGACCCGGCGGTCTCCGTCTCCGCTCGCTGGCCGACCGCCCGCCGGCGGCGCCCGGTGGGCGCGTTCGTGGGATGCGGCTGCGGCGGAGTGTGGTCGTCGGCCTGGCTGTGCGGCACGGCGTCGTGCCGGCCGTCGTCGGCACCGGCGTCAGCGGCACCACCCTGACCGGGAACCCGCACGTGCCCCGGAAGCGGCAGCGGAACCGGAGCCGAAGCCTGAGCCGGATCCCCTTGAACCGGAACCGGAGTCGTAGCCGCGTTCGCCGGCTGCCCAGCCGGGGCGCCGGTCGGGCGGTCCGCCTCGGCGGGCGGCAGCGCGAACACCGTACGGGGACCCGTCTCCTGCGTGGCCGCGCGCTCCGTGGCGGCGGCCAGTGCCCGCCGACGCCGTCCGGTGGGCTGCTGCGGATCCTCGGCGGAGCCGGCCGTCCCGGCACCCTGGGCCGGATCGGGGGAGGCCACGGCGGGCAGCGCCGGCGGCAGCGCGTGCTGCTCACCGGTCTCGCGCCGGGCCCGACGTCCGCCGGGTGCGGGCACCCCCTGCGGCGGCACCGTGCCGCCCAGACCGGTCCCGGCGGCCGCGGTCCCGGACGCGTACTCGGCGGCGGTGACGACGGCACCCTCCGAAACCCCGGCGACCCCGGCGACACCGGCAACGCCCGCGACGCCTACGACACCCGCGCCCGGGCCCACCGGGGCCGCACCTTCACCACCGCTGCCACCGCTACCACTCTCACCACCCCTACCACCGTCACCACTGTCCGAGCTCTCGCCACCGCCCCCGGCGGCGACCTCGGCGGGTCGTCCACGGCGTCGTCCGGTGCCGCCGGAGCCCTCTCCGGCCTCGCCCGCGGCCTGGGCCGGGACGGGCGCGGACTCCTGCGCGGCGGCGGCCCGTCGCCGGCGCCGTCCGGTCGGCGCCGAGGCCTCCGCCTCGCCGCCCTCGCCGCCGTCACCGTCGGCCGGCCCCTCGACGTCCAGGAAGGCGTCGGTGGAGGACCGCCGGGCCCGCCGCCGCCCGCCGGAGGTGGCCTGCTCGGGCAGCGCGACCTCGCCCGGCGCCGCCTCCAGCGCGGCCGGGCCCGGAGCCCCGACGGCCCCCGCCCCGCCGCCGAGCGGGACTTCGAGGACGTACGCGCTGCCGCTCATGCCCGGCACCTCGTGCGTCTGAAGCACGCCACCGTGCGCCCGCACGATCCCGCGCACGATCGGCTCGTGCACCGGGTCGCCCCCGGCGTACGGCCCGCGTACCTCGATCCGTACCACCTCGCCGCGCTGCGCCGCCGCCACGACGACGGTGTTGTCCATGTAACCGCCCGCCGAGACAGGCGCGTTGCCGGTCGCGTCGACACCGGCGACATCCGCGACGAGGTGGGCGAGCGCGGTGGCGAGCAGCCGGGAGTCGACCTCGGCCTCGATGGGCGGCGCGTGCACGGCGAACTGCACCCGCCCGGGCCCGATCAGCTCCACGGCCCCGTCGACACCCGCCGCGACGACGGCGTCGAGCATCACTTTCGTACGGGTGATGCCATCCACCCCGGTGTCGAGGCGCTGGTACCCGAGGACGTTGTCGATGAGCGTCGTGATCCGCGAGTAGCCGGCCGACAGGTGGTGGAGCACCTGGTTGGCCTCGGGCCACAACTGTCCCGCGTCGTCGGCGGCCAGGGCGGAGAGCTCGCGGCGCAGTTCGTCGAGGGGGCCGCGCAGCGACTGGGCGAGCAGCGTCAGCAGCTGCTCGTGCCGGCCGGCGAGGGCCTCGTAGCGGTCCTTCTCCCGTTCCCCGAGGGCGGCGTAGCGTTCCTCGCCAGCGGCGAGCTCCTCCTCGTGCTGCTCCTGGATCTCCTCCAGCTGGTTCACGTGCTTCTGCCGCAGCGCGGTCAGCTCGGAGGCGTGCTCCTCGGAGAGCCGCTCCAGCTCCTCCTCGTGGCGCTTCTCGACGGCCGCCTTCTCCTCGGCGAGCATGTCGTACGGCCGCCGGTCGGCGAAGGTCATCACGGCGCCGACGAGCTGGTCGCCGTCCCGGACGGGCGCGGTCGTCAGGTCGACCGGGACCTTGTCCCCCTTCTTCGACCACAGCACCTGCCCCCGCACCCGGTGCTTGCGCCCGGAGCGCAGGGTGTCGGCGAGCGGCGACTCCTCGTACGCGAAGGGCGTGCCGTCGGAACGGGAGTGGAGCACGAGCTCGTGCAGCTCACGCCCGCCGAGGTCGCTGGCCCGGTAACCCAGTATCTGAGCGGCGGCCGGGTTGACGAGCACGATCCGCCCGTCGGTGTCGGTCCCCACGACACCCTCCGACGCGGCCCGCAGGATCATCTCGGTCTGCCGCTGCGAGCGGGCCAGCTCGGCCTCGGTGTCCACGGTCCCGGTCAGGTCCCGGACGACGAGCATCAGCAGCTCATCGGCGCCGTTGCCGTAACCGTCGTAGGCCTGCTGGCCGTTCTCGAGGTTCGCGCTGGTGACCTCGACCGGGAACTCGCTCCCGTCGGTCCGCCGGGCGACCATCCGGGTCGGCTTGGTCCGGCCGCGCGGGTCCATGTGGTCGGGCCGTCGCATGGAACCGGGGATGAGCCTGGAGTCGAACTGCGGCAGCAGGTCCAGCAGCCCCCGCCCCACCAGAGCGGTCCCTGGTGCCTCGAAGGCCTCCAGGGCGATGGTGTTGGCGTTGACGACGGTCCCGTTGGCGTTGACCAGTACCAACGCGTCGGGAAGCGCGTCGAGTATGGCTGCGAGGCGAGCAGCGCCTCGGGATGGCCTGCTGCTCACGAGACGCTTCCTCCCTGTTACCGCACCTTGCCGACCGCTCGGGCCATCTTGCCAACCGGCCCGCGACGTGTCACGCGAGGGAGTCTAAGGGCAGCGGTTGCGCTCGCGACGCCGGATGAGAGGGAGGTCGCACGACGAAGTGACGTAGAACGTGTGACCGCATACGCGACCGCGCCTCTGCGCTCCCCCTTCCCCCGGGCGTGACCTGGGCGGGACGGGACGGCACCGGGACGCGGTCTGGACGGGACCCGGGCCGGAACGGTCCGGGACTTTTACGGATCCGGGGCGTCCGCCATGGAACGGCGGGGGGACCCTCGGTAGCCGTAGCCGCAACGCAACCGCAACCGCAACCGCAGCCGCAGTCGCGGCGGTGTGGGCTTGGTCCCGGCTGGTTCAGGGGTCCAGGTCGGCCGGGCCAGGAGTTCAGAGCTCGGGGAGCAGCGGCACGAGCCGGTCCCACCGCCCGATCTGGCAGCCGTCGCTGCGGTCGAACGTGGCGTCGACGGGCCGTCCGGCCCAGGTCCCGGTGACCCGCGCGGTGGCCGGCCCGCCGTACTGCATGGTGCAGAAGTTGTCCTTCGGTGCGGGGGCGAAGACGTCCTTCCCCCACCGTGTGTTCCGGTCGACGGCGGCACAGGCGCCGCCGGCGTCGGGATGGGTCCCCCGGCTGGGGTGGCAGTCCACCTGGAACGTCCCGTCGGCGGAGGCGCCCGCGTTCCGCACGGTGACGACGAGGTGATCACCGACGGGTGACCGGTCCTCGTCCCGGACGGGCGGGGGCGCCATGGAGGGGACGGCGGGAGCGGCGGCCGCCGTGGGCACCGCGGCGATGGACACGACCGAGCCCACGGAGCCGACGGCGACGAGGAGCCGGGTGAGACCTGGGAACCGGCCGAGCCGGGTGACCTGCGACATGCCCTGACCAACGCGGTGGGCCACGGGACGTTGCGCCGCCCATAAGGACTTTGCTCTGCGGGCCGCCTGCCTAGTACCGTGGGAGGCGATTGGTGACACCCCGCTCGACTGTGTCATCATCTGCACGCACCACTCGCGCTCGCGCGGGAGGTTGTGCGGGAGGCGTCGCCTAGTCCGGTCTATGGCGCCGCACTGCTAATGCGGTTTGGGCCTTAAAGCCCATCGAGGGTTCAAATCCCTCCGCCTCCGCACCTGATCACGAAGCCCCGGTCCGCAGACCGGGGCTTCGTCGTTCCCCGCCTCCCCCTTCTGACGCGTTTCCGCAGCTCACAAGCGGTATGGCAAACGGATTTCACATGGCGGCGGCAGTCATGTAATGTTCTTCCTGTCGCCGCGAGCGGCCCAGAAGGGCCAAGAACGGCGAAAAACAGAACAAGCACTCGTAGCTTAACGGATAGAGCATCTGACTACGGATCAGAAGGTTGCAGGTTCGAATCCTGCCGAGTGCACAGTAGCCAGAGGGCCTATGGAGTGATCCATAGACCCTCTGGCTTTTGTGTTCCACCCGGTCGAGCGTCGGGCCTCGTGCGTTGTCGCGGGTCATGTCCGACGAAGGGGTGGAACTCTCCAGGGCAGTCCCGTTCGGAAGCGCGGTCGTTCGGGTATGTCATGGGCCTGCCGATCGGGGCTGTGGCTCGGGGCGGGCTTCGGGGGAGGGGGCACTGGTGCGGAACGGAGTGGAGGGTCTCGGGCTCGGTGAGATCCGCGGCGACCACAGCGTCATGAGCCCGACCACCGGTGTCGCGCTCCAGGTGTTGCGGGGGTTCATGTGGCTGGGCTGGATCGCCCTGCTCGGGGCTACCGTCTTCAACCCGTCCGCGGTCGGCATGAACATCATCGGCATGACTGCCGTGGTGGCCGCGGTGTACGCCTGGATGTTCGGATGGCGCCGGCTGAGCGCCCGGCTCGGGGTCAACAGGTGTTATCTGTGCGCGGATGGCGTGGCCGTCAGTGACCGGTTCGGCCGGATACGGGACTCCGTGCCGTGGAGCGAGGTGACGGGGGTGCAGGAGACGGCGATGGTGGGACTGGTCACGGCCTGCGTCCGCGTCGAGATGCACAGAAGCCGTAGCCCCGTGCCCCTGTGGTTCGTGGCACCGGGAGCGAAGTCCTCTCTGGCCCGGGCTCTGCTCGAGGAGGGCAGGCGCAGCGGCGTCCTCGAGTAGGCCGGAGACCCCTGGGCCGGAGACCCGTAGGCCGGAGACCGGTAGGCCGTGGACGCGCACGGGCCTGACGGCGACTCGGCTTCCTGGCGCGGTGGGGCGACGGGCGCGCCGGTGTGCGAGGTCCTCGCGGTGTCAGCCGTAGAACGGGCCCGGGGTGTGCCAGGTGGAGTGGCCGAAGGTGTTGTCGTCGGCGACGGTGACGTTGATGTCGGTGACCTTCAGGCCGTACTGGGTCGGCGTCATGCCCTCGGGGCAGTCGACCTCGACGGCGGGGAAGTTCACGTAGAAGCCCGGGCCGGTGTCCTGGTCGGGGTAGCGGGCCTGCTGGGAGAGGACCCAGGAGGTCTGCGTGGTGTAGTACGTGTGCGTCAGCGGCTGCTGCTCGGTGCGGACGACGAAGCCGGTGTCGTGGTCGAAGGTGCCGTCGGGCTGGAGGCAGCCGAAGGTGCGTGCGGTGTCGGCGTACGCGTCGAAGCGGTCGTCGGTGCTGGGCAGGCCGGCGAGGTAGCCCGGCTGGTGGCGGACGTTGTGCAGCTCGACGTCCAGTTTGAAGCCGCCGCAGCCCGGCGTGGGGTCGTAGTCGTGGTAGGTGTTCAGGCATTTACGGTCACCGAAGTAGGCGGTGGGGTCCGGGTGGTAGGCCTTCGGGACGACCGTGCCGTGGAACTTCACCGTCGCCGAGACGCCGCCGGTGGTCGGGGCCGGGATGTCGACCGTGGTCACGGCCTGGGCGGGGCCCGAGGCGGACAGGGCCAGACCGGTGCCGGCGAGCAGCGCGATGGCCAGTCGCACCGGGCCTCCGCGGATGCCTCGCGCTGCCGTGCGTCTGGTCCGTCCGACGCGCTCGGTCGGCGCGGTCGGGCCGGTGGGTTCGGGCAGCTCGGGCAGCTCGGTCGGTTTGATACGCGTGCGCCGTGTACTCCAGGTACTCCACATGGTCCTCGGGTTCCGCGTGGTCTGCATGGGAAGGAATCCCCCCTCGTGCACCACAGGGGTGCACTCTCACCTGAACAGTGACATGGGCACGCTAGCCCGTCATCGGGCAGTCATCCGGCAAACGCCTCAGCCCTCACAAACGGAAGGTTCCAGTCGTCGCCCGTCCTGCGCTGGGTGGTCGTCCTGGGCTCCGGCTCCTGCCGTGTCCTCCGCTCGCGCGTCGCCGGCTGCCGGCGGTCGCCGGTCGCGAAGACGAACAGGCGCAGGACCAGGAAGCGGCCGATCCCGGCGAGACCGGACGCGGAGAGGTAGACCGCCTGCTCCCACAGCACGCTCGGCGACGACTGGACCACGTGCAGCAGGAACACCGCGGCGCAGGTCACCACATACGCGGCCGTGGCCGAGCCCGCGGACTGCCAGTGCCGGCGCCAGCCGGCGCGGCGGCCCGTGCCGAAGGTGAAGAGGGCGTGCAGCTCGGTGCACAGGAGGGTGGACGCGACGGTGATCACCGCGTTCGCCACCGCCCAGGGCACCGCCTGGGCGAGCAGCGGTACGGCGAGGCCGGCGAGGAGGCCGATGCCGCCGCCGCAGATCACGAAGCGGATGAAGGAGGCGAAGGGGCCCGGGGCCGCGGAGGGCGCGGCGGACGTCATGGGAGTGGTGGGCGCGGCGGACGTCATGGGCGCGGTGGGCTTGGAACGTACGGGGATCGTGGAGGTCGCCGGCGTCGTGCGGGCCGCTCGTGGCTCGCAGCGCGCGGGCTGCGGCTTCGACGTGAGCAGCGACTCCATGACGATTCCTTCCGGACGGGCGGTGAACCTTGGGGATTCAGCTGACACCGGCCGGACTTCAATCGGCCTTCAGTCGAGCTTCAGCTGGGATCAGCCAGGTCCAACGATGCCCTCGTCCGCTAGCGGGAACGATGGAGCGCCCTACCGGATCGGGGGTGGAGCCAGCACCACCATGCCCGGGGGGTCACCCCCGACTGCGGTCACCGCAGGAGTCGCAGGAAACCGCCGCGTGCCGTGCCCGAGCCCAGGAGTTGGGGCCAGTCGATCACGTCCGGTATCCGGTCGAGGGACAGGACGATCGCGCCGCCCGCCTGTTCCGCGTCGCCGCGCCAGGCGGCCATGGCGTCCATGCCGTCCTCGCTCGCGCCGGTCCCGTCGAGGACCGGGGCGACCATGGCCGGGATCATCAGACCGGCCTCGCCCGGCCCGTCCACCACGCACACGGTGGGCTTGGGGAGCAGGCTCCAGCTCTGGCACAGGGGCACCGATCCGTCCGGCGCGGTCACCGACGGCAGTCGGTCGTGGAGGGGGGTGTCGGCGAGGAGGAGTACGGGAGGGCCGGGCGGCGTGGCTCTTATGAACAGGGTGTTCTCGGGATTCATCAGCACCGGGCCACTCTCGCAGGGGCACCCGGCGCCGTACGCGTCACTCCCCCTCGGCGTCCCGGTCCCGGTCCCGGAGTTCCTCGATGTAGCCGTGGGCGAGAGCCGTCGCGCGGGTGAACCAGTCGGTGATGGCGGCGAGTTCGTCGGTGGAGTAGTCGGCGAAGAGGTCGGTCAGGCGGGCGTAGTGGGGAGCGTAGAGGGCCACGACCCGGGTGACCGCGTCCGGGACGGCGGCCACCCGGACCCGGCGGCGGTCCGCCGGGTCGGGGACGCGGGTGACGTAACCGGCGCGTTCGAGACGGTTGAGGATGCCGGTCACGCCGCCGGTGGTGACGTGGGCGCGTTCGGCGATCTCGCCCGCTGTCAGGAGGTTCTCGCCGGCCTGGAGGACGTAGGCGAAGCACAGGAGGTCGGTGACGTTGAGGCCCAGTCGCTGGGCCATCTCCTGCTGGCCGAGGAGGTGGGCGGCGATGAGGGAGTCCATCGCCGACAGCGCCTGGGCCGGAGTGGCGGTGGGGCGCGACGTGGCTGGCATGACGGGTTTCTGTTTCCCTTAGCTTGTGAGAGATTAAGGCCGTAAACTTCTTAGGTCGTGAGGTAACTCGTCCGACGAGGAGGAAGGCGGGCACATGAGCGCACATCAGTATGACGAGGGGCACACGGTCGCGGGCTGGACCGGGTTCGGCATCGCCACCGTCGGGACGACGGTGCTGGGTGTGGGGGTGTGCCTGGTGTCGGTGCCGCTCCTGGTGGTCGGCGCCGGGATCGACGTCCTGAGCCTTCTCGTCACCTGGGCCCTGCATCTCACCGGCTGGGGCAAGCCCCCGGGGATGCGGCCCAGGGCGGAGTGGGGGATGCGGGTGCGGGACACGAGTGCGCGCGTCGGGCACCCCGGGTGCGTCGGGTGCCGGCTGGCGGGGCGGGGGGTTCGCCGTACGCGTACGAGCCGTACGCGTACGGCGGGGGTGGCTGCGGTGGATGGGGCGGTGGAGGGGGCGCCTGCCGCCACCAGGGCCGGGGCCGGGGGCGGGGGCGTAGCAGGAGCTGGGGCCGGGGGCGAGGTCGTGTGCGGGGCCGGTGGGCCGGTGTCGGCCACCGCTCCTTCCGGGGGTTGAGGTCCGCGCCCGCCCCGGACGCCGCCGGCCTGCCGTTGTCAGTGGTGCCGCCTACCCTCGGGAGAGATGGCACAGGCATGGAGGTGCGCGGGGCTGCGGTGGTCGGCGGACGGTCCCGTGCTGGTGTGGGACGGCGGGCGGCGCAGTGCGCTGACCTGGGGGAAGCGGGTGGCCTTCGAGGTCGCGGAAGGGGGCGTGCGGACATGTGTGGGAGCGCGGGGGCATCCATGTCCGACGCGGGCGGCCGTCTCGGCCCGGAGTACGGGGGCGCGCTGCGAGGAGTGCGCGCGGCTGGACCGGGCGCACTCCGTGGCCGCCGACACCCTGGCGGACGATCCGCGGCCGTACCGGGTGTATCTGGCGTGGTTCGGGCCCGGCATGCTCAAGGTCGGCATCACCGCCGAAGAACGCGGCTCCGCGCGCCTGCTCGAACAGGGCGCCGTCTGCTTCAGCTGGCTGGGCATCGGCCCGCTGATGGCGGCGCGGCGCACCGAGGAGCTGCTGCGTGCCGCACTCGGGGTGCCGGACCGCATCCCGTACGCCGACAAGCGGGCGGTACGGGCCCGGTTGCCGGGAGCGCGGGCGGAACGGGCGGCTGAGATCACGGAGTTGCACGCCCGTGCCGTGATGCTCGGCGGGTGGCCGGAGTCGCTGACACCCGCGCCGTGCCGACCTGTCGATCACGTCGACGTGTTCGGACTCACCGGTCTGGTCACCGACGCCGGCACCGGGTCTCCCACCACCGTCCAGGTGCGCGAGCTCGTCGCGGGCGGCGCGGTCGGCGGTCGGCTGGTGGCGGCAGCGGGGCCCGACCTGCACCTGGAAGCGGCCGGCGGGGTGGTGGTGCTCGACACGCGGCTGATGACCGGGTGGGAGCTGGTGCCATCCGCGAGCGGTCAACTGTCCGTGCCTGTGCGGGCGTTCAAAGAGACGGCGGTCGTGCAGGACGGGCTGTTCTGAGTCGCGGTGAAGGCCGGTTCGCGAGAGAGGCGCACCCCGGCGCACCCACGAACTCCTCCCGGCAGGTGCGGGCCGGCCCCATGGCGGCGACCGGGTGCGCGCCGGTCACCGGGTGTGGGCCGGTCCCACACCGGGCTTCCCGTTCCGGTGGTGGCCCGGACGGGTGGGCTTCCCAGCGCTTCCCAGTGCTTCCCTTAGAGTCGCCTGTGCGTTTCTCAGGAAAATCACAGACAGCCGAAAGGGCGTTCTCAGGGGGCCCCGAGAAGGTTCGAGCATGACCACGACCTCGCCCCAGGGGCGCACCGAACTGCTGAGGCCGGACGGGAGCCCCGTCCGAGTGCTGGTGGTGGACGACGAGTTGTCGATCACCGAACTGCTGTCCATGGCCCTGCGCTACGAGGGATGGCAGATCCGGAGCGCGGGTGACGGTACGGGCGCCATCCAGACCGCCCGTGACTTCCGACCCGACGCCGTCGTCCTGGACATGATGCTGCCGGACATGGACGGGCTGGCCGTTCTGGGGCGGCTGCGGCGGGAGCTGCCGGACGTGCCCGTCCTGTTCCTCACCGCCAAGGACGCCGTCGAGGACCGTATCGCCGGGCTGACCGCCGGGGGCGACGACTACGTCACCAAGCCGTTCAGCCTCGAAGAGGTCGTCGCCCGGCTGCGCGGGCTCATCCGGCGCTCCGGTGCCGCCGACCGGCGCTCGGACTCCACGCTGGTCGTCGGTGACCTCACCCTGGACGAGGACAGCCACGAGGTGTCGCGGGCCGGGGAGAACATCCACCTCACCGCCACCGAGTTCGAGCTGCTGCGCTTCCTGATGCGCAACCCGCGGCGGGTGCTCAGCAAGGCGCAGATCCTCGACCGTGTGTGGTCGTACGACTTCGGCGGGCAGGCCAATGTGGTCGAGCTCTACATCTCCTACCTGCGGCGCAAGATCGACGCCGGTCGTGAGCCGATGATCCACACCCGGCGCGGCGCCGGCTACCTGATCAAGCCCGCCGCCTGATGAGCGGGCGACGACGGCCACGTACGCAGCAGAAGCGAGCGGGCACGCCGCGCACCCTGCGGAGCCGGCTCGTCGTCGCCTCGGTGGTGCTGATCGCCGTGGTCTGCGCGGTGATCGGCACCGTGACGACACTGGCGCTGCGGTCGCATCTGTACGAGCAGCTGGACGGGCAGGTGAGGGAGGTCGCGGCGCGGGCGTCGGGCGACTTCGAACCCCCCGGCGGCAAGGGCGGCGACGCCAAGAACCCCGGCCCGCCGCCGAAGAGGACCCTCGACCAGCTCGTCCTGAACGGTCCGCAACCGAGGGGCACCGTCGCGGCGCAGGTCGTGAAGGGCTCCGTCACCGAGGGCAGGGTCGGCGAGAAGAACGCCGACGACTACGAGATGGACGCGGTCGAGCTCACCGCGGCCCAGCTGAAGGCGCTCGACTCCGTCCCCGAGGACGACAACGCGCACACGGTCGAGATCCCCGGGCTCGGCGACTACCGCGTCACCTACGCGGACGGCCCCAACGGCACCTACTACGTGGCCATCCCCACCGCCGAGACCGACAGCACCGTCACCACCCTGATCCTGGTCGAGCTGAGCGTCACCGCCGCCGGCCTGGTCGCGGCCGGCATCGCGGGGTACGTGCTGGTCGGCGTCGCCACCCGCCCCCTCCGCAAGGTCGCCGCGACCGCCACCCGGGTCTCCGAACTCCCCCTGCACACCGGCGAGGTCAACCTCAGCGAGCGGGTGCCCGAGTCCGAGACCGACCCGCACACCGAGGTCGGCCAGGTCGGCGCCGCGCTGAACCGGATGCTCGACCACGTCCACGGCGCGCTGCACGCCCGCCAGCAGAGCGAGACCCGCGTACGGCAGTTCGTCGCGGACGCCAGCCATGAGCTGAGAACCCCGCTCGCCTCCATCCGCGGATACGCCGAGCTGACCCGGCGCGGCCGGGAGCAGGTCGGCCCGGACACCCGGCACGCCCTGGGCCGGATCGAGTCCGAGGCCGGACGGATGACCTTCCTCGTGGAGGACCTGCTGCTGCTCGCCCGCCTGGACGCCGGCCGGCCGCTCCAGTTCGAGCAGACCGACCTCGTACCGCTCGTCGTGGACACCATCAGCGACGCGCGCGCGGCCGGGCCCGACCACAACTGGCGGCTCGACCTGCCCGACGAACCGGCGCTCGTGTCCGCGGACGCGGCCCGCTTGCAGCAGGTGCTGGTCAACCTGCTGGCCAACGCCGGCAAGCACACACCACCCGGGACGACCGTCACCGCGCGCGTGCAGCGGCGCGGGCCGTGGCTGTGCGTGGACGTGGAGGACGACGGTCAGGGCATCCCGCCCGAACTGCTGCCGCGGGTCTTCGAACGGTTCGCGCGCGGCGACTCCTCGCGTTCGCGTGCCTCCGGGTCGACCGGTCTGGGCCTGGCGATCGTGCAGGCCGTCGCGACCGCGCACGAGGGCGCGGTGACCGTCGACAGCGTTCCGGGGCGCACCGTGTTCACGTTGCACCTGCCCGCGCCGGGCCCGGTGAGCCCTTGTCCGGCGCCCGGAACGAACTGGCAATCGCACTCACAGGCGCAGCACAGCGCCGCCACATGGGTGCAACAGGGGGCCTGACCAGAGTCGTCGGCATGCGAACCGACTCTTCTCCCGGCACCCTGCCGGCGCGGGAGCACCTCCCGGCCGCAGACGCCGGTACGCCTGTCCTGGACGTAGTGATCCCCGTCTACAACGAGGAGAAGGACCTCCGGCCGTGTGTGCTGAGACTGCGCAACCACCTCAAGCGCACGTTCCCGTACGCGTTCCGCATCACGATCGCGGACAACGCGTCGACGGACACCACCCCGCAGGTGTCCGCGCGGCTGGCGGCGGAGCTCCCGGAGGTGCGGGCCTTCCGGCTGGAGCAGAAGGGCCGCGGGCGGGCCCTGCGGACCGTCTGGTCCGCCTCGGACGCCCCGGTCCTCGCCTACATGGACGTGGACCTGTCCACCGACCTCAACGCCCTGCTGCCGCTGGTGGCTCCCCTCATCTCCGGCCACTCCGACCTGGCGATCGGCTCCCGGCTCGCCCGTAGCTCGCGGGTGGTCCGCGGGCCGAAGCGCGAGTTCATCAGCCGCGCCTACAACCTCATCCTGCGCGGCTCCCTCCAGGCCCGCTTCTCGGACGCGCAGTGCGGCTTCAAGGCGATCCGCCGCGATGTCGCCCAGGTACTGCTGCCGCTGGTGGAGGACACCGGCTGGTTCTTCGACACCGAGATGCTGGTCCTCGCCGAGCGGGCGGGCCTGCGGATCCACGAGGTGCCGGTGGACTGGGTCGACGACCCGGACTCCACCGTCCACATCGTGCAGACGGCGACCGACGACCTCAAGGGCGTGTGGCGGGTCGGCAAGGCCCTGGCCGGCGGCTCCCTGCCGCTGGACCGGATCACCCGCCCGTTCGGCGACGATCCGCGCGACCGCGAGATCCAGGACGTACCGACGGGGCTGGCCCGTCAGCTCGTCGGGTTCTGTGTGGTCGGCGGCCTGTCCACCCTCTTCTATCTGCTGCTCTACAGCGTCTTCCGGCAGTTCGGCGGCGCGCAGCCGGCCAACGCGCTCGCGCTGCTCGTCTCGGCGGTCGCGAACACGGCGGCCAACCGGCGCCTGACCTTCGGGGTGCGCGGGCGGACCGGTGCCGCCCGGCACCAGGCGCAGGGCCTGGTCGTCTTCGGTATCGGCCTCGCGCTGACCAGCGGCTCCCTCGCCGCCCTGAACGCGGCGACCGCCGACCCGGCGCACTCCACCGAGCTGGCCATCCTCGTCACCGCCAACCTGGCCGCGACCGTGCTGCGCTTTCTGCTCTTCCGGGCCTGGGTGTTCCCCGACCGGCGCCAGGACCAGCCCACGACAGTGGTCGCAGGCCACCTGCCGTCCCCGCCGGCCCACGTCACGGTGCCATCCAGGAGCCGGCACGAGCGCCGGCCGCACCACCACGCGCCGCTGCCGCAGCGCCCGACGGCGCAGTACGCCACAGCGCCGCAAGCCTCGCACGAGACGGACCACGAGACGCCGCCCGAGCCGACCTACGGCACGGCGCCCGAGCCGAGCAACGGGCAGGCATTCGACCCGGCCCACGACACCACGTACCGGCAGGCATTCGACCCGGCCCACGACACCACGTACGAGACCACCGACCCGAGGGACCTCCGATGACCACGCACACCGACCAGCCGGCCCCGCGGAGCCCCGCCGCGTGGGAACCGCCGACCACCGGTACCGACACGGCCGTTCAGGAGCCCGTGGCAGTCGGGGCCCCGCCCGCCCCCGAGTCCGGTGAGCCCTGGCAGCCCCTCGTCCGCGGACTGTGGCGGGGCCGGCCCGAGGATCCCCGCTGGGCGCGCCCCGCGTTCCTCGGCCTGCTGCTCGCGACCGCCGTGCTCTACCTCTACGACCTGAGCGCCTCCGGATACGCCAACTCCTTCTACTCCGCGGCCGTCCAGGCCGGCAGCGAGAGCTGGAAGGCGATGTTCTTCGGCTCGCTGGACGCCGGCAACGCCATCACCGTCGACAAGCCCCCGGCCTCGCTGTGGCCGATGGAGCTGTCGGTCAGGATCTTCGGCCTGAACTCGTGGGCGATCCTGGCCCCCGAGGTCCTGATGGGGGTGGGCACGGTCGCCGTCGTGTACGCCTCCGTGCGCCGCCGGTCCGGCCCCGGGGCCGGTCTGCTCGCGGGCGCGGTGCTCGCGCTCACCCCCGTCGCGGCGCTGATGTTCCGGTTCAACAACCCGGACGCCATGCTGGCGCTGCTGATGGCGCTCGCCTGCTACTTCGTCACCCGGGCCCTGGAGGACGGCCGGACCAAGTGGCTGGTGTGGGCCGGTGTCGCGATCGGCTTCGCGTTCCTCGCGAAGACGCTTCAGGCTTTCCTGATCCTGCCGCCGCTGGCGATCGTGTACGCGCTCTGCGCTCCGGTGGCGCTGAAGAGGCGCTGCGGGCAGCTGGCCCTGGCGACGGTCGCGCTGGTCGTCTCCGGCGGCTGGTGGGTGGCGATCGTGGAGCTGTGGCCCGCGTCCTCCCGTCCGTACATCGGCGGCTCGCAGAACAACTCCTTCCTGGAGCTGACCTTCGGCTACAACGGCCTCGGCCGGCTGAACGGCGAGGAGACCGGCAGCGTCGGCGGTGGCGGTGGCGGTGGTACCGGACAGTGGGGCGAGACCGGCTGGGACCGGATGTTCAGCTCCGAGATCGGCGGCCAGGTCTCCTGGCTGCTGCCGGCCGCGCTGATCCTGCTCGTCGCCGGGCTCGTGGCCACCCTCCCCCACTCCCGGCTTCGCTCGAGGGGAGGGACCCCCATGCCCGAGCGGACCTCCGCCACCCGTGGTGCGTTCCTGGTGTGGGGCGGCTCGCTGCTGATCACGATGGTGGTCTTCAGCTACATGGCGGGCATCTTCCACCAGTACTACACGATCGCCCTCGCCCCCTATCTGGCCGCCGTGATCGGCATGGGCTCGGCGCTCCTGTGGGAGAGGCGCGCGGAGAGCTGGGCGTCGCTCGGCCTCGCGGCCGCGGTCGTGGCGAGCGCCGCCTGGGGGTACGTCCTGCTCAACCGCACTCCGGACTACCTGCCCTGGCTGAAGTGGCTGGTCCTCGTCGGCGGCCTGGTCGCCGGGCTCGGCCTGATCTTCGTGGCCCGGCTGGGCCGGCAGCTCGCGCTCGCCGCGGTGGGCCTGGGCATCGTGGCCTCGCTGGCCGGTCCGGCCGCGTACACGCTGAGCACCGTCGACTCCGCGCACACCGGCTCCATCCCGACGGCCGGGCCGGCGGGCGCGAGCATGATGGGCGGCCGGGGCGGCGGTGGCGGCATGGGCGACGGCCTGCCCGGCGGCGGCCAGAACCAGCAGAACGGCAACGGGAACACACAGGGGCAGGGCACTCCGGGCGGCGGCACGGGCGGCACCGGCGGCTTCCCCGGTGGTGGCATGCCCGGCCAGAACGGCACCCCCCAGGGCCAGGGCCAGACCCCGCAGGGCAACGGCTTCCCCGGCGGGGGAGGCGCGGCCCTCGGCGAGGGCGGCCGGACGGGCGGCGCGGGCATGGGCGGCCTGATCAACGGCGCCTCCGTCACCGCCGAGGCGAAGAAGCTGCTGGAGGCGGACGCCGACCAGTACACCTGGGCCGCCGCGGCCATCGGCGCCCAGAACGCCGCGAGTTACCAGCTCGCCACAGGTGACCCGGTGATGGCGATCGGCGGCTTCAACGGCACCGACCCGTCGCCGACGCTGGCCCAGTTCAAGGAGTACGTGGCGGACGGAAAGATCCACTACTTCATCGCCTCCGGTTCCGGCGGTGGCATGGGCGGCTCCGGCGACGGCACGTCCTCGCAGATCACCACGTGGGTCGAGGCCACCTTCAAGAAGGTCACGGTCGGTTCGGCCACCTTCTACGACCTCACGCGGCAGGTGTAGGGGGCCGGTCGGCCCCGCGGTCGGCGGTCGGCGGCCCTGTGGCCGGCGGCCGACTCCGGACGCCTGACGTCACGGAAGGGCGGTGGCTCCGGTCACCGCCCTTTTCCGGCGCCGTCTTGTACGCCGTATAGGATGTGTTCTACGCTGTACAGCATGACGACGTCTTTCCAGGAGCAGGCCGCCGAGCGGACCCAGGACGCCGGCCACCCCCAGCGCTGGCTGATCCTCGGGGTCATCTGCCTCGCCCAGCTCACCGTGGTGCTGGACAACACCGTCCTGAACGTCGCGATCCCCTCGCTCACCAGCGGGCTGGGCGCGGCCACCTCCGACATCCAGTGGATGATCAACGCGTACTCGCTGGTGCAGTCCGGGCTGCTGCTCACCGCGGGCAGCGCCGCCGACCGCTACGGCCGCAAGAAGCTGCTGACGGCGGGCCTGGCCATCTTCGGCGCGGGGTCGCTGGCCGCCGGACTGGCGGACTCCACGGGGCAGTTGATCGCCGCGCGGGCGGGCATGGGCGTGGGCGGCGCGCTGCTGCTGACCACCACCCTCGCCGTGGTGATGCAGATCTTCACGCCCGCGGAGCGCGCCAGGGCGATCGGCATCTGGGCCGCGGTCAACGCGCTCGGCTTCGCCTGCGGCCCGCTGGTCGGCGGGTTCGTGCTGGACCACTTCTGGTGGGGCGCGATCTTCCTGATCAATCTGCCGGTCGTGGCACTGGGCCTGGTGGCCGTCTGCACGCTGGTCCCGGAGTCCAAGAATCCGCAGGGCGACCGCCCCGACCTGCTCGGCGCGCTGCTGTCGACGATCGGCATGACGGCCTTCGTGTTCGCGATCATCTCCGGCCCCGAGCACGGCTGGACGTCGGGACGGGTGCTGGGTACCGCGGCCGTCGCGGTCGTCGTCCTGAGCGCGTTCGGGTACTGGGAGAGCCGGGTCCCGTACCCCATGCTGGACCTCCGTTTCTTCCGCAACCGCCACTTCACCGGCGCGGTCGCGGGGCTGGTCCTGATCACCTTCGGCATGACCGGCTCGCTCTTCCTGCTCACCCAGCACATGCAGTTCGTGCTCGGCTACGGCCCGCTGGAGGCGGGCCTGCGGACGGCACCTCTCGCGCTGACGGTCGTGGCGCTGAACTTCTCCGGCCTGTCGGCGCGGTGGGCGGGCGGACTCGGCCTCCCCGTCGCCATCGGGCTGGGCATGGCGCTGATGTCGGCGGGCCTGGTGTCGATCGCGACGGTCGCCTCCGGTGGGTACGCCGGCACGCTGCTCGGGCTGCTGCTCATCGGGGTGGGGTGCGCGATCGCCAACCCGGCGATGGCGCACGCCCTCATGAGCGCGATACCGCAGGAGAAGGCGGGGGCCGGAGCCGGTATCAACGGCACGCTGGCGGAGTTCGGGAACGGGCTGGGGGTGGCGGTGCTGGGCGCGGTGCTGAACGCGCGGTTCGCGGCGCTGCTTCCGGCCGCGGCGGCTTCCTCGCTGCCCGCCGCGCTGGCCGCCGCGGGGTCGGCGCAGGAGCGGGCGCGGGTCACCGACGCGTTCTCCTCCGGGCTTCAGACCAGCCAGTTGGCGGGGGCGGTGGCCGTGCTGCTGGGGGGACTGGTCGCCGCCGCGTTGCTGCGCAGGGCGGAGCGGGCAGACTCCGGGAGGGTCGCCTAGGGGCCGGCGTCGTCTGTCGCGGCGTCGGGAACGCGCGGGGCCGGGCAGGCGGGGGGTGCGGGTTCGTCGTGGCCGGCCGCACCCGCGCGGGCGGCAGCACGCCGGACACGGTCTCGTGCCCCCTCGGGGGCGCCTAAGCTGGCCGGCACTGAACGATCAAGGAAGGTGCGCCATGGTGGAAGCGGCCCGGCGGGCGGCGCGGACCAGTGTCTGGCTCGCGGGCAAGGCGCGCCGCAGCGGGCGTGGCGGCGGACAGCCGTCCGGGCTGGACCGGGAGCGGATCACCGAGGTCACCGTGCGGTTGCTGGACGCCGAGGGACTGGCCAAGTTCTCCATGCGCCGGCTCGCCGCCGAGCTGAACGTCACGGCGATGTCCGTCTACTGGTACGTCGACACCAAGGACGACCTCCTCGAACTCGCCCTCGACGCGGTCTTCGGCGAACTGGACCTGCCCGACCCGGAGTCCGGCGAGGACTGGCGCGACCAGTTGCGGTCCCTGGCCCGGGAGTACCGGAGCCTGCTGGTCCGCCATCCCTGGCTGTCGCCGCTGGTCGGCACCTATCTCAACATCGGCCCGAACAACCTCGGCTTCTCCCGGGTCGTCCAGCAGGTCCTCCGCAGGACCGGGCTGCCGGCGCACGGCGTCGCCGGGGCCATCGCGGCCGTCTTCCAGTTCGTGTACGGCTACGGCACGATCGAGGGCCACTTCTTCGCCCGCGTCGCGGACACCGGCATGACCCCGGACGAGTACTTCCAGGAATCCATGAGCACGGCAACGCGCTCCCCGGACGCCGCCGAGGTCGTCCAGGAGTCCACGAGGCTCATGGAGGCCCGCGGCGTCGACACGGTCGAGGAGATGATGGAGCGGGACTTCACGTTCGCCCTGGAACTCCTGGTGGCCGGCATCGAGGCGATGGTGCACAGGACCTAGTGCCGTGGCAGGCAACGTTCGCCCCGTCGCGACGCCCGGCACGCACTCTCGCCGCACCGGCCGAAAGCCCAAGTACATCCAGTACGAGGGCTTCCGGCCGGCACGCCGAGAGCACGCACCGGACGCCGCTCCTTGACGGGCAAACGTTGCCTGCCGCGGCACTAGTCGCCGGACACCAGCCGCGCCGGGAAGCCGCCCGTCGCCACCGGTCCCCACCGTTCCGGCGTGACCCGGATGATCGACTTGCCCTGCTTGAGCATGGCCGCCCGGTACTCGTCCCAGTCGGGGTGCTCACCGGCGATGTTCCGGTAGTACTCCACGAGCGGTTCGACGGAGTCGGGCGAGTCGATGACCTCGGCCGTGCCGTCGATCTGCACCCACGGCCCGTTCCAGTCGTCGCTCAGCACGAGCAGGCTGACCCGCGGATCCCGGCTGGCGTTGCGGGTCTTGGCCCGCTCGGGGTAGGTCGAGACGACGATCCGTCCCGAGTCGTCGACCCCGCAGGTCAGAGGGGACCCCTGGGGGCTGCCGTCGGCCCGCCGGGTCAGCAGGATCGCGTGGTGCCGGGGCCGTACGAAGTCCAGCAACTCGTCCAGCGATACGGAGGTGTTGGTCGCGATGTTCGGTGCCATGGCGTCAGCCTAGGACCCCGCCGCCGAGTGCCCGTTCAGGCGCCCGGCAGGACACGCACCCCGGAGTTCCGTCCAGAGCACCCGTCAGGAACACCCGCGGGACACCGAAGGGAGTATCCGCACACGGTGTTCCGCCAGGGCGCCCGTCAGGAACACCCGCGGGACACCGCACGGAACGCCCGCCCCGGCCCCCCGTCAGGCCTCCAGCGCCTCGCCGAGGTTGTCGTAGACCGGCACGTCCCGCCGCACCCCCGTCAGCTCGAGGACGCGGCCGGCGAAGCCGTCGGGGACCGCGACCACCCGCAGCCGTACCCGGGGCGGGAGCCGGAGGCGGACGTCCTCGACGAGGCGGACGCCCTGGGAGTCCATGAAGTCGGTCCTGGTGAGGTCCAGGACGAGCAGCCGCAGCCGGTCGGCGCGGGCGTCCACGGCGGACAGGATCCGGTGCAGCAGTTCGTCGGCGTTGCAGAAGTCGATCTCGGGCGGGAGCACGAGCAGGGTGGTGCAGCCGGGCAGATCGCGAAGATCACGCGGCTCGCACGGATTCGGGAAGGAGGTCACGGCACTCACCTGGCAGACAGACGATCGTCCGGATTCCGGGGAGGCCACTTCCTGACCTGTCGCCCTCATTGCACCACGCCGGGGAGCGGGTCCGGAAGTGCCCCTCGCCTCCGGCCACCGGACGTCACTTCGGCGCAACCAAGCAGCTAAAGTGCTGTCCGTCCTGTGCTCGCAGTCGGGAATGTGCTGCGGAGCTCTCCTGCGCACGTCCGTTCGGTCGTGCATGCCGAAGAGGTTCGTGGTGGTTGCGTCCGAGTTCCCTGATTTGCCCCGTTTTCCCGCCGGTTTCGAGCTGGCGGAAGCCCTCACGGTGGCAGCTCAGCAACTGCACGACACGGTGACCCCGCACAGCACCATGCGCACCGCGGTCCGTCTGGCCGTCCATCTGCTGCCCGGTGCCGACCACGCCGGCATCTCCGTGATCGAGCGCTCCCAGCACCGCCACACGGTCGCCTGGACCGACGAGGTCGTACGCTCCGCCGAGACCGGGCCCACCGGGCGCGAGCAGGTGCCGTACTGGGAGCAGCTGTGGAGCGCGCCCGTCGTACGGCTGGAGGACAGCGAGGCCGACGACGGCGGAGCCCCGCTCGCCGAGCTGGGCCTGCGTTCGGCGCTGTCGCTGCGGCTGCGGACCGACCGCCGTCGCCTCACCGTGCTCACCGCCTACGCCCACAAGCCGCGCGCCTTCGACGAGGCCGCCACCCGCGTCGGCCGGCTGTTCACCGCGCACGTCAGCCTCGCCCTGGACTCGGCCACCGTGCGCGAGCAGCTGACGGAGGCCATGCGCACCCGGGACCTGATCGGGCAGGCCACCGGGATCCTCATGGAACGGATGGACATGGACGCGGCGGAGGCGTTCGAGTCGCTGATCAAGGCCTCGCAGCGGGAGAACGTCAAGCTGCGCGACCTCGCCCGCCGCATCGTCGGCACGAGCCAGACCCCGTGACGGTGCGGGCGGCGCCAGGCGTTAACGGTCCCTGACGGGATATCCGTACGTCCATGAGCCTTGAGACGCCCGACACGCTGGAGATGGCCATCGTGCGCAGCAGCGGCCTCGACACGCTGCTGCGCGATCTGACCGATCGCGCGGTGGAGGCCGTGCCGGGAGCAGCCGCGTGCAGCATCACGGTGCGCCGGGCCGACCGGCTGCTGACCCTGGCCGGCAGCCGGGGTCTGCCCAGCGGGCTCGACCAGCGCCAGTACGAGAACGGCGCGGGGCCGTGCGTGCAGGCCGCCGAGACGGAGACCGAGCAGTACGCCCCCGACCTGGCCGAGGAGCGCCGCTGGCCCGCGTACACGGAGTACGCGCTGTCCGCCGGCGTGCACTGCGTCCTGGCGATCCCGATCGCCGTCCAGGGGGAAAGAGGCGCCGCCCTCAACCTCTACGGCGTCGCACCCGGCTCGCTGGAGCGGGGCCGGGAGGCGGCCCGGACGTTCGCCGCCCGGGTGAGCGACGCGATCGACGTCGCCCTGCGGGTCGAGCGCCGCCGGGAGTCGGCGGCCGACGTGCGCACGGCGCTGCTCTCCCGCAGTGTCATCGACCAGGCGGTCGGCATCCTCATGGCGCAGGAACGGATCGACGCCGGGATCGCGCTGGAGCGCCTGCGCCGCGTCTCGCAGGACCACAACGTCAAGCTCAGGGACCTGTGCAGCGACCTGGTGGCGCGGGTGAGCGGTGAGCGCTCGGCACGCGGCCGCACCTGACGGGCGTTCAGTTCGTCCGGACGCCTGCGAGGCCGGGCCCGCAGCGCCTACCGTGGCCCGCATGAGCGCGGAGGACCTCAGTCCCGAGGCACAGTGGCCGCTGCCACCCGCCTGGATGTGGGACTGCGCCGAGTGCGTCCGCCGTTACGAGGCGATGAAGCACATACAGGCGGTCATCGCCGGACTGACCGCGGAGGACCCGGGCGTCGACTGGGACGTCACCGACAGCATCGTGGGCACACAGATCAGTCTGAGCCGTCATCTGGCCGACGCCCACCGCGCGTCGCTGCCCGACTGGGACCCGTCCTGCGCGACCTGCGCCGGCCACCGCGACTCCGTGGCCAGGACCCGGCAGCGCTCCCCCGGCCTGCTGCCGGGCGCCGTCATGATCGCCGAGGAACACCGCGCCCGCCACCTGTTCGCCCCGCCCCGCATCGTGGGCCTCATGTGAGCCCCGCCGTCGCCGGGTCACCGGGTCCACGGCGCGGGACGGCCACGTGTCAGGCCTGCGGCAGGGTGGCTCCCTGGACGGTCTGGATGTCCAGTTCCACCTTCAGTGTCGTCCCGATGGCGGCGATGCCCGCCTGGACGACCTGGTTGTAGTTCATGGCGAAGTCCTCGCGGCGCAGTTCGGCCGTCGCCCGGAACGCGGCCCGGGTGCCGCCCCACGGGTCGGAACCGGTGCCGAGGTAGGCCAGATCCAGGTCGACCGGGCGGACGACGCCGTGCAGGGTCAGCTCGCCGTGCACGGTCCAGCGGTCCGGGGCGGCCGCCGCCAGCCCGGTCGAGCGGTAGGTGATCTCCGGGAACCGCTCGACGTCCAGGAAGTCCGCCGACCTCAGGTGGGTGTCGCGCGTGTCGTTGCCGGTGTCGATGGACGCGGCCCGAACGACCGCCTCCACACGGGACCCGGTCACGTCGTCCGGGGCGATCTCGACCGCGCCCGTGAACTCCGTGAACCGGCCGCGCACGCTGGAGATCCCCAGGTGCTGGGCGACGGCGGCGACACTGGAGTGCGCCGGGTCGATCGTCCAGGGCCCGGGCGGCGGCAGTTCGGTGCCGCCCTGCCGGGCCAGCGTCACCGTGCCGACCTCGGCCCGCCCGCTCGCCGTGACCAGCGCGCCGGCCGCGGCGGGCGCGTAGCCGACGGCCGTGACGATGACGGTGTACGCCCCGGGCGTCAGCGGCGTCGTGTCCCGTACGGCCCCCTCGGCGTCCGCCTCGGCCCGCAGCACCTGCGAACCGGTCGTGTCGGTCACCGTGACGACCGCGTGCGACACGGCCCATCCGTCCCGCGTACGAATCCTCGCGGTCAGTCCCATCCCGTTCTCTCCCTGCGAAAGCCTTGCGATCCGGTCCTCACACGACCGGCCCGCGGCGGGCACGCCTCCGCTCGGAGCGTGCCCGTCACGGGCCGGTCCTCGTCTACTCGCCGGGGTGGGCGAGTTCGATGTCGTGGCCGTCGGTTCCCCGGCCGGTGACGGTCAGGGCGGTGGCCGCCGGCGGGTAGCCCGTCGCGATGACGGTGTACTCGCCGTTGTCCAGGTCGGTGAACGCGTACGCCCCGTCCACGCCCGTGGTCGCGGTGCCCACCACGTTGCCGGCCGCGTCGACCAGGGTGACGCGGGCATCGGCCAGCGGACCGTGCGGCGCCCGTACGACGCCCTGGAGCCGGGCCCCGGCCTCCAGGTCCACCTCCAGCCGGGTCACTCCCGTGCCGCCGACCTCGACGGGCAGCGCCCGCGGCCGGTACCCGGCGGCGTTCACGGCCACCGTCACCGCGCCGGGCACCAGCTCGGCGAAGGCGAACTCGCCCTGCTCCCCGGTGCTCCCGGTGGCCAGCACGTCCCCGCGCACGTCGGTGACGATCACCATCGCGTCCCTGACGGCACTCCCCGTCTGCGCGGCGCGCACCAGACCGCCCAGGCCGCTGGTGCCGCTCAGGAGGATGTCGTACGTCACCGGCTCCCCGCCGACCACGACGGTGGAGGCCTGCGGCTGGAACCCGTCCGCCGACGCGATCAGCACGTAGGAGCCCGCACCCGGCGCGTCCAGCGCGTAGGAACCGTCGCCCTGCGCCACCGCCCGCCCCAACTGCCGCCCGGCCAGCGAGATCAGCGTCACCGCGGCCCGCGCCACCGGCGCCGACTCCGCGCCCCGGACGAACCCGCGCACCGGCACCCCGCCGGAGGTGCCCGTGGGCTCCTCGGGGCGGGCGACCGTGGCGACGGCCGCGAGCCGCTGGGTGCCCTCGGGGCCGGTCTCGGCCGTGGAAGGGGCGACGGCCCAGCTCGGGACGTGCTCCTCGGCGGGGGCCCGCGCCGCGTCGGCGGCCGGAGCGGCCTGCGCCGGGGTCCGCGGCGAGGCGGCCTGCGCCAGGGCGCCCTTCGTCCGCAGCGGGACCTCCTTGATGAACAGCGTGATGAGGAAGGCGAGCAGGGCCAGCCCCGCCGCGATCAGGAAGACGTCGGCGATGCCGTGGCCGTACGCGCTCTCCATGACCGTGCGCAGTGGCACGGGCAGCTTGTCCATGTCCGGGATGGAGTCGCCGGAGCTCGAACCGGACGCGAGGGAGGCGTACTTCGGGCCGAGGCCGGCGATGCCGTCCTCGGCGTAGCCGGTGATGCGGTGGGCCATGACGGAACCGAGCGCCGAGACGCCCATCGCGCCGCCGAGGGACCGGAAGAAGGTGACCGTGGAGCTGGCCGAGCCGAGGTCCTTCGGGTCGACCTGGTTCTGCGTGGACAGCACCAGGTTCTGCATCATCATGCCGACGCCGAGACCGAGGAGGGCCATGAAGACCGCGGTCTTCCAGTACTCCGTGTCGTAGCGGATGGTCCCCAGCAGGCCGAGCCCGGCCGTGATGAGCACGCCACCGCCGACCAGCCAGGCCTTCCACTTTCCGGTGCGGGTGATGAACTGCCCGGAGACGGTGGAGGAGACGAACAGGCCGCCGATCATCGGGATCGTCATGACGCCGGACATGGTCGGGGACTTGTCCCGGGCCAGCTGGAAGTACTGGGCGAAGAACACCGTGCCGGAGAACATCGCGACGCCCACGAACAGCGAGGCGATCGACGACAGGGTGATGGTGCGGTTGCGGAACAGCCGCAGCGGGATGATCGGTTCTGTGGCCCTCGACTCGACGAGCACGAAGACCAGGCCGAGCACGACCGAGCCCGCGACCATCGCGTACGTCTGCCAGGACAGCCACTCGTACTTGTCGCCCGCGAAGGTGACCCAGACCAGCAGCAGCGAGACCGCCGCCGAGATGAAGAACGCGCCGGCCCAGTCGACCTTGACGTCCCGCTTCACGACCGGCAGGTGCAGGGTCTTCTGCAGCACGATGAGCGCGATGACGGCGAAGGGCACACCGACGTAGAAGCACCAGCGCCAGCCGAGCCAGCTGGTGTCGGTGATGACACCGCCGAGCAGCGGACCGCCGACGGTGGCGACGGCGAAGGTCGCGCCCAGGTAGCCGGAGTAACGGCCGCGCTCCCGCGGGGAGATCATCGCGGCCATCACGATCTGCGCGAGTGCGGACAGACCGCCGACGCCGACGCCCTGCACGACACGGCAGGCGATCAGCATCCCGGCGTTCTGCGACAGACCGGCGGCGGCCGAACCCAGCACGTAGATGACCAGCGCCAGCTGGACGAGCGCCTTCTTGTCGTAGAGGTCGGCGAGCTTGCCCCACAGGGGAGTGGTCGCGGTCATCGCCAGCAGGGTGGCGGTGACGACCCAGGTGTAGGCGGACTGGCCGCCGCCGAGGTCGCCGATGATCTCCGGGAGGGCGTTCGAGACGATCGTGGACGACAGGATCGCCACGAACATCCCGAGCAGCAGCCCGGAGAGCGCCTCCATGATCTGCCGGTGCGTCATCGGCGCGCCGTCGGAGGAACCCGGGGAGCCCCCTCCGTGCCTGGCGTGGGCCCGCACACCGGTCGGTGTGGTCGTTGCCATGGGTTTCCTTCTCTTACGTGGTGATCGCGGGTGTACGGGTGGACCGGTCCGTGGACCGTTCGAGCACGGGCGCGGTGGGCGGCCGGGGCTCCGGAGGTGCCGCACGGCAGTCGTCGAAGCTCGACCTGAGCCGTGCCATGAGGCGGGTGAGCTGTCCGACCTCGTCGTCGGTCCAGTCGCTCAGGCGCTCGGCGAGCATCCGGCAGGTCCGCCGGGACAGCTCGTCCAGCCGGTCGCGGCCCGTGGGCGTCAGGCGCAGGATGCGCGAGCGCTTGTCCGCCGGGTCGGGGGAGCGCTCGATCCAGCCGCGCTCGGCCACGTGCGCGACATGGCGGCTGGTGACCGACATGTCCACGGCGAGCAGCTCGGCGAGCTTGCTCATGCGCATGTCTCCGTGGCGGTCCAGGAGTGTCAGCACGGTGGCGGATCCGCTGGGGCAGTCGGACGGCATGACGCGTCGCATCTCCCTGCGGACGGCGCCGAAGGCGCTGAACTGACGGATCAGCTCCTCGTACTGCGCCTGCTCGGCCATCACGCCTCCCGTGTTCGTTGCTTAGGGCAACCATAAAATCAGTTGGTTGTTACAGGCAAACGAGATCGGGCCCGGAGCGGACAAAAACTTGGCAAAGGCAAGTATTGCGAACGTAAACGTGCAGGTGAGCAGACGCGGTGTGGAATCAAGGCCTCCACTTGGGCCCCACCCCCGGATTCGCTAGGGTCCGGGGCATGGCCAACACCCAGGACCCCCAGGGTCACCAGGACCCCGCCGGCAGCACCCAGATGTTCCGCGCCTTCGTCGACGAGGCCCCCCAGGGCCGTCAGCAGCAGGCCGCCGCCTCCAGCGGTCCCCGCCTGGGCCTGATCGTCGGCGTGATCGTCGCGGTGGCGGTCGTCGCCGCCGTGGCCTGGCTCGCGCTGAAGTAACCACCTCCGCCGGACGGGGATCCGCCCTGCGGCTCCCCGTGTGCGGGCGCGCGGGGCGACGGGGCCCATCGTTCCGGGAACCGACGCCGGTGCGCCGCTCCCCGCGCACGGGCCGCCCGCGTCGGCCGACGTGCTCGCCGACGGCTTCCCGCCGCTCGGCTCCGCCGTCATGCCCCCGTCGACGGCACCGCCGTAGGACCGGAGAGCCGGGGCGGCAGGACCGCGCCCGCCGCGACCACCCCGCCATCGCTTCCAGCGCCCCGTGCGCGGCACGCCGCCGCTCTGCGGGACGGACGACGACGGCCGCCGACGCGCCGATCAAGGCGCCCCGACGGCCATGTGTCCACGTCGCTTGGATCGCGGCGTCAGGCCGGGACGGCTGACGCTGCCTCAGGAGGGAAACCGCGGGCTCGAGCCGGCCGGGGCCCGGGTCCGAGCCCTCGGTCGCCGCCCACGTCCTCAGTCCGAGATGAGACCCTCCCGCAGCTGCGACAGCGTCCGTGTCAGCAGCCGGGAGACGTGCATCTGGGAGATGCCGACCTCCTCGCCGATCTGTGACTGGGTCATGTTGGCGAAGAAGCGCAGCATGATGATCTGCCGTTCCCGGGGCGGGAGTTTGGCCAGCAGCGGCTTCAGGGACTCGCGGTACTCGACACCCTCCAGCGCGGTGTCCTCGTAGCCGAGGCGGTCCGCGAGGGAACCCTCGCCGCCGTCGTCCTCGGGAGCCGGGGAGTCCAGGGACGAGGCCGTGTACGCGTTGCCGACCGCGAGGCCGTCGACGACGTCTTCCTCGGACACCCCGAGCACCACGGCGAGTTCGGCGACCGTCGGCGAGCGGTCCAGCTTCTGGGAGAGCTCGTCGCTGGCCTTGGTGAGGGCGAGCCGCAGCTCCTGGAGGCGGCGCGGGACGCGCACCGACCAGGAGGTGTCCCGGAAGAACCGCTTGATCTCGCCGACCACCGTCGGCATCGCGAACGTCGGGAACTCCACGCCCCGTTCGCAGTCGAACCGGTCGATCGCCTTGATCAGGCCGATGGTGCCGACCTGGACGATGTCCTCCATCGGCTCGTTGCGGGAGCGGAAGCGTGCCGCCGCGTAGCGGACCAGCGGGAGGTTGAGCTCGATGAGGGTGTCCCGGACGTAACCACGCTCCGGGCTGTTCTCGTCGAGTGCGGCGAGCCGCAGGAAAAGGGAGCGGGACAGGGTGCGTGTGTCGAGAGCTCCCGAGGTCGGGAGGGCCGGGGCCGGCGCGGCCTCGACGGCCGTGATGTCGTCGAGCGCGGGCGCAGGCTCGCTCTTCGTGAGCGTGAGCACCTTCGAGCTGCCCTGGACTGCGGACATGCCACCCCCTTTGGGTCGCGAGGACGGTCGTGGCGAACGCTCCCACTTCAGGAACGCAGCCCTCACCTGAATACCGGAGCCGGAGCTCCGGCAAACGCGCTTCCCGCAGAATGTCACATGTCGGCAACACGCTGTAGTGACATGTCGACATGCGAGACGCGAATACGCCCTGGAAGAAGGGGGTCTGACGGTTTTTCGGCGCAGAACCGCAGGGATCCGCGCTGGTGAGCGATTCGCTCTCACCGGTGACATGTCGATACCGCATTCGGTTCCGCGTCGACCGATGGTGTTCTTATGCCTCACTCACGCCATGCTCACGCCTGGTGCGCGTCTCGCCTTACCCGCCGGTTCACGCCCGGCCCTATGCCTCGATCCGGTTCGCGGAGCGCAGCCGCTGGAAGCTGCGCGCGAGGAGCCGGGAGACGTGCATCTGCGATACGCCGAGTTCCGCGCTGATCTGTGACTGGGTGAGATTGCTGTAGTAACGCAGCAGCAGAATGCGCTGCTCCCGTTCCGGCAGCTGGACCAGCAGATGCCGCACCAGGTCGCGGTGCTCCACGCCGTCCAGCGCCGGGTCCTCGTAACCGAGCCGGTCGAGCAGCCCCGGCATGCCGTCGCCCTCCTGGGCGGCCTCCAGCGAGGTGGCGTGGTACGACCGCCCCGCCTCGATGCAGGACAGCACCTCGTCCTCGGAGATGCGCAGCCGCCCGGCGATCTCGGCGGTCGTCGGCGTGCGTCCGAAGGCGGTCGTCAGGTCCTCGGTCGCGCTGTTGACCTGCACCCACAGCTCGTGCAGCCGGCGCGGTACGTGCACCGTGCGGACGTTGTCCCGGAAGTACCGCTTGATCTCCCCGATCACCGTCGGCATCGCGAACGTCGGGAACTGCACACCCCGGTCCGGGTCGAAGCGGTCGATCGCGTTGATGAGCCCGATGGTGCCGACCTGGATGACGTCCTCCATCGGCTCGTTGCGGGAGCGGAAGCGGGCGGCCGCGTAACGCACGAGCGGGAGGTTGGCCTCGATGAGCGCCCCGCGCACCCGGTCGTGCTCCGGGGTGCCGGGTTGCAGGTCCTTGAGCTGTCCGAAGAGCACCTGCGTCAGGGCCCGGGTGTCGGCGCCGCGGCTCCGTTGGGGCGTGGCCGCCGCCGGGGGCTGGGCGGGAGCCTCTTCCTGGGGCGGCGCAGTACTGGCCGACACGGTCAACGCCACCTCTTCATCGGTCTTCAGTGGTCAACTCATCCATCAAAAGCGGTCATAGCATCACAAGACATGTGCACTGTGTGCAAGCACCGCATAGCCCCGTGTTGAGGCGATAGGTGTTCGAAACGTGACGAGTTCGGCCACAAGACGCGAGGAAGCCCCCCGCCGTTCCGGCGGAGGGCCTGGATGCCGTCCTGGCTCGGTGTTCGCGGCCGCTGAGCTTTCAGCCGCGGTCCAGCCTTCAGTCGCGGTTCATCAGTTTCCTCCGTCGGCGAGCCACGACATGAAGTCGCCGACGGACCGCGCGGCGTCCGATATGCCTTCGAAACCTATCTGGACGTAGTCCGCGGCCTTGGCCGGGTCCGTGATGATCACGTAGAGCACGAAGACCGCGAGCACGTAGACGGCGATCTTCTTCGAGTTCACCGCCATCGCGGCCTCCCCTGTCGCTGATATGGCCCAACGAGCGGACATGATCGCACGAAGGGCCCCGTCTTACGACGGGGCCCTTCTGAAGCGGTAGCGGAGGGATTTGAACCCTCGGTGACTTGCGCCACACTCGCTTTCGAGGCGAGCTCCTTCGGCCGCTCGGACACGCTACCGAGAGAGACCTTACAGCACGGCGGGGCGTGGTTTGAAATCCGATTCGCGGCTCCGTGAGGGACCCGGGACCGGGCTTCAGCGGGTGCGGAAGAAGTCCGTGAGGAGCCGGGCGCACTCCTCGGCGAGCACGCCCTCGATCACCTCGGGCCGGTGGTTGAGCCGCCGGTCGCGGACGACGTCCCACAGGGAGCCGGCCGCGCCCGCCTTCTCGTCCCGGGCGCCGTAGACCACGCGGTCCACGCGGGACTGCACGAGGGCGCCCGCGCACATCGTGCACGGTTCCAGCGTCACGACCAGCGTGCAGCCGGACAGCCGCCAGGCGCCCAGCTCGGCGGCGCCCCGCCGGACGGCGAGGACCTCCGCGTGGGCCGTGGGATCGCCGGTGGCCTCGCGTTCGTTGTGCCCGGCCGCGAGCACCGTCGTACCGTCCGGGGACAGCAGGACGGCACCGACGGGGACGTCCCCGTCGCGGCCGGCCTGCTCGGCCTCGGCCAGGGCGAGCCGCATCGCGGCCCGCCACGGCCCGCGGACCGGGTCCGGCGGTCCCTGCCGGGGCCGACCGGTCAGCGGACGGTCTCCAGGGTCTCCGAGGCACCGAGGGCCTCGGCGATCTCGGTGACCGCGTCCGTGGACAGCGCCTTCAACTCCTTCTCGGCGACACCGAGATCGTCGAGGATCTCGGTGTCACCGACCGGGCCGTGCGGCACGGCCTCGGCGGAGCCGCCGCCCTCGGTCTCGTCGTCCCCGTCCTCGTCCTCACCGTCCTCGGTCCCGTCGAGGTCGAGGGAGTCCAGGTCGGCGACGTCGTCGTCACCGCCCGGGTCCCGGCCGAGCAGCTCGTCGGTGAGCAGGATCTCCCCGTACGAACTGCGAGCGGCGGCGGCGGCGTCCGAGACGTAGATACGCGGGTCCTCCTCGCCGTCGATGCGGACGACGCCGAACCAGGCGTCCTCCTGCTCGATGAGCACCAGCACCGTGTCGTCTTCGGACGAGGCTTCACGGGCCAGGTCGGCCAGATCCGACAGGGTCTCCACATCGTCGAGCTCTGTGTCGCTCGCTTCCCACCCGTCTTCGGTGCGCGCGAGCAGTGCGGCGAAGTACACCGTGACTCTCCCACTGGTCCTAGGCGTGCCGGTTGGGGGTCCCCCCGGCGGAGGTTGCGGGCGGGAGAGCTGTGCTCCGAGCCCACCCACTCGGAATCGTGGCAGAAACACGGCGCTCAGGGGACGTCTTCGGCTCCCTGTGTGTCCGGCTGCCGCCGATCTCGTGGCAGCCGAGGGTCCGTCGAGGTCTCACCAGCGCACTCGTTGCCGCCAACAGCGGATCGTACGCGGCTTTTCCGGGCGGTCACGCACGGCCGTCCGGACAACCGCCGCGCGCCCCGCGATCTTTTTCCCGCCGTTCTCCCGGCGTGTCCTCGCGCTCACCCGATGCTCACCAGCGGAACGTGCGCATGCGCATCGCGTGCCGCAGCCGGGCCGTCTTCGCCCGGCGGGGCTGCACGCGGTCGCGAAGCTGGCGGGCCTCGGCGAGTTCGCGCAGGAACTGGGCCCGGCGCCGACGGCGCTCGGCGTCCGTCTCCGGCCCGTCCGGCCGCCTCGGCAGGCCCGGTATCTCCGGTACGCCCGCGGCGTAGGCCGGCTCCGGCCGTTCGTGTGTCCCAGGCCGCGTGCGCGGCGACGCGTTCTTGCGGTTCTGCCGGTCAGGCATGAGTTCACCACCCCAGTCCTCCTTCCCGACTTCCCCCGGACGGCCGGTTTGACGCCACCGGCCGGACACCGGACCGGTCCGCCGCCCCCGTCGCGTCCGTCCGGGGACGCCGGGCCCGACCGGCCGACAGGCCCGGCTACTGTTGTGGACATGCGTCTCCACGTCGTCGACCACCCCCTGGTCGCCCACAAGCTCACCGCGCTGCGCGACCGGCGCACCGACTCCGCGACCTTCCGCCGTCTCGCCGACGAGCTGGTCACCCTGCTCGCCTACGAGGCCACGCGCGACGTGCGCACCGAACAGGCCGACATCACGACGCCGGTCGCCCCGACCACGGGCGTGAAGCTGTCCCACCCGCGCCCTCTGGTGGTGCCGATCCTGCGCGCCGGCCTCGGCATGCTCGACGGCATGACGCGGCTGCTGCCGACCGCCGAGGTGGGCTTCCTCGGCATGATCCGCGACGAGGAGACGCTCCAGCCGGCCACGTACGCCACCCGTATGCCGGAGGACCTGTCCGGCCGTCAGGTGTACGTGCTGGACCCGATGCTCGCCACCGGCGGCACGCTGGTCGCCGCGATCCGGGAGCTGATCAAGCGCGGTGCCGACGACGTCACCGCGGTGGTGCTGCTGGCCGCCCCCGAGGGTGTGGAGATCATGGAGCGCGAGCTCGCGGGCACCCCGGTCACGGTGGTCACCGCGGCGGTCGACGACCACCTCAACGAGCACGGTTACATCGTGCCCGGCCTGGGCGACGCGGGGGACCGGCTGTACGGGGTGGCCGAGTAGGCCCTGGCGCCCGCGCCGGACGGCTCGGCGGGTTCCCGGCAGGTCTGGTCAGCAGGTCTGCTTCGACGTGGTGGACGTCGGCTGCGGCCGGGTCAGTGCGGCCAGCGCCTTGTCGGCGTCCGCTTTGGGTGTGAGGCTCTTGAAGCCGGTGCCGATGACGAGGTCGAGTTCGCCGCCCTTGCGGGCGGTGTCGGTGCCGCGCTCGGCCGAGGCGAGCTGGGTGGCCAGCACCGGCAGCGAGGTCTTCAGCGAGGACGCGGGACCGAGCAGCAGGCCGGTGCCCTTGATTTTCTTGTCGTGCTCCTTGGCCGCGTTGCCCACCTCGCCGATCTTGAAGCCGCGCTTCCTCAGCTCGTCCGCGGTCTTCTTGGCGAGGCCGCTGCGGGGCGTGGCGTTGAGGACGTTGACGGTGATCTGGGCGGGCCTGGGCACGGCCGTGGGCGTACCGCCGGGCGAGGGGCTCGACTTCGGGGCGCAGTTCGTCCGGGCGCCGGCCGCCGAGGCCTTCTTGCCGCCTCCGGTGAAGACGTCGATGAGTTGCAGGGTGCCCCAGCCGATCAGACCGAGCGCGGCGACCGAGGCCACCAGCCCGAACACGAGCCTGCCGCGCCGCCGGGGCCGACGCATACGGGGGTACTTGTCTCCCGTGATCCGGTACTTGCCGCCCATGCCGGGGGGAGTCAGCATGCTCATGGGCGCAGCGTAGTGCGCCTGGGCGACGATGCCTACTAGATGATCATTGGACGCCGCACAGTCCAACCCGAAAGGGCCAACCAGGGACGCGCGGGCGCCCCGGTGGCGGCCTCAGCCGGTCGGCCTCAGTCGAGTTCGAGTACGCGCGCGTGCAGCACCTGTCGTTGCTGGAGGGCCGCCCGGACCGCCCGGTGCAGACCGTCCTCCAGGTACAGGTCGCCCTGCCACTTCACGACGTGCGCGAAGAGATCGCCGTAGAAGGTGGAGTCCTCGGCGAGCAGGGTTTCCAGGTCGAGCTGGCCCTTGGTCGTCACGAGCTGATCGAGGCGGACCGGGCGTGGCGCGACGTCCGCCCACTGCCGGGTGCTTTCCCGGCCGTGGTCGGGGTACGGCCGGCCGTTTCCGATGCGCTTGAAGATCACACGGAAAGCCTACCGGTCCTGACGTTCCGGGCGCAGCCATGGCGGCGGAGTGCCAGGCCGAAAAAGACGTCGCAAAGCGGAGCGAAACGGGAACATGGGTCGGCGTCTTCTTCGTGACGCGGGCACCGAAGGACCTGTCGTCCGAGGTCCGCGGCCGGCTCGGCAGCCGGGTCCAGCACACGCTGCGCAACGTCGCCCCGACGGCCGGCAGGCCCCGCGGACCACGGTGCGGAGCTTCCCCCATTCGGCGTACGACCTGGTCCTCGGCGTCGGTCCTGGTCCCGCGATCGGTCGGAGGAACCGCTCACCGGGCTCGGGACGGGGGCCGGGTTCACCGTCCGCTGCGAAGGGTGCCCCGACGCCGGTCGCCGCGATTTGGCTGCGGGCCCCGGAGTCCCTGCCGGGCCCGGCCGGGCCGGAGGTCCTGGACCGTGCGGTCGCCGCGTCGCCGCTCCACGCGCGTTGTGCACAGGCTGTGGACCGGGAGCCGACGTACGAGGGGGTGAACACCGCACGGGGGCCGAGGCCCCGGCGAGCCGCGGCCCGAGGAGCGCGGGAGGGCCCCGGGGCCGAGGAGGAGTGGTCCGTCGTGGGAACAGGTCGTCGGCAGCGGCAGCGGCAGTGGTGTGTTCGGGTTCCTCGCCGGTTCCGGCGGCACTCGGATCGGCCCTGAGATCACCCGCTCGCTCTTCGGTACGGCCCGGCGGAGGCGGTGGGCCCGCCTCCGCCGACCGGTCAGCGGCGGCCCCGCTCCTTCGGAGGCCGCTGCGGTGTCGCTTCCTTCACCTGCGGTTTCGGTGTGCTGCGCGCGGCCTCCGCGCGCAGCAGCGCGCGCAGGACCGCGTACGGGTCAGTGGGCATGTTCGTGTTCCTTGCGTCGTGCCGGGAGACGGTCTGCCAAGGCGCGCCGAGGGGCGGGGAGACCTCCCGCCCGAGGCCCGCCGTAGGGCCGCGGCCGGTTCCGTCAGCAGCGCAGGACCACGGTCCGCAGGACGCGCAGGGCGTACGGCGGCCCCGGCGGCGCGGGGAGCGGGCGGCTCACCGTGCCGCCGGGTGCCGGGCCGGGAAGGCGCGTGGGGCGCAGGGGGACGACGGGACGCCGGGCGCCGCGGGCTGGTGGCCGCAGGACCGGGTCCAGGGCGTCGTACTCGACGTTCTCCGCCGCGGCCACCGGGATCGCGGACACATCCGCGGGAGCGCCCGGCAGCAGGACGGCGAGCAGCAGCACGAGCATCCGCGGCCAGGCACGGCGGCGCGTGAGGCGAGGGCCGCTCCGGCGGAGGCGGCGGCGTCCGGCGCGCCCCCGAGCCGGGGCACCGGCCGCGGCCGGCTCCGTCGCGGCCGGCCGTGCCCGCCCGGAGGGTTCCCAGACCCCGCTCGGCCGCGGCGACGAGGTGGCGCCGACGCCCTGCGGCCCGGTCCGCCGGACAGGCCCTCGTGCGGTGCTCATGGCAGGTCATCTCCTCGTGACACGCCGGACGGTCAGCACGCCGGGGGCGAGATGCGCCCGTTCGCCGTTCGCCGGAGGCCACGGCCTCACACCGGGTGCGGGACCTGCCGGGCCCGGCCCCGGACACGGAGCGCGGTGGCGGTCTCGGCCGCGCCGCCGACGACCAGCCGGCCGCCGCCCGCCAGGGTGAGGACGGCGACCGACTCGAAGGGCGCCTCGATGAGCACGACGCAGCCGGCGAAGGTGACGATCCCGGAGAGGATCCGCGGGCACCGACCGGTCGGAGAGGGCGGGAACAGGCCCCGCAGGAGGGACACGGTTTCGCTGACGAGGACGAGGACGAGGACGCGCGGCGCGTTGGTCCGGCGGGTGCCGAAGGCGGCGATGAGCTGGAAGACACCGTTGATCGCGAGGCAGACGCCGACGAGCACGCCGGCCGCGAGCAGCGGGACGCGCGGCCGCCAGGACCAGGACGCCGAGGGCCGGCGACGCGGCGCCGGTGAGCAGGACGACCTGCCGGGCGGCGCGAGCGAGGGCGTGCGGAGGGCCCTCGAAGGGAGGCCCGGGTTCGTGGCCGCCGGTTGCGGTGTGCCCGGCCGCGGAGTGGGCGGTGGGGGCGTGGACCTCGCGGTCGTCGTACTCCGGACCCCTGGCGGCGCCGGTCGGTGGCTCGGTCATGATCCATGCTGGGCCCGGTCCCCGGCCCGCCGCCATCGGGGGCGGGCCACCCGGCTTACTTCTTGGGGGTCTTCGCCGCCTTGGCCGCCTTGGCCTCCGCCTTCATCTCCTGCTTGTGGGCGCGCACCTTGGTCAGCGACTCGGGCCCGGTGATGTCGGCGACGGACCGGAAGGACTCCGGTTCGCCGTAGGCGCCCGCCGCCTCGCGCCAGCCCGTCGGCCGCACGCCGAGCTGCTTGCCGAGCAGGGCGAGGAAGATCTGGGCCTTCTGCCTGCCGAAACCGGGCAGCTCCTGCAACCGCCTGAGCAGCTCGCGTCCGTCGGTCACGCCCTTCCAGACGAGCTCGGCGTTCCCGTCGTAGTGCTCGACGAGGTACTGGCACAGCTGCTGGACGCGCTGTGCCATCGATCCCGGGTAGCGGTGCACGGCCGGCTTCTCCGAGAGCAGCGCGGCGAAGGCCTCCGGGTCCTGCGCGGCGATCTCGCGCGCGTCCAGGTCGTCGGTGCCGAGACGGTCGGCGATGGTGCGGGGCCCCTTGAACGCCCACTCCATCGGAACCTGCTGGTCGAGCAGCATGCCGACCAGCGCGGCGAGCGGGGAGCGCCCGAGCAGCTCGTCGGCCCCGGGGTCCTGGGCGAGGTGAAGAGTGACGTCCATGCCCTCGATCATGCCGTCCGGGGCGGCGGGGCGCTCCTCAGGTCACGGCCGCCAGTAGCCGAGCGCGTGCATCCGCTGCTTGGGCACGCCCAGTTCCCTGCGGACGTACGAGGACAGCGTCCGGGTGGTCGTCGTGTCGCAGGCGATCCACACGTACGGCTCCGGGGTGGCCCCGAGGAGGGTGGGCAGGGCCGACTTCACCTCGGTGACCAGGCGGTCGCCGTCGGCCTGCCGGGGCACCCTGCGGACCTCGTGGCGGGCCGGGTCGGTGCGCAGGGGCAGGGTGCTGTCGTCGGGGGCGCTCTCGAACCAGACGGTCGCCGGGGCGCAGTCCAGGGCGCCGAGCAGGGAGTTGAGCGCGGGCAGGGAGGCCGGGTCGCCGATCGCGAAGACGTGCGTGGGCTCGGGCCGGGGTCGCTCGAAGCCCGTCCCGTGCACGGTCGCCTCGATGGTGTCCCCCGGCTTCGCCGCCCGCGCCCAGTCGCTGGCGCACCCCTCGTGCAGGGCGAACTCCAGGCTGAAGGTGCCGGCCGCGGGGTCCGGGTCGACCAGTGTGTAGGCGCGCTGGTGCGGGCGGCCGGCGTTGTCGAACCAGAGCCGGACCCACATCGTGGGGTGGACGCCGGTCGCCGCCAGCATCCCGCCGTCGGTGAGGTGGACGCGCCGGTAGTGCTCGCTGACGTCCTCCGTGCCCGTCACGGTGAACGCGAAGTCCTTCGCGCGCAGCAGTTTGAGGACCGCGCCCTCCCAGCCGTGCCCCTGCCCCATCGCGTGTTCACCCTTCGCGTACGATTTCCCAGAGTAGTTAGGCAAGGCTAACCTAAAAGTGACAAGGGGCACAGGGTGATCACCGAGTTCTACCGCGACGCCTGGGGGATACCCCACCTCCGCGCGGGCAGCGCGCGAGAACTCGCCCGTGCCCAGGGCCGGGTGACCGCCCGCGACCGGGCCTGGCAGCTGGAGGTCGAACGGCACCGCGCACAGGGCACCTCGGCCGCCTTCCTCGGCCCCGGGGCCCTCGCCTGGGACAGGTTCGCCAGACGGGCCCGCCTCGACGACACGGCCAGACGCTGCTTCACCGCCCTGGAGAGACAGGACCCGGAGACGGCCGACTGGGTCCGGGCCTACGTCGACGGCGTCAACGAGGGACTGCCGGACACGGCCGCCCCGGAGTTCGCCCGGGCCGGCCTCGTCCCCGGCCGCTGGCAGCCCTGGACCCCGCTCGGCGTCTGGCTGGCCACCCACATCCTCTTCGCCGGCTTCCCGGCCAAGCTCTGGCGCGAGCAGGTCGTCCGGCACCTCGGCCCCGACGCCGTCCACCTCTTCGCCACCGACGGGCCCGGCACCTCCGGCAGCAACGGCTGGCTGGTGAGCGCGGAGCGGACCACGACCGGGCACGCCGTCATCGCGGGCGACCCGCACCGCTTCATCGAGGACCCCGGCGTCTACCAGCAGATCCACCTGTCCTGCCCCGAGTTCGACGTGGTCGGCCTCGCCGTCCCGGGCGTCCCCGGCATCGCCCACTTCGGCCACACCGGCACGGTCGCCTGGGCCATCACCAACGCGATGGCCGACTACCAGGACCTCTACCGGGAGCGGCTGCGGCGCACCGGCGCCGGTGTCGAGGCGCTCGGCCCGGACGGGGTCTGGCGCCGGGCCGTCCGGCACACCGAGACCGTGGCGGTGGCGGGCGAGGAGCCGGTCGAGGTCGAGGTGATCGAGACCGAGCGGGGGCCGGTGATCATCGGCGGGCCCGAGGGAATCCCGGAGGGCCCGGACGACGGCGTCCTGGACGACGGTTGCCCGGGCGACGGTCTCTTGGACGACGGCCTCTTGGACAACGGTCTTCTTGGCGACGGTCTCTTGGACAACACGGTCACGCCGCCGGTCGCCGTCAGCCTCCGCCACCCGCCCCGCGTCACCGAGGATCTCGGTTTCAGCGCCCTCCTCCCGCTGCTGCGGGCCCGCCGGGTCGCCGACGTGGACCGTGCCTTCGACGTGTGGGCCGAACCCGTGAACGTCGTCCAGGCCGCCGACACCGAGGGCGGTCTGCTGCACCGGGTCGCGGGCCGGGTGCCGCTGCGCTCCGACGCCAACCGCGTCCGGCCGGTGCCCGCCTGGGAACCCGGCCACGACTGGGCGGGCTGGCACGACATGCCCCGCGCCGGGCTCACCGACGGCATCGCCGTGATGGCCAACCAGCGCGGCCCCGCCACCCCGCTCGGCGTCGAGTTCGCCCCGCCGCACCGCGCCGACCGCATCACCGCCCTGCTGGGGGAGAAGGACCGCTGGTCGCCCGCCGACCTGCCGGTGATCCACATGGACACCCGGCTGGGCTCCGCCGCGGCGCTGCTGGACCGGCTGGCGGCACTGGACGGGCTGACCCCCGAGGCCGCCCGGGTCCGGGACACCCTGCTGCGCTGGGACCGCCACATGGACGCCGGCAGCACGGACGCGGCGCTGTACGCGGCGGTGCGCGGTGCCGTCGTACGGCGGCTCGCGGCGCACCCGGTGTTCGCCGCGCTGACCGCCCCGCCCGCCTACCCGGACGTCTTCCTGCCCTGGCTCCACCTCGTCCCGCGTATCGGCTTCGCCCTCGAACACCTGCTGCGCGCCGACGAGCTGTACGGGATCGACCGGGCGGAGGCGGTGCGCGCGGCCGTCGAGGAGGTGGCCGCCGAGCGGCCGGCCGCGCGTTGGGGCGACACCCACCGCCTCGCTCCCTGGCGGGCGTTCACCGGCACGCCCTTCGACGAACCCGGGGACCGGGAGGAGCCCGGCCTGTCCGGGGACCACGACTGCGTGCTGTGCACCTCCGCCGTGCCCGGCTGGACGGACCGCAGCGCGCGCGGCCCGGCCGCCCGCTACGTATGGGACCTGGCCCGCCGGGAGGACAGCCTGTGGGTGGTGCCCCTCGGCGCGTCCGGCGTGCCCGGCTCGGCCCATCACCGCGACCAGCTCCCCTTGTGGCTCGAGGGGGATCTCGTCCCGGTCGTCACCGACTGGGACCGGCTCGACAAGGAAACCGATGTCTGACACGTACGCCCCCACCCGCGAACCCGTCCACGAGCAGACCGTGGACGGCTTCGGCACCGTCCGCGTGCTGCCCCTCGACGCGCACGCCGACGCCGGGACCGTGCACGCGTGGGTGAGCGAGGAGCGGGCGTCCTTCTGGGGCATGAACGGCCTGACGAAGGACCAGGTGGCCGAGACCTACGCGCACCTGGCCACCCTCGACACGCACCACGCCTACCTGGTGCTGAAGGACGACGAACCGGCCGCCCTCCTGCAGACCTACGAGCCGGCGGCCGACCGGGTCGGCGAGTGCTACCCGGTACGGCCCGGCGACATCGGCGTCCACCTGCTGCTGGCCCCCGCGGGACGGACCGGCGCCCGCCCCGGCTGGTCGGCGGCGCTGCTGTCCGCCGTCACGTCGTACGTGCTGCTGGGCCTGGACCGCGGCCGGATCGTGGTCGACCCGGACGTGCGCAACGAGAGGGCCGTCGCCCGGTTCCTGAGGCAGGGCTTCACGCCGGGCCCGGTCGTCGTCCTGCCGGAGATCGACCTGCCGGACGTGTACCTGCCCGAGAAGCACGCCCGACTCGCCTTCCTCGACCGGGAGGTAGCCTTCCCGGCGTGACCCCAGACGACCTCGTCGCCCACTACGGCCTGGAGCCCATCCCCCGCGAAGGCGGGCTGTTCCGCCGCACCTGGGCGGGACCGGAGGGGCCGGACGGCCGCCCTCGGGGAACCGCGATCGTCGCCCTGCTGACCTCGGACGACTTCTCGGCCCTGCACCGCCTGCCGCACGACGAGATCTGGCACTTCTACCTCGGCGATCCGCTGGACCTGCTGCTCCTCGCCCCGGACGGCACGTCCCGTACCGCCGTCCTGGGCCCGGACGTCCTCGGCGGCCAGCACCCCCAGCTGACCGTCCCCGCCGGCACCTGGATGGGCGGCCGGGTGGCGCCGGGCGGCGCGTGGACCTTCTTCGGCTGCACGATGGCGCCCGGGTTCACCTACGCGGACTACGAGCACGGGGACGCGGCGGACCTGGCGGCGCGTCATCCGGCACAGGCGGACCGGATCGCCGGACTGTGCCGTCCCTGAGGCTCCCCGGCGGACAGGTCGCCCTGGTCACCGGCGCGGGCGGCGGCGATGGGCGGGGCATCGCGCCGCGCTGCGCCGAGCAGGGCGCGCGGTGAGCACACCAGCCCTCGCGTCCGTACCTATCCGGACGGCGGCACGTGCACAGACGGAGACTCGACGTGGAGCGTTACGGTGACCTCAGGACCGGGCGACGACACCGGCCACTTCACAGGCTGGTGCTGCTGGGCACCGTGCTGGTCCTGCTCCTCATCGGCGGCGCGGGCACCGCGTCGGCCCACGCCGCCCTGCGCACCGCCGACCCCGGCGACGGAACCGTCCTCAAGTCCGCCCCCCGTCAGCTCACCCTGACCTTCACCGAGTCCGTCGGCCTGCTCGACGACTCGCTCCGCGTCCTCGGCCCCGACAACCGGCGGCTGGACATCGGCGACGCCCGGCACGCGCCGGACGGCGCCGACACGGTCCGGGCGACCCTGCCCCCGAAGCTCGCCGAGGGCACCTACGTGGTGGCCTTCCGGGTCGTGTCCGCCGACAGCCACCCGGTCTCCGGCGCCTTCACCTTCTCCGTCGGCAAGCCCTCCCCGATCCCGCCCGCCGTGGACACCGGGACGGCCGAGGACCCGGCCACCGCCGCCCTCCACAAGATCGCCCGCTATCTCGCGTACCTCGCCGTCGCCCTGCTCCTCGGCACGGCCGTCTTCGTCACGGTGTGCCGTCCGCAGGACCCGGGGCTGCTGCGCCGCCCCCTGTGGACGGGCTTCTGGACCCTGCTCGGGGCCACGGTCGCCCTGCTGGTGCTGCGCGCCCCCTACGAGTCGGGCACCGGCCCGGCGGCGGCCTTCGACGCCTCGGCCTTCGAACGCACGCTGACGACCCGCCCGGGCGTCGTCCTGCTGGTCCGCCTCGCCCTGCTGCCGCTGGTGGCCTTCTTCCTCGTACGCCTGGGGAGGCGGGAGTCCTGGTCCCGCGCCCGGCTCGGCGCGGGCGCCGCGCTCGGCGTGGCCCTGGCGCTGACCTGGGGGGCCGCCGACCACGCGTCCGCCGGGATCCAGGTGCCGGTGGCGATCACGTCGGCCGTGCTGCACGTGCTGGCGATGGCGGTGTGGCTGGGCGGTCTCGCGGCCCTGCTCATCACGCTGTACCGCTCGCCGGAGGTCCCGGCCCGCACGGTCGACCGCTTCTCCCGGCTCGCCTTCGCCTGCGTGACCACCCTCGTCGTCACCGGCGTCTACCAGGCCTGGCGCGGCCTCGGCTCCGGGAACGCGCTCACCGACACCCCGTACGGCCGTCTCCTGACCGTCAAACTGGTGGCCGTGGTGCTGCTGTTGACGGCGGCACGGGTGTCGCGGCGGTGGACGGCACGGATGGCGGGACCGGCGGGGCCGGTGGCGGTACCTGGGCCTGCGCCGGCGGTCGCGGGTCCGGTGGCCGAAGGGGTCGTGGCGGCGGAGGTCCAGTCCGAGGCGGTCGTACGGGAGCGGGTGCCGCAGCGGGTCGGAGGGCCGTCGGGGCCGGGCGGGGACGGGCTGCCCGGGGACCGTCCGGACAGGGAGGGCGCGGAGGAGGAAGCGGCGCTCGTGCGTGCGCCGTCGGCCGACGGGGCGTCCCGCGCAGGCCGGCGGGGGGACGGGGGACCCGGCGCAGGCCCGGCCGGGGAAGACCGGACCGGTGACGACACGTCCGCGGATGAGCCGCCCGGGGGCGGCCCGTCCGCAGGCGAGCCGTCCGAAGGCGGCCCGGCCGGGAAACGGCCCGTGGCCGCGGCACCCCGTCCCGGTGAGCCGCTCGCCGTGGACCCCCGGCGTCGGCGGCTGCGCCGCTCGGTGCTGGTCGAGGTGGCCGTCGGTGTCGTCGTGCTGGTGATCTCCACGGTGCTCGCCGGCACCCTGCCCGGCCGCGCGGCCGCCGAGGCGGAGCGGTCGGCCCGCACGGCCCAGTCGGGCGGGTTGCAGACCACGTCCGTCACCATGGTCCCCTTCGACGTCGGCACGCCCGGCGGCCAGGGCAAGGTGCAGGTCACCCTCGTCCCGGGCGCCGCCGGCCAGTACGGGGTCGAGGCCGTGGTCTACGGCCCCGACGGCGGCCTGTCCACGGTCCCCGAACTCCGTCTCTCCTTCACGCTCCCCGCGCAGGACGTCGGCCCCGTCGACGCCGAACTCACCGACCGGGGCGGCTACTGGGCCGCGGACGCGCTCGACCTCCCCCTGCCCGGCGACTGGAGGATGAAGGTGACGGTCCGCGTCTCGGAGATCGACCAGGTCAGCGAGTCGGCGACGATACGGATCGGCTAGGACGGGTCCGATGGCGTGAGCAGGCGGGACATGGTCCCGGCGGCCCGTACGGCGGAGTCGGCGCAGCAGTTGTTGAACAGGACGTGCAGCTCGTCCACTCGCTCGCCGAGGGCGCGTAAGCGGGGCGCCCACTCCTCCAGTTCGGCGGCGGAGTAGGCGTGGCGGAAGCGGTCCTCCTTGCTGCCGGTTCCCCAGGCGGCGCTGCGGCCGTGGAACCGCACGACCGACAGGTGCGGTGTGGTGACCGGGGTGACGGGCGGGATGGAGGAGGGCAGCTCCGGTGACATGTCGACGGCGACGGCCGTGAAACCGTGCCGGGCGAGGAGGGCGCCGGTCTCCTCCGGTTCGTCCCGCCACCACCGCGGATCCCGGAACTCCACGGCCACCGGCCATCCGGCCGTCCGTGCCGCGCACTCCTCCAGGAACGCCCGGGACCGCGCGCCCGGCCGGAACCACGGCGGGAACTGGAAGAGCACGGTGCCGAGCCGGCCGGCTGCCCTGAGCGGCTCGATCCCGGCGGTGAACCGCTTCCACACCGCGTCGAGCACCGCCGGGTCCCCGGCGTCGGCGGGCAGGCCGTCCGGCATCACCGCGGCCCGGGTCGGATGCCCGGTGAGCAGCGAGAAGGCCTTCACGTCGAACACGAACCCCTCCGGCGTCCGCTCGACCCACAGCCGGCTGTTCCGCTCGCCGGGCAGCGCGTAGTAGCTCGCGTCGACCTCCACCACCGGGAAGTGCTCGGCGTAGTAGCGCAGCCGCCCCTCGGCGTCCCGCCGCCCGGGCGGATACCAGCCGCTGCCGACCAGGGCCCGGTCGGTCCAGGAGCACGTGCCCACAAGGACGTTGGTCATGGGTCAGCGGTTACCCGGCCCTCGGGAAGGGACGCCCCGCGGCTTCCGGAGGCCCCGCGGGGTGCGCGGGTCACGCGGGCGGACCGCGGTCCTCAGGACTGGTACGGCTGCTGCTGCGGCTGCCCGTGCGACGGGGCACCGGGTCCGTCCGAACCCTGCGCCAGCAGCTGCTCGGCCTGCTCCTTGGTGATCTTCTGCTCCGCGCCGCAGAAGGTGCACTGCGTCGCGTACTTCGTCGAGAACGGGAACAGCGGCACAAAGAACAGCGTGAACTTCGTGACCCGCTTCCGGAGGGTGTGGGCGGAGGGATTCCCGCACTGCCCGCACACCAACGTCAGTATCGCGAGCTGGTACAGGTACCCCTTGGTGCCAAAGATGATCACGTGGTCGGTCCTTTCCGGGTCAACGCCTGCCGACAAGGTGCCGGTCGGGCGACGGTACTTGCCGGCGCCGGCCCGTACCACTGAGGGGCCCGCCCGGTGACCGCGGCGATGCGGCACGGCCGCTCGGCCCGCCCGGGGCGCACCCGGGAACCGGGCCTGTACGGGGAGTACCCGGAAAAGCGCACCTGTCCGCCTTTTTCGGTCACCGGGCTCCGTCCCCGGGCCGTCCCGGCGAGGTCCGGCCAGTGGCCGCAGCCGTGCGGGAGCGCGGCACCCCCGCACGGTGGGTCCGGCCAGTGCCGCGACAGGCGACGCCGGTCCCGTCGCGACGCCCGGCACGCTCCTCCGCCGCCTCAAGGCGCGGGAGGTGCCCCCATCCGCCCCACCGGCCGAAACACGCAGGTACCCGCGTCGCCCCGGCCCCACGAACGCCGGAAACGTACCGGTCCGGTCCGGCGGCTCGTCCCCTTGTTCGCCTAGGCGGCGGATCCGGCGGTCCAGACGACGTGCGGGGGCGTGATCCGCGCGCACAGGGGCCCGCCGTGCTCGTCGGTCAGTCCGAAGCGGGCGACCAGCAGACCCTCGCGTACGGCGGCGTCGAGCACGTCGGCGGGGACGGCGTCGAGCATCAGCTTGGCGCGGCGGAACATGGCGAACCGGCCCGACTCGTCGACCGTGCCCCACGACAGGTAGACGAACCGGTGCCCCAGCCGGTGCTGCACATAGGGGCCCGTCACCTCGACACCGGTCGCCGAGGCGACCGCCGCGCACTCCAGGGTCCAGGTCGCGGACGTGGCGTCACCCCGTTGCGGCCCGAGAACCTCGGCAGGACGGTCGCGGCGCTGCACGGCGACATGGAGGTCGCCGGGAGCGGGGGCGGCACCGTCGGCGGTGGCCGGACGGGTGAGCCCGGGCAGGTCGAAGGCCTCGATACGGATACGCATGCCCGCCATCATCCGCTGCCCCGACCGCGACCCGCCCGGAAGGCCCCACCCTCCTCCGCCCCCGCCGCGAACGCTCGTGCCTCCGGCGCACAAGTAGAGGGTGTGACCGTGCTGTTCGGTCACGGAAGGGGTCTCATGAGAGAGGAACCGGAACGACCACCGGCACCGGACGGTGCCGACGCGCCGGACGACAGCGACCTGTTGGCCCGCTCGGCCCGCGACCCGGCGGCCTTCGTGCTCGCCGGGCCGCCGTATCTCCGCCTCGTCGGTCCGGTGCACGACAGTGCCGGACGATCCGGGGTGGCGATCGAGTACGACGGCGAGGACATCCGCAGCCGGGTCGTCATCGACCCGAAGACCGCCCTGCCGATGGAGGAGAGGTACACCACGCTGGGCGGCCCCAGGGACGGTGACCTCGTCAGCGGCGTGACGTACCTGTCGCTGCGACCCGTCCGGGACGCCCCCGAAGCCGTCCCCCACGAAGACATCCCGCCCGACCCCGACAACCCCCTCGACCAGCTGGGCCTGAGGAAGCGGTGAGACGGGCGCACGCCACCGGATCCGTGCCGCGCCCGTCAGCCGAAGGGGCCCACCGACACCGTCCTCGTCCCACTCGGGCACGCTCATGACGCTGTGGAGACGGGAAAGGGTGTCCGTGCAGAGCCCGGCGAAACCGTCGAAGGGCCCCACCGCAAGCGGTGGGGCCCTTCGACGTAGTGCCCGGTGAGGCACTGGCGGAGGATACGAGATTCGAACTCGTGAGGGGTTGCCCCCAACACGCTTTCCAAGCGTGCGCCCTAGGCCACTAGGCGAATCCTCCGCGGCAAACAATACAAGACGTTGAGGAGTGCTCGCGAACTCGTTCCCCCCGCTCAGATCCTGTAGCCTTGGCGCAGCCCCTCACGCGGCGCTATCTGACTGAACTCCCCCAGGGCCGGAAGGCAGCAAGGGTAGGTCGGCTCTGGCGGGTGCGTGGGGGGCGCTCGCGTTCCCGGCGGGTTCGGGCGGGGCTGGTTGTCAGTGGGCGCCTATAACCTCGTAGGCGTGTCGTCTCTCGCGTTGTACCGCCGCTATCGCCCGGAGTCGTTCGCCGAGGTCATCGGACAGGAGCATGTCACTGACCCGCTGCAGCAGGCGCTGCGGAACAACCGGGTCAACCACGCCTACCTGTTCAGCGGTCCGCGCGGATGCGGGAAGACGACCAGCGCGCGGATCCTGGCGCGGTGTCTGAACTGCGAGCAGGGGCCCACGCCGACGCCGTGCGGGGACTGCCAGTCCTGCCGGGACCTGGCGCGGAACGGGCCGGGATCCATCGACGTCATCGAGATCGACGCCGCTTCGCACGGTGGTGTGGACGACGCCCGTGACCTGCGGGAAAAGGCGTTCTTCGGGCCTGCGGGCAGCCGGTACAAGATCTACATCATCGACGAGGCCCACATGGTCACGTCGGCCGGATTCAACGCGCTGCTGAAGGTCGTCGAGGAGCCGCCGGAGCATCTGAAGTTCATCTTCGCGACCACCGAGCCCGAGAAGGTCATCGGGACCATCCGGTCGCGGACGCACCACTACCCCTTCCGGCTGGTGCCGCCCGGGACCCTGCGCGACTACCTCGCCGAGGTCTGCGGGCGCGAGAACATCCCCGTCGCGGAGGGCGTACTGCCGCTGGTGGTGCGCGCGGGCGCGGGCTCCGTGCGTGACTCCATGTCCGTCATGGACCAGCTGCTGGCCAGCGCGCGGGAGGACGGTGTGACATACGCCATGGCGACCTCCCTGCTCGGGTACACCGACGGCTCGCTCCTCGACTCCGTCGTCGAGGCCTTCGCCACCGGTGACGGCGCCGCCGCCTTCGAGGTGGTCGACCGGATCATCGAGGGCGGCAACGACCCCCGGCGGTTCGTCGCCGACCTGCTGGAGCGGCTGCGGGACCTGGTGATCCTCGCCGCCGTGCCGGACGCCGCCGAGAAGGGGCTGATCGACGCCCCCGCCGACGTCATCGAGCGGATGCAGGCCCAGGCCGGCACCTTCGGCGCCGCCGAGCTGAGCCGCGCCGCCGACCTCGTCAACCAGGGGCTCACCGACATGCGGGGCGCCAACTCGCCCCGCCTCCAGCTGGAGCTCATCTGCGCGCGCGTGCTGCTGCCCGCCGCGTACGGCGACGAGCGGTCGGTCATGGCCCGCCTCGACCGCATCGAGCGGGGCGTCCACTTCTCGGCGGGCGGCGGTGCCCCGGCGATGGGGTACGTGCCGGGCCCGGAGGCCCATGGGGGAGTGGGCGCGGGTGCCGGCACGGGCGCGCTGGACACACCGGGCGCGCCGGTCGTCCCCCAGGGCACCGGTCCCGCCGCCGTTCGGGCCGCGGTCCGGGCTTCGGGCGGGCCGGCCGGTGGTGGCGTGGCCAGTGGCATGCCGGCCGGGGCGGGTGCCGCCGCGCCGGTGGGGCACGGGACGCCCGCGGGTGGCCAGGGTGCCGCTCCGGCCCACGCGGCCTCGGGCGCCGGTGCCGCCGACCAGGCCGCCGTCGCGAACGCCGGGCCGGCCGCCGTCGCGGGACCGGGACCGGGACAGGCCGCACCACCGAACCCGGCGGGACCCTCGAACCCGGCGGGACCCTCGAACCCGGCCGCACCCAGCGGTCCGGCATCCGGCCACCCCGGCGGCGGACAGCCCGAGCAACCCCAGCCGTCCGAGCGGCCTCAGCCGTCCCCTCCCGCGCCCCATCCCGCCCCCACCGCCCCCGGTGCCTGGCCCACCGCGGCTCCCGCGGGCGGTGCGCGCCGTCCCGGCGGCTGGCCCACCCCGGCCTCCGCCGGCGGCGCCCGCCCCTCGGCCGCACCGAGCCCACCACCCGCCTCGGCCCCCGCGGCCACACCGCCCGCCCCCTCCCCGACCACACCGGCCACCGGGGCCCCGGCCGCGTACACGCCCCCGGCCGGCGGCCCCGACCCCAGGATGCTCTGGCCGAACATCCTGGAAGCGGTCAAGAACCGGCGCCGCTTCACCTGGATCCTGCTCAGCCAGAACGCCCAGGTGACCGGCTTCGACGGCACGACGCTCCAGCTCGGCTTCGTCAACGCCGGCGCCCGCGACAACTTCCTGAGCAGTGGCAGCGAGGACGTGCTGCGCCAGGCGCTGGCCGAACAGTTCAACGTGCAGTGGAAGGTCGAGGCGATCGTCGACCCGTCGGGCGGCGGCTCGGCACCCCCGGCACCCGGCGGATCCCCCGGCTTCAACGGAGGTGGCGGCCCCGGCTACGGCGCGGGTGGCGGTGGCGGCGGTGGTGGTCACGCCGGCGGTGGTGGAGGCGGTACGGCCCCTCAGCGTCCGGCGTCCCCCCAGGGGGGTGCCCCCGGCGGGACCACTCCCTCCGCCGGTGCATTCACCTCCGCGGCCCCGGCGGGCCGCGGAGGCACTGCCGCGCCCACCCGGTCCTCCGCCCCCGAGCCGCCGCCCCCCGTCTCCCCCGAGGACGACATCCCCGAGGACGACGACCCCGACCTCGAGGAGTCCGCCCTCTCCGGGCACCAACTCATCGTCCGGGAGCTGGGGGCGACGGTGGTGGAGGAGTTCTCCCACGAGTAGCGACCCGCCAGGGCCGCCCGGCCCCGGCCCGCTCCTGGAGGAACCCACAAGCGGCCCACCCCCACCCCTTCGGAACCCCGCACAAAACCCCGTTAGGCTGGCCCCTGTGAAGGTCCTCGTCATCGGCAACGGCGCTCGCGAACACGCCCTGTGCCGTTCCCTGTCCCTCGACCCCGACGTCACCGCGCTGCACTGCGCCCCCGGCAACGCCGGAATCGCCGAGGTCGCCCAGCTGCACCAGGTCGACGCACTCGACGGCGCGGCCGTCTCCGCGCTGGCCGTGGAACTCGGTGCCGACCTGGTCGTCGTAGGCCCGGAGGCGCCGCTCGTCGCCGGGGTCGCCGACGCCGTACGGGAGGCGGGCATCCCCGTCTTCGGCCCCTCCGGGGAGGCCGCGCAGCTCGAGGGCTCGAAGGCCTTCGCCAAGGAGGTCATGGCGGCAGCCGACGTACCCACGGCCCGCTCGTACGTGTGTACGACCGCCGAGGAGGTCGCCGAGGCTCTCGACGCCTTCGGCGCCCCGTACGTCGTCAAGGACGACGGGCTCGCGGCCGGCAAGGGCGTCGTCGTCACCGCCGACATCGAGGCCGCCAAAGCACACGCGGCCGGCTGTGAGCGCGTGGTCATCGAGGAGTTCCTCGACGGCCCCGAGGTTTCCCTCTTCGCCATCACCGACGGCGACACGGTCCTCCCGCTCCAGCCCGCCCAGGACTTCAAGCGCGCGCTCGACGGCGACGAGGGCCCCAACACCGGAGGCATGGGCGCGTACTCCCCGCTGCCGTGGGCCGACCCGAAGCTGGTGGACGAGGTCATGCAGACCGTCCTCCAGCCGACCGTCGACGAGATGCGCCGCCGCGGCACCCCCTTCTCCGGCCTGCTCTACGCCGGTCTCGCGATCACCTCCCGCGGCGTACGGGTCATCGAGTTCAACGCCCGCTTCGGCGACCCCGAGACCCAGGTGGTCCTCGCCCGTCTGAAGACCCCGCTCGCCGGCATCCTGATGGCCGCCGCCACCAGCAACCTCGGCTACCTGGAACCCCTGCGCTGGAGCGAGGACGCGGCGGTCACCGTGGTCATCGCCTCGCACAACTACCCCGCCACCCCGCGCACCGGCGACCCGATCACCGGCCTCGACGAGGTGGCCGCCCAGGACGCCCCGCACGCGTACGTGCTGCACGCGGGCACCCGGCGGGACGGCGACGCCGTCGTGAGCGCGGGCGGTCGTGTCCTGTCCGTCACGGCGACCGGCAAGGACCTCTCCCAGGCCCGCGAGCGCGCGTACCGGGCCGTCGGCCGCGTCCGTCTCGACGGCTCCCAGCACCGTACGGACATCGCGGCGAAGGTGGCAGGGGGGACGGGAGAGGCGGGAGCGGTGGAGGCGTAACGCCTCGTCCCGTTCTGACCCTCCCCTTCCCCTTCCCCTTCCCCTTCCTGCCGTCCTTTCCTGCCGTCCTTTCCGTCGCTGTGACATAACCGGGCGACATCCCGGCTCCGGCCAACCCGACAGGCCCCGCATCCGTCTCAGGATGCGGGGCCTGATCCTTGCTCTCCGTCATCCACCTTTCCCCTGAGCCATTCCATCGAGTGACCGATGCCCCATCCGGCTGACGGGGGCCGGGGCCCCAACTAGGGTGCGGCGCAAGCGTTCCGGCACTTGGCCCACCGGCATTGCGATGTCAGTCGCGGGTGCCACAGTGGGGGAGTGAGCAACGCCAGAAGAGCCAGACAGCCAGGACAGCCGAGAGGGGGCGGGGTTCGGTCGTGACCGGTATGGGTGTGGAGGCGGGAGCGCAGGCCGCGCGGCTCCGTGCGCTCGCGGTGTTGCGCGTCCGCAGCCGGGCGCTGGCCGTGGCCCTGCTGCCCGCGGCCGTCGCCGTGGTGCTGCTGGCCGGAGGTGCCGCGGACCACTTCGTGGGCCCCGGCTGGGACGCCGCCCGCTGGACGGTGAACGGCGCGGCGCTGCTCGTGCTGCTCGCCGCCGCCGGTATCGCCCTGGTCGTCTCCCGCTCCCGGCCCGCCGTCAGCCCGACCGTTCCGATCGCCGAGGAGTCCGCGCCCGACCTGTACCGGATGGTGCGCGACCTCGCCGACCGGCTCGACGTTCCCGCCCCCTCCGCGATAGCGCTCACCCCCGACTGCGACAGCTGGCTGGAGGACCGCACCCACCGGGCCCACGGCCCGCCTCCGCAGGAGAACCCGGACGAGATAGCGGGTGTCCGCGGCGCCCACCGCCGGCCCACCGCCGCTCCGGTGCTGGTCATCGGCTCCCCGTTCCTGTGGTGGATGCGCGTCGGCGAACTGCGCGCGGTCCTCGCGCCCGTCGTCGCCGGTACGGGACCCTCGGCGCACCCGGACATAGCGGCCGCCCGCCGGTTCGTCCGCGGTCTGGACGCGGCGGTGGCCGTGACCTCGGCGCCCCGCCGCAACCCCGTGACCCGCGCGGTGCTCGCGGCCGTCGGCTGGGTCGCCCGGCTGCTGCTGCGGAGTTGCCGCGGCCATGCCGCCGAGATGGAGCGCGGGGTCGCCGCCGCGGCGGCCGAGCGCGCACAGGCTGTGGACTACGGCCTGAGGATCGTCGCCCAGGAGCAGGTGGGACTCGCGTACGCGGGCTGGGACCGGCTGCTGACCAAGGTCGCGCTGCCGGCCTGGCGCATGGGCCGCTGGCCCTCCCGGCTGGACGCGGGGGTCGTCGCGGCACTGACCGAGCTGTCCCGCCGGGACCGGCTTGCCGAGGGCTTCGCCTCCCGGCTCGGCGAGCGCCCCGCCTGCGACCTGCTGGAAGAGCCCGGCGCGGTGGACGAGGCGACCTCGCTGCTCGCCGCCCGTCTCTTCCACGGCGGTCCGGCGGAGTCGGGTCCCAACTGGTCGCCGGTGGACTGGCAGGAGTATCCCGACGAGGTCGTCGACCGTAAGTGGCGCACGGACGCGGCCCGCCTGCATCGCGTCCTGGACACCCTCGGCGTCCGCCGCTCCCCCGATCCCGCGTCCCCGGCCCCCGCCGCCCCCAACCTGGCCCGGATCATCGACCACCTCACCGACCCGAGCCCCCCGGACGACACCCGGGCCGCGCCGCGTGAGACCGCGCCGCGTGAGACCCCGCCCCTCGGGACCGCGTCCACCGAGGCCGGTCCCCCGGCCGGGCACACCGAAGCCGAGGCCCGGAGCGCCGGCGACCGCGACCCCGAAAGCCCCAACGACGACCGCACCACCGTGTCCGCCGGCCACGAAGGCTTCGTAACCCAAGAAGCCCAAGAAGCCCAAGAACCGCGAGAAGCCCAAGAAGCCCAAGAAGCCGAGGAAGCCCCAGAAGCGCACGAAGGCCACCAGGGCTACGAAGGCCACCGGGGATACGAGGACCACGGAGACCACGACGACCGCGAAGACCACGGAGACCACGACGACCTGCATCGAGAGAGCGGTCGCGGTGCGGACCTCGCCGCTGGTCTCGGCGCCGAGCTGGCCCGGGAGGAGGCGTCGTCCTCCCCGCAGGGAGACGCGGCGCCGTCCGCTCCCGGACAGGGCAGCCCCGACACCGCGCTGTGGGACGACGGCATGCTGCCGCTCTTCCCCCTCCAGCCACCCCGCACCGGACGGGAACTGCTCGCCGACCACGTCACCGCGATGGTGTGCTGCGCCGCGATCGACAACGCCGGAGCCACTCCCGGCCTCGACTGGCTCGACGGCCCGTCACTCCTGGTCAACGGCGAACGCGCGACCGACCTGACGTCCCGCGTCCTGCGCCTCGTCGAGGACGGCGATCCGAGACCCCTGCGGGCATGGCTGATCGAAACGGGCATACGCCCGGAGAAGCCGGTCCGCCTCGGCTGACGAGGAAGCGCACGCCCGCGTACCCCGCGCCGCCCGCCCGCTCGCACACCCCATTCACCCCACCCACTTGCGCTGCCGACCCCGCAGCCGCACCCGTACCCGCGCACCGCGCACATCCCGCGCACCGCGCACATCCCGCGCACACTCACCGAGCGGATCTCTTCATTCCACTTCCGGTCAATTCGCAACGAACAGTGACAGCCCGCGTGCGTAATGTGATGTGCTGGAGTCCTTCGCGCGAACGCAAGGGCTTGCGACATACGACAGACGCACACACCACGCGACCCGCGCCCACAGCACCGCACGCACCGCACGCCTGTGCACCGCACCGCACGCACCGCACACAGCACGGGCTGCGCACCGCACACACCGCACACCGCATACGGGGGCACGAGGGAGGGCAGCGACCATGGCACCGAAGGCGGGACCCAAGCAGATCCGCCGCTGGGAGTCGGGAGCACTCGCGCACGCCGTGACGGATCCCTTCGGCCAGGGCCCCGTTCCCTGGCTCCGCGGCAACGTGACGTACTTCGACGACACCGGCCAGATGGTCCCCTGGTACGTGGACCCGGCCCAGCAGCCGCCCCCCGGCACGGGCAACCGCACCGACCGGCACCGCGTCCCCGCCCCCCGGTCCACCGGAGGCCCCCGCTCCGCCGACGACGTCCACCGCCAGATCAAGGGCTTCGCCTCCACCGGCGCGGTCGCCCCCGGCGAGGCCGTGGACTTCCACGTCACCGTCGACCCGCCGCAGGAGTTCGGCGTCGACATCTACCGCATCGGCCACTACGGGGGTGACGGCGCAGCCAAGATCACCACCAGCCCCCGGCTGTCCGGGATCGTCCAGCCGCCGCCCCTCACCGCCGACCGCACGGTCTCCTGCCACCACTGGTGGCTGTCCTGGCGGCTACAGGTGCCGTCGTACTGGAGCGCCGGGGCGTACGTCGCCGTCCTCACCACCGTCGACGGCTACCGCTCGCACATCCCCTTCACCATCCGCGACGACCAGCCCGCGGACCTGCTCCTGGTCCTGCCCGACGTCACCTGGCAGGCCTACAACCTCTACCCGGAGGACGGCCGCACCGGCGCCAGCCTCTACCACGCCTGGGACGAGGAGGGCCGGCTGCTCGGCGAGTCCCAGGCGGCGACGACGGTCTCCTTCGACCGCCCGTACGCGGGCGCCGGCCTCCCCCTCCACGTCGGCCACGCCTACGACTTCATCCGCTGGGCCGAGCGCTATGGCTACGACCTCGCCTACGCCGACGCCCGCGACCTGCACGGCGGCCACGTCGCCCCCACCCGCTACCGCGGCCTGGTCTTCCCCGGCCACGACGAGTACTGGTCGCCGGCCATGCGCCACACCGTCGAGCGGGCCCGCGACCACGGCACGTCCCTGGTCTTCCTCTCCGCCAACACCATGTACTGGCAGGTGGAGCTGAGTGCCTCCCCGTTCGGCGTCCCCGACCGCCTGCTCACCTGCCGCAAGCGCCGAGGGCCGGGCAAACCCGTGCTGTGGCGCGAGATCGACCGGCCCGAGCAGCAACTGATCGGCATCCAGTACGCCGGCCCCGTCCCCGAGCCCGCTCCGCTGATCGTCCGCAACGCGGACCACTGGCTGTGGGAGGCGACCGGCGCGCACGAGGGCGACGAGATCGAGGGTCTGGTCGCGGGCGAGGCCGACCGCTACTTCCCCCGCGCGCCGCTGCCCGACCACGACGAGCGCATCCTGCTCGCCCACTCCCCGTACACCGACGCCGAGGGAACCCTCCGGCACCAGGAGACCTCTCTCCACCGGGCTCCCTCCGGCGCCCTCGTCTTCGCATCCGGGACGTTCGCGTGGTCCCCGGCCCTGGACCGCCCGGACCACGTCGACCAGCGGGTCCAGCGAGCCACCGCGAATCTCCTGGACCGCATCTGCAAACGCGACTGACCGCCCACTCACCGGTCCCCCTGTCCGGGCCTTGACCCCCATGCGGGAGAATCGAGTCACTTGGACATCACCACGGGGAGGAACCGTGTCCGGATTCGTCGAAAAGCCCGAGCCGCTTCAGGTTCCGGGCCTGGTGCATCTGCACACCGGCAAGGTGCGCGACCTGTACCAGAACGAGGCGGGCGACCTCGTGATGGTCGCCAGCGACCGCATCTCGGCGTACGACTGGGTGCTGCCGACCGAGATCCCCGACAAGGGCCGCGTCCTCACGCAGCTGTCCCTGTGGTGGTTCGACCGGCTCGCCGACCTGGTCCCCCACCACGTCGTGAGCACCGAACTGCCCGCCGGGGCGCCCGCCGACTGGGCCGGCCGCACCCTGGTCTGCAAGTCGCTCCAGATGGTCCCGGTCGAGTGCGTGGCCCGCGGCTACCTCACCGGCTCCGGCCTGGCCGAGTACCGGGAGTCCCGCACGGTCTGCGGCCTCGCCCTCCCCGAGGGCCTGGTGGACGGCTCGGAACTGCCCGGCCCGATCTTCACCCCGGCCACCAAGGCCGCGGTCGGCGAGCACGACGAGAACGTGTCGTACGAGGAGGTCGCCCGGCAGGTCGGCGCCGAGACCGCCGCCCAGCTGCGCCAGGCCACCCTCGCCGTGTACGGCCGGGCGCGGGACATCGCCCGGGACCGCGGGATCATCCTCGCGGACACGAAGTTCGAGTTCGGCTTCGAGGGGGAGACGCTCGTCATCGCCGACGAGGTCCTCACCCCGGACTCGTCCCGCTTCTGGCCGGCCGACCAGTGGCAGCCGGGCCGCGCGCAGCCGTCGTACGACAAGCAGTACGTCCGCGACTGGCTGACCTCTGCCGAGTCGGGCTGGGACCGGGGGAGCGAGCAGCCCCCGCCGCCGCTGCCGGACCGCGTGGTGGAGGCGACCAGCGCCAGGTACGTGGAGGCGTACGAGCGCCTGACGGGCACCAGCTGGAGCTAGTGCCGTGCCAGGCAACGTTCGCCCCGTCGCGACGCCCGGCACGCCCTCTCGCCGCACCGGCCGAAAGCCCGAGTACATCCAGTACGAGGGCTTCCGGCCGGCACGCCGAGAGCACGCACCGGACGCCGCTCCTTGACGGGCAAACGATGCCTGCCGCGGCACTAGGGCCGCGGCACCAGTGACACGAGAAGACCCCGGTCCACCGGACCGGGGTCTTCTCACACGAGCGGACGACGAGGTTCGAACTCGCGACCTCAACCTTGGCAAGGTTGCGCTCTACCAGCTGAGCTACGTCCGCAGTGCGCCGCAGCGCGAGAGCAACTATACCCAACCTCGCTCCCGCGCGAGCCGCACGGCCGTGTGCCGGTTCTCCGCCCCGAGCTTGGAAACGGCCGACGACAGATAGTTCCGTACGGTCCCCTGCGACAGCGCGGCCCGCTCGGCGATCTCCGCGACGGGCGCCCCGTCGGCGGCCAGCTCCAGCACCTCCGCCTCCCGCACGGTCAGCGGTGAGTCTCCGGCCGAGATCGCGTCGGCGGCCAACTCGGGGTCGACATAGCGGTTTCCGTCGTACACCGTGCGGATGATCTCCGCGAGCCGCTGCGCGCTGACGGTCTTCGGGACGAACCCCCGCACACCCGCCTCCAGGGCCCGTTTCAGATGCCCCGGCCGCCCGTGACTGGTCACGATCAGCACCCGGCAGCCGGGCAGCTCGGCCCGCAAGGATGTGGCGACCTTCACACCGTCCGCGCCGGGCATCTGAAGATCGAGTACCGCGACGTCGGGCGCGTGGGCCCGCGCCATGGCCAGGGCCTCCGGCCCCGTCGCCGCCTCGGCCACGACCAGCAGATCGTCCTCCAGTGACAGCAGCGCGGCCAGCGCCCCCCGGATCAGATGCTCGTCATCAGCGAGCAGAAGCCGCACGGGAACCGTCACGAGCCGCCCCTTTCCTCCGCACCCGCCGTGCGACCGACGGCCGTCGTGCCGCTCTGGTGTGCCGTGCCGACCGCGTCTGCCGGGCCGCCCACGACCGCCGCGTCACCCACGACCGCAGAATCACGTACGACCGCAGAATCACGTACGGCGGTCGCCCCTCCTGAGGCGGTCCCGCCCCCCACGCCAGTCGCGTCCCCGACAGCCATTCCGTCACCCGCCCTCTTCCTGTCACTCACACTCGCCTCTGCGGGACCGACAACCTCTGTGAGACCGACAACCTCTTCGAGACCGAAAACCTTCTCAGAACCGACAACCTCTGCATCACCGGCGACCCCCACCGGCCCGACCGTCCCCACCGGCCCGACACCCCCCGCACCACCGAAGACCTCCACCGGCCCGACACCCCCCGCACCACCGAAGACCTCCACCGGCCCGACACCCCCCGCACCACCGAAGACCTCCACCGGCCCGACACCCCCCGCACCACCGAAGACCTCCACCGGCCCGACACCCGCCGCAGACCCGACACCCCACGACCCGGCAGACCCGGCAGACCCGACCACCCCCGCCCGTCCCGCCCCCGGTCTCAACGGCACCTCCGCCACCACCCGGAAGACGTCCCCTTCGGCGAAACCCGCCTCCAACGTCCCGTTCACCGCGGCCAGCCGCTCCCGCAGCCCTGCCAGCCCCGACCCGCCGCTCGCACCGGCACCGGGGGCCTCAGGACAGTCCCCAGAAAATGTACCGACGGCCTCTCCGGAGGCTCCGTCGGAGGTCCTTGAGGCTGCCCCGGAGGTCCGCGCCCCGTCGTTCTCCACCGTCAGCACCACCCTCCCCTCCGACCGCCGCACGGCCACCGCGCACCACTCGGCGTCCCCGTGCCGCAGCACGTTGGTCGTGGCCTCCCGCACCACCCATCCGAGCGCCGACTGCACCTCGGCCGGCAGTCCGGAAGCCCCGCCACCGGACACCTCGCGTCGCGGCCCCGCGGCCGGACCCCCCGCAGCGCCGGCGGCCGTCACCTCGCACCGGATCCCCGCCGCCGTCAACACCCCCTGTGCACCGGCGAGTTCGGTCTCCAGGTCGGCCTCCCGGTACCCCCGGACGACATCCCGCACCTCACGCTGCGACTCCCGCGCTATGCGCTGCACCTCGATCATCTGCTCCACGGCCTCCGCGCGCCCGCGCCGCGCCAGTTGTACGGCCAGCTCGCTCTTCAGCGCGATCACGGCCAGGTTGCGCCCCATCACGTCGTGCAGGTCCCGTCCGAACCGCAGCCGTTCCTCGGCGACGGCGAGCCGGGCCCGGGTCTCGCGGGCCGCGTCGAGTTCGTAGACGGCGTCGAGGAGCCAGACGGAGAAGACGGCGGTGAAGGCCAGACCGCCGGCGCCGAGCAGCACCATCAGCGCGGTGACGAGGGCGGCGGGAGCGGGCAGCCCCATCGGGAACGCCACGCACGCGGAGCCCGCCGCGATACCTCCGACCAGCGCGTACACACGTCGCCGGGTGCGTACTCCGAGCGAGACGAAGCCGGCGCCGAAGGTCAGCGTCAGACCGTGGAGCGCGCCCGCCGCGGTGTCGACACCCTCGCCCTCGGGCCCGTGTCGCGCGATGGCGAGCGCGCCGACCGCGACCACCGCGGTGACGCCGGCCAGCAGCCACAGCAGCCGTACGGGCTGGGCGCGACGGCCGCGCGTCCAGTCCAGCGCCCGGGACGCGGTCACCGCGCAGAGCACGCTGTGCGCGCCGGCCGACACGGCCAGCAGGACCGCGACTCCCCCTCGCACCAGGCCCAGCACCGTCAGCCAGACCGCCGCCGCCTCCAGGACCGCGAAGGAGTGGAACGACCATCGCGTGTACGTCTCCACCTTCGCCGGCGTGGTCTTACCCCGCCACCAGCCGCCCGGCCCGCGCATCTCCGTGCCACCGTCCCCGTCCGTGCCGTCCGTCAGTGCCTCGGCTCCCACCGGAACCACCGCCGTACAGCAAACACGCCGAGCGCGGTCCAGGCCAGGGCGGTCAGCACCGGACCGACCGTCTCGTGGACCGAGAGGTCACCCGTCCAGCCCGCGCGGATCAGCGTGATCACCGGTGTGAGCGGCAGCAGTTCGAGCACCGTCGCCACCCGGTCGGGCAGCAGCTCCAGCGGTACGGCGATCCCGGAGCCCGCCATCGAGACCATCGTCATCGGCAGCGAGGTGACCTGCGCGCTCTCCACGGTGCGGGTGAAGCTCGCCGTGACGGCGCCCAGACTCGCGCACATCACCACCCCCAACAGCAGCCCCATGACGGCGAGATGGGGGGCCCGGGGCGCCGGTACGTCGAGCAGGACGGCGCAACCCGCCGCCAGGATCAGCGACTGGACCAGCCCCGTGCCGACGGACGGCAGCGCGGCCCCGGCCAGGATCTCCCGGTCCCGCAGCTCACCGGTGCGCAGCCGTTTGAGGACGAGTTCCTCGCGCCGCCCGACGAGCACGCCGACGAGTGCCGAGTACACGGCGAACAGCAGGGAGAGGCCGATCGCGCCCGGCAGCAGGACCAGCCCGATGCTCAGCCCGGAGTCCCCGAGGTCCATGTCCGCGATCAGCGACCGCGTGGTGAACGGCAGGGCCAACGGCACGAACACGGCCGCGACGATCATGCCCTTGCTGCGCCCGAACAGGGTCAGCTCGGCCCTGGCGAGGGCCACCACCCGCCCCGCCGGAGTGGTGACGGCCCCGCTCATGCCACACGCTCCTGATCAGCCGCGAAAGAATCGGACATCGCCTCGGAGGACCCGGACGCGTCCCGAGTGCCTCCGTCGGCCGCCCCCCGCGCGATCTCCAGGAACGCCTCCTCCAGCGAGGCCGACCGCACATCGAGCCGGCGCAGCTCCACCCCCGCCTCCGCGGCCCACGCCAGGAGTCCGGCGGCCGCCCGCTGGAGTTCCCGGGTCCGCAACCGTACGGACCGCCCGTCGACCTCGTGGCCGCACACCCCCGGTTCGGCGAGCGGCGGCAGGTCTCCCACGAAGTGGTCCCGGGGCAGTTCGAAGGAGATCCGGGACGGCTGCGCGGCGGTCACCTCGGCCGGTGTCCCGGTGGCCGCGATCCGCCCCTGGTGGAGGATCGCCAGCCGGTCGGCGAGATCCTCGGCCTCCTCGAGGTAGTGCGTGGTCAGCAGCACGGTCGTCCCGGCGTCACGCAGCGCGCGCACCGACTCCCAGGTCTCCCCGCGCCCTTCGGCGTCCAGGCCGGTCGTCGGTTCGTCCAGGAACAGCACCTCGGGCCGGCCGAGCAGAGCCGTCGCCAGGTCCAGGCGCCGCCGCTCACCCCCGGACAACTGCTTCACCCGTACGCCGGCCCGCGGCTCCAGTCCGACCAGCGCCAGCACCTCCCGCGGCGGGCGCGCCCCGCTCACGCAGCCCGCCCACATCCGGGCGGTCTCCGCGACGGTCAACTCCGACGGGAAGCCGCCCTCCTGCAACATCACCCCCACGCGCGGGCGTACGGCGGCCCGCTCGGCGAAGGGGTCGTGGCCGAGCACCCGCACCCGGCCCCCGGCCGGCCGGGCGAGGCCCTCCAGCAGTTCGACGGTCGAGGTCTTGCCGGCGCCGTTGGTGCCGAGCAGTGCGAAGACCTCCCCGCGCCGCACGGAGAAGGTGATGCCGCGCACCGCCTCGAACCCGCCCCCGTACACACGCCTCAGGTCGGTGACCTCAATCACGTGGTCGTGTTCGTTCGTGTCCATGGACTCAGCCTTCCGGCGGTCCGGCCCCGGCGGCAGTGCGCGCTGTCATCACCGCACATGACAAATGTCAGACGCGCCACCGGGCCGGCCCTGGCCCAGGGCGCGCGAAAAAGCCCCGGTCCACTGGACCGGGGCCTTCACACCGAGCGGACGACGAGGTTCGAACTCGCGACCTCAACCTTGGCAAGGTTGCGCTCTACCAGCTGAGCTACGTCCGCATTGCCTCCGACCGGCTCTCACCGATCGGCGCGAGCACCAGCCTACCTGATCCACTGGAGTGGTCGGATCGGCGATGCAGAGCGGGTGACAGGAATTGCACACTGCGCCTTCCCCCTGGAAGGGGGATGTTCTACTACTGAACTACACCCGCGTGACTCCGTGGACCAGGCTTTTCGGCCTCGCCCCTCGGCGTGCTCCAGACTCTAGCTGACCAGGTGGGGTGCAACGCAAGTCGGTTGGGGTCAGGGCCCGCTGACGGACCCTGACCCCCTGCCGGAGCGGGCTGTCACCGCGCGGCGGCGAACGCCTCGTAGACCTTCTTCGGGATGCGCCCGCGCGCCGGCACGTCCATCTTGTTCGCCTGTGCCCAGGCCCGGACGGCCGCCGGGTCGGGGGCGACCTCCGTCTGCTGGTACGCCTTGCCCGACCTCGACCGCTTGCGGCCGGCCTCCACGTAGGGCGCGAGCGCCTTGCGCAGGTGCTTGGCATTGGTTCGGTTCAGGTCGATCTCGTACGACTTGCCGTCGAGTCCGAAGGCGATCGTTTCCGCCGCTTCCGAGCCGTCGATGTCGTCGAAGAGCGTGACCACGACCTTCTGCGCCACGAATATCGGTCCCTTCGTGCGACACCTCTGCGATGACGTGCCAAGACGTCCGGAGATGTCGACTGTCCGCCTGTTAATGGGCAAAGTATCGGCTATTGCCAAATCATTTGTACAGTGCCCGGCATTGCAATGTGAAGCTCTACTAAATATGTCCGCGTGTCCAGGATTCCAGGGAGAGCGGAAGCGACTTCGATTGAAGGGTGGTGGGGGCAGACGGGTGGGCGCAATAGATCTGGTGCATCGATCCGGGATCTTTCCCTGAACTTTTCGTGAAGCGCCCGCTCCGATACCCGCACCGGTACCGGACCGTGACAGCCGTCACGTAGATTCCTCCAACTCTACTCGCGTAGAAATTTTGTGCGGGTAGTCTGAAGACACACGCAGGAACCTGCTCAGCACCACAACACCGGGAGTGCCAGTGGCACGCGTCGTAGTCGACGTCATGCTCAAGCCGGAGATCCTCGACCCCCAGGGCCAGGCGGTGCAGCGCGCACTGCCGCGACTGGGTTTCGAAGGCATCTCGGACGTACGTCAGGGAAAGCGATTCGAACTGGAAGTGGACGGCCCGGTCGACGCGGCCGCGCTCGCCCGCATCCACGATCTTGCGGAATCCTTCCTCGCCAACACCGTGATCGAGGACTTCACCGTGAAGGTCGAGGACTCTGCGGAAGTCGCGGGGGCCGCGAAGTGACCGCTCGTATTGGCGTCGTCACTTTCCCGGGCAGCCTGGACGACCGGGACACCCAGCGTGCGATCCGCCTCGCGGGTGCCGAGCCGGTCGCCCTCTGGCACAAGGACAAGGACCTCCACCAGGTCGACGCCGTGGTGCTGTGCGGCGGTTTCTCCTACGGTGACTATCTGCGCGCCGGTGCCATCGCCCGCTTCTCGCCGGTGATGGAGCCCCTCATCCAGCAGGCGAAGGCCGGCCTTCCGGTCCTCGGCATCTGCAACGGCTTCCAGATCCTCACCGAGGCCCACCTCCTCCCGGGCGCGATGCTCGGCAACGACCACCTCCACTTCATCTGCCGCGACCAGAAGCTGCGGGTGGAGAACGCGGACACCTCCTGGACCAGCGACTACACCGCCGGCCAGGAGATCCACATCCCGCTGAAGAACATGGACGGCCGGTACGTCGCCGATCAGCGCACGCTGGACGAGCTGGAGGCCGAGGGGCGCGTCGCGTTCCGGTACGTGGACTTCAACCCCAACGGCTCGCTCAACGACATCGCCGGCATCAGCAACGAGGCCGGGAACGTCGTGGGCCTCATGCCCCACCCGGAGCACGCCGTCGAACCCCTCATCGGGTCCGGCCGCACCGACGGCCTCCCCTTCTTCACCTCGATCCTCAAGAAGCTGGTCAACGTATGAGTCGGACGCCTCTGGACACGGTCGAGCACGCGGCCGCGACCCCCGACGTCGAGCTGCCCTGGGCCGAACTCGGCCTGAAGAAGGACGAGTACGAGCGGGTGGTGGAGATCCTCGGCCGCCGCCCGACCGGCGCCGAGCTCGCCATGTACTCCGTCATGTGGTCCGAGCACTGCTCCTACAAGTCGTCGAAGGTGCACCTGCGCCAGTTCGGCGAGAAGGCCCCGCAGTCCGACGCGCTGCTCGTCGGCATCGGCGAGAACGCGGGCGTCGTGGACGTCGGCCAGGGGTACGCGGTCACCTTCAAGGTGGAGTCGCACAACCACCCGTCGTACGTGGAGCCCTACCAGGGCGCCGCCACCGGTGTCGGCGGCATCGTCCGCGACATCATCGCGATGGGCGCCCGGCCGGTCGCCGTCGTCGACCCGCTGCGGTTCGGCGCGGCCGACCACCCCGACACCAAGCGGGTCCTCCCCGGTGTCGTCGCCGGCATCGGCGGCTACGGCAACTGCCTGGGCCTGCCCAACATCGGCGGCGAGGTCGTCTTCGACGCCTGCTACCAGGGCAACCCGCTGGTCAACGCCGGCGCCATCGGCGTCATGCGGCACGAGGACATCCACCTGGCGAAGGCGTCCGGCGCGGGCAACAAGGTCATCCTGTACGGGGCCCGCACCGGCGGCGACGGCATCGGCGGCGCCTCCATCCTGGCCTCCGAGACCTTCGACGACGCCAAGCCCTCCAAGCGTCCCGCCGTCCAGGTCGGCGACCCCTTCCAGGAGAAGCTCCTCATCGAGTGCACCCTGGAGGCGTTCAAGGAGAAGCTGGTCGTCGGCATCCAGGACCTCGGCGCGGCCGGCCTGTCGTGCGCCACGTCCGAGCTGGCCTCCAACGGTTCCGGCGGCATGCGCGTGACGCTGGACGACGTACCGCTGCGCGACTCCACGCTCTCGCCCGAGGAGATCCTCATGAGCGAGTCGCAGGAACGCATGTGCGCGGTCGTCGAGCCCGGGAAGGTCGACCGCTTCCTGGAGATCTGCGACAAGTGGGACGTCATCGCCACCGTCATCGGTGAGGTGACCGACGGCGACCGCCTGGAGATCTACTGGCACGGCGGCAAGATCGTCGACGTCGACCCGCGCACGGTCGCCCACGACGGCCCGGTCTACGAGCGCCCGTACGCCCGTCCGGAGTGGCAGGACGCCCTCCAGGCCGACGACGCGAACAAGCTGCCCCGGCCGGCCACCGGTGAGGAGCTGAGGGACCAGGTCCTGAAGCTGGTGTCCTCCCCGAACCAGGCCTCCAAGAAGTGGATCACGTCCCAGTACGACCACTTCGTGCAGGGCAACACCGTCCTCGCCCAGCCCGAGGACTCCGGCATGATCCGCATCGACGAGGAGACCGGCCTCGGCGTGGCCATCGCGACCGACGGCAACGGCCGGTACGCCAAGCTCGACCCGTACGCGGGCGCGCAGCTGGCGCTCTCGGAGGCGTACCGCAACGTGGCGACGACCGGCGCCAAGCCGCTCGCCGTCTCCGACTGCCTGAACTTCGGCTCGCCGGAGGACCCGGCGGTGATGTGGCAGTTCGCGGAGGCCATCCGCGGTCTCGCCGACGCCTGCCAGCAGCTCGGCACGCCGGTGACCGGCGGCAACGTCTCGCTCTACAACCAGACGGGCGAGGTGGCCATCCACCCCACCCCGGTGGTCGCGGTGCTGGGCGTCATCGACGACGTGGCCCGCCGCACCCCGGTCGCCTTCCAGGAGGAGGGCCAGCTGCTGTACCTCCTGGGCGACACCCGTGAGGAGTTCGGCGGCTCGGCCTGGTCCCAGGTGATCCACGACCACCTCGGCGGCCTGCCCCCGAAGGTCGACCTGGAGCGCGAGCGCCTGCTGGCCGAGATCCTGATCTCCGCCTCCCGCGACGGCATGATCGACTCCGCGCACGACCTCTCCGACGGCGGCCTGATCCAGGCGGTCGTGGAGTCGGCGCTGCTCGGCGGCAAGGGCGCGCGGCTGGTCGTACCGGACGACCTCGACGCCTTCACCTTCCTCTTCTCGGAGTCGGCCGGCCGCGCGGTCGTCGCCGTGCCCCGCTCGGAGGAGCTCCGCTTCAACGACATGTGCGGCGCCCGGGGACTGCCCGCCACCCGCATCGGTGTCGTCGACGGGGACACGGTCGAGCTCCAGGGCGAGTTCGACCTCCCCCTGGAGCAGCTGCGCACGGCCCACGAGGAGACGATCCCGGCGCTGCTGGCGTAGAACGGTCCTGCGGCGGCCCTGGGTGGCGGCCGCACGGCGGTCCTCCGGCACGGAAGGCCCCGCCACGGCTTGCAGAGCCGTGGCGGGGCCTTCTCGTGGGACGGGGCCGGGTGGCGCTGTGAGCCGATGCCCGCGACATCGACGGCCGCACGTATGTGCCTGCCAGGTACGCGCGGCTGAGGCGCCCCGCGCGTGAGCGGCTCCGGGGGCCCGACGAGGGGAGTGGCGCCCCGACCGACGAGCACACCTGGCGCCGAGCGCTGCGCCCGCGGCTGACCACCGACCGGGCGCACGCCCCGTTCGACGCCGTGTACGCCGGCACCGGAGGCGTCGACGGCGGCGACGCGCACCAGCGACCTGACCGAGCGTGCTGGGCCGACGTCCAGACCTTCCACGACCAGGGCACCCCGGACGTCTTCGTCGGCGACACCGGCTTCACCAAGGCCACCGACTCACCCATCGCTCCGGGCACAGCGGGCCGGTACGAGGACACCGGCCTGCGATGGTCCACCTCCGGGTGCGACGGCTGCCCCGCCGTCCGCATCCTGCGCCTGCGCCACGGCTCCGACTCCCGGTCCCCGCGCGCGGCCCCGCACATCGAGCTCCTCTTCCGGGGCGTACGCCGCCGATGCCGCCCCGTCCGCCAGGACCGCAGGGCGTTGACGTTCCCCGGCCCTCGGCCCTCACGTCCCTGACCGCGCCGGGCTGCGGAGCGGGAGACGCCGGCGTCCGGAGCGACCGCAAGCGCACAGGCCGGGCAGAAGCTTCCGCGACCATGCCCTGGTCCGCCTAGGCTGACCGCCATGCCCCCGGCCAAGAAGCGCGCGCGCACCTACGACCCCGCCAGGATCCGCACCGCCGTCCTCGCCCAGTTCGGCCACGTACGCGAGGCGGTCCGCACCCTCACCCCGGAGCAGTCGGCCCTGCCCACCCGGCTCGGGGACTGGACGGTACGGGAGCTGGTCGCGCACATCGGGATGGCCCTGGGCGCGGTCGACCGGCTGCTCGACGAGCCCGAGCCGGCCCGGCAGGACGGTGTGCTGCTCGGCTGGCCCGCCGCCATCGGCGCCGACTCCGCGGCCATCGCCGGCCACGCCCGCGGGCTCGCCGAACAGAACCCGGACCTCGACGCGCACCTCGCCGACGTCGAGCAGCGCTTCACCGCCCGCCTCGCCGCCCACCCCGACGGCGGCAGGCTGCTCGCCACCAGCGCGGGCGCGTTGTCGCTCGCCGACTACCTGGTCACCCGTACCGTCGAACTCGTCGTCCACACCGACGACCTGAACGCCGCGGTGCCCGGTCTCGACATCCCCCACGACCGACAGGCCCTCGCCGCCGCCACCCGGCTCCTCGCCGACACCCTGGCCGCGAAGGCGCCCGGCGGGTCCACCGAGGTGCGGATCCCGCCGTACGCCGTGGTGCAGTGCGTCGAAGGACTCCGGCACACCCGGGGCACCCCGCCCAACGTCGTCGAGACCGACCCGCTGACCTGGATCCGGCTCGCGACCGGGCGGGTGAGCTGGACGGACGCGGTCGAGGAGGCGAAGGTCAGCGCGAGCGGGGAACGGGCGGACCTGGGCGCGCTGCTGCCGCTGCTGGCCTGAACCACCCGGAACCACCCGGAACCACCCTGAACGCCCTCGACCGTCCCGGCCGGCCGCCCCTGTCACCGTCCGGACGCCACCCGAACGCCGCGGGAGCGGAACCAATCACCCCGCTCGCTCCGTCGAATCGGCATGTACAGGCAGAAGCAGCGACAGCAGCGACTGATCATGACAGCGGCCGTGGCCCTCCTTCCGCTCGCGGCGGCCTGCGGCGGCGAGCAGGCGGGCAGCGGCGGACAGGCGGGCAGCGGTGAGGTGAGCGCCGAGCGGCCCGTCACCGACGTCCGCTGGAACATCGACCGCGTCACGGCGGACGGCACGACCCGACGCGCGCAGGGCGAGGCGCACCTCACCTTCGACAAGAAGACCGGCAAGGTCGGCGGTCGGCTCGGCTGCAACCACGTCAACGCCACCGCCACGGTTCGCGACGGACATATCACCCTGGGCCGCCCCTCCACCACCCGAATGATGTGCGACGCCTCACTCATGAAGACCGAAAAGGCACTGCTGGGCCTTTTCAACAGCACCCTCAACTACCGGGTCGATCAAGAAACCCTCACGTTGACCAGCCAAAACGCCACAATCGTCCGCGCTGTCGCGGCGGAGTGACCCACCGGTCCCCGGTATCCCCAATTCGGACCAGTGCACGATCTCGCCTACACTCGGTGGCGTGCCACGTGGTGACGGTCGACTCAGTCATGATCTGCTCCCCGGTGAGAAAGGCCCCCAGGACGCATGCGGCGTCTTCGGTGTCTGGGCTCCCGGCGAAGAGGTCGCCAAGCTCACTTACTTCGGGCTCTACGCCCTCCAGCATCGAGGCCAGGAATCCGCGGGAATCGCGGTCAGCAACGGCTCCAAGATCCTCGTCTTCAAGGACATGGGTCTGGTCTCCCAGGTCTTCGACGAGGCCTCGCTCGGTTCGCTCCAGGGTCATATCGCGGTCGGACACGCCCGCTACTCGACCACCGGCGCCTCCGTGTGGGAGAACGCCCAGCCGACGTTCCGCGCCACCGCGCACGGTTCCATCGCGCTCGGCCACAACGGCAACCTGGTCAACACGGCGCAGCTCGCCGAGATGGTCGCCGACCTCCCGAAGGACACCAACGGCCGCTCGACCCGCGTCGCGGCCACCAACGACACCGACCTGCTCACCGCGCTGCTCGCGGCCCAGGTCGACGACGACGGCAAGCCGCTGACCATCGAGGAGGCCTCCGCGAGGATCCTCCCGCAGGTCCGGGGCGCCTTCAGCCTCGTCTTCATGGACGAGCACACCCTCTACGCCGCCCGTGACCCGCAGGGCATCCGTCCGCTGGTGCTCGGCCGCCTGGAGCGCGGCTGGGTCGTCGCCTCCGAGTCCGCCGCCCTCGACATCTGCGGCGCCGCCTACGTCCGCGAGATCGAGCCGGGTGAGTTCGTCGCCATCGACGAGAACGGCCTGCGCACCTCCCGATTCGCGGAAGCGAAGCCCAAGGGCTGCGTCTTCGAGTACGTCTACCTGGCCCGCCCGGACACCGACATCGCCGGCCGGAACGTGTACCTCTCCCGCGTGGAGATGGGCCGCAAGCTCGCCAAGGAAGCCCCGGTCGACGCCGACCTGGTCATAGCGACTCCGGAGTCCGGCACCCCGGCCGCCATCGGCTACGCGGAGGCGTCCGGCATCCCCTTCGGCGCCGGCCTGGTGAAGAACGCGTACGTCGGGCGGACGTTCATCCAGCCCTCGCAGACCATCCGGCAGCTCGGCATCCGGCTGAAGCTGAACCCGCTGAAGGAAGTCATCAAGGGCAAGCGGCTGGTCGTCGTGGACGACTCGATCGTGCGCGGCAACACCCAGCGCGCCCTGGTGCGCATGCTCCGCGAGGCGGGCGCGGCGGAGGTCCACATCCGGATCTCCTCTCCTCCCGTGAAGTGGCCGTGCTTCTTCGGCATCGATTTCGCCACCCGCGCCGAGCTGATCGCCAACGGCATGACCATCGACGAGATCGGCACCTCGCTGGGCGCCGACTCGCTGGCCTACATCTCCATCGACGGCATGATCGAGGCGACCACCATCGCCAAGCCGAACCTGTGCCGCGCCTGCTTCGACGGGGAGTACCCGATGGAGCTGCCGGACCCCGAGCTGCTCGGCAAGCAGCTCCTGGAGACCGAGCTGGCCGCAGGGCCCGCCGCCACGGCCGCGTCCGACGCGATCCGTCGCCCGTAGACGCCGGTCCGACAGCCCGCCCTCCCCGCAGTACGACACGAAAGTTCTCCTCGTCATGCCTGAGACCCCCCGTGCCGAAGGCGGCGCCAGTTCCGCAGCGGCGTCGTACAAGACCGCAGGTGTCGACATCGACGCGGGCGACCGCGCCGTCGAGCTGATGAAGGAGTGGGTGAAGAAGACCCAGCGCCCCGAGGTCCTCGGCGGCCTCGGCGGTTTCGCCGGCCTCTTCGACGCCTCCGCCCTCAAGAGCTACGAGCGTCCCCTGCTGGCCTCCGCCACGGACGGCGTCGGCACCAAGGTCGACATCGCCCGCCGGCTGGGCGTCTACGACACGATCGGCCACGACCTGGTCGCGATGGTCATGGACGACATCGTGGTGTGCGGCGCCGAGCCGCTGTTCATGACCGACTACATCTGCGTCGGCAAGGTCCACCCCGAGCGGGTCGCCGCCATCGTCAAGGGCATCGCCGAGGGCTGTGTCCTGGCCGGCTGCGCCCTGGTCGGCGGCGAGACGGCCGAACACCCCGGCCTGCTGGGCCCGGACGACTTCGACGTGGCCGGCGCCGGTACGGGCGTGGTGGAGGCCGACCACCTGCTGGGCCCGGATCGCATCCGTAAGGGTGACGTGGTCATCGCCATGGCGGCCTCCGGTCTTCACTCGAACGGGTACTCGCTCGTCCGCCACGTCCTGCTGGACCGGGCCGGCCTGTCCCTGGACGCGCGGATCGAGGAGTTCGGCCGCACGCTGGGCGAGGAGCTCCTGGAGCCGACCAAGATCTACTCCCTGGACTGCCTGGCACTGACCCGCACCACGGCCGTGCACGCCTTCTCACACGTCACGGGGGGCGGACTCGCCGCCAACCTGGCCCGTGTGATCCCTGACACGCTGCACGCCGTCGTCGACCGCTCCACCTGGACCCCGGCCCCCGTGTTCGACCTCGTCGGCACCACCGGACAGGTCGAGCGGCTGGAGCTGGAGAAGACCCTGAACATGGGCGTCGGCATGATCGCGATCGTGCCGCAGGACTCGGCGGACGTGGCCCTGGCGACGCTGGCCGACCGCGGGGTCGAGGCCTGGGTGGCCGGCGAGATCACGGACCGCGGCGACCACGGGACGGGCGCGGAGCTGGTCGGCGACCACGCCTGATCCGACCATGCCGAACCGGCCATGTCTGGCCGAGCCATGCCTGATCCGGTCCCTGCGGCGAGCGCGCAGCGGGGGCCGGGCGCGGCCCTCGTGACGGCACACGGCAGCACGGCAGCACAAAACCCGGTCCGGCGCCGTCAGCGCCGGACCGGGTAGGGCACAGCTAAACCGCCGCGGACATCACGCGCCACGGCGTTGAGACGTAGGACCGGACTCGTCGTCCTCGTCCTCGTCGTCGTTGTACAGATCCGCGTACTGGGCGTACGGGTCGTCTTCCTCGTCGTCGTCCTCGAACGGCTCGCCATTCGGCGGCTGACTCGAAGTCGAAGCGCCCAGCTCGCTGGCCAGACGCGACAGGTCTGTCCCGCCGCTGTTGTACTTCAGCTGGCGGGCGACCTTCGTCTGCTTGGCCTTGGCCCGGCCGCGCCCCATGGCTCGACCCCCTCGGTGACGGGGCTCGACGGCCCCAGAGTCTTGACACGCGTTCATGATCTAGAACGGTCTCTCCATGGAGAGACCGGTCCGTAGGGCTTCCACGGTACCTGAGCCCGCGCCCATACGGTACGTCGCCCGCAGGACGTGCCCGGACCCAGAACCCTCGGGGAGCCCCGTCCCCGCTGGTCAACCGCGATTTTAACCACTTCTTGGCAGGCGACCCGCCGACGGACGTGAGAGTTCTCTCCACGTGTGCGCCGACGGGTACCGGCCCGGCCCGCGAGGTGCCTCTCAGCGCCTCCGGGCCCCCTCCGCCATCCGCTGCTCGGCGATCCGGTCGGCCGCCGCGGCCGGCGGGATCCCGTCCGTCTTCGCACGTGCGAAGATGGCGAGCGTGGTGTCGTAGATCGTCGCCGCCTTCGCCCGGCACCGCTCGAAGTCGAACCCGTGCAGCTCGTCGGCGACCTGGATGACGCCGCCGGCGTTCACCACGTAGTCCGGCGCGTAGAGGATCCCGCGGTCGGCGAGGTCCTTCTCGACGCCCGGGTGGGCGAGCTGGTTGTTGGCGGCGCCGCAGACGATCCGGGCGGTGAGCACCGGCACGGAGTCGTCGCTCAGCGCCCCGCCCAGGGCGCAGGGGGCGTAGATGTCCAGCCCCTCGGTCCGGATCAGCGCGTCGGTGTCGGTCACGGCGCGCACGCCCGTCGGGTGCTCGTCGAGGATCCCCACCACGGCCTCCGCGCGCACGTCCGTGATCACGACCTCGGCGCCCTCGTCGAGCAGGTGCCGCACCAGGTGACGGCCGACCTTGCCGACGCCCGCGACACCGACCGTGCGGCCGCGCAGTGACGGGTCGCCCCACAGGTGCTGCGCGGAGGCGCGCATGCCCTGGTAGACGCCGTACGCGGTGAGCACGGAGGAGTCGCCCGCGCCGCCGTTCTCGGGGGAGCGCCCGGTCGTCCAGCGGCACTCGCGGGCCACGACGTCCATGTCGGCGACGTACGTCCCGACGTCGCACGCGGTGACGTACCGCCCGCCGAGCGAGGCCACGAACCGGCCGTAGGCCAGTAGCAGCTCCTCGGTCTTGTCCCGCTCGGGGTCCCCGATGATCACGGCCTTGCCGCCGCCGTGGTCCAGTCCCGCCATGGCGTTCTTGTAGGACATGCCGCGCGCGAGGTTCAGCGCGTCGGCGACGGCCTCCGCCTCGCTCGCGTACGGGTAGAAGCGCGTACCGCCGAGCGCGGGGCCCAGGGCGGTGTTGTGGAGGGCGATGACGGCCTTGAGGCCGCTGGCGCGGTCCTGGCAGAGCACGACTTGCTCATGACCGCCCTGGTCCGAGTGGAACAGGGTGTGCAGTACATCAGCAGGTGCGCCGGTTACGTCGGTCACGGTGGTGACTCCTGAAGTAAGTAGCGGCGGTCGGGAGGCCAGCTCCCGTGAGGATGGCGGGGGCTGTGAGCATGAGATTAGAGCCTGCGCGGCCCGTCATCCGAGCAGTGCCCGGGATCACCTGCTCCCGGAGTACGCCCGTGCGACGATTTGCATGGATTTCCCGCGCGTCCGGGTGCGGGTTCCGCAGGTTTTCCCGGCAGACGGCGGGGGAGGGAGGAGGCGTGCCCAAGGTGTCCTCCGTGATCGTCCCGTACGCGGCCTATCTGCGCGTGTACGAACCGCTGGCCGCCTTCCCCGAGCCGGAGCGCGGCCACTGGGCGCGCTACGCGCAGCGCCACGACCGCCCCTCCTACCAGGACGAACTGCGCCGCTCCCTGGCCGACCTGCTGCCCACCCCGCCGATCCCGGTGCCGGTGCACGAGAGCGGCGACGCCTTCGTGCTCGACGTGGACGGAGTCGTGTGCGTGTGCCCGTGGCGCACCCGGCTGCGCGGCTGGCAGGCCCTGGACGAGCTCTCCGAGGAGCTGCCGCCACCCGTCCTGGACGCGGTGCTGCCCCCGGTCGTACGGCGTCAGGCGGCCCAGGACTACGAGCGCTGGCTGGCCCGCAACCCGGACGCGCGGCCCTGGATCCGTACGGCGACCTGGCAGGTGCCGCTGAACTGGTTCGTGCTGGTGTCCGACGAGGAGCGGCGGTTCGACAAGGGCTCCGGCGAGATCCCGCCGATGCTGCGCTACCGCACCCCCATGGTGCAGGCCCGCAGGCGCGTGGCCAGGGGCCTGCGGGCGCTCAAGGACGCCATCGACGAGGGGCCGCTGATCGACGGCCTGATCGACGTCGGCCGCTGGCTGGAGGAGTTCCACCCGCGCTCGCTGGTGGAGCTGGACTACGGCGGCCTGGTGCACGCGCTGCCGGCCGGCGAGCTGGAGGACGACCACTCGGCGGCCGACGTGGCCGAGGGGATCGAGGCGCTGCGGCACGGTGACGGGGCCGCCGCGGGCGAGGCGTACGCACGGCTCGTGGAGCGCTGGCGGTCGGTGCGGGACCGCAGGTCGGCGAACTGAACTCGGTTCGGTAACGAACTGACGTTTGACCTGGCGCCGGTTTTGAGGTTTCGTCCTCGGACCGGCGTAAGTCCTGAGGTTTCGTCAACAACGGACGTAGGTCCCGATCCGGGCGTTCGTCCCCAAGCGTGTCAAGGGTGACGGACCGCACGTACGCGGCCCTTGCGTCCCTTGCCCCTCCTCATGCCAAAATAGGACAAGGAGTCCGGGGAGGACTCCTTCCGTCCTGTTGCATCGCGATGTGGGCGGAATCTCAGCATTGCACTGCTTTGGGGGGTCTCGTGGCTCCTGATCGTCCTGTGACTGATCGTCACAGTGGCGTGACTGTCCGCTATGGCATGGTCCATCGGCTTCCGTCGCTGATGAACACCTGGAGGGGCAATTCCATCGGTTTGGCCGACGCGGCTGGACGGATGGTGTAGTTGTAGTGCCGAGGACAAGCCGTTCGTCCTATAACCGACTCGACTCGCGTCCGCCATTTCGGGCAACGCGGGTCAAGGTGCAGAATTTAGAGGAAAGAACCGAGAAGGTTCGGTTCTCCCGAGGAGGCCGCTCATGACCGCTCGCACCCCTGATGCCGAGCCGCTGCTGACCCCGGCTGAGGTCGCCACGATGTTCCGCGTCGACCCGAAGACGGTCACGCGGTGGGCGAAGGCCGGCAAGCTCACATCCATCCGCACGCTCGGCGGGCACCGCCGTTACCGCGAGGCTGAGGTCCGCGCTCTGCTCGCGGGTATTCCGCAGCAGCGCAGCGAGGCCTGAACAACTGAATAAACGGGCAAAACCGACAGGTCCCCCACTTGTCGCGGCGCCCGCACCACAGCTCCGAACGACGCGGGTCCTGCCCCAACAGGGCCCACGCCCAAGCCCTTTGGGGGGCTCTCCGTACTACACACAGGGTGCGTCGTAGATCGCGCTGGACTCCGCCGGGTCCAGCGCGATCTTTTTTGTGCGCCGAACGTGCCGGGAGGGGCGGCTCTGTGCGCGGCCTTGTCGGAGTCTGGGGAGGGGTGTCGGAACCGCCGTGGACACCTTCTGGGACTGGTGCAATGGCACATATTAAATTGACCAGTTGTAGGTGAGGCGTAAGTACCGCACTTTCAAAAACTCATGCGGTGACTCCCGTCACATGCCAGAGTCCTTGTCGCCTCTCGCTCAGGTGCGCTAGAGGCGGCACGCGTTCCGGCTTTCGGCGGTGGGTGGGGCCGGGAGCCGTCGACGGTCACGCGGGGGCGGGACTCGCGGAGGCGGGACTCTCGTCCGTGACGTCCACGTCCCGGTCCGGCGTCCGGGCGGCGGCCCGCGGCGTCTGGGGGGCTTGGGTGACCTGGAGGGCCGGCGGGGCGGAATCCATCGCCAGCCGCAGCAGGCGGTGGCAGATCGGGCAATGGCGCGTCAGATGGCGATAGGAGGAGGCGGCCGCCAGATGCGCCCGCAGCAATGCCCGCGTCTCGTGCCTGCCCGATGCCGCCATGTGCCACCTCCGGAGTCCGCAGGGAAGCGAGCCCTGGTCTCTGGGTACCGGTGGAACGAGACGTCGTCAAGACGGCGTGGGGCCCCTGCGGGAGCTTCGGGCCGGAGGACGGAACGCGACAGAGCCCGGGTCCGAAGACCCGGGCTCTGTCGATTACTGCGGTCCTGACGGGATTTGAACCCGCGGCCTCCACCTTGACAGGGTGGCGAGCACTCCAAACTGCTCCACAGGACCAGGTTTCGCAGGCGATTCGTGCGTTGCGCTGCGAGAAGAGACTCTACAGGAGGGTGAGCCCGGGGTCGAACTCACCCACCGTGCGGGTCCGGTCACGGGGCCGCCGCGTCGATGGCCTTCACGATCCGCTTGTCGGAGACGGGGTAGGCCGTGCCCAACGCGTGCGCGAAATAGCTGACCCGGAGCTCCTCGATCATCCAGCGGATGCCCAGGACCGAGGACGGTACCGGGCGGCCCTGCGGCATCTGCTCCAGCAGCCACGCGTACTCGTCCTGCATCTCGTGGACCTTCTCCATCCGCGCGGTGTCCCGCTGGACGTTCGTCGGCATCTGCTGGAGCCGCCGGTCCGCGGCGACCAGATAGCGCATCAGATCGGGCAGGCGGCGTATCCCCGCCTCCGTCACGAAGCCCGGCTTCACGAGGGCGTCCAGCTGCTTGCGTACATCGGTCAGGTTCGGCAGCAGCGCGGGGCTGCGTACGGCCTTCAGGCGACGCTCACAGGCCTGCCAGGCCGCCAGGACCTGCTGCACCTGCCCCACCGTGCGGACCGTCGTGTCGACGATCTCCGCCCGCACCTTCTCGTACAGCTTCCGGTAGGACTCCTCGTCCCACGCCGGCCCGCCGAAGTCGCCCATCAGCTTGTCCGCCGCCGCCATCGCGCAGTCGTCGAACAGGGCCTGGATGGTCCCGTGCGGGTTCGCGGACAGGGCGAGCTTCTGCGGGTTGGTCAGCTTCTCGGACGCGAACTTCGTGGGATTGACCGGGATGTTGCGCAGGATCAGCCGCCGGGTGCCCTTCCACATCGCCTCGGCCTGCTCGGCCTCGGTGTCGAAGAGCCGTACGGAGACGGTGTTCGCCGTCGGTCCGTCGTCGACCAGCGCTGGGTACGCCTTCACCGGCTGCCCGGCCCGGCGCGTCTCGAAGACCCGGGTGAGGGAGCCGATCGTCCAGTCGGTGAGCCCCTCGCGTTCCAGGGACTCGCCGCCCTGCCGCTCGGCGGTGGCCGCGGCGGCCTGCGAGATGGCCTTGCGCGCCTTCGGCTTCAACTGGAGCTTCAGCGCTTCCAGATCCTTGTCCTCGGCCAGCTTGCGGCGCCGCTCGTCGACGATCCGGAAGGTGATGCGCAGATGCTCCGGGACCCTCGACCAGTCGAAGTCGTCGGTGGCGAAGGGCACACCGACCATGCGCTTGAGCTCGCGGGCCATGGTCGTGGTGAGCGGCTCCTGGAGGGGGACCGCGGTGTCCAGGAACCGCCGGGCGAAGTTCGGCGCCGGCACGTAGTTGCGGCGGATCGGCTTCGGGAGCGACCGGATCAGCTCGGTGACGAGTTCCTCCCGCAGTCCCGGGATCTGCCAGTCGAAGCCCTCGTCCGTGACCTGGTTGAGGACGTGGAGCGGGATGTGGACGGTGACACCGTCGGCGTCCGCGCCCGGCTCGAACTGGTACGTCACCCGGAACTTCAGCGGTCCCTGGCGCCAGGCGTCCGGATAGTCGTCCTTGGTGACCGCCTCCGCCGACTCCCGGATGAGCATCTCGCGCTCGAAGTCGAGGAAATCCGGCTGTTCCTGCCGCTTGTGCTTCCACCAGGAGTCGAAGTGCGCGCCGGAGACGACGTGTTCGGGGACCCGCTGCTCGTAGAAGTCGAACAGCGTGTCGTCGTCGACCACGATGTCCCGGCGCCGGGCCCGGTGTTCCAGCTCCTCGACCTCGCTGAGGAGCCTGCGGTTGTCGGCGAAGAACTTGTGGTGCGTACGCCAGTCACCCTCGACCAGGGCGTTGCGGATGAAAAGCTCGCGGGAGGTCTCCGGGTCGATCCGGCCGTAGTTCACCTTCCGCTGGGCGACGATCGGCACGCCGTACAGCGTGACCTTCTCGTACGCCATCACCGCGGCCTGGTCCTTCTCCCAGTGCGGTTCGCTGTACGTCCGCTTGATCAGGTGCTCGGCGAGCGGCTCGACCCACTCGGGCTCGATCTTGGCGTTGACGCGGGCCCACAGGCGGGAGGTCTCCACCAGTTCGGCGGACATCAGGAACCGCGGCTGCTTCTTGAAGAGCGCGGAACCGGGGAAGATCGCGAACTTGGCGTTGCGCGCGCCCAGGTACTCGTTCTTGTTGCCGTCCTTCACGTCCTTCATGCCGACGTGCGAGAGCAGACCGGCGAGGAGGGAGACGTGGACGCGGTCGGCGGGGGCGTCGTCCTCGTTGAGGTGGACGCCCATCTGCTTGGCGACGGTGCGCAGCTGCGTGTAGATGTCCTGCCACTCACGGATGCGCAGGAAGTTCAGGTACTCCTGCTTGCACATGCGGCGGAAGGACGAGGACCCGCGCTCCTTCTGCTGCTCGCGCACGTACCGCCAGAGGTTGAGGTAGGCGAGGAAGTCACTGGTCTCGTCCCGGAACCGGGCGTGCTGCTGGTCGGCCTGGGTCTGCTTGTCGGCGGGGCGTTCGCGCGGGTCCTGGATGGACAGCGCGGCCGCGATGACCATGACCTCGCGGGCGCAGCCGTTCTTGTCGGCCTCCAGGACCATCCGGGCCAGTCGCGGGTCGACGGGCAGCTGGGCGAGCTTGCGGCCCAGCTGCGTGAGCCGCTTGCGGGCGTCCTTCTGCTCCGGGTCCAACGCGCCGAGTTCCTGGAGGAGTTGGACGCCGTCGCGGATGTTGCGGTGGTCCGGCGGGTCGATGAAGGGGAACTTCTCGATCTCGCCGAGGCCGGCGGCGGTCATCTGCAGGATGACGGAGGCGAGGTTGGTCCGGAGGATCTCGGCGTCCGTGAACTCGGGCCGGCCCTCGAAGTCCTCCTCGCTGTAGAGCCGGACGCAGATGCCGTCGCTGGTACGTCCGCAGCGGCCCTTGCGCTGGTTGGCGCTGGCCTGGGAGACCGGCTCGATGGGCAGCCGCTGGACCTTGGTGCGGTGGCTGTAGCGGGAGATCCGGGCGAAGCCGGGATCGATGACGTACTTGATGCCCGGGACGGTCAGGGAGGTCTCGGCGACGTTGGTCGCCAGAACGATCCTGCGGCCGGTGTGCTGCTGGAAGACGCGGTGCTGCTCCGCGTGCGAGAGCCGGGCGTACAGCGGCAGGACCTCGGTGAACCGGTACTTCTTCTTCTCCAGCGCGTCGGCGGTGTCCCGGATCTCCCGCTCGCCGGACAGGAAGACCAGGATGTCGCCCTTGCCCTCGGCCATCAGTTCCTCGACGGCGTCGGTGATGGCGGTGATCTGGTCGCGGTCGGAGTCCTCGCCCTCCTCTTCGAGGAGCGGCCGGTAGCGCACCTCGACGGGGTAGGTCCGGCCGCTGACCTCGACGATCGGGGCGTCCCCGAAGTGCCGGGAGAACCGCTCCGGGTCGATGGTCGCGGAGGTGATCACGACCTTCAGGTCCGGCCGTTTCGGCAGCAGCTGTGCCAGATACCCCAGCAGGAAGTCGATGTTGAGGGACCGCTCGTGGGCCTCGTCGATGATGATCGTGTCGTAGGCGCGCAGCTCGCGGTCGGTCTGGATCTCGGCGAGCAGGATGCCGTCCGTCATCAGCTTGACGAAGGTGGCGTCCGGGTTGACCTGGTCGGTGAACCGCACCTTCCAGCCGACGGCCTCGCCGAGCGGGGTGTCCAGCTCCTCGGCGACGCGCTCGGCGACGGTACGGGCGGCGATACGGCGGGGCTGGGTGTGCCCGATCATGCCCTTGACGCCGCGACCGAGCTCGAGGCAGATCTTCGGGATCTGCGTCGTCTTCCCGGACCCGGTCTCGCCGGCGACGATGACGACCTGGTGATCGCGGATGGCGGCCGCGATGTCGTCCTTCTTCTGACTGACGGGCAGCTGCTCGGGGTAGCTGACGGCGGGCACCCGCCCGCGGCGCGCGCGCATCCGCTCCTCGGCCCGGGCGGCCTCCGTCTCGATCTCGGCGAGAACGGCGGCCCGGGCCTCGGGCTTGCGGATCCTGCGCGCGCCTTCGAGTCTGCGCCCGAGCCGGTGCGCGTCGCGCAGGGACAGCTCGGTCAGGCGGGAGGCGAGATCGCCGAGGACGGGGGTGCCCGGTGCGGAGGCGCCGGGGGCGGGGTGCGTAGACATACGCGATCCAGGATCTCATCCCGCGGAAATTACTGGCGAACGCTTTTGCGTCCGGCGCCGGCGTCCGTGGTCGGCGTCCGGGCGTCCGCGTCCGGGCGTCCGCGTCCGGGCCGCTGCGTCCGGGCGTCCGCGTCCGGGCCGCTGCGTCCGGGCGTCCGCGTCCGGTGTACGGATCTGACGTACGAATCCGACGGATGAGGCCGACATGCAAGAAGGCCCCGATCCGGGGATCGGGGCCTTGCTGTGGCTGGGGCCGGGGTCGAACCGGCGACCTATCGCTTTTCAGGCGATCGCTCGTACCAACTGAGCTACCCAGCCACGAGGCTTCCGGGGAAACCTCAGCGGTCCTGACGGGATTTGAACCCGCGGCCTCCACCTTGACAGGGTGGCGAGCACTCCAAACTGCTCCACAGGACCAAGCTGTTGTGTACGACAGTGTCGCACACGGTACTGCGTGCCCCCAACGGGATTCGAACCCGTGCTACCGCCTTGAAAGGGCGGCGTCCTAGGCCGCTAGACGATGAGGGCTATCGGCCCGCCTGGGCGCTTTGCAGCGCGTCGGGGACGTGTGAAGCATAGGCGATGGCGGGAGAGATCGCCAAAACGGTTTACGGGGCGGTGGGGGAGGGGGCGGGTGAGGACGGCCTCGGGGTCGTGGACGGGGTCCCGGAGGGGGACGAGGACTCGGACGGGGACGCGGTGCCGCTCGGCTGGTTCTCCTCCACGAGGTGGCGGCTGACCTCGGCCGTCGTCAGGCCGAGGCCGCCCAGCTTGATCTCGTCCCACGCCTGGAGGCGACGGCTGTCGCGGTCCATGTAGAGGATCGACGCCTCGATGGGGTCGGGGTACTTGCCCTCCACGGCGCGCAGGCCGCTGCCGCCGGTCGAGCCCTCGATCCGCAGCCGGGTGCCGTACCGCATGACCTCCATCTCGTTGTGGTGGACGTGGCCGGCCAGGACCATCGGGACCGTGCCGTCGACCTCGCGGGCCGCCGACGGTTCGTGGGCGACGGCGATGTCGACGGGGGTGCCGGCCGCCCGCTGGTCGCGCAGGGCCGAGGCCAGGCGGGCGCCGGCCAGCTCCTGGGACGCCTCGGCGCCGGGCCGTGCCGAGCGGTCCGGGGTGAACTGGGGGTCGCCGATGCCGGCAAACCGCAGGCCCGCGACGGTCTCGGCCCGGCCGTCGTCCAGCACGTGCACGTTCTTCATGCGGTCCAGATAGCGCTGGGTGATCATCGAGTCGTGGTTGCCGCGCACCCAGACGTACGGCGCTCCGAGGTCCGCGACCGGGTCCAGGAAGCCGTTCTCCGCCGCCGAGCCGTGGTCCATGGTGTCGCCGGAGTCCACGATCACGTCCACCTTGTACTGCTCCACCAGCGAGCCGATGATCTTCCAGCTCGCCGGGTTGAGGTGGATGTCGGAGACGTGCAGGACGCGGATGGTGGACGGGTCGGGCGCGTAGGCGGGGAGGGTGGAGGTGGCGTCGTACAGCTTGGTCACGTTCGTCACCAGGCGGGCCAGTTCCTTCTGGTAGACGTCGAACTCGGTGACGATGCTGCGCGCGTTGCCGACGAGGGACGGGGCCGAGGAGAGCAGGCCCGAGAACCTCGGCTCCAGGACGGACTCGGGGTTCCAGGTGGCGTACGCCGATCCGCCCGAGGCGGCCAGGAGGGTCAGCGCCAGGCCGCCGGCCGCCAGGGCGCGGCGCGGACGGCGGTAGACCGCGAGGCCGAGGGCGGTGGCGCCGGAGACGACGGCGACGCAGGAGCGGACGGCGAGGTCGAGGGTGCCGTGCCGCACGTCCCGGCTGACCTCGTCCTGGAGGCCGGTGAGGCGCTCGGGGTGGTCGACGAGGGCCTGTGAGCGGACCGGGTCCAGCTGGTCGACGTTGACGTCCAGGCGGACCGGGGCGTGGTGGCTGTCCAGTTGCAGCGCGCCGAGCGGGGAGACGTTGATCTTCGTGCCGCCGGTGAGCGACGGGCGCAGGGTCATCGTCGTGTCCATCGGGCCGACCGGCGTCCGTACGTTGCCGACGATCAGCAGGCCCAGCCAGGCGCCGAGCACGACGACCGTGAGGAGACCGAGGGCACGGACCCAGGGGTGCGACTGGGGGACGAGTTCGACGGCCGGGTGGGGCCGGCGGGTGCGGTAGTGCCGGACCAGGGCACGCGGGGCTCTGCGGAAAGGGTGCATGAGTGTGCGGACGGCTACGGGGACGCGGGCCATTGGTCGCGTATGCCCAAGTCCGCGCGTGGCTATGCGGACGTGCGCATCACTCTCCCCCGGACGCCACGTGCCGGACAATGGGCTCTGTGCTGGAGATGACGCGTGAGGAGTTCGAGGAACTGGTCGCCGAGGCCCTGGACCGGATCCCGCCGGAGTTGACGCGGCTGATGGACAACGTCGCGGTGTTCGTCGAGGACGAACCGCCGGCGGACGATCCGGAGCTGCTGGGGCTGTACGAGGGGACTCCGCTGACCGACCGGGGGGAGTGGTACGCGGGCGTGCTGCCGGACCGGATCACCATCTACCGGGGGCCGACCCTGCGGATGTGCGAGACGCGGCAGGAGGTCGTCGAGGAGACCGAGGTCACGGTCGTGCACGAGATCGCGCACCACTTCGGGATCGACGACGCCCGGCTGCACGCACTGGGGTACGGGTGAGGGGCGGTACGGGACGGGACCGGGACCGTTCGTCGCGGGGCGCGTGTCCTCTTGTGGGCGGCGGGAGTTGAACAGGTTGACTCCTTCACCCTCCACCGGAGGTGGCTGCTCGTGCGCCCCTTGTACGTACCCGTCCGTCTGGCCGCCACGGTCATGGCCGTCGCCGCTGCCGCCGGCTGCATGAGCGTGGGCGACGACGGCGGGGGTGGCAGCGCGAAGCCGTCCCGGTCGGCCGGGCCCCGGGGTGGTGAGGCGCCCGACGGCGGGGTGGCGGGGACGGGCGGCGGCGTGGGGGCCGACGCGGCGGGCGGCCACGGCAAGCGCGGGCACGGCAAGCACAAGAAGGGCAAGGGCGAGTCGGCCGGGCCGTCGGTCTCGCCGTCGGCGAAGGCCAGCGTGTCGGCGTCGGCCGGTGGCCGGCCCCCGAAGCCGCCGAAGCCCGGGGAACCGTCGCCGACCTGGGCCGAGCCGACGCCCACGCGGACGGTCGAGCCGCAGCCGACGCCGACCCCGCCGCCCGCCTCGCCGACTCCCGAGCCGACGGTCGCCGAGCCGTCGTCCTCGGCGCACGAGCCGCCGGCGCCGCAACTGGGCGGGCGGGAGCCGGCGCCGGAGGCGGGGGCGCCGGTGTAGCGCGGGTGGGGGCGCCCGCGTAGCGCGGGAGGAACGGGTCGCCGGTGGCCGGGGCGCGAGGGGTGCCGGACGGTGTCCGAGGCCGGGAACAACCGGTGTGGCCCGCGCTGATACGGCTCAATTTGCCTTCAGGGGGCGTGGGTGCGTATGGTGGTAGATCGTTTGATCCCATTGCCCGGCGCCAACGCAGAGCGCGCCGTGTGGCGCGTACTCTCTCCCTTGCCGTGGCGGACCGCATAGAGGCGGTCGTATTGCGAAACACGGAGTTGACGGGCGCGTGCCGACGAGACTCCGGAAGGTTTCGCATACGCATGTCCATTTCCCTTACTGATCACGCTGTCGCGCCCGAGAACGGCGAGAACGACGAGGCGACCGGGACCCCCGAGGTCACCTTCGCCACGCTCGGTCTCCCCGAGGGCGTCGTGCGCAAGCTGGCGCAGAACGGCGTGACCGCCCCCTTCCCGATCCAGGCGGCGACCATCCCGGACGCCCTGGCCGGCAAGGACATCCTCGGCCGCGGCCGCACCGGCTCCGGCAAGACCCTCTCCTTCGGTCTGCCGCTGCTGACGCGCCTGTCCGAGGGCCACACGGAGAAGAAGAAGCCCCGCGGCATCATCCTGACGCCGACGCGTGAGCTCGCGATGCAGGTCGCGGACGCCCTCCAGCCGTACGGCGACGTGCTCGGCCTGAAGATGAAGGTCGTCTGCGGCGGTACGTCGATGAGCAACCAGATCTACGCCCTGGAGCGTGGCGTGGACGTGCTGGTCGCCACGCCGGGCCGGCTGCGCGACATCATCACCCGCGGCGCCTGCTCCCTGGAGAACGTCGAGGTCGCCGTTCTCGACGAGGCCGACCAGATGTCCGACCTGGGCTTCCTGCCCGAGGTCACCGAGCTGCTCGACCAGATCCCGGGCGGCGGCCAGCGCATGCTGTTCTCGGCCACGATGGAGAACGAGATCTCCACGCTGGTCAAGCGCTACCTGACCAACCCGGTCACGCACGAGGTCGACAGTGCCCAGGGCAACGTCACGACCATGTCGCACCACATCCTCATCGTGAAGCCCAAGGACAAGGCGCCGGTCACCGCCGCGATCGCCTCCCGCAAGGGCCGCACGATCATCTTCGTCCGCACCCAGCTGGGCGCCGACCGCATCGCCGAGCAGCTCTGCGACGCCGGTGTGAAGGCCGACGCGCTGCACGGCGGGATGACGCAGGGCGCGCGTACCCGCGTGCTGGAGGACTTCAAGAAGGGCTACGTCAACACGCTCGTCGCCACCGACGTCGCCGCGCGCGGCATCCACGTCGACGGCATCGACCTCGTGCTGAACGTCGACCCGGCCGGTGACCACAAGGACTACCTGCACCGCGCCGGCCGTACGGCCCGTGCCGGCCGTACCGGAACCGTCGTCTCGCTGTCGCTGCCGCACCAGCGCCGGCAGATCTTCCGCCTCATGGAGGACGCCGGCGTCGACGCCGGACGGCACATCATCCAGGGCGGCGCGGCCTTCGACCCGGAGGTCGCCGAGATCACCGGCGCCCGGTCGATGACCGAGGTCCAGGCCGAGTCCGCGGGCAACGCGGCGCAGCAGGCCGAGCGTGAGGTCGCGGACCTCACCAAGCAGCTGGAGCGGGCGCAGCGGCGCGCGGTCGAGCTGCGCGAGGAGGCCGACCGGCTGGTCGCCCGGGCCGCCCGCGAGCGCGGTGAGGACCCGGAGACCGCGGTGGCCGAGGCGCAGGCGGCGCTCGCCGCGGCGGTCGAGGTGTCCGTGCCGGAGCAGCCGATGGCGCAGGACGTCGACAAGGCGGAGCGTTCCTTCGAGCGCCGGGACAACGACCGTGGCGGGTTCCGCCGGGACGACCGCGGTGGCAACGACCGTGGCGGCCGTTCCTTCGAGCGTCGTGACGACCGGGGTGGCTTCAACCGCGACCGTGACGGTGGCCGCGAGGGTGGCCGTTCCTTCGAGCGCCGGGACAACGACCGTGGCGGGTTCCGCCGGGACGACCGTGGCGGCAGCGACCGTGGCGGCCGCACCTTCGAGCGTCGTGACGACCGGGGCGGGTTCAACCGCGACCGTGACGGTGGCCGCGAGGGTGGCCGTTCCTTCGAGCGCCGGGACAACGACCGTGGCGGGTTCCGCCGGGACGACCGCGGTGGCAACGACCGCGGCGGCCGCACCTTCGAGCGTCGTGACGACCGCGGTGACCGTGGTGACCGCACCGACCGCCCCGCCCGTTCCTTCGAGCGCCGGGACAACGACCGTGGCGGCTTCCGCCGCGACGAGCGTCCGGCCGCCGGCCGCTCCTTCGAGCGCCGTGACGACCGGGGCGGCCACCGTGGCAGCGACCGTCCGTTCAACCGCGACCGCCAGGCCGACCGCCCCGGCTTCCGCCCCGGCGGCCACGACCGTCCGACCAGCCGCCGTGACGACCACCGCACCACCGGCACCGGCACGGGCACCGGCTCCTTCGGCCGCCGTGACGACAAGCCGCGCTGGAAGCGCAACGGCTGACCCCTCGCCTGAGTAGCGCACGCGCCGTGGCCCCCACCGATCCGGGTGGGGGCCACGGCGTTCTCTCGTGGACCAGCGCACTCGCGCACGCGGCACCGGACCGGAAAGCCTTGGCCATGACTCTGTCAAGGAACTGAAGGATCCAGGTGAGGCCAAGCTCGGCGACGGATACGTCGTCACGCACGACAAACGGGCCGGGAAGCTGACGCTCACCACGGTCACCGGCGGGACGGCCGCCGGCCGGGTCATCGGGGACCTGCCGACACGGGTGTCTCGCAGCGGGACGTGCGCTGGACGGTCGACGAGGCGGGCGCCAACGCGTTCGGCACCGACCCGGGGAACACGTTCCTGCCGAACGGCTCGTACGACTGGACGCTGGCCGTCACGCCGGCCGACGGTGTCGGAGGCCCGCTGGAACTGAGCGGCTCGGTCGCGCTGCGCGGCGGCAGCCCGGTACGTCACGACCACCTCGGCGGCGACGCCACCGGTGACCTGCTCACTCTCGACGCCTCCGGCGGCCTGACCTTCCACCAGGGCACCGGCAAGGCGCCTTCTCCGGGAAGGTGACCGCTACGGGGTGGGCGACGACGGTCAGGGCGGTGCCGTTCGGTGATCTGAGCGGGGACCGCTGCAACGACGTCCTGGTGCGGTACAGCAGCGGTGCGTTGCGCCTGTACAAGCCGGGCTGCGGTGCCCCGGTCAAGCCGTCGGCGCCGTACACGTCGCTGGGCACCAGCGGCTGGAGCCAGTACGAGGTGCTGACCTCGCCCGGTGACGTCAGCGGGGACGGCCGCCCGGACCTGCTCGCCCGCGCCACCTCCACCGGCACGCTCTACCTGTACAAGGGCACCAGCACGGGCAAGCTGTCCGCCCGGGTGAAGCTCTACGACAACTGGAAGACGTACAAGAAGATCGTCGGGGCCGGTGACCTGAACGGCGACGGCATCGGCGACCTGCTGGTCCAGGACACCGCCCACACCCTGTACCGCTGCTGCGGCAAGGGCGACGGTACCTTCGCGGCCCGCACCAGGCTGTTCACCAACTGGGGCGGCTCCTACAACACCGTCGTCGGCGTCGGCGACATCACCGACGACGGCAGGGCCGACCTCGTCTCCCGCGACAGCGGCGGCACCCTGTGGCGCAACAACGGCGACGGCAAGGGCTCCTTCGGCGCCCGCGCGCAGCTCGGCACCGGCTGGCAGGGCTACAAGTCCCTGACCTAGAGGCTCTTGAGCCACAAGGCGGGCAAGGACGGTCGTTTCTCGCCAAGTTGTGACGTGTGTCACGCCCCCGGCAGGGGAATTGCTGGGGGCATGACAGATGACGCCACAGCGAGCGGGCACACCGGTCTCTCGGGTCTCTCGGACGAGGAACGGCTTGCCCAGCTCGGCTACACGCAGGTTCTCGCCCGCCGCATGTCGGCGTTCTCCAACTACGCGGTCTCCTTCACGATCATCTCGGTCCTGTCGGGCTGCCTGACGCTGTACCTGTTCGGGATGAACACCGGCGGCCCGGCGGTGATCACATGGGGCTGGGTGGCCGTCGGCCTGATGACGCTGTTCGTCGGGCTGGCCATGGCCGAGATCTGCTCGGCCTACCCGACGTCGGCGGGCCTGTACTTCTGGGCGCACCGCCTGGCCCCGCCCCGGACCGCGGCCGCCTGGGCGTGGTTCACGGGCTGGTTCAACGTGCTCGGCCAGGTGGCGGTGACCGCCGGCATCGACTTCGGGGCGGCGTCGTTCCTCGGCGCGTACCTGAACCTCCAGTTCGGCTTCGAGGTGACACCGGGCCGGACGGTCCTGCTGTTCGCCGGGATCCTGGTGCTGCACGGCCTGCTGAACACCTTCGGCGTCCGGATCGTCGGGCTGCTCAACAGCGTGAGCGTGTGGTGGCACGTGCTGGGCGTGGCGGTGATCGTCGGCGCGCTGACCTTCGTCCCCGACGAACACCAGTCGGCGTCCTTCGTGTTCGGCGAGTTCGTGAACAACACCGGCTGGGGCAGCGGGGTCTACGTCGTGCTGCTGGGCCTCCTGATGGCCCAGTACACCTTCACCGGCTACGACGCCTCCGCCCACATGACGGAGGAGACCCGCGACGCGTCCACCGCGGGCCCCAAGGGCATCGTCCGCTCGATCTGGACGTCCTGGATAGCGGGTTTCGTGCTGCTGCTCGGCTTCACCTTCGCGATCCAGTCGTACGACGGGGCCCGCACCTCGCCGACGGGAGCGCCGCCGGCCCAGATCCTGCTGGACGCCCTCGGCGCGACGGCGGGCAAGCTGCTGCTGCTGGTGGTGATCGGGGCGCAGCTGTTCTGCGGCATGGCGTCGGTGACGGCCAACAGCCGCATGATCTACGCCTTCTCCCGAGACGGGGCGCTGCCGTACTCGCGGGTCTGGCACACGGTGAACCCGCGCACGCGCACACCCGTGGCGGCGGTGTGGCTGGCGGCGGGCGGCGCGCTGGTGCTCGGTCTGCCGTATCTGATCAACGTGACGGCGTACGCGGCGGTGACCTCGATCGCCGTGATCGGCCTGTACATCGCCTACGTCATCCCGACCCTGCTGCGCCTGCGCAAGGGCGAGGACTTCGAACGGGGCCCGTGGCACCTGGGCCGCTGGTCGCGGGCGGTGGGCGTGGTGGCGGTCGGCTGGGTCGGCCTGATCACGGTCCTCTTCATGCTGCCGCAGGTCTCCCCGGTCACCTGGGAGACCTTCAACTACGCCCCGTTCGCGGTCCTCGCCGTCCTCGGCTTCGCGGCCACCTGGTGGTTCGCCTCGGCCCGGCACTGGTTCCTCAACCCCGACCACGAGCGGACCCTGGCGAGGGAGGCGGCCCGCGTGAACACGCCCGAACCGGTCGATCCCTGATACTCCGGGCCCACCCCGGCCCCCCGTTCCCCTCCGGCACGGCCGTGTCCCCGATACCCGATCGGCGACACGGCCCCGTGCGGCTATGCTCGGGGTGGCAACATCGCCTGGGCCCTTAGCTCAATTGGCAGAGCAGTGGACTTTTAATCCATTGGTTGTGGGTTCGAGTCCCACAGGGCCTACCGGAGAGCCCCCACGTCAGCGGGATTGACGCGGGGGCTCGGCATTTTCTCGGGGGCCGGGCGGGGGCTGGGCGCGGGCGCGTTGCTGATCGGTGTGGTCGGTACGAGCCGGCCACGTAATCAGGAGGGGGGACGCCATGGTGGCGTTCAGCGTGCGGCCGGACATCGACGCGGCGGCGGAGAAGCTGTCCAGCGCTTTCGGGGCGAAGCGTGAGATCCAGAGGCTGCCCGGAGTGCTGTGGGAGGGTGAGACGGTCGAACTGCTCGCCACGGGGGTGTATGGCAAGGGCAACGGCCTGCTGGCGATGACGAATCAGCGGCTGGTCTTCTACTTCCACGGGGTGATGTCCCAGAAGGTGGAGGACTTCCCGTACGGCCGGATCACCTCGGTGCAGTGGTCGGGCGGCATGCTGATGGGCACCCTGACGGTGTTCGCGTCGGGCAACAAGGCCGAGATCAAGCAGGTGCCGAAGGACCAGGGCACGGCACTGGCCGATCTGCTGCGCCAGCGGATCTCGGGCGTACCGGCGGCGCAGCCTGCGGCCTCCACCCCTGCCGCTGCTCAGGCCCAGGCCCAGGCTCCGTCTCCTGCCCCTGCCCCTGCCGCGCCGGCTGCTCCGGCCTCCGGAGGACAGGACGTGGCCGCACGTCTTCAGACGCTGGAACAGCTCCGGACGCAGGACCTGATCTCGGACGAGGAGTACACCGAGCGACGCACCCGGATCCTCGACAGCCTGTAGACCCGGACAGCCTGGGAGGGCTCCTGAGACGACGAAGCCCCGGCCGGGGGAACCGGGCCGGGGCTTCGCCACGTATCCGCGTGATGCGGCGGTCGCCGGTGGGTCACCCTCAAGGGTGAACGTGGGTCACGGCCCGTGGCTTGAACGGGCCGCACCCAGGCAGCACCGGCCTGTGCAGGGCGCCCCACTGCACGTCGTGCCCCTGCATCGGGGTGTCTCCCCACGTCACTTTTCAGTCGATCTTGGTTGCTCTTGCCGCCTATACACTCCGACGTCCGGCTGAAGGCGACATATCGGTCGATGACGGTGAACGTCACCTCGCCGGACCGTGGCTTGTCGCCGCGGGGACAGGGTGAATCGGCGCGCGCGTGCCATGCAGATGGGGAGGACACAAGTGAAGAGGATCCTGCTGACCACCGGGCTTGTGGGGATCATGATGGCGGGGTCGGCCACGCCGACCGTGGCCGTCTCCGATGTCGGATCGACGCCGTTGCCCGGGACCGGCGCGAAGGTCGTCGTCAGTGCCTGGCATTGCAACGTCTACGCCGACAAGTGCTCCTTCAAGACATCCACCAAGACGACGAAGGGTGGCGCGAGGTACAAGGTCAACAAGATCAGCAACACGGCGACCGTGAAGGCCAACGGTTGGCAGGCGACCCTCGCTCTCAGTCCGAGCGGCACGCACGTGAGCGAGAACACCCGGCAGGTCAGCTGGACCAACAAGAACACCTGGATCGCCGACATCAGCGGCATCGCCGATCCGGGTGGATCACTGAACACGAGCATCACCACCTGCTCCGACGGAGGTGCCTTCAAGGCAGGGGTCAAGGCGTTCGCGTCGGCCTGTGCCAACGACTGAGCGCCGCATGAGGAACAGCCTCCTTCCCGGGCGGACGGGACGTCACCGGCCCGGGCTCGCCTTCGCAGCGCTGGTGCTCGCCACAGTGGCCGTCGGTGTCTCGACGTTCGGCGGCGGCACGGTGGACCGGCCGGATCGGGTCGGCGGCGATCTGGCCGAGCAACTCGATGCCCTGCGCGGAGCGAATGACCTGGTACGCGCTTCTCGAGTCGACGTCGGACGTGATCCCGCGCTGTACCCGACGGCGTACGGGCGTCTGGAGGCCGCGCTTGCGAGGGGGTACCGGCCCGACGAGCCGGTGCCCGACATCCGCCCGGACGCCCTGACGCATCTCGCTCGTACCGATGCCCTGGACAGCCCCGCCTGGCAGGCGCACTACGTGTGCCTGTCGCTGCGGGGCTCCGACGGAGCAGACGCGGCGACGGTCTTGGAGCGGGCCGCACTGCGGGGACGAGCGGAGCGCGAAGCGCTCGCCTATCTGCGCGCGCCGGACGACGAGGACGATGCTCTGACATCGCTCGCCACACGTGCCGCCTTCCTCCAGACGCTGACCTGCCTGGGCCGTGACGACGAGGTGCCCCGCGCCGTTCTGGCGCGTCTCGCGTCGGACACCGCTCTCACCGCCCAGCCCGTACCGGTGCTCTACGCGGTCGAAGCGCTGCGGGCGGCCGGAGTACGTGCCCGCGCCACGCGGGCTGTGCGGAACGCCGATGCCCTGCTGAAGGCCGAGTGCGCCGGTCTCGACCCCATCCAGCGCGCCGCGCTGTCCCTCCTGCGCCATCGGCTGACGCGGCAGTCGCGGGACTGCCTGCTGCCCTCGCTGCGGGACTCCGACACGCAGACTCGGTGGCTGGTCCGGCGGGCGCTCACCATCGACCTCGCCCAACGGGCCGCGTCACTCCCCGCTCCGGTGGGCCGTGTCCGGTCCGACGGCCTCGTCGCCAGGTCTCCGGCTCAACTGGGCACGCTGACCGCGACCTACAACGCCGCGCGTGCTCTGACCGCCAGTGCCCAGCAACGACACACACCGCACTGGCTGCGGAAACGGCTGGAGCGTCTGGGCTCGGACAGCACCCTCGACCCGTCCGATCGACTCCTGCTCGCCATGACGTGCCACCGGTTGTCCCTGGTCTGTGGACCACAGGCGGAGCGGGGGAGCAAGGAGGCGGCCGGACTGGAGGTGCCGGCACGACTGACGGAGGAGAACCAGCGCCGTTGGTACGGGGTCATGACGGCGCGCGCCGAGTTCGGTCTGCGTTGCCCGAGCACCTCGGTCGAGTCGGCGAAGGCCGAGGGCGCCGCACTCTCCTCCCGCTCGCTGGACATCGTGGTGGCACTCGTCGACGCGGGCTGTGCGGATCAGGCGGAGCGGCTCACCGAGGCGACCGATCTCGTCGCACAGGCCCGCACGGCCCTGCGTACGGGGGACCTGTTGACCGCGTCCGACGCGGTCCAGGCAGCCCTCGCCTCCGGCCAGAGCATTCCGCAGGCGTTCTGGGACGAGCTTCCCGCCCTGCTGGAGCGCTACCGCGACGCGAAGTTCCCCGACCTCTACGCCGCGTCTCCCGGCGGTGCCGCTTCGGCGGACGCCACCAGAGCCGCGTACTACCTCCTCGCCTGACCTCGCGGCCTTCCCCGTTCCTCTTCCAGAAGGACATCCCCGTATGCACACCGCCTCTCCACCCGCCGTCGTGGCCGAGGGCCTGGCTTTCGGCTACTCGTCCGGCGGGGGTCTGACCCGTGCGGATCTCACCCTCGACACGGGAGTGATGGCCGCCGTCGAGGGACCCTCCGGGTCCGGCAAGAGCACCCTGCTCGCTCTTCTCGGACTGATCCTCTCGCCGGGCGCGGGCTCCCTGTACATCTCCGGTACGGACACCGGTGCCCTGTCCCAGGCCGAGCGGGATCTCCTGCGTCGCCGCTCGATCGGCATCGTCCTACAGGATCTGGGGCTCCTGACCTTCCTCAACGCCTGGGAGAACGTGGCCGCCGCCTTCGGCCCCCCGCTCGCCCGACACCGTACGACGGCCCGTGCGCTGCTCGGCGACCTGGGTCTGGCACAGCTGGCCGATGCGCCGGTCACCGAACTCTCCGGCGGACAGCGGCAACGGATCGCCGTCGCCCGGGCGGCCGTGAAGCAGCCGGTGCTCGTGCTGGCCGACGAGCCGACCTCGGGCCTCGACCCCAGGACCGCGAACTCCGTGATCCAGGCCCTGCGTTCGTGCGCCGACCAAGGAGCGGCCGTGCTGCTCGTCACGCATGACCCCGCGGTCGCCGCGAGCTGCGACCAGCGTTACGTCCTCGACGAGGGAGTGCTGACGACCGCCGCTCGGGAGACCTCCCGCACCAACGCCTGTGGGGAGAAGCTGGGATGAGTCGGTGGAGTCTCTGCACCTGGGTGCGGGACGGGCGTTCGCTGCGGCGGGCGGTGCCCACGCTCACTCTGCTGGCCGCGGTGCTGACCGCCTCCGCGGGGGTGGCGGCGGGAGCCGCCGGTGCTGTGCAGCGGGACGTCCTGGGGTCGGGCGGGCTCACCCAGATCGAGCTCTCCTCGTTCGAGGGGGACGCGTCGGTCCGGCCGCTCACCACCTCCGCGTTGCGGGACGCCGGGAACGTGCCGGGCGTGCGGCACGTCGTCGCCGACTACCCCGGCACGCTCTACGCCGAGGAGCAGGGGACGTACGACCTGACCAGCCGCACGCTGACGCCGGGCGACGATCTGCCGGTCACCGAGGGCGACCTGCCCGCCGGACTCGGCCGGGACGAGGTGGTCCTGCCCGCCGCCGCCCAGGGAACCGACTTCGGCCCGCTGCTCGGCCGGACCGTCGGCTTCGGGTACACGAAGGCGACCGGGTCCGGGTCCGGCGCCACCGACGTCATCACGCTGAAGGTCGTCGCCCTGTACGACCCGAGCTGGCAGGCCGACGGGCCCGGCGCCGCCTATCTCGCGGAGGACACCGCCGCGCTCCTGGCCGCGGCCCGCGCCGGCCTGGAGCCGGAGCTCTTCCGGGAGAGGGAGGGCGCGCGGTCCGCCGTGGTCGTGGTCGCTCACCAGAGGCAGGTGGCCGGCGTCGTCAGGGCGCTGCAGGACGGCGGGTTCTCGGCGTCCGCGGTGTCCGACCGGGTTCGCCACCTGCCCGGTCTGTTCGGCGCGGCGGACCTCGCGATGCGGGCCGGGGTCCTGGTGCTGGCGGTGGGTGCCCTCGTGCTCGGTGCCGTCCGGGCCGCGGACAGCGCGCGGGCCCGGACCGGTCAGTTCGCGGTGCTGCGGATCCTCGGTTCCGGACGGCCCGAGCTGCGCCGGATCCTGCTCGGGGAAGCGGTCCTCTCCGGTGGAGCGGCCGGGGTGGCCGGCGTGGCCCTGGGCACGGTTGTCTCCGTCGCGCTGGCCGGTCCGCTCAGTGACGTGCTCGGGCTGCCCATCACCCGCACGGACGCCCTGCCCGGGGCGGGATGGGCCGCGGCGGCCCTGGTGCTGCCCGTCGCCGGGCTGGCCCTCGGCACCCTCCTCGGCAGCCGCGAAGCGCTCCGCCGGGATCCGTACCTCACGGCACGGGCACACGCCGGCTGACCGAGGGGAGGACGGAAGGGCGACTGCCCCGGGGCTGGCCGGCTGACGCCCGGGGCTGGCCGGCTGACGGTGCCCGGGCCTGGCCGGCTGGCGGTGCCCGGGGCTGGCCGGCTGACGGTGCCTGGGGCTGGCCGGCTGACGGTCCCGGGCGACAGGAGCGGCTGGGAGCAGGGGGGCAGGGGGCTGGGACGGCTGTACGAAGGCAGCAGGGTCGGCCCCTCCGCGCACCGCCGGCCCACAGCGCCGGCCTGGCCCCGCCCCCGTCCGCCCGGCCGAGCCGCAGCGGTGCAGCCCGCTCCACCCTCACCCCGGGTGCCTGCTCCCCCGACCGCGCCCGCCCGGTCCCCTACCGTTGCCCCATGTGGAAGACGGTCCAGCGTGCCGCTCGGGCCACGCTTCATCTCGTCGTGGCCGCGTCGATGGCGTTCGGTGTGTGGATCTTCATCACCGTGCTGCTGATCACCGCCATCGGGGCCATGACGGTCGTCGGTGTCTGGATGGTGCCCGAGACGGTGCTGCTGATCCGGCGGATCGCCGGGGCCAAGCGGGTGCTGACGTCCGCGTGGACCGAGCGGAGGATCCCGGAGGCGTATCAGAGCCTCGACGGGACCCTGCGCGAGCGGCTGCGGCTCGCCGTACGCGATCCCGGCACCCGCAGTGATCTGCGCTGGATGCTCGCCTACTACGTCTACGGCGCCCTCGTCCTCCTCGCCCTGCCGCTGTGGCCCGTGGGGCTGGTCGTCGACGGGGTGTGGTGCGGGCTGCTGCGGCGGCGCGCGGTCGTACTGCCGTTGATCGTGCGGCTCGCGGACACGGAGGCCCGCTGGTCGACCGTACTGCTGATGCCGTCTCCGCAAACGCGGCTGGCCGCCCGGGTCGAGGAGCTGAAGGAGACCCGGGCCGGCGCGATCGCCGCGCACGGCGCCGAACTGCGCCGCATCGAGCGGGACCTGCACGACGGTGCGCAGGCCCGGCTGGTGGCCCTGTCGATGCGGATCGGGCTGGCCAAGCGGGCGTACGACCGTGATCCCGAGGCCGCGCGCAAGCTGCTGGACGACGCACAGGACCAGGCCGAGGAGGCGCTGGCCGAGCTGCGCCACGTCGTGCGCGGCATCCACCCGCCGATCCTCACCGACCGCGGACTGGCCGGTGCCGTTCGCGCGCTGGCCGCCGGCAGCGGGCTCACCGTGTCCGTGGACGTCGGCGGACTGGACGAGGGCGTGCGGGCACCGGCGGCCGTGGAGGCCGCGGCCTATTTCGTGGTCGCCGAGGCGCTGACCAACGCCGCCAAGTACAGCGGGTCGCCGCGGGCCGAGGTGCGGCTCGCCCGGACCCGGCGGGGACTGTCGGTCCGGGTGCGCGACGAGGGCCGGGGCGGCGCCGACGAGACCGGCGAGGGCTCGGGCATCCTCGGCATGCGCCGCCGGGTCGCCGCGCTCGACGGGACCGTCGACGTGACCAGCCCCGTCGGAGGGGGCACCGCGATCGAGGTGGAGCTGCCGTGCGTGTGGTGATCGCCGAGGACGACGCCCTGCTCAGGGAAGGGCTCGTCCTGTTGCTGACCTCGGTCGGACATGAGGTGGCGAGTGTGGGGTGCAGCGGGCCACACGATCAGCCGACGTGACGTACCGCCAGGTCCTGCAACTCCTGCAACTCCTGCAATTCCGGAAGTTCCGGCAGGTCCGCCAGCGGGAGGGTGTGCTGGGTCTGGAGGACCTTGGCGCGCAGGTACCGGACGTTGTGCGCGGTGCGGAAGACGCCGGTGGGCACCCGGTCGCGGACGTGGATCCCGAGGTCGCGCAACTGCCCTGCCTTGTCGGGGTTGTTGGACAACAGGTCGAGGCTCGTGACCCCGAGTGCCGCCAGCATCTGGGCCGCGGCCGTGTAGTCACGGGCGTCCTCGGGCAGGCCCAGCGCGGTGTTGGCGGCGTACGTGTCGAGGCCCTGGTCCTGGAGGGCGTACGCGTCGAGCTTGTTGTAGAGGCCGATGCCGCGGCCCTCCTGGCGGAGGTAGAGCAGGACGCCGCCGTGCTCGGCGATGCGCTCGACCGCCTCGCGCAGCTGCGGGCCGCAGTCGCAGCGGGCCGAGCCGAAGACGTCGCCGGTCAGGCACTCGGAGTGCAACCGGACCAGCGGGGTGGTGCCGGGCGCCGACGGCGGGTCGCCGAGGACGACGGCCACGTGTTCCTGGCCGTCGGCCAGGCCGTGGAAGGTGACCAGCTCGGCGTCGACGCCGTAGCCGTCGTGGAAGCGCAGCGGCACCCGGACGCGGGAGCGGAGGGTGGCGGCGGGGAAGTCGGGCATGCGGGTTCTCCCGGGTCCGGGGATCAGGTCCGTGCGGTGGTGCGTGAAGTGGTGCGTGCGATGGCGTGCGTGCGTCCGATGGCGTGCGTGCGCCTGCGGACGGTGGCCCTTGGGCGGACCATCTGCTTCAGATTTGAAGCAGATCCATGGTCACGGACCCTACCTCATGCTTTAAATTTGAAGCAATGGAGGTGTGGCGCGGCTCACGAACAGGACGGGGACGACCTGCGGCGCCACGGCACCTCGTCGGCCGCCGGCCGTTCGCCTTCGCCCTCCAGCGCCCGCGCGACCCCCGTGCAGATCTCCTCCAGCTGCTCCACCTGCTCCTCGGTGAGCTGGTCGAACAGTGCCGTCCGTACGGTCTCGACGTGGCCCGGAGCCGTCCGCCGCAGTACGGCCATACCGTCGTCGGTGAGTACGGCGACGCTCCCCCGCTTGTCCCACCGGCAGTCCTCGCGCCTGAGCAGGCCGTCCTTCTCCAGACGGGTCACCGCGTACGTCAGCCGGCTGCGGGTGATCTTCAGCTTCCCCGCGAGATCGGTCATGCGCAGCCGGTGCTCCGGCAGCTCGGAGAGGTGGGCCAGGATGGAGTAGTAGAGGTGCGGCATGCCGGCCTCCTGCTGGAGCTGCCGGTCGATCGCGTCCTCCAGGAGGAGCGTCGCGGCGATGTACGCGCGCCAGGCGCGCTGCTCCTTCGGGGTGAGCCAGCGAGTCGTCATACCGCCAGTGTAGGTTTGTTTCAAACTTGAACCAAGACCGTCCACGTCACACACCGCCGGGGAGCGCCACCGATGCCCCACCCCTACGTCCTTCTCTCCGCCGCCGTCTCCCTGGACGGCTACCTGGACGACACCGGTCCCGAACGCCTGCTCCTCTCCAGCCCGGCCGACTTCGACCGGGTCGACGAGGTACGGGCGTCCGTGGACGCGATCCTGGTCGGCGCGGGGACCATCCGCGCCGACAACCCGCGGCTGCTGGTCAACTCCGCGTCGCGGCGGGCCGCGCGGGTGGCCGCGGGCAGGCCGGAGTATCCGCTGAAGATCACGGTCAGCGGCTCCGGCGACCTCGATCCGGCCGCGCGGTTCTGGCACACGGGCGGGGAGAAGCTCGTCTTCACGACGGAGAAGGGCGCGGAGCGGGCGCGTGCCCTCGGACTCGCCGCGGATGTCGTACCCCTGGGGGCCGAGCTCGACTGGCGGCTGCTGCTGGAACACCTGCACGACGTGCGGGGCGTCCGGCGCCTGATGGTCGAGGGCGGCGGGCGGATCCACACCCAGCTGCTGCGGCAGGGGCTCGCGGACGAGGTCCAGCTGGTGCTGGCCCCGCTGTTCGTCGGCGACCCGGAGGCGCCCCGGCTGTTCGGGCCAGGCCCCTACCAGGGCGGACGCCTGCGGCTGGTGGAGACGCGGCCCATCGGCGACGTCGTCCTCATGCGTTACGAGCCCACGGCGCCCGGCACCGGCCGCCTGCCCTCCGCCGCCGACCGGCACTGGCTGGCTCTCGCCTGCGAGCTGGCGGACCGGTGTCCGCCCTCCGCGACGGCGTTCAGTGTGGGCGCGGTGGTGGTGGCGGCCGACGGCACGGAGCTCGCGCGCGGGTACTCCCGGGAGGGGGGTGACCCGGTCGTGCACGCGGAGGAGGCGGCGCTGGCGAAGATCGACGCGGGGGATTCCCGGCTGGGATCCGCGACGGTGTACAGCAGCCTGGAGCCGTGCGCACGACGAGGGTCCCGGCCGCTGCCGTGTGCGCGGCTGATTCTGTCGGCGGGGGTGCGGCGGGTGGTGACGGCCTGGCGGGAGCCGGACACGTTCGTGTCCGGGGCGGACGGCAGTGGGGTGTTGGCGGGGGAGGGGGCGGACGTGGTCGTCCTGCCGGAGTACCAGGAGCGGGCGAAGGCGCCGAATCGGCATGTGCTGGGGTGAGTGACGGTGGCGTGCGGGGGCGGGGGCGGGGGCGGGTGCTGGTGGGGACGAGGGCGAGGGTGGCTCTGAGGGGGCCGCGGCAACCGATGCGACATCTGTCCTGCATATGGCGTACACTGGAGTCACAACGACGCGGGGTGGAGCAGCTCGGTAGCTCGCTGGGCTCATAACCCAGAGGTCGCAGGTTCAAATCCTGTCCCCGCTACTGAAGGCCGAGGGTCGGAATCCGAAAGGGTTCCGGCCCTCGGTGCGTGTGGGGCGCTCTCCCCCCCATCCGCCCCGTCGTCCGGCCCCGTCATCCGGTCGGCCCTCACCGCTCGCCCGCCGCCCCCGCCGAGGGAACGCTGGACGAGCGGGACGGTTGGCGGAGCGGCGTACGCGGCGGGAGACGAGTGGTGCGGCCTGGGGACGTGGCGGGGGACGGGCCGTACACCGGAGCCGGCGCGCGTGCGGGACGGCGGCTGTCCAAGCTGCGGATGCTGCTCCAGGTCCTTCCCGCCCTGCTGATCGTCGGCGGGGTCTTCTACGACCTGCTCACCCCCCGTGGCTTCACCGCCATCCCCTTCTTCACGGCCGCCCCGCTCGTCGCCGCGCCGGTCTACTCGCTGTGCGGCACCGCCGTCACCGGAGTCGTGGCCCTGATCGCCGCGTACGGGGTGCACGCCAGGTTCGGCTTCGGCCTGGACGCGGACACCGTCACCGAGGTGGTGACGGTCGCCACCGTCGCCGTCCTGGCCACCGTCATCAACCGGGTCGTCCGCCGGGGAGACCAGCGGCTCGCCTCCGCCCGTGAGATCGCCGAGGCCGCCCAGCGCGCGGTGCTGCCGGAGCCCGCCGCGCGGATCGGCGGCTTCGACATCGCCGCCCGGTACGAGGCGGCCCAGGCGGACGCCTCCATCGGCGGTGACCTGTATGCCATCCAGGACAGTCCGCACGGTGTCCGGCTCGTCGTCGGGGACGTCCGCGGGAAGGGGATGGGCGCGGTGGCGGCCGTCGCCATCGTGATCGGGGCCTTCCGGGAGGCCGCCGAGCAGGAGGCGACGCTGGAGGCGGTCGCCGGACGGCTGGAGCGGGCGCTGACGCGTGAGTCCGCGCGGCGGGAAGGCATCGAGGCCGTGGAGGGGTTCACCACGGTCGTGCTCGCCGAGCTTCCGCACGGGGACGGGGTGGTGCGGATCGTCAACCGCGGCCATCCGCCGCCGCTGCTGCTGTACGCCGACGGCGGGGTACGTCCGTTGCCGGCCATGGAGCCGGCACTGCCGCTCGGCATGAGTGAGTTGGGCAGCCGGCCCGACCGCGCCGAGAAGACGGTCTTCCCGCGGGGGGCCACCCTGCTCGTGCACACCGACGGCCTCTCCGAGGCGCGGGACGAGCACGGTGTGTTCTACGACCCGCAGGAACGGCTCACCGGTCGGGTCTTCCGCGACCCCGGCGCGCTCCTGCGCACCCTCGCGGAGGAAGCGCGCCGGCACTCCGGGGGCGGCATGACGGACGACATGGCACTGCTCGCCGTACGACGGCTGTGACCGTTGTCACGAGGTGTGACGGTGCGAGTGCCCTGCGCGTAACATCTGACGCGCCGTCAGCACCTGTGTGACGTTCGCGGCATGGCCAACTCGCCCGTTTTTCGCCGGTGCTGGGGTGTTGGTCCAGTGGATCATCGTTAATGATCAAGCGGAACAGCTTGGAATAGAGGCCCCGCGTCTATTAACGTTCGATAACGCAGCGCGGTCGTCCCAGCCGTCACAAGAGACGGCTCCGTGCGCACGCGCCGAATCCCGCAAGGGAACCGGGGAACCACCACTTGGGGTGAATCGCATGTAGACCGCCGTGTCCGCACGGCTGGTATACGCGCGTAGGAGACCTTCCTGCTCCGAACCCGTCAGCTAACCCGGTAGGCGAGAAGGAAGGAAAGGAGCACGCCCACGTGGCGTCAAACCGGCCTGCCCCCGAGGCCCCGTTCGCGCCGAGCCAGCGCGACACCGAGACTTTTGGCTACGGCGAGTACCGCACCGACGAGGGCCCCTGGACGGAGTGGAACCCCACCGAGGAGTCCATCCGCCCGGTACGCGGCCGGCATCGTGTCGCCAAGCAGCGCGGCGGACTCGCCCGCAGCTCCACCGTTCTCGGCGTCGGTGTCATAGCCGCCGTCGGCGCGGGCGGTATGGCCAGCGCCAACACCGGCAAGCCGCCGGTGTCCATCTCGATGCCCGACCTTCCCTCTGTGGGTTCCCTCATCTCGGACGATGACACCTCCGAGGCCACAGAGAACACCGCGACCGCGCTCAGCACCGTCGGCACGACCTCCGTGGAGGCCGCGCAGGGCACCGAGGACGCCGGCGAGGTACTGCGCTCCCGGATCCTCGCCCAGGCCGAGCAGCAGCAGGACCAGATCGAGAGCAAGGCCGTCGCCGACGCGGTGGCCGCCGCCGAGAAGCAGGCCGCCGAGGCCGCCGCCGAGGCGGAGAAGGAAGCCGAGGCCAAGGCCGCCGCCGCGAAGCAGAAGGCGGAGGAGGAGGCCGAGAAGAAGGCCGAGGCCGAGCGTCTCGCCGCGCTGGCCAAGCAGTACGCGCTGCCCACCTCGTCGTACACGATCACCTCCACCTACGGCCAGGCCGGCTCCCTGTGGTCCTCCGGCTACCACACGGGCCTCGACTTCGCCGCGCCGACGGGCACCCTCATCAAGGCGGTCCACACCGGCACGATCACGCAGGCCGGCTGGGACGGGTCCTACGGCTACAAGACCGTCCTCACCCTCGACGACGGCACGGAGATCTGGTACGCCCACCAGTCGTCGATCAGCGTCAGCGTCGGGCAGCAGGTCAACACCGGGGACGTCATCGGCCGCGTGGGCGCGACGGGCAACGTGACCGGGGCGCACCTGCACCTCGAGGTCCACTCGGGCGGATCGTCCGGCGGCCTCGACCCGATGGCGTGGCTGCGCAGCAAGGGGCTCAACCCCTGAGGCCGGTGGGCCGCTTCCGCACACGGATGGGGTGAGCGCCGGGCCTCCCGGGTGGTGACGTTCTCGGCTGGACGGCCGATGAGGCGCCTCCCGTGGTGCCCTCGGCGCTCCCGCCGTCCTCGGCGCGTACACGGCCGCGGGCCGCAGACCGGCGACTTCGTCGACATCATCGCCGTCGCCGGTCTGCGGCCCGCGGCGGCTTCTTCCGAGCCCGTCCGGTCCACTGCCGGCCGCTGCCCCTTCCGGCGGCCGGTCTCGTTGTCCCGCGGTGGCCGGTTTGTTGTCCCGCGGTGGCGGTCGGCCGCGACGACGGTGTCCGGCGAGGTGGGATCCGCCGGCGCGCCCTGGATGGGCTCGGCTACGGCTGTGGCTATGGCCCGGCTACGACCGGTACGGGTTGTAGGCCGGATACGGCACCGTCTGGTACCCCGGGTACGCGGGCGCCGCCGGGTACCCGTACACCCCGTACACCGGCCACGGTGGCGCGGTCACCGCGACCGGCGGTGCCGTCGCCCGGGCCGCGAGGTCCAGCGCGGGACGCGCCACGTCCCGCCGCCGCCACAGCTCCTGGAGCAACTCCCGCTCCCGGACGACGAAGTCGGCCCCCGCCCGGCCCCGCCGCCCCCGGTTGCGCAGGAACGCGAGGGAGGTCGCGTACGCCTCGTACTGCTCCACCGCTCGCGCGGCCGGACGCCCGCCGTGCCGGCGGGCGTGGTCCCTGGCCATGCGCCGCGCCCGCATCGAACCGAGCGCGTACGGCTCGGCCGGCGTCAGCCATCCCGCCACGGTGTAGGCGGGCAGCTCCTCCCGTACGGTCTTCAGCTCGCGCTGACGCGTCCAGATCACGAGCCAGGTCAGCAGGCCGAACGCGGGCACCATGAAGGCCGCGTACACGGCGAAGAACCCGTACTCGCCGAACGTCGACGAGCCGTTCCAGATCGCGTGCATGCCCATCGCGAGCAGCAGCCCGGACAGCGGCAGCAGCACCCGCCGCACATGCTGGCGTTCCGCCGACAACGCGGAGATGCCGAAGCCGATGCCGGTGAGGACGGTGAACAGGGGGTGTGCGAACGGCGACATGATGACCCGTACGAAGAAGGTCGCCGCGGTGACGGAGGCGATTCCGCCGTCGCCGTTGAGCTGGTCGGTACCGAAGGCGGTGCCGAGGTAGAGGATGTTCTCGGTGAAGGCGAACCCGGTGGCGGTGACCCCGGCTATCACCACCCCGTCCACGATCCCGGTGAAGTCCCGGCGCCGGAACAGGAAGACGAGCAGGACGGCGGCCGCCTTGGCCGACTCCTCCACGACCGGCGCTATCACCGTCGCGCCGAGGGTGTCCGCGCTGGAGGGGTCCGCGGTGGCCATGGCGATCCATCTGGTCGCGAAGCTGTTGGCGACGATCGCTATCAACGCCGCCGCGCAGGCCCCCCAGGCGAAGGCGAACAGCAGGTTGCGCCACGGGCCCGGCTCGACGCGGTCCAGCCACCGGAACGCGGCGACGAGCAGCGGCACCGGCAGGACGGCGAGCCCGAGACCGACCAGGAAACCCTCGGTGCCGGTCTGTTCGCGGACCAGGGCGAGGATGACGAGGCCGGAGAGCGCGAGCAGGGTGCTCAGGGCGCCGTAGCGCACCCATCTCCGTTGCCACCAGTGCGCGTGCCGCGGTGCGACGCCGGCGAGATCGCTGGGGTGCGTCGGGGACGGGGGAACGGTGGCCACGGCATTGACCCTAACGATGCGGAGGCGCCCCCCGCAGGAGTGCGGGGTGGGTTCAGGCGCCGATGGGGGGATGGTCCTCGTACTCCACGCCGTGCTCGACGACGTGTTCTGCGTCGTGTTCTGCGACCTGCTCTACGACGTGGTCTACGCGGCGGAAGAGCAGGTCGTTCACGACATGTCCCTTCTCCAGTCCCTGGCCCTCGAAACGGGTCAGCGGCCGGAACGCCGGACGCGGCGCGAAACCGCCGTCGGCCTGGGTGTTCGCGAAGGCGGGGTGCGCGTCGAGCACCTCCAGCATCTGCTCCGCGTACGGCTCCCAGTCGGTCGCGCAGTGCACGGTCGCCCCGGGCCGGAGCCGGGTCGCGGCGAGGTCGAGGAACTCGGGCTGGATCAGCCGCCGCTTGTGGTGCCGCTTCTTCGGCCAGGGGTCCGGGAAGTAGACGCGCAGCCCGTCGAGGGAGTCGGGGGTGAGCATCTCGTGGAGCAGGATGATCGCGTCCCCGTTCCCGACGCGGATGTTGGTCAGCCCTGCCTGATCGGCGAGGTTGAGCAGGTTTCCCTGGCCCGGGGTGTGGACGTCCACGGCGAGGATGTTGGTGTCCGGGGCGGCGGCGGCCATCCGTGCGGTGGCCTCGCCCATCCCGAAGCCGATCTCCAGCACGACCGGGTTGCCGTTGCCGAACAGCTCGCCGAGATCGATCAGGCGCCGGCCGTCGATGTCGAGCCCCCATCGGGACCACAGCCGCTGGAGCGCGTCCGCCTGCCCGGCCGTCACCCGACTCCGCCGTGGCTGGAAACTGCGGATCCGCCGCTCGAAGTGCGACCCGGCGGGATCTGCCTGCGGTCCTTCCGGGAAGCGGGGCTCGCCCTTGGCCCGGGCGCGGCTGAGGGCGACACCGGGGTGGGGGGGTTCGGGGGCGTTGAGGGAGTCAGACACAGTGCTGCCGATTTTACGGCGCCGGGTGTCATGCGAATGGCCCCGAACCCCAAGCCCGACGGCCCGCAGCCGACCGGCCCCCGCTGCCCCTCCCACAGGGGGCTTCGCCCCCAGCTCCCCGTCCCTGTGCCCCCACCCGTCTCGGTCCGCCAAGAGGCGAGGCACAGCTGCCGTGCTCCCGGGCAGGGGAGCTCCGCCTCGGACCCCCGGACCCCCAGACCCCCGGACGCCCAGGCCCCCGGGCTCTATGCCCACCCCCTACCTGTCGCGTCGGCCAAGAAGCGAGGCGTAGCCGCAGATGACGGTCGTCACAACTCGGCCCGTCCCGGCGTTCAGGGACGAGGTCCTCCAGGCCGATCGGGGTCCGGGGCGGAGTCCCAGCGGGGTCGAAGGGGCAGCGTCCCTGGAGACGGGACGGGTAGGGGCGGCGGGGGCGAGAACCCCGACGTCCGCACCAGGAACGGCGGCCCCGCACCGAAGCGAATGCCCCGCACCGAAGCGAACCGACCCCTACGCCCGTCCGCTCACCGCCCCCAGCACCCCCAGCGCCCTCCGGGCCACCTCCCGCCCGATCGGCAGGGAAGCCGTCGCGGCGGGTGAAGGCGCGTTCAGCACGTGCACCGCCCGCGCCCCCTCCCGGATCAGGAAATCGTCCACCAGCGTTCCGTCCCGCAGGACCGCCTGCGCCCGCACCCCCGCCGCGCTCGGCACCAGGTCCCGCTCCTCCACCGCCGGCAGCAGCCTGCGCACCGCCTCGGTGAACGCCTGCTTGGACACCGACCGGCGCAGCTCCCCCGCCCCGTACCGCCAGTGCCGCCGGGCCATCCGCCAGGCACCCGGCCAGCCCAGCGTCGCCCCCAGCTCCCGGGGCCGCACCACACCCCATCCGTACCCCTCGCGGGCCAGCGCCGGCACCGCGTTGGGCCCGATGTGCACGCCCCCGTCGATCCCGCGCGTGAGGTGCACCCCGAGGAACGGAAACGCCGGATCGGGCACCGGATACACCAGCCCCCGCACCAGCTCGGGCCGCGCCAGCGTGTAGTACTCCCCCCGGAACGGCACGATCCGCATCGCCGGCTCGTCCCCGGTCAGCCGCGCGACCTCGTCGCAGTGCAGCCCGGCGCAGTTCACCAGCACCCGCCCGCGCACGACGTCCCCGGCCGCCGTCCGCACGGCCACCCCGAGCTCCGGCCGCCGGTCCACCCGTACGACACGCGCCCCGTACCGGATCTCCGCTCCCGAGGCCTCGGCCAGCTGCCGGGCGACCGCGGCGAAGTCGCACACCCCCGTCGTCCCGACGTGTATCGCGGCGAGTCCGCGCACCTCCGGTTCGTACTCCTCGATCTGGGCCGCGCCCAGTTCCCGCACCGGAATACCGTTCTCCCGGCCGCGCTGGACGAGCGCGTGCAGCCGGGGCAGCTCGGGCCGCTCGGTGGCGACGATGAGCTTGCCGGTGACGGCGTGCGGGATGTCGTACTCCGCGCAGAACTTGATCATCTCGGCGGCGCCCCGCACCGCGTACCGCGCCTTGAGCGAGCCCGGCCGGTAGTAGACGCCGCTGTGGATCACCCCGCTGTTGCGCCCGGTCTGGTGCCGGGCGGGCCCGGACTCCTTCTCCAGCACCGTCACCCGCGTGCCCGGCGCGGCCCGCGTGATCGCGTACGCCGTGGACAGCCCGACGATCCCGCCGCCGACCACGAGCACGTCACAGTCGTAAACGATCTCCCGCACCCCGCACCACCTCCCGGCTTCGATAGTGCACTGCGCCACTGACAATGCCCTCAAACCCGGGGAACGGCGCCGTCGACGTGGGGCCGCCGGGCCATGACCCCGTACGGCGCCGTGACGGCGTGGCGCCGTGGCGGCGTGGCGCCGTGGCGGCGACCAGCCGCGCACCACCCGACCGGGCGCACGCGCCCGCACTCCCGCCTGACCGGGTGCGCCCGCCCGGCCGGGCGCACCCACCACATCCCCGCCGCCCGACCGGGCGCACCCACCACATCCCCGCCGCCCGGCCGGGCGCACCCACCACATCCCCGCCGCCCGGCCGGGCGCACCCACCACATCCCCGCCGCCCGGCCGGGCGCACCCACCACATCCCCGCCGCCCGGCCGGGCGCACCGACCACATCCCCGCCGCCCGGCCGGGCGCACCCACCACATCCCCGCCGCCCAGCCGGGCGCACCGACCACATCCCCGCCGCCCGGCCGGGCGCTCCCAGCCGCACCCGCCACGCAGTCCCCGCCCGGCGGCCTCCCGGCCAGGACAGTCCCGCGGACGCGCGGGCACCGCTCCTAGGCCGGTGCCATCAGCAGCGGCCGTGCCCGCTCCCGCAGCTCCACCACCCGCGGCTCGTCCCCGTACGGCTCCAGCCGGTGGAGGAGGTCCTTCACATACTCGGTGGTGCGCGCCGAGGAGATGCGCCCCGCGACCTCCACCGCCCGCACGCCCTGCTCGCATGCCGCGTCGAGATTGCCGGACTCGAGCTCGGCGACCGCGGAGACCACCAGGCGCAGCCCGTGCGACCGCACGAACTCCTCCGTCGGCTTCGACAGCGCCTGCTCGGTGAAACGGCGTACCTGACGCGGTGCCTTCAGGTCGCGGTAGCACTCGGCGGCGTCCGCGGCGAACCGGTCGTAGGAGTAGAAGCCGAGCCAGGACGGGTCGTTGTCGCCGTCGCGGGCCCGCTCCAGCCAGCCCTCCGCCGCCTTCAGGGCGGCACCGGCCGCCTGGGCGTCACCCGCGCGCGCGTGGGCGCGTGCCTCGACGAGCCGGAAGAAGCTCATGGTGCGGGCGGTCGCCAGGCCCCGGTTGCGTTCCAGCGCGGCCTGGGCCAGGTCGACGCCCTCGTCGCCGAAGCCCCGGTAGGTCGCCTGCAAGGACATGGAGGCCAGTACGTACCCTCCCAGGGGTACGTCGGCCGCTGCCCGGGCGAGCCGCAGGGCCTGGATGTAGTACCGCTGCGCGGCCTCCTGTTGTCCCGTGTCGAAGGCCATCCACCCGGCCAGGCGGGTGAGTTCGGCGCTGGCGCCGAACAGGGCCCGGCCGACCTCGTCGGAGTACGATCCGAGCAGCAGGGGCGCGGCCTCCACCCTCAGGCACTCCGGCACCATGGACGAACGCCAGTCGCCGCCTCCGTACTTGGAGTCCCAGCGCCTGGCGTCCTCGGCGGCCTCCCGCAGTTTCTGCACGTCGCTGTGGCCGACTTTGAGCGGTGCGCCGGCGTCCTCGGCGGGGTTCACCTCGCGCGCGACCGAGCTGTCGGCCGGGGTTATCAGCCACCGTGAGGCGGGTGTCGCGTACGCGCTCACCGCGAACGAGCCGGCCAGGGACTGCCAGATGCCGCCGGAGCCGGCCCGGCGCCCGGCGAGGTCGAGGCGGTACAGCTCCGTCGCCGAACGGACCGCCTGTCCGACGTCTCTCGGGAAGGCCAGGCCCACCTCGGGCGCGGGATCCGCGTCCGCCAGGCCGATCTCGTGGAGCGGCACCGGGCGGCCCAGCTTCTGCCCTATCGCGGCGGCGATGAGGTGCGGCGCGGCACCCTGCGGCACCATCCCCTTCGACACCCAGCGCGCCACCGACGTCTTGTCGTAGCGAAGCGTCAACCCTCGTTGAGCGCCGAGATCGTTGACACGTCGGGCGAGTCCTGCGTTGCTGATTCCCGCGAGGGCGAGAACGGCGCCGAGTTTTTCGTTCGGCCCGCGTTGCTCCCTGGACATTGCGCCACCCCTCGACACAGACGGCTGCCGCGCTGGCATAACCACGCGGCATTCGTAAACCCAGCGTAGTTCGCCGCATCCCAAGCGTTAAGGGGCATTCTTCCGGATGGCGGGATTGTGGTCCGTAGTGAAGTGCGGGTCAGCGACGGACGGTTGCGCCGTGCTCCCGCCGTGTGGCCGTGCGCCCGGCCGTGCGCTCTTCTCCGGCCATCGGGGGAGCGCTTCCATGGGCCGTGCGTGGGTCGGCCCGCTGTACTGGATCCAGTGGGCTGGGGGACACCGCCGCCTACATCCCCGCGGGCGGCGGATCGGCCCGGGGGGCGAGCTCCGTCTCCCGGGCTGCGCGAGCGCCGGGCGGTGGCCGGAGCGTGTACGGAGCGTGCTCACATCCGTTCCGTTGTCGGCGATTTGGCCGAAAATCGCCCCCACCCCGGCGGTGCATCAGCGCTCTCACCACGGCAGTTGAGGGCGCGTTGGTGGTTTTTGGGGAGCGTACCGGGGGCGCATTCGCATCGCGGTGACCGTATCGGCCCCCCTCGGCGAAGTCCCGGTTCCCTTGCCTCGCGCGGCTGTTCGACGCGGTGGGCCGACCGGCCGGGTCCGGTGCGACAGTATCCGCCGGGGCGCATTCCCGGGCGCACAAGCGGCACCGCCGCCGCTCCGCCACGCCTCCTTCATGGCAGCATGGTGCCGAGTTCGTACGGTGCACTGGTTGTCCACAGCCTGTGGAGGCGGCGATGCGGTGGTTGGTGGGATGGAGCAGCACCGCCGCGGGCGCCGCCCGGATCGGCTCCGCCGGCGCGGTCGGACACGACGGCGAGACCCTCCAGCCGGTGGGCTCCCATCTCTTGTGGGGCGACCCGGATCCGCTGTGGGCGGTCGGCGACTGGCGCCCGGACGAGGTGCGGGTGGTGAAGGCCGACGACCGGACCCGGATCGCCGTCCTCGGTATCTGCGCGGCCTCCGACGAGCAGCTGCGGGTCGGGCTGTTCGCCGCGCGCGGAGGGGCACTCCGGCATCTGACGGCCTGGCCGGGCAGCTACACGGCCGTCGTCCAGGTGGGCCGCCGCATCACCGTCTGCGGCGATCTCGCGGGCGCCCGCCCGGTGTTCTACACCCCCTGGGACGGCGGCACCGCGTACGCGACGGCCGCGCTGCCCCTCGCCGACCTCGTCGAGGCCAACCTCGACTACGGCCACCTCGCCGCCCTGCTCGCCGCCCCCGACGTACCGGCCGCCCTGCACGACTCCACCCCCTACGACGGCGTACGGCGCATTCCGCCGGGGCACGCGCTCATCCTGCGCACCGGGGCGCGCGAGGTCGCCGGATACGAGCAGGTCGCCTCGCTCGCCGTGGCGGCACCCTCCGCCGACCCGGACAGCGCGGTCGACGCGGTACGGGACGCGCTCGTCGAGGCGGTGCGCGCCCGGCTGTCGGCGCCCCGGCACGTGCCCGGCGCCGACATAGACCCCGGTCCGGTCCCCGGCATGGGCCCCGCCGAGCGGCGGGCCGCGCGCGGGATGCCGGTTCCGGGCATCGGCGCGGACCTCTCCGGCGGTCCCGCCTCGGGCACGCTCGCGCTGCTCGCGGCCGGCCTGCCGGGCATGCCGGGCACCGTGCTGGGCCACGGCACGGGCGCCGGGGAACGGCTGCTGGCGGTCACCTTCAACGACCTGGCCGTCGGCGGCCGGGAGGCCGAGCTGGAGCGGGCGGGCACGCTCGCGGCCAACCCGCGCCTGCACCACGTGGTGGTGGCCGGCGGCGAGGAGACCCTCCCGTACGCCGAGCTGGACGGCCCGCTGACCGACGAACCGGCCGCGAGTCTGGTGACGGCGGCCCGGCACCGCGCACGCCTCGCGTCCGGCAGCGCCGACCACTTCGCCGGCTACGGCGCCCGCCAGGTCCTGGACGCCCACCCCGCCCGCCTCGCGGACCTGCTGATGGACCGCAAACGCCGGCACCTGGTCCGCCCGGTCGCCGCCCTCGCGAAGGCGGACGGTTCGGTCCTGGTCCCCGCGCGCGTGTACGGCGCGGCCCGCCGCCTCGCCCGCACGCCCTACCGCTCCGGCCTCGAAGGGCTCGCCGACCGCCTGATGCGCCGCCGCTTCGACGAACCCGGAGGTGCCGTGGGGGCGTCTCTCGCCGCGCTCACCTGGGCCAGACCGGGCCCCGCGGCGCGCTGGCTCACGGGTGAGGCCCTCGCTGAAGTATCGGTTCGCCTCCAAGGGGCAACGCATCGTTCCGGGGTCGGCCCCGGTCAGCGGCCGGGCGACTTCCGCGCGCGGGCGGCACTCTCCCGGGCGGCGGCCGACCTGCGGATCCTGGAACAGGCGGCCGAGGTCCGCTTCCAGCGTCTGCACGCCCCGTTCCTCGACAACCAGGTCGTCCGCGCGTGCCGCGCCCTCCCGGAGTCGCTGCGGGTCCAGCCGGGAGCCCGGGCGGCCATCCTGCGTACGGTCCTGGAGGGTGCCGGAGTCGCCGAACTGCCGTCCGGCTGGGGCGCGACCTCCCACGCGCCCTCGGCGGCCGCCGCCCGCGCCGGTCTGCGGATGGCCGCGGACTCCCTGCTGGACCTCTTCGCCACCCCCCTGCTCGCGCAGGCGGGCCTGGTGGAGGCCCGGGTGGTCCGCAAGGCCCTGCGCGCGGCGGCGGAGGGCGAGGCACTGCCGCTGGACGGCCTGGCCGACCTGGTCTCCCTGGAGCTGTGGCTCGGCCGTCTGATCGCCCGCAGGGGCACCTGCTGGACGGGCACGCCCGCACGCGCGCGTGCCGTCCCGGCGGGGATCACCCCGCAGCGCAACGCGCTGGGCGCGGGAGCCTCCGGCGGCGGGGCGGCGCTGGCCTAGGGTCCATCAGAAGGACCCCGGTGCCACGGCAGGCGATGTCGGCCGTGTCGCGGCGCCCGGCTCGTTCCTCCGCTTCCTCGGAGGCGTGGGAGGTGCACCCCACGCGCCGTGCCGGACGAAAGCCCGAGTACGTCCTGCACGAGGGCTTCCGGCCGGCCCGCCGAGCGCACGCACCGGACGCCGCACCGGACGCTTCTCCTTGACGGGCCGACGTCGCCTGCCGCGGCACCAGGGAGCGTGACCGCCGCCGGGAACGAGCGGGGTGAACTCGGAGGGTCCGGCCGTGCCGACCGCTCCGGGGAGCAGGCTCAGCGGCAACTCGGTGTCTGCGGAGCGCCCACCGCTCCTAGGAGCAGGTGAACCTGGACTCCGCCCAGTCAGCGAGCGCCAGCTCGTCGGCGTGACGGTGCGGCTCCACCACCAGCCGTACGGTCTCGCGCCCGGCCAGACTCACATGCACCGGCACCGCCGGGTTCCCGCCGCCGATCATGCCCGACCGCCACAGCCGGACCCCGTCGGCGTAGACGGAGAAGCGGACCTCGCCGAGCCCCGCGGTCAGGTCGTCGACGCCGACCAGGGCGTCGTAGGCGGTGCAGGCACGGTTGAGGTCGACGGTGACGGAGGAGCGGCCCTTCACCGTCACCCCGTGCGCGTACCGCTTGCCCGCGACCGACACGCCGTACCGCTGCCACACCCAGCTGCTCTCGCCGATCCGCATCTCGGGCTCGTCGGCGTCACCGGTGACGTCGTACGACAGTTCGCTCCACTGGTAGACGGCGGCCGACGGGGCGGGCGGCGGTGCAGGCGGGGCCGGGGTGGGGGTGAGTGGCGGGGCCGGTTCCGGTGCGGGAGCGGAGGGCCGCGCGGGGGCCGAACCGGACGGAGTGGGCTTCGGGAGGGGTGTGCGGGTGGCCGGGGCCCGTGGGGGTGTCCTTGTCGCGGCCGGGGCGGCCGGGGCGGCCGGGGCGGCCGGGGCGGCCGGGGCGGCCGGGGCGGCCGGGGCGGCCGCCGCGACCACCGGGGATCCGGGCCCGGGCTCCTTGGCCGGGGGCGGGGGCGTGTTCCTGGCGGGCTCGATCACCGGGGCGGACGCGGGCGGCTTGGCGTCCGGCTTCCTGGGCGGCTTGTCGTCGCCGGCCAGCGCGAGCGCCACCGCGGCCACCGCCACCAGCCCGGCCGCGATACCGGCCTTGACCGGCGCGCCCAGCCCCTCGGAGGCGGCCGCGCCGCCCTCGGCCCCCGCCCCGCCGGACGAGCCGGCGCCCGCCGTGGCCGCTCCCGCGCCCGCACCGGCACCGGCGGCCGCGCCCGCACCGGCGGCGACGATCCCGGCCGCCTTGGCGTACCCGGCGGCGCCGAACCAGCCGATGACCGCGATCGGCACGACGGCCGGGATACCGCCGGCGACTTCCTTGATCTGGCCCGCGGCCAGCCGGCACTTGACGCATTCGTCCAGGTGCTTGCGCAGTCCCCGCTCGGCGCGGGTGCGCAGGCCGCCGCGGGCGTAGGCGCCGAGCCGGTCGGCGTGGCGGGCGCACTCCTCGTCGTCGGCGAGGGCGGCGCTGACGTGGGCCTGGAGGTAGGCCTGCCTGAGGCCCTCGCGGGCGCGGCTGGCGAGCACGCGCGTGCCGTTGGCGTCCAGGCCGAACAGTGTGGCGACGTCGCTCGGCGACTCGTCCTCGACCTCGGTGTGCCACAGCACGGCCTGCCAGCGCTCGGGCAGCGACCGGAAGGCCCGCATGGCCATCGACTGCTCGGCCTCGTGCATCGCCCGCACCTCGGCGCCCAGGTCGAGGGTGTCGGCGTGGGACACCTCGGAGACGCGCGCGGACTGTGCGGCGAACACCGCGAAGTCGTCGACGAGTTGCTCGCGCGGCGCGGACTTCGTCCAGGTCGCGGCCACTCGCCGGACGGTGGTCAGCAGATACGCGCGTACGGCGTGCTCGGGGCCGGAGCCGCCGCGCACCGCCTGGAGCACGCGGGCGAAGACCTCGGCGGTGAGGTCGTCGGCGGTGTGACCGTCGCGGCAGCAGGTGCGGGCGTACCGGCGCACCGCCGCCGCGTGGCGCCGGTAGAGCTCCGCGTAGGCGGTGTCGTCGCCCGCGCGCATCCGCTCGATCAGGTCGGCGTCGGACGGTGGCAGCACCCGGGGCGGCGGCAGGTCGCCACCGTCCTCGCGCCGGTCGCGCTGGGCCGGCACGGTGCCCTCCACGGGCTCGCCACCCTGCGCCGGAATGCCGGCCTCCACCGGTCCGGCCGGGCCGGGTGGACCGGGTGGACCGGGCGGGACACCGGCTCGTCCGCCCTGGTACGGGACGTGCGGCGAGGCCGCGTCGCCGGACTCCGCGTCGTCGTCACCGAGTGACCCGTCCCGCCCGTCGAAGCTCATCGCGGAACGCCCCCGCCGCCTGCCCCACCAGTCCCGAACACCGGGTCAGCGTGCCACAGGGGGCTTTGTCCGGAACCCCGAAGTGCGGCCCTTCCACTCGTCCGTGGGGACTTCCGGTGACGTGGTACTGGCGTTCGCCCTTCGCTGAAGAATCAATCGACCCCGCACACAAGGGAGTTGAGCGACCCGACCGAAAACTCCGGTGCGCCCCCGGCAGAACGCCCCGGACCGCGACGGCATGGGATCCGCGCCCCACACTCACCTTTTCGAGTCACACTCGACAGGCCCCGAGGGACGTCCGTCGACGCCGGGGCCCGGCGGAACCGAGGCCCGCCGAGAGGGGCGCCGACGGGAGCAGGTCCGGTCGACGACGCCCGCAGGCCGCCGTCGACGCTCGCCGGAACGGAGGTCCGCCGGAGCGGAAGTCGCCGTAGCCGAGGCCCGCCGAGAGGGGTGCCGACGGGAGCAGGTCCGGTCGACGACGCCCGCAGGCCGCCGTCGACCGTCTCCCGCACAGCGCGCGGACGTGGTGCGCGTCACACCGGCCGGGACCGCAGCCCCTCCAGCAGGATGTCCAGCAGCCGTGCCGAGGCCGCCGCCTGCTGGGCCGCGTCCGGCAGCGAGGGTGCCGCCGTCGCTATCACCAGCAGGACGTCCGCCACCGACACGTCGGCCCGCAACTCGCCCGCCGCACGTGCCCGCTCCACGAGCTGGCCCACGACCTCCAGCAGCGCCGCCGCACCCGCGTCGTCGTCCGCGGTGAGCGCCGACGTGTCCTGCGCCACCAGCCGCAGCTCCCCGGAGCCCGGCTGGGTCCGCTGCTGCGGCACCCGCGCCGTCTCGAAGCCGGTGCCCTCGTCCGCCACCCCGACCCGCAGCACCTGCGGCGGCAGCAGCCGCCCGGCACCCGAGGCCACCGATGTCCGCAGGAAGCGCGAGAGCGCCGACCACGGCTCGTCCTCCTGCCCGAGCGCCGCCCGTGCCTGGTCGGTCAGCCGGGAGGTCTCCTCCTCGGCTATCCGCCGCACCAGGACGTCCTTGCTCGGGAAGCGCCGGTACACCGTGCCGACGCCGACCCGCGCGCGCCGCGCCACGTCCTCCATCGGCGCGCCGTACCCCAGTTCGCCGAAGACCTCGCGCGCCGCGCGCAGTACGTGCTCCAGATTGCGCTGTGCGTCCACACGCAGCGGTGTCGTCCGCGCCCCGTTCCCGCGTCCGCTCCCCACCGCCGCGCTCATGGTCGAGCCCATCGTCGAGCCCATTGCCGAACTCATCCCGCCGCCCCTCGCCCCGCCACCGGGTGCGATGGCGGACGCGGACGACCAATGAGAGTCCTGAACATGCATAAGTGATCCCCCGGTAATGACGTCTCCCCCCGGAGACTCCCCGCCATCTGCAAGCCGGAGCGAACGGAACAGGCCCGCTTCCCGGACCCGCCGGTCGCGGACCCGAAGGCGCATCCCCCTACACCCCGTCGACACACGAACATAGTTGAGTGAGGGTCAATTCAGAAGGGGCTCGTTCCGCACGGAGCGCCCCCCGATCGGACCACGGGTGGCATACGTCCTGATTGCACCCCCTGCGGCCTCCTGGTGCACCCCCTGTGACCTGCGAACATTCCGCGCGCTCGGGTGATCCGGCCAACCCGGCGCGCCGTCGGCGCGCGGTCACACAAATTGCCGGGCCTGTGGACAAACGCAAGCGCCGGGTGCGTCATGGGATGGTGAAGGAACGTGCGCGCATTCTCGTTGTCGGTGGCGGCTATGTCGGGATGTACACGGCCCTGCGTCTCCAGCGGAACCTGAAACGGGAACTCCAGCGGGGCGACGTGGAGATCACGGTCGTCACACCCGACCCGTACATGACCTATCAGCCGTTCCTCCCCGAGGCGGCCGCCGGATCCATCTCCCCGCGCCATGTGGTCGTACCGCTGCGCCGTGTCCTCGACCGCTGCCGCGTCGTGGTCGGCGAGGTCACCTCCATCGACCACGCCCGGCGCACCGCCGCCCTCACCACGCTCGCCACCGAGGAGAAGGGCACCGGCACCCGGCAGCTGTCGTACGACGAGCTCGTCCTCGCGCCCGGCTCCGTCTCGCGCACGCTGCCCGTCCCCGGTCTGGCCGAACACGGCATCGGCTTCAAGACCGTCGAGGAGGCCATCGGCCTGCGCAACCACGTCATCGAGCAGATGGACATCGCCTCCTCCACCCGCGACCCCGCCGTCCGCGACGCGGCGCTCACCTTCGTCTTCGTCGGCGGCGGCTACGCCGGCGTCGAGGCGCTCGGCGAGCTGGAGGACATGGCCCGCTACACCGCGCGGTACTACCACAACATCCGGCCCGAGGACATGAAGTGGATCCTCGTCGAGGCCTCGGACCGCATCCTCCCCGAGGTCGGCGAGGAGATGGGCCGCTACACGGTCACCGAACTGCGCCGCCGCAACATCGACGTACGCCTGAACACCCGCCTGGAGTCGTGCGCGCACCGCGTCGCCGTCCTCAGCGACGGCGCCCGCTTCCCGACCCGTACGGTCGTCTGGACGGCCGGCGTGAAACCCCACCCGGTCCTCGCCGCGACCGACCTGCCGCTCAACGAGCGCGGCCGGCTGACCTGCACCCCCAGGCTGACGATCGAGGGCGCCACGCACGCGTGGGCCGCCGGGGACGCCGCCGCCGTCCCCGACGTCACGGCCGGCGAACCCGGCAAGGAGACGGCCCCCAACGCCCAGCACGCGCTGCGCCAGGCGAAGCTCCTCGGCGACAACATCGCGCACTCCCTGCGGGGCGAGCCCCTGGAGACGTACTCCCACGCGTACGTCGGTTCGGTGGCCTCCCTGGGGCTGCACAAAGGCGTCGCACACGTCTACGGACGCAAGGTGAAGGGCTACCCTGCGTGGTTCATGCACCGCGTCTACCACCTCAGCAGGGTGCCCACCTTCAACCGCAAGGCCCGGGTGCTGGCCGAGTGGACTCTGTCCGGGCTCTTCAAGAGGGAGATCGTCTCCCTCGGATCACTCGAACACCCCCGGGCGGAGTTCGAACTCGCGGCCGGTGGAAAGCCTCCTCACGAGCCCCCGAACGACCCGAAGGGGTCGTCCTGACCGGACCGAGGAACTCCGGCCGCGAGCTGGGCGTCTGACCGATGCCGACCCGGTCGGCCTCCCTGCCACACTGGTCCCCGAGCCACACTGGTCCCCGACCTGGACGGACCGACCCCGCCCTTTCGAACCCACGAGGCCTTCCCCACCGCGCTGCCACCCCCGGGTGCCACCCCCAAGACCCCCGGCCGGATCCGGAGCTGGACGAAGACGCCGAAGACGACGACACGAGGCAAGGATTCGTGAACTTCACGCGCTGGAGCGCCCGGCTCCCCGGAACGCAGCGCCGCGCCGCAGCGCGGACCGACCACCCGCTCACCCCGGACCGGCGGGAGGGCGACGCCGCGGGCTCCTCCGTACCCATGGCCCGCGTCGAACGGCTGACCGACGCCGCACCACCCGTGCCCGCCGTCGACGAACTGCCGGTGCGTGAGGTCCTCGACCGCGTCCCCGCCCTCGTCGCCCATGTCCACGGCCCCGACCACCGCCTCGCCTACGTCAACGACGCCTACGTGACGGCCTTCGGCCCCCGCGCGACCGGCGCCCCGGCCCGCGAGGCCCTCCCCGAACTCGACGAACTGGGTCTGCTGCCCCTCCTGGACCAGGTCCTGCGCAGCGGCAAACCCCGCACGGTCAAGTCCCGCAAGGCCCCCGACGGCCGCTCCTACACCTTCACCTGCACCCCGGTCGCCGCCCGCGGCAGCGGCAGCGGTGGTGTTCTCGTCTTCGCCACCGACGTCACCGACCACGCCGAGGCCGCCGAACGCGTCAGAGCCAGCGAGCGTCGCCAGCGCGAGACCGCCGTCACACTGCAACGCTCCCTGCTCCCCCAGGAACTCGAACAGCCGGACGACCTCCGCGTCGCGGCGACCTACCAGCCCGGCGGCACCGAGGCCGCGGTCGGCGGCGACTGGTACGACGTCATCACCCTGGGCGGCGGCCGCACGGCCCTGGTCATCGGTGACGTCATGGGCAGAGGGGTCCGCGCGGCCGCGATCATGGGCCAGCTCCGTACGGCGGTCAGGGCCTACGCCCGCCTGGACCTCCCCCCGCACGAGATCCTCCAGCTCCTGGACGGCCTCGCCGCGGAGATCGACGCCAACCAGATCGCCACCTGCGTGTACGCCATCCACGACCCGAACGAGGGCCGCCTGGTGTACGCCTCGGCCGGCCACCTGCCCATCCTGGTCCGCGACGAGAGCGGGGTGGTGCAGCGGGCCGACGAACCGACGGGACCGCCCCTGGGCACGGGCGGCTGGATGCACACCTCCGGCTCGATCCCGCTGAGCCCCGGCTCCACGGCCGTGCTCTACACGGACGGCCTGGTCGAGCGCCGCAACGAGGACCTGGACGAGGGCATCGCCTCGCTGGAGCGCGCCCTGTCCGGCGCGACCGGCACACCCCAGGTCGTCTGCGACCGCCTGGTCCGCTCGGCGGGCGTCACCGCGGACCACGACGACGACGTGGCCGTCCTGGTCCTCCAGCACCCCGCCCGCACCGGCCCGGACAGCGAGCTGTTCCGCAACGCGGCGCTGGAACTCCTCGGCGGAGTGGAAGCGGCGCCCCGCGCGCGGGCCTTCGCCTCCGGTGTGCTGACCAGTTGGCGGTTCCCGGTGGATCTGCACGACCTGGGCGTCCTCGCGGTGAGCGAACTGGTGGCGAACTCCCTGCAACACGGCACGCCACCGATGCGACTGCGCCTGCGCCGCACCGACCGGCGCCTGATCGTCGAGGTCACGGACGGGGACGACCATCTCCCGCGCCGCCGCCGGGCGGAAGCCGGCGACGAGTCCGGCCGGGGGATCGCCATCGTGGCCACGATCGCCTCGAACTGGGGAGCACGCAGGACGCCGGGCGGCGGAAAGGCGGTGTGGTGCGAGTTCGCACTGCCGGGAGGCGTGAGGTAGCCGGTCGACGCCCCCGTCCGCTCGCGGCCCCCCGTCTCCCCCGGCCAGAAGGTGACCGTGCCCGGGGGCAAAGCCCCCGGGGGATCTCAGGTGCGGGCCTGCGCGTGGTCCGCCGTGGCGCCGCCCCGGGCCACCACCCGGCTCTTCGCGGACCACGGCTGGTCCTGCGCCGCCGTGAGCTGCCGCCCCAGCCGCACCGCGAGATACGTGATCCCCAGCGAGAACACCAGGAACGTCACGACGTACGGCCCCGGCAGCGAGGCCCCCATGGGCCCGCCCACCGCCGGCCCGACGGCCAACGCCAGCTGCTTGACCAGAGCGAACGCCGAGTTGTACTGCCCGGCCAGCCCCGCGGGCGCCAGATCGGCCACCAGCGGCGCCACCGTCGGCGACAGCATCGCCTCCCCCAGCCCGAACAGCGCGTACGTGGACACGAACGCCGCCGTCGCCATCTCCTGGCTGCCGTGCCCGAGACCGGCGTACCCCGCCGCGACCCATGCCACGGCCCAGATCAGACCCACGGCCGCGATCACCCGCGACCGCCTGCGCCGCTCGACGAACCTCAGCACGGCGAACTGCGCGACCACGATCATCGCGGTGTTGGCGGCCAGCGCCGTCCCCAGCGCGGACGTCGAGATCCCGGCGGCCTCCACCCCGTACGCGGCCAGTCCCGACTCGAACTGCCCGTAGCAGGCGAAGAACAGCACGAACCCCACCACGCACAGCTGCACCATCGCCCGGTCGCCCAGCAGCTGCTTCCAGCTGCTCCTCGCAGGTCCCGACCGGCCCGGCGCGTCCGCGATCCGCGGCGAGTGCGGCATCCGCACCGTCGCCATCACCACGACCAGCAGCAGGAACATCGCCGCCTCGATGGCGAACAGCAGGGTGAAGGAGGAGGCGCTCGTCGTGTCGACCAGATGACCGCCGATGAGACCACCGACGCCGAGCCCCAGGTTCTGCAGGAAGAACTGCATCGCGAAGGCGCGCGAGCGCGTGTCGGAGGTGGAGCAGTCGACGATCATCGTCGCCAGCGCCGGCTGCATCACGGCCTGCCCCGCCCCGAGCGCGGCCGCCGACAGCAGCACGGTCGTCGCGGTGCTCGCCAGCCCCAGGCTGAGCGCTCCCAGCGCGGCGGTGGCCAGGGCGGCGAGCAACACCGGCAGCGGGCCGCGCCGCACGATCGCCCGGCCGGCGAACGGCAGCACGATCAGCGCGGCCACGGCGAAGACGGCGAGGACGAACCCCGCCGTCATGGCTCCCAGCCCCCTCACCTGCGCCACGTAGACGTACAGGTAGGGGACGGTGAAGCCCAGCCCGAACGCGCTGAGTGCGTTGCCCACGTGGATCCGGCGCATCGCCACGCCCCTCGCCCTGGTCACGTTCACCTCTCTCAGGTAGTTGGTCAGTCTCAGTAGTTAGCAGTGAAGACTTCAAAGCTAAAGTTCGAAGCTAAACAGTACACCTCGAAGAACTTCAACGCCAAGCAGCCCCGTGCGATACTGGCGTCCATGGGCGACACCCCCGGCACTCTCGGCGAACCGACACTCGAAGAGCAGATCGCCGCCTACCAGCGCGAGTTCCGGGACCTCGACCCCCAGGTCGAGAAGATCGTCTCGGCGCTCTCCCGTCTGAACCGCCGGATGAACGTCGCCTACAGTCGCCAGACCTCCGCCCTCGGCATCACCAACGCGGAGTGGGAGGTCCTGAAGGCCCTCGTCCTCTCCGGCGCCCCCTACCGCATGGGCCCCAGCGACCTCGCGAAGCGCCTCGGCCTGACGCCGGCCGCGATGACGCACCGGATCGACCGCATGGTCACCGAGGGGCTGGTCACCCGGGAGCGGGACGAGTCCAACCGCGTCCGCGTGATCGTCGAGCTGACCGGGGACGGCCGGGAGAAGTGGCTGGAGGCGATGCGCCTCGCGACCGTCTTCGAGGAGGACCTGCTCCAGGACCTCTCCCCGGAGGACCGTACGGCTCTCGGTGAGGTGCTCACGCGCCTCCTGCGCAGGGTCGAGGACGCCCAGCCGGATGCCGGCGGCCGGCTCAGCGACCTGGACTGACGCAGACCGGCGCAGCCCTCTCGGGTCCCTGCAAAAGATCTTGACAAGGGTCGCTTGACATCCCCTTGGCGGATCCGTAGAGTTCTTCGGGTTGCCGCGGAGCCGTAACGGTTCTGCGATAGCACCTCCGCCGCAGAAGCGGCACCTCAAACCAGCAGAACGATCTCCCAACGGGGTTGAATTCAGCGTGCTCGAATTCAATTAGATTGGGGACCGGCACCTCGATTTGGGACCTGCCGGGGAATCCGCTAAGGTTTGAGACGTCGGAGCGGCCCAACAGCCGCGAAGACAACCCCCTTCGGCGGGGAATCGGGACCGAAAGGGTCTGATAGAGTCGGAGCCGCCGGAAAGGGAAACGCGGAAGCGGGAACCTGGAAAGCGCCGAGGAAATCGGATCGGAAAAGGATCTGATAGAGTCGGGAATGCAAGACCGAAGGGAAGCCCGGAGGAAAGCCCGAGAGGGTGAGTACAAAGGAAGCGTCCGTTCCTTGAGAACTCAACAGCGTGCCAAAAGTCAACGCCAGATATGTTGATACCCCGTCTCCGGCCGGTTTCGGTCGGGGCGTGGTTCCTTTGAAGAAAACACAGCGAGGACGCTGTGAACGGCCGGGCTTATTCCGCCTGGCTGTTCCGCTCTCGTGGTGTCATCCCGATTACGGGAGAACATTCACGGAGAGTTTGATCCTGGCTCAGGACGAACGCTGGCGGCGTGCTTAACACATGCAAGTCGAACGATGAACCACTTCGGTGGGGATTAGTGGCGAACGGGTGAGTAACACGTGGGCAATCTGCCCTTCACTCTGGGACAAGCCCTGGAAACGGGGTCTAATACCGGATAACACTTCCATTCTCCTGAATGGTGGTTAAAAGCTCCGGCGGTGAAGGATGAGCCCGCGGCCTATCAGCTTGTTGGTGAGGTAATGGCTCACCAAGGCGACGACGGGTAGCCGGCCTGAGAGGGCGACCGGCCACACTGGGACTGAGACACGGCCCAGACTCCTACGGGAGGCAGCAGTGGGGAATATTGCACAATGGGCGAAAGCCTGATGCAGCGACGCCGCGTGAGGGATGACGGCCTTCGGGTTGTAAACCTCTTTCAGCAGGGAAGAAGCGAAAGTGACGGTACCTGCAGAAGAAGCGCCGGCTAACTACGTGCCAGCAGCCGCGGTAATACGTAGGGCGCAAGCGTTGTCCGGAATTATTGGGCGTAAAGAGCTCGTAGGCGGCTTGTCACGTCGGGTGTGAAAGCCCGGGGCTTAACCCCGGGTCTGCATTCGATACGGGCAGGCTAGAGTGTGGTAGGGGAGATCGGAATTCCTGGTGTAGCGGTGAAATGCGCAGATATCAGGAGGAACACCGGTGGCGAAGGCGGATCTCTGGGCCATTACTGACGCTGAGGAGCGAAAGCGTGGGGAGCGAACAGGATTAGATACCCTGGTAGTCCACGCCGTAAACGGTGGGAACTAGGTGTTGGCGACATTCCACGTCGTCGGTGCCGCAGCTAACGCATTAAGTTCCCCGCCTGGGGAGTACGGCCGCAAGGCTAAAACTCAAAGGAATTGACGGGGGCCCGCACAAGCAGCGGAGCATGTGGCTTAATTCGACGCAACGCGAAGAACCTTACCAAGGCTTGACATACACCGGAAAGCATCAGAGATGGTGCCCCCCTTGTGGTCGGTGTACAGGTGGTGCATGGCTGTCGTCAGCTCGTGTCGTGAGATGTTGGGTTAAGTCCCGCAACGAGCGCAACCCTTGTTCTGTGTTGCCAGCATGTCCTTCGGGGTGATGGGGACTCACAGGAGACCGCCGGGGTCAACTCGGAGGAAGGTGGGGACGACGTCAAGTCATCATGCCCCTTATGTCTTGGGCTGCACACGTGCTACAATGGCCGGTACAATGAGCTGCGATACCGTGAGGTGGAGCGAATCTCAAAAAGCCGGTCTCAGTTCGGATTGGGGTCTGCAACTCGACCCCATGAAGTCGGAGTTGCTAGTAATCGCAGATCAGCATTGCTGCGGTGAATACGTTCCCGGGCCTTGTACACACCGCCCGTCACGTCACGAAAGTCGGTAACACCCGAAGCCGGTGGCCCAACCCCCTTGTGGGGAGGGAGCTGTCGAAGGTGGGACTGGCGATTGGGACGAAGTCGTAACAAGGTAGCCGTACCGGAAGGTGCGGCTGGATCACCTCCTTTCTAAGGAGCACTTCTTAACCGGGCTTGCCCGGTTCAGAGGCCAGTACATCAGCGACTGTCTGATGCTGGTTGCTCAAGGGTGGAACGTTGACTATTCGGCCGGTTTCCGGGTCGGAGGCTGTGAGTACTGCTCTTCGGAGTGTGGAAAACAGATCTTCGGGCGGGTGCCGGCCGGGCGCGCTGTTGGGTGTCTGAGGGTACGGCCGTGAGGTCGCCTTCAGTGCCGGCCCCAGTGAACTCGGATCCGTGAGGATGCGGGGTGATGGGTGGCTGGTCGTTGTTTGAGAACTGCACAGTGGACGCGAGCATCTGTGGCCAAGTTTTTAAGGGCGCACGGTGGATGCCTTGGTACCAGGAACCGATGAAGGACGTGGGAGGCCACGATAGGCCCCGGGGAGCCGTCAACCAGGCTTTGATCCGGGGGTGTCCGAATGGGGAAACCCGGCAGTCGTCATGGGCTGTCACCCTTGCCTGAACACATAGGGCAAGTGGAGGGAACGCGGGGAAGTGAAACATCTCAGTACCCGCAGGAAGAGAAAACAACCGTGATTCCGGGAGTAGTGGCGAGCGAAACCGGATGAGGCTAAACCGTATACGTGTGAGACCCGGCAGGGGTTGCGTATGCGGGGTTGTGGGATCTCTCTTTCACGGTCTGCCGGCCGTGGGACGAGTCAGAAACCGTATGGATAGGCGAAGGACATGCGAAAGGTCCGGCGTAGAGGGTAAGACCCCCGTAGTCGAAATCTGTACGGCTCGTTTGAGAGACACCCAAGTAGCACGGGGCCCGAGAAATCCCGTGTGAATCTGGCGGGACCACCCGCTAAGCCTAAATATTCCCTGGTGACCGATAGCGGATAGTACCGTGAGGGAATGGTGAAAAGTACCCCGGGAGGGGAGTGAAATAGTACCTGAAACCGTGTGCCTACAAGCCGTGGGAGCGTCGGACGTCAAGCTTGCTTGACGTCTCGTGACTGCGTGCCTTTTGAAGAATGAGCCTGCGAGTTTGCGGTGTGTTGCGAGGTTAACCCGTGTGGGGAAGCCGTAGCGAAAGCGAGTCCGAATAGGGCGGTTCAGTAGCGCGCTCAAGACCCGAAGCGGAGTGATCTAGCCATGGGCAGGTTGAAGCGGCTGTAAGAGGTCGTGGAGGACCGAACCCACCAGGGTTGAAAACCTGGGGGATGACCTGTGGTTAGGGGTGAAAGGCCAATCAAACTCCGTGATAGCTGGTTCTCCCCGAAATGCATTTAGGTGCAGCGTCGTGTGTTTCTTGCCGGAGGTAGAGCACTGGATAGGCGATGGGCCCTACCGGGTTACTGACCTTAGCCAAACTCCGAATGCCGGTAAGTGAGAGCGCGGCAGTGAGACTGTGGGGGATAAGCTCCATGGTCGAGAGGGAAACAGCCCAGAGCATCGACTAAGGCCCCTAAGCGTACGCTAAGTGGGAAAGGATGTGGAGTCGCACAGACAACCAGGAGGTTGGCTTAGAAGCAGCCACCCTTGAAAGAGTGCGTAATAGCTCACTGGTCTAGTGATTCCGCGCCGACAATGTAGCGGGGCTCAAGCGTACCGCCGAAGTCGTGTCATTGCAGCATATAGCCCCAACGGGCGTTGTGATGGGTAGGGGAGCGTCGTGTGCCGGGTGAAGCAGCCGCGGAAGCGAGTTGTGGACGGTTCACGAGTGAGAATGCAGGCATGAGTAGCGATACACACGTGGGAAACGTGTGCGCCGATTGACTAAGGGTTCCTGGGTCAAGCTGATCTGCCCAGGGTAAGTCGGGACCTAAGGCGAGGCCGACAGGCGTAGTCGATGGATAACCGGTTGATATTCCGGTACCCGCTGTGAAGCGTCAAACATTGAATCCAGTGATGCTAAGCCCGTGAAGCCGTTCCGGACCCTTCGGGGAATGGAAAGTGGTGGAGCCGGTGGCCCGAGCTGGTAGTAGGTGAGTGATGGGGTGACGCAGGAAGGTAGTCCATCCCGGGCGGTGGTTGTCCCGGGGTAAGGGTGTAGCCCGTCATCCAGGTAAATCCGGATGGCACGAGGGTGAGACCTGATGCCGAGCCGATTGTGGTGAAGTGGATGATCCTATGCTGTCGAGAAAAGCCTCTAGCGAGTTTCATGGCGGCCCGTACCCTAAACCGACTCAGGTGGTCAGGTAGAGAATACCGAGGCGTTCGGGTGAACTATGGTTAAGGAACTCGGCAAAATGCCCCCGTAACTTCGGGAGAAGGGGGGCCATGTTCGGTGATCCGATTTACTCGGTGAGCTGGGTGTGGCCGCAGAGACCAGCGAGAAGCGACTGTTTACTAAAAACACAGGTCCGTGCGAAGCCGTAAGGCGATGTATACGGACTGACGCCTGCCCGGTGCTGGAACGTTAAGGGGACCGGTTAGTCACTCTTCGGGGTGGCGAAGCTGAGAACTTAAGCGCCAGTAAACGGCGGTGGTAACTATAACCATCCTAAGGTAGCGAAATTCCTTGTCGGGTAAGTTCCGACCTGCACGAATGGCGTAACGACTTCTCGACTGTCTCAACCATAGGCCCGGTGAAATTGCACTACGAGTAAAGATGCTCGTTTCGCGCAGCAGGACGGAAAGACCCCGGGACCTTTACTACAGTTTGATATTGGTGTTCGGTTCGGCTTGTGTAGGATAGCTGGGAGACTGTGAAGCTTGGACGCCAGTTCAGGTGGAGTCGTCGTTGAAATACCAGTCTGGTCGTGCTGGATGTCTAACCTGGGTCCGTGATCCGGATCAGGGACAGTGTCTGATGGGTAGTTTAACTGGGGCGGTTGCCTCCTAAAGAGTAACGGAGGCGCCCAAAGGTTCCCTCAGCCTGGTTGGTAATCAGGTGTTGAGTGTAAGTGCACAAGGGAGCTTGACTGTGAGACCGACGGGTCGAGCAGGGACGAAAGTCGGGACTAGTGATCCGGCGGTGGCTTGTGGAAGCGCCGTCGCTCAACGGATAAAAGGTACCCCGGGGATAACAGGCTGATCTTCCCCAAGAGTCCATATCGACGGGATGGTTTGGCACCTCGATGTCGGCTCGTCGCATCCTGGGGCTGGAGTCGGTCCCAAGGGTTGGGCTGTTCGCCCATTAAAGCGGTACGCGAGCTGGGTTTAGAACGTCGTGAGACAGTTCGGTCCCTATCCGCTGTGCGCGTAGGAATATTGAGAAGGGCTGTCCCTAGTACGAGAGGACCGGGACGGACGAACCTCTGGTGTGCCAGTTGTCCTGCCAAGGGCATGGCTGGTTGGCTACGTTCGGGAGGGATAACCGCTGAAAGCATCTAAGCGGGAAGCCTGCTTCGAGATGAGTATTCCCACCCCCTTTGAGGGGTTAAGGCTCCCAGTAGACGACTGGGTTGATAGGCCGGATCTGGAAGCCCAGTAATGGGTGGAGGTGACCGGTACTAATAGGCCGAGGGCTTGTCCTCAGTTGCTCGCGTCCACTGTGTTGGTTCTGAAACCACGAACAGCCCCATGCTCATGGTCACGGGTGTGGTGTGGCAGGTTCACAGTTTCATAGTGTTTCGGTGGTTATAGCGTGAGGGAAACGCCCGGTTACATTCCGAACCCGGAAGCTAAGCCTTACAGCGCCGATGGTACTGCAGGGGGGACCCTGTGGGAGAGTAGGACGCCGCCGAACAATTTTTGGGAAAACCCCCGTGCCGAAAGGCACGGGGGTTTTCTGCGTTCACGGGGCGGTCATTCGTCAGCTCGGCTTCACCAGTTTCGTGTCGTACGCCAGGATGACGGCCTGGATACGGTCGCGGGAGCCCGTCTTGGCGAGGATGCGGCCCACGTGGGTCTTCACCGTCGACTCCGCCAGGTGCAGGCGGGTGGCTATCTCGGTGTTCGTCCAGCCCAGGCCGACGACCGTGAGGATCTCGCGTTCCCGGTCCGTGAGGGAGGCGAGGCGGGCGTCCGTCGCCTCCTGGGTGGCGGCGGTGGCCGTTCCCGCCGGGAGGTGATGGGCGTAGGCGTCCAGGAGGCGGCGGGTCAGGCCGGGGGCCACCACCGCGTCGCCCGTGGCCACTGAGCGGATGCCGGAGAGCAGGTCCTCGGGCTGGGCGTCCTTGACCAGGAAGCCCGAGGCGCCGGCGCGGAGGCCCGCGTAGGCGTACTCGTCGAGGTCGAAGGTCGTGAGGATCAGGACGCGGGTGCGGTCGCCGGCGGCGGTGATGCGGCGGGTGGCCTCGATGCCGTCCAGGCCGGGCATACGGACGTCCATGAGGACGATGTCGGGATGGAGTTCGGCCGTCAGGCGGACCGCCTCGCTGCCGTTGGCCGCCTCGGACAGTACCGCCATGTCGTCCTGGCTCTCCAGGAGCATCCGGAAGCCGAGGCGCTGAAGGGGTTGGTCGTCGGCGATGAGGACCGTGGTCACTGCGGGGATTCCTCCGGTAGGTGAAGGTGGACGCGCCAGCCCCGGGCGGGCGGCGCGAGGGGGCCGGCTTCGAGTGTGCCGCCGTACAGGGCCGTGCGTTCGCGCATGCCGGGGAGGCCTCGGCCGGGGGAGCCGTTGAGCTCGCCGCCGCGGCCGGTGTCGGTCACCGTGACGGTGACGGCGCCTTGCTCCTCGTAGGACAGCTCGATGTGGGAGGTCGCTCCCGGGCCCGCGTGTTTGAGGGTGTTGGTGAGGGACTCCTGGATGACGCGGTAGACGGTGAGCTGGCGGCCCGCGGGGAGGGTCGGGGTGCCCCTGAGGGTGGTGCGGACGGGGAGGCCGGCGGAGCGTACGCCCTCCAGGAGGTGGTCGAGGTCGGTGAGGGTGGGCTGGGGGGTGAGGTCGGGGGGCGGTGGCCTGTCCTCGTCCCGTAGGACGTCCAGGAGGCGGCGGATTTCGGTGAGGGCCTGGCGGCTGGTGGTGGAGATGGCGTGGAGGGCTTCGGCGGCGCGGTCGGGGGACTTGGCCGCGGCGTAGCGGCCGCCGTCGGCGAGGCCGGTGATGACCGAGAGGTTGTGGCCGATGATGTCGTGCATCTCGCGCGCTATGCGGGCGCGTTCGGCGGCGGCCGCGAGGCGGGCCTGCTGGTCGCGCTCGATCTCCAGGCGGCGGGCGCGGTCCTCCAGGGCCTCGGTGTGGGCGCGGCGGGTGCGGACCGTGATGCCGATCGCCGCGGCCACCACGATCGACATCAGCACCGGGACGATGTCCTCGTCCGCGCTGCCGCGTGGGTGGCGGGCGGCCATCACGGCGATGGGGATGATGATCAGCGCCGTGGCCCACCACAGGGTGCGCGGAGGGCGGCGCAGGGCGATGTGGAAGACGACCAGCAGCTGGAGCAGCGCGGCCTGGAGGGCGGCGCCGGTCCAGGCGTCGACCAGCGCGACGGGGGTGAGGGCGAGAAGGACGGCCGTGGGGTGGGTGCGGCGCAGGAGGAGCGGCAGGGTGAAGCCCAGGCTCAGGGTGAGGAGCAGCCAGCCGGGGGTGTCGGGGTTGCGGGTGATGGTGCGCCAGCCGCCGCCCAAGTGGTCGATCAGGGCCGCCAGTACCCAGAAGCCGGTGAGGTGCAGGTCCCAGAGGAGGGGGTGACGCCGGTCGAAGCCGCGGATCCGTCGGCTGATGCGCTGCACGTACTCGGTGAGGGGTTCCGCCGTCCGGTCCTGTGTCGCCCGTTCTCTCGTCACGGGGTCCATGGTGGCGGCTGTACCGGCGGTCGTCCCAGGTGCCTGGGGCGTATATGACGTGAGGGCGGTCGTACCCGGGTACTAGCGTGACCCGCATGAGTAGCTATGTGATCCGGTCCGTGCGTGCCGAGGAGTGGCCCGAGGCCAAGGAGTTGCGGCTCGCGGCGCTGCGGGATCCGGTGGCGCACCTCGCCTTCCTGGAGACGTACGAGGAAGCCCTGGCGAAGCCGGACTCCTTCTGGCGGGAGCGGACCGCGGGGGGCGCCGAGGGCGCGGAGGGGAGGCAGCAGATCATCGCGGAGGGGCCGGACGGGCAGTGGGTGGGGACGCTGACCGTGCTGATCGAGGAGCCCGGGACGACGGACTGGGCCGGGTTCCCGGTGGAGCGGAAGCAGGGCCATGTCGTCGGGGTGTTCGTACGGCCCGAGGAGCGGGGGAGCGGGCTGACCGAGGTGCTGTTCGACGCCGGCCTGGAGTGGGCCTGGGGGCGCGGGGCGGAGCGGGTGCGGCTCATCGTGCACGAGGACAACGGGCGGGCGCAGCGGTTCTACCGCAAGGTGGGGTTCGTGCCGAGCGGGGTGACCGTGTCGTTGGGGGACGACGAGGACCGGGAGTGGGAGTTCGTTCTCGACCGGGTGCTGGACTGAGGACGTCACACCGGGAGTTCGGCGTTCGGCCAGCGGCTGCGGGCCTGCTCGCGGGACCGGAGCAGGGCCAGCGTCGGCAGGCCGCGGTCCGCTCCGGCGGCCAGCAGCTCCGGCAGTTGGGGAAGCGGCGCCACGGCCGCCACGTCGTCCAGGACGAGCGTGAGTGGTGGGTCGAGGCGACCGGAGGATGACCGTTCGGCCATGTGCCGGCCGCGCTCGACCACGCTTGAGGTGAGGGCCGTCAGGAGGGGCATCGCGCCCGGGTTGGTACGCGGGTCCTCGATGGATTCACCCACCACGTAAAGCGTGCCCCCTTCGTCCACGAAGGAATCCAGGGCGAGGGCATCAGTTCGGTGGGGAGTGCAGGCCTCACGGACGTTGACGGTGGACAGGGCGGACAGTGCCCGGCCGGTCAACTCCTGGGCGATGTCCCGGCGTTCGGGGTGGGCGGTGAGGGCGGCCTCCAGCTCGCCCGCGGAGCCGGGGGCCGCCTTGGGGTGCGTGCGGAGGGTGCGTACGGCGTCCTGGACCTGGGTGCCCTGGCACCAGCGGTGGACGTGGCGGATGGTGCGGCCGTCGATGGCGGCGGCGTGCAGGTAGCTCCGCAGGAGTGTCTCGGCCACGTCGGTGAGGGCCTGGTCCATCTTCGCGGTGGGGCGGATGGGGGCGAGCAGGGCGGTGGCCCGCGCCGCCGCGGTCGGCTTGCTCTCGCAGCCGGAGGTGGGGGACCAGTGGAGGCGGGACGGGGTGTCGCAGAGGTGGGTGGGGTCGTAGACGTGGACCGGGCCGAGTTTGGCCCGGGCGTCCTTGGTGTCCTGCCAGATCGCGGGGTTCGAGGTGACGATCAGGGCGGGGCCCTCCGCGTCGCGCACGGCCTGGATCGCGGTGGGGTGGCGGGTGGCCGGGGGACCGAAGCGCACCGTTCCGGCGGTGGGGGTGGCTTCCCACCCGCCGACGCGCGTGGTGTCGGCCGGGGAGGCGAGGGGCTCGGTGACGGGCTGCGCGGGGGGCGGGACCGTGGAGTGGGGGAGGGCCTCGGCGTACGCCGGTGTGGCGGGGGGCGGCGGTGGTGTGTGCGTGGGGGCGGGGTCGTGTATGACCTGGGGCTGATGTGCCGGCCACGGTTCCGTCGGTCTGGGTGAGGGGATGTCGTGGGGCGTCGCGTCGGGCGGTGTCGCCGGTTCCGCCCGCCGTCTCGCCCGGACCGCTCGCCAGCGGGCCAGGGTGCCCAGGACGAAGACCGTCAGGACGATCAGGATCATCAGCTGGCCGATGAGCAGGCCCCAGAACAGGCCGTAGCCCGAGAGGCCGGCGGCGTCGGCCTCGGGCCAGGCGCCGGGGACGTCGTGGGGCCGGGCGACGAGGTGGCGCATGGCCAGGGGGGTGCGGGCGAAGGTGACGCCCGTGGGCCAGGCCCCGTGGGCGAACAGACCGGCCAGACCCGTGGCCGTCCAGACCATGACGGTCATGCCGAGGAGGAAGGCGAGCAGGCCGACCAGCAGGCCGTCGGGGACGCCTCCCTGGCCGTCCGGCCGGCGGTCGCGCTCGTCAACCGGTCTCATGCCGCTCCCCTACGCCACCGTCGACTCGGACGGGTCGTCCAGATCGAGGTGCTGTTCCATGAAGGCCGCCGCCCGTTCCTCCGCCTCCAGCTCGGCCGCGCGCAGGGCGTCGTCCGCGAGCTGGTGGTCGAGGGACGACTCGGTCATCGCGCGGTCGGTGAAGACCAGCGGGCGTTCCGTCTCCGTGATCAGGTGTTTGACCACCTGGACGTTGCCGTTGACGTCCCAGACCGCGATGCCGGGGGTGAGGCTCGGGATGATCTCGACCGCCCAGCGGGGCAGGCCCAGCACCCGGCCCGTCGCTCTGGCCTCGTCCGCCTTCTGGGCGTAGATCGTCCGGGTCGACGCCATCTTCAGGATCGCCGCGGCCTCCTTCGCCGCCGCCCCGTCCACCACGTCGGACAGATGGTGGACCACCGCCACGAACGACAGGCCCAGGCGCCGGCCGAACTTCAGCAGCCGCTGGAACAGCTGGGCCACGAACGGACTGTTGATGATGTGCCACGCCTCCTCCACCAGGAAGATGCGCTTGACGCGGTCGGGGCGGATCCAGGTGTGCTCCAGCCACACGCCGACGATCGCCATCAGGATCGGCATGGCGATGGAGTTGCGGTCGATGTGGGACAGGTCGAAGACGATGAGGGGGGCGTCGAGGTCGATGCCGACCGTCGTCGGGCCGTCGAACATGCCGCGCAGGTCACCGTCGACCAGCCGGTCCAGCACCAGGGCGACGTCCAGACCCCACGCCCGTACGTCCTCTATGTCGACGTTCATCGCCTCGGCCGACTCCGGCTCGGGGTGCCGCAGCTGCTCGACGATGTCGGTCAGGACGGGCTGGCGGTCGACGATCGTCTCGTTGACGTAGGCGTGCGCGACCTTGAGCGCGAAGCCGGAGCGCTCGTCGAGGCCGTGCCCCATCGCGACCTCGATGATCGTCCGGAGCAGCGCGAGCTGGCCGGTCGTGGTGATCGCCGGGTCCAGGGGGTTGAGGCGGATGCCGTGGTCCAGGGCCGCCATCGGGTCGAGCCGGATGGGAGTTATTCCCAGCTCCTGCGCGACGAGGTTCCATTCGCCGACGCCGTCCTCGCCCTGCGCGTCCAGGACGACGACCTGGCGGTCGCGGAAGCGCAGCTGGCGCAGGACGTACGTCTTCTCCAGCGCCGACTTGCCGTTGCCGGACTCGCCGAGGACCAGCCAGTGGGGCGCCGGGAGCTGCTGGCCGTACAGCTGGAAGGGGTCGTAGATGTAGCCCTTCCCGGAGTAGACCTCGCGGCCGATGATGACGCCGGAGTCGCCGAGGCCGGGGGCGGCGGTCGGGAGGTAGACGGCCTGGGCCTGGCCGGTGGAGGTGCGGACCGGCAGGCGGGTCGTCTCGACCTTGCCGAAGAGGAAGGACGTGAAGGCGTCGGTGAGGATGGACATCGGATCCCGCATGCGCAAGCCCTACCTTCGGATGCCGGTGGCGAACGGGAGGGTGTTCACGAAGGCGCGGTGGTGCTCGCGGTCGCACCACTCCAGCTTCAGGTACGACTTTCCGGCCGAGGCGCGGATGGTCCGCTTGTCGCGGGCCAGGGCCTCGGGCGAGCGGGAGGAGACGGTGATGTAGCCGACCAGGTTGACGCCGGCCGCGCCGCTCGCGAGGTCCTCGCCGCGCTGGTCCAGCCGGTTGTGGGCGGCGATGTCGCGGGGGTCGACGGTGCGGTTCATCTTGGCGGCGCGGGACGCCTCGGCCTCGTCGTTGGTCTTCTCGGTCAGCATCCGCTCGATGGCGACCTCGGTGGGTTCGAGGTCCATCGTGACGGCGACCGTGCGGATGACGTCCGGGGTGTGGACGAGGAGCGGGGCCAGGAAGTTGACGCCGACCGGTGTCATCGGCCACTCCTTCACCCAGGCCGTGGCGTGGCACCAGGGCGCGCGGGTGGAGGACTCCCGGGTCTTGGCCTGGAGGTAGGTCGGCTCCATGGCGTCCAGCTCGGCCGGCCAGGCGTTGCGCTTGGTCATCGCCTGGATGTGGTCGATCGGGTGGTCCGGGTCGTACATGGAGTGGATCAGGGACGCGAGGCGGCCCTGGCCCAGCGGCTGGCGTACGCGGATGTCCGCCTCCTGGAGGCGGGAGCAGATGTCCGTCAGCTCGCGGGCCATGACGACGGCGAGGCCGGCGTCCCGGTCGAGCTTGCGGCCGTTGAGCGGGCGGGCCGCACGGGCCATGGCGTGCGCCTCGGCGGCCAGTTCGCGGGTGTAGTGCATGCAGGCGACGAGGTAGGCGCGGTGCTGCTCGCTGCTCGTCGACACCATCGACTGCAACTGGTCGTACGACTGCTGCAACCAGGGCAGCGCCTTGTCGTCCCCGCGTACGGCGACGTCCTTGGCGTGGGCGTCCGGGTCGGCGGGGAGGGTGCGGGCGAGCATCTGGATGCGGGTGACGAAGCCGTCGCCGTTGGCCACGTGCTTGAGGAGGGTGCCGAAGCGGTCGACGAGGGCCTCCTGGTCCTCGGAGTCGCGCAGACCGACACCGGGGCCCTCGATCTCGATCGCCGCCGTCACCGTACGGCGGTCCGCGTGCAGCAGTACGGCGATCTCGTCGGGGCCGAACGGGGCGGCCAGCCACGTGATGCGGCCGATGCCGGGCGGCGGGCCGATCTCCACCTCGCGGCCGTCCAGGCGGGTGCCGGCCTCGACGACGCCGGAACGGTAGGCGGCGCCCTGCTTGGTGATCCGCTTGTAGCTGCGGTTGATCTCGAACCACTTGTAGAACGTGCGGCGCTTGTACGGCACGTAGACCGCGGCCAGCGCGAGCATGGGCAGGCCCATCAGCAGCACGATGCGCAGGGTGAGCACCGGGACGAGGAGCCCGCACATCATGCCGAGGAACGCGCCGACGATGATGAGCGCGATCTCACCGGTCTCGCGGTTCCGGCCGACGATCGCGTTCGGCCGGGCGCGGCCGATCAGATACGTACGGCGGGGCGTGACCGGATGGGACACGTGGGACTCGGTCGTCAACGCCCTTCACCTCCCGTGCGGTTGGTACTGCTGTTGCGGGTGTTGCTGGCGTGGGGGGTGTTCACCGGGCTGCCCGCGCGGGGAGCCGGGGCGGCGGAGGGGACAGATCCGCCGCCTCCGCTCGGGGTACGCGTGCTGTGCGCGGCGACACCGCCGGACGCCGGGTTGCTCGGACGGGCGCCGCCCGAGCCGCTCTGGCCTCCGCCGCCGTTGTTGTCGGCGCGGGTGCTGTGGGTCTTGATGCCCTGCGCCACGAGGGTCGCGGGGGAGGTCATGACGGCCGCGGCCTTGCCCTCGGCGCCCTGCATGATGCGGTTGTTGCGGGAGCCCGCGATCTCGTCGCCGAAGCCGGGCACGAAGCGGTAGATCATCGCGCTGGCGAAGATGGCGAGCAGGATGATGGCGAGGCCGGAGACGATCGCGGCGACCGAGTCGGGGCCCTCGTCGGCGGCGAGGGCTCCGGCGAGGCCGAGGACGATCACGATCACCGGCTTGACCAGGATGACCGCGATCATCACGCCCGCCCACCGGCGGACGTGGCCCCACAGGTTCTTGTCGACGAGGCCGGCGTAGACGACGACGCCGAGCAGGGCGCCGACGTACAGCAGGACGGCCCTGAGGTACAGCTCCAGGTAGAGGACGCCGGCCGCGACGATGGAGACCAGCGAGACCAGCATCAGCATGATCGGGCCGCCGCCGATGTCGTCGCCCTGTTCGAGGGCCTGCGAGAACGTGCCGAAGAACGCGTCCGTCTGATTGCCCGTCGTCTTCGCGAGGACGTCGCTGATGCTGTCCGTCGCGGAGACGACGGTGTAGAGGATCAGCGGGGTGAAGGCGGAGGCCAGCACGGTGAGCCAGAGGAAGCCGATCGCCTCGGACAGCGCGGTGGCGAGGGGGACCCCACGGACGGCCCGCTTGGCGACGGCCAGCAGCCACAGCAGCAGCGTGAGGATGGCGGACGCGGCGAAGACCACGGCGTACTGCTGGAGGAACTTCGGGTTGGTGAAGTCGACGTTGGCGGTCTCCTTCACGGCCGTGGAGAGCTGCTTGACGGTCCAGGAGGCGGCGTCGGCGCAGCCTCTGGCGAGGGAGGAGAGGGGGTCGATGGTGTCGGTGAGGGTGCCGGTGTCGCCGGAGCGTCGCGCGGGGGCGCTGCCTTGTTCGCAGTAGTCCTTGGCGGGGCCATGGATCAGGTCACAGGGGTCGTCGCTTGGCGTGGGAGATGGCGTGGGTGCCGCGAAGGCGCGGGTGGCCACGAGGACCGTTGTCGCCTGGACCGCCGTGACGATGGCAGCCAGCCTGAGTACGCGGTGGTTAGCGGGCATACGTGAACCCTCCGTACTCCTCGACGGCCTTGGCCATCTCGTCGGCACTGGACGCCCGCTCGTCGCCGGGAAGCGGCGCCGGGCCGTCCTTCTGAGAGTGCGTCACGATCTTCCAGTCGTTGTTGGTCCACTCGAGTTTCATCGTGATCGTGAACCAGCTGTTGGTGACCGGGTTCGTGGAGTTCTCGCCGGCGAGGCCGAGGAGACCGCTGCACCAGACCTCTACGGTCGCGTTGTCGGCGGAGGCTTCGGTGACCTTGGTGCCGATCGGGCTCGTACGGGACACGAAGGTGTAGCCCGCCGGTGTAGAGCCGTTCTCATCCAGGCCGACGTTCTTGTTGAACTCAGGGCTGTATGCCTTGTCCAGCGTCGTTTCGAAGTTGGACACCCGGGAGGGCGCGATGATGGCCCGCAGGATGGCATCACGCTTGGCCTTGTTGAACATCTCGGCCGACCCCAGGGCTACGGAGTAGTTGGCCGCCGCACTCTGAGCCCCCTGCTCATCCTGGGCGAAGCCCGCCCGTACCGGCTTCTCGCCGCTCGCCGCCGTGGAGGCCGCTTCCGGCTGGGAGCCCGCTGATGTGGTCGGGGCGGGGTCGTCCTCGCCGCGGTTCGCGAAGGCGATCGCGGCGATGAGGAGGACGATGACGCCGACCACCGTGACCAGGCTCCGGGAGGAGGAGCGGCCCCCTCGGCGGGTGCTTCCGTACGCGTCGTCGCCGCCGGGCAGGCGGGTGCGGGTGTGGCCCGTGCCGCCGTAGCCACCGGAGGTCTCGTGCTCGTCCCCGAGAGTCATGCCGGGTACGCCCCCTCGACGTCGTGCGGAAACGCGTAGGAGTACGACGGTAGCCGTGCTGGTTCCCGCGCGGACGCGGTGTGGTGACTCGACATCAGGGAAACGCAACCTCAGCCGGTGGGCACGACGGACGGGTGGGGTGGAGGGGAGACCGAGCGGACGCGCCACGCACGGGCGATGGCCGCCCGGCTACACGGCCATGCCGTACACGATGGTGAACAACGTGCCCAGTGAACCGATGATGAAGACCCCCGTCAGACCCGCGATGATGAGGCCCTTGCCCTGTTCCGCGCTGAAGGTGTCGCGCAGGGCCGTGGCACCGATGCGCTGCTTGGCGGCGCCCCAGATGGCGATGCCGAGGCAGAGCAGGATGGCCACCGCCATCACGACCTCGATCATCACCTTCGCCTCGTTGCCCAGGCTGCCGAAGGGCCCCCAGTCCGGAGCGATCCCGCCGATAATGGTGTTGATGTCTCCCTCGTCGGCCGCAAAGAACATGTAAGTCACCGCCCCTGGTGGGTAGTTCCGCTTGCCTCTGCACTGGCGCAGAGGTCACGCCTCATTCTCGCCGACAATGGCGCTGTCGTATGTCGACTTGGCGTCATTGGTTGGCGGGTTTCGTACGACTACCTTGCCACCGGTCCGGGTCGGTCCTCAGGTGATCTCTCGAACAGACGTCGGGCGGCGGGCAAGGAGTCGTATGGTCACTCTGTGTATCACGGCAGGTCACGCCGGGCAATGAGGACTGGGCGGAACCTGAGGTGTGGTTCCGTCGTTGACCCCTCTTACGGCACTGCTCGGTGATCGCGCCGATGTCCCGCGGGTGATCTCCGTGATCTCCGTGAGCTCCCGGTGGAAGGCTAACCCGGACACGGCGATGCGGCCTCTGCTGGGTGCCATGACCCCCTGGGGCGGCATCCGGTGACGGACGGTCAGCCGGTGGGTGTGCGCACCGCCGCAGGGGTGCCCGGTCGGCCGGAGCTTTGGTGGAGCCCTACGTCCAGGTGCGGGCCTGCGCCTCGAAGACCTCGGGGTCGCTGTGCACCGGCAGGACGCACAGCAGGTGGCCGCCGGGGGCCCGCAGGATGCGGCACTCCAGCCAGCGCGAGACCTGCGTCGCCCCGAGGCCGATGAGGCGGGCGGTCTCGGCCTCCACGTCGTCCGTCTCGATGTCCAGGTGGAAGCGGGGGGCGTCGTCGACCGCCTGTACCGCCGTGACCAGCCCGGGGATGGCCTCGCGCAGCGACGTGAACTGCTCCTCCGCCGGGTCCGGACGGGCGGGCACCCCGAGTGCGGCGGACCAGAAGGCCGCGGCGGCCTCCGGTTCGGGGGTGTCGATCAGGAGTGCGTACACACGGCTTCTATGCATGCGGATCCTCGTGCCCCGCCACGAAGTGGTCGAACTCACCCGCCCGCACGCCGAGTACGAAGGCGTCCCACCTACGGCGGTTCGTCGTGACGACGGTCGCCGGGTCGCTGGTCTCACGGAGGTACACGGGGTCGTCCCCGTCGTCCCCGGCGTCGCCGGTGACGCTCTCGCCGAAGGCGACCTCGATCCACGGGCCGGGCCCGGTCGCCTCCGGGGCGGTACGGGTCGAGGTCTCCTTCAGTACGGCGAGGAGGGCGCCGAAGGCGGTGGGGGCGGCGCTGAGTATCGCGCCGGTGGGGTCGCTGCTCTCGGTGAGATGGATCGTTTCGACTGTGGTGGCCACGTGGACGCAGGAGTCGCCCGACCCGCAGTAGGACGACTTCTGCCAGGTGCTGAACTCGGTCATGGCGTTCCTCTCACAGGTCGCTGAGCAACCCGCTGATGACATCACGGGATCGTTCGGGGGTGAGGGCCCGGGACTCCATGCGGTCGAGGAGCACTTGGTACATCTCCAGCTGGGCCTCTGCATCCAGGAAGACCGGACCGTGTGACTGGTCGAGGTGCACGGTGTCGAGCTGAGGTACCGGACCGCGGGAGTAGAAGATCGACTGTCCGGAGCCGGGGAAGGAGCCGGCGGCGAACGGAAGCACCTTCAGGGTGATGTGATCCCGCTCGCTCATGTCCAGCAGGTGCCGCAGTTGGCCCTTGACCACAGGCGTGCCGCCGAACCGCATCCGCAACGCCGCCTCGTGGATGATCGCGAGGTACGGGGTCGGCTCGTCCCTGAAGAGGACGACCTGACGCTTGACGCGGAATGAGACGCGGTGCTCGATGTCCGGCGGTGAGAACTCGGGTACGACCTGCCGGAACAGTTCACGCGCGTGGTCGGTGGTCTGAAGCAGGCCGGGGATGTGCACGGTGACGGACGCGCGCAGGTGGGTTGCGTGGTGCTCGACCTCGGCCAGATCGAGCAGCGCGGCGGGCAGGGTCTCGCGGTACTCCTCCCACCAGCCTCGCTTCCGATCGGCGGTCATTTCGCTGAGTGCGTCGACCAGTGCTGGGTTGTTGCACTTGTAGTGCCGGGCCAGAGTGCGTACGCGCTCGGGGCTGACGCCCGCTCGCCCGGCCTCCATGTTGCTGATCTGGTTCGGCTTCACGCCAAGCAGTTGACTGGCCGCCGCAGCTGTCAGGCCTGCGCGCTCACGAAGTTTGCGCAGTTCAATGCCCAAGCGGAGCTGACGACCCGTCGGGATGCTTCTCACGGGCTAGCCCGCCTCCTTGCACGGCGTGTCACTCACACGAGTGGCGAATCAACGTTTTAAGGGGAATCGGTTAAAGGCTTACACGAACATCGCTAGCTTATTACTCAGGCGCCCTCGCCCAGAAGCGCACCGTCCGACGGGTCGGCACCGCCACTGGGCCACCGTACGCACGCTTTCAACTCCCCTCTGTGACCGGAGACTTCCATGGCCACCGTATCGCCGCCCTGGGCCTACACCCTTCACCTCCCGCACGATCCGCACGCGCCGGGGATCGCCCGCGCGACCCTGCGTACCGTGCTCGACGCGCACGGGCTCTCCTCGCTCACGCCGACCGCCGAACTCCTCGCCTCCGAACTCCTCACCAACGCCCACCTGCACACGGCCGGCCCCTATGCCCTGCGGCTGCGCGCGATGGAGCCCGGGCGGGTCCGGGTGGCCGTGTGGGACACCGACCCGAGCGTGCCGCCGGGTTTCGCGGGCGCCGGGGCCGCCGTACCGCCGGGTGACGCCGAGGGCGGACGCGGGCTGCCCCTGGTGCGGGCCTTCGCGGACGCCGTGGGGGCCTTCGTACTGAGGGAGCCGGGCGCGTCGAAGGGCGGCAAGCTGCTGTGGGCGGAGTGCCGGTGACGGGGCGGCACGGGCGCGCGGGACCGTGATCCACCGCGCGTCCTCCGCCGACCCCGCCGGAACGAGCCCCGCCGACTTCCGCGGCATCGGTTGCACCGGATTCCGGGTGGGAAGCTCCTAGACTGGCGCGGGCGTACTCCCAGTGGTCGAGGGGCGGTTGACGGTGCGTAAGGCGTGGGTCGTGGGGGGCGTCGCCCTGGGGGCGGGGCTCAGTCTCGTGATGCTGCTCGTCGTCGGGGTGTACGTCGTCGCCGGGAACCTCGCCGGCGGGGTGAGCGGGGGCGTCAAGTCGCTGGCCAAGGGGGCGGTGCCCGCCGCCTACCAGCCCCTGGTGCAGAAGTGGGGCAACCTGTGCCCCGCCATCAATCCGGCGCTGCTCGCCGCCCAGCTCTACCAGGAGAGCGGGTTCAACCCGAACGCCCGGAGCCACGCGGCGGCGCAGGGGATAGCGCAGTTCATCCCCGGGACGTGGGCCACGCACGGCATCGACGGGGACGGGGACGGCGACAGGGACGTATGGGATCCGAACGACGCGATCCCGTCGGCGGCGACCTACGACTGCTCCCTCGCCAAGTACGTGAAGGACGTACCCGGGAATCTGACCGAAAACATGCTGGCCTCGTACAACGCGGGTGCCTACGCGGTCATCAAGTACGGAGGCGTGCCGCCGTACAAGGAGACCCAGAACTACGTGAAGACGATCACCACGCTGGAGGAGAGCTTCGCCGCTCCCGTCAGCCGGGTCGACCCGTCGAAGCAGGCCGCCGGCGCCATCTACTACGCCCAGAAGAAGCTCGGCACGCCCTACCTGTGGGGCGGGACCGGAACGGCCGCGCAGGGCGGACGGTTCGACTGCTCAGGGCTGACGCAGGCCGCGTACGAGAGTGTCGGGATCACGCTTCCCCGGGTCGCCAACGACCAGTACAACGCCGGTCCGCATCCCTCGCGGGAGGAGCTGCTCCCCGGCGATCTGGTGTTCTTCTCGGACGACCTCACCAATTCCCGGGCCATCCGGCATGTGGGCATTTATGTCGGCGGCGGTTACATGATCGACGCGCCGAGAACGGGTGCTGTGATCCGGTTCGACCCGATCGACACCCCGGACTATTTCGGTGCCACCCGGGTAACCGAGGATGGCGCGAAAGCGCTCCCCACGACGGTGTGAACCGAGCGTGAACCCACCCCCTGAGCTGCGGCGATGAGTCTCTCTTCGATAACGTCTGCGTGATCATTCGGTGGAGTGTGGAACGTATGAACAGGAGTCGTGCGTTCCTGGTGACATAGCAATCTGCAAACCACGGGGGTGGGCAGAAACGGCGTGCGCTCGGGCATGCCGGGAGAGACGACGAAGGGGCCGCGCACCATGGCTGGACTCGCAGAATCCGGGTCGAACCCTGACGTCGATCTGCTGTACGACATCAACGGCCTCGCCAAGGACGCCCCCGCCTGGTTCGACCGGGCCATGGAGTACGTCGGCGAGTACGGCCTGCTGATCGCCATGGTCCTGCTCGTGGCGGCGTGCTGGTGGTCCGTACGGCGGCGGGGCGGTGAGGACGCGGCGTCCTCGGTGGCCGCGCTCGTCTGGGCGCCGCTGGCGGCCGGTGTCGCCGTGCTGGTGAACGTGCCGATACGAGGGTTCGTGGAGCGGCCCCGGCCCTTCCTCACCCACGAGGGGCTGGACGTCCTGGTCGCCGGCAAGACCGACTACTCGTTCGTGAGCGACCACGCCACGATCACCATGGCGATGGGCGTCGGACTGTTCGTCGCCCACCGGCGGTTCGGGCTGTTCGGCATAGGGCTCGCGCTGTTCGAAGGGTTCTGCCGGATCTACATGGGCGTGCACTACCCGACCGACGTCGTCGGCGGGTTCGCGCTCGGCACGGCCGTCGCGCTGCTGCTGTCCCCCCTCGCCATGGCCCTGCTGACGCCGGTCACCCAGGCGGTCGAGCGGTCGCCGCGCGCGGGGTGGCTGATCCGCGCGCGGGGCCGGTCGGAGGACGGGCGGGACACGGTGATTCCGGGGGCGCGGCGGGAGTCCGCGGAGGAGCGGGACCTCGCCGCGTAGGAGTGCCGTCCACGCCCCTCCGCGGCGGGCCCGCCACCCTCGCCCGGCGCAGGCCGTCCCGGTGCTCACAGCGCCTCGGGGTACGGGTCGCGCCGGGCCTGGGGACGGGTGTCTCACAGCGCCTGCGGATACGTGAAGAAGCGGTCGGGGTCGTACCGCTTCCTGAGCGTGGTCAGGCGGGCCGCGGCGGGCCCGTAGTACGCCGTGCGCCAGTCCTTCAGGGTCGGGTCGGTGTAGTTCTGGTAGGCCGCGCCCGAGGCGTACGGCCTCATCGCCGTGTGGGCCGCGGTCAGCCACGCCTGGGCGGCCGAGCCGCCGGTGCCGGCCCGCCAGGAGGCGATGTACTGGGCCAGCATCCGCGAGCGGCGGTGGACGAACGCGGTCGCCGTCGGGGGGACCCGGTTGACCGCTCCGCCGAGCGCCGTGAACGCGATGCTGCCCGAGCCGCCGCGCACCGACGTCAGTTGCTTGAGCAGCGTCCGGACGCCGGCCGGGGAGAGCGAGCGGTCGAAGAAGTCCGAGCGGGCCGCGTAGGTCTCACGGCCCAGCGCCCCCTGTGGCGAGCGGCCCGGTGTGGAGCCCGGCAGATGGCACTGGGCGTCGGTGGAGAAGGAGGAGCAGCCGGCGTAGATCTCCATGGCCTCCTCGTAGCCGCGGCGGCGGAGCGAGACGCTGCTCGCCGGGGCGCCGACCCGGTCCGCGAGGCGGTCGACCGCGTTCTTCAGTTCGCCGTACGTGCCCAGGGAGAACGCGGCGACGGAGACGGTGGCGCTGCCGCCGGAGGTGCCCGCCAGGTGCAGGGACGACCAGATCTCGTCCGGCTGGGACGGGCCCCACTCCTGCCACGCCCTCATCACCGCGGCCGCCCTCGGCCAGGGCCAGGACAGGTACGCCGTCACGGCCTGGGGGGCCGGATGGGTGCGGAAGCGCAGTTCCGTGACCACGCCGAAGTTGCCGTTGCCCGCGCCGCGCAGGGCCCAGAACAGGTCCTTGTGGTCGGTCGCGTTCGCGGTGAGCTGCTTGCCGTCCGCCGTGATCAGGGTGGCCTGGGTGAGGCTGTCGCAGGTCAGGCCGTACGCCCGGGAGACGACGCCGTGGCCGCCGCCGAGGGTGAGGCCGGAGACGCCGACGGTCGGACAGGAGCCGGCGGGGATCGTCACGCCCTTCGCGGCGAGCGCGCGGTAGACGTCGATCAGCTTGGCGCCCGCGCCGACGACCGCGGTGCCACCGCTCGCCCGCACGCGGTTCAGTTTCGAGACGTCGACGATCAGCCGGCCGTCGCCCGAGGACCAGCCGGCGTAGGAGTGGCCGCCGTTGCGGATCGCCACGCGCAGGGAGTGGGCGCGGGCGTACGCCAGGGCCGTACGGATGTCGTCGGGGTGTGCCACGTAGGCGACCGCGGCGGGTTTCAGGGCGTCGAAGCGGGTGTTGTACAGCTGGCGGGCGGCCGGCCAGTCCGCGTCGCCCGGGCGGACCAGGGGGCCGTCGAGGTCGCGGGCGAGGGCCGGCCAGTCGGCGGCGGCGGTGGCGGTGGTCGCCCTGAGCGGAGGATGAGACGCTGAGGACGACGACGTTCTCGCGGCGGAGCCGCGGTCGGCCTCGCAGGCCGTCGTCAGCGCCGCGAACGCGCCCGCGGTGCCGCCGATGAACGTACGCCGTTCCATGTCCGTGCCTTCCGTCGGGCTCGTGGAACGAGACGGCTGAGGGATGCCATGGGTTCCAGGAAAGGACGCCACGGGTTTGCGCATCGTGAGCGTCACGGGTTCCACGACCGGGCCGGAACACGCCCGCCGGGGCCCTGGGAGTGCCCGGACCGGAACCTCTGTGTGCCCTTCCCGTGAGCGTTCCGTGACCTAACCACACCGCCGTCAGGGGTTCACCCCCCGTTCACTTACGGCCGTAGGCGCCTTCACCTGATCTGCCTAATTTCGGCCTTACGCGGTGCGGGCCGTGCCTCGAGGACGGCTCCGCATCACTCAGACTTCGCGCACGCCGCCGGATTCAGGACGGCGGCTCCTGGAAGGAACTCCCTCAAGTGAAGCTTCAGCGCATGAACCGGCGGGCCCTCACCCTCGGTGCTCTCGCCGTCTCCGGCGCCCTGGCCCTCACGGCGTGCGGCTCCGACGACACCAGCTCCGGTGGGGACAGCAGCGCGTCCTCGACCGCTGCCGCGGGCAACATCAAGTGCGACGACGCCAAGGGGCAGCTCCTCGCCGACGGCTCGTCCGCGCAGAAGAACGCGATCGACGCCTGGGTCAAGCAGTTCACCCAGGCCTGTGGTGTGCAGATCAACTACAAGGGCAGCGGCTCGGGCGCCGGTATCACCGCGTTCACCCAGGGCCAGGTCGCCTTCGCCGGCTCCGACTCCGCGCTGAAGCCCGAAGAGGTCACCGCCTCCAAGGAGATCTGCTCCGGCGGCCAGGCCATCGACCTTCCGATGGTCGGCGGTCCCGTCGCCGTCGGCTTCAACGTCCCGGGTGTGGACAAGCTCGTCCTGGACGCCCCGACGCTCGCCAAGATCTTCAACAACAAGATCACGAACTGGAACGACGAGGCCATCGCGAAGCTGAACCCCGACGCGCAGCTGCCCGACCTCAAGATCCAGGCGTTCCACCGCTCCGAGGACTCCGGTACCACGGACAACTTCACCAAGTACCTGATCGCCTCGGCCAAGAGCGACTGGCCCTACGAGGGCGGCAAGGCGTGGGAGGCCGACGGCGGCCAGTCCGCCTCCGGCTCCTCCGGCATCGCCCAGCAGGTGAAGCAGACCTCGGGCGCGATCGGCTACATGGAGCTGTCGTACGCCAAGGACGGCATCAAGGCGGTCAGCATCGACACCGGCGCCGCCGCCCCGGTCGACGCCACCGTGGACAACGCCACCACCGCCATCGCCGACGCCAAGGTCGTCGGCACCGGCAAGGACCTGGCGCTGGAGCTGAACTACGCGACCAAGGCCGACGGCGCCTACCCGATCACCCTCGTCACCTACGAGATCGTCTGCGACAAGGGCAACAAGGCGGACACCCTGCCCGCCACCAAGGCGTTCCTGCGCTACATCGCCTCCGAGGACGGCCAGAAGGTCCTCGCCGACAACGACTACGCGCCGATCCCCGACGACATCATCGCCAAGGTCCGCACCACCATCGAGGGCCTGAGCTGACCCGAGTGCGGTCCGGTCCGGGAGCTGAACCCCGGACCGGACCGCACCGTCCGGTGCACCGCCGCCAGGGGCCGCCGCTGACCGCGACCGGCTCCACAGGGCCGTACAGCGCGTACGGCTCCGCAGACCGGAGAACCCGATGGACATAACCACGAAGAACATCCCAGCCCCGCCCCCGACCCCACAGCCGACCGTGGCCGAGCAGAAGCGCGCGGCCCGTGGCGCCACCCGACCCGGTGACCGGATCTTCCTCGGTCTCTCCCGCGGCTCGGGCATCCTGCTGCTCGTGATCATGGCCGCGATCGCGGGCTTCCTCGCCTACCGCGCCTCGATCGCGATCAGCGAGGACGACGCCAACTTCCTCACCGCCTTCGAGTGGAACACCGGCCTGATCCCGCCGAAGTTCGGCATCGCCGTGCTGGCGTTCGGCACGGTCGTCTCCTCGATCGTCGCCATGGTCATCGCGGTCCCGATCGCCGTCGCCATCGCGCTGTTCCTCACCCACTACGCCCCGCGCAGGCTGAGCGGTCCGATCGCGTACGTGATCGACCTGCTCGCCGCCGTGCCGTCCATCGTGTACGGCCTGTGGGGCGCGCTGATCCTCGTCCCCAACATGACCGGCCTCTTCAGCTGGCTGGACGAGTACCTCGGCTGGACCGGCATCTTCTCCTGGCAGGGCGGCGCGCCCCGCTCGATGCTGACCGTCGGCATCCTGCTCGCGATCATGATCCTGCCGATCATCACCAACGTGAGCCGTGAGGTCTTCCGCCAGGCTCCGCAGATGATCGAGGAGGCGGCCCTCGCCCTGGGCGCCACGCGCTGGGAGGTCATCCGCATGGCGGTGATCCCCTTCGGCCGCTCCGGTGTGATCTCCGCCTCGATGCTCGGCCTCGGCCGCGCGCTCGGCGAGACGATGGCCGTCGCCACCGTGCTCTCGCCGACCTTCGACATCCAGGCCAGCCTGCTCGACCCGGGCGGCGGCACCTTCGCCCAGAACATCGCCAGCAAGTTCAGTGAGGCCAGCGAGCTGGGCCGGGACGCGCTCATCGCCTCCGGCCTGGTCCTGTTCGTCATCACCCTGCTGGTCAACGGCGCGGCCCGTGCGATCATCGCCCGCCGCAAGGAGTACTCGGGGGCCAACGCATGAGCACCTCAGTCGCCGACAAGCGCCCCAGCACCCTGCGCGGCGCCCGTCTGCCCAAGTGGTCGCCGTACGCGATCGCCGCGGGCTCCCTCGGCCTCGGCGTGGGTATCGGTCTGGCCGCCGGACTGCACAGCCGGATCCAGTGGGGCCTGATCGCCGCGATCCTCTTCATCGCCGGTTCGTACGTCATCGCCTCCCGTGTCGAGGGCAGCCGCCAGGCCAAGGACCGGATGGTGACCTCGCTCGTCTGGGTCGCCTTCCTGCTCGCCGTGGTGCCGCTGGTCTCCCTGGTGTGGACGACCGTCTCGCGCGGTGTGAAGGTCCTCGACGTCTACTTCCTGACCCACTCGATGGGCCTGATCGCCGACACCGAGGTGGGCGGCGGCATCTACCACGCCATCGTCGGCAGCCTCCAGCAGGTCGGCCTGGCCACGCTGATCGCCGCTCCGATCGGGGTGCTCACCGCGATCTACCTGGTCGAGTACGGGCGCGGCAACCTCGCCCGCTCGGTGACGTTCTTCGTGGACGTCATGACGGGCATCCCGTCGATCGTCGCCGGTCTGTTCATCCTCAGCATCATGCTGATGTTCGACATGCAGCCCTTCGGCTTCGCCGGCTCGCTGGCGCTGGCCATCCTGATGATGCCGGTCGTCGTCCGCTCCACCGAGGAGATGCTCAAGCTCGTCCCGAACGAGCTGCGCGAGGCATCCCTGGCGCTCGGCATCCCGAAGTGGCGCACGATCCTGAAGGTGGTCCTGCCCACCTCGCTCGGCGGCATCATCACCGGTGTCATGCTGGCGGTGGCCCGTATCGCGGGCGAGACGGCGCCGGTGCTGCTGCTGGTGTGGGGCAACTCGCTCATCAACACCAACCCCTTCGAGGGTGCGCAGCAGTCCCTTCCGCTGTACATCTACCAGCAGTACGCGAACAGCGCGGGCTCCGGTGCGGCGTACGACCGTGCGTGGGCGGCGGCGCTGACGCTGATCGCGTTCGTGATGATCCTGAACCTGGTGGCCCGCGGGATCGCCCGCTGGAAGGCACCCAAGACCGGTCGCTGACGCGGCCACAGCGACTGATCTGGAAGTGAAGTAGAGACATGGCCAAGCGAATCGACGTAAGCGGGCTCACCGCCTACTACGGATCCCACAAGGCGATCGAGGACATCTCGATGACGGTCGAGCCGCGTTCGGTGACGGCCTTCATCGGCCCGTCCGGCTGCGGCAAGTCGACGTTCCTGCGCACGCTGAACCGGATGCACGAGGTCACCACGGGCGGCCGCGTTGAGGGCAAGGTGCTGCTGGACGACGAGGACCTGTACGGGCACGGGATCGACCCGGTCTCCGTGCGCCGCGAGGTCGGCATGGTGTTCCAGCGCCCGAACCCGTTCCCCACCATGTCGATCTTCGACAACGTGGCGGCCGGGCTGCGCCTGAACGGCAGCTACAAGAAGTCGGAACTGAACGACGTCGTCGAGAAGTCGCTCAAGGGCGCGAACCTCTGGAACGAGGTCAAGGACCGCCTGAACAAGCCGGGTTCCGGTCTGTCGGGTGGTCAGCAGCAGCGTCTGTGCATCGCGCGGGCCATCGCGGTGGAGCCGAACGTCCTGCTCATGGACGAGCCCTGCTCCGCTCTCGACCCGATCTCGACGCTCGCCATCGAGGACCTGATCGGTGAGCTGAAGGAGCGCTTCACGATCGTCATCGTGACGCACAACATGCAGCAGGCCGCCCGGGTCTCGGACCGCACCGCCTTCTTCAACCTGTCGGCGGTCGGACAGCCCGGCAGGCTGATCGAGGTCGACGAGACGGAGCGGATCTTCTCCAACCCGTCGGTCCAGGCCACCGAGGACTACATCTCCGGCCGCTTCGGCTGAGCCGACGGTCCTCCCCCGACCCCTCGCGGTGCTGCATGGCGGTGCCACCGCGAGGACGAAAAGGGCCCGCCCCCGGCTACCGGGGGCGGGCCCGCTTCATGTCCCGGGGGACCGGCCGGGGGCGCGCCCCCGGCTCACGGCCCTCACAGGAACGCGAGGTTCACCAGGCCGAACGCGACGGCCGCCACGGCCGCCGCCGCCGGCATGGTGATGAACCAGCCCAGGATGATGTTCTTGGCGACACCCCAGCGCACGGCGTTCACCCGCTTCGTGGCGCCGACGCCCATGATCGCGGACGTGATGACGTGGGTGGTGGAGATGGGGGCGTGGAAGATGAACGCCGTGGTGAACATGATCGACGCGCCGGTGGTCTCGGCGGCGAAGCCCTGCGGCGGGTCCAGCTCGATGATCTTCCGCCCGAGCGTGCGCATGATGCGCCAGCCGCCCGCGTACGTACCGAGCGAGAGCATGAGCGCGCAGGCGACCTTCACCCAGATCGGGATCGGGTCGCCGGCCTGCTCGACGTCGGCGATGACCAGGGCCATCACCACGATGCCCATCGTCTTCTGGGCGTCCTGGAGTCCGTGGCCGAGGGCCATGCCGGCCGCTGACACGGTCTGGGCTATGCGGAAGCCGCGCTTGGCCTTGTGCGGGTTGGACTTGCGGAACATCCACAGGATCGCGCACATCACCAGGTAACCGGCGACCAGGCCGACGACCGGGGAGATGAACATCGGGATGACGACCTTCTCCAGGACGCCGGACCAGAGAACGTCGATACCGCCCGCGAGCGCCGCGCCCACCATGCCGCCGAACAGCGCGTGCGAGGAGGACGAGGGCAGGCCGAAGTACCAGGTGACCAGGTTCCAGACGATCGCGCCCACCAGGGCGGCGAACAGGATCCACATGCCCCGGTTGCCGTGCGGGGTCTCGATCAGACCCTCGCTGACGGTCTTGGCGACCCCGCTGCCCAGGAACGCGCCGCCGAGGTTCATCACCGCGGCCATCGCGAGCGCCGCACGCGGCGTCAGGGCACGCGTGGACACGGACGTGGCGATGGCGTTGGCCGAGTCGTGGAAGCCGTTGGTATAGGTGAATCCGAGCGCGACACCGATGGTCACGATCAAGGCGAAGGTGTCCATGGAAGGGTCAGGACTCCTTGACCGCGATGGTCTCCACCGTGTTGGCCACGTGCTCGAAGGCGTCGGCGGCCTCTTCGAGGACGTCGACGATCTGCTTGAGCTTCAGCACCTCGATGGCCTCGTACTTGCCGTTGAAGAGCATGGCGAGCAGCTTCCGGTGGATCTGGTCGGCCTGGTTCTCCAGCCGGTTGACCTCGATCCAGTACTCGGTGAGGTTCTCCATCGTGCGGAGGTTCGGCATGGCCTCCGCGGTCAGCTCGGCCGCCCGCGCCAGCACCTCGATCTGCTGCTCGACGCCCTTGGGCAGTTCCTCCACGTTGTAGAGGACGACGAGGTCGACGGCCTCCTCCATGAAGTCCATGATGTCGTCGAGGGAGGACGCGAGGTTGTAGATGTCCTCACGGTCGAACGGCGTGATGAACGAGGAGTTCAGCTGGTGGAAGATCGCGTGCGTGGCATCGTCACCCGCGTGTTCGGCGGCCCGCATACGCTCTGCGATCTCGGCCCGGGCGGAAGCGTCCGCCCCGAGCAGTTCCATGAGGAGCTTGGAGCCCGTGACGATGTTGTCCGCGGACGCGGCGAACATGTCGTAGAAGCTCGTCTCCCTGGGGGTCAGACGAAAGCGCACAAGGGGTCCTCGGGGTGCATCGGTTTCGGTCAGGCTGATGCTAGGCGCAGCATCCGGCCACGGCTAACGGGCCGTCCCCCAGTGTCGCCCATCAGGCAGAGTGTTCGACACGGGGGCCGCCCGCAGGCCCTATACCCAGCAAAGTTCGGTACGATATACCCGGTAGGGGTATATATCTGGAGGACGCGATGACGACCACAGAGGCCGGCGCGCAAGCGCCCTCCGCCGCCGGGGAGCCGGAGACCGTGACGGACCACGACCGCGGTGTGCACGGGTACCACAAGCAGAAGGACGAACACCTCAAGCGGCTGCGCCGCATCGAGGGCCAGATCCGGGGCTTGCAGCGGATGGTCGACGAGGACGTCTACTGCATCGACATACTCACCCAGGTGTCCGCCTCCACCAAGGCGTTGCAGTCCTTCGCCCTGCAACTGCTGGAGGAACACCTGCGGCACTGCGTCGCCGACGCGGCTGTCAAGGGCGGCACCGAGATCGACGCGAAAGTGGCGGAGGCCACGAAGGCGATCGGCCGGCTGCTGCGCACCTGAGCGGCCCAGGGCCGGAAGGGAACGCCCCGGCTCACCCGCCGGAGACGCGTTCCTCGGCCACCCGCAGCACCTCGTCGATGCTCTCCAGGCTGAGCCGGTCCTCGTCGGCGGCCGAAGCCGCGATGATCAGCTCCCCGCACAGCTCTATCTCGGCGAGGGCCACGTGGTCCTGTACTGCCGTACCGCCGACCGGAGCCACGCGCATCACCTCGTCTCTGCCGTCACCGGCTTCCTAGAGTAGGGAGCGCCCCGCACGCCGCGCATGGCACGGACGGGCTAGTTCTTGCGCCCGTCACGCGCCCGCGCCGCGCCCTCACTCCTCGGCGATCCTGCCGGCGTAGATGTCCGCGGCGGCCGGCAGCCGTACGTCCGCGGGCGTCCCGAAGGCGTAGAGCAGGGTCGTCGAGGCGACCGCGACGGTGCCGCCGCTCCGGCCGCCGACGAAGCTGAACCGGTGCCGGACCTTGCGGACGCGCCCCTGTTCGTCGAGGTAGACGTCGAACGGCACCTCGGCCGAGGCGAACCCTTTCGCCGCCGACGCCAGCGGCCCCCGGTTCGCGGCGGACGCGGCCCTGGCCGCCGCCCGGAGATCCGCGACACCCCGGTAGTGCCGCACCGGTGTTCCGGCGACCTGGGTCTCTCCGACGTACGTCGCCGTCCGGGTGCCGCGCAGCACCTCGGCCGCGGCGAGCGGATCGGTGGCGCCGCCGGTGACGAGGTTCCCGTCGGACAGCGTCGCGGTGTCCACCCGCACCCACTTGTCGGCGGGCACGCCGGCGCCCCGGTTCTTCATGAACAGGGCGCCGGGCGCGAGCAGTTCGGTGATCGGCCGGCGGGCACGGGCACCGGCCGGGTCCTGCGGCAGCAGCACCTTCAGCCGCCCCGACCGCCGGCCGAAGTGGTACACGCCCTCGCCGCGGATGGTCACCCGGGTCCCGCCGGTGGCCATCTCCATCGACGTACGGGCCTTCGAACTCCCGGCGTCCACCAGCGTGTCGGCGACCCGGCGCAGCGTGCCGACCGGGTCGGCCGAGCGGGCGTCCTCGGCGGCGGCCCCGCTGCCGGAGCAGCCGGCGGTGGTGACACAGGCCCAGACCATGAGTCCTGCCGTGACGAGCGTTGTGCCGGTGTGTCTCTGCCGCTGCGTCATCGCCTGCCTACCCCCAGCCGGTACGTCCGTCACGGGCCCCCTGTTGTCCCGGTTAACGACGGGTAGCAGGCCTCGTCACGCGCACACCCGCCGTTCACCTCGCCTGGGTAACGTTGTCGGCGTGGCGCAGCAGGACAGGACACCCCCACCTCCCGACCGGACCGCACACCACACGCAGACAGTCGAACAAGGCCGTTTCTGCGCGGCCCGCTGCACCTGCGGCTGGCGTGGCCCGGCGCGCAGAGCGCGCAGCCTGGCCCGCGCGGACGCGGAGGGACACCGGCCCGGCTGAGCCCGGCTGAGCCCGGGTGGCGGCGGGGCGAGGCCGGTGCGTCGCGGTGCGGCGTTCACCCTTCGGCTGTTCGGCTGTTCCGCTACGTCCGTTCGAACACTCGGATAAGGAGCTCGTCGACCAGGGTCCGGTCCCGGTGCTGGGTCAGGCGGTTCCTGGCGGCCGTCGGCGGGAGCCAGAGGATGCGGTCCACCTCGTCGTTGGGGGTGAAGACGCCCTCGACGGCCTCGGCCGCCCAGTAGCGGACCTCCTTGGCACGCCCGTTGGCCACATAGCGGACGGTGGACAGCTCGGTGCCGGGCGCGGCGTCGTAGCCGGTCTCCTCGGCGACCTCGCGGCGGGCACCGACGAGGTGGTCCTCGCCGCGCTTCAGCTTGCCCTTGGGGTGGGACCAGTCGTCGTACTTCGGCCGGTGGACGAGGCAGATCTCCAGCTCCCCGTCGGCCGGTGAGCGGCGCCACAGAACGCAGCCGGCCGCCCGGACGGGAGGTTCCGCGGGGTGGGTCATGTCGTTCACCGCCTTGTGCGCGAAGGATCAGGGCGTGCCGACCGCCTGCTTCTGCCACGACTGCTGGAACGCGAAGCGCGCCGCCTCCACCTCGTGCCGCTGGTCGGCGTGGAGCACCCCGAGCGCGTACGCCGTCGCCGGGGCGATACGGGGGGTACGGGCCGCCTGGGCCGCGGCGGCGGCCGCCTCGGAGGCGTCGCGGTGCCGGTCCAGGGCCTGGCCCGCGGCCAGCAGCCGGACGTCCACGGGCGCGTCCGTGCCGTCGAGGACCTCACGGGCGTAGCGGTGCAGACGCAGCAGCAGGCGGACCTGGTGCCAGGGCGCGTCCTGCGGGTGCGGGGCCGGGTCGGGGGAGAGGCCGTGGATCAGGGCCTCCGCGTTGTAGGGGTGGCCCGCGGTGATGAGGGGCAGGGCGGTGACGGCGTCGGTGAGCCGCTCCCGGGCCGCGGTGGCCAGGGGGTGGAGGCCGGTGGTGGTGGCCGTGGGCGCCAGGGGGACGTCGCTGGCGAGTAAGGCGACGGTGTCGGCGACCGCGTGGAAGCGGGAGGAGCCGAGGGCCTGGAGGGCGGTGCTGTGGGCCCGGGTCCGGGCGAGGGTCAGCTGGCGTTCGAGCAGGGCGCCCGCCTTGGCCGCGCCCACCGTGAGGTTGCCGCGGTCCGGTGCGGGCGCGGCGGCCGGGAGGCCGCCGGGTTCCGCCGTGCCCGTCCGGCCGGCCCCGGCGGCACGGACGCTCACCGCGGAGGCGGCGGCCGGGGAGGCGCCGACCGCCTGGGCCGGGAACACCGCCCCGGACAGCCGGTGCAGCGCCAGCAGCAGCCGTTCCAGGCGGGCCGCGTAGGCGTGCTCCATCGCCAGGGTGCCGGACAGCCAGGCCAGTTCGGGGCGCACGGACTCCGACCAGTCGGCGTCCAGCAGGGGGCGGAAGGTGTGCAGGCTGCCGCTGATCCGGCGGACCGCGCGGCGCAGGGCGCGGGCCGCGTCGACGGGGTCCTCCGGGCCGCCCGCGCCGGTGCCGTTCGACGAGCCGCCGGTCTCCCGGTGCAGCCGCAGGGCGCGGAGGAACTCCGTGGCCTGGGCCCGCAGGTAGTCCGCGAGGGCGTCCCCCGTGGGGGCCCCGCCCGCCCGGCCGGAGCCGGGCGCGGGGGAGGGACCGGCCGGGGGCCCCGTCGGGTCAAGGTGTCGCTGTGCCACGCCGGCGCCTCCGGGCGTCTATGAGCATCTCCTGGACGTTGCGCAGGGGCTGGCCGTCCGCGTCGGTCGCGTGCCGGGTCCACTCGCCGTCCGGGCCGAGGTGCCAGGAGGCGGTCGCGTCGGACATGCCGGTCTCCAGCAGACGGTTCAGGGCGGCGCGGTGGGCCGGGTCGGTGACCCGCACCAGCGCCTCGATACGGCGGTCGAGGTTGCGGTGCATCATGTCCGCGCTGCCGAACCACACCTCGGGCTCGCCCCCGTTGCCGAAGGCGAACACCCGGGAGTGTTCGAGGAAGCGGCCGAGGATCGAGCGGACCCGGATGTTCTCGGACATGCCCGTGACGCCGGGGCGGACCGCGCAGATGCCGCGCACCCAGACGTCGCAGTCCACGCCCGCCTGGGACGCCCGGTACAGGGCGTCGATGATCGCCTCGTCCACCATCGAGTTGACCTTGATGCGGACGAAGGCCGGGCGTCCGGCGCGGTGGTGCTGGACTTCCTTGTTGATCCGCGAGATCAGGCCGTCCCGGAGGGACTTGGGGGCGACGAGGAGGCGCCGGTAGGTCTCGCGGCGGGAGTACCCGGAGAGGCGGTTGAAGAGGTCGGAGAGGTCCGCGCCGACCTGCGGGTCCGCCGTCAGCAGGCCCAGGTCCTCGTACAGCCTCGCGGTCTTGGGGTGGTAGTTGCCGGTGCCGACGTGGCAGTAGCGGCGGAGCGTGTCGCCCTCCTGACGGACCACCAGGGACAGCTTGCAGTGGGTCTTCAGGCCGACCAGGCCGTAGACCACGTGGCAGCCGGCCTCCTCCAGCTTGCGCGCCCACTTGATGTTGGCGTGCTCGTCGAAGCGGGCCTTGATCTCGACCAGGACGAGGACCTGTTTGCCGGCCTCGGCGGCGTCGATGAGCGCGTCGACTATGGGGGAGTCACCCGAGGTGCGGTACAGGGTCTGCTTGATGGCGAGGACGTCGGGGTCGTCGGCCGCCTGCTGAAGGAACGCCTGCACCGACGTGGAGAAGGAGTCGTACGGGTGGTGCAGCAGCACGTCCCGGGTGCGCAGCGCGGCGAATATGTCGGGAGCGGACGCCGACTCCACCTCGGCCAGGTCGCGGTGGACACCGGCGATGAACTTCTTGTACTTCAGCTCGGGCCGGTCGATGGAGGCGATGCGGAAGAGGCCCGTGAGGTCCAGGGGACCCGGCAGCGGGTACACCTCGGCCTCGCTGATCTTCAGCTCACGCACCAGCAGGTCCAGCACCTCGCGGTCGATGGACTCCTCGACCTCCAGGCGCACCGGCGGCCCGAAGCGGCGCCGCATCAGCTCCTTCTCCAGAGCCTGAAGGAGGTTCTCGGCGTCGTCCTCCTCGACCTCCAGGTCCTCGTTGCGGGTGAGGCGGAAGGCGTGGCTCTCCAGCACCTCCATGCCGGGGAACAGCTCTTCCAGGTGGGCGGCGATGACGTCCTCGATGGGGACGTACCGGCCCGGGGAGCTCTCCAGGAAGCGGGACAGCAGGGGCGGCACCTTGACGCGGGCGAAGTGCGTGTGGCCGGTGACGGGGTTGCGCACGCGGACCGCGAGGTTGAGCGAGAGACCCGAGATGTACGGGAAGGGGTGCGCGGGGTCGACCGCCAGCGGGGTCAGCACCGGGAAGATCTGGTGGCGGAAGAGCGTGAAGAGGCGGGCTTGCTCCTTCTCCTGGAGCTCGTTCCAGCGGACTAGGTGGATGCCCTCTTCGGCGAGGGCGGGGGCGACGTCCTCGTGGTAGCAGGCGGCGTGCCGGGCCATCAGCTCGCGGGAGCGGGCCCAGATCATCTCCAGCACCTCGCGGGGCTGGAGGCCGGACGCGGACCGGGTGGCGACACCGGTGGCGATACGCCGCTTGAGACCGGCCACCCGGACCATGAAGAACTCGTCCAGGTTGCTGGCGAAGATCGCCAGGAAGTTGGCGCGCTCCAGCAGCGGGGTGTTCGGGTCCTCGGCGAGTTCGAGGACGCGCTCGTTGAAGGCGAGCCAGCTGCGCTCACGGTCGAGGAAACGACCCTGCGGAAGCTGTGGTCCGTCGTACGGCGACTCCTCGTACGCGTCGAGGTCGGCGTCGATGTCGGGTTCCAGGTCGGAGACGGCCGCCGACACGGTGTGCGGTCGGTGCGCGGCGATGGAACCGACGGAGGGCTGGGCGTGCTGGACCTGTGCCTGGGCGTTTGGCTGGCTCATGGACCCATTCTTCCGCGCATCGAGCGATACAGGCACGTCGGACAGCGCGGGCCGCAGCGCGGCGGTCACGCGGTGGTCCCCGTTCCCCGTGTTTCCCTCGGGGGGCGGCGAAGGCTCTGGCACGGCGGGCTTCATTCGCTGAGCGTCGCAAGCCTGTCTGAACCGATGGTTACGGCGACATGGCGTGCGGGATATCGGGGGGCGGCCCCGGGGGGCCGCGGCGACCGGTGTGCGCCGCCACGGCACGTCTCCTCCGGCGGGGGACGTACGGGCCCTGGGCCGAGGGCGGGCGGGACGGGCGGTTCGGCAGGCAGCCGGAAGGACGCGTGTGGCGGGGGAGGCGTGGCGGGGAGGCGTGGCGGGAGGAGGCGTCGCGGGCGCAACGGTAGCCGGAAGAAGCGTCGCGGAAGGAGCCGGCGAGGCCGGGAGGGGCTCGTCCGGAAGTGCCGGTCGAGTGCGGCGCCGAGCAGCGCGGACACGCGTTCGCGGCGCGGCCCGGGATCGGCCCGGCGGATCGGCGGATCGGCGGCCCGGCGGATCGGCGGCTCGGCGGCTCGGCGGATCGGCGGATCGGCGGCTCGGCGGCTCGGCCCAGGCTTCCGGACTGGCCTTCCGGTCCGGCTTCCGGGAGTGGCCTTTCCGGCCGGGCTTCCGGGAGTGGCCTTCCGGTCCGGCTTCCCGGACCGGCCTTCCGGACTGGCCTTCCGGCCCCGGCTTCCCGGGCCGGCTTCCCGGATCGGACGGGCTCGCGGTCCCTGGCCGCCCTCCCGGGTCCGGTTCCCCGCTCATCGGGGCCGGTGGCCGGGGTCCGCCGGACGAGGGTGCCGAGGTCACGGCGTGGCGGAAGGGGCGCCGGGAGAATCAAGCCGAGGTCGTCGGCCACGGTGTGAACCGATCGGGCCGGTCCGTCCGATGAGGAGACGTGAGCGAAACGAGAAGCGACGGGGAGCTGCTGCGGGCCATCGCGGCGGACGCCGACCGGCGCGCCTTCGAGGAGCTGTACCGGCGGTTCGCGCCGTGGCTCACCGCACGCCTGCGCGGCCGGTGCGCCGACCCCGGGCTCGTGGACGACGTCGTACAGGAGACGTTCCTGGCGGTGTGGCGGGGCAACGCCCGCTACCACCAGGAAGGGGACGTGGCCGGGTGGCTGTGGCGCATCGGGTCGCGGCGGCTGGTCGACGCGCTGCGCGGCGACGGGGCGCGGGGCCGGCTGCGGCAGGCGCTGGCGCGGCTGCGGCACCGGGACGAGGCGTCCGCGGAGGAACGCGTGCTGGCGGGGGTGGAGCACGGGGATCTCGCCGGCGCCCTCGTCCGGCTCTCGCCGGAACTGCGGGCGGTTCTCCAGGCGACGGTCATCGACGGGCTGACCACCCGCGAGGCGGCCGTCCTGCTCGGGATACCGCCGGGCACGGTCAAGACGCGGGCGATGCGGGCCCGCAAGCAACTGCGGGAGGCGCTGGCATGAGGACGGATGGACGACGGTGGGAGGTGTCGGCATGACCTGGCATGTGTCCGAGGAGGATCTACGGGCCTACGCGCGGGGCGAGCTGGCGCCGCCCGTGCTCTGGTCCGCCGACGCCCACGTCACCGCCTGCGCGCGGTGCCGGGCCGCGCTCGCCGAGGCCGCCGACCCGGTCGCCCTGGACGCCGGATGGGAGCGCCTGGACGCCGAACTCGACGCGCCCCGGCCCGGACCGTCGGAGAGGCTGCTGGTGCGGATCGGGGTCCCCGACCACATCGCGCGGCTCCTCGCGGCCACGCCGGTGCTTCGCGGCTCCTGGCTCGGCGCGGTGGCCGCCGTGCTGATCATGACCGTCTGCGTGAGCAACGCCGTGCGGACGTCCGACACGCCCACGCTCTTCCTGGCCCTCGCGCCGCTGCTGCCGCTCGCCGGGGTCGCGCTCTCCTACGGGCCCGCGCTGGACCCGACGTACGAGATGGCCGTCGTGGCCCCGCTGGACGGGTTCCGGCTGCTGATGATCCGTACCGTCGCCGTACTGGCCGTCGCGCTCGGACTCAACGGCCTGGCCACCCTCGCGCTGCCCGGGTACGGGTTGCGCGCCCTGGCCTGGCTGCTGCCCGCGCTCGCCCTCACCTCGACCGGGCTGGCGCTGGCCCCCCGGCTGGGCCCGGTGCAGGCACCCTCGCTGGTCGGCGGGGCGTGGATCACGCTGCTGCTGGTCGCGCGCGTGGCCGGGGCGGGCGGTGAGGGGGCGCTGGTGCCGTTCACCGCGCTCGGGCAGGCGGTGGCCGCGGCGGTGGCCGTGCTCGCGGCCGGGCTGCTGGTCGCCGGGCGGGACCGGTTCGACCGCCTTCAGGGCGGAGCCGTATGACCCCGGGCGCGCGCACCTTCGACCGCTTCCCCGATCCGTTCTCCGCGGTCTCCGCCGCGCTCTTCACCGACGTGTCCCACGACCGGTTCCGCGGCTTGTTCCGCGGCTTCCTCCACGGGAGTGCCGTATGACCCCCACTGTCTCCGCCTCCGGGCTCAGCCTCCGCTACGGCGGTACGCGCGCCCTCGACGACGTGTCGCTGCGGCTCGCCCCGGGTGTCACCGGGCTGCTCGGCCCCAACGGGGCCGGGAAGACCACCCTGCTGCGGGTGCTGGCCACGGCCGTGCCCGCCGACCGGGGCGCCTTCATGGTGCTCGGCCACGATCCGGGCACCGCGCGCGGCCGGCAGGAGGTGCGCCGCTCGCTCGGCTACCTGCCGCAGACCCCCGGCTTCCACCCGGACTTCACCACCTTCGAGTTCGTCGACTACGTGGCGATCCTCAAGGAGCTGACCGACCGCACGGCCCGGCACCGGGAGGTGCGGCGGGTGCTGGACGAGGTCGACCTGGCCGACGTACGCGGCAAGCGCATCAAGAAGCTGTCCGGCGGGATGCGGCAGCGGGTCGCGCTGGCCGCCGCGCTCATCGGCGACCCGGGGTTCCTCGTCCTCGACGAGCCGACCGTCGGCCTGGACCCCGAACAGCGGATGCGCTTCCGGGAGTTGATCGCCAAGGCGGGGGAAGGACGGACGGTGCTGCTGTCCACCCACCAGACCGAGGACGTGGCGATGCTCTGCCACCGCGTCCTGGTGATGGCCGCCGGCCGGGTCCGCTTCGACGGCACCCCGGCCGAACTGACCGCGCGGGCGGCCGGCCGGGTGTGGAGCAGCGCCGAGCGGGCCCCGGACGCGAAGGCGGGCTGGCGCACCGGCACCGGCTCCTTCCGCAACGTCGGCGATCCGCCGCCCGGCGCCCAGCTCCTCGAACCCACCCTGGAGGACGGCTACCTGCTCACCCTCGACGGCCAGGGCGCCCATGAGGTGACGGCGGCATGAACGCGGTCATGGAAGCGGCGCCGCCCGTGACGCGGACCGAGCCGGGCAGGCCCTGGCGGGCCGTCGTGGCCCTCGCCCTCTTCGAGGCACGCAGACTGCTGACACGGATCCCGGTCCTGTTCGCCCTCGTCGTCCACGTCGGCTGGACCGGATGGCGGACCCGGACCTCCTGGGACGGCTACCCGGCCCTCCAGGACGCCGACCGCGCCACCCAGGACGCACCGATGCTCGTCGGCCTCGCGGTCCTGCTGTGCGTCAACCAGGCGGTGCTGCGCGCGAAGCGCCGGGACACGGAACGGCACTTCGCCGTCCTGCTGGTGCAGCCGTGGCGCCGGACCGCCGCGCACGCGCTGTCCGTCGTACCGGTGGCCGGGGTGGTCGCGCTGTGCGTGGCCGGACAGTTCACCTGGGAGGCGCTCAAGCCCGGGGCGGTCGGGCACGGCTCGCCCGGCGAACTGCTCGTCGGTCCGCTCACGGTGCTGCTGTTCGGCGCGGTCGGGGTCCTGCTGGCCCGGCTGGTCCCGTCGGTGGTCGCGGCGCCGCTGCTGGTGGTCTTCTTCCTCCTCACGTTCGTCGTCGGCATCGCTCCCGGCGGCGACGAGCGGGACGGGACGCGCTGGCTGTTCCCGGTGGTCGCCGAGTCCACCGCCAACACCCTCCCCTCCGACCTGCTGGGCCGCCCCGCCGCCTGGCACGCCCTGTACCTGGCCGGGCTCGCCGTGACGGTCGCCCTGCTCGCGGTGCTGGCCGGCGGTGGCCGGTCCTGGACGCTGCGGGCGGCCTGCGTGGGCGCGCTCGCGGTGACCGTGCTGGGCGCGTCCGCCCAGACGAACGGTGTCCCGGCCGCCACGGCCGCCGCCCGGGAACGGGTCTCCGTCTCACCCGAGAAGGAGCAGACCTGCGTCGAGCGGGCCGGCTCGACGTACTGCGCGTTCCCCGAGTGGGTCCCGCGGGCCGGTACCTGGGCGGCGACCGTGGACCGGGTCAGGTCCCTCGCGGGCGGCACCGCGCGCGGGCAGAAGCTGTCCGTGCGGCAGCGGATCGAGGCCCGCCACGGCATGTCCGCCGACAGCGCGCTCGCACCGTCCGCCACCCCGCACCAGGTGACCGTGGGCACGGCCTGGGGCGGCAACCGTGTCCCCGAGTTCTCGGTCGCCGTCGCCGGGGTGCTGGTCGCCGGCAGTGAGAAGGCGGCCACCGGCGGGCTGTGCGACGGCCGGATGGTCACCCTCATGTGGCTCGCCCTGGCCGGCGGGGACGACCCCCTGACCGACCTGTCCCGCGTTCGCCTCGACGACAGCACGCGGGGCGCCGCGGTCGTCCTCTCGCCGACCGAACCGCTGTACATGACGGCCGGACAGACCGGCGTCGTGACCCAGCTGTTCGGCCGGCCGCTGAAGGAGGTCTCCGCGCGCGTGCAGGCGCACTGGGCGGAGCTGACCGCCCCGAAGGTCACCACCGCCCGGGTGGCGGACCTGCTGGGCGTGACGGCGCCGAAGGGCGCGGACACATGCGAGTGAGCGTGACGGTACGGGCGTTGCCGGCCCCCCTGTGGCGGACCCTGCCGTGGCGTGGGCTGGGCGCGGCCGGCGCGGTGGGGCTGCTGTCGGCCGGTCTGTCCCGCCTGCTCGGCGAGAAGGCCGTCACCGACTGGGTGGCCCTCAACCTGCTGCGGGCCGCGGCCCTCGCGTTCGCCATGGGCCTGGCGTTCCTCCTGGACGACCCGGCCCGGCACACGACGACACCGGTGCCCGTACGGCGGCCGGTCCGTCAGCTGCTGCGGGTGGCGCTGGTGACACCGCTCGCCGCGCTGTACTGGACGGCCGCGCTGTTGCTCGTGCCCCCGTCGGTCCGGCCCCCGGTGGGCGCGGTCACGCTGGAGGCGGCGGCCACGTTCGCGCTGGCGTTGGCCGTGTCGGCGGCGGCGGTGCGCCTGAGGGAGGAACCCCGGCCCGGGGCCTCGGTGGTGGCGGTCCTGCTCACGGCGGCGGTGCTGGCTCCCCTGTTCCTGCCGGACCGCTGGACCCTGTTCGTCGCGGCGTCCGACGAGGGGTGGGCGGCCGCGCACGAGCGGTGGGCGCTGCTGCTGGTGGCGGCGGCGGTGGTGTGGGGGATCTGCGGGATGGAGCCGGTACGCCGAGGGCGGCGGGTGCCGGGCCGGAGACCGCCGGCCACCTGACCGCCCCGGGGGCTCCGGAGAGGTGACTGTTCCGGCCCGCCGGGCCGGGGGCGGGCGGGCAGCGGCCGGGGGTCCGCGGGCGGCGCCCCGGGGACGTGCGCCGGGGCGGCCGTACCGGGGGCTCCGGTCACGTCTCCGTGCGGTACATCAGGTCCGTCTCGTACGTCACGAACCCGAGCCGTTCGTACACCGACACCGCCGCCTCGTTGTCCGCGTCGACGTACAGCATCGCCGTGGGCAGCCCCCGTCCCGCCAGGTGCCGCAGGCCGACCGTCGTCAGCGCCTTGCCCAACCCGCCCCCCTGGAAGCCGGGGTGGACACCGACGACGTACACCTCGCCGAGGCGTTCCTCCGCGTGCACCTTCGTCCAGTGGAAGCCGACGAGCTCCCCCGCACGCTCCGCCAGGAAGAACCCCGCCGGGTCGAACCACGGCTCGGCCTTGCGGTCGTCGAGGTCCCGCTGGGTGAGGGACCCCTGCTCGGGATGGTGGGCGAAGGCCGCCGCGTTGACCGCGAGCCAGGCCGAGTCGTCGGCGCCGGGCACGAAGGTCCGTACCGTCACACCCTCCGGCAGCACCGGCTCCGCGAGGTCCAGGCCGCCCAACGGCATCCGCATCTGGCGCAGTTCCCGGAACAGCGTCAGGCCGAGGACCTGCGCCAGATGCCGGGCCGCCGAGTGACCGCCGTGCGCCCACACCCGCAGCCGCTTGCCCGACGCGGCGAGCAACGCCGAGCCCAGCGCCCGGCCGTGGCCGTGGCCCCGGTGCGACGGGTGGACGACCAGTTCCGCCGCCGGTGCCTCCACCGGGTCCGTGTCCTCCAGCTGGGCGTAGCCGACGAGTTCGCCGCCGGCCAGCAGGAGCAGATGGGACACGCCCTCGCGGGAGCCGCCCCGCAGCTGCAACCGGCCTTGTTCGGACACCGCCTGGCGCCCGTCGACGCGGGCGGCGTCCGTGAGCAGCCCGAGCACGGCCCCGGTCTGTTCCGGGGAGAGCGCGGAATGGGTCTCGATCGAGCGGGAGGGGCCGGGGCGTGCGGAGTCGTCGCTGGTCATGCCTACGAGGGTAAGGGGAGGCGCGGCGAGGCGGCGGCAGAGAAGCAACCAGGATGTAACCCGGAAACCTCTGTCGCGCTACGCGCGTTGACCCTAGGCTGCGCCGGGACGGGGCCCACTTCCACACCAGAACCTCAGGGGGGCGTATGCCAGCCACATCCCAGTCGCACCCGGCGGAAGCCGTGCGCCGCAGACGTCGTACGTACCGGCTCGTCGCCGCGGCCGCCGGTCTCGCCACCGTCGGCGCGCTGGCCGCCGCGCTGCCGAGCGCGGCGAGCGCGGGCGAGAGCAAGGGCAGGCCGGGCGGTCACGCGCCGGGCCGCTACCAGGACGTACAACTGCTGTCCTTCAACGACCTGCACGGCAACCTGGAGCCGCCGTCCGGTTCCTCCGGCCGGGTCACCGAACTCCAGGCCGACGGCACCACGAAGACGATCGACGCGGGCGGTGTCGAGTACCTCGCCACGCACCTGCGCGAGGCCCGCAAGGGCAACGGGTACTCCATCACCGCGGCCGGCGGCGACATGGTCGGCGCCTCCCCGCTGATCTCGGGCCTGTTCCACGACGAGCCCACCATCGAGGCGCTCAACAAGCTCGACCTGGACGTCACCTCCGTCGGCAACCACGAGTTCGACGAGGGCGCCGAGGAACTGGCCCGCCTGCAGAACGGCGGCTGCCACCCCACCGCCGGCTGCTACACGGACAAGAAGTTCGAGGGCGCCGACTTCCCCTACCTCGCGGCCAACGTGCTGGACGAGAAGACCGGCAAGCCGATCCTCAAGCCGTACTGGGTGTGGAAGAAGAAGGACGTCAAGGTCGGCTTCATCGGCGTGACGCTGGAGGACACCCCGGGTGTCGTCTCCGCGGAGGGCGTCAAGGGCCTGAAGTTCAAGGACGAGGTCGAGACGATCAACAAGTACGCCAAGGTGCTGCGCAAGCAGGGCGTGAAGTCGATCGTGGCGCTCGTCCACGAGGGCGGTCTCCCGGCCTCCACCTCGTACAACTACGACTGTGACGCGCCGGGCGCGGGCGACGGTGTCTCCGGCCCGATCGTCGACATCGCCAAGAACGTCACCCCGCAGGTGGACGCGCTGGTCACCGGTCACACCCACGCGGCGTACGTGTGCACGATCCCCGACCCGGCGGGCAAGCCCCGCATGGTCACCTCGGCCGCGTCCTTCGGCCGCCTCTACACGGACACCACGCTGACGTACGACCGCTGGACGGGTGACATCGCCCGTACGGCCGTACAGTCGGCGAACCACGTGGTCACCCGGACCGTCCCCAAGGCGGCGGACATGACCGAGCTGATCGCCAAGTGGAACACCCTCGCGGCGCCCATCGGCAACCGCCCGATCGGCTTCATCTCCGCCGACGTGCCCAACTCCGGGACCGAGTCCCCGATGGGCGACCTGATCGCGGACGCGCAGCTCTGGTACGGCAGGGAACTGGACGCCCAGACCGACCTCGCGCTGATGAACCCGGGCGGTGTCCGGGCCGGCCTCACCTACGCGGCCAAGGGCACCGAGGGCGACGGCGTGGTGACCTACGCCGAGGGCTTCACCGTGCAGCCGTTCTCCAACACCGTGAACCTCCAGGACTTCACGGGCACCCAGCTCATCCAGGTGCTCAAGGAGCAGGTGAGCGGCACGAACGCGAGCGCGCCGAAGATCCTCCAGCCGTCCGCCAACCTGGCGTACACGCTGGACCTGACGAAGGCCGGCGCGGACCGGGTCGTCACGGACTCCATCCGGCTGAACGGGGCGGCCGTCGACCCGGCGGCCACCTACCGCGTCGCGACGAACAGCTTCCTCGCGGGCGGCGGCGACGGCTTCACCACGCTGGGCCAGGGCACCAACGACCTCGTCGGCACCGACGACCTGACGGCTCTGGAGCGGTACCTGACGGCCAACTCCTCGGCCACGAACCCGATCGCGCCGCCGGTGGCGAACCGGATCACGTTCGTGCAGTAGACGTGGAGTGAGTCGCCCGCCTCGGCGGAGGCGGCGAGTGGGGGGCGTACGCACAGGCGTACGCCCCCTTCGCGTGCCACCGGACCTCGACGCGTAGGTCCGGCGTGCCGGACGACACCCTCACGCCTGCGCCGCCGACCGGTTTCCCCGGGACCGGTACGGCAGCGCGGGCGGCGGGGTTCAGGAAGTCGTCGGTGTCCAGTCGCCCAGCCAGTCGGCGACCTCCTGACCCGTGGCCTGGGCGTCCGTCAGCTGGGGACGGTCGGCGCTCGCCGCGCCCGCGCCCGCGCCGGTGTTCCGGTACTCGGCGAAGCGGTCCTCCTTCCAGGAGAAGCCGCCCATGTCGGTCCAGGGGGTGGTCCGGATCGCGGCGCTGAGGGTGGTGTCGCGGACCGTGGCCTGCGGGTCGAGGGTGGCGTCGCCGCCGGCGTGCCAGGGGCGGCCGAGGTAGAAGGTGCGGTCGGAGACGCTGCCGTTCACCGTGGAGTTGGCGATCAGGATGCCCTTGCGGTTGGCGGCCGTCGAGGGGGCGGTGATGTAGCCGGCCGAGGTGCCGTTCCAGCGCTTCTTGAGGGTGATGACCGACGCGTCGATCACCGCGGTGGCCCGGCCGAAGATGAAGTCGACGTTGCCGACGATGTAGGAGTTCTTCATGTAGACCCGGCCGAGTCTGTCCTTGGCGGCCGTGTCCAGCAGCAGCGTGTCCTGGTCGCCCTCGACGATGATCGAGTCCAGGAAGACCTTGTCGGAGGCGGTGCGCAGGGCGACGGCCTGCTGGCCGGGGAGGGACTGGTTGGCGGCCTCGTCGAAGTCGTTGGAGATGGTCAGGTTGCGGGCCTGGAAGTTGTCCGCCTCGACGGCCACCGTGGCGCTGCCCCCGGTGCCGTAGGTGCCGGAACCGTCCGGCTTCGGCGTCCCGGACGCGTTGTTGTAGACGATCACCGTGTCCTTACGGCTGCCGCCGGTGCCCTGGATGGTGACGTGCGGCTTGTTGGAGGGGACCTTGACGAGTTCGCGGTACGTGCCCGGCTTCACGGAGATGACGACCCGCGAGGCGTTGCCGGCCGGTACGGCGTTCACCGCGGCCTGCACGGTCGAGTACTGACCGCTGCCGTCCTTGGCCACGGTGAGCGTGGTCGCCGCGGCGGCCTTCGTGACGGCCGTCGTGCCGATCGAGCCGCGCGGCCCCACACCGGACTTGAGCAGCGCGGGTACGTCCGCGGTCCTGTCGAGCGTGTAGGCGTAGTACGTCTTCGCGTCGAAGGCCGTGCCACCGCTCTCGTTGCGCCCGGTCGTGGCGACGAACGTGTTGCCCCTCTGCACGATGCTCGCCGTGCTGTCCTTGATGACCGGGTTGTTCATGCCCTGGAAGTAGGAGTTCTCCAGGAGCATCTTCGTCGCGCCCCGCGAGTAGTTGCCGTAGGAGGACTTGACCGTGGTCCCGGCCACGTCCTCCAGGAAGTTGTTGTAGAGGTGCGCGTGGGCCGCGTTGTCGGTGGACGGGTTGCGCTGCTCGGTCTCGCGGATCCAGTTGTGGTGGATCGTGATGTCGGTGACGACGTTCTCGGTCCAGCCGATGCCGAACGCCTTGTTGTCGTCGCTCAGCTTGTTCCAGGACACGGTCACGTAGGTGCTGTCCTTGCGGACGTCGATCAGCCCGTCGGCCATGTTCCGCAGGTCGTTGTGGTCGATCCACACGTGATGGGCGCCGTCCATCTGGATCGCGTCGAAGTCGTGGTCCTTGTCGTTCCAGACACCCTGGTACGCGTCCCGGATCGTCAGGTTCCGGATGATCACGTTGTGCACGCCGGAGCCGAGGAAGAACCCGCCGCCGACGATGTGCCCGGAGGTCCCGGACCCGACGATGGTCTTGTCCGACGCGACCTTGATCTCCTTGCCGACCGGATCCATGGTGATGGTGGCGGCCACGACGATGACGTACGGCTCGGCGGCGGTCGCGTACTTCTCCAGCTCCGCGAGGGTCTTCACGGTGACGGTCCTGCCGTCCCGCCCGCCGTACGTCCCGTTCTGCCCCCGCGCGTCGACGGAGGCGAAGCCGTCGGCGGCGGCGGTGGCCCAGGCGGGCGCGGCGGCCGCGGCGGACGCCGTGCGCTGCGCGTCCGCGCCGAAGACCCCGGCGTCCGTGCCGTAGGCCAGGGTGCACGCGGCGGTCAGGGCGAGGGGGACGCCGGCCACCAGGACCGTTCTGCGCCTGCGGTGGCGGGGCTCGGCTGTGGTCGTGCCGCGGTGCTCGCTCATCGGGCGAACCTTTCCGTGGGGGGCTGGCCGGGTAGGGGTGGTCGCCGGGCAGGGAAAGGTTGCCGGGTGCGGCGCACCGGGCGGACGGGGCGGCGGAGCGGTGCCGCCGAAACGCGTTTCGCGTCGTGGGGCGGGCGCCTTACTGTGGCGCGGTGACGACGCAACTGATCATTGTCAACGGTGGTTCCAGCTCGGGGAAGTCCGGGATCGTGCGGTGCCTCCAATCCCTGCTGCCGGACCCCTGGCTGGCGTTCGGGGTCGACTCGTTCGTGGACGCGCTGCCCGCGCGGATGCGGGCGTCGGACCAGGGGATCACGTTCGCCGCGGACGGCGAGGTGCGCGTCGGGGCGGACTTCATGGCGCTCCAGGCGGCCTGGACGGAGGGCGTCGTGGCGACGGCCCGCGCGGGCGCCGGAGTCATCGTCGACGACGTCTTCCTCGGCGGAGCGGCGTCCCAGGACCGGTGGCGGAAGGCCGTCGGCGGGCTGACCGTGCTGTGGGCCGGCGTCCGGTGCGACAGCGCGGTCGCCGCGGGCCGCGAGATCGCCCGGGGAGACCGCGCCCGGGGAATGGCCGCGTCGCAGGCCCAGATCGTGCACGCGGGAGTCACCTACGACGTGGAGGTGGACACGACCCGCACCGAGTCCCTGGCGTGCGCACGAACCATCGCGGCCCACGTCCGCTGACCGCCGCACGCCGGCGGGGCTCTGGCTGAGCGACGCCGCGGGGTCAGAGCAGGGCTGACGCCGTCTCCGGCGGCGGTGTCGGCGCCCCCGGCAGCCGTACCGTCGCCACCGTGCCGCCGCCCTCCGCGCGGGCCAGGCTCACCTCGCCGCCGGCCTGCCGGACCGTGCGGGCGACGATGGACAGGCCGAGGCCCGAGCCGGGCAGCGCGCGTGCCGAGGGGGAGCGCCAGAAGCGGTCGAAGACGTGCGGGAGTTCGTCCGCGGGGATGCCGGGGCCGTGGTCGCGGACGGTCAGGACGCCCCGATCCAGCCGCACCTCGACCGTGCCGCCCTCGGGACTGAACTTCACCGCGTTGTCCAGGATGTTCACCACCGCCCGCTCCAGCGCGGCCGGCTCCGCCCGGACGTACCAGGGCTCGAGGTCGGCGGTGATGGTCAGTTCCGGGCCGCGCAGACGCGCCCGGCGCAGCGCCGACTCCACCGCGTCCTCCAGCGACACCACCTGCACGCGCTCACCGCGCTGGCCCTCCGAGCGGGACAGCTCCTGCAAGTCGCCTATCAGGGAAGCCAGTTCCGTCATCTGCGCCTTCACCGAGGCCAGGAGTGCCTTGCGGTCGGCGGCGGGCAGGGGACGGCCGGTCTCCTCGCTGCGGGTGAGGAGTTCGATGTTGGTGCGCAACGAGGTCAGCGGGGTGCGGAGTTCGTGGCCGGCGTCCGCGATCAGCTGCTGTTGCAGCTCGTGGGAGCCGGCCAGGGAGGAGGCCATCGAGTTGAAGGAGCGGGAGAGGCGGGCCACCTCGTCGTCACTGTCGTCCTCGACCGGGATGCGGATGCTCAGATCCTCGGTCCGGGCCACGTGCTCGACGGCCTCGGTGAGCTTGTCGACGGGGCGCAGACCCGCACGGGCCACCGCGAGCCCGGCGGCCCCGGCACCGACGACTCCGATGCCGGAGACGAGGAGCAGGATGAGGGCCAGTTCGTTGAGGGTGGACCGGGTGCCTTTCAACGGGGTCGCGAGGAGCACGGCGACTCCCTGGGAGTCGGACCGGTCGACGCCCAGGTACAGGGTCAGCACGCGTACGGCGTCGCCGTCCTCGTCGGTGCCGTCCCGGAAGAAGCCCTCATTGACCTTCGCGTTCCTGATCACGACCCTGTCGGCCTCGGTGACCTTCACCGTGCCCGGGGACTCCGGGTCGACGCACGGGGCGCCCTCCTCCTTGATCGCCTGGACGTACTCGTTCCGGCCGGGGAACACCTCGATGTCCGCCGGCGGTGTCCGGGTGCACTTGCGCACGAGCGACTCGACCGTGCCGGGCTGCCGCGCCATGTTCTTGAGATCGGCGTCGACCTGGTCGTACAGCTTCCCCTGCACGATGAACCAGCAGGTCACCGACACCGCCGCCACCGCGAACGCCACCGCCGCCGCGACCAGCAGCGCGAGGCGCGACCGGATCGGCAGGGACCGGAACCGGCGGACGGCCTTCCTCACTCCGAGCCACCCTGCCGCAGCACATACCCCACACCCCGCACCGTGTGCACGAGCCGCGGCTCGCCCCCGGCCTCGGTCTTGCGGCGCAGGTACATCACGTACACGTCGAGCGAGTTGGAGGACGGCTCGAAGTCGAAGCCCCAGACCGCCTTCAGGATCTGCTCACGCGTGAGGACCTGGCGCGGGTGCGCCATGAACATCTCCAGGAGCGTGAACTCCGTACGGGTCAGCTCCACCGGGCGTCCGCCCCGCGTGACCTCACGTGTCGCGAGGTCCATGCGCAGGTCGGCGAAGACGAGGGCCTCGTCGTCCGCGCCGGTGTCCGCTCCGGCCGCCGCCGCGTACGAGCTGCGGCGCAGCAGCGCGCGGACGCGGGCGAACAGCTCGTCCAGCTCGAAGGGCTTGACCAGGTAGTCGTCCGCCCCGGCGTCCAGACCCGTCACCCGGTCCCCGACCGTGTCGCGGGCCGTGAGCATGAGGATCGGTGTCGTGTCACCGGCCCCGCGGACGCGCCGCGCTGTGGTCAGGCCGTCCATGCGGGGCATCTGGATGTCCAGGACCAGCAGGTCGGGCCGGTACGCGGTGGCCTTCTCCAGGGCGTCCGCGCCGTCGACCGCGACCTGCGTGTCGTAGCCCTCGAAGGCGAGGCTGCGCTGGAGTGCTTCGCGCACCGCCGGCTCGTCGTCGACGATCAGGATGCGCTGGGGGTCACGGTCGCCTTCGGCGGGGCTCATGGGCTTCGGGTCCTCGGTCCTCGGGTGCGGTGGGACGGCAGGGGTCGGAGAGGGGGCTGACGCTTTCAGCCTCGCATGACTCCCCGCCGCCGCTGAAGGAACAGTCGGGTGGGATCAGCCGCGTACGGTACGGCGGCGGGAGCGGGCGGCGGCCGTCGCGCGGCGGCCCGCGCCGTGGGACAGCGCCACCTCCGGCGCCCGCGGCTCCGGGGCGTGCAGTGCGGACGCCACCTCGACGGCCAGGGCGAAGCCGGCCGGGTCGGTACCGGCCACCGTGCGCGAGACCTGCTTGATCATGACGTGCTCCCTGTGGGTGCGGCGGGCCGGTGGTGGGTCAGCTGTCCGAGCCGCCGGCCCGCAGCGTGGCCAGGTCGGACTTGACGGTGTTGACCGGGATGGCGAAGCCGAGGCCGACGCTGCCGGCGTCGGACGAGGACGATCCGGAAGCGGCCGAGTACATCGCGGAGTTGATGCCGATGATGTTGCCGTTCATGTCGATCAGCGCGCCGCCGGAGTTGCCGGGGTTGAGCGAGGCGTCCGTCTGGAGTGCCTTGTACGTGGTGGTGGACGAGCCGGTGTCGCCGTTGAACTGCCGGCCGCCGAACTCGAACGGCCACTGGCCGCTGCCGCCGCTCTGGCCCTGGCTCTCCTCCGTGGAGACGGTGACGTCCCGGTCGAGGGCGGAGACGATGCCGCTGGTCACGGTGCCGGTCAGGCCCTCGGGGGAGCCGATCGCCACGACCTCGTCACCGACCTGCACACCGGAGGAGTCGCCGAGGGTGGCCGTCGCCAGACCGGAGGCGTCCTCCAGCTTGATCAGCGCCAGGTCCTTGGCGGCGTCGGTGCCGACGACCTTCGCGGTGTACGTCCTGCCGTCGCTGGTGCTCACCTTGATCGAGGTGGCGTCGGCGATGACGTGGTTGTTGGTGATGATCTCGCCGTCGCCGGTGATGATCACGCCGGAACCGGTGGACTCCCCGGCGTTCGAGGTGGCGTTGATCTCGACGATGCTCGGGCTGACCGCCTTGGCCACCCCGGCGACCGTGCCCTTGTCGGCGGACGGCACCACGTTGGTGCTGGTGCTGCTGGAGGTGACCGTGTCGTTGCCGCTCAGCTCCTGGATGCCGTACGCGGTCCCGCCGCCGATCGCCGCGGCGACGATCGCCACGGCGGCGAGCAGCGCGAGGGGGCCACGGGTCCGCTTCCTGGAGGCGGGAGCGGCGGCGTGCGCGGGCGCGGACCCGGCCGGGGCGGCACCGAGGAGAGCCGTACCGCCGCCACCGTTGCCGCCACTACCGGCATGGCCGCCGTCGGTGGCGCTCCGGCCCGGCCACCCGGCCGTGCCCGGCGCGGTGCTGTCCGGCCCGGTGCTGCCCGGCTCGACGGCGGCCGACTGTGCCGGCGCGTGCGCCTGGGCCGGCGCGTGGGCCGGCGGGGGCGGCCACTCGGGGTTCACGGGCGAGGAGGCGTGCTGCTGGTCACCCTGGTACGGGTTCTCGTACTCGCCGCTGCGGCGGAAGCTCTCGGTCATGACACGTAGCCTGTCCGCCGACCATGAGAGCTCCCTGAGCGCTTCCTGAGAAGCCCGGCAGAACCTCGTTCGCCCGAAATAAAGACGCGTCTCGTGGCTTACGGGGCGCTCTCGAGAACCCTGGGAGAAGCGTCCCGGCGGAGCCGCACCCAGTGGTGCGCTACACGCAGCCGCAGGACCTACGTACCACCAGCCGTGACGGGAACTGCTTCAGCCGCTCCGGCCGGGACCCCGCCACCCGCAGCCCGTCGTCGAGGACGAGGTCCACGGCGGCCCGCGCCATCGCGGAGCGGTCCGAGGCGACCGTGGTCAGCGGCGGGTCGGTCAGCGCCGCCTCCTTGATGTCGTCGAAGCCGGCCACCGCCAGCTCGCCGGGCACGTCGATGCGCAGTTCGCGCGCCGCGCGCAGCACGCCGATGGCCTGGTCGTCGGTGGAGCAGAAGACCGCGGGCGGCCGCCGGGGCCCGGAGAGGATGTCGAGCGCGATGCGATAGGCGTCGTAGCGGTTGTACGGCGCCTCGAACAGCCGGCCCTCCGGGGAGACACCGGCCTCCTGGAGCGCGCGCCGCCAGCCCTCGACGTGGTCGGAGACGGGGTCGCCGACGGCGGGGGTCTCCGCGGTGCCGCCCACGCAGGCGACGTACTCGTAGCCGTGCTCCAGCAGGTGGCGGACGGCGAGCTGGGCGCCGCCCAGGTCGTCGGTGACGACGGCGACGTCGTCGATGGCCTCCGGACGCTCGTGCAGCAGCACCACCCGGGCGTCCCAGGCGTCGATCTCGGCGGCGGCGTTGTCGTTCAGCGCGTGGCTGACGAGGATGAGCCCCGAGACACGCATGCCCAGGAAGGCGCGCAGGTAGTGGACCTCGCGCTCGCCGACGTAGTCGGAGTTGCCGACGAGCACCATCTTCCCGCGCTCGGACGCGGCCTGCTCGACCGCGTGCGCCATCTCCCCGAAGAAGGGCTGGCGCGCGTCCGGCACGATCAGGCCTATGAGGTCGGTGCGCCGCGACGCCATCGCCTGGGCGACCCGGTCGGGGCGGTAGCTCAGTTCCTTGATCGCGGCGAGGACACGCTCGCGCGTGGCCGGGGCGACCGGCCGGGGTCCGTTGTTGATGACATAGCTGACGACGGCGGTGGACGTCCCTGCCAGCCGCGCCACATCATCCCTGGTTACCTTGGCCACGCGCGGAGTCTACGCGGATGGACCCGCTCTGGGCAGGGCGCGAAGACGCCTCCCCCGGCGCGGGCGTGAGGGAGGGCCGCCCTGCCCATACCGGCTACGCCTCCGCCGCGATCTCGGCGGCGTCCAGAGCGGCCGTCTCGTCCGCATCCTCCGGCTTTGCCGCGGCGGCCTTGGCCTTCGCGTCGTCCGAGGCCCGGTCGCCCTTCTCCGGAGTAACGAATCGATAACCGACATTGCGGACGGTCCCGATCAGCGACTCGTGCTCGGGCCCGAGCTTGGCGCGCAGCCGGCGTACGTGCACGTCGACCGTCCGGGTGCCGCCGAAGTAGTCGTAGCCCCAGACCTCCTGGAGGAGCTGCGCGCGGGTGAAGACGCGGCCGGGGTGCTGGGCGAGGTACTTCAGGAGCTCGAACTCCTTGAAGGTGAGGTCGAGCACCCGGCCCTTGAGCTTGGCGGAGTAGGTCGCCTCGTCGACCGACAGGTCGCCGTTGCGGATCTCCATGGGCGAGTCGTCGTTGACGATCTGCTGGCGGCCCATGGCCAGGCGCAGGCGCGCCTCGACCTCCGCCGGTCCGGCGGTGTCCAGCAGGACGTCGTCGATGCCCCAGTCGGCGGTGACGGCCGCGAGGCCGCCCTCGGTCACGACGAGGATGAGCGGACAACCGGGTCCGGTGGACCGCAGCAGCTGGCACAGGCTGCGGACCTGCGGCAGGTCACGGCGCCCGTCGATCAGGATGACGTCGGCACCCGGGGTGTCGACGAGGGCGGGGCCCTCCGCCGGAGCCACGCGCACGTTGTGCAGCAGCAGGCCGAGAGCGGGAAGCACCTCCGTCGACGGCTGGAGGGCGTTGGTCAGGAGCAGCAGAGAACTCATACGTCTGGTTCCTCCTCGGTCCCTGCGAGGACGTGAGCGGTGCGGCACTGCTCTGCGATCCCGGGGCCCCGTACACCTGCGGTTTCCCGCTTCGTATACAACGCTTCCGAAAGCACAAAAGGACCCGGGGGCTACGCTGCCCGAGTCCTCTGCCCAGGAGAATAGCCCACATGAGCACTGGTTCGGCAGGTCATGTGGCGCGTTCCACCGATCGTCCGCACTCTGAGACGAGCAGACGTACCCCTTTGCGGACGTTTCTGCACACCGCCGATGGTGTGACGATCGATTCCGTATACGACCCGGGGGCCGCCGTATACGACGCCTCGGCGTCATCTCCCGGCGATGTGGTGTTCGTCGTCGCCCACGGTTTCACGGGCGACGTGGACCGCCCGCACGTCCGCCGGATCGCGGCCGCCTTCGCCCGGTACGGGGCCGTGGTCACGTTCTCCTTCCGAGGCCACGGGGCGTCCGGCGGGCGCTCCACGGTCGGTGACCGGGAGGTGCTGGACCTCGCGGCCGCGGTCGGCTGGGCCCGTTCGTTCGGGCACGCGCGCGTGGTCACCGTCGGCTTCTCCATGGGCGGTTCGGTGGCCCTGCGGCACGCGGCGCTGCACGGCGCGAACCCGCCTGCGGAGGAGCGGGTGCACGCGGGGCGCACGGATGCGGCGACGGACGCGGTGGTGTCGGTGAGCGCCCCCGCCCGGTGGTACTACCGGGGCACGGCTCCCATGCGCCGGCTCCACTGGCTGGTGACCCGCCCCGCCGGCCGCGTGGTGGGCCGCTACGGGTTCCGCACCCGTATCCACCACCGGGACTGGGACCCGGTACCGCTGTCCCCCGTGGAGGCGGTGCCCCGGATCGCCCCGACCCCCCTGCTGATCGTGCACGGCGACGCCGACGGCTACTTCCCCGTCGATCACCCCCGGATGCTGGCCGACGCCGCCGACGGCCACGGCGAACTGTGGCTGGAGCCCGGCATGGGCCACGCGGAGCACGCCGCCACCGACGGACTGCTGGCCCGGATCGGGGACTGGGCTGTCGGTCGGGCGGGCTAGCCTGACCGGGTACACCGCCGATTGATTGAGGAACCGGAATGGCAGAGGTCACGGTGCGCTACTGGGCCGCCGCGAAGGCCGCGGCCGGCGTCGCCGAGGAGCCGTGCGACGCGGCCACACTCGCCGAGGCGCTCGACGCGGCGCGCGAGCGACACCCCGGCGAACTCGTCCGCGTCCTGCGGCGATGCTCGTTCCTCGTCGACGGTGACCCCGTGGGCACCCGCGCACATGAGACGGTACGGCTGGCCGACGGCGGCACGGTCGAGGTGCTCCCGCCGTTCGCAGGAGGGTGACGATGACCGACCAGCCGTACGAGGGCGCTCCCTACCAGGGATACGAGGGGTACGAGGGGTACCACCCGTACCAGCAGGCGCCGCAGCAGCAGGCGCCCCAGCCGCCGGCGCAGGGGGACCCGCCCGCCCAGCACCCGCACGCTCCGGCGTACGGGTGGCACGGGCAGCAGGCCCACGAGGACCCGCAGGCGGCCCAGCAGTACACGCAGCAGTGGCAGGGGCAGACCTGGGAGACGCAGGTGCACCAGCACCAGCACCCGGTCCCGGCGGCCGAGACGGCCTACCTGCCGCAGCAGGGGCCCGCCGAGCCGGTGCACCCCTCCTACCCGGCACAGCAGCCGCAGGCCCCCGCGGCGCAGGCACAGGGACCGGCACCGGCGGCCGGGGAACCGGGGCCGGGTCCCGGCTACGGACCCGCCACCGTCGTCGGCAACGCCCGCGTCACCGACGCGCAGCGCGCCCGGCTGGAGGGGCGTTCGCCGATCATCGAACCCGGGATGCAGCCCGCCGTGCTCACGGCGCTGCTCGGCCTGCTCCTGTCCGGGACGGCGGCGCTCGGCTCGTACGCCCTGCTCGTGCCCCTCGTCGTCCTCCAGGCCGTCACGGCGGCCGGCTGGTTCCGGCTGAACGGCATGTGGCCCGCCCGGCAGGGCATCGCGCTGGCGTTCCTCGGGGCGCTGGCGGCGGACGGCGTGCTGCTGGCGGCCGGCCGGGAGAACGGGCCCGCGGCGATCCTCGGCACGCTGGGCGTGTGGGTGCTGCTGTCCCTCGTCCTCCAGCTCCGCTCGCACGCCGGCGCGGACGAGCGGATGTACGGCCTGATGGCGGGTGTCGCCTCGGCGGCCCTGGCCATCGTCGCCGCCGGGCACCTCGCGGCCGAGCCGGACGCGGTCACGGTGGGCGCCGCCGCGGTGGCCGTCGCCGTCCTCGCCCGCGCGCTGCCCCTGCCGACGCCGGTCTCCGTGCTGGTCTCGCTGCTCGCGGCGGCGGGCGCGGGCATCGCGGTCGGCGGGATGGCCGGCCTGGGTGCGAAGGGCGCGCTGCTGGGCGCGGGCGCGGCGGTGTGCGCGCTGATCGGCCACCGGGTGGCGAGCTACGACTACCCGTCCCGGTTCGTCCACTTCACGGCGGGCGTGGCCCTGCCGCTGGCCGCGGCGGCACCGGCGGTCTACGTGCTGGGGCGGGCGCTGGTCTAGGTCCCGGTGTCACCTTTCGGTCGTCACCCGGAGGGACCGGTGCCGGGTGCCTCCCCTGTCACAGGTGATCGACAATCATCCGAAGCGGGCCCACCGCGGGGTTACTCTCGCGCTCTGCGGCCACCCGGTCGTCAGGAACCGCCGCCCTGGGGGATACGCGCATGCGCGCACTGCGAATACTGCTGATCGTCGTCGTGATACTCGGCGGCCTCTTCGTGATCGCCGACCGCGTCGCGGTCAACTTCGCGGAGGGCGAGGTCGCGGACAAGCTGAGGACCACGGAGAACCTGGCCGCCACGCCGGACGTCTCCATCAAGGGCTTCCCCTTCCTCACCCAGGTCGCCGGCGGGGAACTGGACGACGTCCAGGTCGGCATCGAGGACTACCAGGCGGACACCGGCACCGAGGGCGGCACGATCCGTATCGACGACCTCACCGCGAACATGCGGGGCGTCGCGTTCTCCGGCGACTACAGCTCCGCCACCGCGGCCGACGCCACCGGCACCGCGTCCATCACCTACGCCGAGCTGCTCAAGGCCGCCCGGTCCCAGCCCACGGAGGTGGCCCCGGGCGTCACCGCCAACATCGTCGGCCTCTCCGACGGCGGCAACGGCAAGATCAAGGTCGAGATCGAGGCCACGGTGTTCGGCACCGAGCTGCCGGAACCGGTGTTCGTGCTGAGCACGGTCACCGCCGAGGGCGACACGGTGCGGGTGAACGCCGACACGCTGCCCTCGTTCAGCGGTGCCGACCTGGCCGAGAACCGGGTCCGTTCCATCACCGACTTCGAGCAGAAGATCGACGGCCTGCCCGGCGGCATCCAGCTCGACAAGGTGCAGGCCGCGCCGAACGGCGTGGAGATCACGGTGAAGGGTTCGAACGTCAAGCTCGCGGGGTAGGACGACGGCGGTCGGTGGACGGGCGGTGTCCGACAGGCGAGACGCCGCTTCCAGGCCGGAGGGGCGATGCCCCCGGCACCCGGCCGGGAACCGTGCGAACACGGCCCGGGCGCGGTTCTCTTCTCACATCGCGGACGATCGCGTCTCATAATGCGACACGCCGGTGACACGCCCGCCCGTCCGTCCCTACGATCGACCGCATGCAGTGCACTTTGAGCGTTCCCCGATCCGGGGGACAGGCGGATCTCACGAAGCGGCGGGCAGTGGACCTGTGCCGCGTCGCCGCCATGCTCTGTCGCACTTTCTGAGCGGAAGCGCCCGGCTTCCGCGTTCTCCCGCGCCCTGCCCGGGGCGGCCCCGTGCTGCCCCCCGGACACGAACGCGCGCGCCCGTCTCACTTCACGCCCCGCCGTAACTGCCCCGGAGGAGAAAAGCATGAGCCGCAGCGACGTCCTGGTAGACGCCGACTGGGTCGAGGCCAACCTCGACGACCCGAACATCGCGATCGTCGAGGTGGACGAGGACACGTCGGCGTACGAGAAGAACCACATCCGCAACGCGATCCGCATCGACTGGACCAAGGACCTCCAGGACCCGGTCCGCCGTGACTTCGTCGACCAGGAGGGCTTCGAGAAGCTCCTGTCGGCCAAGGGCATCGCCAACGACACACTGGTCATCCTGTACGGCGGCAACAACAACTGGTTCGCGTCCTACGCCTACTGGTACTTCAAGCTGTACGGCCACGAGAACGTCAAGCTTCTCGACGGCGGCCGCAAGAAGTGGGAGCTGGACGCCCGCGAGCTGGTCGAGGAGGTGCCCGAGCGCCCCACGACCGAGTACAAGGCCAAGCCGCAGAACACCGCGATCCGCGCCTTCCGTGACGACGTCGTCGCCGCGATCGGTGCGCAGAACCTGGTCGACGTCCGCTCGCCCGACGAGTTCAGCGGCAAGCTGCTCGCCCCGGCGCACCTCCCGCAGGAGCAGTCGCAGCGTCCGGGCCACGTCCCGTCCGCCCGCAACATCCCGTGGTCGAAGAACGCCAACGACGACGGCACCTTCAAGTCGGACGAGGAGCTCAAGGAGCTCTACGCCGAGGAGCAGGTGGACCTGGCCAAGGACACCATCGCCTACTGCCGCATCGGCGAGCGCTCGGCCCTGACCTGGTTCGTGCTGCACGAGCTGCTCGGTGTCGAGAACGTCAAGAACTACGACGGCTCCTGGACCGAGTACGGCTCCCTGGTGGGCGTGCCGATCGAGCTCGGCGCCAACAAGTAAGCACCCCGACCGACCTTTCATCACCCTTCAGGAGAACGACATGTGCGGAGCGAAGGCCGGCGGCCCGGACGCCTCGACGATCAAGCCCGGTGAGACCACCATCCAGGGTCAGGTGACCCGCGACGGCGAGCCGGTGACCGGCTACGTCCGGCTGCTGGACTCGACCGGCGAGTTCACCGCGGAGGTCCCGACGTCCGCGACGGGCCAGTTCCGCTTCTACGCGGCCGAGGGCACCTGGACCGTCCGCGCCCTCGTGCCCGGCGGCACCGCCGACCGCACGGTCGTCGCCCAGCAGGGCGGTCTCGCGGAGGTCGCGATCGCCGTCTGACGGCGGAGGAGTCGCCGAAGGGCCGCACCCCCGGGGGTGCGGCCCTTCGGCATGCCTGCGCGACCGGGCCGGGCCTACGCTGGACGTATGTACGCACGGCGGCGGCACACGTACTTCGCCCTGATGGGCACCTGCATCGCGCTGTTCGTCCTGGCCTGGGCCGTCGTACGCCTGTGGTCGGTGCCGGTGGCCGTCGGGATGTGCGTGGTGGCGATGGTCATCCCGCCGTTCGCCGCGGTGGTCGCCAACCGGCGCGGCCCCGACGACCGCTGGTGGGACGACCCCTCCGGCGACCCGACGTCCGACCAGTGGTGGGACGAGCTGGACGGCAGGAAACGGCCCCGGTAGACGGCGTACGTCTCAGTAGACGAGCGCCTGCGTCTCCTCCCCCAGCGCCTCCTGGACGAAGACCTGGGCGCCCGCGATCCGCACGCCCTCCAGGACGTCCTTCTCCGTGATGTCCCGGCGGGCCGCGCACTGCGTGCACAGGGTGACGCGGCCGGCCGCCAGGACCGAGTCGAGCAGGTCGGGCAGCGGGGCCGCGTGCGGCAGCTCGAACCCGGCGGCCCGCCCCGGCAGGGCGAACCAGGCGGACTCCCCGGTCAGCCACAGGGAGACCTCCACACCGCTGGCCACGGCCACCGCGGCCACCGTGAACGCCTGCGAGCAGCGCTCGGGGGCGTCCGCCCCGGCCGTCACCTTGATCACGAGCTTCTTCGCCATGGCCGAATCGTAATCAACACCCCTACAACTGCGGGTAGCGACCGCGAGTCTCACGTGAGCGCGCATACGGAATGCGCACTTCACGTTCTGTGGGGGGACGTCTTGGAAGTACCCGAAGAGGCCGCAAACACGCCGGTTGGGCCGGTTGCGGCGGTTGTGCCGGTCGCTCCGGTCGCTCCGGTCGCGGTGCCCGCCGAGGCCGGCGCGCCCCGGCCGCGCCGCCGTGGGCGTACGGCCGCGCTGATCGCCGGTGCGGCCGTGCTCGGCGTCGTCGCCGGCACCTGTGCCGGCTACCTCGTCCAGGCCGACCGCGAGCCGACGCGGCTGGCCTCGCTGTCGCAGCCGAGGCTGGCACAGGCGAAGGGCCCGGCACCCGAGCCGCTGTCCGCCGCCCGGGACCGCCGGGTGAGGACGGACGGGGACCTGCGCGAGCTGCTGGTGAAGAAGCCGGCCGGGATGAAGGCCGCCGAGTGGCTGGACGGCTCCGACGGCTGGATGGACCTGGCCGAGTACGCCGACAGCTACGAGGACCCGGCCGAGATGTTCGGCAACCTGGTCGGGGACGAGTTCCGCCGCGCCGCCGTCACCGGCTGGGAGGGCAGCACGTCCACGGTCGAGGTCCGGCTGATCCAGTTCCGGCAGGAGGAGGCCGTCGCCGCCGCCGACTCCGCGGACAGCGGCCACTACTGGGCCGACGCCGAGGACTCCACCGACAGCTGGGCCGTCCCCGGTACCGCCGACGGCAGGGCGTACGTGCACAAGGAGCCCGAGACCGAGGCCGGATACCTGCCGCTGTACAGCGCGGAGGCGCACGCCTGGCGCGGCGACATCGCCATGGAGATCTGGATCTACGACAGCGAGCCGATCTCCAAGAAGGCGATCCTGGACCTGGCCACACGGCAGATGGAGCGGCTGTGACCGACAACCCCAGCGAACAGCACGGCGCTCCCGGCGGCCCGGCGGCCCCGGAGCCCGCGGGCGCGCCGGCGGCTCCGCCCGCCCCCGCCACCCCTCCCGGCGGGGCCACCCCGCCCCCGGCCGGCCACGCGGGCACCGTCGGTCACGTGGGTGCCGTCGAGTTCGTCGTGCCGCCGCCGTATCCGGGCGGGGGCTACCCGGAGCCGGTGCCGGCGCCGCCCGGCCGGAACGGCGCTCTGCGCCGCCGGATCGCCACCGTGGCCGGTGCCCTGGTGGTGGCCGGGGCCGTCGTGGGCGGCGTCGGGTTCACCGCGGTCACCGTGGACGGTGCCGAGCGGGACGCCGGGGCGCCCGTCTGGCAGTTCCCGCCGAGCACGGCCGACGAGAAGAAGGCGGCCACCGTCCAGGGGGTCGCCGGTCTGCTCGTGCCGTACGGGACCGACGGGTGGTCCCGTGGTCCGGACCTCGGCCGGTACGGCTCCGACGCGCAGCTCAGCGGGGCCCAGGCGACCGCCCTGCGCAAGGAGTCGCTGAGCGGTCTGCCGCGTACCCAGCGCAGGAAGCTGGAGAAGGAGATCGACCGCCAGCGGCTCACCGGCATGGCGATGCGCAGCTACCTCAGCTCCGAGGCGAGCGCGCTCGGCGCGAACACGGGGACCTACTCGGTCAGCATCGTGCTCGCCCAGATGGAGTCCAAGGCGGCCGTCAAGGACATCTCCACGTTCCAGAACGAGTTCCTGGACGCCCTGGAGGTGTTCCGCGAGGGACCGGAGATCAAGGGCCACAAGAACGCCCAGTGCTTCCTGCCGCCCAAGGACGCCGAAACGGACCTCGACACCATGTTCTGCTCCGCCTACGAGGGCGACGTCCTGGTCACCGCCACGGCGGACGGGGTCAAGCCGCTCGACACCAAGGGGGTCGCGTTGCTGCTGCGCGAACAGCTGGACCGCATATCCGAGCCGGGGGAGGCGGTATGAGCACCGACCAGTCACCGGTCACGGACCCGCAGTCACCGGTCACGGACCCGCAGCCACCGGTCACGGACGCGCAGTCAGCCGTCACGGACGCGCAGTCAGTCGTCACGGACCCGCAGTCACCGGTCACCGACCCGCGGTCAGCCGTCACGGACCCGGCCGCCGGGCGGAGCGGGCCGCCCGTCCAGGCGCACCTCGTCTCCCCGGTGGTCGTCGAGCGGCCGCAGGCCGTCCTGCCGCCGTCGCCCGCTCCCTTCGCCGCACCCCCGCCCAGGGACCGCCGGGTCCTGCGGGCCGTGCTGCGCTGGACGGCGGCCGTCGTCGTCTTCGCGGTGGTCGGGGCGGGAGCGGCGTACGGGATCACGGAGATGGAGCGCACGGACGTACCGGGACTGGCGACGGAGTCGGACGGGCGCTGGGTGTACCCGGAGCTGACGAAGCCGCCGCTGCCGTCCGGCAGTCCGCGGCCGTTCGCCGACGCCAACAAGGCCGGTACCCACCACGCCGACCTGCGGGCTCTCGTGCTGCCCGCCCCCGAGGGCGCCACCGGTGACAAGGCGCTGCGCGGGGCGGACGGCTGGCTGGCGACGAAGGACTTCCTCGCGGAGTACGAACCCGAGGAGCGCGACGGCCTCCGGCAGCAGCTGACCGACCACGGCCTGCGGCACATCGCGGCCCGCGGCTGGACGACCCAGGACGGCACGCACACCCGCGTCTACCTCCTGCGCTTCGACACCGCGGCCGTCGTGGACGAGCTGTACACCGACCTCGCCGCGGCCGCCGGCCCCACGCACCTGGCGCGCGGCGCCGACTCGCTCGCCTTCGACGACCAGTTCCCGGAATCGGCCCGGCCCGACGACGTACAGCGCTCGGTCTACGTCGAGAACAAGCCGTACGGCGGCGAACAGGTCCGGCAGGCGTACCTGTCCGCCGGTGACGTCCTCGGGGTGATCGTCCAGTCCCGCGAGGGCGGCGCGCGCTCCGTCCCGTTCCAGCAGACGGTGGTCCTGCAGAGCCAGCTGCTGGGCTGAGCCCCGCGAGGGCGTACCTCACACGGAGTCCCGGGTCCCGGCCGCGTAAGCTGGGGCCCGGCCCTTGTGAACTGGCCATCCCACGAACGTCCGAGGAGCACTCCGTGCTTGAGGTTTTCTTCGAGGCCCTGCTGGTCCTGGTCTGCGTCGGCGTGCTCGCCTTCACGTGGCTGACGGTGAAGAAGCTGTACCAGGGCCAGCGCTGACCCACGTCTAGGAACTGCTGCTCATGATCGAGATCCCGTCCGACCTCCACAAGGACCTTGTCCCGCTCGTCTTCCTGCTCGGCAACTGGGCGGGCGCGGGCGTGCACGACTTCCCCGGCTCCGAGAAGTGCAACTTCGGACAGGAGGTCTCCTTCACGCACGACGGCCGGGACTTCCTGGAGTACCGCTCGCACACCTGGGTGCTCGACAACGACGGCAACAAGGTCAGGCCGCTGGAGTCCGAGTCCGGTTTCTGGCGCGTCGACGCCGGCCGCAAGGTCGAGGTGACGATGACCCGCGACGACGGCGTCGTCGAGGTCTGGTACGGCGAACTCGCCGCCAAGAAGCCGCAGATCGACCTGGTCACCGACGCGGTGGCGCGCACCGCCGCCTCCGGCCCCTACACCGGTGGCAAGCGGCTGTACGGCTACGTCAACAGCGACCTCATGTGGGTCGGCGAGAAGCAGACCCCGGAGGTCGAGCTGCGCCCCTACATGTCGGCCCACCTGAAGAAGGTCGTCACCCCCGAGGACGTCGAGCGCTGGGCCAAGGCCCTGCCCGACGACATGCCGGACGACGGCATCGCGTTCTTCAAGTAGTCCTAGACTCTTGGGTGTGGTGAGCACCGACTGGAAGAGTGACCTCAGGCAGCGCGGCTACCGGCTGACGCCGCAGCGGCAACTCGTGCTCGAAGCCGTGGACACCCTGGAACACGCGACCCCCGACGACATCCTCGTGGAAGTGAGGAAGACGGCGTCGGGGGTCAACATTTCCACCGTCTACCGGACGCTGGAGCTGCTGGAGGAGCTGGGGCTGGTCAGCCATGCCCATCTGGGGCACGGCGCGCCGACGTACCACCTCGCCGACCGGCACCATCACATCCACCTGGTCTGCCGTGACTGCACGAACGTGATCGAGGCGGACGTGTCGGTGGCCGCCGGATTCACCGCCAAGCTGCGGGACGAGTTCGGCTTCGAGACGGACATGAAGCACTTCGCGATCTTCGGGCGGTGCCAGGACTGTTCCGTAAAGCATTCAACTTCCGAGAGTTCAACTACCGAGTCGTAGGCTTAGGCGTATGAAGAGCCCTCTGCTGACCCTGCCCGGCGCCGTCCCCGCCGAAGGCGTGGACGAAGGCGTCGCCGCGCACTACGGCGACCTGTTCCGCGAGCAGCGCGCCCTCGCCGGCGGCACCGGTTTCGTGGACCTCTCGCACCGCGGAGTCGTCACGGTCACCGGCGAGGACCGGCTGAGCTGGCTGCACCTCCTGCTCACCCAGCACGTCAGCGACCTCCCGGCGGGCCAGGCCACCGAGGCGCTGATCCTGTCCGCGCACGGCCACATCGAGCACGCCCTGTACCTGGTCGACGACGGCTCGACGACCTGGGCGCACGTCGAACCCGGCACCCAGGAGGCGCTGGTCGGCTACCTGGAGTCGATGAAGTTCTTCTACCGGGTCGACGTCGCCGACCGCACCGCCGACTTCGCGGTCGTCCACCTGCCCGCCGGTTCGATCGCCGAGGTCCCCGAGGACGCCGCCGTACGCGAGACGGCCTACGGCCGTGACCTGTTCCTCCCGCGCGCGGACCTGGAGTCGTACGCCGAGAAGTCCGGTCCCGCGATCGGGATCCTCGGCTACGAGGCGCTCCGCGTCGAACAGCACCGCCCGCGTCTCGGCTTCGAGACCGACCACCGCACGATCCCGCACGAGCTGGGCTGGATCGACACCGCGGTGCATCTCCAGAAGGGCTGCTACCGCGGTCAGGAGACGGTGGCCCGGGTGCAGAACCTCGGCAAGCCGCCGCGCAGGCTCGTCTTCCTGCACCTCGACGGCAGCGAGGTGCACCTGCCCCCGGCCGGCACTGAACTGCGCCTCGCGGACGAGGGGCCCGACGGCCGCAAGATCGGCTTCATCACGACGTCCGCGCGCCACCACGAGCTCGGGCCGGTCGCCCTGGCCCTGGTGAAACGGAACGTGCCGCTGGACGCGCGGCTGGTCGCCGACAGTACGGCGGCGGCCCAGGAAGTCGTCGTGGAACCCTAGATCTCCACCAGGACGGTGAACGGGCCGTCGTTGGTCAGGGAGACCCGCATCCGCGCGCCGAAGCGGCCCGTCGCCACCGTGGCGCCGAGGGAGCGCAACTGTGCGACCACCTCGTCGACCAGCGGCTCGGCCGCGTCGCCCGGGGCGGCCGCGTTCCAGGTGGGGCGGCGGCCCTTGCGGGCGTCGCCGTAGAGGGTGAACTGGCTGATGACGAGGAGCGGGGCGTCGATGTCGCTGCACGACTTCTCGTCGGCCAGCATGCGGACCGACCACAGCTTGCGGGCGAGCTGAGCCGCCTTCTCCTTGGTGTCCTCGTGGGTCACGCCGACCAGGACGCACAGGCCCTCGCCGTCGATCTCCCCGACCGTCTCGCCGTCCACCACGACGCTCGCGCCGTCCACTCTCTGCACCACTGCACGCATGCCGACCATGATGCCGTGCGGCCGGGCGGCGGTCGTCAGGGGTGCCGACGGCCCGGGGAACATCCGGGTATCCCCGGGTTCTCCGGGGTTTTTCGCGTTCTCCGGGGTTTTTCGGGGTTCTTCGGAGATCTCCGGGGATCTCCGGAGAGTGCTTCTTTTGCTCCTTAAGCCCCCATCTGGGGCCGATCGAGGGCACTCGGTCACATAGCGGCTACTTGGGGTGGCACGATGCTTCCATTCGCCGGTCGAGGGGACGGTAGAGCCACATGATCACACCGAGTACCGGGCGGCTGGGCACCCAGCGGCCGCCCGTGCAGCGCACCGACAGCCCAGTGCTGCCCACTGACCCGCCCGAGCACGACCTGGCCGTGCTGAGCCTGCCCGAACTGCGCACCCTGCGCCGGGACGCCCAGCGCGACGAGGCCGACCTCAGCTACGTACGGCGGTTGCTCCAGGGGCGGATCGACATCCTGCGGGCGGAGCTGGCGCGCCGCGGGCCGACGTCCGTCGTGGCCGTGGGGGCGGAGGTGGCGTCGGTGGTCGAGCGGCTGCCGGAGATCCTCACCGACGCCCCGGCCCGGCACCGTTCCTCCGCCCGCCATGTGACGCTGGGCACTCCGCACAGCGAGGAGTACCGGCTGCTGGCGGCGGAGATGCTCTCCGAGGTCGAGCTCTCCGACCTGGCCGCGCGCACGGACCTGGAGCTGAGCACGGCGATGCGGCGGCTCGTGCGGTACGAGCAGCAGGTGTCCCGGCGCCGGCAGCGGCTCCAGCGCACGGCGGACGACTGCAGCGCGGAGATCGCCCGCAGGTACCGTGAGGGGGAAGCGCAAGTCGACGACCTGCTCGTGTGACGCGGCGGCCGTACCGGCGACCCCGGGGCCCGCTGCCCGGGCGGGTCCCCTCTCCGGAAGGCCACCGCCCATGTCCGCCTCGTCCGCCATACCGCCCGCCCTCGCCGAGGTCGTCCGCTCCGGCTTCGTCGAAGGGCGGCACCGCGGCAGCCTGGTCCTGCTGGACTCCGACGGGGCGGTGGAGCTGGCCCTCGGGGACGTGACGTCGCCCGTCTTCCCCCGCTCGTCCAACAAGCCGATGCAGGCGGCGGGCATCCTGCGGGCGGGCCTGGACCTGGCGGGCGAGCGCCTCGCCCTGGCCGCCGCCAGCCACTCCGGCGAGCCCTTCCACCGCGATCTGGTCCACAAGATGCTGGACGAGCACGGACTGGACGAGGAACTGCTCCAGTGCCCGCCGGACCTCCCGCTGGACGAGGCGGAGCGGGAGACGTACCTGGCGTCGGGCGCGGCGCGGTCCCGCGTGACCATGAACTGCTCCGGCAAGCACACGGCGATGCTGGCCGCGTGCGTGCTGCGCGAGTGGCCGCTGGAGACGTACCTCGCGGCCGGGCATCCGTTGCAGCGGCTCATCCACACGGTTGTGGAGGACGCGTCCGGCGAGCGGGTGGCCGCCGTCGGCACGGACGGCTGCGGCGCCCCCCTGATGGCGATCAGCCTCACCGGCCTGGCCCGCGCCTACCGCTCCTTCGTCCTCGCCGCCCCCGGCACCGCCGAACGCCGGGTCGCCGACGCCATGCGCACCCACCCCGAGTACGTCGCCGGCACCCGCCGCCCCGACACCTGGCTGATGCGTGAGATCCCCGGCACCCTCTCGAAGATGGGCGCGGAGGCCGTCCAGGCGGTCGCCCTGCCTGACGGCCGGGCCCTCGCGTTCAAGGTCGAGGACGGCGGGGGACGGGCCCTGGGGCCGGTGCTGGGGCGGGCGCTGGGCCTCATGGGGGTCGACGCGCCGGTGGTGGAGCGGGTCGGGCGGGCGCCGCTGACCGGCGGCGGGCGCGAAGTGGGGGAGATCCGGGCGGCCTTCTGAGAGCGGCGGCGGACGGGCCGGGGCGCCGCCCGCGCCGGGGGCGCCGTCCGGGAGTGGGAATGCCCGGGCCGGGGGCGCCGTCTGGGCGCGGGAATGCCCGTGTCGGGGGCGCCGTCCGGGAGTGGGAATGCCCGCGCCGGGGGCGCCGCCCGGGAGCGGAAATGCCCGCGACACCCCTCCCGCGCCCGCCTACCGTGGCTCCATGACGCGCCCGCACCCCGACATCGAGATACGCCCCGTCACCGAACCCGAACTCGGCGACTGGCTCCGCGCGGTGAACACCGGCTTCCTGCGCCCCCCGACCGTCCCCGACAGTGAGCTGGAGGCCCGCCGCACCCAGTTCGAGCCCGGACGCTTCCTCGGCGCCTTCGACGGCGGCCGGTGTGTCGCGACGTTCCGCTCCTTCGACCAGCAGCTCACCGCCGTCGGCGGCGCGGCCGTGCCCGCCGACGCGGTCACCGGCGTCACGGTCACCGCCACGCACCGCCGCCGCGGCCTGCTCACCCGCATGATGGCCCGGGACCTCACGGCCGCGAAGGACCGCGGAGACGTCGTCGCGACCCTGATCGCCGCCGAGTACCCGATCTACGGCCGCTACGGCTTCGGGGCCGCCACCTGGATGACCGAGTGGACGATCGACGTCCCGCGCACCGGCCTCGACCGACGCGGGCCCGTGCCGGAGGACGGCGGCCGTATCGACCTCGTGGACGCCGAGGACGTCCGCAAGGCCGGGCCCGAACTCCATGAGCGCGTCCGCCGGGCCCAGCCGGGCGCGGTGAGCCGCAACGAGATGTGGTGGCGGATCAACACCGGAGCCGTACGGCTCGACCCGAGCTGGACCGAGCCGTACTACGCGGCGTACCGCTCGGCGGACGGCGAGGTCGAGGGACTGGTCTCCTACGGGTCGGACGACAACTGGCACGACAAGCAGCCGCACAACACGGCGAGCGTGAACTGGCTGATCGCGTCGACCCCGGCCGCCGAACGCGCCCTGTGGCGCTACCTCTGCTCGATCGACTGGATCACCCGGGTCACGAGCGGCTGGCGGGCCCCCGACGACCTGCTCCCCTTCTTCCTGCCCGACCCGAGGGCGGCCAGGATCACCACGCAGTCGGACTGGCTGTGGGTGCGGGTCCTGGACGTCGTGCGCGCGCTGGAGGCGCGGACGTACGAGGGGGAGGGCGAGCTGGTGCTGGAGGTGGCCGACCGGGACGGGCTGAGCGGCGGGCGCTACCGGCTGGAGGCGTCGGCGGAGGGCGGCTCCTGCACGCCGACGACGGCCGACGCCGATCTCACCCTCGACGTGGGCGACCTGGCGGCCCTGTGGCTCGGCGACGAGTCGGCCGTACGGCTGGCCGCGCTCGGGCGGGTGCGGGAAGAACGAGCGGGCGCCGGCCGGTCGGCCGACGCCCTGCTGCGTACGTCCAGGCGCCCGTGGTGCCCGGACATCTTCTGACCTCCCTTACGACGACGGCGGGTTGCTGCTCGGCATCCGTGACGAGCTGTTCAGTTGTGGCGGTGCGTCCGTAGCGAGCTGTGAAGTTGTGGCTGTGCGGGTGCTGACGGTGTTCGGTTGTGGCGGTGCGGGTGCTGACGGTGTTCGGTTGTGGCGGTGCGTCCGTAGCGAGAGCTGTGAAGTTGTGGCTGTGCTGTGGCGACCGTGTTCAGTTGTGGCTGTGCGGACGGACCGACCGGGCTCCCGGCTCCCCTCCGGAAGGGAACCCGATCAGCCGGACTGGGCGAGCAGCATCACGAGGATCACCGCTCCGATCCCGCCGATCGCGACGCTCTTTACCTTGATTCCGACCGTGAGCGCGACGAAGGCGACGATGCCCATCGCGCCCAGCTTCCACTGGACGAACTGCTCGAAACCGACGGCAAGGGCAGCGAGGGCGATGGCGATGAGCGGCATGGCGGTCCTCCCTTCGGGACGGTGGTCCCTGCCGGCCGCCCAACTGGCCAACCTTGCGGAAGCTTGACCATGTTGCTCAAGTTGGCGACCAACTTAACTGTACTTATCTCCTCTTGGATGCGACTCATAACCACCTTCCGGCGAAGTGCCCAAAGATGGCGGGAAGTTGTAGTGTTCTGCCGTGGACCCGGAACACGCCGCCGTCAATGGGCGGAAGAGGGCACAGCGGTCACATCCGTCACATCGCGAGGTGGCCGACGAGTTGCGCGCCCGGATCCGGTCCGGGCGGCTGCGGCCGGGCCAGCGCATGCCGACCCAGGCCAAGCTGGCCGACGAGTTCGGGGTCGAGCGGGGTGTCGTGCGGCAGGCGCTGCACATCCTGCAGTCGGAGCAGCTGCTGACCAACGTTTCGAAGGGGAGTCCGGCGACCGTGGCCCCGGATCCGGCCCTGACCAGGCCGCCGACCGGGCCCGCCGCCCCGCCGCTGCCCACCACGGTGGCCCTCGCGCCCCGTATCGCGACCGCCTTCGCGGCCCCGCACGTCGAGATCGACGCCCTGTGCCTGACCTCGGTCTCGCTCACCCTCGCCATCGGCGAGCCACTGCGTCAGATCCACGCGGGGCGACTGAAACCAGCCAAAGTCGACGTCCGGCTGCTGCTGCCGAGCCGGGACATCGAGCTGGCCTTTCCGGTGCGGGTCGAGGGGCGCGGCGACGACGACCTCGTGCACGACCGCTGGCTGGCCCAGCGCAACGCCCAGGGGCAGGTGCTCAGGCACAACCTGCTGGCCCTGCGCGCCACCCACGGCATCGACGTGCAGGTCTCCTTCCGCGCCCTGCCCTTCACCCCGCCGGTGAAGCTGTATCTGCTCAACGGGGCGGAGGCGCTGTTCGCGTACTACACGCTGGGCCGGCACGAGGCGGAGATCGACCACGAGCATTTGCAGACGTACGACGCCGAGGGCACCCGGTCGATGCTGTTCGCCTTCGAGCAGGGCGCCGGCCTGCGGGACACGGCCTTCGTGGAGCAGTCCCACCTGTGGTTCAACGCCCTGTGGGAGACCATCAGTTCGGAGCTGACGCTCACGAGCTGAGGTCTCCCACAGCGGACCGGCCGGGGCGCGCCGGGCTCATAGGGCGGGCCCCGACACGAGCAGGGCGAGCACGACGGCGCCGACGGAGCTGACGGCCGGGCTCTTGGCCTTGATGCCGACGGTGAGCAGGAGCAGGCCGACGATGCCGGTGACGCCGTACTTCCACTGGACGGTCTGCTCGATGCCGACGACGAGAACGGCGGAGAGGAGGGCGAGTACAGGCACGATGTTCCCCCTTCGGGCTTCCGGGGCGGGCGGATGTGGGGGTGCGGAGGCAGAACTTCCGCCAACTTCTCTAAGTTGGCAGCCAACTCTATAGTAGTTGTCCCCACTTGGTCGCCACTCATAAACAACTTTCAAACAACTCCCGTCAAGTGGATCGAAGTTGTAGCGTTTGGTCGTGACTCAGGAGAACGTGGCAGTGAACGGCAGCAGAAAGCTCTCGCCCCAGGAGATCGCCGACGTCCTGCGGGAGCGGATCCGCAGCGGTGACCTGAGGGCGGGAGACCGCCTGCCCACCCAGGCCGAGCTCGCCGAGGAGTTCGGCGTGGAGCGCGGTACCGTCCGTCAGGCCCTGCGCGCCCTCCAGGACGACGGCCTCCTGAGCAACGTCAGCAAGGGCAGTCCGCCCCGGATCGCGGAACCGGCCCACACCACGGCGGGGGAGCAGCCGCAGCCGACGATGGTGGGGCTCGCGCCGCGGCTGACGGAGGCGTTCGGCGCCGCCCACGTCCGCGTGGACGCGGCCTGTCTCACCGCCGAGTCGCTGATGCTGGCCCTGGGGGAGCCCATCCGGCAGATCCACGAGGGCCGCATCCGGCCCGAGTCGGTCGACGTCCGTATCCTGCTGCCCTCCCGCGAGATCCCGCTCGCCTTCCCCGTCCCGGTCGAGGGCCGCGGTGAGGACAGCGACCCGATCCATCAGCGCTGGCTGACCCAGCGCAACGCGCAGGGCCACGTCCTCAAGCACAACCTGCTCGCCCTGCGCTCCTCCCACGGCATCGACGTCCAGGTCAGGTTCCGCGCCCTGCCGTTCACCCCGCCGGTGAAGCTGTACCTCCTGAACGAGGGGGAGGCCCTGATCGCGTACTACATGATCACGCGGCGGGAGGAACCGTCGGACAGCGGCGTGCTCGACATGTACGACGTCCTGGGCACGGAATCCCTCCTCTTCTCGTTCGAGCGACGGGCGGGGCAGCGGGACGCCGCGTTCGTCGAGGAATCGCAGAAGTGGTTCGACGCCCTCTGGGAAACCATCACGACGGACCTGACACTCTCCTAGTGACTTCTGATACGACGCAGACTGAACCCGTGGCAGCCCGGACCGAGGCACTGCGAGAACTGATCACCCGCGCGCGTGTCGTGCTCTGGGACTTCGACGGCCCGGTCTGCCGCCTGTTCGCCGGCCACGCGGCGGCCAAGGTGGCGGACGACCTCGTGGAGTGGCTGGAGGGGCGGGGCCTGCACGGCCTGCTGACCGACGAGGAACGCCGCTCCCTGGACCCGCACATAGTCCTGCGCGCCCTCGACCGCAGACATCCCGGCAGTGACCTGGTGGACGAGCTGGAGGAACGTCTCACCCAGGAAGAACTGCGGGCCACCTCCTCCGCCATGCCCACCCCGTACGCGGACCCGCTGATCCGCACCTGGACGGCGGTCGGGGCGCGGCTGGCCATCGCCACGAACAACTCCCCGCGGGTGGTCCGCACCTACCTGGCGAGCCGAGAGCTCACCTCCTGCTTCGCACCGCACATCTACGGCCGCACCCAGGCGCTCCACCACCTCAAGCCGGACCCCCACTGCCTCAACCGGGCCCTGAACGCCATGGGTTCGGCGCCCTCGGACGCGCTGATGATCGGCGACACCCCCTCGGACCTCTACGCGGCGCAGGCGGCCGGCGTGCCCTTCCTCGGCTACGCGCGCAACGAGCGCAAGGAGAAGCTGCTGCGGGACGCGGGCGCCACGGTGACCGTCGCCACGCTGGAACCGGTGCTCAAGCTGACGCGCGCGCACGCCTGAGTCATCAGCGGCGCGCACACGACGGCCGCCCCGGGCCGCCCCGTTCGGGAGCCGGAGCACTCCACCGACAGCACGCGTCTCGAGCCGGCCTTCATCGGCCAGCTGCCGCAGCGCGGCAGGGCAGCGGGTCGATCGTGGTCAGGACCCGGCGCGCGCAGTCCTCGGCGCCAAGGTCACCGGGCCGCGCGCAGGGGTGACGCCGGCCCCGCTCATCGGTGGGGCCTCGGTGTGGGGGCTGCTCGCGGAACAGCCGTCGGGAGGCGCCGGAGGGCGGTACGGCGGGTCCGCGGAGCCGCTGCCGGGTTGCTGTAGCATGCCCGCACCGACTGAGCGATCGCTCGCCTTCGTTCGTATGGATGGGCCTGTCGGCCGCACGCGAACAGATCCAGCAGAACAGTGGCGAACCACCCGTTGGAGCCACGCGAGCGTCACTCCGTCGTGCGCGGCGCCCACCGTGTGCTTACCGTTTGCCCAAGCCACCCCCATCTCGCTTCCGGAGCGGCCAGTGGACGCAGCTTCCCATCCCCGTTCCGTCGCCAGGGAACGCGTCACGCCCGACGACGTCCACCGGGCGTTCGTGGGAAGGGCCGTGCGGCTGGGCGAGTCCACCAGCGGACACCACCACCAGAACTACGTGCTCCCGCTGACCGAGCCGATGGCGGGGTTGTGCGGTCGTCCGCCGGGCACCTACGTCACCGTGCGGCTCCGGCGCGCGGACGCGCTGCCCGTGGTGATCAGGACGTGGCCGAACGAGGTGGAGATCCTCGACGCCGTCAAGGGGATCCTGCCCGATGTGCCGGAGTGCCTCGTCAAGGGGGACCACTTCGCCGTCCACAGTCATGTGGAAGGCGTACCCCTCTCCGCGGTGTGCGGGAACGGCAAGCCTGTGGACAGCCTGCTCATCAAGGCGCTGGCCGGCCTGCTCGCCCAGATGGCCACGGTGAGGCGGGGGACGCTGCCGCCCCTGCCGGCCGCCTGGCCCAGCAACGAGCTGGACAGCCAGGGGTTCCTGCGCACGCTGGCGCACCTCGCGGACCAGCAGATCAGACGCCCCAACCGGGTGGAGTTCGGCGGGCTGTTCGCGGCGCTCGGCATCCCCGAGGACGCCCTGCCGCGGTTGGCCGAACGGGTCCCCGCCATGGCCCGGCGGCCCTACAGCCTGCTCCACACGGACCTGCACCGCGACAACCTGATCGTGCCGTACACCGGCGACCCGCCCCTCATCTGCGTCGACTGGGAACTGGCGACCTACGGCGACCCCCTGCACGACCTCGCGACCCACCTCGTGCGCATGCGGTACCCGGACCACCAGGGGGACGAGGTGATCGACGCGTGGGCGCAGGCCATGCAGCGTACGCGTCCCGCCGCCGTCAACGGTCTGGCCCGGGACCTGCGCCACTACCTGGCCTTCGAGCGCGCGCAGTCCGTCTACCCCGACGTGATGCGGGCTGCGCGGTCGCTGGAGGAGACACGCACCCGGAAGAGCCTGGACGACGCGACCGCGGAGGTGCGCCGGGCGCTGGAAGCGGCGGAGGAGCCGCTGCGGCTCAGGAACCTGCCGGGCACGGGCGAGATCGAGCGGGCCCTGTTCCGGTGGCTGACGTCCCGTGGCGGCGCCTCCTCCGAGGGCGAGGGGCGGCTCGTGCCCACCCCGCGCTGGCAGCCGGACCGGCGTCTTCCCGATCATCCTGACTTTCCCGCCTCCGCCGTGCGGGAGGCCCTGGTGGCGGAGGGAGCGGCCCCGGCGTGCCGGGTCTTCAAGGGGACCGCGCACCTCAACACCGTGGTCCGGGTGCCGAGCGTCGACTTCCCCGTGGTCGTACGGCGCAAGCTGCCCGACGTCTGCCGCCGGGAGCGCAGCTTCCTGAGCGAGCACGCCGTCCTGCGGGCCATCGAGCAGGCGGGCGGCGCCGTGGCGGCACCGAGGGCGCTGGCGCTGGGGGAGAGTTATCCGAACGACCGCTTCGCCATCCACACGTACGTCGGACCGCGCGACATCGACAGGCCGCCGAGCCACCCGGTGTACGGACTGCTGCCGCACGAGGCCGACAAGCTCGTCGACCAGCTCTGCGCCCTGACGCGGGTGAACTACCGGCAGGTGGATCCGGCCGCGGGCGAGGGTGGCTTCCACGACTGGCTGCGCGGCCAGCTCGTGGCGCTGGTGGGGGACCTGCCGAAGGAGTCGCAGCACCTGGCCCGGCTGCTCGGGCTGCCCGACGAGGACGGCTTGCGACGGATCCTGTCCCGACACGAGGTGAGCCGGCGGGAGCCGGCCCTGCTGCACGGCGACCTGAACCCGTGGAACCTCGTACGGCGTGACGACCACCTCGCGCTGACGATCATCGACTGGGAGATGGCGCTGGTCGGTGACCCGCTGTACGACCTGGTCCGGCACATGCACCTCACCCCCACCCGGCCGGAGATCCGGGACCGGATGTTCCGCCGCTGGGAGCGGAAGCTGCCGTCCGCGTACACCCTGGACTGGCGCAAGGACTGGCGGGTGTACCGCTGGATCGAGATCGTCCGGTCCGCCTACGTCGACCTCGACCGGCTGGTGACGGGGGCGAGCCTGGACGCCCCCAACGTCCGCCGGGCCGTGGACTCCTACGCGATGACCCTGGCGGCGGCGATGGGCTCGCTGGGCCTGGCCGCCCGCCCGACGGTGAACCCCTGTCTCGCCCGTGTCCTGCCCGGGCTCTGGCGTGGGGAGACCGTGACGGAACCCAAGGCCGGGTTCCGCGGAGGCATGTGACCCTCCGTCGGGCTTCGCGGGCTTGGCGGACCTTGCCGATGCGGAGGGCACGGCCGCCGCCGAGGCGGCCGTCGCCCTCCGGACCAAGCACTCCGACGGCCTCTGGGAGCCGGCGGCCGTTCCGGCGTGGCGGCGAGCGGCGCCGGCCTGAGGGGCTCACACCCGCAGGACCACCTTGCCGGTCAGGTGGCGGCCCTCGACGGCCGCGTGCGCGGCGCTCGCCTCCTCCAGCGGGAACACCGCCCCCACCACCGGCCGCAGCCGCCCCGCGGCCGCCTCCTGCGACGCGTGGGCCCGCAAGCGCTGGATGTCCGGCGCCGGGAACTGCACGTCGGCGATGCCCAGCAGCCGTACGTCCCGCCGGTGCGCCTCCTGCGTGTCCACGGTCGCGAACCCGCCCGTCGGTGCCCCGTGGGCGGAGAACCGGCCCCCGTCGGCCGTCAACGCGAAGGCGGTGGCGCCCGGTTCGCCGCCCACGCCGTCCAGGACCACGTCGGCCGCCCCGCCCAGGGCCGCACGGGCCCGGGACGGCCAGTCGGCGGCCGTCAGGTCCACCGCGGCGGACGCGCCGAGCTCACGGACCAGCGCCAGCTTCTCGGCGCCCCGGGCCAGTGCCACCACGTGCGCCCCCCGTGCCCGGGCGGCCAGCTGCACCAGGAGCGTGCCCATGCCGCCCGAGGCGCCGAGGATCAGGACGCGGTCGGCGGACGTCACCGACGTCAGTTCGACCAGCCCCGTCGCGGTGACGCCGTCGTGCACGAGGGCCGCGGCGGGCAGGAGGTCCAGGGTGTCCGGTACGACCGTCAGGGCGTCGGTCGCCGCGACCGCCCGGGAGGCGTAGCCGCCCTGGACGAAGGACGCCACCCTGCGGCCCAGCCACTCGCCGGGGACGTCCGGGCCGAGGGCGGCCACCGTGCCGGAGACGCCGCCGCCGGGGACGTACGGCGGCGTGACGGTGAAGTGGTCGCGGACCCCGCCGGCGCGGATCTGGGTCTCCACGAAGATCGTGTCGACGAAGGAGACCTCGATCAGCACCTCGCCCGGGCCGGGCACCGGGTCCGGCAGGTCGGCCGGGACCAGAACCTCCGGACCGCCGAACTCCTTCACCTGTATCGCTCGCATGACGTGCCTCCGTCTGGGTTCGCCCGATGGTGCTTGCCGTGTTCGGTTCGGTGACGCTTGTTCCTTGCGTGTGCATGGAGTCTTCGACCTCGACCAGGGTTGAGGTCAAGGGGCGGTCGTCGTCCTGGCGCGTAGGCAAGGCGGCATGCCCCGATGGAGTGCCGGGCGATCGCCCGCCGGACCCCCTTCGGCTCCGTCACGGTCCTCGGCGACCTGGCCCAGGGCGCCACACCGTGGGCGGCCCGGTCGTGGGACACGGTCCTGCGCCACCTCGGGGAGCCCGACACGGCCGTGGTGCCGCTGACCACGGGATTCCGGGTGCCGCAGGCCGTCATGACGCCGGCGAACCGGCTGCTGGCCAGACGGGAGGTGGACGTCCCGCCGGTCCGTTCACTGCGCGCCGACGGCGCGTTGCGGATCCGGCAGGCCGCGGCGGGCGGTCTGCTCGACGCGGTCGTGGACGCCGTACGGGAGGCGCTGGGCCGCGAGGGGTCGGTCGGGGTCGTCGCGGCGGACGCGGACGTGGCCCGGGTAGGTGCGGGGGAAGCCTTCGGATCCGGGCCGGAACGGAAGGCGCCCCCGGTCACCGGTGGTCGCCGACCGCTCAGACCGCGTCGAGGAGTGGGATCAACTGCTCCTCCTCGTAGGTCAGATGGGCTTCCAGTTCCGCCGTGAGGCGCTCCACCTCCGCGCGGGCCGTCTCGCGGTCCGTGTCCGCGGCGGTCACCACGCGGCGCAGGTCGTCGGCGAGGGCCGCGATCCGCTCGTGCTCCGCGCGCAGCCGGGCGAGCGCCGGACCGGCCTGCGGGTGGCGGTCGGCCAGGTGCGGGAACAGCCCGAGGTCCTCGCCGGTGTGGTGGTTGTGCAGGCCCTGGCAGAACGTCAGGCAGTTGACGCGGAGCTGGGCGCCGAGCGTGGACGTGCCCGCGCTCATCTCCTCGCGGATCTGGGCGAGTTCGCGGCGGAAGGCGTCGTGGACGACTTTGACCGCCTCGCCGAAGGAGTCCGCGTTGATGTTCGGCGGACCGCCCTGGGCGATCTCGTACAGGGCGACCACCGGGAGCACCCGCTCCGTCTTCTCCTGGTACGCCGCCCAGCCCGGGTCCGCCTCCACGGCCCGCGCGAAGGCCTGGTCGCGTTCCTCGCCGGTGAGGACGACGGCCCGCGCCTCGTACGTGAACGCGCCGCTCTCCACGGTGGCGTGGGGATGCGCGAGGAGGTTGCGGTACCAGTGCGGATGCCGGGGCGCGCCGCCGGCCGAGGCGATGACCAGGATGCGCTCGCCGCCGTCGGGCAGGTAGCCGAGAGGGGTGGTGTGCGGGGTGCCGGTGCGGGCGCCGGTGGTGGTGAGGAGGATCAGCCGGGCGCCCTCGAAGAAGCCGCCCACGCGGCCCTTGCGGGCGCGGAACTCGTCGATGATCTGGTCATTGAAGGGGTTGGGCACTCTCTCTTCTTTCTCTGTCGCTGGAGTCTTCGGAAAGGCGTCTCGAAGGCGGCGCAGAGAAAGAGGCGGGCTCCTGGCCCGCCCCGGCCTCACTCGGAGGCCGGGCACCCAACTCGTTCACGGCACAAGGCCGACCCGGCAGTCATGCGGGCACGGTAACGTCGGCCGCGTGAACGACGCCACCGAGTTTCTGGACATCCCCACGACCACACTGGCCGACCTGCTGGGCCGTGAGCGGGTCATGGACTCCGGGCTCCGGCCGCTGTGGGGCCCGGTGCCACGGATCGCCGGACCGGCGTTCACCGTACGGTGCCCGCCCGGGGACAACCTGATGCTGCACGCGGCGATCCACCGGGCCCGCCCCGGCTCGGTGATCGTCGTGCAGTCGGGCGACCTGGACTTCGCGCTGGCCGGCGGCAACGTGTGCGCCGTCGCGCATCGCCGGGGCATCGCGGGCCTGGTCGCCGACGGGGTGATCCGCGACCTCGCGGAGGTACGGGAGCTGCGCTTCCCCGTCTTCGCCCGGGGCGTCATCCCGATCCCCGGCACCAAGGCGGCGGTGGCCCCGTTCGGCGAACGGGTGCGCTGCGGCGGGGTCCTGGTCGACCCCGATGACGTCGTGGTCGCCGACGAGGAGGGGGTCGTGGCCGTCCCCGCGGCCCGTCGGCAGGAGATCCTCACCGCCGCCCGGGCCAAGCTGGCCAAGGAGGCGGCGGAGACCCTGGACGAGTGGGAGACGGCCCACCGGACGCGGATCGACGAGATCCTGGCGGCGAAGGGGTTCGAACCGAGGGCTGAGGGCTGAGGGCTGAGCGCGCCGAGGGCTGAGGTGCTGCTCTTCCTCGACATCGACGGAACGCTGCTGCCCTTCGGAGCGACGCGGCCGTATCCGGTGTACGAACCGCGCTTCGCGCTCCCGGCGGCTGCCGCCGCCCACCCGCTGCTGCCCCGTGTCGACCCGGCCCTGGGGGCACGCCTGACGGCTCTGCGCTGTGAGCTGGTGTGGGCCACGACCTGGACGGACGACGCGAACGCGTGCCTCGCGCCCTGGCTCGGGCTGCCCCGGCTGCCCCTGGTGGACTGGCCCGACGAGGACGACGCCGGCCCGGGAGCCGCCGGCCGCCACTGGAAGACCCGCCCCCTCGTCGAACGGGCCGCCGGGCGGCCCTTCGTCTGGGTCGACGACGAGATCACCGACGCCGACCGGGCCTGGGTGGCCGCCCACCACCGCGCCCCGGCCCTGCTCCACCGGGTCGATCACCGGTACGGTCTCACGGGCGCCGATGTCGCTGTGCTGGAGCGGTGGCTCGGGGAACAGGGGCGGGGTCGGCGAGGACGGGGCGGGCCGGAGCAGGGGTTCAGCGGCGGCCCAGCAGTTCCATGACCCGCATGAACCCGTCCGTACCGTGGCCGAGACCGATGACCCGCCGGGCCTGGCCCTCGGCCGCGCGCATCACGCTCGCGTCGATGCCGTGCGCCTCCGACGCCTGCACGATGTGCGCCATCGACGAGACCGCCGAGGTGATCGGGTTGTCCTCGCCGGAGAAGGTACCGTCGTCGGCCTCGTTCGCCCACTGCTCGAACAGCGGCGGCAGGATCGCCGCGATGCCCTGCGCGAAGGGGGCCAGTTCACGCGCGGCGATGCCTTCGGCCCGGGCCATCGCCAGGGCGTGTGCGTACCCCGCCGACGCGGTCCAGAAGATGTCGAGCAGAGCGACGTCGTACGCGGCCGCCCGGCCGATGTCCTCGCCCAGGTGGGTGTGGGTGCCGCCCAGCACGTCCAGCACCGGGCGGTGTTCCTGGTAGAGATCCTCGGGTCCGCTGTGCAGGAACACGGCGGCGGGCGTCCCGATGGTCGTGGTCGGCGTCATGATCGCGCCGTCCAGGTAGCGGATGCCGTGGGCCTCCGCCCAACTCGCCGTGTCCCGGGCGCGGTCCGGGGTGTCGGCGGTGAGGTTGACGACGGTACGGCCCTTGAGGGCGTCGGTGACCGACGGGTCCCGCAGGACGGCGTCGGAGGCGTCGTAGTTCACCACGCAGACGACGGTCAGGTCACTCGCGGCGACGGCGTCGGCCGCCGACGCGGCACCGGCGGCCCCGCGTTCGAGCAACGCGCGGTCGCGGCCCGGCGTGCGGTTCCAGACGGTGGTCCGCAGCCCTCCGTCGAGGAACGCCCCGGCCAGCGCACGGCCCATCGGTCCCAGGCCGAGGACGGTGACGGCGGGCAGGTCGGTGGACGTGGACATGCGTCAACTCCGTAGGAAGGAAGAAGGAAGGGGAGGACGGAAGGGAGCCGGGGCGGGGTGTCTGCCGACGGCCTTCGGCGTCCGTACCTTCAGCCTGCGTCGCGCGCCGGATGCTGCCAAGTACTTACAAAAAAGTACGTACCGGCCCCGGAGCAGTCGGCCACCCGTCACGGCGAGCCCGGACCCGCCGCCCCCGCTCCCCGGACCCGTCGCCCCCGCTCCCCGGACCCGACCGCGTTTCCGCGAACGGGAGGAGGTCGAGGCGGAGGTGGCCGCGCGGGGGTTCGTGGTGGAAGACGTACGCGTACGCGACGCGCCCGACCGTCCGCGCAGGGAGTTCGTGTGCGTCGCGCGACGTCCTCAGGCCGACGTCGGATAGCCGATCTCGGCGATGTCCTTCGCCAGCGCGTCCAGGGAGACGTCGGGGTCCAGGGCCGTCACCACCGGGTCGGTGAGCGGGCGCAGCGCACACACGTGCCGCACGGCCGCGAGGGGCACGGGAACGTCGTAGTAGTCCTCGGCGAACTCCTGGAACGCCTCCGGCGACCGGTCGACGAGCAGCCGGAACAGATACTCGGCCCCATCCGGATCATCACCCGTGCCCGTGCCGCAGGCGTCATCGCCACGGTCGCTCGTGGGGAACTCGACCGCTGTCCCGGACTGCCAGGCCTCGTCACCCGTTGCGCGCCACAGGCAGGCGGTCACCAGGGGCAGCCCGTCCTCGTCCGTGAAGGCGGGCGCCTCGACGTACGCCCGGAAGACCCCGGGAACGTCGTCGAGGACCCCGGGCCACGGGCCGTCATTGACGTACGGACTCATCGGCGACTCGTGGGCGAAGCCGCGGATGTAGGCACCGGCGGCCGAGAAGACGATGGAGAACTCGTCTCCCGACCCGTTCCGCATCGACGCCAGCTGTTCCCCGGGAGCCCAGTGGGCGTCGAAGGTGTGGTACCGGTCGTCCCACTCCGGGCTGAGCACCGCCTCCAGCATCGCCATGGCACGGCAGTGCTCACGCAGCACGGGGATCTCCGGCAGGTGCCGGGCGACACGGTGAAGGGTCATGGGGGCATCCAACACCAGAGCAGGCGTCGTCCGCTGACGCCCGTTGCCCGTGACTCGCGCCGGTACCGCGGGCCTTCTCCCGGCAGTGCGACGGCGCTTCGAGTGCGCGACGGTCGAGTGAGGTCAGGGGACACTGCTCGGTGCCGGGTGGCACCGGGTGGTGCCGAGTGATGCCACATGGCGCCGTATGGCGCCGCGTAGTGCCACGTGACGCCGTCGACGCCGCTCACCGGCCCGTCGTGGAGGCGGGCAGGCGCGAAGCCGCAACCACCTGGACTTCCTCCCGGGGGTTTCCCCGGCTTGCAGCAGGTGTCGCCGCGTTCGTCGGCGTGGGGCGCCACTCAGGCTTGCGTGTGACGCCATCATGGTGCCATCATGGCGTCATGGACCTCACGCCGTACGTCGACACCCTCCGCCGCGAACTCGCGGTGGCCGCCGAGGCCGGCGGTGACGAAGCCCGCGAGCTGGCCGAGAGGCTCACCGCTCCCCTGGAGTCGGCGACCCGGCTGACCCTGCTCAACGTGCTCTCCGCCGCGATGGACGAGATCACCCGCGAACTCGCCCCCGGCTCGGTCGACGTACGGCTGCGCGGCCTCGACCCCGACTTCGTGGTGACCCTGCCGCCCGCCGACGCCGGCGTTCCCGCGGAGCCCGCCGCGCCCGCCGGACCGTCGCGGGCCCCCGCCCCGTCCGAGGGCGACGAGGGCGGCACCGCCCGCGTCAACCTGCGCCTGCCCGCGCACCTCAAGGCCCGCGCCGAGGAGGCCGCGTCCCAGGAGGGCCTGTCCGTCAACGCGTGGCTGGTGCGCGCCGTGTCGGCCGCGGTCGACGGCGGCACCCGGCCGCGCACGACGGAGAAGGCCCACTCCGTCGGACAGAGCTTCACGGGCTGGGTGCGTTAGCGGCCTCCCGCCCGCACCGGACACCACAAGCCCCACGCACACCACAGCCCCACCCACACCAGGTCCAACCAGCGGGACGCCCTGGAGACCCAAGAGGACGGGACAGCCATGCCTACGTTCGACACCCCCGCGCCGATCTCGGCAACGGCCCATGTGGAGGCCGGTTCCATCCAGTTCACCGCGGCCGACCGCCTCGACACCGTCGTCGAGGTACGGCCCCGCGACCCGAAGCGGGACCAGGACGTACGGGCGGCCGACCAGACCGAGGTCAGGTGCGCGAACGGCGTCCTGACCGTCCGGACGCCCAAGCAGCGTTACCTCGTCGGCCGCACCGGCACCGTCGACGTGACGGTCGAACTGCCCACGGGATCACGCGTCGACATGACCGGCGCCTGGACGCAGGTGCTGGGAGAGGGCCGGCTCGGCGAGGTCCGGGTGAAGAACTCGTCCGGCGACGTCCGCCTCGACACGACCGGGCCGCTGCGCCTGACCGCCTCCCACGGCTCGATCACCGTCGACCGGATCGACGGCATGGCCGAGATCACCACCAGCTCCGGCAGCATGCGCGTCGGTGTGGTCGACGGTCCCGCCGTCCTGAAGAACTCGCACGGCACCACGACCGTCGGCGCGGTGACCGGCGACCTGCGGGTGAGCGGCGCCAACGGTGACATCGACATCGTGCGCGCCGAGGGTTCGGTCACCGCCACCACCGCCCACGGCACCCTGCGCGTCGCCGACGTGGCCCGCGGCAGCGTCCAGCTGAAGACCTCCTACGGTGCCATCGAGGTCGGCGTCCGCGAGGGCGCCGCCGCCTGGCTCGACGTCCACTCGGACTCGGGGCAGGTACGCAACACGCTCACCGCCTCGGAGACGCCGGAGAAGGCCGAGGACACCGTCGAGGTCCGCGCCCGGACCCGCTACGGCAACATCGACGTCCGCCGCGCCCGGCCCTGAACACCGGTTCGCCGACGTCGGGCCCGGCCCGCGCCCGGCCCTGAACACCGGTTCGCCGCCCGCCCGCTCCCCGCTCGCTCCAGCCTTCGAAAGGGAGGACCCCATGCCTCTTTCTGTCATGCCCATGTCTAGCTCGGGTGGAAGCCCGCAGGTTCCCGCCGCCGTCTCCGCCGTCGGTCTGCGCAAGTCGTACGGCGACAAGACCGTGCTCGACGGAATCGATCTGCGTATCCCGGCGGGGTCGGTGTTCGCGCTGCTCGGTCCGAACGGCGCCGGCAAGACCACCGTGGTCAAGATCCTGTCCACGCTGATCACCGCCGACGCCGGAGACCTGCACGTCGGCGGTCACGACCTGGCCACCGACGCGCACACGGTGCGGGCCACGATCGGCGTCACCGGGCAGTTCTCCGCCGTCGACGGCCTGATCACCGGTGAGGAGAACATGTTCCTCATGGCGGACCTGCACCACCTCACCCGCGCCCAGGGCCGGCGCACCACCGCCGAACTCCTGGAACGCTTCGACCTGGTCGAAGCCGCGAAGAAACCCGTCTCCACCTACTCCGGCGGCATGAAGCGCCGCCTCGACATCGCCATGACCCTCGTCGGCGACCCCAGAATCATCTTCCTCGACGAACCGACCACCGGCCTCGACCCCCGCAGCCGCCACACCATGTGGCAGATCATCCGCGCACTGGTCTGCGACGGCGTCACCGTCTTCCTCACCACCCAGTACCTGGAGGAGGCCGACGAACTCGCCGACCGCATCGCCGTACTCCACAACGGCAGCATCGCCGCCGAAGGCAGCTCCGACGAACTGAAGCGCCTCATCCCCGGCGGACACGTCCGGCTCCGCTTCACCGACCCGCTCGCCTACCGCTCCGCCGCCTCAACACTGCGCGAGGCCCACCGCGACGACGAGGCACTGGCCCTCCAGATCCCCTCCGGCGGCAGCCAGCGCGAACTGCGCTCCATCCTCGACTGGCTGGACACGGCCGGCGTCGAGGCCGACGAACTGACCGTGCACACCCCCGACCTCGACGACGTGTTCTTCGCCCTCACCAGCCCCGCCGACCACCCCCACCAGCCCGCCAAGGAGACCCTCCGATGAGCGCCCCCCTGACCGCCGCCGGCCCCACCCGGATCTCCCTCGCCGTCCGCGACTCGACCACCATGCTGCGCCGCAACCTGCTGCACGCCCGCCGCTACCCCTCCATGACCCTGAACCTGCTGCTCACACCGATCATGCTGCTGCTGCTCTTCGTCTACGTCTTCGGCGGCGTGATGAGCGCGGGCATCGGCGGCGGCGGCGCCGACCGCTCCGACTACATCGCCTACCTCGTCCCCGGCCTCCTGATGATGACCATCGGCTCCACCGTCATCGGTGCCGCCATCTCCGTCTCCATGGACATGACCGAAGGCCTCATCGCCCGCTTCCGCACCATGGCCGTCTACCGCGGCTCCGTACTCGTCGGACACGTCGTCGGCAGCGTGCTCCAGGTCCTCGCCAGCCTGGTCCTCGTCGGTGCCATCGCCGTGGCCATCGGCTTCAGGTCCACCGACGCCACCGCCCTGGAGTGGCTGGCCGCGCTCGGACTGATCGCGCTGTTCACCCTGGCGCTCACCTGGATCGCGGTCGGGATGGGCATGGCCGGCCCCAACCCCGAAGCCGCCAGCAACATGGCCACGCCGCTGATCCTCCTCCCCCTCATCTCGAGCGCCTTCGTCCCCATCGACGCGATCCCGGGCTGGTTCCAGCCCATCGCCGAGTACCAGCCCTTCACCCCCGCCATCGAAACCCTGCGCGGCCTGCTCCTCGGCACCGAGATCGGCCACAACGGATGGCTCACCGTCGCCTGGTCCCTCGGCCTCACCGCACTCGGCTACCGCTGGTCCACAACCCTGTTCAACCGCGACCCGAAGTAACCGAGACGGTCCCACCCGAGGTAACCGAGACGGTCCCACCCCAAGCAACCCGAGAGGTCCCACGCCAGGGCGGCGTACTCCGGCATCCTGTCGGCGTACGCCGCCCTGTCCCTGTCCGCGTCGGAGTCGCCGCCCACGTCGTCTGTCGGCGCGTGCTCGGCGGAACATGACGTGGCGCACTTTTGCAAGCGCCTGCTTGCAATAGTTAGCGGGACTGGTGCAAGGTGGAGGCATGGCAACGCTCAACGTCGGCAATCTCGGTGAGTACCTGCGCGAACAGCGGCGTAACGCGCAGCTGTCGCTCCGGCAGCTCGCCGATGCCGCCGGGGTGTCCAATCCGTACCTGAGCCAGATCGAGCGCGGGCTGCGCAAGCCGAGCGCGGAGGTGTTGCAGCAGGTCGCCAAGGCGCTGCGGATCTCCGCCGAGACGCTGTACGTGCGGGCCGGGATCCTCGACGCCGAGCGGGACGGGGAGGAGCGCCTCCGGGAAGGCGCGACGCGTGCCGCGCTCCTCGCCGACCCGACGCTGAACGAGCGGCAGAAGCAGGTGCTGCTCCAGATCTACGAGTCCTTCCGCAAGGAGAACGGGTTCGGGATCGACGACACGGGTCACGAGGACGACGCCGACGTGGCCGACGCGGCGGATGAACCCACCGACGCCGCCACTCTCCGCGACGATGCTCTGAGTGACGGGATCCTGGGCACCCAGCAGGGCGGCTCCGCCGTACGAGCCACCCGCACGGCGGACGGACGCACGTCCCCCCGTCGTACCCGCACGACCGGCGGCAGTGACGCCGACCCGCAGCAGACGGCCAGTTGAGCCGGACCAGGGCACCGGCCGCCTGACTGCGAACCACACAACCCTCAGCCGAAAGCGAATCCGGGAGGACCATCACCATGGCCATCACCGACGACCTGCGCAAGACCCTCAGCGACCCGACTCCGCTCTACTTCGCCGCCGGCACCGCCGACCTGGCTCTTCAGCAGGCCAAGAAGGTGCCCGGTCTGGTGGAGCAGCTGCGGGCCGAGGCCCCGGCGCGGATCGAGGCCGTGCGCAACACCGACCCGAAGGCCGTGCAGGAGAAGGCCCAGGCGCGTGCCAAGGAGGCCGGAGCCAAGGCCAAGGAGGCTCAGGAGAGCCTCCAGGTCAAGGTCGGCGAGTTCATCGGCACCCTCGACGGTGACCTGAAGAAGCTCGGCGAGAGCGCTCAGGACTTCGCCCTGCGCAGTGTCGGCGTCGCCGCCGAGTACGCCGTCAAGGCGCGCGAGACCTACGAGAAGGTCGCCGAGCGCGGCGAGCAGACCGTGCGGACCTGGCGCGGCGAGGCCGCCGAGGAGATCGAGGAACTGGCGATCGCCGTCGAGCCGAACGCCGAGCCGAAGCCGGAGCCCGTCGCGGTCGCGACCGAGCCGAAGCCCGCCGAGGCCAAGGCCGAGCCCGCCCCGGCGCCGAAGCCCGCCGCGAAGAAGGCCCCGGCCCGCAAGGCCCCCGTCGCCAAGAAGACCACGCCGCCCGCGAAGTAGGCCCAGCGGCAGGCAAGCAGTAAGCAAGCACCAAGCACAGCGGCGGTACACGTACGGGCCGGGCACTCTTGAGGTGCCCGGCCCGTTCTTCGGGTGACGCAGGTGCGGAAACGGGTACGGTGACCGCGTGACGACGAGCCGAGTCTGGTGGTGGACGTAGTGCTGATGCAGGGATTCGCCGGGTTCATGTGGCTGCTGAGCATGGCCCTGATCCTTTTCAGCGGCTTCGCGCTGATCGACGCCGCCACGCGCCGCGAGGACGCCTACCGCGCGGCCGACAAGAAGACCAAGCCCTTCTGGCTGGTCATCCTCGGGCTCGCCTTCGTGGTGAACCTGATCTTCAACATCCTGTCGTTCCTGCCGATCATCGGCCTCATCGCGACGATCGTGTACATGGTCGACGTACGGCCGGCCCTGCGCGGTCTGCCGGGCGGTGGCCGCAGCCGGCGCGGCGGCTCCAGCAGCGACGGCCCCTACGGGCCGTACAACGGCGGGCGCTGACGCCTCCGCCACGAGGAGCGGGGCCGTGTCGCGTGTCGACACCGGCTCCGCGGGCGGGCGGGCGTGAGCAGTACAGGGCCGGCCGTCAGCGGTCGGCTGTGAGTGACCGGCGGTGCGTGGTCGGTTGTCAGTGGTGGTCAGGTGGTCGGCAGCTGACGCGGGCCGGCCGTCGGCCCATGGCGGGGCCCGGAGCGGTGACTGGGTTCAGCCCGTCCGGTCCAGCAGCAGTACCGCCACGTCGTCCGTCAGCTCGCCGCCGTTGAGGTCGCGCACCTCGTTCACCGTGGCCTGCAGCAGTTCCTCACCGCTCAGTCCCTCGGAGAGCAGGCGGCGGACGATCCCCACCATGCCGTCCTGGCCGAGCCGCTCGCGGCCCTCGCCGACATGGCCCTCGATCAGGCCGTCGGTGTAGAGCATCAGGCTCCACTCGGCTCCGAGCTCCACCTGCATGCGCGGCCAGCGGGCCCCGGGGAGCAGGCCGAGGGCGGGGCCGTTGTTCTCGTACGGGAGGAGCTGGGCCGGCCGGCCCGGGCGGGCCACCAGCGGGGCCGGGTGTCCGGCCAGGCACAGACCCGCGCGGCGGCCGTCCGGCGCGATGTCCACCGTGCACAGCGTGGCGAAGATCTCGTCGTCGGAGCGCTCGTGCTCCAGGACCTGCTGGAGGGTGCCGAGGAGTGCGTCGCCGCACAGGCCCGCCAGGGTCAGCGCGCGCCAGGCGATGCGCAGCTCCACGCCGAGCGCCGCCTCGTCCGGGCCGTGCCCGCAGACGTCGCCGATCATGGCGTGGACCGTGCCGTCCGGGGTGCGGACGGTGTCGTAGAAGTCGCCGCCGAGCAGGGCGCGCGAGCGGCCCGGACGGTAGCGGGCGGCGAAGCGGAGCGAGGAGCCCTCCAGGAGGGGCGTGGGCAGCAGGCCGCGTTCCAGGCGACGGTTCTCCTGGGCCCGCATCCGGCCCTCGGCGAGCCTCCGCTCGGCCGTGTCGGAACGCTTGCGCTCCACCGCGTAACGGATCGCGCGGCTCAGCAGCCGGCCGTCCAGCTCGTCCCGGAAGAGGTAGTCCTGGGCGCCCACCCGCACCGCCTCCGCGCCGCGCTCGGCGTCGCCGGACGCGGTCAGCACGAGGACCGCGTGCCGGGGCGCGAGCTCCAGCACGTGCCGGAGTACGGCGAGCTCGTCGTCGTTCTCGGTCCGGCCGGGGGCGGACAGCGCGAGGTCCAGCAGGATGCAGTGGACGTCGTGGGTGAGCAGCCGCTCCGCCTCGGTGAGGTTGCGGGCCGTGCGCACGCGGATCGGCTTGCCCGCCGAGTCCAGCAGCTCGGGCATGACCGTGGAACCGCCGGGGTCGTCCTCGATCACCAGCAGCGTGAGGTTGGTGCCGGTGGGGGAGAGCGGGCCGGTGGTGGGGGCCGGGTTGCGGGGGGCTGTGCCGGCGGGGCCGGTGGGCTCGGCCGTGGTGCCTGCGGTGCCGGTGGTGTCGACCCAGCCGGTCGCGCCGGTTGTTCCCGTTGTGCCGGTCGTGCCGGTGATGGCGGTCCGGCCGGCCGTGCCGGAGAGTCCGGGCGTACCGGCCGTCCCGGAGGTACCGGCCGTGCCACCCCGGCCGGTGGGGCTGGAGCCGATGGAGCCGATGGAGCCGGTGGAGTCCGCCGAGCCGGTCGAGCCGCTCGGAGGACCGGCCTGGGCGGTCGTGGGTATGGCAGCGGTGCGGCCGGCGGGCCCGGTCACGGTGTTCCCGGCCGGGGCCGCCTCGCGCCGGGCCTCCACCTTCGAGGAGCCGGCGCCTGAGGACGCGGCCTGCGCCTGACCACTCTCCACGGCCGGGATCGCTCTCTGCCGCGGTACGGGTACGGGCATCGTCTTGGGTTCCTTCCCTCCCCCCGAGGGCACGGCAGGGCGAGGGGCCTCGACCTACCGACGGGGACCATAGCGGTAGTCGGCGCCGCAACGGAATGGTGTACGGCACCCCGTATGGCCGGGCGCCACTGTCATATGCCGCGATCCGTACCGCAGTTGGACAGGTCGGCGGCCGGCCCGGGATGACGAAGGTCACGTCCGTGAGGGGTTTGGCGGCCCTCCGGACGTGGGCCAGGTCACGTGCCCAGGCCCACGGATCAGGCGCCCGGCCGCACCACCCCGAGTATCGGCATGGACCCCGCCCCCGCGATCGTCACCGTCCGCCCCGGCCGCGGAGCGTGCACGATCGCGCCGTCGCCCACGTACATCGCGACATGGCTGGCGTCGTCGAAGTAGATGATCAGGTCTCCGGGGCGCATGTCCTCGACGGCGACGCGCGGGAGCTGCCGCCACTGCTGCTGCGAGGTGCGCGGGATGGGGATGCCGGCGCTCGCCCAGGCCTGCGAGGTCAGACCGGAGCAGTCGTAGGTGTCGGGGCCCTCGGCGCCCCAGGCGTACGGCTTGCCCCTCTGGGCCGTGGCGAACTCCACCGCCTTCGCGCCCTGGACGCCGGCCTCGCCCGTGAGCCCGTCGAGGATCCCGGAGTCCAGCCACGCGGTCTGCGCCTTGAGCGCGGCCGCCCGTTCCAGCTCGGCGAGGCGCTCCTTCTCCTCCTTCTCCAGCTGGGACTCGAGCTTCTCGGCCGCCGCGATCTGCTGCGTGATCCGCTTCTTCGCCGTGGCCTTGGCCTTGCGGCCCGCCTCCAGTTCCTTCAACTGGGTGGAGGCGTCCTGGGAGTACTGCTCCAAGTCCTGCTGGGTGCGGGTCATTTCCTTGAGGAGGGCCTTCGTCGCGCGCTCGCCCTGGAGCACCCGGCCCGCGCCGTCGAGGAACTCCCGAGGGCTGTCGCTGAGCATCAGCTGCGCCTCGTCCGGCAGTCCGCCGCCGCGGTACTGGGCGCGGGCCGCGGCTCCCGCGCGGTCCTTCAGCAGGTCCAGCCGCTCCTTGCCCTGGACGATCCTCTTGGCCAGGGCGACGATCTCGGCCGACTGCTTCTCGGCCTTCTCCTCGGCGTCGTTGTACGCGTCCGTGGCGACAGCCGCGTCGTGATAGAGGGCGTCCAGCTTCTCGCGTACGGCCTCGAGTTCCCGGTCGGTCGCGGACGTCGTGGCGGCTTCGGGGGGTGTGCCGGTCGGGGGCCCCGGCGTGGTGCTGGGGGACGGCGTGGGGGTCGGGGCGGCGAACGCCGTGCCCGGCGCCGTCAGCACGGTGACCGCGCAGACGACGGTCACGGCCGCTGTGATCAGACCGCGCTTGCCCGCTCCCATGACCCTGCCCCCACAGTTGATTTACCGTCAGTGACCTACGGACGCCCGGGGGATCGTGCCATGCAGGTGTGCGAAACGACAGAGGTACTCCCGCACGTCAGCGGGGTGAGTGCTTCCCCCTTCTCCACCCCGGTCCACCCCGGCCCGACGATCTCCCCGTCTTTGTGACGAACGACCCCCGGAGATCGTTCCCCGCGGTCCGGGATCAGCGGCTCCGTCGCTCGCGGAGCGACGACAGGGCCGAAGGCGCGCGGCCCGGTCACCCCCGTGGTGCCAACGCCCCCCACGCCACCGTCACTTCGCCCTGCCGCCAGCGCGTCGGCCCGTCCGTCACCGGCCAGTCGGCCGTGAGGTCCCGCACCGTGCGGATCCAGCGCTGACGGGCCCCGTAGGACGCGTAGGGCGCGGCGGCGGCCCAGGCACGGTCGAAGTCGCGCAGGAAGGCGTGCACCGGTTCGCCGGGGACGTTGCGGTGGATGAGTGCCTTCGGCAGGCGCTCGGCGAGGTCCGAGGGGCGCTCCAGGGATCCCAGCCGGGTCGCGAAGGTCACCGTGCGCGGCCCCTCCGGACCGAGCGCCACCCACACGTGCCGACGCCCGATCTCGTCACAGGTTCCCTCGACGAGCAGTCCGCCCCGGGAGCCCCCGCCGGCCGGCGCGAGACGGGAGCACAGCCGCTCCCACACGACGGCGACCTCGCCCTCGTCGTACTGGCGCAGCACGTTGGCGGCCCGGATCAGCCACGGCCGCCCGGGGACGGGGACCTCGAAGCCCCCGTGCCGGAAGGCCAGCCCGTCCCGCTCGTACGGGCGCGCCGCCGCGACCCGCGCCGGTTCGATCTCGACGCCCACCACGCGCGCGCGGGGCGCCTGCCCGCGCAGCCGGGTCAGGAGCTCGACGGCCGTCCAGGGCGCGGCACCGTATCCGAGGTCCACGGCGACGGGGTCGGCGGCGCGACGCAGCTCGGCCCCGTGCGACGCCGCGATCCAGCGGTCCATGCGGCGCAGCCGGTTGGGGTTGGTCGTCCCGCGCGTCACCGTGCCCACGACGGGGTTCCCACCGCCCGGACGAAGCCGGGAGTGGGGGAGGGACACTGCGCGGGCTGTCATACCCACGAGGGTATGCGGGCACCCGGAGGCGAAGGCACGGCTTCTCTCCGGAGGCCGGGCGCCGCTCCTCCCGGGGACCCGGGCGCCACCTCGGGGGCCGGGGCGCCACCTCGGGGGCCGCGGCGCCCCTTCGCCCACCGCTTCTCCGGGAGCACCGGGGACCGCTCCGGCCGCGGGCGCACGCATTCCAGCCTCGAACGGTTGAGCGACTCCTGGTAATGCCTCGGCAAAAACCGCTCCGCCCGGAATGGGAACCCTTTCCTCCGGTGTTGCCGCTCTTGGAGGGCGCTCCACACCCTCGGCCCGGCCCGCACGCCCGCAGCAAGGAGGACCGCCACGTGAGCCAGTACGTCAGCCGGCTCGGGCGTCGCTCTGTGGCGGCACCCCCGCGACTGCGGCTGCACCGACGTCCCCGTCGGGTCGCCATGCTCTCCGTACACACCTCACCGCTCCACCAGCCGGGCACCGGCGACGCCGGCGGCATGAACGTCTACATCGTGGAACTCGCGCAACGCCTCGCCGCGATCGACATCGAGGTGGAGATCTTCACGCGCGCCACCACGGCCGCCCTCCCGCCGTCCGTCGAACTCGCGCCCGGCGTCCTCGTCCGGCACGTCGACGCCGGCCCCTACGAGGGCCTCGCCAAGGAAGAGCTCCCGGCCCAGCTGTGCGCCTTCACGCACGGCGTGATGCAGGCCTGGGCAGGCCACCGCCCGGGCTACTACGACCTGGTCCACTCCCACTACTGGCTCTCCGGCCACGTCGGCTGGCTCGCCGCCCAGCGCTGGGGCGTCCCCCTGGTGCACGCCATGCACACCATGGCCAAGGTCAAGAACGCCAACCTGGCCGACGGCGACACCCCCGAGCCCGCCGCCCGCGTCATCGGCGAGACCCAGATCGTCGGCGCCGCCGACCGGCTCATCGCCAACACGGCCGAGGAGCGCGAGGCACTCGTGGGGCACTACGCAGCCGACCCCGCCAAGGTCGCCGTGGTCCACCCCGGCGTGAACCTCGACCGCTTCCGCCCCGCGGACGGCCGCGCCGCCGCCCGCGCCCGCCTGGGCCTTCCGCAGGACGCCCTGGTCCCGCTCTTCGCGGGCCGCATCCAGCCCCTGAAGGCGCCGGACGTGCTCCTGCGCGCGGTCGCCGTCCTGCTCGACGACCGTCCCGACCTGCGCTCCCGCATCGTCGTCCCGGTTGTCGGCGGCCCCAGCGGCAGCGGCCTCGCCAAGCCGGAGGGCCTGCAGAAGCTGGCGTCCCGGCTGGGCATCGCGGACGTCGTACGGTTCCACCCGCCCGTCGGCCAGGACCAGCTGGCGGACTGGTTCCGCGCCGCGTCCGTACTCGTCATGCCGTCCTACAGCGAGTCGTTCGGCCTGGTCGCCATAGAGGCGCAGGCGGCCGGTACACCGGTGCTCGCCGCCGCGGTCGGCGGACTCCCGGTCGCCGTGCGTGACGGACGGACCGGTGTCCTCGTCCAGGGGCACGATCCGGCCGACTACGCGCGCGTGCTGCGCGATTTCGCCGACGAACCCACCCGCTCGGCCCGGATGGGCGAGGCCGCAGCCCGGCATGCCCGGTCCTTCGGCTGGGACACCGCGGCCGCCGCCACGGCGGACGTCTACACGGCCGCCGCCCAGTCCTACCGGCGTCGCGTACGCTCCCACCATGGCTGACTCCGGAAAGGCAGAGCAGGCACAGCAGGCGGCGGCGCGGGTCGTCGAGGACGTCCTGAAGGACGCCGAGCTGGAATGGGAGAGCCCCGCCCCCGGCAACTACGTGGTGAAACTCCCCGGCACCCGCAAGCTGTCGACGACGGTGTCCCTGCTGCTGGGCCGCCACTCGCTGTCGCTCAACGCCTTCGTCATCCGCCACCCCGACGAGAACGAGTCCGGCGTCCACCGCTGGCTCCTGGAACGCAACCTCAAGCTGTACGGCATCAGTTACGCCGTCGACCCGCTCGGAGACGTCTACGTCACCGCCAGGCTGCCTCTCGTCACCGTCACCCCCGACGAGATCGACCGCCTCCTCGGCCAGGTCCTGGAGGCGGCGGACGGCGCCTTCAACACCCTCCTGGAGCTGGGCTTCGCGTCCGCCATCCGCAAGGAGTACGAGTGGCGGGTGTCCCGGGGCGAGTCGACGCGGAACCTGGACGCGTTCGCGCACCTCATGCGCCGCTCCGCCGACTGACCCCGGGCCGCCCGTTCCGACGACGGCTACGGCTACGACTCCGCCGACAACTCCGCCTACGACTCGGGCTTGTCGAGCTCGTCGGCGAAGGCCCGCAGGGCGTCGGCCAGTTCCTTCTCGGTGGCCAGCTCGTCGACCTTCCGGTCGAGTTCGGCGATACGCCGGTTCAGCTCCTCCAGGTCGCCGGGCACGGACGAGGGCGTGCCGGCCGGGGTCTCGGAGGGGCTCGGCGGGTCCACCGGACCGGTCGGGCTCGGGGAGGGGTGGTCCGGTTCGACGCCGCCGGTGCCGCCGTCGGTGCCGCCTCCCGTACCACCACCGGTGCCGCCGCCCGTACTTCCTCCGCTGCTGCCCCCGTCGCCGGGATCCACGGTCGGCGGCTCGGTGAGGACCGAGTTCGGGCTGGGGGAGGGCGGCGTGGGACCGTCGTCCGAGTTCGCCGCGAGGGCGGCGCCCACACTGAGGGCCACCAGGGCGGCGGCTCCCGCGACGGCGGTCGAGACCCGGCCGAGTCCCAGGGTGCGCGGGTTCTGGGTCCTCTGGGTGTTCTGAGAGCTCTGGGTGTTCTGCGGGTGGTCCATGGGCCGACGCCAGGCGGCCGTGAGGGGAGGACGGACGGCTTCCGCAGTTCTTCCGAACTGACGTCGTATCTGGTCGCTTGGCCGCTTCTCGTCCGCCCCCCTCAACGGGAACTCCTCCGGTACCGCCCCGGTGTCACCCCCACCAGCTTCTTGAAGTGCCGGGTGAGATGGGCCTGGTCATGGAAGCCGGTGAGGGCGGCGACATCGGCGGGACCGCGGTCCGCGAGCAGCAGCCGCCGGGCCCGGTCGACGCGGCGGGCGTTCAGGTACTGGTGCGGGGCGATGCCGTACGCGCCGCTGAACGCCCGTACCAGATGGGCGGGATGGGCCTGGAGCAGCCGCCCGGCCTCGTCCAGGGAGAGCCCCTCGACGACCCGCTCGTCGAGGAGTTCGCGCAGCCGCCCGGCGAGAGCGGGGTCACGGCGCGGGGCGCGCGCGGCGTGCGCCGGCCGCAGGTGCGTGCGCAGCCGCTCGCCGACGAGTGTCAGCCTGCTCTCGGCCTCGAACTCGTCGCCGGGCCGGGTGAGCGCGGTGTGCACCTGCCCTACGCGCAGCCGCAGCACGGGGTCGCGCAGGTCGGGCGCGTCGACGGCGGGCCCGATGAGATCGTCCCCGAGCCGGGAACCGTCGAGGTACAGGACCCGCTTGCGGAAGCCGTCCGGGGTGGCGGGGGAGCCGTTGTGCGGCACGTGCGGCGGCAGCAGGGACACGGTGTCGTGCGGGGTGCCGTGCTCGTGCCGGTCCAGGTCGTACCGGACGGCTCCGGCGTCCACGATGAGCAGCGTCCACGCGTCATGGACGTGCATCGGGTACGCGTACTCGGCGAAGTGGGCGTGGAAGACCTCCACGACGCCCGCGACGCGGGGGCGCCAGGCGGAGACCTCACGCCGGGCGGGCGGGGCTTGTCGGCCCTGTGGGGCGGCCATGCAAAGAACGTACAAGACGGCGTCGTACGGCGGGCGGCAGTCTCGGTGCATGAGCACTGAACCGACGCGGACCGGACCCGCGCCCGCCGAACCCCTGCGCTTCGACACCAAGATCGCCGTCCTGCTGCGGGAGGACCTGGAGCCCTGGCAGCGACTGAACGTGACGGCGTTCCTGGTCAGCGGCCTGGGTACGAGTGTCCCGGAGGTGATCGGCGAGCCGTACGAGGACGCGGACCAGGTGGCGTACCTGCCGATGTTCCGGCAGCCGGTCCTGGTCTTCGAGGGCTCGAAGGAGACGCTGACGGCGGCCCACGCGCGCGTGCTGTCCCGCGCGCTGCCGCGGGCGCTCTTCACGAGCGACCTCTTCACGACGGGCAACGACCGCGACAACCGGGCCGCGGTGCGGGCCGTGCCGACGGCGGAACTGGACCTGGTGGGGCTCGCGGTGTACGGGCCGCGCAACGCGGTGGACAAGGTGATGAAGGGGGCGCGGATGCACCCCTGAGGGGGTGGGGCGCCGCGGGGGCGGGCGTCGCGGGTGGCGCCGCTCTCGCCCGTGTCGGCGTCTCAGCCGCCCTCCGGCCGGGCCGCCCTGCCCCCGGCCGCCCTGACCCCCGGCCGCCCTGACCCCCGGCCGGGCCGCCCTCCGGCAGTACGCCTCAGGCCGCGCTGACCTCCGGCCGGGCCGCCGCGGACGGCTGGGTGACGGGATCCGCCTCCTCGGCCGGCAGCCGCCGCATCAGCGCTCCGTACCCCACCGCGGCGGCCGTCCCCACCAGCGCGCACAGTCCCCACAGCCACTCCGCGCCGTAGCGGTCGATGACGACGCCGGACATCAGGGGGGCCACCAGGGCCGCCACCGACCAGGACAGGGTGTACATCCCCTGGTAGCGCCCGCGACCGTGCGCGGGGGACAGCCGGACGACGAGGCCCGTCTGGGTGGGCGCGTTGATCATCTCGCCCAGCGTCCACACGCAGACGGTGAGGGCGAACAGGCCGATCGACCCGGCGAAGGCGGTCAGCCCGAAGCCGTATCCGGCGAGCAGCGACGAGACGACCAGCAGCCGCTTGGTGTCCCGGTGCTCGATGAACCGGGTGACCGGAATCTGGAGCGCGACGATCAGCACGCCGTTGACGGCGATCGCCATGCCGTAGTCGGCGGGCGTGAACCCGGCCTCGCCCATGGCCACCGGAAGGCCGACCGCCCCCTGCTGGAAGACCAGCGCGACCAGGAAGGACAGCCCGACGACGCTCATGAACCGCCCGTCGCGCAGAACGGTGCCGAGACCGACGGCGGCCTCGGCCGCTTCCTCGCCCTTCGTCACGACGGGCCGGGACTCGGGCAGCCGCAGGAACACCACGACGGCGCAGACGGCGGTCATACCGGCCTCGACCAGGAACCCGGCGCGGTAACTGACCTCGGCGATGAACCCGGCGGCCATGGAGGACACGGCGAATCCCAGGTTGATGGCCCAGTAGTTGAGCGAGAAGGCACGCACCCGGTCCTCGGGCCGCACGATGTCGGCCATCATCGCCTGCACGGCCGGCCGGGAGGCGTTGGAGGCCATCCCGACGAGGAAGGCGACGCCGGCGATGGCGACGGGATGGTGGACGAACGCGAGGAGCGCGACGGACACGGCGGTCGACGCCTGGGCGACGAGCAGGGTGGGCCGTCGCCCGAGCCGGTCGGTCATCACGCCGGCGCCGAGCGAGGAGACGACTCCGCCGAGCCCGTGCAGCGAGACGACCAGTCCGGCGTAGGAGGCGGAGTAGCCGCGGTCGAGCGTGAGATACAGCGCCATGAACGTGGCCACGAACGCGCCGAGCCGGTTGACGAGGGTGCTGGTCCACAGCCACCAGAACTCCCGGGGGAGCCCGGAGACGGTCTCCCGGACGGCACGTCTCAGGGCGGCGACGGACATGACGGATCCCCCACGGATGTAAGCGGCTCAGGCGGTAGGTACAACTTACGAGGGGGGAGTCGGCGGAGGCCACCCGATTTACACATCCAGTCAACCGTCGGTGCCGGCCTCCGGCCGTCGGCGATGCGGCCGTCTGTCTGCCTGTCCCCGTCTGCCTGTTCCCGTCTGTCTGTCCCCGTCTGTCGGCCTGTCCGTCTGTCGGCCTGTCCGTCTGCCGAGCGGACGCACAACGGATCGAACCGTTGGATTAGGCTCATCCACATGGCCGACGCACCGTACAAGCTGATCCTCCTCCGCCACGGCGAGAGCGAATGGAACGCGAAGAACCTGTTCACCGGCTGGGTGGACGTCAACCTCAACGAGAAGGGCGAGAAGGAGGCAGTCCGCGGCGGTGAGCTGCTCAAGGACGCCGGCCTGCTCCCCGACGTGGTCCACACGTCCCTCCAGAAGCGCGCGATCCGCACCGCGCAGCTGGCCCTCGAGTCCGCCGACCGCCTCTGGATCCCGGTCAAGCGCTCCTGGCGCCTGAACGAGCGCCACTACGGCGCCCTCCAGGGCAAGGACAAGGCGCAGACCCTCGCCGAGTTCGGCGAGGAGCAGTTCATGCTGTGGCGCCGCTCCTACGACACCCCGCCGCCCGCCCTCGAGGACGGCGCGGAGTTCTCCCAGTCCGACGACCCGCGCTACGCGACCATCCCCCCGGAGGTCCGCCCCCGCACGGAGTGCCTCAAGGACGTCGTCGTCCGCATGCTCCCGTACTGGTACGACGGCATCGTCCCCGATCTCCTCACGGGCCGCACGGTCCTGGTCGCCGCCCACGGCAACAGCCTCCGCGCCCTGGTCAAGCACCTCGACGGCATCTCCGACGCCGACATCGCGGGCCTGAACATCCCCACCGGCATCCCCCTCTACTACGAACTCGACGCCGCCTTCACCCCGGTCACCCCGGGCGGCAAGTACCTCGACCCCGAGGCAGCCGCGGCAGCAATCGAAGCAGTGAAGAACCAGGGCAAGAAGAAGTAGGGTTTGTGATCATGCCTCCGACCTGCGCATACGCTACGGGTCGGGGGCATTCTCACGGCCTGGGTCCTCTGTGGGACCTCAGCGGGCCGGTTCCTGCGGCGGCCGGAGTGCCTGACTGAGTGCCTTCCGGGCCCGGTCGCGGCTGCTCGGCATGAGGTGCGCGTACACCTTCAGCGTGAGTCCCGGGTCGGAGTGCCCGAGGTACTCGCTGACGGCCTTGATGCTCTCGCCCGCGTCCAGCAGCACCGACGCGTAGAAATGCCTCAGGGCGTGCATGCCGTGCTCCCGCGCGGCAGTGTGCTCCCGACTCTTGGCCTTCGGGATGACGCCCACCGATGCCAGAGCGGGTTTCCAGTGGTCCTCATTCAGCGAGGTACGCCAGACATGGCCACCGTTGGGCCCGGTGAAGATCAGGCGCTTGGTCACGGGCTGGCCGTTCGCTCGCATCCACGGCAGCGTGATCTCAACGGGCGGGAACCGCTTGATGTGCTCCTTGAGCGCTTCCGCCACGGGATCGGGCAGCGGGACGTCACGGAGCTTGCCGCCCTTCGGAGGCGCGAACACGGCCTTGCTCAGGCTGAGCTTGAGCTGCTGCACCACGTGCAGGGTGCCGCTGTCGAAATCCAGCTCATCCACGGACAGGCCGAGGATCTCGCCTTGCCGTAAGCCACAGCCGGCGCCCATGTCCACCATGCACCGGAAGCGTTCGACCATGGCGGCCCGCATGGCGAAGACGCGTCCCGGCTCCCAGGGGACGACCCGGCGCATGCCCATCTCGGGGAGCGTCACCGTGCGCGAGTTGCACGGGTTCCGACGGAGGTAGCCGTCCTCCGCAGCCGCGCTCAGGACAGCGCGAACGTTGGAGAAGATCACGCGGGCGTACGCGCCGGACATGCCGGACGCTTCGAGCTGCGTTACGAACTCCCGCATGTGGCTGGGCTGGAAGGACCCCAGAGGCCGCGAGCCGATGCGAGGGAAGGCGTGCAGCTTGAGCTGGGACTGCATCGACGCGCGGGTGTTCGGGTCACCGCTCTGGCTCGCGAGCCAGCCTTCGGCGAACTCCTGAAACGACGTCCGGGACGCGTTCGGGTCGATGTAGTCGCCCCGGGCCACGTCCGCCGTGACCTTGCTCAGCCACTGCTCGGCGAGCCGCTTCTGTCCGTCGGGGAAGGACTTGCCCTTGCGCTTGCCGTCGGGCGCGAAGTAGCGGGCCCGGTAGCGCAGGCCGGTCCCATAGCGCTCGGTCTTGACGCGGACGGTCTTGCCGTTGGCGTCGGTCTCGGTCTTGTACCAGCGGTCTTGGATGCTGCCTGCCATCGGAGGCGGAGTCCCTTCTCAGCATGGCTCAGGGGTGGCCGTGAACGGCCACCCCTGGCGGTGTGCGAGGTTGCGTCAAGCCGCGACGCGGTCGACGTTCTTGAGCTGAGCGACGTAGGCCCCGACTTCGGCGGGGTCGTAGCGGACGTGCTTGCCGACGCGGAAGCCGGGAGGACCGGTGCGCTTCCTGCGCCACTGGTAGACGGTTTCGAGGGGGACGCCGAAGATCGCGGCGATGTCGTCGGGGGTGAGGTACCGGTCGGGTAGGCCGCCGCGAAGGGTGGTGCGGGGGTCGGGTTGAGCGGAACTGGGTCGGCTCATGGGGTTCCTCGGAGGCTGTGTCGTCTTGGCTTCGGGGGCGTCTCGGACTCCGTGGTCTGTCCGAGGCTCGGATTTCTGCGTCACCCGCGCCATCAGCGTCATTTGGTGCTCTGACCTGGGGTTTTGGGTGACACGGCGGATCGGGGCTGCGTCACCGCCGCGTCATCGGTTGCGTCACCGGGTGACGCAGGTGACGCAGGTGACGCAGGTGACGCAGGATGACGCAGCGAATGCCGCCTGCGTCACCGCTGTCGTTGCAGGTCAGCAGCCGTTTTCCGGCCGTGGTGACGCGGGTGACGCAGCGTCTTCCTACTTAGGACAAAGAAGGGGCTGCCTGTAGTACTTGGGTGCGCCTTCAAGCGTGAAGAAGGAGCCGCTGCGCGGCGCGACCTTCGGGCGGCGTTCCGCCGAACAGCAAGAGGAGCACGTGCTCCTCTTGCTGTTCGCCTGAGCCTGCGGGATCGCGGTCAGAACGCCCGCGTCTGTTCGTCCGGGGTCGGGGCCGGTGGGAGAGTGCGGGTCATTTCGAGGTAGCGGCCCGTCTTGGTGCGGCCCGCCTCCACGACGACGCGGCGAGCGGCCAGGGTGGGCTGGAGGCGCTTGAGGCGGTCTGAGAGGACTTTGCCGGTGGTGGGCCACCCCTTGGGCAGCGGGCGGCTGCCCTCGCTGCTGTAGAGGCTGCTGAGGCACGCGAGCCACTCGGTGGACGTCATCCGCTGCGCCGTGCCCGGTTCGATGGTCTCGGCGTGCAGGAGGACGGTCTGAGCGAGGAGATCCCCCTCGATCACGTCGTCGTTCAGGTCGTCCAGACTCGCCCGATACGCCGGCAGCGCCCCGAGCCCGGTTGCCGCATCGAACTGCGCGCACAGATGGGCGAAGTCCGCCATCCGCAGATCCGTCGGGGTGTCCGCCTCCACGGCGCGGACCTTGACCGTGAGGTCCAGGAGCGAGCCGAGGACCACGGGCAGCACTTCCGCGTAGTCCGCCCACAGCTCCGCCTCGGTGCGCCGGACCTTGGGCCGCTCCAACCGCAGCGGCAGGAGCCGGTCCGCGAGGTCGGGGCGGATGACCCCGACGTCGATGCCCGTGAGGAGCAGGGGCCGGCGGTAGCCGACGCGGAACACGTCCCCGTCGGTGAACAACGCGCGCTTGACGCTCTCGGCTCCGGTCACGATGCAGCACATCGCGTCCGACAGGTCCGGCGTCACGTGGGAGAGGTTATCCAGGGCGGTGACCCAGCCCGCCGCGACCGCTGCGATCAGGCTTTCCTCATCCTTCGGCGCGCGGCGAAGGTCTCCGCTCATCCCCTCGATGATCCGGGTGAGCATCCGTCCCCCGGTGGACTTGCCCGCGCCCTGCGGCCCGGTGAGGAATGGCGCGGGGACCGGTACGGACGGTCCGAGGCAGCCGATCAGCCACACGATGGCCAGGCACTCGGTCTCGGCGTTGGCGAAGTTGCACAACCGCATCAGCAGGTCGATGCCCTTGCCGTCCGTGTCCTTGACCGGCAGGGGCAGTTCCCCGGTGAGCTGGGTGCGCCGCCAGCAGACTTCGCGCGGGTCGGGGGTGAGGATGTCCCAGCCCGAGGGGTGGATGCGGACGGACTTGCCGTCGTCGCGTCCCAGGTCCAGCCACGTCGCCCCGCCGAACCCGGGAGCAACACGGATGTGCACGGGCTGCACATCCTCGGTGAGCGCGAGCGCTTCGATCAGGTCCAGCGCCTCCTTGAGCGCGGACCCGTTGAACGCGCCCTGACCGTCCCGGTACAGGCCGACCATGAGTTCCTGTCGGTGGCTGCCCGTGGTGCCCTGAGAGCGGATGGGGCGGGCCACGGGGTGGCCCTTCTTCTGCGCGTACACGGTCCCGTCAGCGGTACGGAAGTACCGGAAGTGTTCCTGCGCGTAGTCCGCGATGACCTCGCGGGCGGGAGTCTTGTCGTCCTCAGCCATGGCTACAGTCCCAACGTGGTCAGGGCGTTGGTCCACGCGTCCGTGCAGTGCCGGGGCGACTCGCCCTTGGCCTGAGCGGCGGTGAACAGGCGCGCGGTGTGCTTCTCGGTCAGGCAGCCGCACCGGCCGTGCGTGGACAGCACGGCGAGGAACGTCCGGTAGACGGTCGCGTGCACCGCCTCCCGGGCCTCGGTGATGCGCTGCTCCGCCATGGCAATGCCACGGTCCAGATAGGTCGGCGTGCGGTGCGGGCACACCCCGCTCGCGCTCGACCTGGGCACCGCGACGGACACCGGCCGGGCCGGGGCCGGCTCCTTCACGGTCAGGGCTCGGACGACGTTGGGCAGGGGCGCCATGGTGCCGGTGCCGGGTCCGAGCCACCGGGCATAGGCCATGGTCGACTTGATGTCGACGCCGGGCCGTACGCCGTTGGCGCCCTGCATGGCGCCCCGGTAGATCCAGTGCTCACCCCGGGTCGTAGGAACCGTCCGCGTGGTGGGCAGGCTCTCGCGAGCCCACGTGATGGCTTGAGCGTTGTCGAGATCTACGACGGTGAGACCGGCGCCGCCGGGGTGGTAGGCCACGCCCGCAGCCTCCCGCCATGCCCGCGCCCACGGCGCGGAGTCGATGACGCTGGGGTCGGTGGTGGCGGCGGCCCATCCGTGGCACGGGGCGGGGCAGGTGCAGGGGCCGGGGGTCTTCATGTTCGGCCGGCCGCCGCACGCGTTCTTGGTGCAGGCCGGGCAGTTCCCGAAGGGCACCTTTCCTGCTCGTAACGGCAGTACGGGCATGCCGTGGGCCGCGAGGCTGAGGGCCGTTGCCAGGTGGGCGCTCATGCGGCTACCCCCAGCGCCGGGGTGAGGGAGGTTAGGGCAGCGGTGCCGATGTGGCGGGCGTAGGCGGGCGGGATGCACTCGCGGATGCCGTCCCGGTTCATCCACGGCACCTCAAGCACGCGGCGGGCGAGGGGGACGCCGGAAAAGTTGCCGACGAACTGCCCGTAGTGGCCGGGCGGTACGGGTCGGCCCATCTTCGCCTGAGGCACCGTGTGCACGGTGTGCGCGGGCTGTTCGAGCGTGAAGCCGCCGCCGGTCTCGAAGTACCGGTGCCGGTAGTTGTCCAGCCCGAACATCGTCGCGCACAGCATCACCGGCTCACGGAGCTTGGGCGCCGCTCCCCGGACGTTCTCCATCACCCACGGGCGCCCGGTGGCTTCCAGGGCGGTGCGGGTGGGCGCGATCAGGTCGGGGTGGGCGTTGCCCTGGATGCGCTGGCACTCACTGTCGTGCTGGCACGGAGGCGAGGCGTGGATGAAGTCGAACTCCGCCCCGTGGGCCAGGACGTAGGCGATGGCGTCGGTCTGGACGAAGCGGAGCGGGTAGCGGGGCTGGGGGTCCTTGTCGACGCCGGTCACGTCGAACCCGGCGTCGTCGTAGCCTTTGCCGGCGCCGCCCTGGCAGCAGTACAGGTCCAGCAGGCGGGGCGGTCGGCCGAACAGGCGCAGGAAGGCGGCAGCGAATGCGGCCGGCGGGCGCACTCGCCGGATGCCGGTGGGTTGGGTCATGCTGGAGGTCTCCAGTTCGTAGGTGTGCTGGATTGGCGGCGGCCCCGGTTCTTGGTCGGATGGGGGCCGCCGTTCTCGTGCGTCGGGGGTTCAGGCCGCTTGCTGGCCGGGCAGGAGCCGACCATCAGCGGTCCGGTGCACGGCTCCGTCGGCGGTCAGGGCCCGGATCTCGCGGGAGACGGTGCCCTTGTTCAGCCCCGTCCGGTCGGCCACGTCCTTGGCAGTCCGCGCCCCTGCCTGCACGGCTGCCAGCACCTTGTCCCGGTTGGTCGCCGCGCCGGCCGGTGCGGCGGGCTCCTTGACCAAGTGCAGCGAGCGCGGCGCCTGTCCGCCGCTCGTCTGCTCGGGGGTCCAGATGGATTTGGGCAGTGCGCGTACGCCCGCGTCGTCCAGGGTCCAGGTGCGGAGCATGCGCGGCCCGTAGCCCTTGAGGTAGCCGTGCCCCCGGTACTCGCGGCCCTCCGGGATCTGGTGCGGGGCGTAGTGCGCGCAGTCATCCAGCGCGACCTGCGCTTGCGTCGTGCCGGCCACTCGCAGCGAGAACCTGGTGAGCAGGTTGGGTGCGATCAGCTTGTGCACGCCCGGCGCCCCGCCATCGGTCAGCGGATACTGGGTCGCCCACCACAGGACGACCCCGCGCGAGCGACCGAGCGAGGACAGCTCGATCAGCCGTTGCAGCCGGTCCTTGTCCTTGCTGATCAGGGCAAGGACCACCTGCCCCTCGTCCACGACCACGGTGAGCTGACGTCCGTCCCAGACCGAGATGCCGCGCTGCTTCATGTCGGCCTTGCGGCGGGTCATCTCTGCGTGCGCGTCGTCCACCGCGTCCGTGATTTCCTCGCGCTCCACGGCGACGCGGCACGCGGATTCCCAGATGTTTGCCTCTTCGCCCTTGCCGTCGATGAGCAGCAGGTCTCCGCGCAGGTGGGCGGTGGCCATGAGTGGGCGGAAGGACCAGGACTTGCCGGTGCCGGACGCGCCGGACACCAACAGCCGTTCGTCGAACGGGATCAGGACCTCATCGCCGGTCTCGGTGTCCAGAGCGAGGCTCATCACGGTGGGATCAGTTGGGATGCGGTCCGGGGTCCACAGTGAGGAGACGCCCGCGGCTGCCGACCGGGTGGCCAGCGTGATGACGGCCCACCCGCCTCGTGAGGCCGAGGTGATCCGTATGCGCAGCGCGGTGCGGGCACCGAGCAGCGCACGGATGGAGTCGGCCTTGTCCGCGAGCGTCTTGACCGTCCACGTCCCGTCCAGGCGGACCTCACACCGGATACCGCCCGCCTCCATCGCGGGAGGCGTCGTGACCGTGCCGGACAGACCACGGTCCGGGGCGTGCGCGACCCAATACGACGGGTCGAGACGTTTCATGAGCTGACGCTCTTCCAACGAGACCGACTCATCCACCGGCAGCCGGAGCTTGCGCCGGCCGAGGGCGAGAGCGGCGGCGTTCGCGCCGATCAGCGCGGCCGATGTGGCGGCTGGCCACAGCGTCAAGTTGGAGGCGGACATGACCACGGACGTGATGACCGTGGGCACGGCGTGCACGCTGTGCGCCTGAATCGCCCGCGCCTTGAGCGTGCTCGGGTAGTTCACCCGGGCCGCCTTGAGCTTGGCGCGCGTGTCCCGCTCGTGCCGCGCGGCTGCCTTGCTCGCCACCCGAGCCGCCCGACGACCGGCCGCGAACGGGTTGTTCGACGCGGCGCGCGCGGTGAGCTGCTGCGACTTGGCGGTGGCGCTCGTGGACCGCGCGGCGTTGTGCTCCTTCTGCGCGGCCATGAGCGCCTTCAAGTGCTCAGGCGTGCGTAGCTTGTTCCGCCGGTCCGCTTCCAGGTCCCATCGGGCAGCGAACGGAACACAGACGGGCGCGAGCGAATCCAGCGCGCTGTTGGTGGTGTTGGTGGTGGTCGACCATGCTTGTTTCCAGTCCACGAAAGGGTCCTCCAAGACCGTGGATGAGGGCCGGTGCGCCGTCGCATGGCGCACCGGCCCGCCCGAGTTGCAGGGAGCGGTGCCGTCGGTTGCGCCGAGGGCACCGGTTGAACCCCTGCAACCGCCTGTGACCTGCGAAGTTGCAGAGTTGAGCGATGGGGAGGGTGGGGGCCCTACGCGCACGCGCGCGTAGGGCGCCGGAAAACAGGGCCGTGCAACCCCCTCGCGGGCCCCTGAACGGCCGTGCGCGGGACGGGGGTTCTCACCCCTCACGCGAGGGGGTCCGGGCGCCCTGTGGGCCGCCTACGGCTCCCGGTTCTTTCCGGAGCGATCGAGAGCCGATGACGCGCCGCGGCGGGCGCCGTCTCGGTCAGTCCTTGGAGCGGGCCATGCGGAGGGTGATGCCGCCTACGCCGACCGGTCCGGCCACGCTGCCGATGGCGACGGCGGTGTGTACGGCGAAGTCGAGCAGGGCGAGGAACGCGGCCACCAGGCCGAACACCCCCACCGCGCCCGCCCCGGCGATGGCGAGAGGGAACAGGTAGTGCCGCAGGGGGCGCCCGTTGTGGTCGGTGGTGTGGACGACGATGACGACCGGTTGCCCGGCGGCTTCGGCGCGGCGGTAGGCGTCGGCGGGTATGTGCGGGGCGATGATCCCCGGCGGGTCACGGTGTGCCATCAGGGCTTCTCCCTCGGGACAGTGGAGTCGGCGCAGGGGACGCACGCGCCGAGCGAGGTGGGGATGACGTATCCGGCATCACGCCGGCAGGCGGGGCAGGTGCGCCGGGCGCGGTTCGCGCGGGCGAGTGCCGCCCGGCGGGCCGGGGTCATCGGCCGGACCGGTTTCGCGTGCTCGATGCGGTACAGGTAGGCGACCAGCGGGCCGCGTCGTCGGCGGGGGCGCTGGAGTTCGGCGGCCACGTCCTGACCACCCGGGCGCAGCCCCATGGCGCGGAGCTGTCGGCGGGTGGCCAGACCGTCCGGCGCGAGGCGCCACCGGTACACGGGCAGCGTCCCGGCGGTAGAGGCGGTGGGCATCAGTGGCCCATGCCGGCCAGATCAACCGGCACGCCGTTGACGGGCCCACGCAGTTCGGCGTACCGGGTGGAGACCCAGCCCACCGACCAGCCGCACAACTCGGCTGCCGTGCGCACCGACATGCCCTCCGCGTGAGCGGCGGCCACGATGGCGCGCGCGTCGTCCTCGGGCAGTTTCTCGTTCACGGGCCCGCCGGACAGCAGCGCGGCGCGTTCACGGGCGGCCCGCTCCTCCCGCGCCTGCCGCTCGCGTTCGGCGCGTTCGGCGGTCTCCCGTTCACGGTGTTCACGCTCCCGCTCACGCTGTTCACGCTCGTACTCGCGGCGTTCACGCTCCGCCCGTTCGGCTTGCTCGCGGGCCTGCTCGCGCTCGCGTTCCTCACGCCGTGCGGCGGCTTCCCGCTCGCTCTGTTCACGGGCCATGCGGGCTTCGTGCTCACGCTGTTCACGCACCAGCGCGGCGGCGCGCTCGCGTTCCTCCCGCGCCTCGGCACGGGCCCGCTGCTCCCGCTCGCGGGCCGCCTGCTCGCGCCGCTCCCGCTCGGCCTGCTGGTCAGCTTCCAGCGCGGCCACCGCTGCGGCGATAGCGCGCCGGTAGGCGAGGCTGGTCTCCGCTGTGACGATCAAAAGCAGCGGCGCCACCGAGTGGACCGCCACGCCCACCAGGTCTTTCTCCAGTGCGGAGTCGGCGGTGTTGAGGGCGAGCGTCATGAGCCCGGTCATCCACCGCAGCACGATCGGCCAGCGTCCGCCGTGCCCACCGAGGCGAGCGAGCACGTCATCGAGCTTGACGACGATGACCACGGCGGCGTCCACCACGAGCGGGAGGATCGGCGCCGTCCAGTCCCACTCCTCCACCGTGTGCTCCGCCATCAACGGCGTCACCGTGAGGATCGAATACAGCATCGCGCCGCACACGATCAACCACGTGCCGCCCGACAGCGCGCGCTCCGCTGAACGCGTCTGAACACTGTTCACGCCGCACCCCCCAACGCCCTTGGAACGGCGGGGTCGGCACGGTGGAATCCGTTGGAGGCGGCGTTGTAGATGAACGCCTCACACCGCCACGTGAACGCGGCGGCCGGACGTTCATCGCACCGCTTCCACACGTGATCCGCCGGGAACCCGTGCGTGGCGGTGTCGGCGCGCGCGTCCTCACGGGAGCCGTAGACGGCCTGCGGCTCGCCGTGGTGCAGCAGCACCGTGAGCGAGTCCCCGTCCACCGGGCCGCACCGCAGTTCCTCGCGCAGGCGACGGAGTTCGATGTCCTTCAACAGGAGTTCCTGCTGCGCGGCGGACAGCTCCCGCATGGCCTGCTTGAGGATCGCGCCCACCTCGGTGGTGGTGGCCTCGGCACGCTCCGCGCGGTCCGTGGCGGCGTACAGCTCCCGCACGTGCCGGCCGAACGCCTCGGCCGCCGCACCACAGGCTGCACGGGCGGATTCGGCTGCCGCGTCCGCGTCGGCTTCCAGCCGGGCCAGCCGCGCGGTTGTGGTGAGGCGGATCATGCGGCACCGCCCGACTGGCCGGCCGTGCCGTTGAGCTGGTCGCGGTGGGCGGCCAGGACCCGGCGGCGGGCCCGACGGATACGCCGGACGTCCAGCTCGGTCGGGGTGCGGTCGATGACGATGATCTGCGCGTCCAGCAGGTCCAGCTCCGCGCGGATGACGGGCATCTCGCGCTCGATGGCCTCCAGCTCCGCGTCCGTCGGCTCCATGAAGTCGGCGAACGCGGTAACAGCGTCCTGAACAGTAACGATGTGGTCCATTGGGTCGTGTTCTCCCTTGCAGGTGGAACGGCCCGAACAGCGGCCCCGGTGTTCGAGCACCGGGGCCGCGCGCCGTTGAAGTCGGTAGATCCGGCTCCCCTCAGCGCTGCTCGTACGAGACGAGCAGCGGAGGCAACCGGCCGCAGCAGATGAGCTGCGGAAAGGTCGAGTCGCGCTGTACTCGCACGCGGGACAGAACCCGCGCACGCCGCCCTCTTGCCGCAGAGGTGGGGCGGTCTACCTCAGGCACTCTGTTCACTTCTCAAAGAACGGTCGCTATCGGCGGACGCGGTAACCCCTGGTCAGAGGGGCTCCCGTCTTCACGGGACCCGTCGGGCGTTGTCAGTGCAGGCAGGGCACACTCGAAGGTGTTGCACCACCTGCTCAGCTTGTTGGTACAAGCTGATGCTGTGATGCTGCACTGACGGACAGTGGTGCGTCAAGGGGTTCGGGGCTACATGTACCAACAAGTTGCGCGAGTGCGTCATGATGGGGTCATGAACCAGCAGCCGAAGTACAGGCAAGTGGCCGACGTCCTGCGCCGCGAGATCGTCAACGGCACCCATGCGCCTGGATCGCGGCTGCCATCTGAGAACGACCTACAACAGCGCTTCGACGCGTCGCGGAACACCATCCGCAACGGGCTTAGTCTGCTGGTCAGTGAGGGGCTGATCTCGTCCAGTCAGGGACTCGGGTACGAGGTCAAGTCGCACGAGGTGTTCGAGCTCAACGCTTCTCGCTTCGAGAATTTGACGTTTCCGCAGAACGGCGACGCGTACAACACAGACGTGACGAACGCTGGGCGCCGACCGCACCAGACGTTCCGCGTCGAGATGCTGCCGGCGTCGCAGGAGATCGCTGAGCGACTGAAGATCGAGCCGGGTACGAAGACGGTATTGCGATTCTGTCATCGCTATGTGGATGACGTTCCATGGTCCACACAGGCGACCTACTATCCATCGTGGCTGGTAGACGAGTCACCGCGACTAGCTGAGCCGGGCGACATCGCTGAGGGCACGACGCGGTATCTCGCTTCCCGGGGTATCGAGCAGGTTGGGTACTTCGACGAGATCGTGGCGCGGATGCCCACGCCCGACGAAGCTCGCCTGCTGGAGATTGGAGCCGGTGTCCCGGTCATGCTCTGGACGCGGACGGGCTACTCGCCGGATCGCCCCATCCGGTGCACCATCACCACGTTCCGGGGCGACCTCAACCGGATGAACTACGAGATCGGCGACCTGACCGCACGAAGTGAGAACGAGCCCCAGTGAGAATTATCCCCGCTCGCCCAGACGATGTCTCCAAGCTGCTGGCCTTCCGTGAGGAGGCCGCAGCTTGGCTATCTCGTCTCGGCACCGACCAGTGGCGACGTCCCTATCCCGCTGACAAGCTCCTTGAAACCATCAAGGCAGGTACTGTTTTCATGGTCGTGGACGGCGATGCGACTGTCGCGACCATAACTCTGACTCGTGACGCAGAGGCAGGGCTCTGGACAGAGCAGGAACTCGCGGAGCCTTCTCTGTTTATCAATAAGCTAACTGTGGCCCGCACGCATGCCGGCGCAAACGTCGGGGGACGCCTACTCGATTGGGCGGGGGATCGAGCTTATCGGGCCGGAGCCAAGTGGCTCCGCCTGGACGCGTGGACGACAAACGAGGGGCTACAGGCGTACTACCTTCGGCAAGGCTTCGAGCATGTTCGAACAGTCCTTGAGGGAGCGGCCGTCAACGGCGGCCCTCGGGTGTCTGGTTGGCTCGCTCAGCGCCCAACACGCCCTGCGGAGCATGGTTTCACCGATGACACTCGCCAGCCGGGGGAGGCTGTTCTTCCTCGTAAGTATGGCCCGGGGTGACACCTGGGCCCCGAGGTCGACCACAGACCATCAGCAACGAGGGACCAACCGCAAGTTTGTTGAGGTGCACGGCCCGCTGACCAGGGGCGACAAACGGGCCCCAAACGTTGGCGCGAGGACGATACGACAGATGCGCCTGCGTGCAGGTGCATCGGCAGGGAGATCCTATGGCTGAGTCGATTCACTTTGGGGAAAATCCTCTAGTGCCATCGAAGGCCTATGCTGACGCTTGGCCAGCTTTCACGCGTGAACATTGGAAACGCGTTCTTTCTGCTTACCGCTCTAAGGTTAGCGCCTTGTACTCGGATCTAGCAGATCAGCGACCAGATTGTTTCGAGCTTCTGGGACCTCTTGAGATTCGAGTGATTGTCTCACTCGTCAAGGAATGGGTATTCATCAAACCGGGGACTGAGGACCGGATCGTCCTGGATGAGCGATGGGAGGATGGACAGCTTGCCCATAGGAGCATGTATAGGCGAGCCGATCACGAACGCGTGGTGCGGGAAGTCGCAGGCGTAGATGATAGCTACAAGCTTCATTTGACGGTAGAGGTCGACCAAAAAGTCGCCTTCCATTCAATTCCCGACATTCACTCCGCTAACTCGGAATTTGTGGGGGCAGAGCAGGCGGACCTCGATGCTGGCAGCGCAATTAGGCTACCGGGTTGGGAAGATGCCATTGCCGAACTTATGGGCCGAAAGATCGATAGGAGTGCTCTTGCTCGCCTGCAAGGTCAACTGGATGTAATTTCGGAACTGAAAGGGTCCGGTAGGGGAAACCGATTCGAGGTGTGGCTGGGAGAGTTGCTGGCGGCGCACGGTTGTGAAGTAGAGCCAGGAGTCACGCGGAATGGGGAACAGATTGACTTTTTCGTACATAAGCCATTCCGTGCTGTCATTGAGTGTCGCTGGAAGGCGAAGAAGCTTCAATCGCGTGAGCTCGCCGATCTCACGGCAAAACTAGGGAGGCGGCCAGCGGTAATCGCTGGAATCTATGTCGCTTGGTCTGGGTTCACCGATGCTTGTCGCAGTAACGCGGCTCAAGAGCCAAATGGCCGGACAGTTCTTCTCTGGGATTCAAGCGACCTGAAACGCCTTCTCAGCGGGGAGGTTCACGCTATGGATCTCTTTGAAGAACATGTTTCGGATCGGGTGCGCCGCTACAGGTTGGACGGGTAGCCGACTCACCGTGCCACGCCCTGGATGGCGTCCGCGGGCTGCTCCTCTTTGGGAGAGCCCGGGACCGCACCGCTGGGCCCTCTCTGGGCCCTCCGAGGTCGACCGACAACGACCAACGACGACCGACAACGACGGCCCAACCGCAGGTCAGTTGAGGTGCGCGGTCCGCTGACCAGGGGCGAAAAACGGGCCCGCCAGACCCAGGGCAAGAAGAAGTAACGCGACACCAGCAAGCCCCCGGCCTGCGAGTTTCTCGCGGGGCGGGGGCTTTTTGGTGGGGCTGGGCCGTCTGTGGGCCGTCAGGTGTGCTGGCGCCAGAGGCGGACCCGGATGTCGAGGATGATCAGCAGTGCCACGGGGACGACGATCGCGGCGGGGGCGTCGGCCCACAGGGCAAGCGCTCCACCGGCCGTGCCGACGAGCGTGCCCGGCAAGTCGCGGGGACAGATGTCGACGCTGACACCTGCGCGTGGGACCATGAATATCCTCCTGAGGATGATGTGAGTCGATAAACCAACGGAGACAGGGCCGTTCCCGGGCAATGGGAGCGGCCCTGAATTGCTTGCGCAGCCTATTCAGGTATGCGGTCTTCGGGCAAATCTCCAGATGAAGGCAGGCGGGTCGTGAATGAGTGACACATATAACTTAGCTTGCGGGCTCCTTTCGTGCGTTCGAGACGCATTCGAACGTCGAGTCGATCTTGGTTGGGTGTGCGTGCATGCATGCTCAGCGTGCGTGCGTGCATGCACGCATGGCAGGCGCTAACCACGTTCGCTAACCGTGCTTGCTAACCGCGTTCGCTAACCGTGCTTGCTAACCGCGTTCGCTCGGGGCCATGATCACTCGCGCCAAAGCAGCGCCACCCCAAAGCCGCTCCGCCGACCACGACCTCATAATTCACCTGCCCGCACCACGGGCGGAATGGCACACTTGCCCACATGGATGAGGAATCTGCACCCTTTGTCGACGAGTCACTCAAGAGTAGAATTTTTTGGGGGATCGTCGACCAATACGTTCGGCGCGGTTTGGTTGACCTCGAAGAATTAACGGACGAGGAGGTGATCAACACCGCTAGATATACAGACGCTCAAGTCGCGACAATCGAGGGGCAGACCACGTGGTCCGATGACGATGTACATGTGGTAACTGACCACTGTGACGATCTCCTCAAGAAGGCCGCCTGTGCCATGCACGCCGATGAGCATTGGTTCGCGATTCTCTTCTATGCCACGTGGCTTGAACATTGGGTGAACAATGTCCTGATGAGCCTCAGTGTCCGCTCGGGCATTCCTGAAGGCGTGGCGGTCGCATGGGCCGTCCGAGGTCGCTCAACGGTAGCCAATAACACGCCCTCAGCCAGGAGAAGACAGGAGTTCTCCCGCAATGACTCCAACCTGCTCGAATTGTAGATATGTTCCGGTTGCCGCACAACATTCGTTCGGAAATATCGAACCCGGTATCGAGCTAGAGGTGACCGGCTACGTCCTTTCAAATAACCCAGACTATGGGAGCGAAGCAAACGTGATTGGGGTATTGGCTCGGAATCCATTCACTCAACAAAACCCATTCCCGAAGAGCCTTTCATCCTCTTGGCGAAAAATTCGTCATCGACAGCGCGAAGCCGCTGCCGCCACTCCCGCCCAGCCTTGGGGTTGCGCCCCAGCCACGCGCCACGGCAGGCTCAGCCCGTTGAGCGGCGAAGGCCCGGCGCTCCCGCAGCTGCTCGACAGAGGCCGGGCAGATCGGCGTACCAGTTGTCGGAGAGCTTCCAACGACTCAGCACCCCAGAGTGCGACTAGCAGGACCCTGCCGCACACCCCAATTTCGAGCACCCTCGATAACCCGTTTCCCGACCGCACCACAAGCGCACCAGATCGAGCGGGGAACAACGGGGAATCAGAGGGAGAGCCGCCTAGTCCGACGACATCACGATCCGAGCGTTTGCCCAGGTCAACGCCCAACCTGGCCCCAAATGCCCGCAGCTTCCCAAGTTGAGGGCTTCGATGCTGTGGTTTCGATGCGGGCGGAGTCGCTCACGCCACTGACCCTGCCGGTCATCATCCCGGCCGTTCGGGGGAGATACGCGCGGTCTCGGAGGCGTGTCTCACCCGGCGAGGGCATCCCTTGCTGGGACGAAAGGGAGACATGATGCCGCTCTATCTATCAAGGTTCAGCTACACGCCGGAGACGTGGGCGAGACTCATCGGCCACCCCGAGGACCGCGCAAAGGCCGCTCAGTCGTACATCGAGTCCGTCGGCGGCAAGCTGCACGGCTTCTGGTACGCGTTCGGCACCCACGACGGCTACAACTTGTGGGAGGCCCCCGACAACGTTTCCATGGCCGCGGTCGCCCTGGCGATTAGCGGAGGCGGCGCACTCAGCTCGTTTGAGACGACCGTTCTCCTGAGCATCGACGAAACGATGGATGCCCTGCGCAAAGCCGGGCAAGTGCAGTACCGGGCCCCCGGCGCGTAGCGGTCCAGGTGGCTGGCAGCGACGAGTAAGTCCCAGCGGTGGGCCGTCCATGGGCCGTCCGAGGCCGCTCAACAGTGGCCAACAACGATCAACGACGACCACTAGGTGCACGAGCCCACCGCCTCTGACCAGCAAAAACCCAGTTCACCTAGATCTCCGGCAAGACCCAGGGCAAGAAGAAGTAAAACACCCACGAACAGGCCCCCTGCCCGCGGTTCTTCCGTCGGTAGGGGGCCTGTTCGTGCACCTGGGGTCAGCCCGGTCAGCCGGTGCGCGACCTGCGTGTGACTGTCCGCGAACGGGCGTCACCCCGTTCCGGCGGGTTCCTTCGCTGCTGCTTGCCGGGGCGCCGGGCGGTCCAGGTGGACCAGCACCGTGGTGTAGAAGCGGTGCACGGCGTCGTCGACGCTGCGGATGAAGCCGGACTCGGCGTTCCCGCGGCTGCTTCCCATGCTTTTGAACAGGGACAGGCGGAAGCCGGTGATGTGGGTGTCGTTGTTCTTCGGGAGCATGTCGGCCGGCTCCGGACGGAGCCGTTCCAGCGTGCCCCGTGGCCCCCCGGTCTCTCCTTCGATCAGGGTCTCGATGTGGAGGTCTGCCGGTGCCTCGGCCAAGCGGCGGATGAGGCGTTTGGCCCAGGTCAGCGGGTAGCCCTGCTCGGGTGCGGGGATCTCGATGGAGTTGCGGAGCTTGCCGGTGCGCAGGTCGGCGCTGATCGCCAGAATCCCGGGTGCGCCCTCGATCCGCAGTTCTGCGTGAAGCCTGCCGTCGACGCACAGCTGATCGGCCAGGAGACTGCGGCGGGTTCTCGGATCAGCTCCACGCTTGGCACGCTGAACAGGCAGTACCTTCTGTCCGAGTTCACCACCGAGGCTGAGGCAGATCTGACGGATGAGCCGTTCCCAGCTCTCGACCACCTCCAGGGCACGCGCATCGCCCTGACACAGGGTCTCGTCGTCGATTCCGTTGCGTACGGGGACCCAGGCAGCTCCCATGTTCTGGAAGCCGTGGCAGCCGGAGTTCTCATGCCGCAGGTAGTACAGCAGTTCCTGGAGAAGCCAGGCATGTGTCTTGTCTCCGACACCCTCGTGCCGGATCAGCATCTGCGCCTGGTGGGTGACTTCAGCCCAGGACAGATGCCACAGAGCCACCTTGTGCTTGCGCCGTCCGTCCATCTTCACGTCGACGAGCGGGCTGCCTTCCAGCGCGACGTCGTTCGACAGTGTGATCACGGCCTCGTAGCCACGGCGTGCGGCGATGTCCACGTACGCCTGCACCTGCTCGGGCTTGAGAACGTTGCCGTTGGTCTTGGTCTCCACCAGCGCGGTCCACAGTTTGCCGGCCCGCTCGACACGGACCACCCCGTCGGGGCGTCGCGGTGTGTCGCCATGCGGCAGGGAGACCTCGGTGAACGTCTCCATACGGCCCGACGGTGCTCCGAACGCCGCCGTGAGCCTTCGGCCGAACTCCGGCACCTGTGCCATCACCGAGAGCAGTACCGACGTGGCGCGCGTCTCACGGTCCCGGTCGCTCTTGAGCAGCGACACCGGAAACAGTCTGGCTCGCTTCCAGGACTCATTGTCCGCCAGAGATTTCCTGGCCACCCGGGGCACAGTGACCTTCTTCTTCGCAGTGCGAGGCCGTGCCGCCTTCCTCGGCCCCGCCTCGTCGCCGGGCGGGCGGGGTGTCGGCACCAAGCCTGGCGTCACCTGCTGTTCCTGCTCGGCAGCCGGAGCCGGAGCCGGAGCCGGAACAGCAGGAGCAGCCTGCTCGCGGCCCTCCATACTGTCCGCCGTTTCCTCCGCGCCCGCGTCGTCGTCGACGTCGACACCGAAGTCCGCCGCGAGACCGGCCAGGCCGGTGTCGTAACCCTGTCCGACCGCCCGGAACTTCCACTCTTCCCCACGCCGGTACAACTCGCCGAAGATGATCGCGCTCACCGTGCCGGCGTCATCGATGGCGAACCCGAGAAGGCCCTCCCCTCCGCCGTCGGCCAGTGTCATCTTCAGGTCTTCCAGCTCTCCGAAGCCGGCGCCCTCGTAGCGGCTCGCCGCCACGACGATCCGGTCGATGCCGGACGGGACCGCGGTCAGGTCGAAGGTGATCCGGTCCTCGTCGCCGCTCTGCGTCGGCGTCTTCCCCAGCAGTTGCACACTCCCGTCAGCGGCAACCGGGTTGTTGTAGAAGTAGAAGTCGCTGTCACTGCGCACCTTGCCGTTCGCATCCAGCAGCAGGACGGACACGTCCGCATCGCCTTCACCGGTCGGGCTGACCCAGCTCAGACTCACGATCACCGAACCGGCGTTCTCGCTCAGCGCCGCCAACGCCACGTTCGAGCCCTTGACCATCTCCCGCATGAAGCCCCCCAAGATCGCGCAACGCGGACGCCTGGCTGCCCCCACCCAAGCCACCCACTCGATGCCACCATCATGTGACGTATGGCACAACAAAGGACTGTAGTACCCGATAACGAGACCGCGGGAGCGTCCGGAGAAACAAGAAGCAAGCCCGACGGGACGCTCACCTTGCGCAACTCGTAACGGCCGGGCGCGGCTTGGCCGGATTTCCCCACGGGCCGAGCCAGCTCTCTACGGGCTACGGGCTACGGGCTACGGGCGACGAGCCTCGGCCCGCTGACGCGCCTCCCAGGCCCGAGCCGGTCGTAGAAGATCTCAAGGGGGCCGATGCTGTGCAGCAGCCCCCTCTCGTACGTCAGCTCGATATCCATGCCGGGCCTTTTGGAAAGGCTGCCGTTCCCGTCCCGGCTCGTGCGCAGCGCGCGCGTGTGTGTGCCGTGCCTCATGTCCCCGCGTCAGACCGACAGCGGGACCTCATGGATCTCGTCGGCCCGGTGTCCCGCGCGTTCATGGGCGCGTTGGACCGCGTCGGCCGAGGGGGCCTCGGAGAGGCAGTAGACCGTGCCGGAGGCGGGGTCCGCCCAGGCGCGTTCGAAGTGCACGTTCTCCTCCTTCTCCACGGCGAGGTCGGCGTCGTGCGCCTCCCTCAGCTGCTCGGGCGTGATGCCTTCGAACCCGTGATGGACGTCCATGAACTGAGCCATGGCCTCGCACCTCCTTGCCCTTCCGAGTGCGCGAGTGCGGGAGTGCGCTTGCGCACCTGCCCTTTCATGGTGCGTCCGCGCGGGGGCCGGTGCGACCCCGAGCGGCTCGCGCAGGCCGCCGGCAACGACGAAGGGCCCCGGCGGCTCGCCGCCGAGGCCCTCACTGTCGTACGAACTGCGCTGTCGTACGAACTGCGCTGTCGTACGAGACGCACTGCCGTACGCGATTCACCGCCCCGTCAGCCGCACTGGCACGGATTGCCCGACTGGCAGCCGCAGCCGCAGCCCGAGCCGCAGCCGCACGCGCCGACGAGCGGGAGGCTCCTGATCTCGGCGGGCTGCTCGGTCGGGCGTTCCTGCGTGGGGTCGGGCGGGGGAGTGCTGGGGGATTCGGACATGGTCCCTCCTCAAGGCTGGAGCCTGTGCCCATTGGACGCCCGTTCGGCTGGGCGCATCAACGGCGCATTGTGGCTCGTACGCGCCCTGAACAGGCACCCGCACGCCGGGCACCGCACGCCCGGGCACCCGCACGCCCGGGCACCCACACGCCCCTCCCCACTTCACCCCACTTCACCCCGCCTCAGACCCCCTCCACCCCCGGCCCCGCCTGGATGTCCGGCTGTACGTCCGCCTGGAGCTCGTCCGCGTGCTCCCCCGTGACGAGGTACACCACACGCTTGGCCACCGACACCGCGTGGTCGGCGAACCGCTCGTAGTAGCGGCCGAGCAGCGTGACGTCGACGGCCGTCTCGATGCCGTGCTTCCAGCGGTCGTCGATGAGGTGCTGGAAGAGCGTGCGGTGCAGGAGGTCCATCTCGTCGTCGTCCTGCTCCAGCTGGAGCGCCAGGTCGACGTCCTTCGTGATGATCACCTCGGCCGCCTTCGCCATCAGGCGCTGCGCCAGCTGGCCCATCTCCAGGATCGTCGCGTGCAGGTCGTGCGGGACGGCGCGCTGCGGGAAGCGCAGCCGGGCCAGCTTGGCCACGTGCTGGGCCAGGTCGCCCGAGCGCTCCAGGTCGGCCGACATCCGCAGCGAGGTCACGACGATCCGGAGGTCGGTCGCCACCGGCTGCTGGCGGGCCAGCAGCGCTATCGCGCGCGCCTCCAGGTCGTGCTGGAGCTCGTCGACCCGCTGGTCGGCCTCGATCACGCTTTCGGCCAGTTTCAGGTCGGTGTCGAGGATCGCCGTGGTGGCGCGTCCGATCGCCGACCCGACCAGCCGGGCCATCTCCACCAGGCTGTCGCTGATCGAGTCCAGTTCCTCGTGGTACGCGTCCCGCATCAGGGTTCCCTCTCGTACGTCGTCTTCCGGGGGCTCACCGGGGGCCGGGGCCCGGTGCGTATGTCCTGCACGACCGGCGCTTCGCTCCCCACGCTCCCACGGTGTGGCCCGTACGCGTCGGTTTCCGTCACCCCAAATGAACCACCACTGGCTCCAAGGTGAACTCTGGGCGACGAGTGTTCGAGGTCGCACTCGGATGGCTGTGGCCCGGAGCGAACCCGTGCCTAACCTGGGTGCATGGACGTGAACGCGGCGGTCGCCGCAGCGGCAGCGATCGCCGGTGTACTCACCGGCGTCATCGCCATGCTGGCGTTCCGCTGGAGCGAGCGGGAGCAGAAGCGCCCCACTCGCACCTCCCTGCACACCGACCCGGTGCTTCCGCCGGGCGTGGACACCGTCCTGTCCGTGCTCCGGTCCTCGGCCGTCGTACTGGACGAGGCGGACGCCGTCGTCAAGGCCAGCTCCGCCGCGTACGCCCTCGGGCTGGTCCGCGGCGGCAAGCTCTCCGTGGAGCCCATGCTCCTGATGGCCCGGGACACCCGGCGGGACGGGGAGATACGACAGGTGGAGCTGGATCTGCCGAGGCGGGGGACCGGGCGGGGCGAGGCCCTCGCCGTCTCCGCGCGGGTGGCGCCGCTCGGCTCCCGGCTGGTGCTGCTGCTGGTCGAGGATCTCACCGAGGCCCGGCGCATCGAGGCGGTACGACGCGACTTCGTCGCCAACGTCAGCCATGAGCTGAAGACCCCCGTCGGCGCGCTCTCCCTCCTGTCCGAGGCTGTCATCCACGCCTCCGACGACCCGGAGGCGGTGGAGCGGTTCGCCGGCCGCATGCAGATCGAGGCGACCCGGCTCACCAACCTGGTGCAGGAGCTCATCGACCTCTCGCGCGTGCAGAACGACGATCCCCTGGAGGACGCCGAACCCGTCCGCGTCGACGAACTGGTCGCCGAGGCCATCGACCGCTGCCGGCACCAGGCCGGGGCCAAGGCCATCACCATGGCCGCCGGCGGAACCGCCGACCTGCACGTCTGGGGCAACCGCGGCCAGCTCGCCGCCGCCCTCGGCAACCTCGTCGAGAACGCCGTCAACTACTCGCCCGCCCGTACCCGCGTCGGCATAGCCGCCCGCCGGGTGAACGCGCCCGGCGGTGACATGATCGAGGTCGCCGTCACCGACCAGGGCATCGGGATCTCCGACAAGGACAAGGAGCGCATCTTCGAGCGCTTCTACCGCGTCGACCCGGCCCGCTCCCGTGCCACCGGCGGCACGGGCCTCGGCCTCGCCATCGTCAAGCACGTGGCCGCCTCGCACGGCGGGGAGGTCACGGTGTGGAGCGCCGAGGGGCAGGGCTCCACCTTCACCCTGCGGCTGCCGGAGGCGGGCGCGGCCCGCGACCGCGCGCACCAGCACCCGGACCTCGACGGTCTCGTGGGCGAGTCCGGCCGTTCCAGCCCCTCAGTCCCCCCAACATCCTCTTACGAACCGCTGTCTGCCCCGGAGGTCCTTCCGTGACCCGTGTGCTCGTCGTCGAGGACGAGGAGTCCTTCTCCGACGCCCTTTCGTACATGCTCCGCAAAGAGGGCTTCGAGGTCGCCGTGGCGACCACCGGACCCGACGGACTCGACGAGTTCGAGCGCAACGGCGCCGACCTCGTCCTCCTCGACCTGATGCTGCCCGGCCTGCCGGGCACCGAGGTGTGCCGTCAGCTGCGCGGCCGCTCCAACGTCCCCGTCATCATGGTGACCGCCAAGGACAGCGAGATCGACAAGGTCGTCGGGCTGGAGATAGGAGCCGACGACTACGTGACCAAGCCCTTCTCCTCCCGTGAGCTGGTCGCCCGGATCCGGGCCGTCCTGCGCAGACGGGGCGAGCCGGAGGAGGTCACCCCGGCCGCGCTGGAGGCGGGCCCGGTCCGCATGGACGTGGACCGCCACGTCGTCACCGTCTCCGGCTCGAAGGTCGACCTCCCCCTCAAGGAGTTCGACCTCCTGGAGATGCTGCTGCGCAACGCCGGCCGCGTCCTGACCCGCATGCAGCTCATCGACCGGGTGTGGGGCGCCGACTACGTCGGTGACACCAAGACCCTCGACGTCCACGTCAAGCGCCTCCGCGCCAAGATCGAACCGGACCCGGGCGCGCCGCGGTACCTGGTGACGGTCCGCGGCCTCGGCTACAAGTTCGAGCCGTAGACCGTGAGCCGCAAGCCGTAGATCGCAAGCCGGACGCCGCAAGCCGTATCCGAAGTCCGCACACGAGAGGGCGGGACCTCCCGAAGCATTCGGGAGGTCCCGCCCTCTCGTTCTACGACCCTGTCGTACGGTCCGCCGTAGTCGCGCGGCACTCCGTACGGCCCTCAGTACGGCCGACCCGCCTCACGGCCCTCAGTGGCCGGCGGCCGGCGACTCCGTCGCGCTCGCGGAGGCCGCGTCGCCCGGGGTGGTCGAGTCGGCCGGGGTGCCCTCCGGGGAGGTGGACGCGTCGGGCGAGCCCGAGGTGCCCTCACCCGGCTCCGCCGAGCCGCCCGAGGCCGCCGGGATCTCGGTGGGGCCCCACGAGGTGAAGTAGCTCTCGGCGGGGACGACGAAGGCGCGCAGGCTCACCCCGCCGGTCTCGCTGAAGGTGAAGGTGACCTTCTGGGCGTTGCCGTTCTTGACGGACTCGCCCAGCTCGTTCAGCACGGCGGAGGCGTTGTCCTTGCCGCCGATGACGACGGAGCCGCCGGCCGGGACGGTCAGCTCGCCCTCGCCGCCGGCGGGCTTGATCTCGGCGGTGCCGGCGCCCTCGACGCTGACCGACTCCAGCGTCTGGGCACGGCTGCCGCCGTTGAACACGGTGGCGGAGATCACCGCCGGGCCCTCGGTCTCGGGGTCGGGCTGGGTGATGAGCACGACGTTCTGGAGCTTGATGTCCCCCACGGTGGTGGCCGCGTTGTCCGGCTTGACCTGGAGGGTCTGGGCGTTGTTGCCGGCGCTGCACGCGGCGAGCGAGGCGATCGAGAACGCGATGGCGGCGGCGGCGAGGGCACCGCGTCGAAGGCTGCTGCTCACGGCGGCGGTAACTCCTTGACTCGAGCGAGGGCGGCCCGTAAAGCCGCGCTAAGTGTCTGTCAGCGGCCTCAGGTTACCGAGCCGTTCCCACGCCGCCGCACCCGACCCTCCCCCGAGCGGTCGGCTTCCTCGGCTTGGCGTAGCCACGGGCGTCACAACTGTCTCGTGAGTCACATTGCGCCGGCGCTCGTCGTCCATTCACATAAGCGCCCCCTGTACGGCGCCGGTGATTTTCCGTGGCGGAATCCGTGAACCACGGAATTGATCACCGCTCGGCCGGCCGGGTGACCTGATGATCAATTTCGGATTCGGCTCGGACCCGACCACTGACGCCGAACGGAGTAGCGGAAGTCGCACACATGGAACCGGACATATCGGGATGTTCGGCTGTCCGGGGGGTCCTCCGGATGCGTGTAACGTACGCGTTTCACCTCCCCCGGAGAGCCGCTCCGACCTGCGAATACTTTCTTCCGCTCGGCCCGCGCAGCACGTTCCTGTCGCTGTTGTCAAGCCCCGAGATATGCCCTGACCTGCGAAAACGTCATTCAGAACCCGCGACTTCCGTGTTACTCTGGATAGCCACGGAAGGGGTACCTGTCACATGACGTTCAAGGTTGGCGACACCGTGGTCTATCCCCATCACGGGGCCGCGCTGATCGAGGCTATCGAAACTCGCCAGATCAAAGGCGTGGACAAGACCTACTTGGTGCTGAAGGTCGCCCAGGGCGACCTGACGGTACGTGTGCCAGCGGACAATGCGGAGTTCGTCGGCGTGCGTGATGTGGTCGGTCAGGACGGGCTGGACCGGGTCTTCGAGGTGCTGCGCGCGCCGTACGCCGAGGAGCCCACGAACTGGTCCCGTCGTTACAAGGCAAATCTGGAGAAGCTCGCCTCCGGCGATGTCATCAAGGTCGCGGAAGTCGTGCGTGACCTGTGGCGTCGTGAGCGCGAGCGCGGACTCTCCGCCGGTGAGAAGCGCATGCTCGCCAAGGCCCGCCAGATTCTGGTGAGCGAGCTCGCGCTCGCGGAGAACACGAACGAGGACAAGGCCGAGGCTTTGCTCGACGAGGTCCTCGCGTCCTGACACCGACGCAGGCCGCCGTGAGCAGCCCGCCTCAGTTCAGCACATTGAAATGCCGCGGTGCCCGATGACGCATTTGCTGTCGCCGGGCGCTGCGGCATGTTCGCGTTTCGGCGCCGTACGCGTGTTCACCTCGGAGGAGAGCTCCCCCGATACTGTGCGTGCCGGGCCCGGACAGTCGGCTCGACCAGGGTCACGGAAGGGTTCTGGTCAAGCTGTCGTACCCGACACGCTGAGGCCATACCCACGTAGGCCGAGCACACAAACCTGACAGGAACCGATGTCTGACGTTTCCCGCCCCGCGCCCGCCCAGGGCCGTACGACCGCCCGCACCGCCGCTGTGATCCCGGCCGCCGGCCGGGGCGTACGGCTCGGCCCGGGCGCTCCCAAAGCGCTCCGTGCGCTGAACGGCACCCCCATGCTCATCCACGCGGTCCGCGCGCTGGCCGCCTCCCGCGCCGTCTCCCTGGTCGTGGTCGTGGCCCCGCCCGACGGCGCCGGCGAGGTCAAGGCACTGCTCGACGCGGACGCGCTGCCCGAGCGCACGGACTTCCTGGTCGTCCCCGGCGGCGAGACCCGCCAGGAGTCCGTACGGCTCGGCCTGGACGCGCTGCCGTCCGCCTACGACATCGTGCTCGTCCACGACGCCGCCCGGCCCCTCGTCCCGGTCGACACGGTGGACGCGGTCATCGAGGCCGTACGCGAGGGAGCCGTGGCCGTCGTCCCGGCGCTGCCACTCGCGGACACCGTCAAGGAAGTCGAGCCGGCCGCGACGCCGGGCGAGCCGGAACCGGTCGTCGCCACCCCGGACCGGGCACGGCTGCGGGCCGTCCAGACCCCCCAGGGCTTCGACCGCGCGACCCTGGTCCGCGCCCACGAGGCGGTCACCGGCCACGTCACCGACGACGCCGGCATGGTCGAACAGCTCGGCGAGACGGTCGTGACCGTCCCCGGCCACGAGGAGGCCTTCAAGGTCACGCGCCCGCTGGACCTGGTCCTCGCGGAGGCGGTCCTGGCCCGCAGGAGGCTCAACGATGGCTTCTGAGGCACCGCTGCTTCCCCAGGTAGGCATCGGCACCGACATCCACGCCTTCGAGGAGGGCCGCGAACTGTGGTGCGCCGGCCTGAAATGGGAGGGCGAGGGCGCCGGTCTGGCCGGCCACTCCGACGCGGACGTCGTCGCCCACGCCGCCTGCAACGCGCTGTTCTCGGCGGCCGGGCTGGGCGACCTCGGGCAGCACTTCGGCACCGGGCGCCCCGAGTGGTCGGGTGCCTCCGGCGTCACGCTGCTGACGGAGGCCGCCCGGATCGTCCGGGAGGCGGGCTTCACCATCGGCAACATCGCCGTCCAGGTCGTCGGCCCGCGCCCGAAGATCGGCAAGCGCCGGGACGAGGCCCAGAAGATCCTGTCCGAGGCGGCCGGAGCCCCGGTCTCGGTGTCGGGCGCGACCACCGACGGGCTCGGCTTCCCGGGGCGGGGCGAAGGCCTGATGGCGGTGGCCACGGCCCTGGTCGCACGCGCCGGGACCTGACGCCGCCGCGAACGTCACGAATCCGCCCGCCCTGAGCCGAAGGTCGCGAGGCACTCCCCGTCGCCTACTACCCTGGACACGTGACTATTCGCCTGTACGACACCAGCGCCCGGCAGATCCGTGACTTCGCCCCGCTCCAGCCGGGTTGTGTCTCGATCTACCTGTGTGGCGCCACCGTGCAGGCGGCCCCGCACATCGGGCACGTCCGCTCCTACCTGAACTTCGACATCATGCGCCGCTGGTTCCAGTACCGCGGCTACGACGTCACGTTCGTCCGCAACGTCACCGACATCGACGACAAGATCATCGCCAAGGCCGCCGAGCAGGGCCGCCCCTGGTGGTCCATCGGCTACGAGAACGAGCGCGCGTTCAACGACGGCTACAACGCCCTCGGCTGCCTGCCGCCCACCTACGAACCGCGTGCCACCGGCCACGTCACCGAGATGATCGAGATGATGCGCGGCCTCATCGAGCGCGGCCACGCCTACGAGGCCGACGGCAGCGTCTACTTCGACGTGCGCTCCTGGCCCGCCTACCTGGAGCTGTCCCGGCAGGACCTGGACGAGATGCGCCAGCCCGCCGAGGAGGGCATCACCGGCAAGCGGGACCCCCGCGACTTCGCCATGTGGAAGGCGGTCAAGCCGGGCGAGCCGAGCTGGGAGACCCCGTGGGGCCGGGGCCGTCCGGGCTGGCACCTGGAGTGCTCGGCGATGGCCCACAAGTACCTCGGCTCCGCCTTCGACATCCACGGCGGCGGCCTGGACCTGATCTTCCCGCACCACGAGAACGAGATCGCCCAGGCCAAGGCATACGGCGACGAGTTCGCCCGGTACTGGCTGCACAACGCCTGGGTCACCATGAGCGGCGAGAAGATGTCGAAGTCGCTCGGCAACTCGGTCCTGGTCAGCGAGATGGTCAAGGTCTGGCGCCCGATCGTGCTGCGCTACTACCTCGGCACCCCGCACTACCGCTCCATGATCGAGTACAGCGAGGAGGCCCTGCGCGAGGCCGAGTCCGCGTTCGCGCGGATCGAGGGCTTCGTGCAGCGCGTGGTGGAGAAGGCCGGGGGAGCCGTCGAACCCTCCGCCGAGGTGCCGCCCGCCTTCGCCGAGGCGATGGACGACGACCTGGGCGTGCCGCAGGCCCTCGCCGTCGTGCACACCACCGTCCGGCAGGGCAACTCCGCGCTGGCCGCCGACGACAAGGAAGCCGCCGTCGCCCGCCTCGCCGAGGTACGCGCCATGCTCGGCGTCCTCGGCCTGGACCCGCTCGACCCGCACTGGGCCGGCGAGGCCGACCGCGGCGACGATCTGCACGGCGTGGTCGACAGCCTCGTACGCCTGGTCCTCGACCAGCGCGAGGCGGCCCGCGGGCGCAAGGACTGGACCACCGCCGACGCCATCCGCGACCAGCTCAACCAGTCCGGACTGGTCATCGAGGACGGACCGCAGGGCCCGCGCTGGAGCCTCGGCCCGCGCTGAGCCTCCTTGATCGATTGTGCCGCCCGGCTGTCCGGGCGGCACACTGCATAGACACGTACGTTCGCACGCTTCGGCTTCAGGGAAGAGACAGGTAGGTCATGGCAGCCAACAACCGCCGCATGTCCGGCAAGAAGGGCGCGCAGGTCGGCAGTGGCGGCCAGCGACGCAGGGGCCTCGAGGGCAAGGGCCCGACCCCGCCCGCCGAGATGCGCAAGGGACACAAGAAGAACCGCGTCGCCAACGCGAAGGCGAAGCAGACGGTACGCCGGCCCGCGGCCCGCGGCCGGGGCGGCAAGGGCACCTCGGAGATGGTCGTCGGCCGCAACCCCGTCTTCGAGGCACTGCGCGACGGCGTGCCCGCGACGACGCTCTACGTCCAGCAGTTCATCGACAACGACGAGCGGGTCCGCGAGGCGCTCCAGCTCGCCGCCGAGCGCGGCGGGATCCACCTCATGGAGGCCCCCCGCCCCGAGCTCGACCGCATGACCAACGGGCTCAACCACCAGGGTCTCGTCCTCCAGGTCCCGGCCTACGAGTACGCGCACCCCGAGGACCTCGCGAGCGCCGCCTACGACAAGGGCGAGGACCCGCTCATCGTCGCCCTCGACGGTGTCACCGACCCGCGCAACCTCGGCGCCGTCGTCCGCTCCGTCTCCGCCTTCGGCGGCCACGGCGTCGTCGTCCCCGAGCGGCGCGCGGCCGGCATGACCGCCGGCGCCTGGAAGTCGTCCGCCGGCACGGCCGCGCGTACGCCCGTCGCCCGCGCCACCAACCTGACGCGCGCCCTGGAGGCGTACAAGAAGGCCGGCATCACGGTCGTCGGCCTGGCCGCCGACGGTGAGGCCGAGATCGGCGAACTGCCGGCGCTGGGCGGCCCCGTCGTCATCGTCGTCGGCAGCGAGGGCAAGGGCCTGTCCCGGCTCGTCGGCGAGACCTGCGACCATCGGGTGCGGATCGCGATGCCGGGTGGCGCCGAATCGCTCAACGCCGGTGTCGCGGCGGGCATCGTGCTGTACGAAGCCGCACGGCGACGCGCCTGATCGGCTGTTCGACGTAGTCACCCGGACGGAGTGTTCCTGGTGTCGAGGACAACCTTGACGGGGTCCGGACAGATCCACCCGGTCAAAGCAGTGTCCTATCCCCACGTCACTCGGTTAGATGAGTGTGGACACCAGAACACCCCGCACACCCACGGGGGACGGCCCGTCGGGCTTCGACGACGCTCCCGCGCTGAGCATGGTGAAGGTGCCGAGCGATCCGGCGCAGGTCATCGTCAATCATGTGAGCTTCCGCGTGCTGTTGGGCGCGTCGACGCGGCATAACCAATCCCCGCGGATCGCACGGCACTTGAGCGCCACCGAGGACACCGCCCTGATGCCTGTCGTCGGCGCGGCCGGCAGACCGGGCGCGAGCGCGGGCGCGCGCCGCCGGCCCGTCGTGTGGAGCGGCAAGTCCGACCCCGACGACACCGGCGCCCACCGCCTGCTCCAAGCCGTCCGGGGCGGCAGCGTCGGCCACGGCGAGGCACCCGTCCCGGGCGCCGACGCCGGAGCCACCCAGGTCATCCCTCGTGTCGACGTCAACGGCGGCTACGGCGACCGGGGTTACGCCGACGAGGGCTACGACGGCTACGACGACCTGGTCCAGACCGTCGAGACGCCCGTGGTCGGCGCCCAGCGCACCCCCGTCCCCGACGGCACCCGACTCCTGCCGCACATGCGGACCGAGAGCAGCGCCTACGACGAACCCGCCTACGCCGGCGAGGAGTTCGAGTCGTACGAGGACGAGGACGACGGCGGCGACGACGAGAACGGCGAGACCGCCAAGCGTCACGGCGACGACCCCGCACGGCACGCCTACTACCCGGGCCGCCGCATGAACCTGGGCGTCGTCCTGCTCCCCCTGCGGATCTTCCTCGGCTTCATCTCCATCTACGCCGGCATGGGCAAGCTCTGCGACCCCGTCTACTTCGACGGCGGCGAACGCGGCTCCATGGTCAAGTGGCTCAACACCCTGCACCCCTGGGAAGTCGCCGAGCCACTGCGCCAGTTCGCCCTCGAACACCCCGTCGGCGCCGGACTCGTCATCGCCTTCTTCCAGGTGATCGTGGGCGTCCTCACGATCCTGGGCTGCTGGCAGCGGGTCGCCGCGGTCGTCGGCGCGGGCCTGTCCGCCGCGCTCCTCGTCACCGTCAGCTGGAAGAGCGTCCCCGCCTACGACACCCCCGACATCATCTACCTCGCCGCCTGGTCCCCGCTGATCATCGCCGGCGCCCCCGTCTACTCCATCGACGGCCGCCTCGCCGGCGGCGCCTGGCGCCGCCTCGGACCCCGCGCCGACATCTGGGAACTGCGCCGCTACGTGCTGCGCCGGGGCGCCCTGCTCACCACCGTCGTCGCCGGGATCACCCTGCTCGTCGGCTCGCTGCTCGGCGGTGCCGTCCGGGACGCCGACCGCGTGATCGTCCCCGGACCGGGCGAGGCCCCGCGCAACGAACTGCCCGGCTCCCCGCTCCCGCGGGACCCCGCCGAGCGGGAGAAGAAGACCCCCTCGGCCTCCAGCTCGCCCACCCAGGGCGCCACGGCGGGGGTCACCCCGTCCGCCGGCACCGCCACCACCCCGGGCGCCACCCGGGACACCAGCACCGCGACCGGCGGCGCGCCCAGCCAGACCCAGGGCACCACCGGCGGCCAGGCCCCGCCGCAGCAGACCTCCCCGGTCGAGCAGGCCCCCAGCACCACCTCCGGTCCGACCTCCGGCGGCGCCGCGACCGGCGGCAGCGGCTCCACCGGCGGCTCGGGCGGCTCCACCGGCGGCTCCGGCGACGGAGGGTCCTCCTCCGGCCAGCCGGGCCTGGTCGGCGGCCTGTTGGGGTGACCGAGCCGGTGGGCGACGTCCTGGGCCCACCCACCGGCTGAACTCCCCGGCCCACACGACCAAGGGGCCCCGCACGGATGGTGTGCGGGGCCCCTTGGTCTGCCTGTGGACCGCTCGCCCTGCCTACGGGCGGGCCGGCCGTCACGGCCGGCTGGCCGGCTGTCCACCGGTCGCGGGTGACGGGGCAGCCCGCCGGCTGCGAGGCGGTCTCAACGGCTCAGCGCCGCCAGCTCCTTCGCGGCCTCGGTCAGGTCCTTCGCGGTGTCGATGGCGCGCCAGTAGGCCCCCTGCGGGATGGGGAACCCGGCGAGACGGCGCTCGCGGGCGAGGCGGGGGAACGTCGTCCGCTCGTGGTCACCGCGCTCGGGAAGCAGCCCGGCGAACTCCGGGGCGAAGACGTACACGCCCGCGTTGATCTCGTTCGTCGTCGGCGGAGCCTCGATGAAGTCCGTGACGCGCCCGAACCCGTCCGTCTTCACGGCGCCCCACGGAATGCGCGGACGCGCCAGCGCGAGGGTCGCGACCGCGTCGCGCTCGGTGTGGAAGTCCGCCATGTCGCGCAGCGAGAAGCGGGTCCAGATGTCACCGTTCGTCGCGTACCAGGCCTGGTCCGGGTGCGGCAGGTGCGCGGCGGCGTACTTGAGGCCGCCGCCACGGCCGAGCGGCTCCGTCTCGACGACGGTCGTGACGTTCACCGGCAGGTCGGCGGCGGCCAGCCACTTCTCCAGGACGTCGGCGAGGTGGCCGCAGCTGACCACCACATCGGTGACGCCCTCCTCCGCCAGCCAGGTGAGTTGGTGGCCGATGATCGGAGTCCCCGTGCCGGGGATCTCGACCATCGGCTTGGGCCGGTCGTCGGTGTACGGGCGCAGCCGGGAGCCCTGGCCACCGGCCAGAACGACGGCTTGAACGGGGCGGGACGCGGCGTTCGGATCGGTCATGATTCGAACTGTACTGGCGTCCCGCCCCGTGGCCCGGGACGGCAACCGTTCCTCAATCAGCCGTTACCACCCTCCCTCGGGGACCCTGCTCAGCTGCTCGCCGCCGCGACGCCCGTCGCGAAGGACGTGTCGCAGACCGGGCGGGCGTAGGACTGCGCCTGCGTGGGCCCGTACACACGGACCGCGGCGCGGCCCAGGGCACGGGCGATGGACGTGCAGTGCTTCGCCAGCGACGGACGGCCGTTGACGGCCTCCTGGAGGTGCGTGAGCGCGACGCCCGGGTTCTTCTCCTGGAGTTCGGTCAGGAGCCGGTCGCGCAGGACGTCCTGCGGAGCCCGGGGCGCGCGCGGCTTGGCGTCCGACAGGGTGGCGTCGGATGCGGTGAGCACCGAGTCCGAGGGATTCCCCGACCAGTTGACTCGGGTGACCGCGAGGGTCCCGGAGAGCACCAGGACGACGGGCAGGACGAAGGCGAGGGAACGGCCGATCCGGCGGGCGGTGCCCCGGCCGCGTCGCGTCTGTGGGTTAGTGGAGTGCTTCACGCGAGTGAGGGTAGCGTGGGGTAATGATTTGGCGACATTTAGTCACCGGTTCGGGGGATGAACTGGCGCCTCTTTTTGGGTAGTGGGTTGACGCACACTGCTCGAAATGACCGGTCTGCCGGGGTGTTTGTCGACAGCGAGAAGGGCCCCGCGGTGGTCCGCGGGGCCCTCTTCGTCGACCCGGGTGAATCACCCGGATCGTCCTGCCTGTTCCCGGCTGACGTCAGCTGACGTCAGCCGGTGCCGGTCGTACCAGTGGTGCCGGTCGGGCCGGTCGTGTCGGTCGGCTTCAGTCGGAGAGCCGCTCGCCCGTGGAGGTCGAGAACACGTGGGTCTCGCCCGGCCGCGGCACGACGTGCAGCGTGGCGCCCTTGTCCGGGACCGCGCGGCCGCTGACGCGGACGACCAGGTCCTTGAGGTCGTCGCCCATCTTGGAGCTGCCGTAGACGTAGCCGTCGGCGCCGAGTTCCTCGACGACGTTCACGGAGACCGCGAGGCCGGCCGGGGCGTCCTCGGTGTCCTTCGACAGGGACGAGGCGGCGGTACCGCCGTGCTCGACGATGTCGAAGTGCTCGGGGCGGACGCCGACGGTGACGGTGGTGTCACCCCGGTCGGTGGCGGCCTTCAGGGCGTCACGGTTGATCGGGACGACGCTGTTGCCGAACTTCACGCCACCGTCGGTGATCGGGACCTCGACGAGGTTCATCGCGGGGGAGCCGATGAAGCCGGCGACGAAGAGGTTGGCGGGCCGGTCGTACATGTTGCGGGGCGAGTCGACCTGCTGGAGCAGACCGTCCTTCAGCACGGCCACCCGGTCGCCCATCGTCATGGCCTCGACCTGGTCGTGGGTGACGTAGACGGTGGTGATGCCGAGGCGGCGCTGGAGCGAGGCGATCTGCGTACGCGTGGACACACGGAGCTTGGCGTCCAGGTTGGACAGCGGCTCGTCCATGAGGAACACCTGGGGCTCACGCACGATGGCGCGGCCCATGGCGACACGCTGACGCTGACCACCGGAGAGCGCCTTCGGCTTGCGGTCCAGGTACTCGGTCAGGTCGAGGATCTTCGCGGCCTCCTCGACCTTCTGCCGGATCTCCGCCTTGTTGACGCCGGCGATCTTGAGCGCGAAGCCCATGTTGTCGGCGACGGACATGTGCGGGTAGAGCGCGTAGTTCTGGAACACCATGGCGATGTCCCGGTCCTTGGGCGGCAGGTGCGTGACGTCGCGGTCACCGATGCGGATGGCGCCGGCGTTCACGTCCTCGAGCCCCGCGAGCATGCGGAGCGAGGTGGACTTGCCGCAACCGGACGGACCGACGAGGACGAGGAACTCGCCGTCCTCGATGTCGATCTCCAGAGCGTCGACGGCGGGCTTGGTGGAACCCGGGTAGATCCGGGTCGCCTTGTCGAACGAGACAGTGGCCATGGTGAAGGGCCCCCTTCTACCGGCAGGAACGTGCCGGACGATCCGTTGTAGGAAGGTGGTGAGCCGTCCCGGGGCAAAGCCCGGGATGGTGTAGTCCACACACGTGAACTGGGTCAGGACGGTACCTGGCGTTCGCCTGCCTGTCAGCACTCCGGAGCATGTGAACTTCGCGGGAATTTCCGAGCGGGGCAGAGTCACGCACTCTCCACGCGGCCAACAGCCGCATCCCCTCGTCCCGGAGACTGACGGCCGCATTCACGTCCCGGTCATGCGGCACACCACACTCCGCGCACGTCCACTGCCGAACCGAGAGGTCCCATGCCGGGCCCACGGCATGGCAGGCCGAGCACCGCCGAGTGGAGGGGAACCAGCGGTCGACAACCACCAGCGTCCGGCCGTACCCACTCGCACTTGTACCGCAACTGCCGCAACAGCTCGCCCCAACTGGCGTCCCTGATCGCCTGATTCAGTTTCGCCTTCCGTCGTGCCCCCTTGCCGAGCCCCGCACGGATCAGGGTCGCGACGGAGAGGACCTTGCTCGCCTCGCGGGCGGGGTGCTTGCGGCGATCTCCGATACCGAGGACCTCGCGCGTGACGCGCTGAGCCTTCTCACCCTTCACCACGGTCGGTTTCCGCTTCTCCGCCGTCTTCCTCATGGCTCCCTCCCCGACGACCCGATCTTCGGAACAGCACGTCAGGTCGATCAACGAACAGGTGCACGGATGGTTACGCACAGTTTCGCGGTGGCGTGAGGAGCCAACTTCATGGCTTGGGGTAACGGGCTCTGTGTACAGTGGAGCCGCTTTCGCGCACGGTTGTCGTGCACGACGCCTCCTTAGCTCAGTCCGGCCCAGAGCGGCTGTCTTGTAAACAGCAGGTCGTCGGTTCGAATCCGACAGGAGGCTCAACAAAGCCCAGGTCAATCTCATCCGGCCTGGGCTTTTCCATGTCCTGGACCGCGGGGTCCGAGACCCGCGCACGGGCGTCAGGGCGGTCAGGCCGTCGCTGGGCGAGCAGGGCCCTGCCGTGGCCGGTGCCGCGGGGGGTGCGGCGGACGTAGAGGTCCTCCAGGTGGATGCCGTGGACTCCGCGCCAGGTGGTGAAGGTGAGGAACCAGATCGCGCAGCCGACCGGGTCGCCGGTGGGTTGTCCACGGTGAGGTGGGCGTGGACGGCTGGGTGGGCGCCGAAGGGGGCCTCGTGGAGCCGGGCCTCGGTGGCCCGTGCTTCCTCCAGGGTCTTCTCGTAGGCGGCGAGTTCGCGGATCAGGGTTGGAGGGCGGGGACGGCGGGGGTGCCGTCGGGGCGGACGACGGGGACGACGAGCGCGCACACGCCGTGCAGGGGCGGTCCGTCGACGCGGAGGGTCCACCGGTCCAGGAAGGAGGCGGTCAGGGCGGGCAGGCCGGCGATGAAGGCGCGGCCGGCCTCTCCGTTGTACGCCGCCTGGGTGGCCGCGAGCTCGTCCGGGATGTCGATCACACGCCGGACCTTATCGGCGGGCGTGCGGCGGGTCGTGGGTGCGGGCGGGGGTTTCCACAGGCTGTGGACGTACGTCCGCGATGATCCACGACGGAGGTGGGAGTGCCGGCCGGTGGTGATGCGCGGGGCCGTGCCCGTGTCCGCCTCGCTGGGCGGCCCCGCCCTCCACCGCCCCGGGAAACACGCGGGAGCCGTGTCAGACCTGTGTGCGAGCATCGCCTCAATGACCACTGATCCAGGGGGGATTCCGTGTCCGAGGACGACTTCCGTCCGGCTGTGAGACCAGAGCGGCCGGGCGGGTTACCGGGCCGATCACCGGGCCTGTTGCCGGGTGTGTTCGCCGCTGTCGTGTCCTTGCTCGTCTCACTGCTGACCCTGACCGGGGCGGGGCCCGCCCAGGCCGCCGATCCCGCGTGCGCGCCGCTCGCCCTCGCGCCGTTCGGCGACCCGGGTGAGGCCGTCGGCCGGGCGACCGTCGCGGCGCAGAGCAGCGCCTGCTTCACGGTGGAGGCCACCGGGGCCGGCCTGTACCTGATGACGCTGGACGACAGCCAGAACAACGCGTACGCGCAGCTGCTGGGCGCGGACGGCGGCGAGGTGGACTGCTACGACGACGAGTACCGCGCCGAGGGCTGGTGCGAGGTGCCCGCGGCCGGCACGTACACCGTGAAGGTCGTCAACAGCGGCTGGGTGGACGACGAGGAAACGCGGCTCACCGTCGTTCCGCTCGGCTCAGCCACGCGGGGCTGCGCCGATCCGGTCGGCACCGGATGGGACGAGCCCGCGGTGATCCGGAACGCGGCGAGTTCCCTCGCGGTGGACTGCCAGGCGTTCGAGGGCAGGCCCGGCGAGCGGATCCGGCTCACGCAGAGCACCAAGGTGTACGGCGAGTCGGTCGCCTGGATCACCGATGAGACCGGCGCCCGGGTCTGCGAGCACTTCCCGGAGGACGGCGAGGACAGCTGCGTACTGCCCGGCGACGGCCCCTACCGGGTGCTGTCCCGGGTGTCCCGCGCGGAGAGCGGCTTCCCCGCCGCGTACGCGGTGCAGGTGCGCCGGCTCGACAGCCCGCGGGGCTGCGCCACCGCGTCCGTCCAGCCGTACGGGCCCCTGAAGGGGCAGGACTTCAGCGCCGACCCCTGCTACACCTTCACGGCCACCGGGGCGGGCCCGTACACCGTGCGCTACGTCGACGAGGACCGGACGACCGGTGCGGTCCGGGTGTACGACGCCGACGGCCTGACTGTGTGCCGCTCGGGCACCGACCCGTGCCGGATCCCCGGGGCGGGCACCTACACGGCCGTCCTCGGCCAGGACCCCTTCGCGCCCTCCCGTGACCGCGTGGTCGTGTTCGACCGCGCTTCCGGCGCCGGCTGTGTGGCGACCGGGACCGGCCTGTACCGGGGGGAGCTGAGCACGGTGGGGCAGTACGACTGCCTGGCGCTGTCCGCCCCGCAGGGTGCCCGGATCGCCGCGCTCACCGCGCGGTCCCCGGGCGGCCCGGCCCCGGAGGTGGAGGTCCTGGACCGGGACGGCACGCGGCAGTGCGACGCGGAGGCGCTGGCGGGCGGCGACTGCGCGCTCACCGGCACGGCCCCCTACCGGGCGCTGGTGCACACCGAGGACAGCGGGGACACGGCGACGGGCCCGTACGCCGTGGCCCTGCACCGCACCGATGTCGCCGAGGGCTGCCCCGTGCTGCCCGCCGGCCGTTTCGGCGCGGACGGCGCGAAGGCGACGCTCACCACGGGTGACGGTGTCTTCTCGCACTGCCTGGGCATTCCGGCGACCGCGCACACGGACGCCGAGGTGTTCCAGCTGATCGCCACCTCCGGGACCGCCGCCGCGGGGTTCTCGGTGCTGGACTCGGACGGCAGGCGGGTCTGTGAGCGGTACGCCACCACCCACGGCTGGACGGTCTGCTCCCTGACCCCGGGCAAGGCCCACACCGTGCTGGTGACCGGCCGGGACGAGGCCGCCGCGTACACCCTGACCCGGCGGGACGTCACCGCGAGCGCCTCCGCGGCGGGCTGCGCGAAGACCCCGGCGAGGAAGGTCGGCGGGCCGTCGGTGAAGGGCACGTACGGGGCTGCCGGCACGCTCACCTGCCATCAGGTGACCACCGGCGCGGCCACCGACGTGGTGCACGTCAACGTGCGGGACGCCCAGTCCACCGCGAGCAGCGCGGTCGTCGCCGGGAACGGGCACGTGAAGTGCTCCTTCCGCGCCGCCGCCTGCGCGGCCACCGGGTCCACCACCCACCAGGTCCTCGTGCAGACCCCGGCCGGGCAGCAGGCGGCGCCCACGTACCGGCTGGACGCCCTGCGGGTGGCGACCGCGGACGGACCGGCGCCGGAGTGCACCCGGGTGCCGTCGGTCGCCTACGGGTACGGCCCGGTCACCGGCACGCTCGACGAGTCGCGCACCGCGGTGTGCGCGGTGCTGCCGACCGCCGGGTTCGACTCCTTCGACGCGGAGATCAAGGACACCGCCGGCGCCACTACCACGGCGGTGCCCGTGCTCTACAACGGCGAGTGGAGGAACGGCTGCTCGCTGTGGAGCTCCGGCCACCGGTGCTCGGCCGGCGGCTCGGCCACCGGGGCGGCCCCGTCGCTGTTCGTGCTCGGCCTGCCGGACAAGGCGTCCGGCACCGCGTACAGCGCCAGGCTGAACTGCACCGCCTCGCTGTGCGGCCCGGACCGGCCGGGCGTCACCGCGGTGACCCCGGACAGCGGTGCCGCGGGCGGCAAGGTCAGGCTCACGGTGACCGGCACGGCCCTCGGCCCCGACGCGGTCGTCGAGCTGTACCGCGACGGCACGACGCTGACCGCGAGGACGGAGTCCGTGTCCGCGGACAACCGCACGCTGACCGCGACCCTCGACCTGACCGGGGTGAGCGCGGGCACCACCTGGACCGTCAGCGTGGTCCAGCGCGGGATCGAGTACCAGCGCGGCACCTTCACGGTGACCGAGCCCCAGCTGACGAACACGGCCGCCCCCAGGGTGACCGGCACGGCCAGGGCGGGCGCCAGGGTGACGGCGGCGCCGGGCAGTTGGTCGGCGGCCCCGTCCTCGTACACGTACCAGTGGAAGGCGGACGGGCAGGCGATCGACGGGGCGACGGCGTCGGCGTACACGCTCCCGGCGGCGCTGGCCGGCAAGAAGCTCGCCGTGACCGTCACCGCGGTCCGGAGCGGCTGGCGGAGCGGCACGGCGACCTCGGCGGCGGTGACCGTGGCCAAGGGCGGGTGACCGTGGCGCGAGGCGTGGGACGTGATGCGTAGTCCGTGGTCGAGGTGCGGGGCCGGAGGCCGCTGATGCGGTCGTGAGCCGATCTCGGCGCGGCGGACGGAAGGGGGTGGCCGGTGGGCCGCCCCCTTCTCGTCGCTCTCAGGGTGAAGCGGTCCTGTTCACGTTCACGGCTCCAGTACGACCTTCCCGGTCGTGGCGCGGGTCTCCAGCGCCCGGTGCGCGGCGGCCGCCGCGGCGAGCGGGAAGCGCTGCACGGCGGGGGTGAGACGGCCCGCGGCGGCCTCGGCGAGGGCGCGCAGTTCCAGGGTGCGTACGGGGTCGGGGCCACCGACCTTCCGCATCATCGCCGGGCCGAGCACCTGCTCGGAGACGCCGTCGACGAGGTAGGGCGCGCCGTCCTTGACCCCCTCGCCCGACCAGCCGAAGACGACGTGCTTGCCGCCGGGCCCGAGCAGGGCGACGCTCTCCCGGGCGACATCGCCGCCCACGCCGTCGAAGACGACGGTGGCGCTACGGCCGCCCAGGTGGGCGCGCACCTTGGCGGGCCAGGCCGGGTCCGTGTAGTCGACGGCGAGGTCGGCGCCGTTCGCCTGGACGCGGGCGGTCTTCCGCGGTCCGCCCGCGAGGCCGACGACGGTGGCGCCCGCGTTCCTGGCGTACTGCACGAGCAGGGTGCCGATGCCGCCGGCGGCGGCCGGGATCACGGCCACCGCGTCCGGGCCGAGTTCGGCGAACTGGAGGATCCCCATCGCCGTACGGCCGGTGCCGATCATGGCGACGGCCTGGGCGGAGTCGAGGTTCTCCGGGATCTCGTGGACGCGGTCGACGTCGGTGACCGCCAGTTCGGCGTAGCCGCCCGGGGCGAACCCGAGGTGGGCGACCACGCGCCTGCCGAGCCACCGTCCGGCGACGCCGTCCCCGAGCGACTCGACGGTGCCCGCGACCTCGCGGCCCGGGATGGTGGGCAGGACCGTCGGCTCGGGCAGGGGCCCCTGCATGCCCTCGCGCAGGGCGGCGTCCAGGAGATGGACCCCGGCCGCCTCCACGGCGATGCGGATCTGGCCGGGGCCCGGCAGCGGGTCCTCGACCTGCTCGTAGCGGAGGTTGTCGGCCGGGCCGAAGGTGTGCAGACGGATGGCGTGCATGGGGTCCCCCTTGCTGACGGGTGCCGTCCGGTCGGTGGCGACGGACGGTTCCGTGATGACGGATACGGACGCGGTCCGTGGTGACGGGCGCGCGGTCCGCGGCGACGGGTGGTGTCTGCCGGACCCCACTGTTCAACCTCAAGCATGCTTGAGGTCAAGGGGGTGGCGGCCGAGGGCCAGCGACACCGCGGTGAGGGCGCTGGTGAAGGAGACCTCGCAGAGCACACCGGGGGCGGCGACCTGGTCGCCCGCGAGATAGACGCCGTCGCCGCGGTGGATCGCGGGCCGGTCGCGCCAGCTCGTGCCCGGCAGGTCCACGGCACCGGTACGGCCGTTCGCGACCGCCTCGCGCCGCCAGGTGACGCGCTCGCGCCAGCCCTCGAAGGCGAGGTCGAGCAGTTGCTCGGCGCGGGCGATGCCGTCGGCCCTGGTCTCGTGCGGGGCGATCGGGATCTGCCCCTGGACGAGCTGCTCGCCCGCGGGGGCCAGCGTCCGGTCCTGGGCCGTGAAGCGTTCGAGCCAGCCGGGGGAGTCGAGGTCGGAGACGGCGAAGGCGTCCCCGCGCCGGGTGCGGACGGCGAGGTCGAGCAGAGCCGTGCGGCCGCTCGGCCAGGTCAGCGTGGAGTCGCCGAGCAGGCGCCGGGCGGCGTCGAGGGAGGTGGCTACGACGACCGGGGTGTCGGTGGGCACGCTGTCGACGCGGGACAGCGTCTCCACACGCACCCCGAGGTTCCACGCCCGCGCCGCCATCCGGTCGATGAGACCGCCCCAGCCGCCGCGCGGATAGTGGGCCTCCGGCGGGAGCTTGGTCGCGCGGCGCAGGCGTTCCTGCACGAACGCGGCGGACAGGGAGCCCGGGTCGTGGTGGAACAGGGCGACGGCCGAGTAGTGGGCGGCGGCCCGGGCGCCCTCCTCGCCCGCCTGCCCGGTCGCCCAGGTCAGGAAGTCGACGTCGACGGGCGCCTGCCGGGCGTCGCGGCGCGCCAGCTTGAGCAGGGGGAGCGGCGGGGTGCGGCGCAGCGCGCCCTGGTACCGCAGCCGGAGCCGGGCCGCCTCCAGCGGGGGGAGGGGCGCGAGCGGTCCGATCAGGTCGCGCTGCCTGAGCCAGGCCCAGTGCGGTCCGCCGCTGTAGAGGGCGTGCGGTCCGTCGTTCGTGCGGTACGGACCCTCGGCGGTACGGGCCCGTCCGCCGAGCGTGTGATGGGCCTCGTACAGGGTGACCTTGGCGCCGGCCTCGGCCGCGGTGATGGCCGCGGTCAGTCCGGCGAAGCCGCCGCCGATGACGGTGATGCGGTGCATGTCCGGGATCTCCCTCGGGTCGGGCTGGTGTTCGGGGTCGGGGTGGTGAGCGGAGTCGGGGTGGTGAGCGGCGTCGGGTCTGGTGTTCGGGGTGGGGAGCGGTGGGGTGTCCGGGGGTGTGTGCGGAAGGCCTTCCTGGGAGTACGACCGACGGAGCGGCCGGAATGTGACATCGGCTGTGTTTCCGCAGGTGAGGGGGATTGTCAGTGGTGGGGTGCAGCATGGGGGCATGGTGAGGCGAGCGGTGGGCGGGAGTGCGCGAGCCGGTGGGACCGGGGGGACCGGTGGGCCGGGCAGGGGTGGTGGGGCGGGGGTCAAGGCGGCCAGGCGGCCCGAGGTGCGGCTGCCGCCGCTGGAGCCGTACGGCGGCGGGGGACTGGAGCCGGACGGGGACTACGACGGGCTGCGGTTCCGGGAGGCGGACTTCGCCGGGCAGGACGGCGGGGGTGCCCGGTTCATGGACTGCGCGCTGACGGACTGCGCGCTGGACGACACCCGGCTGACGCGTGCGCGTGTGCTGGACTCGGTCCTCACCGGCCCGCGCGGGGTGGGCACCGACCTCGCGGAGGCGACCCTGCGGGACGTGGAGGTGATCGACGCCCGCATGGGCGGGGTCCAGCTGCACGGGGCGGTCCTGGAACGGGTCCTGATCCGCGGCGGCAAGATCGACTACCTGAACCTGCGCACGGCCCGGCTCCGTGACGTCGTCTTCGAGGGCTGTGTCCTGGTCGAGCCGGACTTCGGGAGTGCGCGGCTGGAGCGGGTGGAGTTCGTGGACTGCACGCTGAAGGGGGTGGACCTGACCGCGGCGACCCTGAAGGACGTGGACCTGCGCCAGGTCGCCTCGCTGGAGATCGCGCGGGGCGTGGACCGGCTGGCGGGGGCGGTGATCAGCCCGGCGCAGCTGCTGGATCTGGCGCCGGTGCTGGCGGGGGCGCTGGGGATCCGGGTGGAGGGCTGACGGCACCGTGTGGCACGGGGTGCTGATGCCGAGGGCGTCCGGCGTTCGACGGCGGATGTCTCCAGCCGGCTCGGGTGTCACCGGCTCCGGGAGGCCGGAGAAGCCCGGCCCGGCCCCCCGGGCCGCCCCTGCCCGGACACGTCAGCCCGACGTCACGACACCCGGGGAAAGCGGGCCTGTAGGGTCCAGATCGCCGGGTTCTCGCCCAGGTCGTCGTGCAGGTCGACCAGGTCGGCGATCAGGTCGTGCAGGAAGTCCCGTGCCTCGCGGCGCAGTTCGGTGTGGGAGAAGGTCAGCGGGGGCTCCTCCGCCGGCATCCAGTCGGCCTCCACGTCCACCCAGCCGAAGCGGCGCTCGAAGAGCATGCAGTCCGTCGACTCCGTGAAGTCCAGTTCCGCGCGCTGCGGGCGGGCGGCCCGGGAGCCCGCCGGGTCCCGGTCGATCCGCTCCACGATGTCGCACAGCGCCCACGCGAAGTCCAGCACGGGCACCCATCCCCAGGCTGTGGACAGTTCCCGGTCCTTGTCGGTGTCGGCGAGGTAGACGTCACCGCAGAACAGGTCGTGGCGCAGGGTGTGGACGTCCGCGCGGCGGTAGTCGGTCTGCGGGGGGTCGGGGAAGCGGTTGGAGAGGGCGTAGCCGATGTCGAGCACGTACGCGATGGTGTCACGCGGGTGCTCATAGGATCACTGCCGTGTCCCGATCCGCACCGGTGGTCCCGGCCCGCACGTCCTTCCTGCTCGCGCTCGGCGCCCTCGCCCTGACCGCGTGCGGCGGGGGAGTCGACGGCACCCCCGGCGGCTCCGGTGTGCGCGACCCGTACTTCCCGAAGGCGGGCAACGGCGGCTACGACGTCACCCACTACGACCTGACCCTCGCCTACGACCCCGGCTCCGCCCGGCTCACCGGCCGGGCCACCCTCACCGCCCGCGCGACCCAGGACCTCTCCGCATTCGACCTCGACCTCCAGGGCCTGGACGTCGACGAGGTCACCGTGGACGGCCAGGACGCCCGCTGGAACCGCACCGGCCAGGAGCTGACCGTGCGCCCGCGGGACGAGCTGGACGAGGACGGGACGTTCCGCGTCACCGTCCGCTACTCCGGCACCCCGCAGACGATCACCGACCCGGACGGCTCGGAGGAGGGCTGGCTGCGCACGGCCGACGGGGCCCTGGCCCTCGGCGAGCCCACCGGTTCCATGGCGTGGTACCCCGGCAACCACCACCCTTCGGACAAGGCGGCGTACGACCTCGCGGTGACCGTGCCGCAGGGCCTGACGGCCGTGTCCAACGGGGAGCTGACGGGCGAGACGACCCGCGGCGGCCGTACGACGTACTCCTGGCACACGGCCGAACCCATGGCGAGCCACGCCGCCACCCTCGCCGTCGGCCGCTACGCCATCACCCGCTACGACCTGAACCGCGCCGCCCCGGCCTCAGCCCCGGCCGCCACCTCCCCGACGAGCTCCACCGCCTCCACCCCCCGCCTGTCCGTGTACATCGCCGTCGACCCGAAGGAGGCGGCGGCCAGCCGGACGGTGCTGGCACGGATCCCGGAGATCATGCGGTGGGCCGAGGACACCTTCGGCCCGTATCCCTTCTCCTCCGCCGGAGCGATCGTCGACCGCGCGGGCGACGCCGGGTACGCCCTGGAGACCCAGAACCGGCCCGTCTTCCCCGGCGCCCCCGACACGGCGACCCTCGTCCACGAGCTGGCCCACCAGTGGTACGGCGACTCGGTCACGCCGAAGACCTGGCAGGACATGTGGCTCAACGAGGGCTTCGCGACGTACGCGGAATGGCTGTGGGAGGAGGACCACGGCGGCGACAGCGCCCAGCGGACCTTCGACGCCCTGTACGACCACGGTGAGGACACCCACGAGGACCTCTGGTCCTTCCCGCCCGCCGAGCCGGAGAGCGCCGCGCACATCTCCGGCAGCCCCGTCTACCAGCGGGGCGCGATGGTCCTGCACCAGATCCGCCGGACCATGGGCGACACGGCCTTCCGCGCCCTCCTGCGGGGCTGGGCCGCCGCGCACCGCCACGGAACCGCCGACACCGGGGACTTCACGGCGTACGTGGAGCGGCAGGCGCCCGGCGCGGACTTCAGCGGGATCTGGGAGGAGTGGCTGTACGGGGAGGGGAAGCCGGCGCGGGACTGAGCGGCGGGTCGTACGCGCCGGAACGCGGGAAACCCCCGGCCGAGGCCAGGGGTTCCCGTACCGCGTGTGGCGTCCGTCAGACGTTCACACCGAAGTCCTGGGCGATGCCGACCAGGCCCGAGGCGTACCCCTGGCCGACGGCGCGGAACTTCCACTCCGCGCCGTTGCGGTAGAGCTCGCCGAAGACCATCGCGGTCTCGGTGGCCGCGTCCTCGGAGAGGTCGTAGCGGGCGATCTCGGTGCCGCCGTCCTGGTTGACGATGCGGATGTAGGCGTTGCGGACCTGGCCGAAGTTCTGCGAGCGGTTCTCGGCGTCGTAGATCGACACCGGGAAGACGATCTTGTCGACGTCGGCGGGGAGGCCGGCCAGGTTGACGTTGATCGCCTCGTCGTCGCCCGCGCCCTCGCCCGTGCGGTTGTCGCCGGTGTGGACGATGGTCTGGTCCGGCGTCTGCTTGTTGTTGAAGAAGACGAAGTGGGCGTCCGAGAAGACCTTGCCCTGAGGATTGACCGCGATGGCGGAGGCGTCGAGGTCGAAGTCCGTGCCGGTGGTGGTGCGGACGTCCCAGCCGAGGCCCACGGTGACGGCGGTCAGGCCCGGAGCCTCCTTGGTGAGCGAGACGTTGCCACCCTTGGACAGGCTTACAGCCATTGTTGGGAGTCCCTTCCCTCGTTATCTAACGGGCACGAAGCTACAGCTACACCTATGAACGTCGTGTGAGGTGTCCAAGGTTCCCCGTGTCTTTGCTTTCTTTACCGAACGGAGGACCGGCCCGATATTGGGGTGACGTGGACCGGTCAGAGGCGGGAACATGGACGACATGTCCGGGCCCTATCTGATCCGCGGCTCCGTCTCGCTCCCCGAGGCCGAGCTCATGTGGCGTTTCTCGCGGTCGTCGGGGCCGGGCGGGCAGCACGTCAACACCAGCGACTCACGCGTGGAGCTCCGCTTCGACCTGGCGCGCACCGAAGCCCTTCCGGAGGTGTGGAAGCAGCGGGCGCTGGACAAGCTGGCCGGGCGGCTCGTGGACGGCGTGGTGACCGTGCGCGCCTCCGAGCACCGCTCCCAGTGGCGCAACCGCGAGACCGCCGCGGTCCGCCTGGCCACCCTCCTCGCCGAGGCGACGGCTCCCCCGCCCAAGCCCCGCCGGGCGACCCGCATCCCGCGCGGCATCAACGAGCGCCGCCTGCGCGAGAAGAAGCAGCGCTCGGACACCAAGCGGGGCAGAACAGGACGCGACTGGGGCTAGGGCCCTTCTTTTTCGCACACGGACGCCCCACCCTGGAGCCGGTACGCGGGCTCTCGCACACCCTCGTCGACTCGCACAAACTCGTGTACTCGGCCCACTTCTGCGGCTACACCGGCCCGAACCACAGCGGCGCCACCGGTCTGGTTCGACCGGAACGACAACCGGGGCCCGCTCCCCAGAGGCGGCGACTTCGCGAACGGCCACCACAAGGGCCAGTGCGCGGACCACGAGTACGCGGCCGGCATCGCCCATACCGGCCGCGTCGGCTCGTCGCGGACCCCGGACGCCCTGTACCGCCGCACACTTCGCTGACGCGTCCCGCGCGCGGGTACCGCCCGACCGGTGGCGCCCCTGCCGGTGTGCCCGCAGTCAGTAACCGAGAGTCGTCGTGTACGCGCACTCGGTGTAGATGTAGCCCGGCGACAGCTTGGCGGTGTCCGAGGCGGGGGACTTGCCGAGGCCGCTCTGCGACTTGTGCACGAAGTAGGTGGTTCCCACGGGTAGTTGGATGGTTCGCTGCGGGTAGTTCCGGCCGCTGTCGCTGCACGGTTCGAAGCCGAGTCCGAGCGTGCTGCCCAGGGAGTAGGAGGTGCAGCCGCCGCACGCCTGGAGAGTGAAGCTGCCGGTCACCGGCCCGGTGTAGAGGACGGTGATGTCGTCGGGACTGTCGTTCTTGACGGTCACGGAGATGCTGCCCCCGGATGCGGTCGTCGGCAGGCGCTTGCCGGCCGCGGGTATCGTCTGGGCGACCTCCGCGGCGATGGCTATCTTCCGGGCGCGGGCCTGGTTCCTGTGCCCCGGGTTGCTCTCGACGAAGTCGTTCATGGTGGTGACGGCCTCGCCGAACTGCTTGTCCCGGTACTGGTCCACGCCGCACGCGTACGTGCCCGTTCTCGCGTTCTCCCGGGCCCGGTCGGCCTCCCGGCCGAGGGCGTCGGCCAGGCGGGCCCGCTCCGCCGGCAGGGAGTCGGCCTGGGTGCCGAGGCTTTCGAGCCGGGTGACGGCCGCGCAGGGCTCGTCCCCGCCCACCGACTTCACCGCCTTGTCGACCTCGCCCCGCACGGCGGGCTCCACCTTCCGCGCCTGCTCGGACTCCGGGAAGAGGGTCAGCAGTTCACCGAAGTGCGAGGTCCATTCCCCGGTTCCGCCGCTGAGGGAGGGCTCCGCGCATCCGTAGAGCGAGGTGGCCAGCCGGTCGTCGGGCCAGGTGGACAGGGAGCCGAGATCCTTCTCACGTACCGTGCGCGGAACGGTGCGGAGGTACTTCAGGGGTTCGATGGCGGCGCAGTAACTCTTCTCCGTGTAGGGCGAGGCGACCGCTGCGTAGAAGGCGCGGAGCCGGTCCGGGACACGCTCGGCGGCCCGCGACCCCGGGTGGTCCTCGCTGAGCCCGTCGTAGACGGCGAGGGCCTCCCGGTAGTCCGCCTTCGCCGTCGCGAAGGGCATCCGCCGCACGGTCCTGACCGTCTCGTCCGCCTGTCCGAGCCGGTCCAGCAGCATCTGCTCGGTGGCCTCGTCGCGCGCGTCGTCGTAGAGGACGACCCCGGTGGCGGGGACGGCCAGCAGGACGACACCGAGTGCGGCCGCGATCAGGGGGCTCGGCGGCCACTTCATCGGCGTCCGCAGACCCACGAACGCCCCGTGTGCGGCCGCGAACACCAGGAAGGCCAGATAGACGACGACCAGCGCGGCCGGGACCCCGTCCGGGTCCGCCGGCAGGCCGGCGAAGAGGAAGGCCGCGGTCGCGCCCCAGCACACGGCCGCCGGTCTCCAGCGGCGCACGAGGGCGTAGCCGAGCCCCAGTCCGCTCAGGTTCAGCGACGCCACCGCGACGGCCCGCCACGGATCCGCGGGAGCGGGTGGCGGACCGGGCGGCATCGGCGGAACGACGACGTCATCACGGGCATTCTGGTCCCAGGACATGACGGCCCCCCATGTAAATCACGCCTGACGTACCGTGACTTGTCAGGGTACGGCCAATAAGTGAGCGGAAACAGAGGTACGCCGAGGCGTCCCGGTGCCGTGCCCGGCCACTCCGCCCCGGCATGATCCGCGGCGGCCCGCCCGCCCGCCTCCTCACCCCAACTGCCGGTACCGCCCCCGGAAATACGCCAGCGGGCCGCCGTCCGCGCTCGGCAGGGAAGCCGTCAGGACGCGGGCGACGACCAGGGTGTGGTCGCCGGCCGGCACGCGTTGTTCGGTGCGGCACTCCAGGGTGGCCAGGGCGCCGCCCACCAGGGGGGCGCCGGTCGTCTCGCCGCGGACGTAGGGGATGTCCTCGAACAGGAGGCGGTCGCTGATGCGGCCCTTCATGGCGAACCGGCCGGCGATGTGCCGCTGGCTCTCGGACAGCACCGACACCGCCCACAGGGGCTGCTCGTCGAGCAGGTCGTCCATGCGGGAGCCCTCGCGCAGGCTGACCAGCACCAGGGGCGGGTCCAGGGAGACCGACATGAACGCCGTCGCCGTCATGCCGACGTCCTCGCCGACCGGCGCCCGCGGGTCGTCCGGGTCGAGGGACGCCTCCCGGGCGGTCACCAGGACCACGCCGGAGGCCAGCCGGGACATGGCGGCACGGAACTCGTCGTTGCTCACCCCCACAGCATGCCCGGAGGCGGGGGAGACGGCGGGGGCGGAGGTGACTGGCGGAGTGTTCGGCACACCCGGAACGCTAATCTCCGCCCCACGCGCACCGCATCGGGCCCCGGGCCGAGCACGGGCCGATCGCGGTCCTAGGGCTCGCGGACGAGTTTCCCTGTGTACCGTCGGTCCTGTCTCCACATCCGCACAAAATTTACGTTCAGTAAACGCACAGGGAAAACGCAGAAACCCCACTCAATTGTTCACGTTTCGCTGTGACTTGAGTCACAAGGGGCACTAATTGTTGACCCTGTGTACCGAGTGGGCAGCGCGCTGTGATTCAGTGGCGGGGAAGATGCAAGGGCACCACCGACCACAAGCGCCGAACAGAACCCTTGATTCGCTGCGAGGTCTCGGGGGGAGGGCGAGCATGGAGACCGAGTCGGAACCCTACGTCCGTCTTGCGTCCCTGCGACAGCTGCACCAGGTCATGGCCGACATGAACGCGGCCCGCAGCCTGGCCGACACACTGCAGACGGTCGCGGACGGCGTGGTCACCGCCCTCGGATACGAGCTGGCGTGCGTCAACCTCGTCCGTCCCGACGGCGATCTCGTGGTCGCCGCCTTCGCGGGCAACCCCGCGGCCGAGGCCCTGATCACCGGCCGGGTCGGATCCCGGGAGTCCTGGGAGCGTCGCCTGAGCATGGGCGAACACTGGGGCGACCTCGTCTTCATCCCGCACACCGAGGGGTGGGTCCTCGACGACGACGACGTACCGCAGTGGTACACCGACGGCCCCGCGCCCCGCTTCGAGGACGAGTGGCACCCCTCCGACCGGCTGTTCGCCCCGATGTACACCTCGGGCCTCCAGGGCGCCGCGAGCGGTGAACTGATCGGCGTGCTGTCCGTGGACCGGCCGCGCAACGGCCGCCGGCCGGGCGCGTGGGGACGCGAAGCGCTCCAGATGTACGCGTTCCAGGCCGCCATCGCGATCAGCAACGCGCGTCTGCGCGCCAACATGCAGCGCGCACTGGTCAGGCTCGAAAGGGAGCAGCAGGCCCTGCGCGCCAGTGAGGAAAGCTTCCGGCAGGCCTTCGAGTACGCGCCCTCCGGCATGGCCATCGCCGAGATGGGCGGCGACCAGCACGGCCGGATCCTGCGCACCAACGACGCCCTGTGCCGGCTGCTGGGCCGCCCCGCGTCCGCGATGCGCCGCTACTCGTTCTCCGACCTCGTCCACCCCGAGGACATAGGCACCCTGCTCCGGACGTCCGCCGAGGGCGGCCGGGCCGAGCTGCGCCTGGGCCGCCGGGACGGCACGTACATCTGGGTGCACCTGCGCAACTCCGTCGTCGCCGACGCCGCCGACGGTCCCCGGTTCCTCCTCACGCACGTCGAGGACATCGAGGACCGCAAGCGCCGCGAGCTCCAGCTCGCCCACCGCGCCTCGCACGACGCGCTCACCGGTCTGCCGAACTCCGCCGAGCTGCGCTCCCGGCTCTCCTCGCGCCTGTGCCGGCGGGCCACGCAGACGGGCGCCCTCGAACCGGTGGACGCGGCTTTCGGGCACCCCGCCTTCGACTCCAACGGCCACGGCTTCGCCTACCCGCCGGGCGCCGAGGCGTTCGACGCCTACGACCACCACGTGCACACCGTCGCCCCCGAGGGGGAGCGCGACGACGGCACCAAGGGGCTCGCGGTCCTCTTCTGCGACCTCGACGGCTTCAAGTCGATCAACGACCGGTTCGGGCACAACGCGGGAGACGCGGTCCTCATCGAGGTCGCCCGGCGGCTGTCCGGCGGTGTCCGCGACGGCGACACGGTGGCCCGGCTCGGCGGCGACGAGTTCGTCGTCCTGGCCGACGGGCTCGGCCGGGCGGACGCCCAGGACCTGGCCGTCCGCCTGCGCAACGAGATCATCCAGCCCATCCGGGTGGACGGCCGGGCCGTGCGGGTCGGCGCCAGCTTCGGTATCGGGTGGGCGCACTGCGGGATGACGGCGGACGAGGTGCTGAAGTCGGCCGACGAGCGGATGTACGTAGAGAAACGATCGCGTCCCAAACAACACAGACGCGCGGGATGAGTCCCAGGTCAGCGAGCTGATGCGATCCGAGTCACCCGTTCGGGGCAGCAGGAGCGGGTAGGCTCGCCAGTCTCACCACACGAATCGCATCCGCACGCACCCGCTGAGGAGACCAAGGGATGACGGCCGGCAACAACGGCGCGAGCACGCCCGAGGACGACGACCCGTTCGGCTACCTCTACGCCGACGGGCAGGCCAACGGGGCCCAGCCCCCGTCCGGTGGCGGCTACGGCTACCCGAACTCCGTGAACCGGGTGCGGGCCGTCGGCCAGCGGCAGTACGGCCAGCAGGGCCAGGCCGCCGCGACGGCGCCCTACGGGCAGGTCCCGCAGCAGGCCCAGGCCCCCTACGGCCAGTCGAACACGCACTACGCCGCTCCCGAGTCCTTCCCGGGCGGCGCGTCCACCACCCAGAGCCCGCAGCCGTCCTACGGCGGTGGCGGCGGCCGTCGCGGTCCCAACACGAAGGGGCTGCTGATCGGTGCCGTCGCGGTGGTCGCGGCGGTCGTCATCGGCATCGGCGTGGCGATGATGAACGGCGGCGACGACGACAGCGCGGGCGGCAACGAGGCGTCCAGCACGCCGACCGTCTCGCAGAGCAGCAAGCCGAGCCCGTCGGCGAGCGGCAGCGCGCCCGCCCAGGCGGACCTGCCGGAGACCGACGCGAAGACGATGCGGCTCTCGCCCGGCGTGGTGACCGCCTCCGACGTCGAGGGCGCCCGTGCCGAGGGCGGCGTCTACGTGACCGGCCTGAACCAGGTCGGCTCCGAGGTGACCTGGACCGTCAACGGCATCCCCGAGGAGGGCACCTACACCGTCTTCGCGGGCTACAGCGTCCCCGGCAAGGACCAGGAGATGACGCTCACCGTCAACGGCAAGGCGTTCGGCACCAAGCTGAACCTGGGCAACTTCGCGAAGGCCGGCGAGGGCGACTACGCGAAGGGCTGGACCCAGACCTACGCGTATCCCACCCTCAGCAAGGGCACCAACACCATTTCCGTCTCCTGCCAGAACGGCGACAAGTGCGACGTCCTGCTGGACAAGATGTGGCTGAAGGCCGGACAGGTCAAGGACTAGTGCCGTGGCAGGCAACGTTCGCCCCGTCGCGACGCCCGGCACGCCCTCTCGCCGCACCGGACGAAAGCCCAAGTACGTCCAGTACGAGGGCTTCCGGCCGGCACGCCGAGAGCACGCACCGGACGCCGCTCCTTGACGGGCAAACGTTGCCTGCCGCGGCACTAGCCACGTGGGGGATCCGGGCGGCTCAGGCCGCGCTGGTCTCCCCCGTCACCGCCACCCGCCCCAGCAGCTCCTCGTAGGCCTCGCGGTCGAACTCGCCCGCCACCGGGGCCAGGACCGTGGCCGCCGCGAGGGCGGTCGCGCGGGTCAGGCGGTCCGGCCAGGGCAGTCCCTCCACCAGGCCGGACAGGAGACCCGCGACCAGCGAGTCGCCGGCGCCGGTCGGGTTGCCGTGGACGCGGGCGGGCGGGGTGGCGCGCCAGCGGCCCTCCGGGGTCACGGCGAGCAGGCCCTGCGTGCCGAGGGAGGCGACGACCGCGCGGGCGCCGCGCCGGCGGGCGTCCTGGGTGGCGCGCGACGGCTCGTGGGAGCCGGTGAGCTCGGCCAGTTCGTCGGCGTTCGGCTTCACGATGTCGGGGCGGGCGGCCACCCCGCGCCGCAGGGGCTCGCCGCTGGTGTCGAGCAGGACGGGCACCCCGGCCGTCCTGGCGGTCCGTATCAGCCCGGCGTACGCGCCCACCGGGACCCCCGGCGGCAGGCTGCCGCACAGGGCCACCGCGTCCGCGGACGGGACGAGACCCTCGTACGCCTCCTGGAAGGCGGACCACTCCGCGGGCGTGACGGTCGGGCCGGGCTCGTTGAGCTGGGTGGTGTCGCCGGTGCGCTCGTCCACGACGGCGATCGTGCGCCGGGTCGCGTCGCCGGCCGGGACCAGGGCGTCCACCAGACGCGGGACGGCGGTGAGGTGGTCCTGAAGGGAGCGCCCGGTGGCGCCGCCGGTGAAGCCGGTGGCCGTCACCTCGTGCCCGAGGGCCGCGAGGACCCGGGCCACGTACAGGCCCTTGCCGCCCGGCCGTTCGGTCACCTCCGTGACCCGGTGGGAGGTGTGCGGGCGCAGGGACCGTACGCGATAGGTGATGTCGAGAGCCGCGTTCAGCGTGACCGTGAGGATCACCTGGGCCGACCTCCCCCGAAAAACGTCTCCATGTGCGCCGGCTGTCCGGCTGTCCGAAGAGTCGATCATGCCAAACGGACGGCGGCCGTCCCAGTCTCGCAGGACAACCGCCGCCTCAACAGCGGGACAGATCATCCCAGTTGGGGATCCACCACCCATTCGCCCCGGCGCATCACGCCCTTGAGGGCGAAGTCGGTGTCCAGCAGGACCAGGTCGGCGTGCTTGCCCGGCTCCAGGGAGCCGACGGTGTCGTCCATGCCGAGCAGCCGGGCCGGATTGGCGGACAGGGCGGCCACCACGTCCTCCACCGGCAGCCGGTCGATCGTCACCGCCCGCTGAAAGGCGCGGTCCAGGGTGAGGGTGGAGCCGGCGATCGAGCCGCCCTCCACCAGACGGGCCACGCCCTCGCTGACCTCGACCTCCAGCGGGCCGAGCAGATAGCGGCCGTCACCGAAGCCGGCCGCGTCCATCGCGTCCGTGATGAACGCCACCCGGCCCGCGCCCGCGTGGTGGAAGGCCAGCTGGAGGGAGGCGGGGTGCAGATGCGTGCCGTCGTTGATCAGCTCGACCGTGACCCGCTCGTCCTCCAGGAGGGCGGCGATCGGGCCGGGGGAGCGGTGGCCGAGCGCCGGCATCGCGTTGAACAGGTGGGTGGCGACCGTCGCGCCGGCCTCGATCGCCTCGGCCGTCTGCTCGTACGTGGCGTCCGTGTGCCCGATCGCCGCGATCACCCCGTGCTCGGCCAGCAGCCGCACGGAGTCGATGCCGCCGGGCAGCTCGGTGGCCAGCGTCACCATCCTGGCCTGCCCCCGCGCCGCGTCGACCAGCTTGCGGACCTCCGCCGGGTCGGGGTCGCGCAGCAGTGACTCGGCGTGCGCGCCCTTGCGGCACGGGGAGATGAACGGCCCCTCGAAGTGGATCCCGGCGATGTCGCCCTGCTCGGCCAGCTCGGAGAGCAGACCGGCCCGCTGGGCCAGGAAGTCCATGTCGCCGGTGACCGTCGAGGCGACGAGGGTGGTGGTGCCGTGCAGCCGGTGGGTGTGGATGCCCTTGAGGACGTCGTCGACCGTGCCGGAGGTGAAGGAGGCGCCGCCGCCGCCGTGGTTGTGGAGGTCGACGAAACCGGGGACCAGCCAGTGGCCTTCCACGTTGACGACCCGGGCGTTCTCCGGGGCGGTGCCGGTGATGCGGGTGCCCTCGACGCTGACCCGGCCGTCTTCCACGGTTCCGGTGGGCAGGACCACGTTCGCGCCGGAGAGGACCAGGGGCGCGTCGCGGGCGGCGGGCCGCGGGTCGGGTGGGGCCGGTCGCGCAGTTCCCCGCGCCCCTGGGTGGACTGCCATCAGGGGGTTACCTCCGTACGGTCGGTGTGGTCGAGGAGATCCCAGGCCAGCAGTCCGGCACCGAGGCACCCGGCCGTGTCTCCCAGCGCCGCGGGGACGATGGACGGCGGCTTCTGGAAGGTGACGCGTCGCCGGACGGCGTCCCGCAGCGGTGTGAACAAGGTTTCCCCCGCCTCGGCGAGTCCGCCACCGATGATCAGGACTCGCGGGTCCAGCAGGGTGAGCGCGGTGACCAGGCCGTCGGCGAGCGCGTCGACGGCCTCCTGCCACACCTCTGCTGCCTTCGGGTCGCCCGTCGCGACGGCCTTCGCGCAGTCGGCCGCGTCCGCCCCGGGGTGGCCGGAGACCGCCGCCCACGCCTCGCTCACCGCCGCCGCGGAGGCGTACCGCTCCAGACAGCCGCGCTGCCCGCACGGACAGGGGGCGCCGCCCGGCCGGACGACGACGTGACCGATCTCGCCCGCGGAGCCGTGGGCGCCCGCCTCGACCCGGCCGCCGATGCCGATGGCGCCCGCGATGCCGGTGCCCAGCGGCACGAACAGGAAGCGGTCGGCGCCATGGCCGGCGCCGATCCGGCCCTCCGCGAGGCCGCCGGTGCGCACGTCGTGGCCGAGGGCGACCGGGACTCCCAGCCGGGCGCCGAGCAGCGCGCGCAGCGGCACGTCCCGCCAGCCCAGGTTGGCGGCGTAGGCGGCGACGCCCCGCTGCTCGTCGACGATGCCGGGGACGGCCAGCCCGGCCGCCTCGGCGGGCTCGCCGAGGTGGCGGACGCCGTACGCGCGCAGTTCGGCGGCGAAGTCGAGGATGCCGTCGACGACCGCCTCCGGTCCGTGCTCACGGCCGGTGGCGCGGCGGGCCTGGTGCAGCACGGGGGGCCGCGGGGGCGTCCCCCCGGAGGGCGCGGTGCCGGCCGCCCCCAGCAGGGCGGCCTTGATCCCGGTGCCGCCCACGTCGAGGGCGATGACATGTCTCACAGGGGACAGTGTGACCTGCGGACCCTCAAGAGGTCTAGTCCACTTACGTGGTGTAGACCTTGTACGGCAATATGTATGACCTTTCGAGAGTTTCGATCAGTGATCTTGAGGCGGTTGGCAGTGCGGCGGCGGTGTGGAACGGGAACGATCGCGGTGATGTCCGTGCTGGGCATGGCTGCGGTGCTGGGCGGCTGCGGTGTCACGGGTGACTCCGGCGAGGTGACCCTGAAGCTGGTCGCGGCCGACTACGGCGACAGCGCGGCGAACAGCTCGAAGAAGTACTGGGACGCGCTCGTCGAGGAGTACGAGAAGACCCACGACGGCGTGCGGATCGACGTCACCGTCCACTCCTGGAACGACGTCGACCGCGAGGTCAAGCGGATGGCCGACGCCGGAGACCCGCCCGACCTGGCGCAGATCGGCGCGTACGCCGACTACGCGGCCCAGGACCTCCTCTACGGGGCCGACGAACTGCTCTCCATCCCCACCCAGGCCGACTTCGTCTCCCAGCTCGCCCAGGCCGGACAGGTCAGGGGCGTGCAGTACGGGCTGCCGTTCGCCGCCTCCACCCGCGTGCTCTTCTACAACAAGACCCTCTTCGCCGAAGCCGGCCTCAGCGCGCCCCGGACGTGGGACGAGCTGGCCGCCGACGCGCAGGCGCTCAAGGAGGAGGGCGTGCCGTACCCGTACGCGCTGCCGCTGGGGCCCGAGGAGGCGCAGGCGGAGACCATGCAGTGGCTGCTCAGCGGCGGGGGCGGCTACACCACGGCCGGCGGCGGCTACTCCCTCGACTCCGCGGAGAACATCGCGACGTTCAGGTGGCTCAAGGACGATCTCGTCGGCAAGGGGCTGACCGGGCCGGTCGCGCCCGGCCGGCTCGACCGCGCCGACGCGTTCGCCGCGTTCGTGAACGGGGACGTCGGCATGCTCAACGGCCATCCCTCGCTGATGAAGGCCGCCGCCGACAAGGGCGTGAAGTTCGGCATGGTGCCGATGCCCGGGACGGACGGGCCCAGCGAGGTGTCCATGGGTGTCGCCGACTGGATGGCCGCGTTCAGGAAGAACGGGCACGCCGAGCAGATCGGCGACTTCCTCGACTTCGTGTACGACGAGAAGAACGTGCTCGCCTTCTCGCGGGAGTACGACCTGTTGCCGGTGACGACGTCCGCCTCGCAGGCGATGAGCGCGGCACGGCAGGACGCGGACCTCAAGCCGTTCCTGGACGAGCTGCCCGTCTCCGAGCTGTACCCCGTCGGCCAGACGTCCTGGGCGCAGGTCAGCGCGGACATCAAGCAGCGGATCGGTCAGGCCGTGGCCCCGAACGGCAGCCCGGCGGCTGTCCTGGGCCAGCTCCAGGCGACGGCGTCGGCGGCGCGCAGCGCGGAATAGCGGCGCGGCGGTGGGTGTCAGTGGGGGCGGCTAACGTGCCGGGCATGGACAGGGATCCGGAGCAGCGGCTCGGCCGACGGGAGCGGGACATCCTCGGGCTGGAGCGGCGTGGGTTCGGCGGGCCCGGGGCGAAGGAGCGGGCGATACGGGAGGAGCTGGGGCTGGCGCCGGTGCGTTATTACCAGTTGCTGAACGCGCTGCTGGACGATGAGAGGGCGCTGGCGTTCGACCCGGTGACGGTGAACCGGTTGCGGCGGGTCCGGGACGCGCGGCGCGGCGAACGCTGACGCCCGCCTCCGGCGCGGGTGCGGGTGCCTCCTGGGCACCCCGGGCATGCGGCACCCGGCACCGGTGCGGCCGTCCCTGGGGGCTCCGCCAGGGCATGCGGCACCCGGCACCGCGCGGCCGTCCCTGGGGGCTCCGCCCCCAGACCCCCGGACCTGTGCCCACCCACCACCCGACTCGGTGGGCCAAGAAGTGCCGTGGAGGCCGATGCCCGTGCCGTGGTTGGGCTCGGGGGCCCGGATGTGGCGTGGAGGCCGATGTGCGTGCTGTGGTTGGGCTCGGTGGGTCCGGGAGGGGTGTGGAGGCTGTGGGGGAATGGTTCGGGGGTTGCTGGATAGGGTCGGGCTATGGGTAGCCATGAGACGTACTCCGCGGAAGCCGCAGCCTCGCTTCCGGTTCCGGTTCCGGTTCCCGTGACGGACGCTGGGCGTGAGGGGCTGGAGGCCATCCTCAGCCGGCCCGGGCGCGCGGTGATCGCGCTCGACTTCGACGGGACGCTCGCGCCGATCGTGGCGGACCCGGAGCAGGCCCGGGCGCACCCGGACGCGGTGCCCGCGCTCGCCGCCCTCGCGCCGAAGGTCGCCGCCGTCGCCGTGGTCACCGGCCGGCCGCCCGCCGTCGCGGTGCGCAACGGCGGCTTCGCGGGTGTCCCCGGCCTGGAACGCCTCGTCGTCCTCGGCCACTACGGGGCCGAACGCTGGGAGGCCGGCACCGTCAGCGCCCCCGCCCCGCATCCCGGTGTCGCCGCCGCCCGCGCCGAACTGCCCGGCCTCCTCGGCCGGGCCGGCGCCTGGCAGGGCACCTGGGTCGAGGAGAAGGGCCGCGCGATCGCCGTGCACACCCGCCGGGCCGCCGATCCGCAGGCCGCCTTCGAGGCACTGCGCGCCCCGCTCACCGACCTGGCCACCCGGCACGGCCTGATCGTCGAGCCAGGCCGGATGGTGCTCGAACTCCGTCCGCCCGGCATGGACAAGGGCGTCGCCCTCCTCGACTACGCCCGCGAGCTCTCCGCCGAGTCCGTCCTGTACGCCGGTGACGACCTCGGGGACCTCCCCGCCTTCGCCGCCGTCGACACGCTCCGCTCCCAGGGCACCCCGGGCCTGCTGGTGTGCAGCGGCAACGACGAGGTCACCGAGGTGCGGGAACGGGCGGACGTGGTGGTCGACGGCCCGCAGGGGGTCGTGGACTTGCTGCGGGCCCTGGCGGCACGGATCACCTGAGGCACGTCAGCCCGTCCGGCGCTCGCGGAGGAGGCCCGTCAAGGGCCGAGCGGGGGTCCGGGGGCGGCAGCCCCCGGGACGGGACGGGCAGGGGCGGCGGGGGCGAGAGAGATCAGGCCTTCAGCGCCGACAGCTGCTCCAGGAACCACTGCGCCGGTGGCAGCGCGGTCGCCGCCGCCGCCAGCCGCTTCGTCCGCTCCGCCCGCTCACCCACCGGCATCACCAGCGCCTCGTGCAACGCGTGAGCCGTCGCGACCACGTCGTACGGGTTGACGGCGATCGCGTCCTCGCCCAGCTCCTCGAACGCCCCCGCCTCCCGCGACAGCACCAGCGCGCACCCCTGGTCGGAGACCACCGGCACCTCCTTGGCGACCAGGTTCATCCCGTCCCGGATGGGGTTGACCAGGGCCACGTCCGCCAGCCGGTAAGCCGCCAGCGAGCGCGCGAAGTCGTCCTTGACGTGCAGCACGACCGGCGTCCAGTCCGGCGTCCCGTACCGGGCGTTGATCTCCTCCGCCAGCCGCCGCACCTGAGCCGTGTACTCCCGGTACACCTCAAGGTCCTGCCGCGACGGGTACGCGAAGGCGACGTGCACCACCCGCTCGCGCCACTCGGGACGGTCCTCCAGCAGCTGCCGGAAGGCCAGCATCCCGCGCACGATGTTCTTCGACAGCTCGGTCCGGTCGACCCGGACGATCGTCCGGCGCGCGCCGCCGTCGGGAGCCGCGCCGATCTCCTCCCGCAGCGCCGCCATCCGTTCGTCCACGTCGCTCTCGTGCGCGCGCTCGCGCAGGAAGTCCGCGTCCGCGCCGAGCCCGTGCACCCCGACCCGGGTGCCCCCGAGCCCTCCGGCGAACTGCTCCGCGCACGCGGTGAACGCGTCCGCCCAGCGGTGGGTGAGGAAGCCCAGCCGGTCCGCGCCGAGCATCCCGCGCAGCACCTGGGCGGCGATGTCGTCCGGCAGCATCCGGAAGTACTCCGGCGGCGCCCACGGCGTGTGGGAGAAGTGCCCGATCCGCAGGTCCGGGCGCAGCTCGCGGAGCATGCCCGGGACCAGGGTCAGGTGGTAGTCCTGCACCACGACCGCCGCGCCCTCGGCCGCCTCCTCGGCCAGCGCCTCGGCGAAGGCGCGGTTGTACGTCTCGTAGGACGCCCACTGGCGCCGGAACTCCGCGTCGAAGACCGGCTCCAGCGGGGTCTGGTACAGCATGTGGTGGACGAACCACAGCGCCGAGTTGGCGATGCCGTTGTACGCGTCGGCGTGCACGTCGGCGGGGATGTCGAGCATGCGGACCCCCGGCTCGCCGACCCCGCGCCGGACCGCCTCGCGGTCGCCGTCCCCGAGCGCCGAGCACACCCACAGCGCGCCGGCGTCGGGGCCGATGGCGGACAGTCCGGAGACCAGCCCGCCACCACCCCGTCTGGCGTGGAGCGAGCCGTCCTCGTGTACGTCGTACGAGACCGGGCCGCGGTTGGACGCGACCAGTACTGCAGCATCGTGCGTTGAAGCCATACGCCTCAACCTAGCCCGGCCCGGAACCGCTCAAACGTACGGATGGCCTCTTCGGGGCGGTGTCCGGCGCCCCGGGGAGCACGTGCCGCGGCGCACCTCAGGCGACCTTCCGTTCCGCGTACTCGGCGATCTCCGCCATCGGCGGCCGTTCCTCCGTGTCGACGGAGTAGGTGCGCGGCTCGAAGCCCGACTCACCCCGTTCGAACTGGGTGAGGGAGGGCCGGATCAGGTGACCGCGGGCCAGCCGCAGCTGGGCCGTGCGGTAGATCGCGGCGGACATCCGGCCCAGCGCCTGGCCGTCCTGGTGGCGGTGCTTGCGCACCCCGACGTCGACCTGGGCGAGGGCGTCCAGGCCCACCAGGTGCAGGGCGTCGATCAGCATGCCCAGTTCCACGCCGTACCCGACGGGGAACGGCAGCTGTTCCAGCAGCGAGCGGCGGGCCGCGTACTCGCCGCCGAGCGGCTGGACGAAACCGGCCAGCTGCGGCCAGTGCATGTTCAGCAGCGGGCGGGCCATCAGCTCGGTGACCCGGCCGCCCTGGCCGGCCGCGCCCCGCAGCGGGCGGTCGTACATGCCCTTGACCAGATCGACGCCGGGGTCGGTGAGCAGCGGGCCCACGATCCCGGAGACGAAGTCGGAGGAGAACTCCTTGAGGTCGGCGTCGATGAAGCAGACGATGTCGCCGCTGGTGACCAGGAGCGAGCGCCAGAGCACCTCGCCCTTGCCGGGGACGGCCGGGACGCGGGGCAGGATGTCGTCGCGGTGGACGACCCGCGCCCCGGCCGCGGCGGCCACCTCGGACGTGCGGTCGGTCGATCCCGAGTCGACGACGACGATCTCGTCGACGAGCGGGACCTGCTGCATGAGGTCGTGCCGGATCACGGCGACGATGTCGCCGACCGTCTCCTCCTCGTTGAGCGCGGGCAGCACGACGCTGACCGTCTGGTGCGTGGCGCGTTTCGCGGCCAGGATCTTGTGGAGCGGGCGGTCGGTCTTCGACCAGGAGCGGGTGCTCAGCCAGCGCTCGACTTCGTTCAGCACAGTGCGCGGCTCCTCTGCGTTCTCTCGGCGAGCTGCGATCCATGGTCCCTGGTGGAACATGTGATCCATCTCGCGGTTCGGACGGCTCCCTCAACTGTCCTGGCCTTCGGTTACAGTCTTGAACAACGCTGATGACCATCGCATGTCGGGGTCGGCGTTCCGTTTCAACGATCAACAACTTCATACCGCTCATCCAGAGGGGCAGAGGGATACGGCCCGATGAAGCCCCGGCAACCCTCCAGCCGGTCTCGTAGCGATCACCGTCGATCGTTTCCGCGAGGCTCCCCGGCTAGGGAAGGTGCCAAATCCGTCTCACGGCGAGATGCGCCGTGGGGAAGATGAGGAGAAAGGGCCTCGCCTCACATGGCTGCGCAGACTGTTGCAAGCACCACGGACAGCACCACCGACTCCCCCGTCGACCTCGGCCCCGCCGCCGCGCTGAGCTGCCGGGAGTGCGGTCACCGTGTCCCCCTCGGCCCGGTCTTCGCGTGCGAGGAGTGTTTCGGCCCGCTGGAGATCGCCTACGACTTCTCGGCCTACGACACCGAGGAACTCCGCAAGCGGATCGAAGCGGGACCCTCGAACCTCTGGCGCTACGCCCCGCTGCTGCCCGTCCCGGCCGACGTGGCGACCAAGCCCAACATCAACCCCGGCTGGACCAAGCTCGTGAAGGCCGACAACCTCGCCCGCGAGCTCGGCGTCACCGGCGGACTGTATGTGAAGGACGACTCCGGTAACCCGACCCACTCCTTCAAGGACCGGGTCGTCGCCCAGGCCATCGAGGCCGCCCGCGCCTTCGGCTTCACCACCTTGTCCTGCTCCTCCACGGGCAACCTGGCGGGTGCCGTCGGCGCCGCCGCCGCCCGGGCCGGCTTCCGCTCGTGCGTGTTCATCCCGCACGACCTGGAACAGGGCAAGGTCGTCATGGCCGCGATCTACGGCGGCGAACTCGTCGGCATCGAGGGCAACTACGACGACGTGAACCGCTTCTGCTCCGAGCTGATCGGCGACCCGGCCGGCGAGGGCTGGGGCTTCGTCAACGTCAACCTGCGGCCGTACTACGCCGAGGGCTCCAAGACGCTGGCGTACGAGATCTGCGAGCAGCTCGGCTGGCGGCTGCCCGACCAGCTCGTCGTGCCGATCGCCTCCGGCTCGCAGCTCACGAAGATCGACAAGGGTCTGCAGGAGCTGATCAAGCTCGGACTGGTCGAGGACAGGCCGTACAAGATCTTCGGTGCGCAGGCCGAGGGCTGCTCGCCGGTGTCCGTCGCCTACAAGGCCGGGCACGACGTGGTGCGCCCGCAGAAGCCGGACACCATCGCCAAGTCGCTCGCCATCGGCAACCCGGCGGACGGGCCCTACGTGCTGGACATCGCGCGCCGTACGGGTGGCGCGGTGGAGGACGTGAACGACGAGCAGATCGTCGACGCCATCAAGCTGCTGGCGCGGACCGAGGGTATCTTCGCGGAGACCGCCGGCGGGGTGACGGTCGGCGTCACGAGGAAGCTGATCGAGAACGGGCTGCTGGATCCCGCGTTGACCACGGTCGTCCTGAACACCGGTGACGGTCTCAAGACGCTGGACGCGGTGGCCGGGACCGGGCTCACCGCGACCATTCGTCCCAGCCTGGAGTCGTTCCGGGACGCCGGACTCGTATAACCGTCGTCATACTGCGGGCCGGTGGGGGCTGGTCGCGCCCGCGCGGCGGAGCCGCACATCGATACAGTCCCGCGCCCCTCGGGGGCGCTCCACCCGACCGGAGGTTTCCATCGTGAGCGTGACTGTCCGCATCCCCACCATCCTGCGCACCTACACCGGCGGCAAGGCCGAGGTCGCCGCCGACGGAGCCACCCTCGGCGAGGTCATCGCCGACCTGGAGAAGAACCACACGGGCATTGCCGCCCGGGTACTGGACGACCAGGGCAAGCTGCGCCGGTTCGTCAACGTGTACGTGAACGACGACGACGTCCGCTTCGAGCAGGGACTGGAGACCGCGACCCCGGACGGCGCCGGTGTCTCCATCATTCCGGCCGTCGCCGGCGGCTGATCATTACCTTCGGTAACCGCAGTTACCGAGCGTTCATCGAATTGCCCCCTCCGTAAGAGAAGCGGAGGGGGCAATTCAATGTGGTTGAGCGCGGTACAGTTGGGGAACGCGCTGCCCGTTCGCATGTCGGCAGCCCTTGATTACCGCCTTGCGTCCGACAAGATGTAGCCAAAGTGTGCGCTTCTTTCGCGCCTTTTGTGCTCTTTATGGGGCCCGACTTGCCCCGAATTCAGGCGAATTCTCGCCACATTCCGGATCGCGCGCGTCCTGAATTCTCGTCCGATTGACCTGTTGCAGACGGCAGTTGGGCAGATACATTCGGCCGCGGTCGACGCGTTCCGGCGCACGCTCCCAATCATGTGGGGGGTGAGGTCTGACCCGGATCCACGAAGTGTGGGTCTGTGCAAGGGCCAGTAATAGGGGAGTTAGGCATGGCTCAGGGCACCGTCAAGTGGTTCAACGCGGAGAAGGGGTACGGCTTCATCGCGGTCGACGGTGGTGCGGATGTTTTCGTCCACTACAGCGCCATCCAGATGGACGGGTACCGCACCCTTGAAGAGGGCCAGCGGGTCGAGTTCGAGATCTCGCAGGGCCAGAAGGGCCCGCAGGCCGACATGGTTCGCGTCTCTGCCTGAACGCGCGACCAACCGCAATCCGGTCTTCATCAGGAGGGCCCGTACCCGGGAGGGTGCGGGCCCTTCGGCGTGTCCGGGAGTCGTCGGCGGACCGCCCGCGGACCGCCCGCGGACCGTCCGCGGACCGTCTTCGGACCGCCCTCGGGCGGCTGGCGCGGGTGCCCGATCCCCGAGAGGAGCTTGCACTCGCAGGGGGCGAGTGCTAATCATTGGCGTTAGCACTCTGACAGTGAGAGTGACAACGAAGGACCGGGTCGGTGAGGCCCGCAGGCCAGGTGGGGCAAGGAACCACGGGGTCGGCGAGCCGTCCGTCGCGGGCGCGGGCGCGGTCCGAAGGAATCACCCCCAGTCCTGGAGGGACCACTTCACATGGCCAAGATCATCGCGTTCGACGAGGAGGCGCGGCGCGGCCTCGAGCGCGGCATGAACCAGCTCGCGGACGCCGTCAAGGTGACGCTCGGCCCCAAGGGCCGCAACGTCGTCCTCGAGAAGAAGTGGGGCGCCCCCACGATCACCAACGATGGTGTCTCCATCGCCAAGGAGATCGAGCTCGAGGACCCGTACGAGAAGATCGGCGCCGAGCTGGTCAAGGAAGTCGCCAAGAAGACGGACGACGTCGCCGGCGACGGTACGACCACGGCGACCGTTCTCGCCCAGGCCCTGGTCAAGGAGGGCCTGCGCAACGTAGCCGCCGGCGCCAACCCGATGGCCCTCAAGCGCGGTATCGAGAAGGCCGTCGAGGCCGTCTCCGCCGCCCTGCTGGACCAGGCGAAGGATGTCGAGACCAAGGAGCAGATCGCCTCCACGGCCTCCATCTCCGCCGCCGACACCCAGATCGGCGAGCTCATCGCCGAGGCGATGGACAAGGTCGGCAAGGAAGGCGTCATCACCGTCGAGGAGTCCCAGACCTTCGGTCTGGAGCTGGAGCTCACCGAGGGTATGCGCTTCGACAAGGGCTACATCTCGGCGTACTTCGCCACCGACATGGAGCGTATGGAGGCCGTCCTCGACGACCCGTACATCCTGATCGCCAACTCCAAGATCTCCTCGGTCAAGGACCTGCTCCCGCTGCTGGAGAAGGTCATGCAGTCGGGCAAGCCGCTGCTGATCATCGCCGAGGACGTCGAGGGCGAGGCCCTGTCGACCCTGGTCGTCAACAAGATCCGCGGCACCTTCAAGTCCGTCGCCGTCAAGGCGCCGGGCTTCGGTGACCGCCGCAAGGCGATGCTGAACGACATCGCCATCCTCACCGGCGGCGAGGTCATCTCCGAGGAGGTCGGCCTCAAGCTGGAGAACACCTCCATCGACCTCCTGGGCAAGGCCCGCAAGGTCGTCATCACCAAGGACGAGACCACCATCGTCGACGGTGCCGGCTCCTCCGAGCAGGTCCAGGGCCGGGTCAACCAGATCCGCGCCGAGATCGAGAACAGCGACTCCGACTACGACCGCGAGAAGCTCCAGGAGCGCCTGGCGAAGCTCGCGGGCGGCGTGGCCGTCATCAAGGCCGGTGCCGCCACCGAGGTCGAGCTCAAGGAGCGCAAGCACCGCATCGAGGACGCCGTTCGCAACGCGAAGGCGGCCGTCGAGGAGGGCATCGTCGCCGGTGGTGGCGTGGCCCTGCTCCAGGCCTCCGCGGTGTTCGATAAGCTGGAGCTGACGGGTGACGAGGCGACCGGCGCCAACGCCGTGAAGCTCGCCCTGGAGGCCCCGCTCAAGCAGATCGCCGTCAACGGTGGTCTCGAGGGCGGCGTCGTCGTGGAGAAGGTCCGCAACCTGACCGTGGGCTGGGGTCTGAACGCCGCGACCGGCGAGTACGTCGACATGATCGCCGAGGGCATCATCGACCCGGCGAAGGTGACGCGCTCCGCGCTGCAGAACGCGGCCTCCATCGCCGCGCTGTTCCTCACCACCGAGGCCGTCATCGCCGACAAGCCGGAGAAGGCGGGCGCCGCCCCGGCCGGCGGCGGCATGCCGGGCGGTGACATGGACTTCTGATCGACCGGTTCCGGTTGATCGACCGTCCGCAGTACCCGAGGGCGGCACTCCCTGAAGCAGGGGGTGCCGCCCTCGGGCGTGTCCGGGATCACACCGGTCGGCGGGGCGCGGTGGAATGCCGGGCCGGGTGGGGCCGGTTGACGAGGGGAGGCAGTCGATGCGTATGCACATACCGTCCGGAATGTCCGGCTGCCGGATCCCGAACCGACCCCCGAGGAGTCCCCACGTGACCGCAACTCCCGCCGCCTCCACCTCCCGTGCGGCCGAAGTCCTGGCCCGGCCCGTCTCCCTCAACGGCCTGACCGTCCCGAACCGGATCGTCATGGCGCCGATGACCCGCCAGTTCTCCCCGGGCGGCATCCCCGGCGCGGACGTGGCCTCGTACTACTCCCGCCGGGCCGCCGCGGGCGTCGGCCTGATCGTCACCGAGGGCACCTACGTCGGCCACGAGTCGGCCGGGAACAGCGACAGCGTGCCGCGCTTCCACGGTGAGGAGCAGCTCGCGGGCTGGGCGAAGGTCGCCGAGGAGGTGCACGCGGCGGGCGGCACGATCGTGCCGCAGCTGTGGCACATCGGCATGGTGCGCGAGCAGGGCCAGCCGCCCTACCCGGACGCTCCCGCCGTCGGCCCCTCCGGGCCTGCGGATCGGCGCGGACGAGCCCACCGGCAAGGCGATGACGCAGCGCGACCTGGACGAGGTCATCGGCGCGTTCGCCCAGGCGGCGGCCGACGCCGAGCGGACCGGCTTCGACGGCGTGGAGCTGCACGGCGCCCACGGCTACCTCATCGACCAGTTCCTGTGGGCGGGCACCAACCGCCGCACGGACGCCTACGGCGGCGACCCGGTCGCCCGCGCGCGGTTCGCGCAGGAGATCGTGGCCGCGGTCCGCGAGCGGGTCTCGCCCGGCTTCCCGGTCATCTTCCGCTACTCGCAGTGGAAGCAGGACGTGTACCGGGCCCGCCTGGCCGAGACCCCCGAGGAGCTGGAGGCCATCCTCGCTCCGCTCGCCGCGGCCGGGGTGGACGCCTTCCACGCCTCCACCCGCCGCTACTGGCTCCCGGAGTTCGACGGCTCGGACCTCAATCTGGCCGGCTGGACCAAGAAGCTCACCGGCAAGCCGGTCATCACCGTCGGCTCGGTCGGCCTGGACGGCGACTTCATCAAGGGCTTCCAGGGCGAGGGCGCCCCGGTCAAGGGCATCGACGACCTGCTCGACCGGCTGGAGGCCGAGGAGTTCGACATGATCGCCGTCGGCCGCGCGCTGCTCCAGGACCCCGAGTGGGCGGCGAAGGTCCTGGCGGGCCGGTACGACGAGCTGAAGCCGTACGACGCGGCGGCGCTGCGGACGCTCAGCTGAGTGCCGGCTCCCTTTCCAGGGCACGGGTGCCGAACGCACGGGTGACAAATTTATGGGTGATGGCAATGATCCTGGCGAGCAACTACCGGCTCATCGGTTCATCGGCGAGGAGTGATCTGTGACGACGACCCAGCCCCAACACCCAGTGGTCCGCACCGCGACCGGCGCGGTGCGCGGGCGCCGGGAGGACGGTCTGGCCGTCTTCCGGGGCATCCCGTTCGCCGCCCCGCCGGTCGGGGAGGCCCGGTTCCAGGTGCCGCGCCCGGCGGCGGCCTGGGACGGCACCCGTGACGCGTACGCCTTCGGCCCGCCGCCCCCGCAGGACGCGGCGGCACTGGGCGGTGGCGTCGCACCCGACGTGCCTCTGGGCGACGACTGGCTGACGGTCAACGTGTGGACACCCGACCCGGACCCGGCCGCCCACCGCCCGGTCATGGTCTGGATCTACGGCGGCGCCTACAAGCTCGGCCACGCGGGCAGCCCCGGCTACGACGCCCGGCACATCGCGCACGACGGTGACGTCGTGGTCGTCACCCTGAACTACCGCGTCGGCATCGAGGGCTTCGCCCGCCTCGACGGGGCGCCCGCCAACCGCGGCCTGCTCGACCAGGTCGCCGCGCTGGAGTGGGTGCGGGACAACATCACGGCGTTCGGCGGCGACCCCGGCCAGGTGACCGTCTTCGGCGAGTCGGCGGGCGCCGGTTCGGTGGCGTCCCTGCTGGCCATGCCGTCCGCGTCCGGTCTGTTCCGTCGGGCCATCGCCCAGAGCGTCCCGGGCACCTTCTTCTCCGAAGCGCTGGCCCGGGACATGGCGGCCGCGATCGCGGCGGAGGCGGGGTTGCGTCCGACGGCCGCCGACCTCGCGACGGTCGACCCCCGCCGGCTGACCTCCGCGGGTGAGTCGCTGGGCGCCAAGATGCTCCGGTACACGGACAGGTGGGGTCAGGCGGCCCCCACGGTGACTCCCTTCTCTCCGGTGGTCGACGGCGAGGTCCTGCCGGTCACGCCCTGGCAGGCGCTGGCGGCCGGGTCGGGCCGGGACGTGGAACTGGTCGTGGGCCACAACCGGGACGAGTTCCGGCTGTTCCTGGCGATGGGCGGACGGCTCGGGCAGATCACGCAGGAGCAGGCGCGGGGGGCGTTGCGGATGTTCGCGCCGGGTGCCCCCGGCACCTCGGCCGGCGAGGAGGCCTACCGCGCGGCCTTCCCCGACGCCACGCCGAGTGAGCTGTTCGAACGGGTCCAGACCGACTGGCTGTTCGCCATGCCCAGTCTCCACCTGGCCGAGGCGCAGCTCGCCGGTGGTGGCCGCGCCCACGTCTACGAGCTGACCTGGTCGGCGCCGGGCCCTCTCGGTGCCTGCCACGCGCTGGACATCCCGCTGCTCTTCGGCACGTTCACCGCCGACTTCGGCGCCATGCTGTTCCCCGACGGGAAGCCCACGGCGGAGGCCGAGGTGCTGTCGTCCCGTTTCCGGGCTTCCTGGACGGCGTTCGCGAGGACCGGCGACCCGGGCTGGCCGGCCTACGACACCGCGACGCGGCCGGTACGGGTGTGGGATGCGGAGCCGCAGGTCAGGGCGTATCCGGAGGAGGCCTCCCGGCGGATATGGGAGGGGTACCAGTTCGCGGCGCTCCCGCTGCTGGGGTGAACGGGGCGGAGGGCTACAGATTCCCGAGCGGTTCGATGTCGACGTGCACCGGGGTGCCCCAGATCCGCAGTACCTCGTAGTCGGTGAACTCGTGCACCAGCCGGTAGGCCATGGCGGCCCGGGGGCCGCGCCGCTGGGCGGCGAGGTAGAGCTCGGCCTCGTGCCGGTCCCGGCGCGGGGTCCCGCACAGCTGCCACGCCTGGCCGTTCCACAGCTCCGGCAGCCACCGCTGCTGGGGCCGCGGCCGGTCCTCGCGCACGCCGTACCGGGAGGGCGTGGGCTCGGCGGGCCGGGAGTGCGCGGCGGGGCCGTTGATCTCGGAACGCCGGGCCGCCCGCCGCCGGGTCTCGCACAGCAGACACAGGTCCGGGGCGTTCTCGTCGACCGGCCCGCCTGGGTGCTCCGGGCAGCGGGTGGAGGGCGCGGCCGAACTGACACTGTCGTCCAGCAGGTCCAGGGCCCGCTTGATGTCGGCCTTGACCTCGTGCAGCCGGGAGTCGGGCGTGTCGCCGGTCAGGGCCTCCCCGTGCTCGCCGAGCAGACGGAGAGCACGGCCGAGGGCGGTGAGCTGGGCGTGGTTCATGCGATCTCCGCCTCGTCGCGCGGCCGCCTCGGCTCTTCCGTCTCCATGAAAAAACTGTACACACCAGCGGGTGCGCGCGGAGGGCGGGCCGTCGCAGCGCTCATACCCGTGGCCTTTCGCCTCGGGGAGCCATCGCCGCGCGCACCTCGGCGGCGAGGGTACGGACCGTGGCCGCGACGAGCGGCGCGGCGGGCCGGGCGGGTCCGGTGTCGCCCCGGCAGGTTCCGCAGACGCCGCCCGGCAGTGCCTCCGGCCGGCCCGGGACACCGCACTTCGCGCACTCCAGGACGCGGAGCGGGCGTGGGGCCGCCGGTGCGGGCTCGGGTGGGAGCTTGGTGGTCAGGCGCCTGCGGATGAGGGCGGCCGGGTGGTGGACCAGCGTGGGCAGGCCGGCGGTCAGTGCCTGGAGTACGGCCGCGTCCGTGGCCCCCCGCGCGAACCACTCCGTCAGCAACGGGGCGAGGCTCGCACAGTCCGCCTGGGAGAGCGACAGGGCGGGAGCGGTACGGCCCAGGGCGGCCAGCAGGACGAAGGCGCGCGAGCGGGTCTGGCGGGGCGCGTCAGGCGGCTGGTCCTTCGGTACGTCACCCCGGGTGAAGGCCGTCCACCAGTCATCGTCGCGCGCGGTACGGGTGAACCACGATCGGGTGATCCAGCGCGCGCTCCCCTCGGCCGCCACCAGATGCTCGCGCCCCCGGCGCAAGTGTCCCGCGCTCTGCAGGCGGTTGAGGGCCGTGCGCAGCGCGCACTGTCCGTACGGCAGCACCTTGGCCAGCGTCTTCACGGAGATGTCGGCGCTGTCGGGAAGGCGGTCGATGTACGCGGCGATGGCGGCTTCGCGGGGTGGAAGGTGGGCGAAGTCGTGCGCGGTGCGGGGGCGTTGGTCCGGGGTGGAGCGCTTGCCGTAGCCCGGGTTGGCCATCGGGTGGGGCTCGATGGGTGAGGGAGCGTGCGCGGGCGGGGTGGCAGCACTAAGCTTGGCGTCAGCCATGGGATCGCTTGTTCCGATCTCGTAGGTCAGGCCCCCGCAGGTGTTCCAGCACCTGACGGGGGCTGTTCTGTCTCGTTGTCCGGGCACGCTAGACGACCGTGACTCTCCGTGGCAAGTCGAACGCATCAAGTCAACTCGCGGGGTGGGAGGGTGGGTTGAGGCCCACCGCCCATTCCAAGCAAAGAGGGCTCGGAGCTGGGCACTTGAGCTTCGGGGCCGGGAAAACCCTCAGATCGCCCGGACGAACGCGGACCACGCCTCCCGACCGAACGTGAGCTTCGGGCCTCGGGGGTTCTTGGAATCGCGGACGGGGATGAGGGCGGGGAGGTGGTCGTGCGTCACCTCAAGGCAGTTGTCGCCGCTGCCGCCGCTGTAGGTCGACTTGCGCCAGCGGGCTACCTCGAGACACTCGTTGCCGCCCCCGCCGCTGTAGCTGGACTTGTGCCAGATGGCCGTGCTCAGGTCGTGGTCAGGGAAGTTCCTCATGCGCGTAATCCTCCGCCAGTGCCTCGATCAAGGCCAGGGACTTCTCCGGCGAGAGCGCTGACGCTGTGAGGAGCTCGTAGGTGAACCTCAACCGGGCCACGGTGGCCGGGTCGTCTTCCAGGCGCCCGGTGCCGGGCCCTTCGAAGTAGACCAGCGGAGGGGCGTCCTCGAAGTCCATCAGCCTCATCGAGCCCTCCATCGATTTGTGCGCCCCCGCGCTGAAAGGGAGAACCTGCACGATGATCCGGCCCTTGCGGGCCAGGCCCGCGACATGGCGCAACGCTTCCGCCATCACCGCCCGTCCACCTGTCTCCCGGCGCAACACCGCTTCGTCAAGCACCACCCACAACAACGGGCTTGTTGGATGATCGAGTAGACGGGTCCGCACCATCCGGCCTTCCACCCACTCGTCGATGGTCTCTTCCGGCGCCGTCGGGTCGTACGCGCGGTTCACAGCCCGTGCGTACGCGGACGTCTGGAGCAGCCCTGGGATCAGCATCGGCGCGTACTGGCGGATCGCCACGGCCTCCACCTCCACCTCCGCCGCCTCCGCGAAATGCTCGGGATACCGGGACTTCGCCGACACCCCGCAGTTCCGCCGGAAGAAGTCCTCCGTCCCCAACGCCTCGTCCAGCAACCGCGCGTACTCCGGCACCATCCGCCGCGTCCCCGCCTCCAGCTGCCCGATGAACGACCCGCTCACGAACAGCCGCTGGCCCAGATCGTCCTGGCTCAGCCCGGCCTTCTCGCGTGCGTGACGCAGCTCCGCGCCCAGCAGGGCGCGGGGAGAGGCCGACGGGTCCAGATCCTTCGGTCCGGGCATGGGTCACTCCCTGTCCGACAGACGAGGTTGTTGGAACGTCATGTCTGGCCAGGTTAGAGGCGGGGCAGACACGCTGTGTCGCGAATCACCAACTCAGCGTGGAGGCGGACGGATGGCCGTGAGGCAGACCGAGGAAGTCGTGGAGCAGCTGCGGGAGGCCCTCGTGGGCGTGGGCCTCGTGCTGCCGTCCCTGCGCGTGGATCCGGTGACCGGCGCGGGTGACGAGCCGTTCGCCCTGGTCGAGCTCGGGCGCTGCAACGTCCGTACCGCCGAGCGGCTGGCCTCCGTGCTACGCGGGGAGCGGCCCGCGATCGGCGCGCATGTCGTGGACGTACGGGACGGGCGGCTCGGGGAGGTCATGGGACACGTGGGGGGCCGGGTGCAGCTCCGGCCCGTCGCCGGAGGGCAGGAGTGGGACTGTCCGCCGGAGGCGACCGGGCCGGCCCCGCAGGGGGAGGTGCTGCGGGCCCGGGTGCGCAGGGTCAACGGGGAGGGGAGGCTTCCGTCGTGAGGCCGTCCAGCCGCCTCAGGTGCTCGTCCGTGAGGGTCAGGCCGGCCGCCGCCACGTTCTCCTCCAGGTGCTCGACGCTCGCCGTGCCGGGGATCGGCAGGAGCACCGGGGAGCGGGCCAGCAGCCAGGCCAGGGCGATCTGGGTGGGGGTGGCGTCCAGGGCGGACGCCACCGACCTGATCACGGAGTGCTCGTCGGCCGCCCCGGGCGCGACCGGCCGCCACGGCAGGAACGCGATGCCGGCCGCCTCGCAGGCCTTGAGCACCGGCTCGTGCTCGCGGTCGAGCAGGTTGTAGCGGTTCTGCACGCTGGCGATGTCGACGACGGACCTGGCCTCGTCGAGTTCCGCGACCGTCACCTCGGAGAGGCCGATCCGGCCCACCTTGCCCTCCGAGCGGAGGTCGCCCAGTGCGCCGAGCTGGTCGGCGAGAGGGGTGTCCGGGTCGATGCGGTGGAGCTGGAGGAGCTCGACGCGCTCGACGCGGAGGCGGCGCAGCGCCTCGTCCACCTGGGCGCGCAGGGAGGCCGGGCGGGCATCGTAGGTCCACTCGCCCGGCGCGGGCTGCCGGACGCCGACCTTGGTGGTGACGAGCAGGTCGGCGGGGTAGGGGTGCAGTGCCTCGGCGAGGAGTTCCTCGTTGGCTCCCCAGCCGTACAGGTGGGCCGTGTCGACGAGGGTGACGCCGAGTTCGACGGCCCTGCGGAGCAGCGCGACGGACGCGGCGCGCTCGTCCGCCGGTTCGGTCGGCAGCCGCATCGCCCCGAAGCCGAGCCGCCCCACCTCCAGGTCTCCACCGATGCGGAACGTCGTCGGTGCCCTCATCCGTTGCCTCCCCCGGTTCGAAGTCCCCACGCTAGTGCCGTGGCAGGCAACGTTCGCCCCGTCGCGACGCCCGGCACGCACTCTCGCCGCACCGGCCGAAAGCCCAAGTACATCCAGTACGAGGGCTTCCGGCCGGCACGCCGAGAGCACGCACCGGACGCCGCTCCTTGACGGGCGAACGTTGCCTGCCGCGGCACTAGCAAGGGAAGTCGGGGGCGTCCGGGAAGCGGCGGATCAGTCCCCGGCCGCCGCCAGCGCGGCCCGCAGCCGGCCGCCGGAGTCCGCCAGGAGCCGGGCCGCCGTCGGGCCGTCCACGTCGGCGAGGAGGGTCAGGATGGCGTTCTTCACCTCGCCGTCGGTGGCGGTGAGGGCCCGCTCGACCGCGTCGTCCTCGGCGCCGGTGGCGAGGGCGACGATACGGCGGGAGCGGGCGCGCAGCTTGTCGTTGGAGGCGCGGACGTCGACCATCAGGTTCCCGTACGTCTTGCCCAGCCGGATCATCGTGATCGTCGACAGCATGTTGAGGACCAGCTTCTGTGCCGTGCCGGCCTTCAGGCGGGTGGAGCCGGTGAGCAGCTCGGGACCGACGACGATCTCGATGCCGTGCTCGGCGGCCGCCGCGAGCGCGCTGTCCGCGTTGCAGGCCAGCCCGATCGTCAACGCGCCCTGCCTGCGGGCGTGCTCGACCGCGCCGACGGCGTACGGGGTACGGCCGGAGGCGGAGACGCCGACCACCGTGTCGACGCCGGTCAGCGCGAGCGCGTCGAGGTCGGCGCGGGCCAGCTCGGCGGAGTCCTCGGCGCCTTCGACCGAGGTGACCACGGCCTGGCGGCCGCCCGCGATCAGTCCGAGGACCTGGGCGGGGTCGGTGTTGAAGGTGGGCGGGCACTCGGAGGCGTCCAGGACGCCGAGCCGGCCTGCGGTCCCGGCGCCGGCGTAGACCAGCCGCCCGCCGCGCGCCATCCGCTCGGCGATGTCGTCGATCGCGGCGGCGATCTCCGGCAGCCGCCGGGCGACGGCGGCCGGCACGGTGGTGTCCTCGGCGTTCATCAGCCGGGCGATGTCGAGGGTGGGCAGCCGGTCGATGTCGGCGAGCTCGGGCCGGAACGCCTCGGTGGTCAGGGATTCCAGCTGGGCCTGGAGATCGCGGGGATCGGAGGTGGAGGTCATGGTGACAGGCTGCTCTTTCCACTGCGCGGTGCGATGTGTTGCGGTGTTGCCGGCGGTCCGGGCCCGCGGTTCGGTCCGCGGTCCTGTCTGCGGTCCGGCCCATGGTCCAGCGCCTGCGGTCCGGCCCGTGGTCTAGTGCCGCGGCAGGCAACGTTTGCCCGTCAAGGAGCGGCGTCCGGTGCGTGCTCTCGGCGTGCCGGCCGGAAGCCCTCGTACTGGATGTACTTGGGCTTTCGGCCGGTGCGGCGAGAGGGCGTGCCGGGCGTCGCGACGGGGCGAACGTTGCCTGCCACGGCACTAGCGCCGGTGCCGGTGGGCCAGCGCCTCGTACGACGCGGACAGGGCCGGTGCCGCCGTCTCGTACGTCCGCTGCGCCACGCCCACGAACAGACAGTCCACCACCAGCAGCTGACTGGTCCGCGACGACATCGCGGCGGGCCGCAGTTCGCTCTCCCGCGCGGTCGATGTCGTCAGGATGTGGTCGGCGTACTGGGTGACCGGTCCGTCGGGCCGGCCGGTGATCGCCACCGTGGTGGCCCCGTGCTCGAAGGCGACCCGCAACGGCTCGATGACGTCACCGGTCGAACCGGAGTGGGTGATCGCGAGGGCGACGTCGCCCGCCCGCAGTTGCACGGCGTTGGTGACGGCGAGGTGGGGGTCGCTGTGGGCGTGGGCTATCAGACCTATCCGCAGCAGCTTCTGGGTGAGGTCCTGGGCGACCAGCCCGCTCGCCCCGACCCCGTACACATCGGTCCGCCGGGCGGCGGCCAGCGCGGTGACGGCCGCACCGAGCTGCGCGGTGTCCAGACCGGCCGCCGTGTCCGCGAGGGTCTGCTGCTCGTCGTGGGCGAGTTTCGCGACGACGTCGGCGATCGGGTCGTCGACCGCGATGTCCGTGGTGATCGCGGGCGCCCGGCCGGACTGCTGCTGGGCGGCGAGACCGGCCAGCGCCAGGCGCAGGTCGCGGTAGCCGGGGTAGCCGAGCAGGCGGGCGGTGCGGACGACCGTCGCCTCGCTGGTGCCGGTGCGTTCGGCGAGACCGGTGACCGTGAGGGCCGCGCAGCCGGCCGGGTCGTTCGCGACGGCCTCGGCGACCCGCTGCATGGAGCGGGTCATGGACGGGGCGAGGGTACGCACCTTGGCCGCCAGGGCGGCCGGCGCGGGCGGGGCGGCCGCGCTCCTCGCGCCCCTGCCGAAACTTTCCTTCACTTCGCGGGTCACCCATGAAAGATATTTTCGGGCCGGTGCGGTGGTCAAGAGTGCGCACAATGGGTGCATGGACCCCATCAGCCCCTTGGAGCAGGCGTTGCACGCGGCACGCGCCCTGGTGCTCGCCGACCTGGCCGCACAGAAGGTCGCCGCCGCCGACGTGGTGTCCATGGTCGAGGACTCCGTCGTCCAGCGCCGCTGGTGGGTCGAGCAGTGGCCGGACGGGGCGCAGTTCGTGGCCGGCCTGGTGGCGCAGGACGTGCAGGACGCGCTCCTCGAACGCTACGGGCGCTGGCCGTTGTGCCCGGTGTGCGGCTCCGGCGACCCGCACGCGCTGGACGTCGAACCGGAACTCGGCCCCGACCCGCACTGGGTGTGCCACCAGGCGGGCGTGAAGGTCGCCGCGGTGGGGACGCTCGGGTCGGCGGCGGGCGGGGCGGTGTCCTCGTGAGGCTCCGGTGACGCTCTACATCGACCCGCCGACCTGGCCCGGGCACGGCCGCATGTGGTCGCACCTGGTGAGCGACGTCTCGTTCGAGGAACTCCAGGCGTTCGCCGACGGCTTGGGCGTCCCGCGCCGGGCCTTCGAGCGCGACCACTACGACATCCCCTCGCACCGGTACGCGGACGTGGTGGCCGCCGGCGCGGTGCCGGTCGGGTCCAAGGAACTGGTGCGCCGGCTCACGGAGGCGGGGCTGCGCCGGCCGAAGGGGCGTCCTCAGCCGCGCAGTTCGTAGGCTGAGGACCCGTCAGTCGCGCAGTTCGTAGGCGAAGTACTCGTCGTCCTCGCTCACCTTCGTGAACCCGGCGCGGGAGATCAGCCGCTGGGACGGGATGTTGACCCGGTCGACGACCGCGAACAGCGTCCGGACGTCGTCCCGGGCCAGCGCCCACTCCGACAGCGCGCGCAGCGCCTCGGTGGCGTAGCCCTGGCCGCGCGCGCTCTCCACCAGGTCGTAGCCGATCTCGGCACGGCCCTCGCCGTCCGGGACGCCGTGGAACCCCATGCCGCCGACGGCCCGGCCGTCCTCCCGCCGCACGAGGACGAACAGCCCCCACTCCGGGCGGTGCGTCCCCGCCTCGTACGCCTTCGTCACCATTCCCGCGGCCTCCCGGGTGCCCTCGAACGGGCCGCCGTCCAGCCACGCGAACCCGCCGTCGCCGCCCGCGCGGAGGTCGGCGGCGGCCGCGGGGGTGACGCCCTGGAGGGTCAGCCGGCCGGCGGGCAGGACGAGGCTGTTGCTCCAGCGCCACGCGGTGACCGGCGCGCGGCCGGGCAGCTCGCCGCGCCCGGTGGCCCACAGCAGGGTGCGCCAGTGGTCGGGGCCGGGCCGGACGTGCGGGAAGATCCCCGTCAGGACGTACGCGGCGAGCTCTGCGGGCGGCTCGTACGGCAGCCCCAGGCCCTCGGCGATGTCATGGGTGTGCAGGAGGGTCTCGGCGATCCCCATCGCGGCGAAGCCCTCACGGTCCGCGCTGCCGAACGGGTACGGGTGGAAGGCGCGCACCTCGGGCGGGGTGGTGCGGAGGGTGGCGACGAGCAGCGCGGCGGTGGTCTCCAGGACGTCGAGGACGGCCGCGTGGCCGGTGTCCTCGTCGAGGGTGAGGTCGAAGGGCAGGTACGCGGTCCGCGCGCGGCCCGCCAGCTGGCCGGCGTAGGCGAGGAGCACGCCGGCGAGGTGTTCGGCGGTCTGCCGGCAGCTCCACTCCAGCCGGCCCGCCGGCACCCTGTCCCAGTCCCGCTCCGTCGCCGTCCGCAGCACCGCCACGGCACCCGCGACGGCCTCGTCCACTCGTTCTCCGCCCCATGCGCGCATGGGGTGCAACAGTAGGGGCTCTCCCGGCCGGGCGAACCCGAATTCTCGGTCGCCCGGGCCCGGCGCGTCAGCTCTCCAGCAGCGCCAACTCGGCGGCGATGTTGTACCGGGCCGTCGCCTCCCACCGCTTCTGTCCGTACGGCGTCCTGAACAGGCGGGGCAGAGCGAGGAGTTGCCGCAGGACGGTGGCGCGGCCCGCGCGGAAGGCGTCCGGCGGGACGAAGCCGTACTCCTCGCGGACGGCGGCCGTGTAGGCGGCGTACGCGGACGGCGGGGCGGCGAGGACCGCCAGGTCGGCGTCGCACAGGACCTGGCCGTCCGGGTCGTCGTCGGCGGGGTCGTGGGTGACGGTGAGGCGGACCAGGCGGGCCACCTCGGCGGTCCGCGCGGCGGGCACCCCCGCTTCGGCTAGGGCGCGCTCGGCGAGCCGGGCCGAGCGTTCCTCGTTCTCGGAGCGGTCGGGGAGGTAGACCGCGTCGTGGAACCACGCGGCCAGGCGGACGGCGTCCGGGTCGGTGGCGTGCGGCGCGAGGGCGTCGATGTGGTCGAGGACCGCGGTGAGGTGCGTGAGCGTGTGGTAGCGGCGCTGCGGCTCCTGCCAGCGGGCGAGCAGGTTGTCGGCGTACGGCGTCGGGTCGGGGCCGGTGGCGTCGGGGCCCCGGGCTCCTTCCAGGGCGCGGGCGAAGCGGGTGCGCAGGGCGTCGGGATCGGCCATGCGGCCATTCTCCCCGCGAGCGGGCCGGCCCGTCCGTGCGGCCGGGTGAGCGGTGTCCGGTGAGCACCGGGTGAGCGGGATCCCGTACAGGCGTAGTCTTTGACCAGATTGGACTAGACCTGTAGTGGTAGCCGCCCGCTGAGACGAGACGATTGGGGTCCCATGAGCAAGCGTGCAGTCCTGGAGGTGATCGCCCTCGACGTCGAGGACGCGGTCGCCGCCCAGGCCGGAGGCGCGGACCGCCTCGAACTGGTCACCGACATGGCGGCGGACGGCCTGACCCCGCCGGTCGGGACCTTCGCCGGGATCCGGGCCGCCGTCGACCTCGCGCTGCGGGTGATGCTGCGGCCGGCGGACGGTTTCACGGCGGACGACGTCGAGCGGCTCGTGCGCACGGCGGGCGAGCTGCGGGCGGCGGGGGCCGACGAGTTCGTGCTCGGGTTCCTCGACGCGGACGGCGGGGTGGACCTGGCGGCCGTGGAGCGGGTCGTCGGCGTGCTGGACGGCTGCCGCTGGACGTTCCACCGGGCGATCGACCACGCCGCCGACCGGGACGCGCTGCGCAAGCAGCTGGACGGGCTGTCCGGACTCGACACCTATCTGACGGCGGGTTCGGCGTCCGGCGTGGACGCCGGCCTGCCCACGCTGCTCGCCGAGGCGCGGCGGCGGGGGGAGCCGGGGTACGAGCAGCGGCTGCTGGTGGGCGGGGGGCTGCGGCTGGACCACGTACCGGTGCTCCGGGCGGCCGGGATCGACGGCTTCCACATCGGCGGGGCGGCGCGGCCGGGCGGCTGGGAGCGGGGGGTCTCGGCGGAGGCGGTCGCGGAGTGGCGGCGGGTGGTGGACGGGGGGTAGGGGGCGCGGGGTGGGCGCCGGTGCGGTGTCCGGGGTTGTCGAGGTGCCGGTGGGTGGGTCGCGGCGTCCGGTGCCGTCCGGGCCCACCCGTGCAGCCCCAGCGGCACGACTGCCCGCGGGAAGGGGTGGTGGGGTGGGTCGTGTGGTCCGGTGTTGGCGGGGTGCCGGCCGCGCCCACCCGTGCGGGAGGGGGTGGGGATGTCAGGTCAGTTGTGGGGGGAGCGGGGTCGTGTGGGTGACCGTCAGTCCTGAGACCGCTCGGGTGAGGGTGACGTACAGGCGGCGCAGGCCGGTGCGTGCGTCGGGTTCGCCGTCGACGATCGCCTGCGGGTCGTCGAGGACCACGTAGTCGTACTCCAGGCCCTTGGCCAGGGAGGCGGGGACCAGCGTGAGGCGGGCCTCGTGGGTCGTCTCCTCGCCCGGGGCCAGGTGGCCGACGCCCGCCGCCGCGAGCGCCTTCGCCAGGGCCGGGACGCGGGCGTCGGCGGCGATCAGGCCGATGGAGCCCTCGTTGCCCAGCGACTCCTCGCAGGCGGCGATCACGTCGGCCGGGCCGGTGACCGGGCGGATCTCGAAGGAGCCGGGGTTCTCCCGGACCGACGCGACCGGGGTCAGGCCGGGGGCGATGTGCGGCAGGAGACGGGAGGCGTACGCGATGACGTCGGTCGGGACGCGGAATCCGGCCGTCAGTTCCTCGACCACGCCGTCCGTCTTGCCGAGGTGGGCCAGCGCCTCGTGCCAACTCCGGGTGGCCCAGGGGGTGGTGCCCTGGGCGAGGTCGCCGAGGACGGTGGCGGAGCCGGTGGTGCAGCGGCGGCCGACGGCCCGGTACTGCATGGGGGAGAGGTCCTGCGCCTCGTCCAGGACGACATGGCCGAGGGAGTGCGTGCGCTGGACCAGGTCCTGTGCCTCGTCGATCAGCACCGCGTCCGCCGCCGACCACCTCGCCGACCTCGCCGACCTCACCGGCTTCGTCCACAGGATCGTCTTCTGCTCGTCCGCGCTCAGCACGCCCTCCGCGTGCGCGGCCAGGAAGTCCGCGTCCGTCAGCAGCCGCAGCACCAGTCTGGCCGGGTCGACCGGCGGCCAGATCTGTTTGACCGCCGCCTTCACCGCCGCGTTGCGGGCCACCGCGTCCTGCACCCGGTCGTCCGGCGCCTCGCCCGAACGCTCCATCTGCACCAGCACGGCGTGCGCGATGCGCCGCGGCAGGGCCTCGCGGGCGGCTCCGTAGCGGATGCCCCGGTCCAGCAACTCGCGGACGATGTCCTCCAGTTCGTACACCGGGACCCGCCAGCGGCGTGAGCCGCGCACCACCACCACCGGCTCGGCCGGCATCGTCACGTGCGCGTGGACGGCCCGCCGCAGCACCTGGGCCATCCGCGCGTCGCCCTTGACGATCGCCGCCGCCGCCTCGTCCGTACCGCGCACCTCCACATGGGCGACCAGGTCGTCCACGGTGGCCTGGCGGACCGTCAGTTCACCGAGCGCGGGCAGCACCTGCTCGATGTAGTGCAGGAAGGAACGGTTGGGGCCGATGACGAGGGTGCCGGTGCGGGCGAGCCGCTCACGGTGGGCGTAGAGGAGGTACGCGACGCGGTGCAGGCCGACGGCCGTCTTCCCGGTCCCCGGGCCGCCCTGCACGCACACCGTCCCGCCCAGGCCGGCGCGCACGATCTCGTCCTGCTCGGGCTGGATGGTCGCCACGATGTCGCGCATCGGGCCGACGCGCGGGCGCTCGATCTCCCGCTGGAGCAGCTTGCTGGTGGCCGCGGCCTCCGCCGGGTCCAGCAGGTGCTCGTCCTCGTACGCGGTGAGGTCGCCGCCCGTGTAGCCGAAGCGGCGGCGCAGCGCCACGTCCATCGGGTCCTTCTTCGAGGCCCGGTAGAACGGCTGCGAGACCGGTGCGCGCCAGTCGACGACCATCGGGTCGCCGTCCTGGTCGTGCACGTGCCGGCGCCCGATGTAGAAACGCTCGCCGTCCGCGCCGTCCGCGCCGTCCGCCCGCTCGCCGTCCGTGCCTTCCGTCCGTTCGGCGCCCGGCCGGCGCAGGTAGTCGAGGCGGCCGAAGAACAGCGGGGTGTCGCTGAGGTCGGCGAGCGCCTTGACGCGTTCGTCGATCTGGCGGGCCAGGACCTCCGCGTTGACCCAGTTCGCGGTGACGTCGCTGATGTCGAGGGACTCGACGTCCTCCCGCATGGCCCGCAGGGCGGCGCGGGAGCGGGCGAGGTGGGAGCGTTCGCGGACGAGGGGGTCGTCGCCGACGGGCGTGGACAAGGGGGTGCCTCCGGTGGGCCTACGGGATACGCGGTCGCGGGATGCCGGCCGGTTTCCGTCCGGTCGGCGGCACTCCGGTCAGGAGGCGGGCAAGAGCGGAGATTCTAGGCGAGTGGACGAGACGGGGGCCAACGGATTTCCGCGGAAGTAGGCTGCGGGACACGCCCCCCACCCCAGTCGCCCCTCCAACCCCGGGAGCCCGTCCGTGGAGCCACCCACGCACCTCCCCTTGCCCGACCCCGACCCCCTGAGGGAGTTACTGACGCGGTACGGCGTACGGGACATGGACCTGTGGCGGCACGGGGCCATGTCCCCCGAGCAACTGGAGCGGCTCCTGGAGGGCGTCATCCGCTCGGTGCTCCCCCCGAAGCGAGCCTGACCACCGGGTCCGCAGGTCCGCAGGTCGGCAGTCCGACGGACTGACGGACTGACGGACTGACGGACCCACCGCCCGCCGGGCCGTAGGCACCCCGGTGTCTCAGGGCACCCCCTAGGGGAGAGGCGGGGCCGCCCCCTCCCTCTCTGGGGGCGTCCCATCGGCCGCAGGTACTACACGGCGAGCACCCGGGACGACACCACAGGCCGATGCCGTCCTTATGCCGGAAAAGCCACCATGGAGGCATGAGCGCAGCAACCATCACCCCAGCTCCGCGCCCGCCCCGCCCGGCCGGCGCCACCCCCGTCCTGGGCAGTCACCGGCACGTCCTCGGTGATGCCCTGCATGCCGTCAAGGTGTTCGCGGGCGCCGTGTTCGACGTGGTCGTCCTCGGCGAGTACGGCGAGGAGGCGGGCGTCCGCCGCCGGTGACCGCCCGGCCCGCCGGTCAGCTCTCCGCCAGCAGCTCGTCCGCGTCGACGATCCGGTAGGCGTACCCCTGCTCCGCCAGGAACCGCTGCCGGTGCGCGGCGAAGTCCTGGTCGATGGTGTCGCGGGCGACCACCGAGTAGAAGTGCGCCTGGTGCCCGTCCGCCTTGGGCCGCAGCACCCGCCCCAGGCGCTGTGCCTCCTCCTGCCGCGACCCGAACGTTCCCGACACCTGCACGGCGACCGTCGCCTCCGGCAGGTCGATGGAGAAGTTCGCGACCTTCGACACCACCAGCACGCTGATCTCGCCCTGCCGGAACGCCTCGAAGAGCTTCTCCCGCTGGGCGTTGGAGGTCTCGCCCTTGATGACCGGGGCGTCGAGATGCTCCCCCAGCTCGTCCAGCTGGTCGATGTACTGCCCGATGACCAGGATCTGCTGCCCGGCGAACCGCCGCACGATCGCCTCGGTCACCTTCCGCTTGGTCGCGGTCGTCGCACAGAAGCGGTACTTCTCCTCGGTCTCCGCGGTGGCGTACGCGAGCCGCTCTGCGTCCGTGAGGTTCACCCGGACCTCCACGCAGTCCGCGGGCGCGATGTAGCCCTGTGCCTCGATCTCCTTCCAGGGCGCGTCGAACCGCTTGGGACCGATCAGCGAGAACACGTCGGACTCCCGCCCGTCCTCGCGCACCAGGGTCGCGGTCAGCCCGAGCCGCCGCCGCGCCTGCAGATCCGCCGTGAACTTGAAGACCGGCGCCGGCAGCAGGTGCACCTCGTCGTAGAGGATCAGGCCCCAGTCCCGGGAGTCGAACAGCTCCAGGTGTGGGTAGACACCCTTCCGCCGCGTCGTCAGCACCTGGTAGGTGGCGATGGTGACGGGCCGGATCTCCTTGCGCGTCCCGCTGTACTCGCCGATCTCCTCCTCCGTCAGCGAGGTCCGCTTGACCAGCTCGTGCTTCCACTGCCGGGCGGACACGGTGTTGGTGACCAGGATCAGCGTGGTCGACTTGGCCTGAGCCATGGCCCCGGCGCCCACCAGCGTCTTGCCCGCGCCGCAGGGCAGGACGACCACGCCCGACCCGCCGTGCCAGAAGTTCTCCACGGCCTGCTTCTGGTAGGGCCGCAGCGCCCAGCCCTCCTCGTGCAGCTCGATCGCGTGCGCCTCGCCGTCGACGTACCCCGCGAGGTCCTCGGCGGGCCAGCCCAGCCTCAGCAGCGTCTGCTTGATCTGGCCGCGCTCGGAGGGGTGCACGAGGACGGTGTCGGGGTCGATGCGGTCGCCGACCAGCGGGGCGATCCGCTTGGAGCGCAGGACCTCCTCCAGCACCGGCCGGTCGGTGGAGGTGAGCACGAGCCCGTGCGCGGGGTGCTTGCTGAGGGTCAGCCGCCCGTACCGGTCCATCGTCTCGGCGATGTCCACGAGCAGCGCGTGCGGCACCGGATACCGGCTGTACTGCACCAGCGCGTCCACGACCTGCTCGGCGTCGTGCCCGGCGGCCCGCGCGTTCCACAGCCCCAGCGGGGTCACCCGGTAGGTGTGGATGTGCTCCGGCGCCCGCTCCAGCTCCGCGAACGGCGCGATGGCCCGACGGCAGTCACCGGCCTGCTCGTGGTCGACTTCCAGGAGCAGGGTCTTGTCGGACTGGACGATCAGGGGACCATTCACGCGCGGCTACCTTTCTGCACGGACCTGCGTGGCTCTGCGAGACCCCCGTGACGGTGCGGGGCCAAACGTCCAGTGTGCCTGATCGTCCGGTTCCGCCGGCGTCCTGTCGCGTCCTGTCGTACAGAATGTGTATTCACCCCCGCGGGTGACGCGAGTGAGCCGTACGGCCGTGGCGTCCGAAGAATGGCTGACCATGCGGCCCTCCCCTCGTTCCCCGTCCCCGCCGACCGCCACGCTCGGGTACGCCCTGTTCGCCACCCGCTGGCTCCAGGCCCCGCTCTACTTCGGTCTGGTCGTCGTCCAGGGTGTGTACGTCTACAAGTTCTTCAACGAGCTGTGGACGTTAGTGCTCCGGTGCGTGACCGGGCGGGCGACGGAGACGTACGTCATGCTCTCGGTGCTCAAACTGGTCGACGTGGTCATGATCGCCAACCTGCTGATCATGGTGATCGTCGGCGGCTACGAGACGTTCGTCTCACGTATCGACCTCCAGGGCCACCGCGACCAGCCGGAGTGGTTCTCGCACGTCAACCCCAACGTGCTGAAGGTGAAGCTGGCCACCGCCATCGTGGGCATCTCGTCCGTCCACCTGCTCCAGATGTTCGTGGACGTCCAGCACACCGCGCAGCACTCACTGCTGTGGGGCACCACCATTCACATGGCCTTCATCCTGTCGGCGGCGATCCTGGCGTACATGTCCGGGCCGATGCTGGCCCGGACCGATCCGGTCCACCACCAGGGCCACACCACGGACCCGGAACCGCCGGCGGCCCCACCGCCTGCCGCCTCCGTCCCCGCCCAGGCGGGCCCGCGCGCGGCCGACGCCGGCGCGGAGGAACGCGTCCGCGCCGCCGGGTTCCCGGCCCGCAAGCTGCTGGAGGACTACGACGAGCAGCACCCTCGCACCTTCGACCGGGACGGCGTGGCCCGGCTCGGCAAGCTGGACTTCGTCACCGCAGGGCGCAACGTGGTCCTCGTCGGCCCTACCGGCACCGGCAAGACCCACCTGGCCATCGGGCTGGGCGTGCGCGCCTGCCAGGCCGGCCACCGGGTGCTGTTCGCGACCGCGGCCGAGTGGGCCGCCCGGCTGGCCGACGCCCAGGCCGCCGGCCGGCTCGCCGGGGAGCTGGCCGCGCTCGACGCCTACCCGGTGCTGGTCGTCGACGAGGTCGGCTACACCCCCTTCGACGCGCAGACCTCCGCTCTCTTCTTCCAGCTGGTCGCGCACCGCTACGAGCGGGCCTCGCTGATCGTGACCGGTGACCGCCCGCCCGGCCGCTGGAACGAGATCTTCGGCGGCCCCTCCGCACCGGCGATGGTGGACCGCCTGGCCCACCACGCCGAGATCGTGCGGATCGACGGGGACAGCTACCGGACGCGGCGGGCCGCTACCTCAGCGTGGGCAGAGTGACGTTGTTGAGCAGCGGTCCCTCGATACTCAGCCCTTCGGTGACCAGGGACTCGGGAGCGGCGACCGGGAGCGGCAGCGGCAGCGCCGGCCCGGCGGCCGCGGCCTCGGGGGCGAGCGCCCCGAGCAGCGCGGCGGCGGACAGCAGCGCGGTGACCGAGACGGCGACGGCGGTGGCGCGGGCGGGCAGGGGAGGCTTGGAACGCATGGGGGCTGGCCGACCTTTCACGTACGGGTGGGGGGTGGGGCGGGCCGGCCCGGAACGCGGGGGCCGGCCCGAGAAGGAGCGCGGGCGCGTCAGATCTGCGGCGTCTCGATGACCAGCCCGGCGATGTCGATGCCGACGGCGGCGGCCTGGGTGGCGAAGGCACCGATCAGCACGGCGGTGACGGTCAGGACGGTGGCGGCACGACGGGCGGCAGCACGCATGGAGCGACTTCCTCTCTGTGGCACTCACCGGGACCGCCGGCGGGCGGCCCGGTGTGATCAGGACACCCGGTGGCTGCCCGGCGGCCCGCGCCGGAATGCGGCAGGCCGGGCAAGCTCCCTCATCGGTGGGAAGCGTCCGGCGTGGCGTGCATGATCACGGACGTACACCCGCAGGAGTGAGCCCCCGCCTCAGGGCTGCTCGTCGGCGAGTTCCGCCACCCCGGTCACCCGGTGCAGCGGATACGTGCGGACCTCGTCCGAGGTGTGGTCGTACGCCGTGACGAAGCCGCCCTCGACGCGGATGGGGGCGATGACGCGCTGGGTGGCGGAGCCCTCGGCGTTCACGTAGCCGATCCACAGGGTCTCGCCGGTGAGGACGGCGGCCTGCATGGTGGCGAGGGTCTCGGCGGCGCTGGTGCGGGGCAGCTCACCGGCCGTGTCCGGGCCGGCCGTCGGTTTGCGGGGGGTCGTGGAGGCGAGGTCGCCGGCGCGGACGGCGCGCAGCGCGGCGGCCAGGAGGTGCGCGTCGGGGACCGGCGGGCCGTCCGGGACCGGCTCGGGCGCGGTGCGCGGCGGGGTGCGGTGGGCGAGCGCGCGGGTGATCAGCACATCGCCCTCGGCGGACTCGGCGGCCGGGGCGAAGCCCATCGCGCGCAGACCCTCCAGCAGCGCGGCCGCGTCGGACGGGGTGGCCAGCACCGTCGGGGCCAGACGGCGCAGCCGCAGGCCCGCGGCGCGCTTGTCGGCCATGATCTCGTTGAGCAGCGCGTCGTCGTCGCAGCGGACGTACGCCGAGGCCGCGCCCACCCGCAGATGGCCGTGCCGGCGGGCCACGTCGTCGATCAGGTACGCGAGCGGCTGCGGGACCGGCGTACGGGAGTGCTCGGTGAGGAAGGCGTGCAGGTCGGACGCGGTCCGGCCGGAGTCGAGCGCGCGGCGCACCGAGCCGGGCGTGAACCGGTAGACGGTCGCCCCGCCCTTCGACTCCACCTCCGCGAGCACGTCCAGCATGTCCGCCAGCGGGCGCCGCAGCGGCCCGGGCGCCACCGCCGTCAGATCCGCCTGGAGCAGGACGTGGTCCAGGGGTTCGGGCAGCAGCGGGGTCAGGAGCCGGGCGGCGGTGGCCGCGGCGGTGGCCCGCTCGGCGGGGGACAGCGGCTCCAGGGCGGGCGCGGGCCGGTGGTGCACCGGCAGCTTGTCACCGGGACCGGCCGGTTCGGCGGCGGACTCGGAGGCGGCGGACTTCCGGGCGGGCGCGCCCAGCAGGGCCCGCCCGTGCGCCGACAGCGCGCCCCGCCCCGTCACGCCCAGCTGTTCCGCCTCCGCCAGGGTCCACCGGGCGAGCCGGGCCCGAAGGTCGTCGTCGCGTTGCGGGCCGCGCAGCGGCCGCTCCCAGCTCAGCCGGGCGAGGACCGACTCGGCGGACGGGGCGGCGCCCTCCGGCAGCGCGGCGAGCAGGGCCAGCACCCGGTGCCGTACCTCGGGCGCCGCCGAACGGTCCAGGCCCGGCCCGAGCGCCGACAACGTACGGTCCCGGCCGTCCCGCCCGCCCACCAGCCCAGGCGTCCGGGTCGCCGCCAGCCACGCCTGCGCCAGCCGCGACCAGCGCTGCGGGGCGGGCTCCTCCAGCCACTCGTCGTAGGCCGGGGTCGCCGCGTACCGCTCGTCGGCCTCGCCGTCGGCGGCGATCAGGCCGGCCGCGTAGGCGAGTTCGACCCAGAAGGCGGCGACCGGCTCGGGGACGTCCAGGGCGACGGCGGTCCGCTTCAGGTCGCGGACGCTGAGCCCGCCCGCCCGCAACACCGACGGGCCGCCCTCGTCCCAGTCCTTCAGCAGCTCCTCCACGGTCGTCAGCGCGGTGTACGCCTGCCCGGCCGCCGTCGCGTCCACCAGCTGGGGGCGGTGCGTGGCGACGGCCTCCACGGCCGGCGGCACAGGTTCGGTGACGCGGTGCGCGCGGCCCTCGCGCAGGTGCAGGGCCACCTCGCGGGGGAGGACGACCGTCCCGGGCGCCGTCGGCAGCAGCAGCCCGCGGTCGAGGAGCCAGCGCAGATGGGCGGCCGGGTCGGCGGTGACCTGACCGTAGGGCGGACCCCAGACCAGGCGGGACAGGACCTCCCGGGACTCCCGCGGGGCGTCGGCGAGCAGCGCCGCCATCCGCCGGCGGTCGGTGAACAGGGCGGTGAGCGAGGCGATCGCGGACACCGAGTCGTGTGTCGAGGGCAGTCCGGCCGCCGTCACGATCTCCTGGATACGGCCTGGCGACATGCCCGCCGTCGACTCCCGCACGGCCGGGCCCAGGCCGGTCGGGGACGGGTGCTGCGGGGACGGCGCGAGCAGCTCACGGGCCGTACGCACCAGGCGCAGCTGTTCGTCGTCGCCCCACACCAGGGCCTGTTCGCGCAGGGTGCCCAGGGCGCGGGGCAGCGCGGCGGCGACCACCGGGTCGCGCTCGTCCCCCGCCATCAGAGCGAGCAGCTCCGCGTAGGACGCCGGGTCCGCCGCCACGGCCAGCGCCTCCGCGGTCTGCAACGTGAACCTGTCCAGCCGCTCCAGCGCGCGGACGACGGACGCGCGGGTGCCGGCCCGGGTCGCGAGCTGGGTGAGATCGGTCGGGACGGGGGTGATGAGGTCGGGGCGGGCGCGCAGGAGCGCGGCGAGGGACCCGTCGTCCCGCGCGCGGAGCGCCTCCGCGAGGGACCGGGGTGCCACCGGCTTCTCAGCACTGCTCATCCGGCCAACGGTAGCGGGTGCGCGGCCCGCCGTCGGCGGCCACGGGTGGGCCGGGGCGCGCTCCCGCGGGGGCGTACGCGCCCGTGGTGGGGGGACACCAGGCGAACGGAACGTTGCGCAGATGGCCCGGGGATGAACATCGCCCGGAGGGTCGGCGCATCCCCGGCACCACTGCGCCCGCACTCGTCACCCTGTTCTCCCCCGTCAAGCGCACGGCGAGGCAAGGGAGTTCGACGGTGAGCCTGGGCTTCGAGTGGGACTTCGACACGCTGGTCGCGATGCTGAGCATCGCGATCCCGTCCGCCGCGTTCGTGTGGGAGTTCGCGGTCGTCGGCCGCAAACGGCTCGGCTACCGCGTCCAGATGGACACCCTCGCCACCGACACCGCCCACTCGCCGTACGCCGGTGTCCTGGAGGAGATGCACCAGAACGGCACCACCCTCACCGACCCCTCCTTCGTGCTGCTGCGGATCGAGAACGCCGGCTGGCTGCCGATCATCGAGGACGACTACCTGACCCCCGCCGACGACCCGGGCGGCATCCGCGTCACCTTCCCCGGCCGCCGGGTCGTGGGCGCGGTCGTGACCGAGCTCAGCCAGCCGGAACTGCGGGACTTCTTCAGCGCCCGGGCCACCGGCTTCGGCATCGACGACGAACTCGACTCCGGCGTCATCAGGCTCCCGAAGGTCAAGCTCAACCCGAGCGCCCACTACAAGGTCCTGGCGGTGCTGGAACGCCGGTCCGCCGACCGCCGGGACCCCTTCCCCGACCCGGTCTTCCGTGCCGACGTCAGTGGCCGGCACAGCCACTGGTTCGGCTGGCTCGCCCGGACCGCCCGGCTCAGACTGGCCCGCACCGAGAGCCACACGTTCGCCTCCAGACCGGCGCTGGTCGGCATCGTCCTGCTGGCGCTGGCGGTCCTGGCGCAGGCCGGCCTGACGCTGGTGTGGCGGGAGGAGACGCCGCCGCTGGACTGCGTCGGCGGCACCCTGCGCCTGCACGGCTCCACGGCGTTCGCCCCCGCCGTGCGGGCGGCGGCCGAGCGGTACGGGGAGCTGTGCGACGGCAAGGGCGCCGACATCCCCGTCGGCGACGGGACCTTCACCGGCAGCGGCGAGGGCATCGCCGCGCTGGAGGCCGCCGGTGCCCAGGCCGGCGATCTGGGCGGCGCCGGACTCGGCGACCACATCACCTTCACCGACGGACCCACGGTCGGCAGCCATCCCGAGGTGCTGCCCCGCCCCGTCGCCTACTCCCTGTTCACCCTCGTCGTGAACAAGGACGCCAAGGTCCGCAACCTCACCCTCGACCAGATCAGGGGCATCTACTCCGGCACGTACACGCACTGGTCACAGGTGGGCGGCGCCCGGGACGTCCCCATCCACCTCGTCAACCGCCACCGCGGCTCCGGCACCCGCACCGCCCTCGAACAGCGCGTCCTCGGCCGGGTGAAGGTGCCGGAGGCCACCGCGGACGACTGCGCCGCTTTGGACGAGGACCGGCCCGGCGTCTGCGAGGTCGACAACACCGAAGCAGTGCTGGACCGCACGGCCGCCATCAACGGCGCCCTCGGCTACAGCGAGGTCAGCAGCGCGGCCTCGGCCACCGACCTCGTGCAGCTGCGCATCGACCGCATGCCGCCCACCCTGGAGGGTGTCGAGGACGGCGACTACCCCTACTGGCAGACCGAGTACGCCTACACCTTCGGCGAACCGCCCTCCGACTCCATCGCCGCCGCCTTCCTGCGCTACCTCACCGACCAGGGCGGCAAGGACATCCTGCGCGAACACGGCAACCGCCCCTGCTCGGAGACGGAGTACCCGCTGGTCTGCGAGCCGACATGACCTCCCGCCCGGCGCGCCCCCATGCCCGGTGGCCTGCGCTACCGTCGTCCCACGGGGTATCCAACGCACCGACCCCGGAGGGGACTTCGTGGGTATCGAGAGCGACCAGGTCGTCTACGAGTATCTGAGCCGCGTCGGCGACGTGGCACAGCAACGCCAGCTGCCGTCGTCCGTCCGCATGCGCCTGGTCGCGGAGCTGCGCGACGAGATCGACCGGCGGCGGGCCAAGGCGGCCGTCGACAGCCCCGCCGCCGTGCGGCGCATCATCGCCCGCCTCGGCAGCCCCGACGAGGTCGTCGAGGCCGCGGGCGGCGCCCCCACCGCCGGCCCCCCGCAGGCGCCGGCCCCCTCCGTGCCCGTACAGCGGGACACCGAGCCCGAGGACACCGGCCGGTCCAGGCGGCTGCGGCGGGCCGTGCCCCGGCCGCGCCCGGCCCAGACACCGCCGCCGCCCGCCGAGGCGTCCTCCGCGCCGCACCTCGCGGGCATGCACGAACTCGGGGACAGCGCGGCCCAGCCCGACTGGTGGCGGGTGGACAGCAGCCCCTTCGGGGTCGGGGACAGCGTGCCCGGGTTCGTCGGCGGGGTGGAGATCCCGGAACTGCTCAAGCCCCCGCCGAGGAAGGACGAGGCGGAGAAGGAACCGGAGCAGGAGTCCCCCGCCGGACAGCCCGCCCCGGCCGCCGGGACGGCCACCGAGACGGCAGGCAAGCCCGGGAAGCCCTGGTGGAGGCCGCGCGGGGGCGGGGCGCCGAAGGCCGGGGGAGTCGTCGTGGACGCCCCCGCCGTCGTGCCCGGCCGCCGCCGGCTGCTGCCCCTCGGCACCGGAAGCTGGAGCAACCCGTTCCTGCTGCTCGCCGCCGGCCTCCTCGTCGCCGGTGCCGTGCTCGGCAACTGGATCGCCCTCGTGCTGGGCTGGGCCATCGCCTACGCCTCCCGGCGGCTGAGCGACGCCGAGACCAAGTGGGCGGTGGTGATCCTGCCCGGCCTGTCCCTCACGGCCGGTGTCGTCTGGCTGTGGGGCCGCACCGAGGGCCGCTGGGGCGCCCCCGTCGCCGAGGGCCACATGAACGACGCCCTGGCCGAGACCTGGCCCTGGGTGGTCCGCGGCGCGGCCGTGGCCTCGGCCCTGTTCCTGGTCTGGCGCTCACAGCGCCGGCGGTAGGCGCCCACGCCCCGGAGCCGGACGCCGGGTACCGGGCGTCGCCGTCAGGATGCCACGCCGGCGGACTCGGATACGTGAGTGCGAGCCGCGTGCGGCCGGGTCATGGACGCGCGTGGCCCCGACGGCCGGACGCCGGGCGCCGCCGTCAGGAGCTGGGTCAGCGGGCGCGGCAGGTCAGTGTGACCGCGTGCGGACGGGTTCGTGGGCACCCCATCGCCCCGATGGCCGGACCCGGGCGCCGGAGGCCGGACCTGGACGCCGCCGGGCACCGGACGCCTCGCCGGATGCCTGATGCCGTGACCAGGGCGCCGGGTGTCGGTGCTGTCGTCGGACGGCGCCGTCGGCCGCCGGACGTCCGTCCGTCACCGGGGCTGGGCACAATGGCGCCCATGGCCTCCACGACCGAACCCGCCTTCCCCGACCCCGACCCCGCTTCCGCGCCCGCCCCGACCGTCGGCTTCGACCTCGACATGACCCTGATCGACTCCCGGCCCGGTATCCGCGCCTGCTACCTGGCGCTGGCCGAGCGGACGGGGACGTACATCGACGCCGACCTGGCGGTCACGCGGCTGGGGCCGCCGCTCGCCCAGGAGCTGGTCCACTGGTTCCCGGCGGGCGAGGTGGAGGCCATGGCCGACCTGTACCGCTCGATGTACCCGTCGATCGCCATCGTTCCGACGCCCGCGCTGCCGGGCGCCCGCGAGGCGATCGCGGCGGTGCGCGCGGCCGGCGGGCGGGCGGTCGTCGTCACCGCCAAGCACGAGCCCAACGCCAAGCTGCACCTGGAGCACCTGGGCATCGAGCCGGACGCGGTCGTCGGCGACCTGTGGGCGGAGCAGAAGGCACAGGCGCTGCGCGAGCACGGGGCGACGGTCTACGTCGGCGACCACGTCGGAGACGTCCGCGGTGCCCGGGCCGCCGAGGCCGTCCCGGTCGCCGTGGCCACCGGCCCCTGCGACCGGGAGGAGCTGGCCGCCGCCGGCGCGGACGTCGTCCTCACCGACCTCACCGAGTTCCCGGCCTGGCTCGCCGCCTACCGCCCGGCCCGCGCCTGACGGCGGCCCGCCGCGATCGACCGCAGCACGCCCGCACCGGCCAGGGCGAACCCGACACCCATGAGCATGCTCAGGCCGAACATGTACGTCGGAAAAGGCGTCGTACCGAGAAGGAACGGGGCCACGGTGACCAGAGTGGCCACCGCGCCGAGGAAGAACACGAGCGCACCGGCGCGGATCAGCCGGTCACCGGGCTCGGCGGAATTCGTTTGGGTTTTGTCACGCACCGGACCAGGGTAGTTCCCAGCGCGAAGGAACAGCCGGGCGACGTCTTGTCACCCGCCTGAAGACCATTAGCCTCGATCTTTCGTGACGGTCCGCCGACGGAGTCGGTGGGCCGTTTCGCTTTCGGTGGCTGATGCCGGGCAGGCTGTGGGCCCGAGTGTCGCGTCGGGTGGGCGCCGGGTTCCACTGCTCCGGGTGGGGTGGTGCTACTCGCAGGGGTAGGGAAGCTGCTGGTCAGCCCGGGTTCGGCAGGAGTGCGAGCCGTGCGAGGGCGTCTGTGATCTCCCGGGTCCAGGGCCAGTGGCGGGCGAGGCGGAGGATGCGGCGCGGGCCGGTGGTGACGAGCTGGGCGGCTGCGGAGAACAGGCGGAAGCGGAGGCGGCGGGGTTCCCAGAGCCGGGTCTGGCCGGTCAGGGCGAGCATGGGCATCCAGGCCAGCAGGTCGAGAGCGATCTGGACGATCTCCAGCCAGACCTTGTTCTGTGCGGTGTCGTGCAGGGGCAGGTTCCGCAGGCCCGTCGCGCGGCAGCTCGGATGCGGTCCTCGGCCCGGGCCCGCAGCCGGTGACGGAGCTCGAGTTCGGCGATGGGACGGCCGGCGGTGTTGGTGGCAAAGCAGGTGATCCGCATGCCGTCCGCATCCGTGATTCTCAACTGGGCCCCGGGATGCGGCCGTTCCTTGCGGACGATCAGCCGCATGCCCTTCGGCCAGCCCTCAAGCAGGTCGCCGGTGAGTTCAGCGACCCAGGCCCCGTCGCGGACCTCGCCGCCGGTCTCGACGGCCGGCGTCCATGCCGATGCCGGGATCTTCAGAACGTGCTGGTGAATGGCCTCGGTGATCACCATGCCGACCGAGTAGGACAGCCAACGCCCGCGCTGGGCGAGCCAGGCGACGAACTCGTGGGTGCCGCCCGCGGAATCGCAGCGGATCAAGGTCTGTCGCCCGCGCCGGTACTTCGTGGGCAGCTGGGCGAGGGAGAGGCGGGCGGCCTCGATGTGGTCGGCGGCCGTGTTCGAGCCCGCGTTGCCCGCCCTCAGAAGGCAGGCGACAGGTTCACCGGTGCCACCGGGGCCGTGGTCGACGAAGCCCATCAGCGGGTGGTGACCGTAGGTCTTCTTCCAGGTCGGGGCGGCGTCCTGCTTGTCCGAGTGGGCGATGACCAGCACTCCGTCCAGATCCACGGTGACTTGCCCACCGGCGTCCGGAGCCCGGTCGCGGGCCAACGTCCAGACCCGGACGCGGACTTCGGACCGGGCCGCGCGGATGGCGGTCAGTGCCTTCTCGCTCGAGGCGGCAAGGGTGTCGATCAGGCGGGAGACCGTCGGGTCGGAGGCGACCGGCCCGAACACGGCCGGCTCGGCCCGCAGCGTTGCGATGTCGGCGAGACAGTCCCCGCCGAGTGCGACCGCCAGCGCGACGTCCAGGAGGATCTTGGCCGGGTCGTGGACGGCCCGCGGCTTCCGCCACGGAGCAAGCGCTGAGGACAACACCCGGTCGAGACCGGCTTTGCGGACCGTTTCGACCAGCAGGACGGACCCGGCCTGGGAGAAGACCTGACGGCCGTCACCCTGAACACGCACAAGGGGATAGGAACCTATAGGCTGCTTCACCTGGAAAGTGCCTCTGGTTTCAGCGGGAACAAGGACCTCGACAATCCTCATTCTTGCTGGTCAGGGGCACTTTTCGCTGAGCTGACCACCTGCCGGACAGCCTGCTTCATGAAAGCGTGAGGTTAGCCTGGGAACCGGCGGGTCCGGACGACCCGCCCCAGCCGTTCATCGCCAGTTTTCCGACGAGTACGAGGACGAGGACAGACGTGCCAACCGGCAAGGTCAAGCCGGTTACCTAGGCACACAGAGAGCGCTACGCTCCCCTCATGACACCTGGTCTGCGCTACCTCGCCTGTCTCCGCCTGTCTGCCGACTCGGACGGCTCGACGTCCATCGAGTGGCAGCGTGGCGTGATCCGACACCACGTCAGCTCTCCGCTCCTGTCCGGCGTCCTGGTGGGCGAGGCAGAGGACACAGACGTCTCAGGCTCCATCTCTCCCTTCAAGCGTCCGAGGCTCGGTAAGTGGCTGACGTCCCGCGCCGATGAGTTCGACGTGATCATTGCAGCCAAGATGGACAGGCTTACCCGTCGCTCGATGCACTTCAACGAACTCTTGGAGTGGGCGCAGCAGAACGGGAAGTTCATCGTCTGCGTTGAAGAGGGATTCGACCTGAGCACGCCTCAGGGAAAGATGATGGCTCGTATGACTGCCGTCTTTGCTGAGGCTGAGTGGGACACCATTCAGGCGCGCATCCTCAACGGCGTACAGAGCCGCCTAGAGAACCGTTCATGGCTCACAGGTGCTCCGCCTACCGGCTACCGCATCAAAGCCGTAGAGGGAGGCAAGAGGAAGGTTCTGGAGATTGACCAGGACTTCCACCCCTACGTGGAAGAGATCTTCTCTCGTGTCCGTGAGGGTCAGTCCACACACAGAATCGCCCGAGACTTCAACGGCCGTGGCGTACTCACATGGGGAGACCATCTCAGGAAGTTGAAGGGGGAGGAAACTAAGGGAACTCAGTGGCAATCGACCATCATCAATAAGTTCATCCGGTCCTCTTGGGTCCCTGGTATCTACGCCTATAAAGGGGAGGCTGTTTTGGATGACCAGGGAGAGCCGGTCATTCTCCCTGAAAAGCCTCTCACGTCCATGGATGAATGGACGGATTTGGTCGACAGGATTAAACCGGCTCCCAAGCCTGTGGGAACGGAAAACCGTACCGGCGCTAAAAGCCTGCTTGCCGGTATTGCTCGGTGTGGTAACTGTGGAGCGCCGGTTACTTCTCTCCTGAATTCCGGGCACACCAGGAAAGACGGAAAGCGAATTCCCGGACACCGGTATTACCGCTGCTCCAATAAGTTCAAGGGCGGAGCGTGCACACAGGGTCTCTACGTCCGTGCTGATCTCCTGGACACGTGGGTTGACCAGGAGATTCGGGGAAGCGTAGGCACGTGGGACATGTACGAGCGAGCCGGTACGGGCCCCTCTCAGGCAAGGGAACTCGAGTCAGCTAGGGCACGCCTGGAAAAGCTGGAAGCTGACTTCCTGGCGGGGGAGTACGACGGAGAGGGACAGGAGGAGTCCTACCGCCGTATGCACAAGAGTCTGTCGGCAAAGGTTGCTCTCCTGACTAAGCAGGAAGAGGAAAGGGCTAACCCGGCTCTCAAGGCAACGGGTAAGAAGTACGGGGAAGTCTGGGAAGCCAAAGACCAGGAAGACCGTAGGGAATTCCTGCGGACTTACCAAGTAAAGGTCTGGGCTTGGGATAAGGGAGCGGAAGAGAACGACCGAGGAATGGTCATGGATCTGGGAGATATCCAGACCATGGCAAATGAGCTAGCGCTCTCACGCCCTGGCAAGAAGGGGAAGATGACGAGAATGGTGATTAGCCATAACGTACCCGAAGAATATCGATGGAAGGCATTGGCGTTCGCTCTATAAAGGAATGCATAAAGATAAGGCTCCGCTGAATAGCGGGGCCTTATTCTTTTCCTGAATTGTTTATGAATTCGACCCCCCTACCTTTAACGATTCGATATCAATCGGGGGTGCCCTGGTCTTTCGAGTGCCTAGATTCCTATGGGGTTTGGGCAGTAGCCGGAACGGCTCTAGGGTTCTTTGCGCCACTCCGCATCAGGGGAAGTCAGCTTGGCCACCAGGACGCGCGCCAGGATGCGAATGGGAGCCTCATCCGGCTTCACCAGGGGAGCGTGTTCACGGTGCGCCCATACCGTCCAACCGGGGCCGGACATACCTAGTTCGTGAGCTACGGCTACCGCGTCATCAGGGTCTGTGATCAGTGCTCTGGCAAGCGTCCAGAGCGATGGACAAGGAGGGCACGACCTTGAGCCGTCGTCGGCCACGGCTCCCAGCTCCACCACGCAGACGGCTCAGACGGCCACCAGGACACCGAACGGGAACTACTCGGGTATCTGGCTCAGCCGGTATGAGTTCTTCTCCAGTGGCCGTGACGAGACGTTCACGGGGCTTCACTACGTCGTGCTGCTCCAGCATGGCAACAAGCTCACGGTTCGCTCTCTGCCTGATGCATCCTTGAATTCGAACTCTCCTCTCACCATGGATCTGACCCTTGACGGGAACGTGGTCACGGGAACGTGGGTGGAGGAGACGGCAACTGAGGGGTACTACACTGAGGGGTACTACGCGGGAGCGCGGTATCACGGTGCAGTTCAGATGCTCATTGAGCCGACTGGACGCCGGATGGTCGGTAAGTGGCTCGGGTTCGGCAAGGAGTTCGACGTCAACACGGGTCCCTGGACCCTGGAGTTCAAGGACGCGTCGACCAACAAGGCTGCTCTGGAGAAGTGGAACGTCCGACCGGAAGCCTGAAGAGCCAGCATGACCTAGAGGGCCCCTGGATACGGGACGTCCAGGGGCTCTCTCATGCCCAACCGCAGATGTTCCTCAAGTCTGGGTCCAACGGGCTTACGGGTGGGCATCCTTGGGCCATGTCGCTTGCAGCTTGGGCTCTCGCAGTAGCTCTATTCGGCGCCGTTGGAACAGTGGCAAACATGGTTGCCTCTTGGTCCACTTACAGGCGTGTCAGACCACGTGCCGACGTAGATACAAAATGGTTCATATTCGGGGCTCACGAATGGGAAGACCCCATGGGAGTTTTCCTGGTGGATATCACCAATACGAGCCAGAGCGAGATCAAAGTCAGACACCTTTCTCTGAGGGTCGATCTGGCACCGCAAGAGCTCGTACCCATCGATGACGGGCCTTGCTATACAGCGCTCGACGTAATCAAGGGCGACACAGAAGAAGCCATACCGGCAATGGGGGAAATGAATCTTCAAGTCGAACCCACCGGCATGATGCAGGAGCTTATTCCATACATTAGGAGAGTCAGGGTGGAGGTGACTCTTACCAAAAAATCAAAGATGGTGAGCAAGTGGATGTCAAAGAAAGATCAGGTCTGGTTTGAATTCAACGACCTGATGGAGTATGTGAAAGCACATGCAGCGCACCTAGGATATGAGTCACCCCTGCACCGACAGCTCTCCTTTGATGAATTGGAAGATGTGGAGTAACCATGGACCTACCCGAAATTGCCATCGTGGTGTCGTCGGCAAGCGCAGCGATTACAGGCGTCAACGCGTTCGTCTCGTACCGCACGTTCAGACGTGTCCGGCCCAAGATTCAGGTTCGGCTATGGCGTACCAACGTATCGGCACCCGAGCAAGAGAAAAAGGACGCCACTCATGTCTTCGTTCTTCGGCTCATCAACAATGGCACGACTCCCGTAACTCTTGAGCGTGTTGAACTCTGCCGTTATGAGTCGAGATACAACAAGCGGCGATTCCAGATGGTGAAGGGCAGCAGAGGGTTCGATCCAAATAACAGGTGGGGGACCGTGGCCCCGGTAATCCCCGCCCTTGATGGCACGATCTACCGCTTCTCAGTGGCTAGGAACAGCATCACTCGTGGGGACCATCTTCGCTTTCGTGTCCTGCTGTCCAATGGTCGTACGTCTACCAGTCGTCTCCTTCCCACCAAGGATTGGTCTCTGGATGCCAGCGGGTCGGAGTTCCTGCCTGTATGCCTCCCCAACTCCTGGAACCGTGGTCGGCTCTGTTTTTCTGAATGATGTCCTGCACTTCTCTGTGAACAACGACCACGGACTGAGCGAGTGGCACAAGAGATTCGGGACCTTCCAGCTCCACCAGGAAAGCGAGCCCGATTAGTTCTCCCATGGCGTCCTTCAACGGAGCAGCATACTGGTCCGTGTATTCCTTTTGCCCCCTGTTTCCCGCTCTGGTGATTTCCCTTAAGATTACACTCTGCTCAGCGTCATGAAGTCGCTTGGCTTCTAGCTCAGAGACTTGTCCTGCCTTTTTGAGGAACTGGGCATAGATATCCCTGCGTACGTCTCGATGCCGTGAACGCTCTTCCAATTGGTGCTTTCGCTCCTGAGTGGCGTTCTCCTGCCTCCCCTTCAGGAGACTGAACGCGCCAGCGATAAGCCCACCTGTGGCTACGCCTGTGCCTCCAAGGAGAGCAGCAATGAGTTGCGAATCCATCAAACCCCCACGTGGCCAGAGACACGGTCCTACCCGGTGGTCAACTTCGCGAAACACGACTGGGGAAGGAGCAAACGTCGGCCCCGGCCGTAAGCGGAATCTGTCCTTCTCGTTTGTCAGTGGTGGGTGAGATGATGGAAGGGGAAGTTGAGGAAAGGAGGAGGTAACCATCAGCTCACCGGTAAGAAAGCCAGCGAAGAAGTTGAAGGCGGGTGACCATCTGAGGCTCTGGAATGGGAAGACAGTAGAGATTCTGTCCATCGAGCCAGGGACGAACCAGTCAGGAACCAAGTGCTTGATTCTACCGCTCTACAAGATGCAAAGATGGTAGTGAAAACTCATCGCACGATGACGATGCACTATCCAAAGTAGTAACTAGTCAAGGGAAAAGCCGGTATCTCCGAACTCGGAGGTATCGGCCTCTTTCGTTTAGGGGGTCAACAGTAGTAACTCCTTCTAGCCGAGATACCTACGGAAACCGGGTGTCCTAGGTGAATTTCCCTATGGATTCGCATTAAGTAGCCTTATTCAATTACGAAAGAAAGGCAATTCTGCACCCCGAGCCGGCTGAGGTATTCCATATTCAATGGAATGGCAATAGAGAAGTCCGGGAATGTCTAATCAGGCAAGCCAGGGAAGAACTAAGTATCTGAGTCCCGTAATCAGGTAGACCAGGGAAAGCCTCTATCTCCTATGGAATCGCCAGGGATACCCATTCCGCCGAAGGCGGTATTAGTGTCAGCCAGGACTTTCCCCTGGTCTACTGAATTACTGTCTCTGACTTCTCTTCCCTTATCTGCACTCCCGTGGAATCGCGCTCCGCATCCTCACGGTACTTCTCGCCGGTAACTACTCGCCCAAAGGGGAAGGCAAGTTCTTCTTTACGATGATGGTTGCCTTTGCTGAGCTTGAGCGAGACATGATCGTTGAGCGCACTCGCGCTGGTCTGGACGCTGCCAAGGCTCAGGGGCGTACCGGTGGACGTCCCACCGTCATCACTGAGGACGTGCTGACTGTCGCCAAGGCTCGTAAGGCCAAGGGGGAGAGTGTCAGTGCCATTGCCAAGGCTCTTGGAGTCTCCCGCGCCACCCTGTACCGGCGCATTGGGTAGCCCCTCACACTTCCCCCACCACTTTGAGCCTCTGCCGACACAGGTAGGGGCTCAGCCTCGTTTTAAGGCGTGTTGGGTTGGAGAGACCCCCGGTAAGGTGTTTCGACGGCAGTTCAAGGGCGTCCGGGGTCAGTCCGGGAGTGATCGAGGGAGTGTGTGCTTTGCCGACTGGCAAGGTCAAGTGGTTCAACAGTGAGAAGGGCTTCGGCTTTCTCTCCCGTGACGACGGCGGTGACGTCTTCGTCCATTCCTCGGTCCTCCCCGCCGGAGTCGAGACACTCAAGCCCGGACAGCGGGTGGAGTTCGGAGTGGTCGCCGGGCAGCGCGGTGACCAGGCGCTTTCGCTCACGATTCTGGACCCGACCCCGTCGGTCGCGGCCGCCACCCGCAGGAAGCCGGACGAACTGGCCTCCATCGTGCAGGACCTGACGACCCTTCTCGAGAACATCACCCCGATGCTGGAGAAGGGCCGCTACCCCGACAAGGTCTCCGGCAAGAAGATCGCGGGCCTGCTGCGCGCGGTCGCCGACCAGTTGGACGTGTAGACCGCGACGGACTCGCGGCTCACGGGAAGTCGAGCGCGTCCGGGCCGAGGGGCGGTACCAGTCCCTCGGCCGCCGCACGGGTGAGCAGACCCCGGACCGCCGCACGGCCGTCCTCACCGAGGTCGGCGGTGAACTCGTTGACGTACAGCCCGATGTGCTGGTCGGCGACGGACGGGTCCATCTCCTGGGCGTGCTCCATGACGTACGGGCGGGAGACCTCGGGGTCGTCCCAGGCCGCGCGCACGGACCTGCGGAGGGACTCGGCGAGCAGCGTCAGCGTCTCCGTGCCCAGGGACCGCTTGGCGATGATCGCGCCCAGCGGGATCGGCAGCCCGGTCGTCGCCTCCCAGTGCTCGCCCATGTCCGCGAGCTTGTGCAGCCCGTAGTTCCGGTACGTGAAACGCGCCTCGTGGATGACGAGTCCCGCGTCGACCTTCCCGTCCCGCACGGCGGGCATGATCTCGTGGAACGGCAGCACCACGATCTCGCCGACCCCGCCGGGCAGCGTGTCCGCCGCCCAGAGCCGGAACAGCAGATAGGCCGTCGACCTCTCGCCGGGCACGGCGACCGTACGGCCGGTGAGGTCGGCGTCCTCGTGCCGGGTCAGCACCAGCGGCCCGCAGCCCCGGCCCAGCGCACCCCCGCAGGGCAGCAGGGCGTACTGGTCGAGGACGTACGGCAGCACGGCGTACGACACCTTCAGCACGTCGAACTCGCCGCGCTCGGCCATGCCGTTGGTCAGGTCGATGTCCGCGAAGGTCACGTCGAGTGCGGGCGCCCCGGGCAGTCGGCCGTGGGCGAGGGCGTCGAAGACGAAGGTGTCGTTCGGGCAGGGGGAGTAGGCGATCTGTAGCGGCTCGGGCTCAGTGCGTGCGGTCATGAGGGTTCCAACTCTCCAGTACGGGCGCGAGCTTCCCGAAGCCGGCCGTCAAGGCCGCCAGCGCGTCGCCGACGCGCCAGGCGGCACGGTCGCGCGGGCCGACCGGGTTGGAGACCGCGCGCAGCTCCAGCACCGGCACGGCGTGCGCGGCGGCGGCCTCGGCGACGCCGAAGCCCTCCATGGCCTCGGCGAGGGCCCGGGGGTGGCGGGTGCGCAGCGCGGCGGCGCGGGCGGCGGTCCCGGTCACGGTCGACACGGTCAGCACCGTGCCGGCGTGCGCTCCGGTCGCCGACACGGCCGCTCGTACGAGTGATTCCGGTGGACGGTGGGTGACGGCCCCGAAGCCCAGCTCGGTCACCGGAAGGAACCCGTCGGCCGTCTCGGCGCCCAGGTCGGCGACGGTGATCTCGTCCGCGACGACGAGCGAGCCGACGGGTGCCCCGGGCGGGAAACCGCCGCCGATGCCGGCCGAGACGACGAGGTCGTAGGGGGTGCCTTCGAGGGCGGCGGCGGTGAGCGCGGTCGCCGTGGCGGCGGCGGCCGGCGCGGGACCCACCCCGGCGGCGAGGAGGTCGTACCCGCCGGGCAGCCGGTGCAGGACCGTCCCGGGCAGCCGCACCTCCCGGGCGGGGCCGGGGAACGCGCGGGCCACCGCGTCCCGTTCGACGGGCACTGCGGTGGCTACGAGGACGCGCAGGGGTCGGCCCATGGCAGGAAGGGGGCGCGGATCAGGAGTCCGCGTTCTCCAGCTTGAAGTTCCACACACCCTTGAACGTGTCGCTCTCGGCGGCCTTGTTCTGCTCGACGACGCTGATGTTCAGCGTCTTCGGGGCGGCCTGGCCCTGCTGGTCGGCGAACAGGTCGACGCCCTGGAACGAGTAGTACGTCTTCTTGTACACGCTGGTGACCTGCTGGCCGTTGATCCACAGCGCCCAGCCGGTGTCCGCGACCTCGGGGTCGACGCCGATGCGCAGGGTCTCGCTCTGCGGCACCTCGATCGTGTCCGACGTCTTCTTCCCGGCGCACTTGGTGGCCTCTTCGCGGCCGATGTCCTTGCCGTCGTCGTAGCAGGTGGCCTCGGCGCTCACCGAGTCACTGCCGACGGTCACGGTGGTGCGCGGCGTCGGCTTGTCGCAGGCCGTCAGGACGAGCAGTCCGGCGGAAACGGCGCCGGCGGCGGCGACGGCGCGGCGGCGTCGCACAGCCCGGTGTACATCAGCGGCTTCGCCGCGGGGCAGCGTGGTCATGGCGGAAGGCTATCGGGCACGCCCACCCGCGCCGCTACGCGGGGGTGCGGCGTGCCGTGGTCACGCCACTCTGGGCCGGGCGGGGCCGCCGTGGCGGGCCGAGGTCAGCAGGCCCCTGACGGTGGCCAGCCACCCGACGGCGACGAAGGAGGCGCCCACGAAGAGGCCCAGCGTGCCGTTGAGGGGCATCACGATGCCGACCGCGCCGCCGAACACCCAGGACATCTGGAGCAGTGTCTCGGAGCGCGCGAACGCCGACGTGCGCACCTGTTCCGGCACGTCCCGCTGGATCAGCGCGTCCAGGGACAGCTTGGCGAGGGCCTGCGCGAACCCGGCGACGCCCGCCAGACACGCGACCAGGAACGCGCCGAAGAAGACGGCCGCGGTGATCGCCGCGCCCAGCACGCAGGCCACCACGGTCACGATGATGACCTCCGGCGCCTTCGACCTGAGCCACGCCCCGACCGCCGTGCCGAGCGCGTTGCCGGTGCCCGCTGCGGCGATCACTATGCCCAGCGACACGGCCGCGCTCTCCCCGGTCAGCGGGTGCTCCCGCAGCAGGAAGGCGAGGAAGAAGATCAGGAAGCCGGAGAGGCAGCGCAGGGCGGCGTTGGCGCCGAGGGCGTGGGTGACGGCGGTGCCGACCGTGCGCAGCCCGGGGCGCTTGACCGGTTTGAGGTGCGGCCCGTGCAGGTGGTCCTCGTCCGCGGCGAGCAGCGCCACGTCCTCGCCCTTGGCCGAGTCGACCTTCGGCGGCAGGGAGAAGGACAGGAACATCCCGGCGATGAAGATCACGAAGGCGCCGTAGAGCGGCCAGCGCGGGCCGACCGCCTGGAGTCCCGCCGCGATCGGGGCCGCGATCCCGGTCGCCAGGAGTCCGCCGAGGGTGACCCGGGAGTTCGCTTTCACCAGGGAGAACGCGGGGGGCAGCAGACGTGGCACGACCGCGCTTCTGATCACGCCGTACGCCTTCGACGAGACCAGTACGCCGAGCGCCGCCGGATACAGCTCCAGGCTGCCGCTGGCGACCGCTCCGGAGAGGATCAGCGCGAGCATCGCCCGGGCGAGCATCGCGCCCGCCATCGCCGCGCGGCGGCCGTGCGGGAGGCGGTCCAGGAGGGGGCCGATCACCGGGGCGAGGACCGTGAAGGGGGCCATGGTGATCGCCAGGTACAGCGCGACCCGGCCCCGGGCCTCGTCCGTGGGGACCGAGAAGAACACGGTGGACGCGAGCGCGACCGTGATCATCACGTCTCCGGCGCCGTTCACGCCGTGCAACTCGATCAGCTTGCCGAGTCCGGACTCACCGGCCCCGTGCGCATGGGTCGCCTTGCGGATACCTCGGGCGGGTCCTGTGACGGGAAGGTGGAGGGCGCGGCCGATCGCGCGGACGGAGCCGCCGAACCGGCCCGATCCGCTGTCTGCACTGCTCCCCTTGATCCCTTTGGACCCACCGACCCCGGTGGCACCTTGGGGTGTTTTCGCGGCTACCACCCCGACATAGTGCCCCGAGAAAGCCGTGCGTAGTGCAGTTACCGCGCGTATGGACGCGCACTTCTGACGCGGAACAGTCCCGTCGGTGTAGGCCAAGCGGCGGCGAACAGGTAGCGTGCGTATCTCAGCCATCCCGCAGAATGGGTGGTACAGGTGCGCCCGAGCGTGAGCGGGCGTGGACGTCGACGCGGTCCCCGGGTCCGCTCCGTCCGCCTCGTCGCCCCCGGCAGACGCACCCGAGAGACGGCGTAGGAGAGAAGCGATACCTGTGAGCGCAGCGACCACGCGAAGCCGCACCCCCGACCGCTTGTGCGCCGAGGCCGTCGACCTCGCCCGCTCCGCCGCCGAGGAGGCCGCCGCTCCCGGCGTCGTCGGCGAGCACGCGGGCCTGGTGTCCGAGGGCGACCGGGTCGTCACGCACTTCTTCGAGTGCAAGGAGCTCGGCTACCGGGGCTGGCGCTGGGCCGTCACCGTCGCCCGCGCCTCCCGCGCGAAGAACGTGACCCTGGACGAGGTGGTCCTGCTGCCGGGGCCGGACGCGCTGCTGGCCCCCGAGTGGGTGCCGTGGAGCGAACGGCTGCGACCCGGTGACATGGGCCCCGGTGACCTGCTGCCGACGGACGCCGAGGACCTGCGGCTGGAGCCCGGCTACACCGGTGACGACGAACCGCTGCCCAACGCGCCCGTCTCGCAGGAGCTGGCCGAGCTGGTGGAGGCGGAGGACGCCGAGGTCACCGAGGGGGCGCCGGCGACCCTGCCCGCCGTTCCCAGGCGCGGTTCGATCGCCGCGGTCGCCGAGGAACTCGGCATGCGGCGGGCGCGGGTGCTGTCCCGCTACGGGCTGCACGTCGCGGCCGACCGCTGGGAAGAGGCGTACGGGGCGAAGGCGCCGATGGCGCAGGCGGCGCCCGCGCCGTGCGTGAGCTGTGGCTTCCTGCTGCCGATCGGGGGGTCGCTGGGGCAGGCCTTCGGGGTGTGTGCGAACGAGTTCTCCCCGGCCGACGGGCGGCTGGTGTCGCTGGCGTACGGGTGCGGCGGGCACTCCGAGGCGGCGGTGATGCCGAAGCCGCCGCGGCCGGCTCCGCCGGTGATCGACGAGACGACGGTGGATCCCTTCCCGTTGCGGCCGGCCCGGGACTCGGGCTCCGTGCCGGACGTCTCCGACGAGGACGCGGCGGAGTTGGGGCACTCGTAGGTGCGGGTGCGGGTGCGGGTGCCGGTGCCGGTGCTCGGTGCCGTGCCGGTGCGTGGGGGTGCTCGTGCCCGCCGTTCCCTCCCGTTCGCCCGTCTCGGTGGGGGCGGGTGGCTGACGGTCCGGGGCCGACGCGGGCGGAGCCCCAGCGGCACGGCGGCGGCGCGGGGTGTCTCCCCGGACAGGTGGCGTCCCGCCTCGCGGTACCTTCATCGTCACGCCGATGAGGAGAGTCAACGTGAGCAAGTTCGTGCGGGCCGCGGCCGAGGGTGCGGATCCTTTCGGGACCGCCCGTCTCAGGCGGGGCGTGCTGGACGCCTGGGCCACCAGCCCCGCCCGGTTCCGCGAGGACGCCAACGCCGAGGAGGACCTGGTCCTCGGCGGCTACCGCGACCGGCTCGTCGTGGAGCTGGCGCAGAACGCCGCCGACGCCGCCGCCCGCGCCGGTGTTCCGGGCCGTCTCCGGCTCACCCTCCGCGACGGCGTCCTGGTGGCCGCCAACACCGGCGCCCCCCTGGACGCGGCCGGTGTCGAGTCCCTGGCCACGCTGCGGGCCTCCGCCAAACGCGACACCCCCTCCATCGGCCGCTTCGGCGTCGGCTTCGCCTCCGTGCTGTCCGTCACCGACGAGCCCGCCGTCGTCGGCCGGCACGGCGGTGTCCGGTGGGCGCTCGCCGAGGCCCGCGAACTGGCCGCCGACGTCGCCCGGCACAGTCCAGGGCTGGGTGACGAGATCCGCCGCCGTGACGGACATGTGCCGCTGCTCCGGCTCCCGTTCGCGGCCGAGGGCACCGCCCCCGACCCGTACGACACGGCCGTCATCCTGCCGTTGCGCGACCCGGCCGCCGCCGACCTCGCCGAGCGCCTGCTGGACGCCGTCGACGACGCCCTCCTGCTCGCCCTGCCGGGGCTGGACGAGGTCGTCGTCGAGACCGGTGACGACACCGCCCGCACCCTGCGCCGCCGTACCGACGGAGACTTCACCGTCGTGGAGGACTCGCGGGAGGGGACGACCCGCTGGCGTACGGCCGCCGCGCACGGGCCGCTCACCCCGGACCTGCTCGCCGACCGGCCCGTGGAGGAGCGGCTGCGCCCGTACTGGTCGGTCACCTGGGCCGTGCCCGTCGACGCCGACGGCACCCCGGCCCGCCCCCGCACCAGCCCGGTCCTGCACGCGCCCACCCCCAGTGACGAGCCCCTCGGCGTCCCCGCCCTGCTGATCGCGTCGTTCCCGCTGGACACCACCCGCCGGCACGCGGCCCCGGGTCCGCTGACCGACTTCCTGGTGCGGCGGGCGGCGGACGCGTACGCCGGACTCCTCGCCGGCTGGCGGCCGGTGACCACCGGCATCATCGACCTCGTGCCCGGCCCGCTCGGGAAGGGCGAGCTGGACGGGGCGCTGCGCCAGGCCGTCCTGGAGCGGCTGCCCCGTACGTCCTTCCTGCCGCCCGCCGCGGAGCCCACCGGCGACTCCGTCCGCTCCGGTGACTTCGGCGACGACGGCTCGGACGACCTGCCCGAGACGCTGCGGCCCCGGGACGCCGAGGTGGTGGAGGGCGCGGGCGCCGACACCGTACGGGTCCTGGCGGAGGTGCTGCCCACACTGCTGCCGGCCGGGCTCGAACGGCGGGTGGAGCTGCGGACGCTGGGAGTCGCCCGGGTCCCGCTCACGGACGCCGTGGACCGGCTGGCGGGGCTGGAGAAGGCGCCGGAGTGGTGGCGGCGGCTGTACGACAGCCTGGCCGGGGTCGATCCGGACCGGCTGTCCGGGCTGCCCGTGCCGCTTGCCGACGGCCGGACCACCATCGGGCCCCGGCAGGTGCTCCTGCCCACGTCGCAGAGCGCGCCCGTCGATCCGGGGGTTCTCTCCCGGCTCGGCCTGAAGGTGGCGCACCCGGACGCCGCCCACCCGCTCCTGGAGAAGCTCGGCGCCCTGCCCGCGACCCCGCGCGCGGTGCTCACGACGCCGCAGGTGCGGGCCGCCGTCGCCACGTCCCTCGACGACGACGGGGGCGCACTGGACTGGGAGCAGGACGCTCCCGGCGCGGACGAGCTGGCCGACACCGTCCTCGCGCTCGTCCGGGACGCGGGTCTGGAGCCCGGTGACGAGCCCTGGCTCGGCGCCCTCGCCCTGCCCGACGAGGACGGGGAACTCGCCCCCGCGGGCGAACTCGTGCTGCCCGGCAGCCCCTTCCACCAGGTCATGCGCGAGGACGAACTGGCCACCGTGGATGCCGAGCTGGCCGACAGGTGGGGCGAACAGCCGCTGGCCGCCTGCGGGGTGCTCGCCACCTTCGCCCTGGTGCGCGCCACGGACGTGGTCCTCGACCCGGACGAACTGGAGCCCCGTGAGGGCGACTTCGCCGAACCGGACGACGCCGGTCTGCTGGACGCCGTGGACGTGTGGTGCGAGGACATTCTCGACCGCTTCCCGGACACCCCCGTCCCGCCCGTCGCCACCGAGCTGGTCGCGGTACGCGACCTCGACCTGGTGGACGACGACGAGTGGCCCCGGGCCCTCGCCCTGCTCGCCCGGCCGCCGTTCAGGGACGCGCTGACCCAGCCGGTGCGGATGCTGCTGCCCGACGGCACGCACGAAGTCGTCCGGTCGTACACGGCCTGGTGGCTGCGCGGGCACCCGGTGCTCGACGGCCGCCGCCCGGCGGGCCTGCTGGCGGCCGGCGGCGACCGGCTCCTGCGCGGCCTGTACGACGAGGCGGACGCGACCGGCTTCGACGACGAGCAGGTGCTGCGGGCGCTCGGCGTCCGTACGACGGTCGCCGCGCTGCTCGACGAGCCCGGTGGCGCCGCCGAGCTGCTGGACCGGCTCGCCGACCCGGACCGCGAGGTCGGCGGCGCCCAACTGCACGGCCTCTACAGCGCCTTGGCCGGCCTGGACCCCGGTCAGGTGACGCTGCCTGAGGCGCTGCGGGCCGTGGTGGACGGACGGGTGGAGGTCGTGGACGCGGCCGACGCCGTGGTCGTCGACTCGCCCGACCTGCTGCCCTTCACCGAGGGGGTGCCGCTGCTTCCCGTACGGCCCGCGCGCGCCGCCGAGCTGGCCGAGCTGTTCCAAGTGCGGCGGCTGAGCGAGTCCGTCACCGGCCGGGTCGACTCCGAGGGCACGGAGCACGATGTACCGGCTCCGGTGCGGGTGCTGCTCGGTCCGCGCACGCCGTCGTCCTACGTCGAGCACGAGGAACTCCTCGTCGACGGTGTGGAGATCGACTGGCGCCTGACGGACGACGGCGTGCTGCACGCCGCCACCCTGGAGGGCGTGGCCGCCGGCCTGGCCTGGGCGGCGGGGCAGTGGCCGCGCCGGTTCGAGGTGGCGGCCCTGCTCGAAGACCCGTCGCGCACCGAGGAGTTGGCCCGGGACCGGTGGTTCGACTGAACCGGAGGGCGTGGGCGCGAGTCGTGGAAATTCCCGCACGAATCTTCTACCGGTCGTACAACCTTTCACTTCCGTCGCGTATCTGATCGGGTGAGTCAACAGACTCCCCGATCACTTGGGCCCCGACGTGACCACGAGCCGTGTGCGACGACGGGCGGAGGGGCCCCTTTTCACGTGGGGATTACATGCGCATTCGTGCCACCGTGGCCGCCGTCTCCGGTGCCCTGGCCCTGTCCGCTCTCGTCGTGCCGGCCGCGCAGGCCGACTCGCAGGGCGCCGTGAGCCTGGACCGGCCGAGCATCGCGGAGCGTTTCGGCACCTCGTCCGCCAGGTCGGCGTTCGGCGCCGCCGCCACGCCCACCGTCTCCGGCGTGACGGTGAACGCGGGCAAGGACATCGTGCTCGGCACCACCGTCGCCAAGACCATCTCCGTGTCGCTGACCGCCAGCCACGCCAGCGGTATCGAGGACGCCTACATCGACCTCTGGCACGGCCCGGACGTCGACAACGCCGACGGCTTCCTGCCGCCGAGCGGGGACACCGCCACCTGCACGGCGAGCAGCGCCACGACGTCGAAGTGCAAGCTCACCATCCCGGTCGCGCCCGGCCTGAACACCGAGGACGGGATCGGCGACCTGTACGCCAACGCCCTGGCCGGCACCTGGCACGTCTCCGTGGGCGCCCTGTCCAAGGACGGCGAGGTCTACTACACCGACTACTACAAGACCCACCGCATCCAGCGTCTGTCGAAGCTGACGGTCAACGCCGCGCCGGAGCCGGTGAAGAAGGGCAAGACCATCACGGTCACGGGCAAGCTGTCCCGGGCCAACTGGGAGACCCGCACGTACGCGGGTTACTCGACCCAGCCGGTGAAGCTCCAGTTCCGCAAGGCGAACTCCAGCACGTACACCACGGTGAAGACCATCAAGACGAACTCGACGGGCAACCTGAGCACCACGGTGACGGCGTCCGTCGACGGCTACTTCCGCTACAGCTTCGCGGGCACCTCGACCACCCCGGCCGTCACCACCGCGGGTGACTACGTCGACGTGCGCTGAGCACGGTTCCTCGCACGATCCGCGGCGCAGGGACCAACCGATTCCCTCCCGCACGCATCTGACCATGTGAGCCACACGGCTCACATGGTCACCCGGGCCCCGGCGGCAGACCACCGTCGGGGCCCTCTCTTCTGGGGGAAACCCATGCGCATTCGTGCCACCGTGGCCGCCGTCTCCGGCGCCCTGGCCCTGTCCGCCCTCGCCGTCCCGGCGGCGCAGGCGTCCGACGACTCCTCCTACCGGGCACAGGCCGCGCGGGTGCTGGCGCACGCCGGCTCGCCGGGCGCGGACAGGACCGCCTTCAACGCCGCCGCAGCTCCGGAACTCGGCGTCAGCTTCTCGAACTTCAAGGTCGCCAAGGCGGTCAAGGTCGGGACGACCGCTCCGGTCTCCGTCACGGCCACCTACACGCTGACCCACGGCGCCGACGTCGACATCACCTCCGAGGACTTCGCCACCGGGCCGTTCCTCTACCGGGGTTCGTCCTTCGACAGCGCGGAGAACGTCCTGTTCGGCGCGTATCCGGCCACCTGCACCGCCACCTCGGCGACCACGGCGAACTGCAAGGGCGCGATCGAGATCGAGCCGGGTGACCTGTGGAACGCCAACGCCGGCACCTGGTCGGGCGGCGGCCTGGCCCTCGACTACAGCACCGAGGGCGAGAAGGTGCAGGGCGGCCTCGGCAAGATCCTGGTCCAGCGTCTGTCGAAGCTGACGGCCGACGCGACGCCGGAGCCGGTGAAGAAGGGCAAGACCATCACGGTCACCGGCAAGCTGTCCCGGGCCAACTGGGAGACCAACAAGTACGCGGGTTACTCGACCCAGCCGGTGAAGCTCCAGTTCCGCAAGGCGAACTCCAGCACGTACACCACGGTGAAGACCATCAAGACCAACTCGACGGGCAACCTGAGCACCACGGTGACGGCGTCCGTCGACGGCTACTTCCGCTACAGCTTCGCGGGCACCTCGACCACCCCGGCGGTCAACGCCGCGGGTGACTACGTCGACGTGCGGTAACCGACGGACTTCTCAGGCAGGGAAGCGGCGGTCGACCCATCTCCACGAGAGTTCCAGGACGGCCGCCGCGGCCACCGAGATGCCGACGGCGATCCACGGCATCGTCACGCCGACCAGCTTCAGGGCGAAGAAGTCCTGGAGCCACGGCACCACCAGCACGACCAGGAACCCGCCGCCCATCGCCGCGACCAGGGCGATCCGCCACCAGGTGTAGGGGCGGGCGATGATCGCCAGCACCCACATCGAGATCAGGAAGAGCGTCAGTGTGGCGGCGCTGGTCTCCGCGTCCAGCGCGCCGCTGCCGGTGTAGTGGTGCCGGGCGATCAGGTAGGTGGCGAAGGTCGCCACCGCCGCCACGGCTCCGCCGGGGATCGAGTACCGCATCACCCGCCGCACGAAGTGGGGTCTGGCCCGTTCCTTGTTGGGGGCGAGGGCGAGGAAGAAGGCGGGGACGCCGATGGTCAGGGTGGACAGCAGCGTCAGGTGGCGGGGCAGGAAGGGGTACTCGACCTGCCAGCACACCACCAGGATGGCCAGCAGCACCGAGTAGACCGTCTTCACCAGGAACAGGGTCGCGACCCGGGTGATGTTGCCGATGACCCGCCGGCCCTCCGCGACCACCGAGGGCAGCGTCGCGAAGCTGTTGTCGAGCAGCACGATCTGGGCGACCGCCCGGGTGGCCTCCGACCCCGATCCCATGGCCACGCCGATGTCGGCGTCCTTCAGGGCGAGCACGTCGTTCACGCCGTCGCCGGTCATCGCGACCGTGTGTCCGCGCGACTGGAGCGCGCCCACCATGTCCCGCTTCTGCTGCGGGGTGACCCGCCCGAACACCGTGCCCTCGTCCAGGGCCGTCGCCATGCCGTCCCGGTCGGCGGGCATCCGGCGCGCGTCGACCGTGCTGCCGCTCAGCCCCAGCTTGGCGGCCACCGCGCCCACCGACACCGCGTTGTCCCCGGAGATGACCTTGGCGCTGACGTCCTGCTCGGCGAAGTAGCGCAGGGTGTCGGCCGCGTCCCGCCGCAGCCGCTGCTCCAGGACGACGAGGGCGGTGGGCCGGGCGCCGGCGGCGACGTCCGGATCGTCGAGGTCCCGGGCGGCCCGGGCCAGCAGCAGCACCCGCAGCCCTTTCTCGTTGAGCCGTTCGGTCTCGGCGAGGGCGGGATCGTCCTCGTCGAGGAGCACGTCGGGAGCGCCGAGCAGCCACGTACCGGCCTCGCCGTCGCCCTCGTCGAAGGAGGCGCCGCTGTACTTACGGGCGGAGGAGAAGGGCAGGGACGCGGTGCAGCGCCAGTCCTCGGCGTCCGGCCAGGCGTCGATGATCGCCTGGAGGGAGGCGTTGGGGCGCGGGTCGGACTCGCCGAGGGCGCCGAGGACCTTGCGTACGTACGACTCGTCGCCGCCGTCCAGCACGCGCAGCTCGGTGACGTCCATGCCGCCCTCGGTCAGGGTGCCCGTCTTGTCGAGGCAGACCGTGTCGACGCGGGCGAGGCCCTCGATGGCCGGGAGTTCCTGCACCAGGCACTGTTTCCGGCCGAGCCGGACGACGCCGATGGCGAAGGCGACGGAGGTGAGCAGGACCAGGCCCTCCGGGACCATCGGGACGATGCCGCCGACCGTCCGCGCGATGGAGTCCTTGAGGTCGTTGTCCTTGACGAAGAGCTGGCTGACGATCAGGCCGATCGCGGTCGGGACCATCATCCACGTCACGTACTTGAGGATCGTGGAGATGCCGGAGCGCAGCTCGGAGTGGACGAGCGTGAACCGGGACGCCTCCTCGGCGAGCTGGACGGCGTAGGCCTCGCGGCCCACCCTGGTCGCCTGGAAGGCGCCGCCGCCGGCGACGACGAAGCTCCCGGACATGACCTGGTCCCCCGGCTGCTTGACCACGGGGTCGGCCTCACCCGTCAGCAGCGACTCGTCGATCTCCAGCCCGTCCGCCTCGACGACCACCCCGTCCACCACGGCCTTGTCGCCGGGGCCGATCTCGATGAGGTCGTCCAGCACGATGTCGCTGGTGGCGACCTCGGCGGCGGCCCCGTCCCGGCGCACGGTCGGCCGGGCCTCCCCGATCACGGCCAGGGAGTCCAGGGTCTTCTTGGCCCGCCACTCCTGGACGATGCCGATGCCGGTGTTGGCGAGGATCACGAAACCGAACAGGCTGTCCTGGATCGGCGCGACGACCAGCATGATCACCCAGAGCACGCCGATGATCGCGTTGAACCGGGTGAGGACGTTCGCGCGGACGATCTCGGCGGTGGACCGGCTGCTGCGCACCGGGACGTCGTTGACCTGCCCCCGCGCGACCCGCTCCGCGACCTGGGCGGCGGTCAGCCCGGTCACCGCCACCGGGGCCGTCGCCGGGCGCGCAGGGTCGAGTTCGGCGCCCGCGTCGATGTCCGTCATGCCTCCGACGGTACGTGCGGAGCCGCGCCTTCACCCGCCGAGTGGCCGGAAGATCCGACCTGCGGAGGAGAGGCGCCGGGGAGGAGTGATGCCGTGGTACTACGGCGCCCCGGTCACTCGGCGGCGGCGGTCCGGGTGTCCCCGGCGGTGGCCCTCCTGATCGCCGCGTCGCGCCTGCGGACGTACCAGATGCCGATGAACCCGAGTCCTCCGCCGGCCAGGCAGGTCCACACCCACCAGGTGAGCCCGCGGTCGTCGAACCAGCCGTAGAAGGGGAGCTGCACCAGGAAGAGGACGAACCAGAGGATCGTGCCGCCAACGATGGTGGGGACGATGGGGCCCTCCAGGGGCTCCGGCGCCTCGTGCTTGGGGGTCCACTTCGCCATGGGAACAGCTTATGACGTGATCAGGTCTACGCGCGGAGATGGCGGTCCCGGCGATATATGTTCATACTGAAACGGTTTGTGTCCGGCCCGTTCTCTTCGTACGAAACACCAAAGGCGCCGGGGGGAGCCGAACGGTGATGAGGTCACGCATGTCCACCTCGGCCCCCGCCAGGGTCCCCGCGCCCGATCAGCCGGGCGGCGCGCCCGCGTACGGCGCCCTCGACCGCCACTTCCGGATCTCCGAGCGGGGCAGCACCCTGTCCCGGGAGGTCCGCGGCGGTTTCGCCACCTTCTTCGCGATGGCCTACATCATCGTGCTGAACCCGATCATCCTCGGCAGCGCGAAGGACATGTACGGGCACCAGCTCGACAACGGCCAGCTGGTGACGGCGACGGCCGTGACCGCGGCGTTCACCACCCTGCTGATGGGCGTCGTCGGCAACGTGCCGATCGCGCTCGCCGCCGGGCTCGGTGTGAACTCGGTCGTCGCGCTCCAGCTCGCCCCCCGGATGTCCTGGCCGGACGCCATGGGCATGGTCGTCCTGGCCGGCTTCGTCGTGATGCTGCTGGTCGCCACGGGGCTGCGCGAGCGCGTGATGAACGCCGTGCCCTTCGGCCTGCGCAAGGCCATCTCCATCGGCATCGGCCTGTTCATCATGCTGATCGGTCTCGTGGACGCCGGCTTCGTCTCCCGCATGCCGGACGCCGCGCACACCACCGTGCCGCTCCAGCTCGGCGGCGACGGTCACCTCGACGGGTGGCCGGTGCTCGTCTTCGTCCTGGGCGCCCTGCTCACCCTCGCGCTGATCGTCCGCAAGGTCTCCGGCGCGATCCTGATCTCGATCGTGGCGATGACCGCCCTCGCGCTGGTGGTCGAGGCCGTCGCGCACGTGCCGTCCTGGGGCCTGACCACGCCCCGGTGGCCCGGCAACCCCGTCGCCACCCCCGACTTCGGCCTGCTCGGCGAGGTCAGCCTGTTCGGCGGCTTCGGCAAGGTCGGCGTGCTGACGGGCGTCCTGTTCGTCTTCACCGTGCTGCTGTCGTGCTTCTTCGACGCGATGGGCACGATCATGGGCGTCAGCGACGAGGCCAGGCTGACCGACGCCCAGGGCCAGATGCCCGGCATCAACAAGGTGCTGTTCGTCGACGGCCTCGCCGTCGCCGTCGGCGGCGCCGGCTCCTCCTCCGCCACCACCGCCTTCGTGGAGTCCACGGCCGGGGTCGGCGAGGGCGCGCGGACCGGCTTCGCGAACGTCGTCACCGGCGGACTGTTCACCGTGGCGCTCTTCCTCACGCCGATCGCCACGATGGTCCCCTCCCAGGCCGCCACCCCGGCGCTGCTCGCGGTCGGCTTCCTGATCCTGGCCGGTTCGGTCACGGAGATCGACTGGGCCGATCACACGATCGCGATCCCGGCGTTCATCACGATGGTGATGATGCCGTTCACCTACTCGATCACCAACGGCATCGGCATGGGCTTCCTCGCCTTCGTGGTGCTGCGCCTGGCGGCGGGCCGGCGCACGGAGATCCCGGCCGCGATGTACGTGGTGTCGGCGGTGTTCGCCTTCTCCTACCTGATGCCGGCGCTGGGTCTGACCTGACCGGCCCCGCCCGCGGGCACGTCGGCCGTCCCCGTGGATCCGCTCACGTGACCCCGTAGAACTTCTCCGTCTCCTCGACGGCGGTCTGGAACCGCTCGTCGAAGTCGTCGCGGACGAGCGTCCGGACCACGTAGTCCTGGACGCTCATCCCCCTCTTGGCCGCATGGTGCCGGAGCCGCTCGAGCAGCTCCCCGTCTATCCGCAGGCTGAGCACGCTGGTCCCCATGACATGAGGGTCGCGGCAGGCCCGGGACGGCGTTCACTTTCCGCCGCCGTCTCACTCGTACGGGTGATGATCGGGTTTCCGTGGCCCGAGTCACGGGAATCGCCTGTGCACCCAGCTTGTTTAGCGAGGGTAATGAGTTACGCTAAAGAGATGCCGGACCTCACCCATGGCGACGACGCTGCCGCCGTGAACTCCCTGCGCTCCGCCGTGATGCGGCTGTCCCGTCGGCTCAAGCACCAGCGGGTCGACGAGTCGCTGAGCCCCACCGAGATGTCGGTGCTGGGCACCCTGTCCCTGTGCGGCAAGGCCACCCCGGGTGAACTCGCCCGCAAGGAGCACGTGCAGCCGCCGTCGATGACCCGCATCGTGGCCCTGCTCGAAGCCAAGGGGCTGGTCCGCCTGGAGCCGCACCCCGAGGACCGGCGCCAGAAGGTCGTCACCAAGACCGAGCAGGCCGAGGCCATGCTGGCGGAGAGCCGCCGCAAGCGGAACGCCTTCCTGGCCACCCTGGTCGACAACCTCGACGAGGACGAGTGGGCCACACTGCGCGCCGCCGCCCCCGTGCTGGAGAAACTCGCACACCTGTAACACCGTTCACGAGGAGGCGAACCCTGTTGAGTACGGGACCCGGAGCAGACTCCGCCCCCGCACCGGCCACCCACGACTCCCCACCCGCCCCCGACACTCCCGCCGCCCCCGACACTCCCGCCGCCCCCGACACACCCGCCGCCCCCGAGGCGCCCCGCAGGTCGTCGATGTTCGGCTCGCTGAAGGTCAGGAACTACCGCCTGTTCTTCATGGGCCAGGTCGTCTCCAATATCGGCACCTGGATGCAGCGCATCGCCCAGGACTGGCTGGTCCTCAGCCTCACCGGCTCCTCGACCGCCGTCGGCATAACGACCGCCCTGCAGTTCCTGCCGATGCTGCTGTTCGGCCTCTACGGCGGTGTCCTGGTCGACCGGCTGCGCAAGCGCCCCACGCTGCTCGTCACCCAGTCGGCCATGGCCCTCACCGCGATCGCCCTCGCCGTGCTCACCCTCTCCGGCCACGTCCAGCTCTGGCACGTCTACGTCGCCGCCTTCGCCGTCGGCCTCGCGACCGTCGTCGACAACCCGGCCCGCCAGTCCTTCGTCTCCGAACTGGTCGGCCCCGGGCAGTTGCAGAACGCGGTCAGCCTCAACTCGGCGAACTTCCAGTCCGCCCGCCTGGTCGGTCCCGCCGTCGCCGGCCTGATGATCACCGGCGTGGGCACCGGCTACGCCTTCCTCTTCAACGGCCTGTCCTTCATCGCGCCCCTCACCGGCCTGCTGCTGATGCGGGCACGTGAGCTGCACGCCGTCGAGCGCGCGCCGCGCGGCAAGGGGCAGCTGCGGGAGGGCGTCCGCTATGTCACCGGGCGGCCCGAGCTGATCTGGCCGATCGTGCTCGTCGGTTTCGTCGGCACGTTCGCCTTCAACTTCCCCGTCTACCTCTCGGCCTTCGCGGACGACGTGTTCCACGCGGGCGCGGGCGCCTACAGCATGTTCAACACGCTGATGGCCGTCGGCTCGGTGGCCGGCGCCCTGCTCGCCGCCCGGCGCGGCACCGCCCGGCTGCGGGTGCTGATCGGGGCGGCGATCGTGTTCGGCGCGGTGGAGATCCTGGCGGCCGTGACACCGGCGCTGTGGCTGTTCGCCCTGTTGATGATCCCGCTCGGGCTGTTCGGCATGACGGTCAACGTCACCACCAACACCAGCATCCAGCTGACCACCGACCCGGCCATGCGGGGCCGCGTGATGGCCCTGTACATGATGGTCTTCCTCGGCGGCTCCCCGGTCGGCGCTCCGATCGTCGGCTGGGTCACCGACACGTACGGCGCCCGGGTCGGCCTCGCGGCCGGCGGCGCGGTCGCGGCCGTCGCCGCCGCGGTGATCGGCCTGATCCTGGCCCGGGTCGGCAACCTGCGCCTGTCGGTCGGCTGGGACGGCGGGCAGCCGCGGGTGCGGTTCGTGCCGCGAGAGCGGCGGGAGGAGCTGACGGCGGCGGCGTAGCCCGGCGGGCCGTCAGTCGCGGGGGAAGGCGCGGGTTTCGAGGGACCCGGAATCCTTCGGGGACGGGCATCCGCTCGAGCCGCTCGAACCACTCGTCCGCTTCGTGCTGGCGTCGGCCATGGCGATCCTGTCGCCCACGACGGTCATCGTGGCGCTCCTCCCCGGCTGCCCTGTGGACGACCGCAGCCGCGCGGTACAACGATTCGCACGGTGACCGGGACCCGCCCGGCCCGTGAGCCCGGCGGGCACACTGGCCCCATGAGACTCTTCGCCGCCGTGCTGCCGCCCGAGGACGTCGCCCAGGAACTCGCCGCCGAGGTCACCGGGTTGCGGCGGCTCCCCGGTGCCGACGCGCTGCGCTGGACCGGCCGCCCCGGCTGGCACTACACCCTCGCGTTCTACGGCGAGGTGGACGACGGCCTCGTCCCCGGCCTGGCGGCCCGACTGGAGCGGGCCGCCCACCGCACCGCCCCCTTCCCGCTGGCGGTCCGCGGCGGCGGCCAGTTCGGCGGGGGGCGGGCACTGTGGGCGGGCGCGGAGGGAGACCTCGCGACCCTCCGGCTGCTCGCCGAGCGGGCGGAGGCGGCGGCGCGGAAGGCGGGTGTGCCGATGGGGGAGCACCGCCGCTACAAGGCCCACCTGACGGTGGCCCGCAGCCGGGAGGACGTCGACGTGCGCCCCTACCTGGACGCGCTCGCCGAGTTCAGGGGCCGTACCTGGACGGTGGACGAGCTGACCCTGGTGCGCAGCAACCTGCCGAGGTCCGGGGTACCGGGGGAGCAGCCCCGCTATGAGACGGTCGCCCGCTGGTCCCTGGGCGCGGCCGGTTAGGCTCGACGGCGTGGACCCCAAAACCCGGAACCGGATCATGGCCGGTGCGCTCGTGCTGATGTTCGTCGTGGTGGCGGTGGCGGCGGCGGTCGGCAGATAGCGCCGACCGCCGCCGCCACCGGTCGCCACCGGTCGCCGCCGGTCACCGGCCGGCCCGGCAGCCGCCGGCTACCAGGCGAAGGCCTCCGGAGACGGACCCGGCCCGGGGAAGACCTCGTCCAGGCCGGACAGCAGCTCTTCGCCGAGCTCCAGCTCGACCGCGCGCAGAGCGGATTCGAGCTGCCCGGCGGTGCGCGGACCGACGATCGGGCCGGTCACGCCGGGGCGGGTGAGCAGCCAGGCGAGGGCGGCCTCACCGGGTTCGACCCCGTGCTTGTCGAGCAGGTCCTCGTACGACTGGATCCGGGCGCGGACGGCGGGGTCGGCGAGCGAGTCGGCCGCGCGGCCGGAGGAGCGCCGGCCGCCCTCGACCTCCTTCTTGAGCACGCCGCCCAGCAGGCCGCCCTGGAGCGGCGACCAGGGGATGACCCCGAGCCCGTAGTCCTGCGCGGCCGGGATGACCTCCATCTCGGCGCGGCGCTCGGCGAGGTTGTACAGGCACTGCTCGCTGACCAGCCCGATGGTGCCGCCGCGGCGGGCGGCGGTCTCGTTGGCCTGGGCGATCTTGTACCCGGGGAAGTTGCTGGAGCCGACGTAGAGGATCTTGCCCTGCTGCACCAGTACGTCGATGGCCTGCCAGATCTCCTCGAAGGGGGTGGCGCGGTCGATGTGGTGGAACTGGTAGAGGTCGATGTAGTCGGTCTGGAGCCGCTTCAGCGAGGCGTCCACCGCCCGCCGGATGTTGAGGGCGGACAGCTTGTCGTGGTTGGGCCAGACCGGACCGCCGTCGCCGGCCATGTCGCCGTAGACCTTGGTGGCGAGGACGACCTTGTCGCGGCGCTCGCCGCCCTTGGCGAACCAGTTCCCGATGATGGATTCGGTACGGCCCTTGTTCTCGCCCCAGCCATAGACGTTGGCCGTGTCGAAGAAGTTGATCCCCGCGTCCAGCGCCGCGTCCATGATGGCGTGGCTGTCCGCCTCGTCGGTCTGCGGACCGAAGTTCATGGTGCCGAGCACCAGCCGACTTACCTTGAGTCCCGTGCGTCCGAGCTGCGTGTACTTCATGGTCCACAAGCCAACGGCCTGGAGTGCGCTCCACGCAAGGGGGCCGGTCGGTCTCGGCGGAGGCCGGCTCAGTACCGGTAGGGCCGGCCCAGGTCCCACGCCTGGTGCAGCGCGTCCGCGAACGCCGCCGCCATCTTGTGCTCGCCGCCGGCGTTGGGATGCGTCCCGTCGTAGGTGTCGGTGTGGATGTCGTACGACGACGGGACCGAGGCCAGCAGCAGCGGCGAGCGCGGCTCGTCCAGGTCCGCCACCGTCTTCGCCAGCAGGTCGTTGAACAGGCCGACCTGCGCGGCGAAGGGCTCGTCGGACTGTGCCCGGACGTTCGGGATGACCGGCAGCAGCACCATCCGCACGCGCGGCTCGGCCGCCCGCGCCCCGGCCACGAAGGTCCGGACGTTCTGCGCGGTCTGCTCGGCGTTCGTGTAGAAGCCCAGGTCGATCAGGCCCAAGGAGATCAGCAGGACGTCCGCCCGCGCCTCCCGCACCGCCTCGCCGATCAGCGGCGCCATGTGCACCCAGCCCTCGCCCCAGCCGGCCAGGTGGGCGCGGGGGAAGTCCGGGTCGGCGTAGGCGTACGAGACGGGGGCCCGCGCCGCCTGGTCGTACAGCGTCTCGCGCGGGCCGACCAGGGTGAACGGGCCGCCGTACGTGGCGCACAGGTGCTGCCACACGCGGTAGCGCCAGGTGGTTCGCCGGCGCTCCCGATCGTCATGGAGTCCCCGACCGGCATGATCCTGAGCATCCGCTCATGATGAACGATCACGGGGGACGAGTGGGATGCGCGAAGGTGTGAAGCCCGCCACGCGCCTGTCTCCACCGGCGGGATGGCAGGCTTGGCCCATGCGTCGCTCCTTTGTGTTCCTCGCCGCGGGCCTCCTCGTCGGTGCGCTCGCCGTGCCGGCCGCCGCCGACGGGGACGAGGGGTTCACCCTCTCGGACCCCCGGATCACCGAGTCCAGCGGCCTCGCCGCCTCCCGTCAGCACCCCGGCGTCTACTGGACGCACAACGACCAGGACACGGGCGCCTATCTCTACGCCGTCGACAGCCGCACCGGCGAGACCGTCGCGACGATCACCCTGACCGGCGTGGGCACGCCCCGGGACGTCGAGGCCGTCGCCGTCGGGCCCGGCAACCAGATCTACGTCGGCGACATCGGCGACAACGACGGGGTCAGCTGGCCCTATGTGTGGGTGTACCGGCTCCCCGAGCCGAAGGAGCTGAAGGACCAGAAGGTCCGGGCCACGCAGTACGTCGTGAAGTACGCGGACGGCTCCCGCGACGCCGAGTCCATGGTCGTCCACCCGAAGACCGGGCGCGTCTACCTCATCGACAAGCAGGAGGACGGCGGGCACCTGTACCAGGGACCCGCCGAGCTCTCCGCGTCCGGCACGAACGTCTTCGAGCCGGCCGCCGCCGTCGACCTGTGGGCCACCGACGCCGCCTTCTCCCCGGACGGCGAACAGCTCGCCGTACGCGGCTACTTCGGGGGTATCTGGTACGACTGGAACGGCGGGAGGATCACTCGCAAGGGGCGGCTCAGCGTGCCCATCGGGCAGGGCGAGTCGGTCACCTACTCCGCCGACGGCACGAAGCTCCTGCTCGGCAGCGAGGGTGCGAACAGCCAGGTGGTGGCGGAGGACGCGCCCGGCGACTCCGACGCCGGATCCTCCTCCGGCGGCGGGAGTTCGGCGGACGGCGACAGCGGCACCGGCGGCGACGGCCTCGACGGCAACGTCAAGGTCGGCGCGATCGTCGTGGTGGCCTGCGCGGCCCTGTTCGGCGTCCGGCGGCTATTCCGCCGCCGCTCCTGATCCCTCGTCCTCCCGGGCGCGCCGTTCGGCGACGTACACCTCCAGCCCGTCCAGGATCCGCTGCAACCCGAACTCGAAGTGGTCGAAGTCGGGCCCGAAGGTGTCCTCGGAGAGGGAGGCCATGACCGGGTAACGGCCCGACGCCAGGACCTTCTCCAGCGTCGGCACCTGGGCCTGCCAGAACTCGGCGTCGGTGAGGCCGGTGCGGCGCTCGGCCTCCTCCTGGTGCACCTGTGTGCGCGCGGCGCCGACGACGTACCCGTCGATCGCGATGATCGCCGAGACCAGTTCGGGGTCGGTCAGTCCCATCGGCCTGATCAGTGAGAGCACCTTCTCCATGCCGTCGAGCGCGCTCGGCCCGAGGATCGGGCGGGACTGGTTGACCTGGAGCAGCCAGGGGTGGCGGCGGTAGAGGGCGAGGGTCGACCGGCCCAGGGCCTCCAGGGCCGCGCGCCAGCCGCCGTCGCCGAAGTCGGCCGGGTTCTCCGAGGGCCGCTGGACGCGGTCCAGCATCAGATCGAGCAGCTCGCCCTTGCCGGGGACGTACCGGTACAGGGACATCGCGCCGGTGCCGAGCTCGGTGGCGATCCGGCGCATCGAGACCGCGTCGAGCCCGTCCCGGTCGGCGACCTCCACGGCGACCTCGACGATCCGCTCCAGTGTCAGACCCGGTTTGGGCCCGCGACTGGGGCGCTTGCCGGTGTCCCACAGAAGTTCGAGGGTGCGCCCGATGTCGCCGCTGCCACTGGTCTCCGTACGGCTCGTCATGGGTGCAGCTTAGTTCCGCGCGAAAAAACCGGGTACACCGTACGCGCAATCGGGTACGGTGTACTCAGTTGATGAGAAGGGGGACCCATGAGCGACGGACACGCGGTACGGGCCGAGGCCCTGGAGAAGCGCTACGGAGACAAACGCGCTCTCGACGGCTTCGACCTGACCGTCCGCGAGGGCACCGTGCACGGCCTGCTCGGGCCGAACGGGGCCGGCAAGACCACCGCCGTGCGCATCCTCTCCACCCTCGTCCGGCTCGACGGCGGACACGCGACCGTGGCCGGTCTCGACGTGACCCGGCACGCCCGCGAGGTGCGCGCCCGCATCGGCCTCACCGGGCAGTACGCGGCCGTGGACGAGGTGCTCACCGGACGGCAGAACCTGGAGATGTTCGGCCGCCTGTTCCACCTGGGCGGCAGGCGCGCCAAGCAGCGGGCGGTCGAACTCCTCGACCGGTTCGACCTGACCGACGCCGCCGACAAGGGCGTGGGCGCCTACAGCGGCGGCATGCGGCGCCGCCTCGACCTCGCCGCGTCGATGATCCTCGCTCCGGCCGTCCTCTTCCTGGACGAGCCGACGACCGGCCTCGACCCCCGCAGCCGGGGCGAGGTCTGGGAAGCGGTCCGGGCGCTGGTGGCGGGCGGCACGACGGTCCTGCTGACCACCCAGTACCTGGAGGAGGCCGACAAGCTGGCCTCGCGCATCACCGTCATCGACCACGGCCGGGCCATCGCCGACGACAGCCCGGACGGCCTGAAGAACCGGATCGGCGGTGACCGGATCGAGGTCGTGGTGGCCGAACGGGCCGACATCCCCCGGGCGGTGAAAGTCGTCGCCCGGGTGTCGGACGGCGAACCCGAGGCGGACGAGAACGAGTCGCGCGTCCACGCGCCCGTGACCGACCGGGTGGCCGCCCTGACGGAGGTGGCGCGCACGCTCCAGGACGAGGGCGTGCGGGTCGAGGACATCGGACTGCGCCGGCCGAGCCTGGACGACGTGTTCCTGCGCCTGACCGGACACCGGACCGAGACGACGGACGAGGAGGCCGCCGCATGAGCGCCGTCGACCTGACCTCGCCGGCCGCGCGCGGCCGTACGTACTGGCTGTTCGCCGACTGCTGGAACATCGTCCGCCGCGGCCTGACCCACTACCGGCGCCAGCCCGTCAACATCGCCTGGCAGCTGGGCTTCCCGATCCTGTCGGTCCTGCTGTACGGCTATGTCTTCGGCAGCGCCATGCAGGTGCCCGGCGGCGGGGACTACAAGGACTTCCTGATGCCCGGGATGTTCGTGATGACGATGGCGTTCGGCTTCATCAACACCGCGACCGTCGTGGTCTACGACTCCACCAAGGGCGTCATCGACCGGTTCCGCTCCATGCCGATGGCCTCGTCCGCGGTGGTGGCCGGGCGCGGGGTGACCGATCTGCTGGTCGCCTGCGCCGAGTTGGGGATCATGATGCTCACCGCGGTCGCCATGGGCTGGCGGCCGGACGGCGGGCTCGGCTTCCTCGCCGCCTTCGGGCTGCTGCTGTGGCTGCGGTTCGCGCTCATCTGGGTCGGCGTCTGGCTCGGCCTGCTCGTGCCCAACCCGGAGGCGGCCGGCGGGCTGTTCGCGGTGGCGTTCCCGCTGACCATGATCTCCAGCATCTTCGTCGCGCCCCAGCTGATGCCCGACTGGCTCGGCGCGGTGGCCGCGTGGAACCCGATCTCGTCCACGGCGGCGGCCACCCGGGAGCTGTTCGGGACGCCGGTCGGGGACGGGGACTCCTGGATCGAGCAGCACGCGCTGCTGATGGCCGGGGTGTGGCCGGTGGTGCTGACGGCGATCTTCCTGCCGCTCGCGGTACGGAGGTTCCAGAAGCTGAGCAGGTGACGGCGGGTGCGGTGACGCGTACGCACCCCGGGCTGTCGAGGCCCGCGCATGAGGAAGGGCGCCCGGTCGGGACCGGGCGCCCTTCTCAGCCGTACGGGTGTCGGCTACAGCTTCTCGATGACGAAGTCGATGCACTTGGTGAGCGCCTCGACGTCCGCCGGGTCGATCGCCGGGAACATGGCGACGCGGAGCTGGTTGCGGCCGAGCTTGCGGTAGGGCTCGGTGTCGACGATGCCGTTGGCACGCAGGGTCTTGGCGACGGCGGCGGCGTCGATCTCGTCCGAGAAGTCGATCGTGCCGATGACCTGGGAGCGCTGGGCCGGGTCGGTGACGAACGGGGTCGCGTACTTGCTCTCCTCGGCCCAGCCGTACAGGCGGGTCGAGGAGTCCTTCGTGCGGCCCGTGGACCAGGCCAGGCCGCCCTGGCCGTTGATCCACTCCAGCTGCTCGTTGAGGAGGAAGAGGGTGGCCAGCGCGGGGGTGTTGTACGTCTGGTTCTTGCGGGAGTTGTCGATCGCCGTCGGCAGGGAGAAGAACTCCGGGACGTGGCGGCCGGAGGCGTGGACGCGCTCGGCGCGCTCCAGCGCCGCCGGGGAGAACACGCCGATCCACAGGCCGCCGTCGGAGGCGAAGGACTTCTGCGGGGCGAAGTAGTAGACGTCGGTCTCGGCGATGTCGACCGGGAGGCCGCCCGCGCCGGACGTGGCGTCCACCAGGACGAGCGAGCCGGAGTCCGCGCCCGCGACCCGCTTGACGGGGGCGGCGACACCGGTGGACGTCTCGTTGTGGGTGAACGCGTACACGTCGACGCCGGCCTCGGCCCGCGGCTCCGGGTGGGTGCCCGGGTCGGCGGAGATGACGGTCGGCTCGGCGAGCCAGGGGGCGAGCTTGGCGGCCTTGGCGAACTTGGAGCTGAACTCGCCGAAGCTGAGGTGCTGCGACTTGTTCTCGATCAGGCCGTGCGTCGCGACGTCCCAGAAGGCGGTGGAGCCGCCGTTGCCGAGGACGACCTCGTAGCCCTCGGGGAGCTGGAACAGGTCGGCGATGCCCTCACGGACCTTGCCGACCAGGTTCTTGACCGGGGCCTGGCGGTGGGACGTGCCCAGGAGGGACGTCCCCGTGGAGGCGAGTGCGTCCAGCGCCTCCGTCCGCACCTTGGAGGGACCCGCACCGAAGCGTCCGTCGGCGGGCTTGATGTCAGCGGGAATCTGGATGTCGGCCACGTGCCGGAGGGTATCTCCTCGGCGAAACCGGACGGAACCGCGTCCGGCGGATGAGACGCCCGATCCAGTGTGTGGACCAGCGGAAGTCCAGGGCCCGACGGGCCGTCCGGTGACGGTCGGTGGTCGCGTGCATCCTTGACGCATGGCGGATCTCGAGCGGGAACTGCGGGAGGCGGTCCGGGGCGAGGTGGGTTTCGACGTCACCTCCCGGGCGCTGGTCACCATGGACGCGTCCAACTACCGGCGTGTCCCGCTGGGCGTGGTGGCTCCCCGGGACGCCGACGACGTGGTGGCGGCCCTCGCGGTCTGCCGGGCGCACGGCGTGCCGGTGGTGCCGCGCGGCGGGGGCACGTCGATCGCCGGTCAGGCGACGGGCACGGGCGTGGTGCTGGACTTCACCCGCCACATGAACCGCCTGCTGTCCCTGGACCCGGAGGCGGGCACCGCGGTCGTGCAGCCCGGCCTGGTCCTCGACCGCCTCCAGGAGGCCGCCGCCCCGCACGGCCTGCGCTTCGGCCCGGACCCCTCCACGCACAGCCGGTGCACGCTCGGCGGGATGATCGGCAACAACTCGTGCGGCTCCCATTCGGTCGCCTGGGGGACCACCGCGGACAGCGTGCGCGAGCTGTCGGTGCTCACCGCGCGCGGTGAGCGCCTGCGGCTCGGACCGGGGTGGGCGGGCGCGCCCGAGGGTCTGCGCGGCCTGGTGGACTCGGAACTGCCGAGGCTGCGCACCGGCTTCCCCGACCTGCCCCGCCGCATCTCCGGGTACGCGCTGGACGCCCTGCTGCCCGAGAAGGGCGCCGACACCGCCCGCGCCTTCTGCGGCTCGGAGGGCACGCTGGGCGTCCTCACGGAGGCGGTGGTCCGGCTGGTGCGGGCGCCCCGCGCGCGGGCGCTGGCCGTGCTGGCGTACGCCGACGAGAGCGCGGCCGCCGAGGCCGCGGCCGGCCTGCTGCCGTACGGCCCGCTGACGGTCGAGGGCATGGCGGCGGACCTGGTGGCGTCCCCGGCCGACCTGCCCCGGGGCGCGGCCTGGCTGTTCGTGGAGACCGGCGGGGAGTCGCCGGGCGAGGCACGCGCGCGTGCGGAGGCGATCGTCCGCGCGGCCGACGTCGTGGACGCCCGGGTGGTGACGGACCCGGCCGGACAGCGCGCCCTGTGGCGTATCCGGGAGGACGCGAGCGGTACGGCGACCAGGATGGCGGACGGCTCCGAGGCGTGGCCCGGCTGGGAGGACTGCGCGGTCCCGCCGGCCCGGCTGGGCGCGTACCTGCGGGACTTCCGGGAGCTGCTGGCCGCCCACGGCCTGCGCGGCACGCCGTACGGCCACTTCGGGGACGGCTGCATCCATGTCCGCATCGACTTCGACCTGCTGACCGGGGCGGGGGTGGCCCGTTTCCGTGGCTTCTCGGAGGACCTGGCCGGCCTCGTGGTCGCCCACGGCGGCTCGCTGTCCGGGGAACACGGCGACGGACAGGCGCGGGCGGAGCTGCTGCCGCGGATGTACGGCGCGGAGACGGTCGCGCTGTTCGAGCGCGTGAAGGCGGTGTGGGACCCGGACGACCTGCTCAACCCGGGGATGCTGGTCCGTCCGGCCCCGCTGGACGCGAACCTCCGCTTCGCCGTCCTGCCGCGCCGGCCGGTGGACGTGGCCTTCGGCTACCCGTCCGACGGCGGCGACTTCTCGGCCGCGGTCCGCCGCTGCGTGGGCGTCGCGAAGTGCCGTACGACGACGGCGTCAGGCCCCGCGGTGATGTGCCCGTCGTTCCGGGTGACCGGCGAGGAGGAGCACTCCACACGCGGGCGGGCCCGGCTGCTGCACGAGATGCTCGCCGGTGAACTGGTCACCGACGGCTGGCGCTCACCGCAGGTCCGGGACGCGCTCGACCTGTGCCTGTCCTGCAAGGGCTGCCGCTCCGACTGCCCGGTCGGGGTGGACATGGCCACGTACAAGGCCGAGTTCCTCCACCACCACTACGCGGGGCGGCGCCGTCCTGCCGCGCACTACAGCATGGGGTGGCTGCCGGTGTGGCTGCGCTGGGTGGGGCTGCTGCGCGCGGCGCCGGTGGTCAACGCGCTGGGGGCGGTGCGCCCGTTGGCCGCCGTCCTGAAACGGGCGGGCGGGATCGCGGCCGAGCGGCGGATTCCGCGGGTCGCGGGGGAGACGTTCAGCAGGTGGTGGCGCCGACGCCCGCCCGCGCGCACCTCCGGCACCTTGGTCGTCCTGTGGCCGGACACGTTCACCGAGCACCTGTCGCCGTCGGTGGGCCGGGCGGCGGTGCGCGTCCTGGAGGCGGCGGGGCTGCGGGTGGCGCTCCCGCCGGCACTGCGCCTGCCGAGGGCCCCGGTGGGCGACGGCAGGTCGTCCGGCCCGCCGCCGCTGCCGCGCGCCCGCGCCCGGGTCTGCTGCGGCCTGACCTACGTCTCCACCGGCCAGCTCGACCGCGCCCGCGAGGTGCTGCGCCGCACGCTCGACCTGATGGCGCCGGTGCTGGAGACGGACGCCCCGGTCGTCGTCCTGGAGCCCAGCTGCGCGGCGGCGCTCCGCACGGACCTGCCCGAGCTGCTGCACGACGACCCGCGCGCGGCCCGGCTGGCCGCGAAGGTCCTCACCTTCGCGGAGACGCTGGAACGCCTGGCCCCCGACTGGACCCCGCCCCGCGTCGACCGCCCGGTGGCCGGCCAGACCCACTGCCACCAGCACGCGGTCCTCGGTGACGCGGCCGACCGCCGGGTGCGCCGGGCGGCGGGCCTGACCGGGGAACTGGCGGGCGGCTGCTGCGGCCTGGCCGGCAACTTCGGCTTCGAGCGAGGGCACTTCGAGGTCTCGGCGGCCTGCGCGGAGGAGCGGCTCCTGCCGGCCGTGCGGGCGGCCGGCGGGGACACCGTGATCCTGGCGGACGGCTACTCCTGCCGCACCCAGCTGGAGCAACTGGCGGGGGTGCGGGGCAGACATCTGGCCGAGGTGCTGGCCGAGGGGCTGGCACGGGAAGCGAGGGGACACGAGTGATGAGCGAACGGACCGTCGGACCGATGCGCGCACCGACCGGCGGAGTGGGCCGGGTGGCGGTCCTCTCCGACATCCACGGAGTGCTCCCCGCGCTGGAGGCGGTGCTCGCCGAACCGGAGGTCGCCGCCGCCGAGCGGATCGTGCTCACCGGGGACATCACGGCGGGTCCGCAGCCGTCCGAGGTGCTCGACCTCCTGCGCGCGCAGGGCGAGCGGGTGCTGTGGGTCTCGGGCAACGCGGACCGGGAGCTGGTCGAGTACCGCAGAGGAGAGCGGGACGACATCCCCGACCCGATCGCCCCCTACGCGGCGGACCAGCTCTCCGACGCGCAGGTGGAGTTCCTGTCCGGTCTCCCCACATCCCTCACCTTCCCGGTCCGGGGCCTCGGCAAGGTCCTGTTCTGCCACGCCACCCCCCGCGACGACGAGGAGGTCGTCCTCGTCGACTCCCGCCTCGACCGCTGGACGGAGGTCTTCGCCGGCCTCGCGGCCGACGTCCGCACGGTGGTCTGCGGCCACACCCACATGCCCTACGTCCGCCTCGCCCATGGCCGGCTGGTCGTCAACCCCGGCAGCGTCGGCATGCCGTACGGCCGCCCCGGCGCCCACTGGTGCCTCCTCGGCCCCGGCACCGACCTGCGCGTGACGCCGTACGACGTCCGGGCGGCGATCACGCGCCTCGTGGCGGACTGCGCCTACCCGGACATCCGCGACTGGGCCGACCACTACCTCAACGCCCGCGCCACGACGCGGACGCGCTGGGGGCGTTCGGGCCACGGGACGGGCGGACCTGACGGGGAGGACCACATTCTGGGACAGTTGCATAAAGGGTTCACGTGCCTGACGTAGTCCATTACCCTGGACCACGTCGTACAGTGAGATGTACGGACGCCCCCTGCTCAGTCATCGGAAGGCACCCGTGAGCACCCCCTCCACACCCACCCCGGTCACCCCCGCGACGGCCGCCATGGCCACTCCGGACGGCGCGCCGGGCCGCCGAGGGAGCCTCGGCCCGGTCGGACTGGTCCTCGCCGGGGGGATCTCGGTGCAGTTCGGCGGGGCCCTCGCGGTGACGCTGATGCCGAGGGCGGGGGCGTCCGGGGTGGTCGCCCTGCGGCTGCTGGCGGCGGCTCTGGTGCTGCTGCTGGTGTGCCGCCCCCGGCTGCGTGGCCACTCCCGTACGGACTGGGGCACGGTCGTCGTCTTCGGCCTGACCATGGCGGCGATGAACGGCCTCTTCTACCAGGCCGTCGACCGCATTCCGCTGGGCGCCGCCGTCACCCTGGAGGTGCTCGGCCCCCTCGCCCTGTCCGTCCTCGCCTCCCGGCGCGCGATCAACGTGGTGTGGGCCTCGCTCGCCCTGGCAGGCGTCTTCCTGCTCGGCGGCGGGGGCTTCGGCGGTCTCGACCCGGTGGGGGTCGCCTTCGCGCTGGGCGCGGGCGCCATGTGGGCCGCGTACATCGTCTTCAGCGCCCGGACGGGCCGCCGCTTCCCGCAGGCCGACGGGCTCGCGCTGGCGATGGCGGTGGCGGCCCTGGCGTTCCTGCCCCTCGGTGTCGCCGAGGCGGGCACGAAACTCCTCGACCCGACGACGATCGCCCTGGGCTCGGCGGTCGCCCTGCTGTCCTCCGTCCTGCCCTACACCCTCGAACTCCTCGCCCTGCGCCGCCTGCCCGCCTCCACGTTCGCCGTCCTCATGAGCCTGGAACCGGCCATCGCCGCCACCGCGGGCTTCCTGATCCTGCACCAGACCCTGACGGTCCCGGAGGCCGCCGCCATCGCCCTGGTCATCGCCGCGAGCATGGGGGCGGTGCGGACGCAGATGGGGCGGGGGACGGCGAAGCCCCTCGGCGGCTGAGCGTCGGCGCGCCGGCCGCGCGGCCGGCGGAGGCGTGCCCCTGCGGCGCGGGCGCCGCGTCTCCGGCGCGCTCTACTCGGTTCGCGGGGTCTCCCGTGTCCGGACCTGGTGCCGACGGGCCTTGAGCCGGTTCCCGCAGGTCTTCATCGAGCACCACCGCGCGGTGGTGGCGCGACTGCGGTCCAGCAGGAAGAGGCGGCACTCGGGGTTCCCGCACGGCCGCAGACGGCCGGGCATGCGCTCCTTGACGTCCGCCCACGCGAGCACCAGCTCCACGGCGAGCCTACGGCGCACCCATCGGCTGGCGGCTGGCCCTGCGATCCACCTGGTTCCCGGCGGCGGGCACTTCCTGCTCGAGAGCCACCTGGACACCGTGGCCGGGTACATGCGCGGATTCCTGACCGGTACCCGACTGCCCGCATGAAGCCGTGAAGCGCTCCCGCGGCGGCCGGCCCCGGCGCTCCAGGGCCGGGGCCGGCCGGTCCGCCGGGGCGAAGGGGCCCGTCGGAGGGGGTGCTGCCGTCCGTCAGCCGTCGAAGCGGGTGCGGGCGGCCTCGATGTGACCGAGGTACTGGTGGGTCCAGTCGCACATCCCGTCGACCGTCCTGCGCAGGCCCTGGCCCGCCTCGGTGAGGGTGTACTCCACGCGCGGCGGCACGGTGGGGTGCACGGTCCGCCCGACCAGGCCGTTGCGCTCCAGCATGCGCAGGTTCTGGGTGAGCATCTTGTGGCTGATCCCCTCGATCTCGTTGCGCAGCTCGCTGAAGCGGCGGGTGCGATCGCCGAGCGTCTCGATGATCAGAAGCGCCCACTTGTTGGCGACGTCCGAGAAGATCTCCCGCGCCAGCGAGTCCGCGCGCGACAGGTCCGCGTCCTCGGGCGAGCCCTTGAACTGCTTGGTCACCATCAGGTTCCCCTGTCACTGAAAAGTGCGTTCTTCCACGTCAGCGACCACTCTCCTATGGTTCCTGAGTCACCACAAGAGAGCGGCGAGTCCACGGGCTCGCATGACGAGAAGGCGGACACCATGGCCATCACCCTGGTCAACCCCAGCGGACTGCCCGAGATCGACGTCTACCACCAGGTGTCGGTCGCGTCCGGGTCGAAGCTGGTCTTCATCGCCGGGCAGGTCGCCTGGGACGCCGAGGGGGTCACGGTCGGCGAGGGCGACCTCGCCGCTCAGGTCGAGCAGAGCTACCTCAACGTCGGCACCGCCCTGGCCGGCGCCGGCGCCTCCTTCGACGACGTGGCGAAGCTGACCGTCTACGTCGTCGACTGGACCCCCGACAAGATGCCCCTGGTCCTGGAGGGAATCGCCCGGGCGTCCGCGAAGCTGGGCGTCACCCCGGCCCCGCCGGGCACCCTGCTGGGCGTCGCCGCGCTGGACATCCCCGAGCACCTGGTGGAGGTGGAGGCGACCGCGGTCGTCGACTGAGGCGGAGCCTGGGGGCGACGAGGCGGAGCGTGGGCGTGGCCGGAGAGCCGTAAGCCGGAGGGCCGTAGCCGGAGGGCCGTAGCCGCAGGGGCGCGCCCGGAGAGGCGTGCCAGGCGACACCGAAGTCCTCTCCGGGGAATTCATGCAAGCATGCTTGCTTGTTTCTGGGTCCGCTGCCATGCTCCCCTCCATGGCCGACCCGACGCCCGTGTTCGCGGACCTGCGTGCCGAGAGCGAGGAACTCGACCGGCTCGTCGCCGAGTTGAGCCCCGAGCGATGGGCCCTCGCCACCCCCGCCCCCCGCTGGACCATCGCCCACCAGATCGCGCACCTCGTCTGGACCGACCGCTCGGCGCTGCTCGCGGTCACCGACCAGGACGCGTTCCGGGGTCTGGTCGAGAAGGCGCTCGCCGCCCCCGGCTCCTTCGTGGACGAGGGCGCGGAGGAGGGCGCCCGGCTCGCGCCCGCCGACCTGCTCGCCCGGTGGCGCGAGGGCCGTACCGCACTCGACGCGGCACTGCGCTCGGCACCGCCAGGCGCCCGCTTCCCCTGGTACGGCCCGCCCATGTCGGCGGCCTCCATGGCCACCGGCCGTCTGATGGAGACCTGGGCCCACGGCCAGGACGTCGCGGACGCGCTGCAAGCCACCCGCACCCCCACCGACCGGCTCCGGCACGTCGTCCGCATCGGCGTGCGCACCCGGGACTTCGCGTTCGGGGCGCACGGACTGACCCCGCCGGCCGAGGAGTTCCGCGTCGAACTCACCGGCCCCGGCGGTGACGTGTGGTCGTACGGTCCCGAGGACGCCGCCCAGCGGGTCACCGGACCCGCCCTCGACTTCTGTCTGCTGGTCACCCAGCGGGCCCACCGCGCCGACCTCGCCCTGCGCGCCGACGGCCCCGACGCCGGCCGCTGGCTGGACGTCGCCCAGGCCTTCGCCGGCCCGCCCGGCACCGGACGCGCCCCCGAGGGAGCCGGCCGGTGACACCCCTGCGCATCGGCAACGCCTCCGGCTTCTACGGCGACCGCTTCGACGCGATGCGCGAGATGCTCACCGGCGGCGAACTCGACGTCCTCACCGGCGACTACCTCGCCGAACTGACGATGCTCATCCTCGGCCGGGACCGGCTCAAGGACCCGGGCGCCGGGTACGCCCGTACCTTCCTGCGGCAGCTGGAGGAGTGCCTGGGGCTCGCGCACGAGCGGGGTGTGCGGGTCGTCGCCAACGCGGGCGGCCTCAATCCGGCCGGACTCGCCGACGCCGTACGGAAGCTGGCCGACCGGCTGGGTCTCCCGGTCCGGGTCGCGCACGTCGAGGGCGACGACCTCAAGGACCGGTTCCCGGGCGCCCTCGCCGCCCACGCCTACCTCGGCGGCTTCGGTGTCGCGGCCTGTCTGCGGGACGGCGCGGACGTCGTCGTCACCGGGCGGGTGACGGACGCGGCGCTGGTCACCGGGCCCGCCGTCGCGCACTTCGGCTGGGGACCGGAGGAGTACGACAGGCTCGCGGGAGCGGTCGTCGCGGGGCACGTCCTGGAGTGCGGGGCGCAGGCGACCGGCGGCAACTACGCCTTCTTCGGCGAGGACGGCGCCACCCGCCCCGGCTTCCCCCTCGCCGAGCTGCACGAGGACGGCGGCAGCGTCATCACCAAGCACCCCGGCACCGGCGGCCTGGTCGACGTCGGCACGGTGACGGCCCAGCTGCTGTACGAGACGGCCGGGGCCCGCTATCCGGGACCGGACGTCACCGCCCGCCTCGACACCGTACGGCTCACCCAGGAGGGCCCCGACCGGGTGCGGATCGACGGTGTACGGGGCGAGGCCCCGCCCCCGGCGCTCAAGGTCGGCGTCAACCGCCTCGGCGGCTTCCGCAACGAGGTCGTCTTCGTCCTCACCGGGCTGGAGATCAAGTCCAAGGCGGCTCTGGTGCGACGGCAGATGCGGGCCGCGTTCGCGAGGTCCCGTCCCGCGCGCGTCGACTGGGACCTCGTGCGCACCGACCGGCCCGACGCCGACTCCGAGGAGACCGCCAGCGCTCTGCTGCGGCTCGTGGTGCGGGACCCCGTCCAGGAGAACGTCGGCCGGGTGCTGAGCGGAGCCGCCGTCGAGCTGGCGCTCGCCAGTTACCCGGGCTTCCATGTGCTGGCACCCCCGGGCAAGGGCACGCCCTACGGCGTCTTCGAGGCGGCGTACGTCCCGCACGCCGACGTCGGCCACGTGGCCGTCCTCCACGACGGGCGCCGGATCCCCGTGCCGCCGGCCCGCGACACCCTCGTCCTCGACGGCGTCGCGGAGCCGCCGCCGCCCGAGCCGCTCCCGGACGGGCCCGTACGACGCGCCCCGCTCGGCCTCGTCGCCGGCGCCCGCAGCGGGGACAAGGGCGGGGACGCCAACGTCGGCGTCTGGGCCCGGACCGAGGACGCCTGGCGGTGGCTCGCCCACGCGCTGACCGTGGACCGGTTCCGGCAGCTGATCCCCGAGAGCCGTGAACTGGACGTCACCCGGCACGTCCTGCCCCACCTGCGCGCCCTCAACTTCGTCGTCGAGGGCATCCTCGGCGAGGGTGTCGCCGCCCAGCACCGCTTCGATCCGCAGGCCAAGGCGCTGGGCGAATGGCTGCGCTCCCGCCACCTGGACATCCCGGAGGTCCTCCTGTGACGGTCATCCGCTCCACCCTGGACACCGGCGGCGCCGACTTCCGGGCCGGCCGCGAGGCGATGCTCGCCAAGCTGGACCAGTTGACCGCCGAGCACGCGAAGGCGCTCGCCGGCGGCGGCGAGAAGTACGTCGCCCGGCACCGGCAGCGTGGCAAGCTCCTCGCCCGCGAACGCGTCGAACTGCTCCTGGACCCCGACACGCCCTTCCTGGAGCTGTCACCGCTGGCCGCCTGGGGGAGCGAGTACGCGGTGGGCGCCTCCCTGGTCACCGGCATCGGGGTGGTGGCGGGCGTGGAGTGCCTGATCACGGCCAACGACCCGACCGTGCGCGGCGGCGCCAGCAACCCCTGGAGCCTGAAGAAGGCGCTGCGGGCCAACGACATCGCGCTCGCCAACCGGCTGCCCTGCGTCAGCCTCGTGGAGTCCGGCGGGGCGGACCTGCCGTCCCAGAAGGAGATCTTCATCCCCGGCGGCGCGATCTTCCGCGACCTCACCCGGCTCTCGGCCGCCGGGATCCCCACCGTCGCGGTCGTCTTCGGGAACTCGACGGCCGGGGGCGCGTACATCCCCGGCATGTCCGACCACGTGATCATGGTCAAGGAGCGCGCGAAGGTGTTCCTCGGCGGGCCGCCGCTGGTGAAGATGGCCACCGGTGAGGAGAGCGACGACGAGTCCCTGGGCGGCGCGGAGATGCACGCGCGCGTGTCCGGCCTCGCCGACCACTTCGCCGTCGACGAGCGGGACGCCCTGCGCCAGGCCCGGCGCGTGGTGGCCCGCCTCAACCACCGCAAGGCGTACGGCGATCCGGGCCCGGCCGCCCCTCCGAAGTATGACGAGGACGAGCTCCTGGGGATCGTGCCCGGCGACCTGAAGACCCCCTTCGACCCCCGCGAGGTCGTCGCCCGCATCGTCGACGCCTCCGACTTCGACGAGTTCAAGCCGCTGTACGGGACGAGCCTCGCCACGGGCTGGGCGACCCTGCACGGCTACCCGGTCGGGATCCTCGCCAACACCCAGGGGGTCCTCTTCAGCGAGGAGTCCCAGAAGGCCGCCCAGTTCATCCAGCTCGCCAACCAGCGCGACATCCCGCTGCTGTTCCTGCACAACACCACCGGCTACATGGTCGGCAAGGAGTACGAGCAGGGCGGCATCATCAAGCACGGCGCGATGATGATCAACGCGGTCAGCAACTCCAAGGTCCCGCACCTGTCGGTCCTGCTGGGCGCGTCCTACGGCGCCGGCCACTACGGCATGTGCGGGCGCGCCTACGACCCCCGCTTCCTGTTCGCCTGGCCCAGCGCCAAGTCCGCCGTCATGGGCCCGCAACAGCTGGCGGGCGTCCTGTCGATCGTCGCCCGGCAGTCCGCGAGCGCCAAGGGACAGCCGTACGACGAGGACGCCGACGCCGCCCTGCGCGCCATGGTGGAGCAGCAGATCGAGTCCGAGTCCCTGCCGATGTTCCTGTCCGGGCGGCTGTACGACGACGGCGTCATCGATCCGCGCGACACCCGCACGGTCCTGGGGCTGTGTCTGTCGGCGATCCACACGGCGCCGTACGCGGGTGCGCGCGGCGGCTTCGGCGTCTTCCGGATGTGAGGGATTCCATGATCGCCAGTCTTCTGGTCGCCAACCGGGGCGAGATCGCCTGCCGGGTCTTCCGCACCTGCCGCGACCTCGGCATCCGCACGGTCGCCGTGTACTCGGACGCCGACGAGAGCGCCCTGCACACGCGCGTGGCCGACACGGCGGTACGACTGCCGGGCGCGGCGCCCGCCGACACGTACCTGCGCGGCGACCTGATCGTGAAGGCGGCCGTCGCCGCCGGCGCGGACGCCGTCCACCCCGGCTACGGCTTCCTCTCCGAGAACGCCGGCTTCGCCCGTGCCGTCCTCGACGCGGGCCTGCTGTGGATCGGCCCGCCCCCGGCGGCGATCGAGGCGATGGCGTCCAAGACGCGCGCCAAGGAACTGCTGGGCATCCCCCCGCTGCCGCAGGTCACCGAGGCGGATCTGCCGGTGCTGGTGAAGGCGGCGGCGGGCGGGGGCGGGCGCGGGATGCGGGTCGTGCGCCGGCTCGCCGACCTGGACGCGGAACTGGCCGCCGCCCGCGTCGAGGCGGTGAGTGCCTTCGGGGACGGCGAGGTGTTCGTCGAGCCCTATGTGGAGGGCGGCCGCCACGTCGAGGTGCAGATCCTCGCCGACACGCACGGCACGGTCTGGCCGCTCGGCACCCGGGACTGCTCCCTCCAGCGCCGTCACCAGAAGGTCGTCGAGGAGGCCCCGGCGCCGGGGCTGCCGGCCGCGCTCACCGGGGAGCTGTACCGGACGGCCGTACGCGCCGCGCGGTCGGTGTCCTACGTCGGCGCCGGCACGGTCGAGTTCCTCGTGGCCGACGGCCGGGCCCACTTCCTGGAGATGAACACCCGCCTCCAGGTCGAACACCCCGTCACCGAGGCGGTGTTCGGCGTCGACCTGGTCGCCCTGCAACTCCGGATCGCCGAGGGCGCCGCGCTGGACGCCGACCCGCCGCTGCCGTCCGGACACGCCGTCGAGGCCCGCCTCTACGCCGAGGACCCCGCGACCGACTGGACCCCCCAGACCGGCACCCTGCACCGGCTGGCCGTCCCGGAGGGCGTCCGCCTGGACACCGGCTACGCGGACGGCGACTCCATCGGCGTCCACTACGACCCCATGCTGGCCAAGGTCGTCGCCCACGCGCCCACGCGCGCGGAGGCCGTCCGCCGGCTCGCCGGCGCCCTGGAGCGAACGGCACTGCACGGTCCGGTCACCAACCGGGACCTGCTCGTACGCTCCCTGCGGCACCCGGAGTTCACCACCGCCCGCATGGACACCGGCTTCTACGACCGCCACCTCGCGGACCTCACCGGACCCGCCCCCGACCCGCACGCCCCGCTCGCCGCCGCCCTGGCCGACGCCCATGGCCGCTCCCGCTTCGGCGGCTGGCGCAACGTCCCGTCGCGGCCGCAGGTCAAGCGCTACACGATGGCGGGGGAGGAGGTCGAGGTGCGGTACCGGCACACGCGACAGGGCCTGGAGGCGGACGGGCTGCGGGTGGTGCACGCCGACGCGGGTCTCGTCGTCCTCGAAGTGGACGGCGTACGGCGCAGGTTCGAGGTCGCGCGCTACGCCGACCGGCTGTACGTCAACAACACGGCCCTGACAGCGCTGTCCCGCTTCCCCGACCCGGCCGCCCAACTGGCCCCGGGCTCCCTGCTGGCCCCGATGCCCGGCACGGTCGTCCGCGTGGCCCAGGGCCTGGCGCCCGGATCCCCCGTACAGGCCGGAGACCCGCTCCTGTGGCTGGAGGCGATGAAGATGGAACACCGGGTCACGGCTCCGGTGACGGGGACGCTGAGCGCCCTGGAGGTCGTTCCTGGCCAGCAGGTCGCGGTCGGCGCGCTGCTGGCGGTGGTCGAGCCGACGTAGGGGTGCGGGAACCGCGCGACCAGCCACGACGAAGCCCGCAGACGAAGGAGTCCCGTGAGCCCCGTGATCGAAACCGAAGAACACAAAGCCCTCCGCGCCGCCGTGGCCGCCCTCGGCACCCGCCACGGCCGCGACCACGACCGGGAGGCCCTCTGGTCCGAGGCGGGCAAGCTCGGCTACCTCGGCGTCAACCTCCCCGAGGAGTACGGCGGCGGAGGCGGCGGCATCGCCGAACTCTCCCTCGTCCTGGAGGAACTCGGCGCCGCCGGCTGCCCGCTGCTCATGATGGTCGTCTCCCCGGCCATCTGCGGCACGGTGATCGCCCGCTTCGGCACCGGGGAACAGAAACGCGCGTGGCTCCCCGGCCTCGCCGACGGCACCCGCACCATGGCCTTCGGCATCACCGAACCCGACGCCGGTTCGAACTCCCACCGCATCACCACCACCGCCCGCCGTGACCCGGACACCGGGGACTGGCTCCTCACCGGCCGCAAGGTGTTCATCTCCGGCGTGGACATCGCCGACGCCACCCTCATCGTCGGCCGCACCGAGGATGCCCGTACCGGCCGTCTCAAGCCGTGCCTGTTCATCGTCCCGCGCGACACCCCCGGCTTCACCCGCCGCCGCATCGACATGGAACTCACCGCCGCGGAGAAGCAGTTCGAGCTGACCCTGGACGACGTCCGGCTGCCCGCCGACGCCCTCGTCGGCGACGAGGACGCGGGCCTCCTCCAGCTCTTCGCCGGCCTCAACCCCGAACGTGTCATGACGGCCGCCTTCGCGATCGGCATGGGCCGCTACGCGCTCACGCGGGCGATCGCCTACGCCCGTGACCGCACGGTCTGGGACACCCCCATCGGCGCCCACCAGGCCATCGCCCACCCGCTCGCCCAGGCGCACATCGACCTGGAACTCGCCCGCCTGATGACGCAGAAGGCGGCCCACCTGTATGACGCGGGGGACGACGCGGGCGCCGGTGAGGCCGCGAACATGGCCAAGTACGCGGCCGGCGAGGCCTGTGTGAAGGCGGTCGACCAGGCCGTGCAGACCCTCGGCGGCAACGGCCTCACCCGGGAGTTCGGGCTCGCTTCGTTGATAACGGCCGCGCGCGTGGCTCGTATTGCTCCGGTGAGCCGGGAGATGATTCTCAACTACGTCTCCCACCAGACCCTCGGCCTGCCCAAGTCGTACTGACCGGCGCCGTGTCGCGCGAGGAGGAACCATGTTCCGCAGCGAGTACGCAGACGTCCCGCCCGTGGACCTGCCCATCCACGACGCGGTGCTGGGCCGCGCGGCCGAGTTCGGTGACGCCCCCGCCCTGATCGACGGCACCGACGGCACCACCCTCACCTACGACCAGCTGGACCGCTTCCACCGCCGGATCGCCGCCGCCCTCGCCGAGGCGGGCGTGCGCAAGGGGGACGTCCTCGCGCTGCACAGCCCCAACACGGTCGCCTACCCGACCGCGTTCTACGCCGCCACGCGCGCGGGCGCCTCCGTCACGACCGTGCATCCGCTCGCCACGCCGGAGGAGTTCGCCAAGCAGCTCACCGACTCCGCCGCCCGCTGGATCGTCACGGTGTCACCGCTGCTGGGGACCGCCCGCCGGGCCGCCGAACTCGCCGGTGGCGTCCAGGAGATCTTCGTCTGCGACAGCGCCGGCGGGCACCGCTCGCTCATCGACATGCTGGCCTCGACCGCGCCGGAACCGCGGGTCGCGATCGATCCGGTGGCGGACGTGGCCGCCCTGCCGTACTCCTCGGGCACCACCGGCGTCCCCAAGGGCGTGATGCTCACGCACCGCCAGATCGCCACCAACCTCGCCCAGCTCGAACCCGCCATGTCGGCAGGGCCCGGCGACCGCATCCTCGCGGTGCTCCCGTTCTTCCACATCTACGGTCTGACCGCGCTCATGAACGGGCCCCTGCGCAACGGCGCCACCGTCGTCGTCCTGCCCCGCTTCGACCTGGAGACGTTTCTCGCGGCCATCCAGAACCACCGCATCACCGGCCTGTACGTCGCCCCGCCGATCGTCCTGGCCCTCGCCAAGCACCCCGCGGTCGCCCAGTACGACCTCTCCTCCCTGCGGTACGTCATCAGCGCCGCCGCACCCCTGGACGCCCGGCTCGCCGCCGCCTGCTCGCAGCGGCTCGGCCTGCCGCCCGTCGGTCAGGCGTACGGCATGACGGAACTGTCCCCGGGCACCCACGTCGTCCCCCTGGACGCCATGCGCGAGGCGCCCGCCGGGACCGTCGGCAAGCTCATCGCCGGCACCGAGATGCGGATCGTGTCCCTCGACGACCCCGGCAAGGACCTCGGTACCGGCGAGGCCGGCGAGATCCTCATCCGCGGCCCCCAGGTCATGAAGGGCTACCTGGGCCGCCCCGACGACACCGCCGCGATGATCGACGCCGACGGCTGGCTGCACACCGGGGACGTCGGCCACGCCGACGCCGACGGCTGGCTGTTCGTCGTCGACCGGGTGAAGGAGCTCATCAAGTACAAGGGCTTCCAGGTGGCCCCCGCCGAACTGGAGGCCCTCCTGCTCACCCATCCCGGCATCGCCGACGCGGCCGTCATCGGCGTCTACAACGAGGACGGCAACGAGATCCCGCACGCGTACGTGGTCCGCCAGCCCACCGCGACCGGCCTCTCCGAAGGAGAGGTGATGATGTACGTCGCCGAACGGGTCGCCCCCTACAAGCGCGTCCGCCACGTCACCTTCATCGACGGGGTGCCCAGGGCCGCCTCCGGCAAGATCCTGCGCCGCCGGCTCCGGGAGCGCGCATGACGGTCCTGGTGGGCCGCACGCGCGCGCGGGGCGTCGAGACCCTCACCCTGGACTCCCCGCACAACCGCAACGCGCTCTCGGCGGCCCTCGTGGGGGAACTCGCCGGCGCGCTGGCCGACTGCGCCGAGGACACCGGCGTACGCGCCGTCGTCCTCACCCACACCGGCACCACCTTCAGCGCGGGCGCCGACCTGCGCGATCCCCCGCACCCGGACGCGCTGACCGGCCTGCTGCGGCGGATCGTGGAGCTGCCCCGACCGGTGCTGGCCCGGGTCACCGGCCACGTCCGCGCGGGCGGCCTCGGCCTGCTGGCCGCCTGCGACCTGGCCGCCGCCTCCACCACGTCGACCTTCGCCTTCACGGAGGTCCGCATCGGAGTGGCGCCCGCGGTCATCTCGCTGCCGGTGATCCCCCGCGCCGACCCGCGCGCCCTGGCCCGCTACTACCTCACCGGCGAACGCTTCGACGCGGCCGAGGCGGCCCGGATCGGCCTGCTGACGGTGGCGGGGGACGACGTCGACGACGTCCTCGCACCCGTCCTCGACGGTCTGCGCCGCTCCTCCCCGCAGGGCCTGGCGGAGACGAAACGGCTGCTCACGGCTAGGGTGCTGGAAGCCTTCGACCGGGACGCGGCCGAGCTGACCGCGCTCTCGGCCCGGCTGTTCGCCTCCGCCGACGCCCGCGAGGGCATGACGGCCTTCCTCGAACGACGGGATCCGCCATGGGTGCTGTGAACACGGTCGACCGTGCGCCCAAGCAGGACCGCAGCCGGGCCACCCGGCAGCGGCTCCTGGAAGCCGCCGTGGCCTGCCTCGCCGCACACGGCTGGGCGGGCTCCACGGTCGCCGTCGTCGCCGAACGCGCCGGCGTCTCCCGCGGCGCCGCCCAGCACCACTTCCCGACCCGCGAGGACCTCTTCACGGCGGCGGTCGAGTACGTGGCGGAGGAACGCTCCACGGCCCTGCGCGCCCTCTTCCCCGAGGGCGCGGCGGGCGACCGCCGCGCGGTCGTGTCCGCCCTGGTCGACCTCTACACCGGCCCCCTGTTCCGCGCCGCCCTCCACCTGTGGGTCGCCGCCTCCAACGAGCCACAGCTGCGCCCCCGGGTGACCGAACTGGAGGCCCGCGTCGGCCGCGAGACCCACCGCATCGCCGTGGAACTCCTCGGCGCCGACGAGTCCCGCCCCGGCGTCCGCGAAACGGTCCAGGGCCTGCTGGACATGGCCCGCGGCCTGGGCCTGGCCAACCTCCTCACGGACGACACCGGCCGCCGGGAGCGCGTGGTGGCCCAATGGGCACAGCTCCTGGACGACACCCTGACCTGAGCACACCGACAGCGCCGCCCACCACGTCGGGCAGGGGCGCCGGGGCGAAACAACGCACCGGCTCCGACCGGCACCGCCCGCGTCACGGACTGAGCCGCTCCACCCGCCAGCTTCCGTCCGTCTCCGCGACGTAGCGCAGGCGGTCGTGGAGGCGGTTCTCCCGGCCCTGCCAGAACTCCACCGAGCGCGGGGCCACCCGGAAGCCGCCCCAGTGCGGTGGCACCGGCACCTGTTCGCCCTCCGGGTAGCGGGCGGTCAGCTCCGCGTACGACGCGTCCAGGCCGTCGCGGCCCGTGATCACCGAGGACTGCGCGCTCGCCCACGCGCCGAGCTGGGAGCCGTGCGGGCGGGTGCGGAAGTACGCGGCGGTCTCGTCGCGTCCGGTGCGCCGGGCGACGCCCGTGACGATGACCTGGCGGGCCATCGGATGCCAGGGGAACAGGAGACAGACGTACGGGTTCTCCGCCAGGTCGCGGGCCTTGCGGGAGTCGTAGTTGGTGTAGAAGACGAAGCCCCGCTCGTCGAAGTGCTTCAGCAGCACGGTCCGGGAGCTGGGCCGGCCCTCCGCGTCCGCCGTGGACACGACCATGGCGTTCGGCTCGAACAGGCGGCCCTCCGTCGCGGCCTGCCGGAACCAGCGCGCGAACTGCTCGACCGGCGTGGCGGCCAGGTCGGTCTCGGCGAGCCCCTGCGCCCGGTACTGCTTGCGCATGGAGGCGGGATCGGGGGAGACGGCGTCTGCGGCGTTCACATGGTCATCCTGCCGTATCGCCACCACGGCGACCGGGGATGGCACTGAGTGCCGCGACCACTCCCCAAAGGTGGCACTCAGGGATATGGTGCTGTTCCGTCCCGGTGGGTGACCGTCGGCCGTACGGGGCACGACCGGGGTGACCGCCAGGACCGCGAGTCCCCGCACTCGACCGTGGGTCCGTCGGCGCCACCCGTCGTGCGCATCGTCGTACACATCACGTCGTACACATCACGAGGAGCCGCCTGATGTCCGACTTCGTACCCGGACTAGAGGGAGTCGTCGCGTTCGAGACGGAGATCGCCGAACCGGACAAGGAGGGCGGCGCCCTGCGGTACCGGGGCGTCGACATCGAGGACCTGGTCGGTCACGTCTCCTTCGGCAACGTCTGGGGCCTGCTCGTCGACGGCGCCTTCAACCCCGGCCTGCCGCCCGCGGAACCGTTCCCGATCCCGGTCCACTCCGGGGACATCCGGGTCGACGTGCAGTCCGCGCTCGCCATGCTGGCGCCCGTGTGGGGCCTGCGGCCGCTGCTGGACATCGACGCCGCCCAGGCCCGCGCCGACCTCGCCCGCGCCGCCGTCATGGCCCTGTCCTACGTCGCCCAGTCCGCCCGCGGCCAGGGCCTGCCCATGGTCCCGCAGCGGGAGATCGACAAGGCGCAGTCCGTCGTCGAACGCTTCATGATCCGCTGGCGGGGCGAGCCCGACCCCAAGCACGTGGCGGCCGTGGACGCGTACTGGACCTCGGCGGCCGAGCACGGCATGAACGCGTCCACCTTCACGGCACGGGTGATCGCGTCCACGGGCGCGGACGTGGCGGCCGCGCTGTCGGGCGCCGTGGGAGCGATGTCCGGCCCGCTGCACGGCGGCGCCCCCTCCCGCGTGCTCGGGATGATCGAGGAGATCGAGCGGACGGGCGACGCCGAGGCCTACGTCAAGCAGGCCCTCGACAAGGGCGAACGCCTCATGGGCTTCGGCCACCGCGTCTACCGCGCCGAGGACCCGCGCGCGCGGGTGCTGCGCCGCACCGCCCGCGAACTGGGCGCGCCCCGTTTCGAGATCGCCGAGGCCCTGGAGAAGGCCGCCCTCGCGGAACTCCACGCCCGCCGCCCCGACCGCGTCCTCGCGACCAACGTCGAGTTCTGGGCCGCCATCGTCCTGGACTTCGCCGGGGTCCCGGCCCACATGTTCACCTCGATGTTCACCTGCGCCCGTACCGCGGGCTGGTCGGCCCACATCCTGGAGCAGAAGCGCACCGGCCGCCTGGTCCGCCCGTCGGCCCGCTACACCGGCCCGGGGTCGCGCGATCCGCGGGAGATCGAGGGGTACGGCGACATCACCGGCTGAGCCGGCCGGGACCGCACGCAGACGACCCGCGAGCTCGGGTCTCCCCGCCTCACGGCGGAGAAGCCGGCCGGACGTACCGGCGAGCTCGCGGGTCGGGTGACTGCGTCGGGATTGGGCCGGCCGCGTGTATCTCGCACACGCTGGTCCGGCACCGCACTCGGTGTGGTGACGGGCCGCTCAGCCCGCAGCCACCTCGCGCGTCCGGGTTTCACTCATGTACCCGATCACCTCCTTTCCTGCGTGAACCACACCCTAGGAACCGCCCGGGCCCGGATCAACCGTTTTTCCGGGATGTCTGACCGGGGTGGACCGGCCCGCGGACCGGCCTGGGGATCGACCTGCGACGGGAGCCGTTCACGGGGTAGGAGTGGTGCGACGGAGCGTTTCCGGCCCTCAACGATTTTCTTCATCTTGTGGGAACCCGGTGTGTCCTGCGTCACGTTCGAGTTGAATGATTGTGAGTGAGCGAACCGACGTGCGGTACGCGCGGACGCGGCAGCCTGCAGGGGGTCCAGGTGAGTGCTTCCCGGCGTTATGGGGCCACCGACGAGATCGGGCCGGACGAGCCCGAGCGGGACGGTCCGGAGGGCTCGGACGGCTCGGATCTGCTGGCCGCGCTCCTCGACGGAATGGACGCCGCCCTGTGCGCCTTCGACGCGGACGGGGTGGTGACCCACTGGAACCGTGAGGCGGAGCGGATCCTCGGCTGGACCGCGGACGAGGCCGTGGGACGGCACGGCTTCGCCGGGTGGGCGGTGCGCAGCGCCGACGCCGAGGAGGTCGAGGGCCGGCTGCTGTCCGTGATGCACGCCCCCGGCCGCCAGGTCCACGAGTTCGCCCTGCTGACCAAGGACGGCGGGCGGGTGCTCGTGCGGACCCAGTCGGCGGCCGTGCGCGGGCCCGACGGGAAACCGGCCGGCGTGTACTGCGCGTTCAGCGAGGTCCACACGCAGATCGACCTGGAGCGGTCCATCGCCCTGAGCGAGGCGCTGTTCGAGGACGCGAGCTGGGGTGTCGTGCTCGTCGACGTCGATCTGCGGCCCGCCGTGGTCAACGCGCACGCGGCCCGCGCGCTCGGCATCGGGCGCACGTCCGCGCTGGGGCGGCCCCTCGGCGAGCTGCTCGCGCAGGGCGTGGAGGAACTGGAGAGCGCGCTCACCCATGTGCTGGCCGAGGGCGCGCCGCCCGCGCCCGCCGAGATCTGGGTGAGTGTGCGGACCCCGGAGGGCGAGAAGCGGCGCTGCTGGCGCTGCGGGTTCGTCCGGCTCGCCTCGCCGCTCGCGGAGGAGCCCGTGCCGCTGGGCGTGGGCTGGCTCTTCCAGGACGTCACCGAGGGCAAGCGGGCCGAGCAGGAGGCGTCGCTGCTCCGGTTCCGCACCAACCAGCTGCACCGGGCCGCGCGGGCCGCCGCCGAGTGCGAGGACCCGCAGGAGGCGGCCGCCGTCCACCTGGACTTCGCCCTCGCCGGCTTCGCCGACCACGCGCTGATCGACCGGGTCGCGGGCGGCGCGACGGCCGACGGGGAGACGGCGGGGCCGCCGCGGCTGGTACGGCTCGCCGCGACACCCTCCGGCGCGCCCGGCCCGAGCCTGCTGACCGGAGAGGCGGGCCTGCCGGTGCGGTACGCGGAGGGCCACCCGGCGTTGCAGTGCGTGGAGCGGATCGGCTCGGTGCGGGCCGGCGCGGGGGCCGTTCCGGCGGAGGAGGCGCGGGAGTGGGCCCTGGCCCGGCAGTGGCCGCCGGACGCGGTGCACGCCCTGTGCGCGGTGCTGCGCAGCCGGGGGCGGACGCTGGGCGTCGTGACGTTTCTGCGCGGAGCCGGACGCAGCCGGTTCGAGCGGGGCGACGCTATGTACGCGGAGGACGTGGCCGTGCGCATCGCCGGAGCCCTCGACCTGGGCGAGACGCTGGGGCGCGCGTAGGAGCGGCCCCCCGCGCCGACGACCCGGGTTCTCGGCCCCGCCGCCCCCAGACCCCCGACATCAGCCCCTCCGGCGTTTGAGGAGCGGGGCCCGCGGCGGAGCCCCGGAAGGTCGGGGACGGGAAGGGGCGGCGGGGGCGAGGACCGCTGGTGGGTTCAGCGGCGGTAGAAGATGCGGTCGCCGTACTTGTCGAAGACCTGCCTGTTCCACTCGTGGCCTCCGTCGACGTTCCCCGAGCGCAGCAGCGGCGGCTCCACGCCCCGGGCGGCCAGCGCCCCGGCGGCGGTGGCCATGACGGCCTGGAGGAGGGCCGCCGTGACGACCGTGGAGGCGGGGGCGAACGGCGCCGGCACGGTGTCGAGGGCCAGTTCCGCGTCGCCGACCGCGATCTTCGAGTCGAGGACGACGTCGCAGTGGTCCTTCAGGAACGTGCCGGAGACATGCCGGGACGTCGTCTCCGAGGCGTACGCCACCGAGGTCACGCCGATGACCCGCACGCCCAGGGAGCGGGCGTGCTGGGCCATCTCCACGGGCAGCGCGTTGCGGCCGGAGAGGGAGATGATCACGAGGGCGTCGCCCGCGCGCAGCGGTGAGCAGTCGACGACGGCGCTCGCGAGGCCGTCGACGCGTTCCAGGGCCGAGCCGAGGGTGGCCGGCATCACGTCGACGCCGACGGCGCCGGGGACGGCCAGCAGGTTCATCAGGGCGAGTCCGCCCGCGCGGTAGACGACGTCCTGCGCGGCGAGCGAGGAGTGACCGGCGCCGAAGGCGAACAGCCGGCCGCCGCGGACCACGGTGTCCGCGAGCACATTCCCGGCCGCCTCGACGGACCCGGCCTCCTCGTCCCGCACCCGCCGCAACAGGCCGATCGCGGCGTCGAGGAACTGGCCGGACAGCGTGCCGTCGCTCATGCGGGCCCCTTCGGAGCGTCAGAGAGGTCGAGGTGAGGTCTGTGCCGCGGATCACGGTGCGGTCTGGACCAGCGGGATGTCAATACGGCCGTAGAGCCCCCGCGTAACCTCTTGGTTTCAACGGCGCGGCACGGTTGTCCGTGGTATCCGGCAGAATTGAGTCCAGGGCCAGCGCACGAGCCGGATGCTGTCGTGCTTCCGGCGGATCTCATCAAGGGGCACGTATGTCCGGACTGATCGACACCACGGAGATGTATCTCCGCACCATCCTCGAGCTGGAGGAGGAAGGTGTGGTCCCCATGCGCGCCCGGATCGCCGAGCGACTCGACCAGAGCGGGCCGACCGTCAGCCAGACGGTGGCGCGGATGGAGCGCGACGGACTCGTGTCCGTGGCCACCGACCGCCACCTGGAGTTCACCGACGAGGGCCGCCGGCTGGCCACCCGCGTGATGCGCAAGCACCGCCTCGCCGAGTGTCTGCTCGTCGACGTGATCGGTCTGGAATGGGAGCAGGTGCACGCCGAGGCGTGTCGCTGGGAGCACGTGATGAGCGAGGCCGTCGAGCGGCGCGTGCTGGAACTGCTCCGGCACCCCACCGAGTCGCCGTACGGCAACCCGATCCCCGGCCTGGAGGAGCTCGGCGAGAAGGACGGCGCCGACCCCTTCCTGGACGAGGGCATGGTGTCGCTCGCCGACCTCGACCCCGGACTGGAGGGCAAGACGGTCGTGGTGCGCCGGATCGGGGAGCCGATCCAGACGGACGCCCAGCTGATGTACACGCTGCGCCGGGCGGGCGTGCAGCCGGGTTCGGTGGTGAGTGTGACCGAGTCGGCGGGCGGTGTGCTGGTGGGCAGCGGAGGCGAGGCGGCCGAACTGGAGTCGGACGTGGCCTCGCACGTGTTCGTCGCCAAGCGCTGAGCCGGGCGCAGGGCGCCGGAACCGCGTGCGGGGCGCCGCGTGCCGGGGTCGGGGCACCGGCCGCGCGACCTGCGCTGTCGCACCGACCGGCAGTCAACTCATGGGAACGAGGAGGCAGTTGTGGCCTCACGGCGATCTCGTCGAATCCGAGATTCAGTACGCTTAATCGCAGCGCCCGGACGCTTCGCATGCAAGGCTGTCGCGTGAGGCATATGACCTGAGGGGCTCTTGGCGCGCCGGCCGGCAGCGATGCCGCCCGGCCGGGGAGGGGGCGGGGACGATGCGCCGTGAACAGGGAGAGGGCCCCGGCGCCGTGTGGCGCCGGGGCCTGTCCTCCCCTGTGCTGACCCGGAGCCCCGAGCTCTCAGGGTCATCCCCTGCGGACCGATGTCCCCGAGCGGTCCGCCTCCCGCTGAAGGTCTCCCCTCGGCGGCGGCGATCATTCCTCGGGCGAGGTCACTCGAACGAGGGGTGTTGTCGGCCAGAACGCCATCTTCGAATGGGTATTCGATAGTCTGCGGTGACGCATCGCGTGGAATCCGCGCTTCAGGGGTGTGGACAGGAACGACGGACACGACAGGCAGGACGCGGTTCACAGGACCGCCCGCCTCGAGCGGAGGCGAGCGGTCCGAGCGGAGCTAGGGGGGTGCCAGGACCTATGGCGCGGCGTATCGACGTGATCGGAGCGGGCGGCGTACGCCTCGCGGCCTGGGAGTTCGGCGACCCTCCCAAGACCGACCCGGGCAAGGACGGTCCGGGAGAGCCCGAGCGGGGCCCGGGGGTGCTCTTATTGCACGGGCTGATGGGTCGCGCCTCCCACTGGGCGTCCACCGCCCGCTGGCTCTCCGAACGGCACCGCGCCGTGGCCCTCGACCAGCGCGGCCACGGGCAGAGCGACAAGCCCCCGCGAGCCGCCTACACCCGCGAGGCCTACGTCGAGGACGCCGAGGCCGCCCTCGAGCAACTGGGCCTCGGCCCGGCCGTCCTCGTCGGTCACGCCATGGGTGCCCTGACCGCCTGGCAGCTCGCCGCCAAGCGCCCCGACCTGGTCCGCGGGGTGATCATCTGCGACATGCGGGCCTCCGCGCTCGGCGCCGCCTCGCAGCGCGAGTGGGAGGACTGGTTCAAGGCCTGGCCCGTCCCCTTCGCCACCCTCGCCGACGTACGCAAGTGGTTCGGCGAGGACGACCCCTGGGTGGAGCGCCCGAACCCGGCCCGCGGCGAGTTCTACGCCGAGGTCATGCACGAGTCCCCCGACGGCTGGCGCCCGGTCTTCGATCCGGAGCAGATGCTGGAGTCCCGCGAGACCTGGGTCTACGACGCCCACTGGGAGGAGCTCACCCAGGTCCGGTGCCCCACCCTCGTGGTCCGCGGCCTGGACGGCGAACTGGGCCGCGCCGAGGCGCAGGAGATGGTCCGCGTCCTGCCCCGGGGCGAGTACGCGGAAGTCGCGGAAGCCGGCCACCTCGTGCACTACGACCAGCCGGACGCCTGGCGGAGCGCCGTGGAGCCCTTCCTGGACGGCGTCCTCACGGACCTCAAGAGCTGACGCGGCCCGCCGGAGCCGATGTCCGGCGTTCGCGCCGCCTCCCCTGTCCATGCCCCGGCCGGGCAGCACGGACGGCCCCGGCCCCGGCGACCACGACCCCGCCGACGCCGGGAACACCGTCGCACGGTCGCCCCGGGCGGGCGGCCCCGCCCCGGGGCGGCGCACCCGGCCACCCGCCCTCACGAGCGGGGCGCCCACCGCGAGCCGCCCACCCGCTCGGGACCGCCGCCGGCCAGGCGGTCGCACCGGGCCGCCGAGCCCGTACCGGACGAGGTCACGACCTCGGACCGCCGCGGTGACCGGCCGGCCGAGGCGCCGCCCCGCCGACCCCCTGCTCCCGCGGCCGCCGAAGCGGGTCCCAGGAGCCTCACCAGGTCCAGGCCCCCAAGAGCCCCGCCCCGGGATTCACCCCTTGCTGACCGCCACCAGGATCTCCGGCAGCTGCCGGGCCGTCCGCGGGGCCGCCAGGCGCAGGCCTCCCACGGTGATCGCCGTGCCGTAGACCGCCCCCACCGGCAGCAGCAGCCAGCTCCACTCGTCGCCGCCGTCGCTGATGTTCAGCCAGATCGTCCCGGCGATGACGGGGGCGCACAGCAGGGCCGCCGCGACCATGCCGCCCAGGATGGCCATGAAGGCGAGCCCGGACTGACCGGGGGCCACGTTCTTGTAGCCCTCCTGCGGGATGGAGTACGGGAAGCGCGCCGACGTCCACGCCCCGGTCGCCAGCATCGCCCCGAGCAGCGCGAAGGACAGCCCGAGCACCTCGGGCAGCTTCGGCCAGTCCCCCAGCAGCGCCGTCGTCAGGACGGTCACGAGGGTGGCGTACGGCAGGGTGATCACCAGCAGGGCGAGGGCCCGCGCGCGCAGCTCGACGTACGCGTCCCGGGTCGACGAGATCGTCATCGCGACGAGCCAGAACGCGGACGTGTCCTGCCCGAACTGGTTGTACATCTGCACGCCGAGCATCCCGGCGGCGAAGCAGGCGAAGTAGATCGAGCCGGTGCCCTGGAGGGCGTTGAACACGGGCACGATCAGACCGATGGCGAGGGAGGTCACCCAGGCCGCCTTGGTCTTGGGGTCGCGCCACACGTAGCGCAGGCTGCGCTCCATGACGGTGCCGGTGCGGCCGGCCGGCAGCAGACGGGACAGGCCCGCCGAGTTCCGCTCACGGGTCCGCGAGTCGGCGGCCTGAAGGGTGGAGCCGTCCGGCGCGGTCATCAGCCGGGTCAGATGCTTCGACCACAGGGCGAGCAGTCCCGCCAGGGCGGCGGCGGTCAGGGCGAGTTGCAGGACGGCGACGCCGTACGCCCCCTCGCTCGCGGAGTCCGCCGCGCCGATCGCCGAGGCGGGCGGCAGCCACTTGAGGACGTCGGCCGGCCCGTCGAGCTGCGCCAGCCCACCCGACCCCAGCCGCTGCGCGCCGAAGTTCACGACCTGCGCGCCGACCGCGACGACCAGTCCGCTGAGCACCGCCAGGTCCCGACCCTTGCGGCTGGTCAGCAGCCGGATGTTGGCGACCGCGACGGCCCGCGCGAGGGCCACGCAGACCAGCAGCGCGAGCACGACACCGACGACGCCGACGACGTACGCCGCACCCCCGTGCGCGACCGACACCACGGAACCGACGAGCATGCACAGCGTGAACAGCGGTCCGATGCCGATGAGGGAGGACACCAGCAGCGCCCGGACCAGCGGGCGGGGCCGCAGCGGGAGCATCACCAGCCGGGTCGGGTCGAGGGTCTCGTCGCCGCCGGGGAAGAACAGCGGCATCACCGCCCAGCCGGCCGCCAGCACCGCCACCAGCAGCACGACCAGGGAGGCGGCGTGGGCGTGTCCGCGCAGGGCGATCAGGCCGATCAGCTGCACCACGGAGAAGAGCAGCACGGCGACGGCCGAACCGATGTAGGCGGCCCGCCGCCCGGCGGACTGCTTGAGCCCGTTCCGCAGCAGGGACAGCTTCAGCCGTACGACGACGGGCGTGATGTCCGCCGCCGGGGCGGGGGTGCTGTCGGCGCTCACCGGGCCGCTCCGCCGCCCAGCCAGTCCAGGTCGGAACCGGCGTCCCGGCCGCCCGCGCCGACGAGTTCGAGGAACGCCCGCTGCAACGAGGGCGCGTCGCCGCGCACTTCCGCCAGCGTCCCCTGGGCGCGGATGCGGCCGGCGGCCATGACGGCCACCCAGTCGCACAGCGACTCGACCAGCTCCATCACATGGGAGGAGAAGACGACGGTGGCGCCGGAGGCGGTGTAGCGCTCCAGGACGCCACGGATGGTCTGGGCCGACACCGGGTCGACGCCCTCGAACGGCTCGTCGAGGAAGAGCACTTCGGGGTTGTGGAGGAGCGCGGCCGCGAGCCCGATCTTCTTGCGCATGCCGGTCGAGTAGTCGACGACGAGCTTGTGCTGGGCCCCGGCCAGGTCCAGGACGTCGAGGAGCTGGGTGGTCCGCTTGTCGACCTCGGCGCCGGGCAGCCCGCGCAACCGGCCGGAGTAGGAGAGCAGTTCACGTCCCGACAGCCGTTCGAACAGCCGCAGCCCCTCCGGCAGCACCCCGATCCGGGCCTTCACCTCGACCGGGTCCCGCCACACGTCGTGCCCGACGATCTCCACCGACCCCTGGTCGGGCCGGAGCAGCCCGGTCACCATCGACAGCGTGGTGGTCTTGCCCGCCCCGTTCGGCCCGACGAGCCCGATGAACTTCCCCGCGGGCAGGTCCAGATCGATCCCGGCCACGGCCACCTGCTGCCCGAACCGCTTCCAGAGCCCCTGTACGCGTACGGCGGCTGTCCCCACCACTGCTCCCGACGTCATGCCAGAACCCTACGGTCAGGGGGCACACCTCAGGGACGTGGGGGAACCGCGCGAACGGCCCCGGCCGGCCCGCGGGCGCCGACAAAGGGCACGAGGCGGGGCACAAGGCGCTACCGGTCCCGCCCGCAGGCGTAGGCGAGCGGCGAGATCAGCTCCTCCACGTCCGGCAGCCACCGGTTCGCCGGCGTCGGCCGGCACGCCCACTGCACGGCGCCCGAGGACCCGAACCGCGTGGGCGGCCCGGCCACGTAGGACCCCTCGCCCAGCGCGACGAGGTCCAGCGACGAAGGGGACCAGCCCAGCTTGCGCACGAGGTCCGGCACCTTCACCGACGCGCCCGGCAGCACGAAGAACTGCATCCGCCGGTCCGGCGTCAGGGTCACCGGACCCAGCGTCAGCTCCATCCGCTCCATCCGCGCCAGCGCGAGGAACCCGGCCGTCTCCGGCACGGAGACGGCGTCGAACGTACGGCCGGTGGGCAGCAGGATCGACGCCGTCGGCTGCTTCTGCCACATCCGGCGTGCCACGGTCGCGCTGCCGGTCGCCTGCGACTCCCAGTCCACGCGCGCCGGATGCGCGCCGGGTACGGCGCACGCGGCGTCGCCGCACGAGCAGCGTTGCACCCCGTCGACCGCGTCCAGCCAGGTCCCGGGAAAGACGTCCCAGTGGCGCTCCTCGGCGTAGCGTGCGGCTGTCTCCAGCAACGATTCCCCGCGCTGCTTCGGAATCTGAGCGGCTTCGGTGCCCGCGATCGTCTCTTCCACGCTCCTCTCAACTCCCGCGCCCACCTCGGGTTACGGCTGTAGCGCGCGCGGGGGAGGAGCATCGATTCCGCATCTGGGGCGCATGGATGCATGGGTGGGGGCGCGCGGGAGGGATCGGAGCGTGGGCCGGGTAACCAGGTGTGGGGGGCGGCAATCGCCTTTACCCCGGCAATCCTCACAAGCCTCGCATTTTCGCCGTGGGAGCGGGGCATTGATCTTCACGGCCGGATCTTCCGTTCCTGTCGTTCCGGCTAGTCCGGGAAGTCCGTCCGTGGAAGACACGTCAACTCGGTGCGTGGGCAGGCACCGCAGCCACAGGGGGTACGCCATGGCCGCAAGGCCTCTCGTCGCGCGGCAGCCGAACGAACGGCTGCAGGCGCTCATCCAGGAAGCGGGCTGCTCGAACGCCGGGCTCGCCCGCCGGGTCAACATGTGCGGCGCCGAGCACGGCCTCGATCTGCGGTACGACAAGACGTCCGTGGCGCGCTGGCTGCGCGGGCAGCAGCCACGCGGACGCGCTCCGGCGATCATCGCGGAGGCCCTCGGCCGCAAGCTCGGCCGTACGGTCACGATCGACGAGATCGGCATGGCCAACGGCAAGAACCTCGCCTCGGGCGTCGGGCTCCAGTTCTCGCCGACGGTACTGGGGGCCATCGAGCAGGTGTGTGAGCTGTGGCGCAGTGACGTGGGCCGCCGGGACTTCCTGTCCGGTTCGTCCGTCGCCGCGTCCGCGCTGGTCGAGCCCAGCCGCGACTGGCTGATCTCCGCGGCCGACGCGCAGGTCGCGCGCTCGGCCGGACCCCGGGTGGGACCGTCCGACGTGGCGGCGGTCAGGGCGATGACGCAGGCGCTGGTCGACCTGGACCACCAGTACGGCAGCGGGCATGTGCGCCCGGTCGTCGTGCACTACCTCAACAGCGTGGTCTCCGGGCTGCTGGCGGGCTCGTACCGGGAGGCGGTGGGCCGTGACCTGTTCGCCGCGGTGGCCCGGCTGACCGAACTGGCGGGCTACATGGCCGTCGACACCGGCCAACCCGGCCTCGCCCAGCGGTACTACATCCAGGCGCTGCGGCTCGCGCAGGCGGCGGGCGACCGCGGCTACGGCGGGTACGTCCTCGCCGCGTCCATGAGCCACCTCGCCGCGCAGCTCGGAAACCCGCGCGAGATCGCGCAGTTGGCGCGGGCGGCGCAGGAGGGGGCGCGCGGGCGCGTCACGCCGCGCGCGGAGGCGATGTTCGCCGCCGCCGAGGCACGCGGGCACGCCCTGATGGGCGACGCGCGGGCCGCCCAGGCGGCGTCCGGACGCGCGGTGCGCGCGCTGGAGTCGGCGGACCCGGACTCGGGGGACGACCCGGCGTGGATCGCGCACTTCGACGAGGCGTACCTGGCCGACGAGTTGGCGCACTGCCACCGCGACCTCGGGCAGGCCGAGGCGGCGGCGCGGTGCGCGCGGGAGTCCCTGGCCGGGCATCCCGAGTCGCGGGCCCGCCGCAGGGCGATCGGCTATGTGCTGCTCGCCACCGCGCAGGTCCAGCAGCGGGAGGTGGAGCAGGCCTGCAACACCGGCCTCAAGGCGGTGGAGTTGCTGGAGACGCTCCGCTCCAACCGGGGCGCCGAGTACCTGGACGACTTCCAGCAGCGGCTGGAGCCGTTCCAGGACGAGCCCGTGGTAAGGGAGTTCGGCGCCCGGATGGAGCTCCAGGCGGCGGCCTGAGATGTCCGCCCTCCGCGGGCATGAACGGACGGTGAACGAAGGCGGGGGTGAGGAAAGGGGCCATATACAGCGGATGGGGGCGCGGTTCCGCCCCGTGACCGCCGGAATCCGGCGGTGGGCTGTTACGGCGGTCACAGGGACGCGGGTCACGGCCTGAGCTGCGTAGCACGCGGCTTCGGGGACCCGGTAGCGTGAGCCGACGATTCCGACAGTCCCCCATTCGTAGGAGTCCCGGTGACGCAGAGTGGACAGGGCGAGGAGCCCTCAGCGCGCGAAGCGCGCGAAGGCATCGTGCTGCCCTCCGACGGTGGGGAACCCCTGCTGCCGGGCATGACAGGCGGATACGGCGACGGCCGCCCCGGCCGCCCCGCTCCGGCACCGGCGCCCGGCGCCGCGTACGGACAGGGACCGGGCGGGGCGTACGGCGACCAGGGCCCCGGCGCGGCGCCCGGGCCGGGGTACGGCCAGGAGTCCGGTCAGGGGTACGTCTCCCAGGAGTCCGGCCAGGAGTCCGGGCCGGCGTACGGCCAGGGGTCCGGTCAGGGGTACGGCCCCCACGAGTCCGGCCAGGAGTCCGGTCAGGGGTACGGCCCCCGCGAGTCCGGCCAGGAGTCCGGGCCCGCCTACGGCGAGGCGGCGCGGGCAACGGCCTACGGCCCGGCGCAAGGGCAGACGTCCGGTCAGGCGGCCTCCGGGCCGGGCTCGGCGCCGGCCGGCGGGCAGGCCTGGGGCACGCCGTGGGCCCCGGAGCGGCATCAGGCCCAGCAGCCGGAGCGGACCCAGCAGCCGGAACAGGGCTGGTCGGCTCCGCCCGCGCAGTCCTGGGGCACACCTCAGGCACCCGGCGGGACACCGTCCGCGTCCCTGCCTCCGGAGTCCGGGCACGCGCCGGGGCACGGCGCCGGCGCCTACGGCCCGGCCGGTGCCTCGCCGCAGCCCACGGGGCACCACACCGACCCGCCGACCTCCTACTACCTGCCTCCCGTCGGCCAGGGTGCCCCGGAGGCCTCCTCGCACCAGGGCGGCGCGTACGGCCCCGCCGCCGGAGGCGCGCCCCTGCCTCCCGCCGACGGGTACGCCCCCGGCACCGGGCACGGCACCCCCGGCGGCGCTCCCCTTCCGCCCGCCGACGAAGGCGCCACCCAGTTCCTCCCGCCGGTCCCTCCCGGTGCCGGGCCGGGCGGGGCGGGCTCGTATCCGGGGCAGGCCGCCGCGTCGCCGGACGAGGGTGCCACCCAGTTCCTCCCGCCGGTTCCTCCCGGTGCCGGGCCGGGCGGGGCGGGCTCGTATCCGGGGCAGGCCGCCGCGTCGCCGGACGAGGGTGCCACCCAGTTCCTCCCGCCGGTTCCTCCCGGTGCCGGGCCGGGCGGGGCGGGCCCGTATCCGGGGCAGGCCGCCGCGTCGCCGGACGAAGGCGCCACCCAGTTCCTCCCGCCCGTCGGGCCCGGGGCGCTGCCGCCCGAGGCGGGGGCCGAGTCGCCCGCCGAGTCCACCCGGGTGCTGGGCCGCGGGCCGCGGGGCGGCTCCCGGCCGGGCGGAGCGGGGCCTCTGCCGCCCGCCGCCGGCGCCGACGCGGAGGCCACGCAGTACATCGCGCCCGTGCCCGGACAGCAGTCCGGTGCGGCGCCCTACGGCGACCCGCAGGGCGGGGACCGCCAGCCGCCCGCAGAGTTCGACAACCTCTTCCGCGGCGGCGCGGACCCCGGCCGGGGCCCGGCCGGGGCGACCCAGCAGCTGCCCCGCGTCCAGCAGCCCGAGGCGGGGCCCGGCGGCCGGCCGCCGTACGGGCAGTCCGCGCAGCCGTCGTACGCCCCGCCGGGCGCGGGCGGCGGGCGGCACGGCGCGTACGACGACGAGGACGGTCCTCGCGGTGGCGGCCGGGGCGGTCGCAGCGGATCCCGGGTGCCGTTGATAGCCGCCGTCGGCATCGGTATCGCCGTCCTCGGCATCGGCGCGGGCGCGCTGCTCGCCGACGGCGGGAGCGACGACAAGGGCGAGACCCCGAACCAGCCGGTCTCCGCGACGGCCCCCGCCACCGACGGTTCCGCCTCGCCGTCCGCCGATCCGGCCGAGCAGCAGGCCGTCGCCCTGGACAAGCTGCTCGCGGACAGCGGCAACAGCCGGACGACCGTGATCAACGCGGTGGAGGACGTGAAGTCCTGCGACAACCTGGCCCAGGCGGCCAAGGACCTGCGGGGCGCGGCCCAGCAGCGCACCGGCCTGGTGACCCGGCTCGCCGAACTCCCGGTCGACAAGCTGCCCGACAACGCGGCGCTGACCGACGCCCTGAAGAAGGCCTGGCAGGCGTCCGCGTCGGCGGACAACCACTACGCGGCCTGGGCGGACCAGACGGCCGGCAAGAAGGGCTGCCGGAAGGGCCAGGCCCGCACCACCGACCAGACCGCGGCCGGCAACCGGGCGAGCGGTACCGCCAGCACCGAGAAGGTCAAGGCGGCCAAGCTGTGGAACGCCATCGCGAAGTCGTACGGTCTGACCGAGCGCCGGCCGACCCAGCTGTGATCCCCGTGATCCCCGTCCGCTGAGGGGACCGGCCCGCCGGCCCGCCGGTCCCCTCCGGTCCGGTCCGGTCTGGTCCGGTCCCTCAGTCCAGCTCGGCGTTCTTCAGTGTCTCCCTGACGTCGGTGAACTCCTTCTCGGCCAGCACCAGCCGGCCCTTCCGGACGACCTGGAGGGACACGTCGGTGTTGGCCAGGCGCGGGAAGCCGACGGCGGCGAGCGGTCCCTGGAAGTCCCACCGGAGGGTCGGGGTCAGTCCGCCCGTGGTGACCTTCAACCCGTCGTCCAGGACGCCCCGCAGGGCGTCGGGAGACACCTCGCCGTTCAGCGACTCGGCGACCTGCGTGAAGACGGTGTACGCGATGTACGTGGTCTGCACGCCCGTGTCCGCGGCGTCGATGCGGTTGTCGCCGAAGGCCTGCTCGCTGATGACCTTCTTCATCGGCTTCCAGCGCGGGTCCGTCTCCACCGGGTACCAGCCGGTGATGTACGAGCCCTCGTACGGACCGGACCGCCCGCCGGAGGCGTTGATCTCCGTCTGGTCGACGTTGCCGAGCACCATGGCGGTCCGCACGTCGGGGTAGTCCTCGCGGACGCGGCGGAAGGAGTCCATGAAGGTGCCGGTGCGGTCGCCGAGCGCGGGCACCACGCAGCCCTTCCTCACCGGGTCGGTGGTGGTCTTCGCGAGTGCCTGTCCGGCCTGCCCGGAGTACTCGGTGGCGTCCTCCGCCGCCAGGACGTCGTGGCTGACCGGGTGTCCGCCGGCCGTCAGCCCGGAGTTGAGCAGGGTGGGCAGTTCGTCGCCCGCGATGTTGTCGGGCCGGATCAGCGCGACGGGCCCGCAGTCGGTGAGCGCCCGGCCGAGCCCGGCCAGCAGAGTGGGCTGCCCGCCGTTGACCGGGTAGGACAGCGGACTGGTGAACTCGGCGGTGGTGACGCCGTAGCCGCCGATGTACGGGATGCCCGCGCCCTCCAGGGGAGGCAGGAAGGCGTCGGCGTACTGGCTGTAGGAGCCGACGACCGCGACGACGTCCTCGTCGACCGCGCGCTGGGCGCACTTCGCCGCGGCCAGACTGTCGTTGTGGTCGTTGCAGGTCAGGACGGTGATGTCACGGCCGTTGAGGCCGCCCTTGGCGTTGATCCAGCGGGCGTAGGCCTTCGCGAAGGCGGGCATGCCCGGCTTGTTCGTCGCGTTGGTGTTCTCCGGCGCCCAGGTCATGACCTTGATCGGGCCGTCCCCGGAGCCCCCCGTGGCGCCGGGGACGACCCCGCATCCGGCGGTGAGCCACACAGACGCCACCAGCGCCCCCGCCGTGACGGCTCTCGCTCTGACGGGCTGGGTGAAGGTGGGGAGGAAGGTGCTGCGGAAGGTGCTGCGGAAGCGTCGCCTGCCGGTCATGGGCACACACGCTTCCGTCACATCACCAACCTGACTGTGACCCTCGGTTGTCGGCGGGTGACGTAAGGGTGAACAGCGGGGGGTGGTGACGCCTCCGAGAAGGGGAACGTACGATCGATGACCGTGCAAGGTTCGGAGAACTCTTCCCGTCGCGGGCGTCGCTCATCCACCATGGGCGGTATGCCCCTCACTGACATGCCGTGGTGGCGCTGGCGCACCAATGTGCGCTCCGCGCTGCACATGCTCTCCGACCCGGCGTTCCAGCGGGACGTCTGGCTGGCCGGGGTCGAGGGGTACGGAGACGTCACCGACGCCGTGTACCGCCTGGTCGAGGACACCTGGCTGGACAACTGGTCCGCCGAGAAGTACGTCGGCACGATCTTCCGGGACTCCCAGGAGGCCGCCCTCGTCGACACCGCCGTCCTGCGGGTGCTGCGGATCATGCACCAGGTCGGGCCCGACGCCCCGGTCTCCGCGTACGTCGACCACTCCGGCTGGCCGGACGCGGTCCGGGCGGCACGGGACGCGCACGTGCGGATGGCGACGGCCGACGGGGAGGACCCGGACGCGCCGCCGCGCACCCTCGAGGTGCTGCACATCATGACCCGGTCCGCCTAGGGCCGCACGGCGTCTGGAGAGCGAGACGGCCGGGCGGCACGGGCCCCGGATATGGGACCCTGTCCTGCATGAATGACCAGTCCGCCCGAGCCGCCGTCCCCGCCGACCAGTACGTCCTCACGCTCTCCTGCCCCGACAAGCAGGGCATCGTGCACGCCGTGTCCAGCTACCTGTTCATGACCGGCTGCAACATCGAGGACAGCCAGCAGTTCGGCGATCACGACACCGGACTGTTCTTCATGCGGGTCCACTTCTCCGGGGACGCTCCGGTGACCGTGGACAAGCTGCGGGCCAGCTTCGCGGCGATCGGTGACGCCTTCCACATGGACTGGCAGATCAACCGGGCCGACGAGAAGATGCGCATCGTCCTCATGGTCAGCAGGTTCGGCCACTGTCTGAACGACCTGCTGTTCCGCGCCAGCATCGGCGCGCTGCCGGTGGAGATCGCCGCAGTGGTGTCCAACCACACCGACTTCGCCGAGCTCGTGGCGTCGTACGACATTCCCTTCCACCACCTTCCGGTGACGAAGGACACCAAGCCGCAGGCCGAGGCGCGGCTGCTGGAGCTGGTGCGCGAGCTGGACGTCGAACTGGTCGTGCTCGCCCGCTACATGCAGGTGCTCTCCGACGACCTGTGCAAGCAGCTCAGCGGGCGGATCATCAACATCCACCACTCCTTCCTGCCGAGCTTCAAGGGCGCGAAGCCGTATCACCAGGCGCACGCACGCGGGGTGAAGCTGATCGGCGCGACCGCGCACTATGTCACCGCCGACCTCGACGAGGGGCCGATCATCGAGCAGGAGGTCGAGCGGGTGGGCCACGGCGTGACGCCGGACCAGCTCGTCGCGATCGGGCGGGACGTGGAGTGCCAGGCGCTGGCGCGGGCCGTGAAGTGGCACGCGGAGCGGAGGATTCTGCTGAACGGGCGGCGGACGGTGGTGTTCGCGTAGGCGCGTGGGTGCGTGGGTGCGTGGGTGCGTGAGTGCGTGGGCGCCCAGGCAACCGGGGGTACGGGTGGGTGGGCGGCCGCGGGAGGGCGGCGGCTGGTCGCGCGGTTCCCCGCGCCCCTGAAGTCGGCTCGCTGGACGCACGTCGAGGGGCGCGGGGAACCGCTACATCCGGCTCAGTGACGCCGCCGCGAACAGCACGTCCATGATCGCCTTCCGATCGCCGTCCTGGCCGGCCGCCGCCTCCGTCGGGGACAGGTGGCCCGCGGCCAGGCGGCAGAACTCCACGCCGTCCAGGGCGACATGCGCCACCTCGTGCGCGGCGGAGCCCACCGCCGCGGGGGAGTCCAGGGGGACCAGCCAGTCGCCGCCGCCCAGGCCCTCGATCTCCAGCCGCAGACTGCGGCCCGGCTCACCGGCCGGGACGAGGTGGCGTCCGGGGGCCGGTGCGGCGAGCCCCGTCCGCCGCCGTGCCGCCAGCACGCCGGGCAGCAGGCGGGCCGCGAGATCGATCATGCGGTGGAGATGGCGCGGCGAGGGCGGGTCGTACGGGTAGTCCACCGCCTCCGCGATGTCCTCCGCGTGCACCCAGCACTCGAAGGCCCGGTCCAGCATCGCGTCGTGCAGCGGCAGCTCGAAGTCGCCGTACGGGACGGCCGGCTTCCCGGCGCCGCCGCCGGTGAACGACACCGTGCGCACCAGGTCGTGGCTCTGCTCCCGCCAGGGTGCCCGCACGGCTCGGGTGGGCGGGAAGTGCGAGGCCCGCCAGTACGCCTCGGTGCGCGCGGCCGGCGTCGGGGCCCGGGCGTCGACGTCGCCCAGCGGGTCGTCGAGGCCGAGCGCGACCGCGACCAGGCCGTCGACCGTCAGCAGGTGCGCGATCACCCCGGCGACCGTGGTCCGGCGGCTCGTCGCGCTGTCGTCCTCGAACCAGCGCAGCCGCACGGGCGCGTGCCACTCGGCGTCGCCGATGTCCTGGAGCAGGGCGTCCAGACGGGCGGTCTCGGCGTCGTACGGCGCCGCCCACTCGGGCACCGGGATGCGCGGCGGGCGCCGGTCCAGGCAGCTCCCCAGGACGCGGGTGCGCAGGCCGGGGTCCAGGTCCAGGCTCTCCGGGCGGTGCAGCAGGCCGACCGCCCCGCGCAGCCGCAGCGCCTCGTCCGCGCAGGATCCGCAGTCGCCGAGGTGTTCCTCGACGGCCGCCGTCTCCTCCGGCGAGCAGGCGGCCAGCGCCCACGCCCCGAGGAGCGCCTTCAGGACGTGGTGCTCCAGGACCAGCGGGGCCGGCGGGGGTGCGAGATCACCCAGCTCCTCCAGGGCGGGCAGGGCCCGTCCCGTGTCCTCGACGGAGGAGCGGGGCATCGGGATACAGGGCTGGGGGCCGGGCGTGGGGCCGGGCCCAGGACCGTCTGTGGGGCCGTCGCCGCCGTCGCCGTGTCCCGGGCCGTCCGGTTCGCCCTGACCGTCGGGGCCGTCGGGGCCGTTGGCGTCCCCGTACCCGCCCGGTCCGCCCTGACCTGCCTCTTCTCCCCGTTCTCCCCGTTCTCCCCGGCCTTCCCGCCCGTCCTTCTCCTGGTCTCTGTCGTGCTCGTCGTACGCCTCGAACCCGCCCGCGCCACTCACGCCGCACCTCCGTAGCCGGGCGGGGCTCCGGGCGCGGCGGTGTCGTGGGCCGTGGACAGCAGTTGCAGGCCGAGGCGCAGGCGGCGGCGGGCCTCGTCCTCGGTGACGCCGAGGTCGGCGGCGGTCTGGCGGTAGTCGCGGCGCTGGAAGTAGGCCAGCTCCAGGGCGGCGCGCAGCGGGGCGGGCATCGACTGGACGATGTAGTCGGCGCGGGCGGCGACCGAGGCGTGGCGGACCTTGCGCTCCAGCTCCTCGGTGCCGTTGTGGCCCTCCTGGGGCAGCGCGGCGGTCTCGGTGGCGCGCAGCCGCTGCACGGCGAGGCGGTGGGTCAGGGAGGCGACCCAGGAGCGCAGGGGACCCTGCTTGGGGTCGTAGGAGTCCGGGTGTTCCCAGACGTGGGTGAAGACCTCACGGGTGATGCGGTCGGCGGCGCGTTCGTCGTCGAGCACGCGGTGCGCGAGTCCGTGCACGAGCGAGGCGAACCGGTCGTAGAGCTCGCCGAGGGCGGCTGCCTCACCGCGGGCCAGCCGCTGCTGCATCTTGCGGTCCCAACGGGGCGGTGCGTCCTTCTTCGCCATGCGACCCCCTCACCCTGCTCGTGTCCTGGCCGCTCACGTCCCGGCCCCGGTGCCTGTCTGTCCCTGTCCCTGTTCCTGTTCCTGTTCCTGTTCCTGTCAAGCCTGCGCCCACCGTCTCCTCGAATGTAGTCGGCACCTCCGACAGCGCACGCCCCTTTGTCGCAATGCGCGCCCCCCGAGGAGCCGCAGGTGGTAGTGGGCCTTCGCCGTGAACCTTCGCCGTGAACCTTCGCTTTCCCCTGGACTCGGTGACCAGAAACGATCGAACAGGATCGAAGGTGACTAGAACAAGCCTTTTCGGGCCGGTTTCCGTTTCTGTGCCCGTGTTTCAGGGAACGGCCGCTGGGCAGCCACGCTGCAAGGAAGCGTAGGGACAGCTTCCGTTTGCTTTCCGGCGAACGAAGGGCATGGTGGTGGCGTTCAATGTGACCGGCGGTGGGCAGGGTGGGTGGGCCGTGCTCCGGGTGTCGGGAGAGCTGGATTTGGTGACCTCGCCGGTACTGCGCCAGCGGGTGCACGACGTGGTGGCCGAGGGGCACCACAGTCTTGTTCTCGACCTCTCCGACGTTTTCTTCTGCGACTCCAGCGGGGTCGGCGTCCTCATCTCCTCCCGCCGCCTGATGAGTTCGTGCCAGGGCCGCCTGCGCCTGATCCTCCCGGCCCGGGGCGCGGAGGACGGCTCCCACGTGAACCGGGTCCTCGGCGCGCTGGGCGTGCGCCGCCTGTTCGACGTCCATCCCGACGTGGACTCCGCGGTGCGGGAGGGCGCGGACCCGCTGTCGGCGTGACGCCGGCGAGGCCCCTCGGCCGCTCCCGGCCCGGCCCGTTTCCCGGCCGGGCGGCCGTCCCCGGCCCGGTCCTGCCGGGCGTCCTCGTGCGCGCGGGACCATCGCCCCGCTTCGCGAGACGGCGGCGCAGATCACGGCTCCGCCACACCGTTGTCCCGAAATGCCCCCGGTCTCGGCGCGAGCGCCACTTTCGCGCGCAGCGCGGGGCGTTCTCGTCGTACGCTCCGTGCCAGATGCACCCGACGTGACGTAAGGCGGTCCGAAACACACATGGTCAGCAGCGAGTACGAGCACAGGATCGCCGCCCGGTTCGCCACCTTCGACCAGGACGGCAACGGCTACATCGACCGCGCCGACTTCAACGTGGCGGCCAAGGCGCTGCTCGCGGAGTTCGGCACGGCGGCCCGCTCCGACAAGGGGCAGGCGCTGTACGTCGGTGCCGAGGCGTTCTGGCAGGGCATGGCCGGCATAGCGGACCGGGACGGCGACCAGCGGATCACCCGCGAGGAGTTCGTGAACGGCGCCCTCAAGCGGCTGCGCGACAATCCGGACCGGTTCGCCGAGATCGCCCGCCCCTTCCTGCACGCGGCGCTCGCCGTCGCGGACGCCGACGGGGACGGCCGGGCCACCGTCGAGGACACCGTGCGGGTGCTGAAGGCCCTCGGCGCGAGCGAGGAGACCGCGCGGACGGCCGCCGCCGCCCTGGACACGGACGCGGACGGCAAGGTCGGCGAGACCGAGGTCGTCACCGCCTTCGCCCGCTACTTCACGGTCCCCGAGTAGCGCGGCGGGCGCCGCCGGGCGCCCGCCGCCGCACCCGGCGGCTCACGTCCCCGCGTACCGCTCCCGCAGCCGGTACTTGAGCACCTTGCGCAGGGTCTCGCCGCGCGGAAGGGCGTCCACCACCTCCAGCCGCTCCGGCAGCTTGTGCGGTGACAGCCCTTCCGCGCGCAGATACGAGGTCACCCGCTCCAGGGTCAGCTCCTCGGCCCCCTCCGGCTGCTCGACCACCGCGCAGACCAGCTCCCCGCGCTCCGCGTCCGGCAGCCCGACGACGGCCACGTCCCCGACGGCCGGGTGGGCGTGCAGCAGGTCCTCGATCTCCTTCGCCGAGATGTTCTCCCCCTTGCGGATGATCACGTCCTTGAGGCGGCCGGTGAGCACCAGATGTCCGCTGTCCGTCAGCCGTCCGAGGTCCCCGGTGCGCAGGAACCCGTCCTCGTCGAACGCCTCCGTCGTCTGCGCCGGATCGAGATAGCCCTGGCAGACGGCCTCCCCGCGCAGCCGCACCTCCCCGTCCACGATCCGTATCTCCATGCCCCGCGGCGGACGTCCCTCCGTCGTCGCGAGGTGCTCCGCCGTGTCGTCCGGCGACCCCATGGTGATCATCGGCACCTCGGTCATGCCGTACCCGTGGGTGAGCCGCACCCCCATCTCCCGTACGACGGCGTGGTAGAGCTCCGGCGGCTTGGGTGCCCCGCCGCCCGCGAGCAGCCGGAGCGAGGGGATGAGGGGCAGGCCCGGCTGCTTGCGCTGCTCGGCCAGGAACATCGAGTAGAACGCCGTGGACCCGCCCGCCACCGTCACCCCGTGCCGGCGGTACTCCGCCAGCGCCTCCGGCAGCGCGAACTGCTCGAACAGCACCGCGGGGAAGCCGTACAGCAGCAGCATCACCGTGTAGTCGGGCCCGGCGATGTGCGCGTAGGGGAAGGCCATCGAGCCCACGTCGTCGGCCGACAGGCGCAGCGCGTGGGCGAGGCAGGAGCCGCCGGCGATCAGCGAGCGGTCCGTGTGCAGGACGCCCTTGGGGTCGGAGGTCGTGCCGGAGGTCCAGTAGATCCAGCGCACCGAGGTGCCGTCGGAGGGCGGGGCCGGGAGGGCGGACGGGTCGCCGTCGGGCAGGACGTCGTACGCCTCGAAGACGCCCCTGGCGCCCAGCCGCCGCGCCATCTCCGTGTGGTCGAAGCCGCGCCACTCGCCCGGCACCGCGAAGTACTCCGCCTTCGACTCGCGCAGCGCGAACCCGACCTCGCGGTCCCGGTAGAAGGGGATCACCGGGCTCTGTACGGCGCCCAGGCGGGCCAGCGCGAAGGAGAGCAGGGCCGTCTCGATCCGGGTGGGCAGCTGCCAGGCGACGACGGTGCCGGGGCGGACACCCATGTCGTACAGCCCCGCCGCCACCCGCTCGGCCCGGTCCCGCAGTCCGCCGAAGCTCAGGGAGCGGTCGTCCTGGAGGAGGACGGGGCGGTCGGGGGTGAGGTCGGCGCGGCGGGCGACGAGGTCCCAGAGGGTGCGGGACTCGCTGAGCGCGTGGGCGGTGTCGTTCACGGCGGCCCCCTGTTTAGCTGACGGACAGTCAGATAGTGGGCAGAGCGTAGGGCTCGCCGCCTTGTCGGTCCAGAGGTGTGCCACTAGCCTGCTGGGGGAGCCTCATCTGACGATCCGTCAGGTAACTGTGTGTCAGGCAAAGGGGACCAGGAACCATGACCGAACTGCCCCGCATCATCAGCGTCGACGACCATGTGATCGAACCCGCGCACCTCTTCGAGACCTGGCTGCCGCGGAAGTACCGGGACCGGGGCCCCAAGCCACTCACCGCCGGTATCGGGGAGCTCGCCTACGTCGCCGGCAAGTACCAGATCACCATGGACCCCGACGGCCAGCCGACCGACTGGTGGATCTACGAGGACCTGAAGTTCCCGTACAAGCGCAACATCGCCGCCGTCGGCTTCGACCGGGACGAGATGACGCTGGAGGGGATCACCCGGGAGGAGATGCGCCGGGGCTGCTGGGACCCGGTCGCGCGCCTCCAGGACATGGACCTCAACCATGTCGAGGCCTCTCTCTGCTTCCCCTCCTTCCCCCGCTTCTGCGGGCAGACCTTCGCCGAGGCGCACGACAAGGAGGTCGCGCTGGCCTGTGTGCGCGCCTACAACGACTGGATGGTCGAGGAGTGGTGCGGCGACAGCGGCGGCCGGCTCATCCCGCTGTGCCTGATCCCGCTGTGGGACGTCGGCCTCGCTGTCGAGGAGATCCGGCGCAACGCGGCCCGCGGGGTGCGGGCGGTCACCTTCTCCGAGATCCCCACCCACCTCGGCCTGCCGTCCATCCACTCCGGCTACTGGGACCCGTTCTTCGCGGTCTGCCAGGAGACCGGGACGGTCGTCAACATGCACATCGGCAGCAGCTCGCAGATGCCGGCCGCCTCGCCCGACGCGCCCCCCGCCGTCCAGGCGGCGCTCAGCTTCAACAACGCCATGGCCTCGATGATGGACTTCCTCTTCAGCGGCGTCCTCGTGAAGTTCCCGCGGCTCACGCTCGCCTACTCCGAGGGGCAGATGGGCTGGATCCCGTACGCCCTGGAGCGCGCCGACGACGTCTGGGAGGAGCACCGCGCCTGGGGCGGCGTCCGCGGCACGATCCCGGAGCCGCCGTCGACGTACTACTACCGGCAGATCTTCTGCTGTTTCTTCCGCGACAGGCACGGGGTCGCCTCGCTGGACGTCGTCGGCCGGGACAACGCCACCTTCGAGACCGACTACCCGCACGTCGACTCCACCTTCCCGCACACCAAGGAGGTCGCCCTGGACCATGTGAAGGGCCTCGACGACGAGACCGTGTACAAGCTGATGCGGGGCAACGCGATCCGCATGCTGGGTCTCGACCTGGACCGCTAGTGGACCTCGCCGACACTCCGGAGGAGCGGGAGTTCCGGGCCCGGCTCCGGGAATGGCTGGCCGAGGCCCTGCCCGCGCTGCCGCCCCGGCCCGCCCCGGACGACTGGCCCGGGCGGCGCGCCCACGACCTCGGCTGGCAGCGGATGCTGTACGACGCCGGGTACGCGCACGTGCACTGGGAAGCCTCCGCGAGCATCCGGCTGATCTTCCTGGAGGAGACGGAGCGGGCGGGCGCGCCCTACGTCGGCGCGAACTTCGTCGGGCTGCTGCACGCGGGGCCGACGATCGCCGCCGAGGGGACGGCCGGGCAGCGGGCGCGCTGGCTGGAGCCGATCCTGCGCGGCGAGGAGGTCTGGTGCCAGGGCTTCAGCGAGCCGGGCGCCGGGTCCGACCTCGCGGCCCTGCGCACGCGCGCGTGGCGGGACGGCGACGACTACGTGGTGAGCGGCTCCAAGATCTGGACCTCGCACGCCGAAGTCGCCGACTGGTGCGAGCTGCTGGTCCGCACGGACCCCTCGGCGCCGAAACACCGGGGCATCACCTGGCTGGCCATGCCCATGGACGCGCCCGGCGTCACCGTACGGCCGTTGCGCACCCTCGCCGGGTCGGCCGAGTTCGCCGAGGTGTTCCTCGACGAGGTGCGCGTCCCGGCCGCCCACCGGGTCGGCGACGAGAACGACGGCTGGCGGGTGACCATGGTGACCCTGTCCTTCGAGCGCGGCACGGCCTTCGCGGGCGAGGTCGTCGCCTGCCGGCGCGTCCTCGGCGAACTCGCCCGCACGGCACGCGAGAACGGCCGCTGGGACGATCCGGCGCTCAGACGGCGACTGGGCCGGCTGAACGCCGAGTTCCGCGCGCTGTGGCGGCTGACCCAGTGGAACGTGAGCGCGGCGGAGGCGAGCGGTGGCGTCCCGGGCGTCGGGGGCTCGGTCTTCAAGCTGCGGTACTCGCACGCCCGGCAGGAGCTGTACGACACGGCCGCCGACGTGCTCGGCCCGGACTCCCTCGACCTCGACCGGCCGTGGACCCTGGACCGGCTGTCCTCCCTGTCGTACACCATCGCCGCCGGCACCTCCCAGATCCAGCGCACCATCGTGGCCGAACGCATTCTCGGACTCCCGAAGGGCCGGTGACAGCCGACGTGCGCTTCCACCTCACCGACGACCAGCGGGCACTGCGGGACGGCGTACGGCAGTTGCTGGCCCGCCGCTTCGACCGCGAGGCCCTGTGGGCCGCGGTGGCCGCCCCCGGCCTGGACCGGGCGCTGTGGCGCGCGCTCGGCGAGGCGGGCTTCTTCGCCCTGCGGCTGCCCGAGGCGGACGGCGGGGTCGGACTGGGCCTGCCCGAGGCGGTCCTGGCGTTCGAGGAGGCGGGCCGCGCCCTGCTGCCCGGACCGCTGATCGCCACCCACCTCGCGGCGGGGTCCGTGCCGGGTGCCGCCACCGGGGAGGCGGTCGTGACGGCCGTCGACGGCGGGCTGGTGGAGTGGCTGGCGGAGGCGGACGTCGTCCACGGGGGCGCGGACCGGGCACCGCTGCCACGGCCCGGGGAGGCCGTGCCGCTGAGGTCGGTGGACCCGCTGACGCCGCTGCACCGGGTACCGGGCCCCGGTCCCGGCCTGGGTCCGGATCGAGCACGTGCCGGGGATCCGGCCCTCGTCGCCGTCCTGCTCACCGCGGCCGAGCAGCTCGGCACCGCCACACGCGTGTGCGAACTGGCCGTGCAACACGCCCGGACCCGCGAGCAGTTCGGGCAGCCGATCGGCGCCTTCCAGGCGGTCAAGCATCTCTGCGCCGACATGCTGGTGCGGGCGGAGGTGGCCCGCGCGGCCGTGTACGCCGCCGCCGTCACCGCGGGCCCCGCCGACATCGCCACGGCCCGGCTGCTCGCCGGCGAGGCCGCCCTGCGTAGCACGCGGGACTGCCTTCAGGTGCACGGCGGCATGGGCTTCACCTGGGAGAGCGAGGTGCACCTGCATCTCAAGAGGGCCTGGGTGCGGGCGCGACGTGGCGGCGATGTGACGGACAGTGAGGAGCTGCTCGCGGCCGACCTGGTGGCGTGAAGCCTCACGAGCGCCGCTGGACTGGGGAGTCGGCCGGACGCTCCGGACGGATGTCGCGCATCGTGGCACCTCGTCGTCACGGAGCGTCGATACCGGGTTGTGTCCTGCGCGGCACTCGTCACGCCGCGGAGTGGGCGGGCCACTCCGGTACCTTGTGTGAGATGCGAGTGGTCCCGAGCACGAGCCACGCCGGTGTTGTCCCTGCTTGTTCGACCCCTGACGGCGCGCGTCGCACAGTATGCCGCACGGGTACTCCTTCGCGCTGGAATATGCCCGAAGCGCTTGTTGGGGTCACAGTAGGTCAACCATGCTGTCCCACAAGGGACTCACGTTCCGTGACCCTGACTTCGGCCGTTGTTCTGGTCATGCAAAAAATGGCTACGATCGTGGCCCTCGTGAGGCGCGAGGCTATGTGTCCGCCGGTTCGGATGGTGTGAGCGGTGCAGGTGCTTCAAGTGCAGTTGGAGATCCGGCCCGACCCCGCGGAGGTGGGACGTGCTCGCAGATGGGCCCGCTCGCGCCTCGCCGGGTCCGGCATAGAGGCTGACGAGCCGCTCGCCGAGACCCTGATCCTGCTCGTCTCCGAACTCGTCACCAACGCCGTGGTCCACACCGGCTGTCCGGCCGTGCTGCGGCTGTCCCTGCCGCCCGTGGCGGCGGAGTCGGCCACCGTCCGCCTCGAGGTCGCCGACCGCAGCGACCGCGCCCCGGTGCCGCGGTGCGTGGACGGCGAGCAGACCGGCGGCCGGGGCCTCGCCCTCGTCGACGGGCTCGCCGACCGCTGGGGCTGGAGCCCCGAGGGCGTGGGCAAGCGCATCTGGTGCGAGCTGGACCGGTGCGGGCAGTCCCGGTCCGCCGTGACGACCTGCGGCAGCGGCCCGTCGGCGTACGAGGGGCTGGCGTTCGAGGCGGTGTGACCCGCGGTGGCGTGACCGGACGGTGCGGCTGACGCGGTGCGACCCGGGGCGGCGCGGAGGGTCACGGGTGGCGCGGTCGTCCTTGATCGGCGTCGTGCCGTGCGCCGGGACATGCTTCTGTGCGCGGCCACGGCAAACGGTACGTAAGTGACAAATCCCCTGACGGGTGTTGACGAGGGGTGACCGCCTGATCACGCTGGTGGTCAGCGATCCGCCGTGAGGGGACGGCGAGGGGTCCGGTGACGGGAGCCCTCGGCGAGTGCGGGTCGTGACGCGGCGTCGGTTGTCTCAGGGCCGAGGGGAGCCGGGGCGGGTACGCCGGAGTCGGACGGCGGCGCGGATTGCCGTGCTCGGGGCGGGCAGGTGCGCGCCGCCGTCCGGCCGTGCCGCTCACAGGAGGGCGACCGGCGCCACCGGGGTTCCCGTAGCGCCGACGAACGGCTCCGGCATCGCCGACAGCAGGAACGCGTACCGCCCTTCTTGTCCACAGGCTGTGGACAACTCTTCGAGATTCCAGTTCTGGCCCTGGATCATCCCCATTTCCACCAGATCGAGCGCGTGGACGGGCAGCCACAGATCCTCGATCTCGGGAGGAAACACCTCAAAGGTGAGGGTGTCGTTCGCGACGGCGGCCACATCGCGCGCGTGGAACCACTCCGGAGTGCGGATCGACAACCCCGGCGACGGATAGCCGTACGCCTCCCGGTCGCCCGCCAGGTACACCCGCACCTGCCCGGTCCGTACGAGCACGATGTCGCCGGCGCGCACCCGCGTGCCCGCGAGTTCCTCGGCGGCGTCGAGGTCCTCCGGCGTGACCGCGTGCGAGCCGTCCAGCCGGTCCCTGCCGTGCGCCCGGGCCACGTCGAGCAGGACGCCCCGCGAGACGATGTGCCGCGCCTTGTCGATCCCGCCGAACGCGGCGCCGCCGTGCGCGGTGACGGTGCCGGCCGGGCGGCCGTTGTAGAGCCGGCCCGAGTGCGAGACGTGGGTGAGCGCGTCCCAGTGGGTGGCCGCCTGGAGCCCCATGGTCACGGCGTCGTCGCTGCACGCGACCGTCCCCGGACCGAAGATCTCCTGGTTGATCTGCACCATGGTGTGCAGCGGGTTGACCCGCCCGGGGATCAGTCCGGTCTGCACGCCGTCCTGCCGCAGCGGCAGTGCCAGCGGGACGCGGCGCCCGCTGCGGACGCAGGCGGCGGCCTCGCGGACGACCTCGTCGGTGATCAGGTTGAGGGTGCCGATCTCGTCGTCGGCCCCCCAGCGGCCCCAGTTGTTCACGCGCTCGGCGATGTCGTGGAACGCGGGATGGAGCGTGGACGGTGACATCCGTTCTCCCCGGGGCTTGTCTCCGGCTGTCCGGCAGGGGAAAAATCTAACGGACCGTCAGAAACCGCGGGAAGGGGCCGGCGTGGGGAACTTCTTGGCAGGCAAGGTGGTCGCCGTGACCGGTGCCGGGCGGGGGATCGGACGGGCCGTGGCCGTGGCCGCGGCGGCCGAGGGCGCGCGGGTCGTCGTCAACGACTACGGCGTCGGCGTGGACGGCGCCGCGCCGACGAGCGAGGTCGCCGAGTCCGTGGTCAAGGAGATCGAGGCGGCGGGCGGCGAGGCGGTCGCGGTGGCCGACGACATCTCCACCATGGAGGGCGGGCGGCGGGTGACCGACGTGGCCCTGGCCTCGTACGGACGGCTCGACGGGGTCGTGTGCGTGGCCGGGATCCTGCGCGAGCGGATGCTGTTCAACATGTCCGAGCAGGAGTGGGACGCCGTCGTGGCGACCCATCTCAAGGGCACGTTCACCGTGTTCCGGGCGGCGTCGGCGGTGATGCGCGCGCAGCGGTCCGGCACACTGATCGGCTTCACCAGCGGCAACCACCAGGGATCGGTGTCGCAGGCCAACTACAGCGCGGCGAAGGGCGGGATCATCTCGCTCGTCCGCAGCGCGGCGCTCGGGCTGCACAAGTACGGCGTGACCGCGAACGCGGTGGCGCCCGTGGCGCGTACCCGGATGTCGGCGAACGTCCCCATGGAGCTGACGGAGATCGGCGAGCCGGAGGACGTGGCCGCGATGGTGGTCTACCTGCTGTCGGAGCGGGCGAAGGAGCAGGGCGTCACCGGGCAGGTCTACACCGTCGCCGGGCCGAAGATCGCGGTGTGGGCCCAGCCGGCGGAGCTGCGCGCGGCGTACGCGGAGGGCGCCTGGACACCTCAGCGGATCGCGGAGGTCCTGCCGGGGTCGGTCGGCGTGGACCCCATGCCGATGCTGGAGCGGCTCGCCGCGATGGAGAGGGCGGCGAAGGAGGGGGACCGGCCGAACGCCCGGTGACGCGGGGGCGCGTGTTCTGTGGCGGGTGCGGGTGGGGCCGGTCGCCCGGGCGGTGCCGCCAGTCGGTACGGCCCCGCGCCCCGGAGGCGGGCGACGGCGCCCGGTGTCGAGAGGAGACCCCCGATGGACTTCGGGTTCACCGCTGAGGACGAGGCGTTCCGCGAGGAGGCGAGGGAATGGCTCGCCGCGCATGCCGACGGGGCCGCCGACCGCCGGACCTGGGAGCGCACGCTCGGCAAGGCCGGCTGGATCGGGCTCGGCTGGACGCGGGGCGGGTACGGCAACCGGACCGCCACGCTCACCCAGCAGGTCGCCTGGGCCGAGGAGTACGCGCGGTCGGGGGCGCCGCCGCGGTCCGGGCACATCGGGGAGAACCTGCTGGCCCCCACCCTCCTCGCGCACGGCAGCGACGAGCAGCGGGCCCGGTTCCTGCCACCGGTCGCCGCCGGTGAGGAGCTGTGGTGCCAGGGGTACAGCGAACCCGGGGCGGGGTCCGACCTGGCCGGCGTGCGTACCGCCGCCGTACGCGAGGGCTCGTACTACCGCGTCACGGGGCAGAAGCTGTGGACGTCCCTGGCGCACGAGGCGGACTGGTGCTTCGTGCTCACCCGGACCGATCCAGGCTCCCGGCGCCACCACGGGCTGACCTTCCTGCTCGTGCCCATGGACCAGCCGGGCCGCGTGGAGGTCCGCCCGATCCGCCAGCTGACCGGCACCAGCGAGTTCAACGAGGTCTTCTTCGACGGGGCACGCGCCCGCGCGGAGCACGTCGTCGGCGGCGAGGGCGGCGGCTGGCGGGTCGCCATGAGCCTGCTCGGCTTCGAGCGCGGGGTGTCCACGCTGGCCCAGCAGACCGGCTTCGCCCAGGAGTTGGAGCGGGTGGTGCGGGAGGCCGTGGAGAGCGGCGCGGTGCGTGATCCGGTCGTACGGGACCGGCTCGTGCGCCAGTGGGCCGAGTTGCGGGTGCTGCGCTGGAACTCCCTGCGCACGCTGGGGCGTTCGGGCGACGCGGGCGCGCCCAGCGTGGCCAAGCTGCTGTGGGCCGGCTGGCATCAGCGGCTGGGGGAACTGGCGATGCTGGTGCGGGGCGCGGCGGCGACCGTGGGACCGGCGCCCTGGTCGGCCGCGGCCCCGTACGAACTCGACGCGCTGCAACACCTGTTCCTCTTCTCCCGGGCCGACACGATCTACGGCGGCTCGGACCAGATCCAGCGCACGATCATCGCCGAGCGGGTGCTCGGCCTGCCGAGAGAGCCGAAGGGCCGACAGGGGGCTGTGTGATGCGAGGCGTGGTGTTCGACGGACGGCGGGCCGAGGTCGTGGACGATCTCGTCGTACGGGATCCGGACCCCGGCGAGGTGCGGGTCGCCGTCGCGGCGGCGGGGCTGTGCCACAGCGATCTGTCCGTGGTGGACGGGACCATACCGTTCCCCGTTCCGGTGGTGCTGGGCCATGAGGGCGCGGGCGTGGTGGAGGCGGTGGGGGCCGGGGTCACCCATGTCCGCCCCGGCGATCACGTGGCCCTGTCCACACTCGCGAACTGCGGTACGTGCGGGGAGTGCGACCGGGGGCGGCCGACGATGTGCCGGCGGGCGATCGGGCGGCCTGGGCGGCCGTTCACCCGGGACGGGCGGCCGGTGTACCAGTTCGCCGCCACCTCCGCCTTCGCGGAACGGACCGTGGTGAAGGCCGTGCAGGCGGTCCGCGTCCCCGACGACGTCCCGCTGCCGTCGGCCGCGCTCATCGGATGCGGGGTGCTGACCGGGGTGGGCGCCGTGCTCAACCGGGCGAAGGTGGACCGCGGGGACAGTGTGCTGGTGATCGGCACGGGCGGGATCGGGCTGAACGTGCTTCAGGGAGCGCGGATCGCGGGCGCCCTGACGATCGTCGCCGTGGACGCGAACCCGGCGAAGGAGGCGGTGGCCCGGCGGTTCGGCGCCACCCACTTCCTGACCTCCGCCCAGGGCGTGCGGGACGTCCTGCCGACGGGTGCGGACCACGCCTTCGAGTGCGTCGGCCGGGTCGAGCTGATCCGGCAGGCGGTCGACGCGCTGGACCGCCACGGGCAGGCGATCCTCCTCGGCGTCCCGCCGGCCACGGCCGAGGCGTCCTTCCTCGTCTCGTCGATGTACCTGGACAAGTCGATCCTCGGCTGCCGCTACGGCTCCTCGCGCCCCCAGCGGGACATCCCGCTGTACGCCGCGCTGTACCGCGAGGGCCGGCTGCTCCTCGACGAACTGGTGACGGAGACCTACCCCGTGGAGGACTTCGAGAAGGCGGTGGCGGACGCGGAGGCGGGGCGGGTGGCACGCGGGGTGCTGACCTTCTGAGCGGACTGCGGGTGGTGGGGGAGGTGCGCGCGGGCGGCCCGTTCAGCGCGGGGCGCCGGCTGCGCCGTGGCGGCGGGCCTCGTCGGCGTCGGAGCCCTCGCCCCCGGCCCGGAAGGTACGGCGGTACGCGGTCGGGGTGACGCCGAGGACCGCCTGGAGGTGCTGCCGCATCGACTGGGCGGTGCCGAAGCCGGCGTCCCTCGCCACCTGGTCGACGGACAGGCCGGTGGACTCCAGCAGCTGCCGGGCCCGTTCCACCCGCTGCCGGGTCAGCCACTGGCCGGGGCTGACGCCGACCTCCTCGCGGAAGCGGCGGGTGAAGGTGCGCACGGACATGGCCTCCCGCTCCGCCATGTCCCGCAGCCGGATCGGCTCGTGGAGGCGGCGCAGTGCCCAGGCGCGGGCGGTGGTCGTGGTCGCCAGCTGCGGATCGGGCACCGGCCGGTGGATGTACTGCGCCTGCCCGCCGTCGCGGTGCGGCGGTACGACGGTGCGGCGGGCCACCTCGTTGGCGACCGCCGTGCCGTGGTCCCGGCGGACCATGTGCAGGCACAGATCGATGCCCGCCGCGACACCCGCCGAGGTCAGGATGTCGCCGTCGTCGATGAACAGGACGTCCGCGTCGACCCGGACCTTCGGGAAGAGGCGCTGGAGGTGTTCGGCCTCGGCCCAGTGCGTCGTGGCGGGCCGGCCGTCGAGGAGACCGGCGGCGGCCAGGACGTAGACGCCGGTGCAGATGGAGGCGATTCGGGTGCCGGGGCGGATGTGGGCGAGGGCGGCGGCCAGTTCGCCGGTCAGCACGCCCTGCTCGAAGACCGGGCCGAGTTCGTAGGACGCCGGGATGATCACGGTGTCGGCGGTGGCCAGGGCTTCGGGGCCGTGCGGGACGTGGATGTCGAAGTCGGCGTCGGTCTCGACCGGGCCCGGGGGCCGGACCGAGCAGGTGATCACCTCGTACAGGAGCTGTCGCCGGGCGTTCCTGGGCCGTCCGAAGATCCGGTGCGGGATGCCCAGCTCGAACGGGAGCAGACCGTCGAGGGCGAGGACGACGACGCGGTGCGGGCGGAGGCCGGACGAGCCGGTGGCCGGATCCATGGCCCGATCCTAGCGAACCCTGTCCTTTGGGCCAGTGGAGTGGAGAGCGGGCAGGCCGGAAGCTCTATGCCGTGCCCCAGACAACCGAAGCCGCCACCGCTCCCGAGCGCCGCCCGGCTCGGCGTACCCGCGTCCACCCCGCCTGGTTCGTCGCCGCCGTCACCTTCGTGACGATCCTCGGCGCCGCCGCCTTCCGTTCCCTGCCCGGGCTGCTCATCGACCCGCTGCACCGGGAATTCGGCTGGTCGCGCGGCACGATCAGCGCGGCCGTCTCGGTCAATCTGGCGCTGTACGGGCTCACCGCCCCCTTCGCGGCCGCGCTGATGGACCGTTTCGGCATCCGGCGGGTGGTCGCGGCCGCGCTGACCATGATCGCGGCCGGTGCCGGTCTGACGGTGTGGATGACGGCGGCCTGGCAGCTGATGCTGTGCTGGGGCCTGCTCGTCGGTCTCGGTTCCGGTTCGATGGCGCTGGCCTTCGCCGCGACGGTCACCAACCGCTGGTTCACCGAGCGGCGCGGGCTGGTCACCGGCATCCTCACCGCCGCCTCGGCCTCCGGCCAGCTGGTCTTCCTGCCGCTGCTGTCCTGGATGGTGGAGACGCACCACTGGCGCCCGGCGGCCGTCACGGTCGCCCTCGCCTCCCTCACGGTCGTCCCCTTCGTGTGGCTGCTGCTGCGCGACCACCCGGCCGACCTGGGGCTGATGCCGTACGGCGCACCGGAGTTCGTGCCGAAGCCGCCGCCGGCGGCCGGTGCCGCGCGCCGGGCCGTCACCGTCCTGGTCCAAGCCGCCCGTACCGGCCCCTTCTGGCTGCTCGCCGGTACCTTCGCCATCTGCGGGGCCTCCACCAACGGCCTCATCCAGACCCATTTCGTACCCGCCGCCCACGACGACGGCATCCCCGTCCGGGCGGCGGCCTCGCTGCTCGCGGTCATCGGCGTGTTCGACGTCGTCGGCACCATCGCCTCCGGCTGGTTCACGGACCGCTTCGAGGCGCGCCGGCTGCTGGCGCTGTACTACGCGCTGCGGGGCGTCTCCCTGCTCTTCCTGCCGATGCTGCTGGCGGGCGGCGTGCACCCCCCGATGCTCTTCTTCATCGTCTTCTACGGCCTTGACTGGGTCGCCACCGTCCCGCCGACCGTGGCGCTGTGCCGGGAGCGGTACGGCGAGGACAGCGCGATCGTCTTCGGCTGGGTGCTGGCCTCGCACCAGGTCGGCGCCGCGCTGGTGGCCTTCCTGGGCGGTGTCGCGCGGGACGCCTTCGGCTCGTACGACATGGTCTGGTACGCGTCGGGCGCGCTGTGCGCGGCGGCGGCGCTGATGGCGCTGGTGATCCGCCGCAGGCCGGTCGCGGCGGCGGACCCGCTGGTGGGGGCGGGCTGACCTGTCGCGCCGGGTGGGGGCGGCCCTGGAGGAAGCGCCCCCAGAGGAAGCGCCCTAAAGGAAGCGGCCCTTGTGGAACAGCAGGGGCGGCCGGTCCTCGTCGACCGCTCCCAGGGCGTCCACCCGGCCCACCACGATCAGGTGGTCGCCGCCGGTGTGCACCGCGTGGATCGTGCAGTCGATCCAGGCGAGCGCGCCGGTCAGACGCGGCGAACCGGAGGCCGGTGCCGCGTCGTACCGCACGCCCGCGAACTTGTCCCCGCCGCTCACCGCGAACCCGCGGCACAGCTCGCCCTGGTGGGCGCCGAGGACGTTCACGCAGAAGACGCCCGCGCGGGCGATGCGGGGCCAGGTCGCCGACGTACGGCCGACCATGAAGACGATCAGGGGCGGGTCGAGGGAGAGGGAGGAGAAGGACTGGCAGGCGAAGCCGGCGGGGCCGTCCTCGGGGCCGGTGGCGGGCGCGGTGACCACGGTCACCCCGGTCGCGAAGTTCCCCAGCACCCGCCGGAACCCGGCCGGGTCGACCGGTGCCCGCTCGTCCTCGCGGACGCACCGCAGCTCCGGGCGCGGCAAGACCTCCACGGGGCCGGTGCGGGGCCTCGACCTGAGGTAGCGGACGGCGGCCTCGGCCATTCCTGCTTGTCCCATCACGCCTTTCATTGAAGCTGACGGAGCGTCAGATGGGAAGCCCGGCGGACCACCGGAAGAGCCGACCGCCCGGGGCGGGCCGTCCGTCCGGGGCGGGCTAACGGCCTTCGTACTCGGGGCTGCGCCGCTCCACGAAGCTGCGTACGCCCTCCCGCGCGTCCGCCGTCGTCATCGTGATCTCCTGCGCGGCGGCCTCGGCGGCGAAGGCGGTGGCCCGGTCGGTGTCCAGGGCGGCGTTGACGAGCTGCTTGGTCAGGGCGAGGGCGCGGGTCGGGCCGGCGGCGAGGCGCGTGGCCCAGGCGCGGGCCGTCCTGTCCAGGTCCGTGTCCGGTACCACGCGGTTGACCAGGCCGAGGCGTTCGGCGTCCGCCGCGGTGAGCGCGTCACCGAAGAACATCAGCTCCTTCGCCCGCTGCGGGCCGACGAGCCGGGGCAGGAGATACGCGCCGCCGCCGTCCGGCACGATCCCCCGCCGGACGAACACCTCGATGAACGTGGCGGACTCGGCGGCCAGGACGAGGTCGCAGGCGAGGGCGAGATGCGCGCCGAGGCCGGCCGCGGTGCCGTTCACGGCGGCGAGCACCGGTTTCTCGCAGTCGAGGACGGCGGAGACGAGCCGCTGGGCGCCGGTCCGGATGGTGCGGGCGACGTCACCGGCGGTGCGCTCGCCGGTCGTCGAGGCCGCGCGCAGGTCGGCCCCCGCGCAGAACCCTCGGCCGGTGCCCGTGATCACGACCGCTCGCACCGCCGGGTCCGCGGAGGCCTCGTCGAGCAGCCGGATGACGCGTTCGCGCTGGTCGGGGGTGAGGGCGTTGCGGGTCTCGGGGCGGTTGAGGGTGATGTGCGAGACGTGGTTGTCAGTGGTGTGCCGTATCAATGAATCAGCGGATGTTCCGGACTCACGGGGGGAATCGGACATGGTCATCTCAGCTGCACACCGCCAGCGCGTCCAGCGCCACCGCTCCCTGTCCCCGGCCCAGCACCATCAGCGGGTTGATGTCGAGTTCCGCGAGGTCGCCGCCGAGTTCCAGCGCCATGCGCTGCACCCGCAGGACCACTTCGACCAGCGCGTCCAGATCCGCCGGGGGGCGCCCCCTGACCCCGTCGAGCAGGGCCCGCCCGCGCAGTTCGGCGCACATGTCGCGGGCCTGCTCCTCGCCGAAGGGCGGCACGCGGACGGCGGTGTCCCGCAGCACCTCGACCAGCACCCCGCCGAGCCCCACGGTCACGGTCGGGCCGAAGAGCTCGTCGTGGGTGACGCCGACGACCATCTCGACGCCCCGCTCGACCATCTGGCACACGAGGACGCCGTCCAGCGGGACGTCCTCGTAGCGCGCGATGTCGGTCAGCTCCCGGTAGGCGTCCCGGACCTGGCTGGCCGAGGTCAGCCCGATCTTCACCAGCCCCAGCTCGGTCTTGTGGGCGATCCGCGCGCCGGACGCCTTCATCACCACCGGGTAGCCCACCAGCCCGGCCGCGCGCACGGCCGCCGCCGCACTGGTCACCAGCTGCTCACGCGGCACGCGGATGCCGTACGCCCGCAGCAGCTGCTTCGCCGCGTGCTCGCTCAGCTGCTCTCCCGGGCGCATCAGTGCCTGCGCCTTGCGGAAGGAGGGCGAGGGGGTGCGGGGCGCGGAGTCGAAGGGCGAGCGGTAGCCGTCCGCGAACCGGTGGTGTCCGAGGTAGGCGCGGACGGCCGTGACGCAGTTGGCGACGGTGCGGAAGGTGGCCACGCGGGTCGAGCCGAGCAGGACCTCGCGGTAGGCGGGCTCGGTGCCGACCGGCGAGCCCCACACCACGCACACCAGCTTGTCCGTCCGCTCGGCCGCGTCCACCAGGTCCTGGACGAGCTTGTCGCTGAGCGGCGGGAACGGCCCGGTGATCGGGCAGATCAGCACGCCCACCGCCGGGTCGTCCAGGATCGCGTCGATGATCTTCCGGCCGCGCCGGTCGCCGACCGGGTGGCCGCCGTTGTCGACCGGGTTGGCCACGTTCAGGTAGGCGGGTATCCACTGGTGCAGCTCGGCCTGTTTGGCGTCCGACAGCGCCGGCAGTTCCAGGCCGGCCTCGGTGGCCAGGTCGGCGACGTGCGCGCCCGTGCCGCCCGAGATCGAGTAGACGACGACCCCGTCCGCGCGGGGCGGCCGGGCGCGGGCCAGCAGGGTGGCGGTGTCCTGGAGTTCGTCCAGGCCGTCGACCCGGATCACCCCGTACTGCCGCATCGCCGCGTCCACCACCGTGTCGGCGCCGGTCAGCTTGCCGGTGTGGGAGGCGGCCGTGCGGGCGCCGGTCTCGGTGCGGCCCGCCTTCACGGCGACGACGGGCACCCCGCGCCGGGCGGCGCGGTCGGCGGCGAGCAGGAAGGAACGGCCGTCCTTGAGCCCCTCGATGTAGCAGGCGATGGCACCGACCTCGGGCCGCTCGGCGAAGTAGGACAGGAAGTCGGAGGTCTCCAGGTCGGCCTCGTTGCCGGTGGGCGCCCAGTGGGAGAGGCGGACGCCCAGTTCCTGGAGGGCGAAGACGGGGCGGCCCTGGTGACCGGACTGGGTGATCAGGGCGATGGCCGGCCCCTCCAGATCGTCCCGGAACTCCTCGAAGGCGTTGAGGTTGGTGTTGGGGCCGAGCAGCCGCATCCCGGAGCGTTCGACGGCGGCGGCGAGCCGGGCCTGGGCGGCGGCGCCCTCCGCACCGGTCTCCGCGAACCCGGAGGCGAAGACGACCGCGAACTTCACCTTGGCCTCGGCCAGTTCCTCGACCACCGGAAGGGGGTCGGCGATCAGCAGCACGGCGAGATCGACCTGCTCGGGCAGGTCGGCGACGGAGGGGGAGCAGGGGATGCCGAAGACCGACGGGCGGGTGGGGTGCACCGGGTGCAGCCGGGCCCCGACCCGCTCGGACCAGGCGAGCAGCTGCCGGGTGACACCGGTGTTCGGCCGGCCCTCGGTGTCCGAGGCGCCGATCACCGCGACGGACTCGGGCCGGAAGAAGCGGTCCAGATCGGGGACGGCGGCGTACAGCGGCCGGCCGCTGACATCGAGGTCGTCCGCCTCGGCGGGGCGGCCGTGGACGGCGGGCCCGGGTCGCTCGCCACAGGCGATGACCCGGGCCCGGCGGGAGTCGGTGGTGAGAGTGCCGTGGGTTGATCCAAGCATCGGTCCGCCCGCTCCTGTGTGACAGCCAAACAACTGACGCAGTGTCAGGTTACAGAACTGACGGGTAGTCAGGAACGGGCCTGCACGCAAAGGTTGCCCGCTGAACCGGCCGGGGGCTGCTACAGCGCCGCCAGTACCTCCTTCGCCACCCGCTCGCCCGAGCGCACGGCACCGTCCATGAAGCCCATCCAGTGGGTGGACGTCTCCGTCCCGGCCCAGTGGATGCCGCCGACGGGTGCGCGCAGGGCGGGACCGTACTGGGTCAGCACGCCGGGCGAGGCGATGGAGACGGGGCCGCCACGGGTGTAGGCCTCGTTGTTCCAGCGTTGCAGGACGAAGGAGGAGGGGGAGGCCGCTTTCTCGCCGAAGTACCGCACGTAGTCCTTCAGGACGGCCGCCCTGACCTCCGCCTCGCTCGCCGCGTCCAGCGCCCGGGCCTCGTCGGCCTCGATGAAGCCCATCAGCGCGCCGTACGAGGCGTCGGGCGGGGAGTTGTCGAAGGTGGAACTGACCACGCCGGTGTCGCTGACGACCTGGCCGTTGAGTCCGTCGGCCCGCCAGAAGGGGGTGTCGTAGATCGCGATCGCCTTGCCGACCGAGGCCATCGGCAGGCGCTGGGTGAGCTGGTCGCGGGCGGCCGGCAGGAGGGGGTCGTAGGTGATGCGTGCGGCGAGGGGCGGGGGCGCGGCGACGACGACCTTCCTGGCGGTGACGGTGATGCCGTCGGCCGTCACGACGTACTGGCTGCCGGACCGGGTGATCGTGCGCACCGGGGCGTTCAGCACCACCCGGTCGCCGAGCGTGGCGGCGAGCTTGACCGGCACCAGCTGGGAGCCGCCGACGAAGCGCAGTTCCTGGGCGCCGTTCGCGGTCTCGGTGAGGCGTTCCAGGGTGCCGGCGCCGGACTCGTTGCCGGCGGCGGCGATGTAGAAGAGGACGAACAGGAGGGACAGCTCCCGGGGTTCGGCCGAGAAGATCGACGTGCAGGCCACGTCGAGGAGGAACTTGGCCGACGGGATGACGGCGTTGGCGCGCAGCCAGGTCTCGAAGGTCTGCCGGTCCCACTCCTCGGCCTTCGCGGCGGTCCAGGGCGCGTTCACCGGGATCTGCTTGGCCATGTCGTTCAGCATGGCCTGCACGACGGCCGCGTTGGCGAGGCCGGCCGCGTCGACCGGCGGCACCGCGCCGAGCAGTCCGTCGGTGGCGTACGGGGTCTTCTTGCCGTCCTTGTACAGGAGGTTCTTGCCGGTGTTGTGGGTCGGGAAGGTCGCCACGCCCAGGGAGTCGGCCAGCGCCTTGATGCGGTCCTGGGTGGGGCCGATGAACTCGCCGCCGCCCTCGGTGACCGAGCCGTTGCCGAGCCGGAGGCCCACGACCCGGCCGCCGACGCGGTCACGGGCCTCCAGGACGGCCACGGACCGGCCGGCCGCGACCAGGTCACGGGCCGCGGTGAGGCCGGCGAGGCCGCCGCCGACGATCGCGACGTCCACGGACCGGGTGGCCGCGGCGGCCGTACCGGCGGCGGTGGTGGTGAGGGTGACGGCGCCCGCCGTGGCGGCGGCACCGCCGAGCAGGGAGCGTCGGGAGAGCTGTCTTTCGCGTGCCACGTGCGTCCTCCGTCGTAGCGAGAGGTGGGGGTGGAGCCAGAAAGTGAACAGTGCTCAGATTCTGGCCCCGCGCGGCAGCGCCGTACAGCTCTCCGGGCACAACTGACCCGTAAGTAACAAGAGGAATACGTAGGAGAGTTGAGAGGTGTCTACGCCGTTCCGGTGTGCTTGGCGACCGCCTTCGCGATCTTCGGCGCGTCGATCGCCAGCTCGCGCAGGGCGCCGCTGATGGGGGTGACGAAGCCGGTGAAGTAGAGTCCGGGCGCGTCGCGCGGGGCCCGGGCGCCGTTGACGACGGGGTTGCCGCGCGCGTCGAGGACGTCGAGGTGGCCGACGAGGTTCTCCAGGGCACGGACGTAGCCGGTGGCCGCGATCACGGCGTCCGGGGAGACGCGGGTGCCGTCGGCGAGGACCACCTTGCCGTCCTCGAAACTGTCGACGGCGGCCACGATCTCGACGCGGCCCTCGCGCACGGCGTCGACCAGGCCGACGTCCAGCACCGGGATGGACCCCTGCCGGACCCGGCTGTAGAGGCCGGTGTCGGGGCGGGGCAGTCCGCGGGCCGACAGGTCCGGCACGCTGAGCTTCGCCAGGGGCCTCGCCAGCCGGTCGACCAGGCCGACCGGCAGCCGCCGTACGAGGATGCTCGTGTACTGGGAGGCCCACCCGGCCGTCGAGCGCCGCACGATGTGCGGAGTCGTCCGCACCGCCAGCCGGACCCGTGCGGCGCCGCCCTCCACCAGGTCGACGGCGATCTCGGCGCCGGTGTTGCCGGCCCCGACGACGAGGACGTCACGGCCCGCGAAGGGCTTCGGGCCGCGGTAGTCGCCGGCGTGCAGGAACTCGCCGGCGTAGGCGGCGCGGCCGGGCCAGTCGGGAAGGCGCGGGGTGTGGTTGTAGCCGGTGGCGACGACGACCGCGGCGCCGGTCAGTTGCCGGCCGCCGGTGGCGTGCAGCAGCCAGCCGGTGCCGTCGGGGGAACGCTCGACCCGGGAGACCTCGACGCCGGTGACGATCTCCAGCTCGTGGTGCTCGGCGTACTTCTCCAGGTAGCGCACCACGTCGTCGCGGGCGACCCAGCGCCCGAACCGGCGCGGCATCGGCAGTCCGGGCAGGGCCGACAGCCGGCGGGTGGTGTGCAGGTGCAGCCGGTCGTAGTGGCGCCGCCAGGACGCCCCGACCCGGCCGGACCTCTCCAGGACGACGGCGCGGACGCCCCGGGCGCGCAGGGCGTACGCGGTGGCGAGTCCGCCGGGACCGCCGCCGATGACGTACACGGGGCGTTCCGCGGGGTGCGCCGCGTGCTGTGTCGGCTCCGCGGGGCTCGCGGACGCTGGGGAGTCGGCCATGTGCGCGAGCGTAATCCCGGCCGCGGTTGATGGGTCTCGGTCAAGACCGGAATTGGTTGCGGATTGGTCACGGCTTGGCGGAGTTCTTCCGCGAACCCGTGCTCGTGGGCATCCACGAGGCCGGGTTCGGCGCCGGCTGCCGTGCGGGGGGCGCCTCCGTCGTCCTCCACGAGCTCCGAACCCGGCCTGGTCATTCGGTGCGCAGGGCCGTGGCGGTCCGGGCCCTGGCGGCCCAGCCGGCGGGCAGGAGCGCGCCCAGGATGGCGATGAGCAGGCCGCCGAGGACGAGCGGGAGCAGGTGGACCCCGTGGTAGACGGCGATGACGGAACCGGGGAGGCGGAGTCCCACGCTGTCGCCCATCGCGGGGAGGACCCTGCCGTGCAGGGCAACGCCGAGCGGCACGGCCAGCGCGCCCGCGACCAGCCCGGTCACGACGACCGAGGTGAGAACCATGGCGACGGTCTGCCGCGGGGTCATGCCGAGCGCCTTGTGGACACCGATCTCCCGGACGCGCTCGCGGGTGTCGAGCAGTACGCCGTTGAGCACGCCGAGCGCGGCGACGGCGACGAGCATCAGCGTGAGGGTCGCGGACAGCGCGTCGAGCGTGACGACCATGTCGCCGCCGGCGTCGAGTCCGCCCGCCTGAGCACGGGCACCCAGCGGTGCCAGGTCCCTGTTCAGCGCGTCCACGTAGCCGGTCACGTCGGTGCCTGACGTGACCGCGATGTGATGACTCGTCTCCGTCAGGTCGGGACGCGCGGCCGTGAGGGCCGAGGTGTCGGTGAAGACCTGCATGCCGTCGTTGCGGGGGTCGAGGACCTCACCGACGATCCGGACCGTGACCGGCTCGGCCAGGCCGCTCAGGGTCACGGTGTCGCCGACGCGGGCGCCGGTGGCGGTCAGGAAGGGGGTCGGGACCACGGCCTCGCCGGGCCGGTCGATCCAGCGGCCCGAGACCAACGTGAAGCCGCCCCAGGAGGCGTCGCCGGTGAAGGCGATCACGTCGATGACGCCGGTCAGGCCGGACACGGTCGCCCGTACCGTCGCGGCACTGTAGTACTTCCCGGTTCCGGCGGCGCTCCCGACGGCGGCGGCGACCGCGGCGGGATCGGCCTCGGGCCGCTTCCCGGAGTCAGGGTCTCGGGGTCCGAAGTCCGGCAGGGGCGCGGGCACGACGACGTCGGCGGCGTCGTGGGCCCTGGCTTTCATCACCTGGCCGAGCGAGGCACTCATCCCCACGGTGAACGTGACGGCGACGGTGCCGAACAGGATCGCCGAACCCATGGCCAGCGCGCGGGCGGGCCGCGCGAAGGGCCGGGCCAGGCCGAGGGCGACCGGCTGCGGCAACGGCAGCCGTCCGGCCAGACGGGCCGCCCACCGGCCGCGCCCCGCCGAAGCCGTACGCCCGACGGCGAGCGCGTCTACCGTACGCAGCCGGCCGGCCCGCCAGGCACTCGCCCACGCGGTCACCGCCACCAGGCCGAGCACCCCGGCGATCACCGTCAGGTCGACCCAGGGGGCGACCGCCAGGGACGAGGCGCCGTAGACCTCCGCGGTCTCGGCCAGTACGGGCAGGGCGAGCAGGTGTCCGGCGAGGACACCGAGGGCCGTGCCGACGGCGGCCGGGATCAGCGCCTGGCCCACGTGGGCCCGCACGACCTGGGCCGGGGTGAAGCCCACGGCCTTGAGGATGCCGATGCGGCGCGTCGCCGTGCCGACGGCCGACGCGACGACGTTGCCGACGGTGAGCACCGACATGACCAGGCCCAGGACGCCGAAGGCGATGAGGAAGGGGACGTAGAGGGCGGTGTCCCGCTCGGCGGACTTCCTGACGGTGAGCCATGACTGCTCGCCGATGGTTGCTCCCGGCGGCAGGGACTCCGTCACGGCCTTCCCGCCCGCGGTGATCCGCGCGGCGGTGCCCGCGTCGGTGAAGCGGTAGAGCATCTGGTAGCCGCCGCCGGGCGCGGTGAGCGCCGGCATCTGGGACGGGACCACCCAGGCGTCAGCTGTCCCCGTGACCGAGCGGGCCACACCGACCACCGTCAGTGCCGGACCGCCGGACAGGTCGGGGAAGGTGATCCTCACGCCCGGGGTCGGGACGAGCGGGGAGTCGGCGGACAGTACGATCTCGCCGGAGCGCGTGGGCCACCGCCCGTTCAGCAGGGCCACCTCGTCCACGTCCCGGCCCGGATCGGCCCGGCCGACCACGGTCATCGGCCACCGGGGGCCGGCCCCGTCCGACCGAGGGGTGACCGTCGTCGTACGGAATGGCCCGGCGGCACCGCTCACCCCCTCGGCGTCCTTGGAGGCCGACAGCTGCCCGGCGCTCACCTCGCCCGCGTCGAACTGGACGGACAGATGTGCGCCGCGCTGCTCGGCGAAGGCGTCGTCGAAGGGCGCGCCGGACACCGCGAGCAGCGATCCGCCGAGGACGGAGGCGGCCACCGCCATCATCGTGGCGAGCCCGATCACCAGCGTCCGCACCCGCCGCCGTTCCACCCCCGAGCGCACCACCTTGCCGAGCGCGCTCATCGGACGGCCTCCGAGGCGACGGCCCCCGGGGCGACGGCCTGCGAGGCGGCGTTCCGCGAGGTGATGTCCCGCGACCGGACGTCCTCGGTGATCCGGCCGTCGGCGATCCGGACCGTACGGTTCGTGCAGGACCGGGCCAGAGCCAGGTCATGGGTGACCACGACGATGGTCTGGCCCTCGGCATGGAGGCCGGTGAGCAGCCCGCTGACGTCCTGTCCGGCTGCCGTGTCCAGGGCCCCGGTCGGCTCGTCGGCCAGGAGCAGCGCCGGCCGGTTCATCAACGCCCGGGCCACCGCGACGCGCTGCCGCTCGCCGCCGGACAGCCGCCCCGGGTAGGCGCGGGCGTGCCGGTCGATGCCCAGCAGCTCCAGGAGTTCCGTCGCCCGGCGGTCCGCCTGGCCACGTGCCATGCCCGCCAGACGCGCGGGCAGGACGACATTGTCGGCGACGGTCAGATCGTCGAGCAGGTTGAAGAACTGGAAGACCATGCCGATCCTCGACCGCCGGTAGCGCGCCGCTCCGGCTTCGCCCAGCCGGTCCACCCGCACCCCGGCCACGGTGACGGTCCCCGCGTCGGGCCGGTCCAGGCCCGCGATCAGGTTGAGCAGTGTGGACTTGCCGCTGCCGGAAGGACCGAGGATCGCGACGGCCTCGCCGGCCCGCACGGTCAGCGACGCCTCGTGCAGGGCGGGCGGGCCGTCGTCGTATCGGCGGCTCACCCCGCGCAGTTCGATCACCGGCGTGGTCATGTGACGGCTCCTCGGATTGCCGGACGGCTGGCTCCGTGAACGCTAGGAGCGGGCCCCGCCCGCCCGCGTCACCCGCCCGGACCCCTTGCGGTACCGCCCGGGGACCGGGCCCCGGAAACGTCATCCCTGCGATGTAGGCGGGGGATGTACCCGGTGCGGTGGGAATGACCACCGGGACGGACTCGGAGGGCCCCGCTCGACGGCGACAATGAACCGGTGATGGACGTACCGACGACACCGGCGCGACTGCGGGAAGCCGCCCGCCGGACGGTCCGCGACGCCGGGCTCGCGAGCGGTCCGCCGCTGCGGCCCACCCGGCGCGCCTGGCAGTTCGACGCGCTGGTGGCGCTGGCACTCGGGATCACCACCGTGTACTACGGCATCGACAACGTCGACAACGTCGTGGTGCGTGAGATCGCCCCCGGGGTGGAGCGCGCCGTGCCGCGTCCGTCCGGTCCCGGGGGCCTGGCCCTCATGGTGACCCTCGCGGTCGTCGCCTCCGGTGCCCTGGCGCTGCGCCGCCGCTACCCGCTCGCCGTGCTGTGCGTCGTGACGGCCGCGACCCTGGCGACACCGCAGAGCGTCCTGCGGCTGACCTTCTACGCCTTCGTCATCGCCGTCTACAGCGCCGCCGTGTACAGCCCGTACCGGGTGGCGACCCTTGCGGCGCTGCCGGTGTCGGTCGTCCTGGTCGGCACCTCGGGCAACTCGGTGACGCCGATCGTGCCCAACGAGTACATCGCTCTGCTGATCCTTGTCCCGATGGCCGTGGCCGCCGTCGGCCTGCGCACCTGGAAGCTCCGGACCGACGAGGGCCGCACCCGGCTCTCCGCGCTGGAACGCGAACAGGCCGAGGCGCTGCGCCGGGCCGTCGCCCACGAGCGGGCCAGGATCGCCCGCGAACTGCACGACGTCGTCACGCACAACGTCAGCGTGATGATCATCCAGGCGGGCGCCGCCCGCAAGATCATGAAGAACTCCCCCGAGCAGGCCGGCGAGGCGCTGCTCGCCGTCGAGGCCGGCGGACGGGCGGCCATGACCGAGCTGCGCCACGTCATGGGACTGCTCACCATGACCGACGAGGGCGAGGGCGAGGGAGCGGACGGAGGCGCGGACCTGGCCGATCCGGCGGCGGTGCCGGCCCCGCAACCCGGCCTGGACCAGCTGGAGACGCTGGTCGGACGGGTGCGGGACACCGGACTGCCCGTCGACCTGACCGTGACCGGCCCGCCCCGTCCCCTGTCGCCCGGCCTGGAACTCGCCGCCTACCGCGTGGTCCAGGAAGCCCTGACCAACACCGTGAAGCACGCGTCCGGCGCCACCGCCGCCGTGACCGTCGAGTACGGTCCGGAACGGCTCCGGGTGGAAGTCACCGACACCGGTGGACACCCGGGCGCGGGCGCGGCCACCGGGAACGGCCGGGGCCTGATCGGCCTGCGCGAGCGCCTCGCCGTCCACGACGGAACCCTGAACACCGGCCGGCGCCTGACCGGCGGCTACCGTGTGGAGGCCCTGATCCCCTTGGAGACGCCGTGACCGAGCCGCTGCGGGTGCTCCTCGCCGACGACCAGACCCTGGTCCGCACCGGATTCCGGCTGATCCTCGGTGCCGACGGCATCGACGTCGTCTGTGAGGCGGCCAACGGGACCGAAGCGGTCGAAGGGGTCCGCCGCACGCGTCCCGACGTCGTCCTGATGGACGTCCGGATGCCCGAGATGGACGGTCTGGAGGCCACCCGCCGCATCCTCGCCGGCACCTCCGGCACCCCCCGCGTCATCATCCTGACCACGTTCGACCTGGACCGGTACGTCTACGCGGCGCTGTCCGCCGGGGCCAGCGGCTTCCTCCTCAAGGACGTCACCCCCGAGCTCCTGACCGCGGCCGTCCGCACGGTCCGTACCGGCGACGCTCTCCTCGCGCCCGCCATCACCCGCCGCCTCGTGCAGCGTTTCGCCGGAGCCGGGCATCGGTACAGCACGCAGCGCGGCGACGACACCTCCGCCCTCCACCGCGACCTCGCCTCGCTCACCCCACGCGAGCTGGAGGTCCTCGGCCTGCTGGCCCGGGGGCTGAGCAACGCCGAACTCGCCGCCCGCCTCCACCTGGCCGAGACGACCGTCAAGACGCACGTCGCCCGCATCCTCGCCAAGCTCGGACTCCGTGACCGTGTGCAGGCCGTCATCGTCGCCTACGAGACGGGGCTGGTCAGCGCCGGCGCGGGCGAGGCCGCCCAGGAGTCCGCCGAGCGGACGTAGACGGAAGGCGGGACGGGGACCGGTCGCCGGCACCAGCGCCTCGGGACGTCGCACAGCGGAACGGTACGGCGCCGGGCCCGACCGACTGTGCTCGTCCCCGGCGGAATCGGTCACGGTGGGTCGTCGGCTCGGTGTGGCCGTCCGGGTCGGGGACCAGCGCGCAGGACGAGGCGGAGCCGCCCGGCCCGCGCGCCGCCCGCGCGCCCAGGGCGATGCCGCCCATGGCGGCGACACCGGCGGTCGCGCCGGCCCTCCTCGGATTCCGGTGCACCTCCCGGATCCATGGAGGACGCGCAGATCCGGAGGAGGCGCAAAGGATCCGGGGCGGGACGCACGGGGTTCCCGAGCCCCGAGATCTGACGTACCGTCAGATCCATGGACGCGATCTGGCTCACCGGCGCCCAGTGGCTGGCGGTGCTGCGCATAGGACTCGGGCTGTGGTGGCTGGAGAGCTGGCGGCACAAGGACAAGAGCACCTGGTTCCAGGGCGGCGGGATCACCTGGGCCGCGGACATCGCCGCCAAGCACCGGTGGACGGCGGTCCGCAGCGGCTTCGGCGTGGTCGTCACCCCGCGCCCGAGGACCATGGCGTACGTCGTCGCCTACGCCGAACTCGCCCTCGGACTCGGGCTGATCCTCGGCTTCCTGACCCCGGTCGCCCTCGTCGGCGGCCTGCTGCTCAACGTCCTCTACTTCACGCTCATGATCCACGACTGGGCCGAGCAGGGGCAGAACTCGATGATGGCCCTCATCTCCGTGGTGGCCCTGTTCGGGATGTCGTGGCAGGAGTGGTCGGTGGACAGCGCCCTCGGGCTGTTCCGGTGAGCGCCGCCGGCCGCCGGTACGACCTCCCCGAGCCGGACGCCCTCACCCGCCCCTACTGGGACGCCGCCGCCGAGGGCCGGCTGCTGGTGCGGCGCTGCGGGGCGTGCGGACGGGCCCACCACTACCCGCGCGAGTTCTGCCCGCACTGCTGGAGCGAGGACGTCGTCTGGGCACCCGCGAGCGGCCGGGCCACGCTCTACACCTGGTCCGTCGTGCACCGCAACGATCTGCCGCCCTTCGACGCACGCACCCCGTACGTGGCCGCCGCCGTCGACCTGGCCGAGGGTCCCCGGATGATGACGGAGCTCGTGGAGTGCGCCCACGACGACCTGCGGGCCGGCCTGGAGCTGGAGGTCGTCTTCCGGGACGGGACACCGGTGGTGCCGGTGTTCCGTCCGCGCCGGTGAGACGGAGCGGCTTCAATGAACGGATGGCCCACGTCGACGATCACCACCGCCGATCCCCCTCCGCCTCTCCGTCCCCCTTCCCCGAACTGAGCGGGCACGGACTGCGCCTGCGTCCCTGGAACGCGGACTCCGACACCGACGTCACCACCTGGCTGCGCGGCTTCGGCGACCCGGAGTTCCGGCGCTGGAACACCCCGATCCGGCCGGTCACCGACGCCGCCGCCGCACGCGAGTCGCTGCTGTCCAGGGCCGCCCAGGCGGCGGACGGCACCTCGGCCTCGTACTGCGTGACGGACGCCGGCACCGGGACGGCGCTCGGGCACATCGGCGTCAACGCCATCCACCCCGACCTGCGCGTCGCCCGCGTCGGCTACTGGGTGCTCCCCGAGGCGCGCGGCCGCCGGGTCGCCACCCGCGCCCTGGCCCTCGCCGCCCACTGGGCCCACACCGGACTGGGCCTGCACCGCCTGGAACTCGACCACGCCGTCGGCCACGCCACCTCCTGCCACATCGCCGAGCGGTGCGGATTCCGGTACGAGGGGACCCTGCGCGGCGCCATGTTCGAAGCGGGCCGGCACGACGCGTTCCGGGACATGCACCTGCACGCACGCCTGGCCACGGACCCGGAACCGGCCCCGTGACCGGCCCGGAAAAATCAGGGGCGGCGCCCCGCCCCCGTACCCGACCATGAGGGATGCGCCCCGACCCCTGGCACCGCACCGACGACCTCGACCGCTTTCTGCGCCACGCCGGTGACTTCCTGCGCTCCCGGCCCGCCGCGCACACCGTCGCACTGACGGTGACCGAGAACCTGCGCACCCGCGGACCGCGGGCGTACGGCGACGAGCCGCCCGTCTACGGCGCGCTGGAGCGGGACGGCACCGTGCGGGCGGCCTACTTCCGCACCCCGCCGCACCGGCTGAACCTCACCGCCCTGACCGGGGAGGAGGCCGTCTCCCTCGCCGCGCACCTCGCCGACGCCGGCGAGCCGCTGCCCGGCGTGGGCGCGGACCGGGACACCGCGGCCGCCTTCGCCGCCGCCTGGCAGGCCCGCACCGGCGCCACGCCCGTCCTGCGCCAGCGCCAACGGCTCTACCGGCTCGGCACGTTGGCCGTTCCCGGACCGGCCCCCGAGGGGCGGGCCCGGATCGTCACCGAGGCCGACCGGCCCCGACTCCTCACCTGGTACGAGGAGTTCGCCGAGGCCGTCGGAGAACCCGCCGCCGGCGCGCGCTCCTGGGCCGACGCGAAGATCGCCCGGGGCGGTGTCACCTTCTGGGAGACCCCGGACGGCACGCCCGTGGCCATGGCCGGGGTGACCGTGCGGGCCGCCGGGCAGGTCCGGGTCGCCCCCGTCTACACCCCGGCCCCGCTGCGCGGCCGGGGCTACGCCGGTGCCGTCACCGCCGAGGTCAGCCGGGCGGCCCGGGACGCGGGCGCGGACGAGGTGCTGCTCTTCACCGACCTGGCGAACCCGACCAGCAACAGGCTGTACCGGCGGATCGGGTACCGGCCGGTCGCCGACTTCGCGGTGTACGACTTCGAGGCGCGCGACATCCCGGTGCGCGACGCCGGGCGGTAGCGTTCCCGGCGGGCGCGGCTCACGGCCACAGCAGCCGCCGGGTCCAGCCGCCCTCCCCGTGCCGGTACGCCAGCCGGACGTGCCGCCGCCGCTCGTCCCCCTGGAAGAACTCGACCTCCTCCGGCCGGAGCCGGTACAGCGTCCAGGAGGACACCGGGGCGCCCGGTTCGCGCCGCGCCCGCTCCCAGGCGGTCCGCGAGGCGTGCGCCAGCTCGTCGAGGGACCCCAGGAGATCGCTCTGCCGGCCGGTGAGGGCGGCCGCCAGCGCGCCCGTGGAGCGGGCGTGCAGATCCGCCTGCCCCTCCAGGGAGGGCGCCGCGGTGACCGGGCCCCGGATCCGCACCTGGCGGCCCAGGACCGGCCAGTAGAAGGCGAGGGCGGCATACGGGCGGGCCGCGAGCTGGCCGCCCTTCCGGCTGGTGGCGTGGGTCGCGAAGGACCAGCCGTCCGCGTCGGCACCGTGCAGCATCACGATCCGTACGTCCGGCAGGCCCTCCTCGTCCGCCGTCGCGAGGGACATGGTGTGCGGCTCGGTCTGCCCCGCCGCGACGGCCTCGGCGAACCAGGCGGTGAAGAGGGGCAGGGGAGTGCCGGGGGCGGTGTCCGGGTCGAAGGAGGGCAGCGCGGTGACCTCCGGGTCCCACACCCGCAGTGACCTCAGCAGCTGATGAAGATCGGTTCCCATGCCCCGATTGTCACGTGCCGCGGGCCTCAGACCGTGCCGAGGTCGGACGACACCCAGCGCTCGGGCCGCATCCGGACGACCACCTGCTCGCCGTACTCCTTCCAGGCGACGTCGACGTAGCCGTCCACCTTGTCGGCGGGGAGGTAGCGGGCGGAGATCTCCCGCAGCTGCTCGACGGTGGCGGGCGTGGTGTCGAGGACCGGGCCCTCGACGGACACGTACCGGAGGGTCGGCTCGACGCGGTCGACCATCAGCGTGAACCGGCCGGCCTCACTGATCAGCTGGTTCTTGCGGGAGTCGCGCGCCGTCATGATCCACACGGTGCCGTCGGGCTCGTACTGGTACCAGATCGGCACGGTGAGCGGGGCGCGCCCCGCTCCCGCGTCCACCGCCAGGGCGGCGATGTGCGGCTCGGCCAGGAACTGCTCGCGCTCTTCACGGGTCAGGGCCATGCAGGTCTCCTCCGGGCGGCTCGGGCGTTCGTCGACCACCACAACACCGGCCGTGGCAGACGTGTTCCGCCGGGACGGACCGATTCTCAGTCCCGCCCCAGCACCACGGTCCCCGCCGAGCAGAACCATCCGCCGGTCCCGGACGCCACTCCCAGCCGGGGCAACTCCCCGTCACGACACCGCACTTGGCGGGCTCCGGCCTCACCCCGCAACTGTCGTACCGCCTCCACCAGCAGGAACAGGCCGCGCATGCCCGGGTGCTGGGCCGACAGTCCGCCCCCGTCGGTGTTCACCGGCAGCTGCCCGCCGGCCACCTCGAGCCGTCCCTTCTCCACGAAGGCCCCGCCCTCGCCCTTCGCGCAGAAGCCGAGGTCCTCCAGGGTCACCAGCGTCATGTACGTGAACGCGTCGTAGATCTCCGCGAAGTCGATCTCCGCCGGGCGCACCCCGGCCCGCCGGAAGGCGAGCCGCCCGCTCACCGCCGCCGGGGACACCGTGAAGTCGGTCCACTCGGACAGGGAGGCGTGCGAGACGTGCTCCCCGGTGCCGAGGATCCACACCGGCGCGGTACGGCAGTCGCGTACGTACTCCTCGGCGGCCAGCAGGACGGCCGCGCCGCCGTCGGAGCGCAGACAGCAGTGCAGCTTGGTGAAGGGGTCCGCGATCATCGGGCCGGACAGGACGTCGTCCACCGTGACCGGATCGCGGAACATGGCCTCGGGGTTCAGCGCGGCGTTCGCCCGGGCCTGCACCGCCACCTGCGCCAACTGCTCCACGGTGGTGCCGTGTTCGGTCATGTGGCGACGGGCCGCCATGGCGTACTTGGCGATCAGCGTGTGCCCGTACGGCACCTCGAACTGGAGCGGGCCGCGTGCCCCGAAGGAGAGGTCCCCGGTCCGCCGCCCCGCCCTGATGTCGGCGCGGGCGGTCGAGCCGTACGCCAGCAGCACCGCGTTCGCGTGGCCCGCGCCGATCGCGTCCGCCGCGTGCGCCGCCATCACCTCCCACGTCGAGCCGCCGACGGAGGTGGAGTCGACCCAGGTGGGGCGCAGGCCCAGGTACTCGGCGACCTCCACGGGCGCGAGGGTGCCGGTGCCCGCCGAGGCGAAGCCGTCGACCACCGCCCGGTCCAGCCCCGCGTCGGCGAGGGCGCGGCGGGCGGCCTGGGCGTGCAGGGCATAGGGGGTGGCGTCGTCCAGGCGGCCGCAGTCGGAGAGGGAGACGCCGACGATCGCCACTTTCCGGGAGCGCGTCATGGATCTGACGGTACATCAGATAGCGACGGCCGAAGAGATGTCGTACCTCTGGGCATCCCCGCCTCGCCTGCCCTAATATGACGGACCGTCAGATCCAGCGGGTAGCGACGCCGGGGAAGCGCGCAGCGAGCGCGACACCGGCGGCGCGGGCAGGCGCAGGAGCAGGGCGGAGCAGGAGTCCGGCGGGCCTTCCGGCGGACCGCCGGCGGCGAAGGAGAGGGGCCCCATGGACACCGACCTCACCGCCGAGCAGGACGGGATCCGCCGCACCCTGCGCGACCTGCTGCGCGAGCGCTGCGGTCCCGCCGAGGTGCGGGCCGCCGCCGGCACCCCCGCCGGACACGACCCCGCCCTGTGGACCGCCCTCGCCGGACAGCTCGGTCTGCCCGGGCTCGCGCTCCCCGAGGAGTACGGCGGCGTCGGCTGCTCGGTGACCGAGCTGGCCCTCGCCTGCGAGGAGACGGGCCGCTTCCTGGCCCCCTCCCCGCTGCTTGCCACCGCCGGTCTCGTCGCCCCCCTCCTGCTCGCCCTGGGGACGCGGGCCCAGCGGGCGGAGCTGCTCCCGCGGATCGCCTCCGGCGCGCTCACCGCCGCGCTCGCCGTGTCCGGTCCCTGCCTCACCACCGCCCTCGCGCTGACCGGTGACAACGCCGGCGAGTGGGCCGGTGGCGGCCGTGCGGGCGGGGTGCAGGCCCGGCGGGCGGGGGAGGGCTGGCGGCTGTACGGACAGGTCGACCAGGTGCTCGACGGGCACAGCGCGAAACTGCTGGTGGTCGCCGCGCACGCCGGGGGGTTCGCCCGGTCGCGGACCCTGCTCTTCCTCGTGTCCGGGGACGCCGAGGGACTCGTCCGCGTACGGCAGACCGCGCTGGACCAGACCCGGCCGCAGGCGCGGCTCCAGCTGCGGGACGTGGCGGCGGCGTTGCTGGGCGAGGACGGCGCGGACGTGCTGGGCGCCCTGGCCGGGGCCGGGGACACCGTCGCCTCACTCCTCGCCTGCGAGGCCGTCGGGGCCGCCGACGAGGTGCTCGGCCGGACCGTCGGGCACGTGCGGCGGCGCGAGCAGTTCGGGCGGCCGATCGGGTCCTTCCAGGCGGTGCAGCACCGGCTCGCCGACGTGTACGTCCAGGTGCAGGCGGCCCGCTCGGCGGCGTACTACGCGGCGTGGGCCGCGCCGCGGGTGCCGGGAGGCGCGGTGCGCGGCGCCTCGCGGGAGGGGCGGTGGCCGGAGACGGGAGGGCGGGTCGGCGCCCTCGCCCTCGCCCAGGCACTGGAGGCGGCCCGCTGTGCCGCCGCCGAGGGGATCCAGCTGCACGGCGGCACGGGTTTCACCTGGGAGCACGAGGCTCACCTGTACTTCAAGCGGGCTTCGGGCGACGAGCTGCTGTTCGGGCCGGCGCACCGGCTGCGGGCGCACGCGGCCCGGGCGGCCCAGCTCTTCACGGACCGGGAGGCGAGGGTGTGATCGGCGTACGAGTGATCCAGAAGGTGTCATCGGCCCCGGGCTTCGCCAAGGTCGCCCCGTATGTGATCCCCGCCCTGGACCGGGCCGTGCACCGGCTCACCCGGGGCAAGGTGCTGCTCAGCGCGCAACTGCTGCCGGGCGTGATCCTCACCTCGACGGGCGCGCGCACCGGGCTGGTCCGGCGTACCCCGCTGGCCTGCATGCCGGAGGAGGGCGGAAGGAGCTGGATCCTGGTCGGCTCCAACTTCGGGCGGCCCGGGCATCCCGCCTGGACCGCGAACCTGCTCGCCCGTCCGGACGCCACGGTCAGCTGGAAGGGGCGGGACATCCCCGTCACGGCCCGGCTGCTGGCGGGGGAGGAGCGGGCGGCCGCGTGGCAGGCGGTGCTGAAGTTCTGGCCGCCGTACGCCACGTACCAGGCGCGGGTGGAGCGGGAGATACGGCTGTTCCGGATCGTGCGGCGGTGAGTGCTCCAGGGGGGACCGCCGGGCCGGAACAGCAGCAGGCGGTGGTTCACACGGGTGAACCACCGCCTGCCTGACAGGACTTCGAACCCGGGGCTATCTGGTCGGCTTCTTCCCGGTCACGCCGAGGTGCACCAACAGTGCGAGGTTCGGCCTGAGTTCGGCCGGTTTCACTCCCCAGGTCTGGAAGCCCTTCTGGTGGGAGGCGACCGCGGCGAGCATCGCGACGATCGAGCCGGCCACGGCCGCCGGGTTGACGTCCTTGTCGACCCGGCCCTTGTCCTGGAGTTCGGCGACCGCGTCGGACAGGGAGTTGTTCACCGAGTTCAGGATCTTCATACGGAGCTTGTAGAATCGCTTGTCGCCCTCGGCGGCCCCGAGATCGACGACCCTGAGGATCGCGTCGTTGCGGCGCCAGAACTCCAGGAACCCGTCGACGAGCTCCTGCGCGGTCTGCCAGCCCGCCTTGCCGACCCAGGAACGGCCGGCGAGCAGCTCGGTCAACCCGGCGCCCTCCGCGGCCATTTGCTCGGCGATCTCCAGGACGGCGCCTTCGACGTCCGGGAAGTACTGGTAGAAGGTGGCGGGCGAAGTCCCCGCCTTCCGGGCGACATCGATGACTTTGACGTCCCGGTAGGGGGAGGAGCTGAGCATCTCGCTGAGGCAGTCGAGCAGCTTCTGCCGGGTCGCCTGCCCACGCCGGCCGGCCACGCGGCCGTCGACGGTACGCACTTGTCCTGTCATGACGTCAGCTTACCGAGGGGTGATCGGAGCGCTATTCGGCCGACTGCAAATGGGGTGCGCGGGGGCGTGGAGGCTGGTGTGCCTGGTCTGCGCGGTGCGCAGGACGCCGTTACGTTGGCGGCATGGCCGAAAACAGGGCATCGGGGTTGGAAGAGGACGTCTACCCGGAGGGCGTCCCCTGCTGGGTGGACGCGCAGCTTCCGGACGTCGAGGCGGGCAAGCGGTTCTACGGCGAGCTCTTCGGGTGGACCTTCCGGGACGCGTACGGCGGCGGCGTATGGGCGCACCGCGCGGACCAGCCCGTCGCCGCGCTCGCCCGCAAGACGGACGGCCGCCTGCCGACCGTCTGGACGGTGTACTTCGCCACCCCGGACGCCGAGGGACTGGCCGACCGGGTCTGGGCGGCCGGCGGCCAGGTCGTCACCGCGCCCCTGCCGGTCGGCGAGCTGGGGGTGGCCGCGCTGGTCACCGACTCCGAGGGCGCCGTCTTCGGGCTCTGGCAGCCGGGCACCCACACCGGCTTCGGCAGCCGGCACGAGCCGGGCACGTTCGCGTGGGCGGAGCTGTACGCGCGGGACACCGAGACCGCCAACACCTTCTACGGCGGGCTCTTCCACGACGCTCTCTTCGGGTCGGAGGCGCGCCCCGACTTCGGCCGCGCGCTGGTCTCCGACGTCTTCCCGGTCGAGATGCCGCCGCACTTCCTCGTCCACTTCGCGGTGGCGGACTGCGAGGAGGCGCTCGGCACGGTGCGCCGGCTCGGCGGACGGGTCCAGGCGGCGCCCTTCACGACGTCGTACGGAAAGGTGGCCGTCGTCACGGACGATCAAGGGGCGTCGTTCGCGCTCCTGGAGCGCCAGGCCATCGCGTATTGATGTGAGACACCCCATTTGTCCTCTGGTTCGCCAGCGGCGCCCCGGCCAGGAAGAATCGGGGTGCGTGCCGCCACGGCGGTGCGGTGGTGAGACGCTGCACGGGGTCGCGTACATATGTGGGTGGCGCGGCTCGTACGGGGAGGTGGCAGGCAAGTGGTGGATCAGCTGACGCAGCACGATCCGCGGCGGATCGGGCCGTTCGAGGTGCTGGGACGGCTGGGCGCCGGCGGCATGGGGCTGGTCTATCTCGCGCGCTCGGCGTCCGGCCGGCGCGTGGCGATCAAGACGGTCCGCACGGAGCTCGCCGAGGACCAGCTCTTCCGCGTCCGCTTCACCCGGGAGGTGGAGGCCGCCCGCGCGGTCTCCGGCTTCTACACGGCGGCCGTGGTCGACGCCGATCCCCGCGCGGCGGTGCCGTGGCTGGCCACCGCGTACGTCCCCGCGCCCTCGCTCGAGGAAATAGTGAACGAGTGCGGGCCGCTGCCGGCCCAGGCGGTGCGCTGGCTGGCGGCCGGGGTCGCGGAGGCGTTGCAGTCGATCCATGGTGCCGGGCTGGTGCACCGGGACCTGAAGCCGTCCAACGTCCTCGTGGTCGAGGACGGCCCCCGGGTGATCGACTTCGGTATCGCGTCCGGCGTCTCGAACACCCGTTTGACGATGACGAACGTCGCCGTCGGCACCCCCGCCTACATGTCCCCCGAGCAGGCGAAGGACTCCCGCAGCGTCACCGGCGCGAGCGACGTGTTCTCGCTCGGTTCCATGCTGGTCTTCGCCGCCACCGGACACCCGCCCTTCCACGGCGCCAACCCGGTCGAGACGGTCTTCATGCTGCTGCGCGAGGGCCCGGACCTCGAAGGCCTCCCGGACGAGCTGCGCCCGCTCATCGAGTCCTGCATGCAGATGGAGGCGACCGCCCGCCCCAACCCGGCCGACCTCCAGGCCCAGCTGGCCCCCCACCTCTTCGGCTCCGGCTCCGACGACAGCGGTACGGCGTCGGCGTGGCTGCCCGAACGGGCGGTGGCGATGATCGAGACGCGCCGCGGCGGCCGTCCGGCGCCGAAACCGGCGCACAGCGGCCGGGCCCTGCCGCCCCCGCCGTCCCACGACCCCGTCGTCCCGGCGCCCGGTCCCGGCCCGGTGCCGTCCCCGCTGTCCGCACCGCCCGTCTCCGTCGGCGCCCCCGACACCGGCCCGGTACGCCTCGCGGGCGCCCAGGTGCCGATCGGGCCCGGACCGCGCGTCGCCGACGCCCGCGCCGCCGCCGTGAAGGCGCCCCCGCCGGAGGCCGGCCTGGTCGCCTCCTGGTCCAGGCCCCGCCCCGGCGTCAACGGCACGGAACCCGCCGTGGGCCCCGCCGTACCCGCGGTCCCCGCGCCGCCCCCGGAGACGGCGAGCGGCTGGCGGCCCTGGCGTTTCCGCATGTCGAACGATGTCTGGGGCACCCCGTCGGTGGCCGGTGACCTGGTCTACGTCACCTCCTTCGAGGTGCACGCCCTGGACGTGGCCACCGGGCGCCGCCGCTTCAAGACGCGGGACGTGGCCTGGTCGATGGCGGTCGCGGACGGCCGTGTCCACGCCTCCGACGGACCCACCCTGTTCGCCCTCGACGCCCGTGAGGGCGGCGACCTGTGGCGGCTGTCCACCGAAGCGTGGGTGTACTCCCTGAAGGCCGAACGGGGCACCGTGATCACCGGCACCCGCGGCGGCGGGGTCCAGGCCTGGGAGGCCTCCAACGGCCAGAAGCTGTGGGAGATCACCGGCTGCCAGACGGACTTCGAGTCCCTGGAGGCGGGCCCGGCCCTGCACGAGGGCACGGTGTACGTCTGGCAGGACGCCCGGCTGCGCGCCCTGGACGCCCGCACGGGCGACGAGCGCTGGTCGTACCCGATCGGCGACGCGGCCTCCTGCGGCCAGGTGCCGGTACGGATGACGCCGGGCCAGGACGGCTACGTGTACGTGTCCGCGGGGACCCGCGTGCTGGCGCTGGACGCGGCCGGCGGTCACGTCCGCTGGCACTTCGAGGCACCGGCGGTCTTCCTGTGCCCGCCGACCTTCGTGCCGGGCCCGGCGGTGACCGGCGGCGGCATCTACCTCGCCGACTACCTCGGCACGGTCTACGCCCTCGACGCCACCGACGGCCGCGACCGCTGGCGCATCGCCACCGAGGCCCGGTCGTCCGTCGACTCGGTGCTGGTGGCCGCCGGGCACGTGCACGTGGGCAGCGGCAAGGGGCTCTACACCCTGGACGCCGTCACCGGCACCCCGAAGTGGCGCTTCCAGGCGGGCGGCGACATCGTGGGCGCCCCCGCGGTCGCCGAGGGCCGCATCCACTTCGGCTCCACCGACCACCTGCTGTACACCCTCAAGGCCGACGACGGCCGCCTGCGCTGGAAACTCGCGACCGGCGGCGAGATCACCGGCTCCCCGGTCGTGAAGGACGGGGTGGTGTACGCGTGCAGCAAGGACCGGTGCGTGTACGCGCTGGACGCGGAGAAGGGGACGGGGACGGCGAGGACCACCTGACGCGGCCGTGTCCCCCGGCCGCTACGCCTCGCACACGACCCCCACCAGGCGGTGACATGGCCGTGACAGTGGTTGCGTAGAGTGACGGCATGCACCTACGGGGACGCGGGCTCAAGTTCACGGCGGTGGCGGCACTGGTGGTGCTGTCGCTCACCGGATTCTCTTCGGGGCGCGGTCACGGCAGCGGCCGCGGCGGCGACGGTGACGGCGGAGGCGGCGGGGGATGCAGCAGTTCCAGCCAGGACCACGACAGTTCGTCCTCCACGATGTCGGGTGGCGGCGGTACCTACCGCGACCACGACGATGACGACCACGACGACACCGGCAGTTCTTCCGGCGGTTCCTCCGGGAGCACCTCCGCCTCCGTGCGGGACGCCCGGGTCGAGCTGGTGAGCTGCGTGACGGAGGCCGACGACTACGCCACGGTCGAGGTCACCAACCCGAACTCCCACGGCTACTACTTCACCGTCACCGTCAGGTTCCTCGACGCCGGTTCCGGGCAGGTGGACGTGCGCAGCGTGGACGAGTTCGTCGCCGGGAACGACGCGGCGAAGGTGCGGGTGCCCGTGAGCCGGCCGGGTCTGGAGGCCCGGATCGACCGGTGCGCCCCCGACCCGTACGCGCCGGTGGAGTGACGGACGCTCAACGCACCCGGAACCTCCCGCCACGCCGCCCGGCGAACAGCTCCGTCTGCCGCTCGGCGGGCAGGTTCCCCAGCGAGATCAGATGCGGCGCCTGCGCGAACCCCTGCGTACGCGCCGCCTCCTTCGCCGCCCACAGCGCGCGGACGGTCCCCTGGGTGGCCTCGGCCGGATGCCCGGCGACGACGGCCGCGCAGGCGGTCGCCGCCGCCAACGCCCCGCCCGGCTCGGTGAGCTCGGAGACGAGCCCGAGGTCGTGGGCCCGCCGCGCGGAGATCCGCTCCGCCGTGCCCATCAGCGCCATCCGGGCGACCTCCCCGTAGGGCATCCGCTGCGCCATCAGCACCGACTCGTACGCGCTGACCATGCCGTACGTGGTGTGCGGATCGAAGAAGGTGGCGGTCGTGCCCGCGACGACGAACTCGGCCTCGCCGAGCAGATAGAAGGCGCCTCCGCACGCCATCCCCTCCACGGCCGCGACGACCGGCTTCCACAGGTCGTTGGCCTTCGGCCCGACGGTGAGCAGCGGATCGTCCTGCATGTAGGGCGAGTTCGGCTGCGGCACCACGGCGTCCCGGTCGATCCCGGTACAGAACGCCCGCTTCCCGGCCCCGGTGAGGACGACGGCCCGCACGGAGTCGTCGAACCGCAACTCGTGCCAGACCTGCCGGAGTTCCGCGGCCGTGGCGAGGTCGATGGCGTTGAGCCGCTCGGGCCGGTCGAGGGTGACGACGGTGACACCGCTGTCCTCGTCGGGTTCGATCCGGACGTTCACGGGCGGTCCAGGGTCCACTGGGGCAGCCCGGTCGCGCGGTCGAAGACGACCCGTACCCGGGCGCCGATGCGCAGGCTCCGCGGATCGACGGAGTCGAGACGGGCGCCGGCCCCGGCGACCAGGTTCCCCACCAGCCGGATGCGCGGGGCGTCGGCGAGCTCCACGAGCACGACGTTGTACGGCGCCTGCTCCGCGTACTCGGGCAGGAGCGGCGGATGCGGGACGACGTAGGACCAGACCCGGCCCAGCCCCGACACCGGACGCCACTCGCTCGCGAAGGACTGGCAGTACGGGCAGCAGGGGCGGGGCGGGAAGCGGAGCTCGCCGCAGTCGGCGCAGCCCTGGACGCGCAGCTCGCCCTGGGCGGCGTAGTGCCAGAAGGGGGCGCCGTCGGCGTCGGTGACGGGGGTCAGCATGGTTCGGGTCAACTCCTCAGGTCCGCAGCAGCAGGGCGGAGGTGGGGACGCCTTCCCCGGCGGTGACCAGACAGGTCGAGGCTCCCGGCACCTGCGCGGTGCTCGTCCCCCGCAGCTGCTTGACGCCCTCGTTGATCAGGTTGAAGCCGTGGACGTACGCCTCGCTGAGACCACCGCCCCCGGTGTTGAGCGGCAGTCGCCCGCCGGTCTCCAGGGCGCCGCCCTCGGTGAACGCCCCGCCCTCCCCCCGCCCGCAGAAGCCGTAGCCCTCCAGCGAGAGCGGCACGAGGGGGGTGAACGCGTCGTAGATCTGGGCGACGTCGACGTCCTGCGGGGTGAAGTCGGCGTGTTTCCACAGGTGTCGGGCGGCGGTCCAGGCGGGACCGGTGAGCGGGTCGTCGTTCCAGTAGTTGACCATGCCGTGGTGCTGGGCGGGCAGCCCCTGGGCGGCGGAGTGGACGTACACGGGGGCGTGCCGGCAGTCACGGGCACGCTCCCTGCTGACGAGCACGCAGGCCAGCGCCCCGTCCGTCTCGAGGCAGTTGTCGAAGAGGCACAGCGGCTCGCTGATCCAGCGGGCGGTCATGTACATCTCGCGGGTGAGGGGACGGTCGTACATGATCGCGGCGGGGTTCTGGTTGGCCCGGTTGCGGCAGGCGAGGGCGACGTTGAAGAGGTGGTCCCGGGTGGCGCCGGTCTGGTGCAGGTAGCGGCGGGCGAGCATGGCGATCTCGTCCACGGGCCGCAGGAGCCCGAACGGCCGGGTCCACTGGGCGGGCGTGGGGAGCTGCACGGTGGTGTTGGTCCACGGGCGGGGCCCGGACCCCCGCTTGCGTGACCGCCAGGCGACCCCGACCGTCGCCTGTCCGGTGGCGAGGGCGGCGGCGAGGTGCGCGACGGTGGCGCAGGAACCGCCGCCGCCGTAGGGGACGCGGCCGAAGTAGGTGAGGTCGCCGAAGCCGACCGCCTTCGCCAGCTCCACCTCGTCGGTCTCCTCCATGGTGTAGGAGGCGACGGCGTCGACCTCGCCGGGGGCGATCCCGGCGTCGTCGAGGGCGGCGAGGACGGCCCGGCAGGCGAGGGTCCTCTCGTCCTCCTCCAGCCGTCTGGCGAAGGCGGTCTGGCCGATGCCGACGATCGCGGTGGCGTCCTTGAGTCCGGCCATGCGGGGCGTACCTCCCGGGCGAGCGCGGCAGCTGACAGTCCGTCAGATTACAGCTAATCTGACGGGTAGTCAGCAAGTGGCGGGAGGCCGGTCGTGGGCGCAGACGTCGAGTGGGACAGCATCCCGGCCCTGGTCCGGTCGGCGGCCGAACGGTACGCGGACACCGAGGCGGTGGTGGACGGCCGGACCCGCGTCTCGTACGGCGACCTGGGCGCCCGGGTGGAGCGCGCGGCGGCGGCGTGCGTGGCGCACGGGGTGCGGGCGGGCGACCGGGTCGCCCTGTGGGCCCCGAACTCCCTCGACTGGATCGTCTCGGCCCTCGGCGCGGTGTCGGCGGGCGCGGTGCTGGTGCCGCTGAACACCCGCTTCAAGGGGGCGGAGGCGGCGGACGTGCTGGGCAGGAGCGGGGCGCGACTGCTCTTCGTGACGGGCACGTTCCTCGGCACGTCGTACGTGGCGTCGCTGCGCCGGGCGGCCGGGGAGGGGCCGGGGCCGGGCCCGCTGCCGGGACTGCCGGCCCTGCGCGAGGTGGTCGTCCTGTCCGACGACGCCCCGGCGGACTTCCGCACCTGGAAGGAGTTCCTGGCGGGCGGGGACGGGGTCGGGGCGGCGGAGGTACGGGCGAGGGCGTCGGCGGTCCGGCCGGATTCGCCCTCGGACATCGTCTTCACGTCCGGTACGACGGGCCGCCCCAAGGGTGCGGTGATCACCCACGCGCAGACCCTGCGGGCGTACGGGATCTGGACCGGCCTGGCGGGGCTGGCCCGGGGCGACCGGTACCTGATCGTGAACCCCTTCTTCCATACCTTCGGCTACAAGGCGGGGGTGCTCGCCTGCCTGATGCGGGGCGCGACGATGATCCCGCAGCCGGTGTTCAACGTGGACACGGCGCTGGCGAACATCGCGGCGGAGCGCGTGTCGGTGCTGCCGGGCCCGCCGACCCTGCACCAGTCCCTGCTGGACCACCCGGCCCGGGACGCGCACGACCTGTCGGCACTGCGGCTGGTGGTGACGGGGGCGGCGGTGGTCCCGCTGCGGCTGGTGGAACGCCTGCGGGGCGAACTGGGCGTGGACACGGTCCTCACGGCCTACGGCCTCTCGGAGGCGAGCGGCATCGTGACGATGTGCCGCCGCGGCGACGACCCCTCGGTGATCGCGTCGACGTCCGGCCGCGCGATCCCGGGCACGGAGGTGCGCGTGGTGGACGCCGCCGGCCGGCCGGTGCCGGCCGGCACCCCCGGCGAGGTCCTGGTCCGCGGCTTCAACGTCATGCGCGGCTACTACGAGGACGAGGCGGCCACCGCGGAGGTACTGGGACCGGACGGCTGGCTGCACACGGGCGACGTGGGCGTCCTGGATCCGGCCGGCAACCTCCGTATCACCGACCGGATCAAGGACATGTTCATCGTCGGCGGCTTCAACGCGTACCCGGCGGAGATAGAGCAACTCCTCGGCCTGCACCCGGACGTGGCCGACGTCGCGGTGGTCGGCGTCCCGGACGGCCGGCTGGGCGAGGTGGGCAGGGCGTACGTGGTCCGGCGCCCCGGCGCACTCCTCACGGCGGACGACCTGATCGCCTGGTCCCGCCGCGAGATGGCGAACTACAAGGTGCCGAGATCGGTGGAGTTCGTACGCGAACTGCCCCGCAACGCGAGCGGGAAGGTGGTCAAGGGGGAGCTGCGGGAGCGGTAGGGCGACGCGTCCCTCCCGGGCCGGCCCCCACACTCCCGGGCCGGCCCCGGCGCTCCCCGGACCGGCCCCGGCGCTCCCCGGACCGGCCCCGCACCTCCGGACCGGCCCCGGACACGCCTCGGCCGCGACGGCTCCCCCTCCGCGCCGCCGCGGCCGACCCCCGTGCGAGAAGCCCTACTTCGTCGGCTTGATGGGCTCCGACGTGGCGTGCATGTCCTTCGTCGTGATGGGCTCCGACGTGGCGTGCATGTCCTGGGTGGTCAGGTCACCGGCGGCGGTTGTGGTGTCGTCGGCCGCGGCCTCGGTTCCCGTCGTCCCGGTGGCGTGCATGTCCTGCGGCTTGATGACCGGCTCGTCGCTCATGTCCTGACTCCCGTTGGTTGTTCGTCTGTGGATCGGCAAGGGCCCGTCCGGTCACTCCCCCGTGGTGCCCGGACGAGCCTTCGTGGGCCGCTCACCCTAGTTCCTCAGTGCGAGACCCACTGCAGTGACCCGCCTGCCCCCCGACGCGACGGATCGACTAAGGAGAGAATGGAGCCCGCCGATAAACGAATGATGAACGGCCCGACCGGCGGTTCAGGCCGCCCGCACGGAGGTCAGCAGCTGCCGCACCGCGACGGCTTCGGAGGCGTCCAGGTCCTCGTAGATGCGCAGAGCCTCCCGCCAGCAGGCCTGGGCGCGATCCGTCTGGCCGATGCCGGTGAGGGCGTGGCCCAGAACGGTGAGGACGTTGCCGCGCCGCCATTCGCCCCCGATGCCGCGCAACACGGTGAGCGCCAGCTCGGAGTTGGTGGCCGCGCCGGCGTAGCGCTGCGCGGCGATGTCCACCTCGGCGAGACGGAAGAGGGTCATGCCTTCCCACAGGCGCTGGCGGCTCTCCCGGAACACCTCCAGCGCCTCCAGCAGCCTGCCGGTCGCCTGGTCGAGCTCCCCGCTCTGCGTGAGCGCCATTCCCAGGGCGTAGCGGCCGTTCGCACCCCGCATCGAGTTCCCCATGGCGTCGTAGATCTCGATGCCCTGCCGGGCCAGGGCCACGGCGCTCTGGGTCAGCCCGGTCGCCAGGCGGATGCGGGAGAGGTTGCAGAGTGCGCTGGCCTCGCCGGGGCGGTCGCCCAGCGTCCGGAAATGCCCGATGGCCTGCGAGAGGTGCTCCTCACCGTCCGCGTTGCGGTTCTGGTACAGCGCGATGATGCCGCGGGCGTTACGCGCCCAGCAGACCGGCAGAAGGTCGTCGGCCTCCCCGGCCAGGCGTATGACCTGCTCCGCTTCCTGGTCGGCCATGTCGAACCGGCCGCCGTCGACGTGCGCGTGGGTCAGGGTCATCAGGGCGCGCGCCTGGACCTGCGGTACGTCGACCTGCCGCGCGGCCTCCAGCAGTGCCCTCGCGGTGGCCTCGTACTCCCGGGAGTTGGCGCCCGACTCGGAGATGTCCAGGGCGGCCCACAGCAGGTCGATGGCCTGCCGGAGGGCGTGGGGCCTGCTGGTGCACTGCCGGGCGAACGCCAGCAGGCAGTGCGCCTCGGTGTACAGCCAGTCCCGTGCGGCCCGGCGGTCCGGGAACCGCAGCCCCGGGTACCGCGTCGGCGCCAGGTGGTCGACCAGCCGGTCCCCGGGCCGCTCGATCGCGTACACCCCCGCCGCCGTCGCCAGGTAGAAGTCCAGCAGCCGCGCGAGTGCCGCCGCCCGTTCGCCGGGCGGATCCTCGTCGCGTTCCGCGCACGCACGCGCGTAGAGCCGGACCAGGTCGTGGTACCGGTAGCGGCCGGGAGCCGCGGATTCCAGGAGCGAGGTGTCCACCAGGGACTCCAGCAGGTCCTCGGTCTCCTCCACCGGGAGGTCCAGCACCGCCGCGGCCGCCGCCAGGGAGATGTCCGGCCCGTCCGCGAGGCCGAGCAGCCGGAACGCCCGGGCCTGGGGCGGCTCCAGCTGGCCGTAGCCGAGTTCGAAGGTCGCCTTCACCGCCAGGTCACCGGCCTGGAGTTCGTCCAGCCGGCGCCGCTCGTCCGCCAGCTTCGCCGCGAGCACCGAGACCGTCCAGGTGCGCCGGGCGGCCAGTCGGGAGGCGGCGATGCGGATGGCCAGCGGCAGGAAGCCGCACGCCGCCACCACGTCCAGGGCCGCCTCCCGTTCCGACGCCACCCGCTCCTCGCCCACGATCTTCGTGAACAGGGCCAGCGCCTCGTCGGGCGACATGACGTCCAGGTCGACCAGATGGGCCCCGGCCAGGTCCACCATCCGCACCCGTGAGGTGACCAGCGCCGCGCAGCCCTCCGTGCCCGGCAGCAGGGGGCGTACCTGGGCCGCGTCCCGCGCGTTGTCCAGCAGGACCAGGACCCGGCGGCCGTCCAGCATCGAGCGGTACAGCGCCGCCCGCTCCTCCAGCGAGTCGGGGACCGCCGAGTCCGCCGTGCCCAGGGCACGCAGGAAGGACCCGAGGACCGTCTCCGGTTCGGCGGCCCGGGAGCCGGCGCCCTGGAGGTCGACGTACAGCTGCCCGTCCGGGAAGGCTCCCCGCGCCTGGTGGGCCACGTGCACCGCGAGCGTCGTCTTGCCCACGCCCCCGATCCCGGCCAGCGCGGACACCGCCATCACCCGGCCCTCGGCCGAGGCCAGCACCTCGCTCAGTTCGGCGACGAAGGCGGAGCGTCCCGTGAAGTCGGGAACGGTGGCAGGGAGTTGGGCCGGACGCACGGCCGCCACCGCGGGCTCGGCGACCGGCGCCGAGGGTTCCGCCAGGCCGGGGTCCGCCTGGAGGATGCGCTGCTGCAACTCCTTGAGTCCCGGGCGCGGGTCCACGCCCAGTTCGTCGGCGAGGAGCCGGCGGGTGTCGGCGTACACGGCCAGCGCCTCGGCCTGGCGACCGCTGCGGTACAGCGCCAGCATCAGCAGTTCGCGCAGGCGCTCCCGCAGAGGGTGTGCCGCCGTGAGAGCCGTGAGCTCGGAGATCGCCTCCGCGTGGCAGCCCTGCTCCAGGTCCATGTCCAGGCGCGTCTCCAGCAGTTGGAGGCGCCACTCCTCCAGGCGCACCCGCTGCGCCTCCGCGTACGGGCCCGGCACTCCCGCGAGCGCCTCCCCGTCCCACAGCGCCAGCGCCCGCCCGAGCACGTCCCGCGCGTGGCACAGGTCCCCGGAGTTCTTCGCCTTCTCCGCCTCGGTCGCCAGGTCCTGCACGACGGTCAGGTCCAGGGCGCCTTCGCCGAGGCCGCGCACCGCGTATCCGCCCGACTCGCTCACCAGGACCCCGGGGTCCAGCACCTTGCGCAGCCGGGAGGCGTACGTCCGGACCGCCGCCAGGGCCTGCGAGGGCGGCTCCTCGCCCCACAGGGCGTCGATCAGCTCGGCCGCGGTGGCGGTGCGGCCCTCGCGCAGCAGCAGGGCGGCCAGCAGCGCGCGCTGCTGGGGCGAGCCGGTGCTCAGCGGCTCCTCGCCGCGCCAGGCGCGCACCGGGCCGAGCACGCCGAAGCGCAGCGCCGGCTCCGGGGCGGAGCCGGGACGCCTCTGCTCCGGTACGCGCGGTACCTCCGGCACCTGCGGTACACCGTCCATTGCCGTCCCCCTAGAACACGTGAGCAACGACGCCAGTTTGCCTTGTTCATGGCAGATGCGTCAGCCGTGGGAGACGCCGATCACAGGGCGGCGCACAGGAGTCCACGAGGTCCTCACAGGATCAGCGCCCCGGTGCGGACGGATCCGGGTCCGGCCGAGCCCGGTGCGGGCGGCCGACGGACAGCTGACGATCCGTCAGATCGGCGCTACCGTGAGCGCCATGGACACCCACACCCCACTCCCGCCGATCATCTCCGTCGACGACCACACCGTGGAGCCCGCCACCGTCTGGCAGGACCGGCTCCCCGCGAAGTACGCGGACACCGGGCCCCGGATCGTCCGCGCGCCGCTGAAGGAGATGACCTTCCTCGGCGGCCGGTTCAAGCCGGTCATGGGCCGGCCGGGCGACGACGGCCCGGTGGGCGACTGGTGGGTCTACGAGGACCTGCACCGGCCCCTGACCCGCCTCGACACCGCCGTCGGCTACAGCAGGGACGAGATCAAGCTGGAGATCATCACCTACGAGCAGATGCGCCCCGGTTCCCACGACGTCCCGCAGCGCCTGGCCGACATGGACGTCAACCACGTCCAGTCCGCGCTCTGCTTCCCGACCTTCCCCCGCTTCTGCGGCCAGACCTTCACCGAGGCGAAGGACCGCGAGCTGGGCCTGCTGTGCGTGCGGGCCTACAACGACTGGATGGTGGAGGAGTGGTGCGGCCCCGAGGCCCACGGCCGGCTCATCCCCCTGACCCTGATCCCGCTCTGGGACGCCGAGCTGGCCGCCGCGGAGGTCCGGCGCAACGCGGCCCGCGGTGTCCGGGCCGTCGCCTTCTCCGAGATACCCCCGCACCTCGGCCTGCCCTCCGTGCACACCGACGAGTGGGACCCCTTCCTCGCCGCCTGTGACGAGACCGGCACGGTCGTCGCCATGCACATCGGCTCGTCCAGCCGTATGCCCTCCACCTCCGCCGACGCCCCGCCCGCCGTCGGCTCCACGATCACCTTCGCCAACTGCTGCTTCTCGATGGTCGACTGGCTGATGAGCGGCAAGTTCGAGCGCTTCCCGAACCTGCGGGTGATGTACGCGGAGGGCCAGATCGGCTGGATCCCGTACATTCTGGAGCGCGCCGACGTCGTCTGGGAGGAGAACCGCGGCTGGGGCGGCGTCACCGACAAGGTCCACCGCCCGCCGTCCGAACTGTTCGCCGAGCACGTCTACGGCTGCTTCTTCGACGACGCCTTCGGCCTCCGGAACCTCGACGCCATCGGCGTCGGCAACGTCCTGTACGAGACCGACTACCCCCACTCCGACTCCACCTGGCCCAAGTCCCGCGAGGTCGGCGAGGCCCAGATGGGCCACCTGGACCCGGACGCGGTGCGGCGCATCGTCCGGGGCAACGCCATCGACCTGCTGGGTCTCACCCCGGACGGGCTCTGGGGCGGCCCCGAGTGAGCGGGCCGGAACCCCGCCTGTCCTACGGCATCCAGCTGCCCGTCCAGTCCCAGAGCACCCTCTACGCCGAGCCGTGGGAGGCCGCCGCCGGTCCGGACGACCTCGTCGCGATCGCCCGGACCGCCGACCGGGCCGGATTCGCGTACGTCGCCTGCTGCGACCACGTCGCCATCCCGCGCCGGCTCGCGCCCGCCATGAGCACGGTCTGGTACGACCCGGTCGCCACCCTCGCCTTCCTGGCCGCCGCCACCGAGCGGGTCCGGCTGCTCAGCCACGTCGCGGTCGTCGGTCTGCGGCACCCGCTGCTCACCGCCAAGCAGTACGCCACCCTCGACCACCTCAGCGGCGGGCGGCTGGTCCTCGGGGTCGGGGCCGGGCACGTGCCGGAGGAGTTCGAGGCGCTCGGGGCCGACTTCCGGCGGCGCGGGGCCGTGCTCGACGAGACCCTCGACGCCCTGCGCGCCGCCCTCGGGCCCGACGAGTTCCCCGCACACCACGGCAAGCTGTACGACTTCCAGGACCTCGGCCAGCGCCCCCGTCCGGCCCAGGCCCGGGTGCCGCTGTGGGTCGGCGGCTCCTCGCCCGCCGCGGTCCGCCGGGCCGCGCTCAAGGGCGACGGCTGGCTGCCGCAGGGCGACCCGCGCGAGCGGCTGCCCGCACAGCTCGACCGGATCAGGGAACTGCGCGAGCGGCACGCCGTCCAGGGGCCCTTCGTGGTCGGTGCCATCACCGAGCCGCTCTACGTCGGCGCCCCCGCCTGGGACGTCGGCCGCAGGACCCTCACCGGCGGCCCGCAGCGGCTCGCCGAGTCGCTGCGCGCCTACCGCGCGATGGGCGTCCACCAGATCCAGGTCCGCTTCCGCAGCCGCAGCCGCGCGGAACTCACCGACCAGATGGCCGCGTTCGGCACCGAGACCGCCCCGCACCTCTGACCCGGACGGCACCGGACAGACCCGACAGGAGAGATCGCATGGGCAAGCTCGACGGACGTGTCGTCCTCGTCACCGGCGCGGCACGCGGACAGGGGGAGCAGGAGGCCCGGCTGTTCCGGGAGGAGGGTGCCGAGGTCGTCGTGGCGGACGTGCTGGACGGCCGGGGGCAGGACCTCGCCAAGGAGATCGGCGCGCTGTACGTGCGTCTCGACGTCGGCCGGGAGGACGACTGGCGGACCGCGCTGCGGGCGGTCACCGACGCGTACGGCCGCGTCGACGGACTCGTCAACAACGCCGGCATCCTGCGCTTCAACACCCTCGTCGACACGCCCCTCGCCGAGTTCATGCGGATCGTGCAGGTCAACCAGGTCGGGGTCTTCCTCGGCATCAAGACGGCCGGGCCCCTGATCGCCGCGGCCGGCGGCGGCACCATCGTCAACACCGCCTCCTACACGGGGATGACCGGCATGGCGTACGTGGGGGCGTACGCGGCCACCAAGCACGCGATCATCGGGCTCACCCGGGTGGCCGCGCTGGAGCTGGCGGGCCGGGGGGTGCGGGTGAACGCCGTGTGCCCGGGGGCCATCGACACCGCGATGAGCAATCCGGGCGGCGCCGACGAGGGGGCCACGGACGCGCTGTACCGCAAGCTCGTGCCGCTCGGCCGGATCGGCCGGCCGGAGGAGGTCGCCCGCCTCGCCCTCTTCCTCAGCTGCGAGGACTCCTCCTACATCACCGGGCAGCCGTTCGTGATCGACGGGGGGTGGCTGGCGGGCGTGACCATCAGCTGACGGGCCGTCAGCTATTGACGCTCCCGGTGGCCGGTGGAACAGTCGGAGCCATAAATCTGACGGACCGTCAGACGTGATCGTGGGGACGGTGACCTCCGTGGAATTCGGGCTCTTTGTACAGGGATACGTGGGCAAGCGCGCCGAGACCGACCCGCTGGCCGAGCACAAGGCGCTGATGGAGGAGACCGAGTACGTCATCCAGGCGGACCGGTCCGGCTTCAAGTACGCCTGGGCGTCCGAGCACCACTTCCTGGAGGAGTACTCGCACCTCTCCGCCAACGACGTCTTCCTCGGCTACCTCGCGCACGCCACCGAGCGGATCCACCTCGGCTCGGGCATCTTCAACCCGCTCGCCCAGGTCAACCACCCGGTGAAGGTCGCCGAGAAGGTCGCCATGCTCGACCATCTCACCGGCAACCGCTTCGAGTTCGGCAGCGGGCGGGGCGCCGGCTCGCACGAGATCCTCGGCTTCCTCCCCGGCATCACCGACATGAACCACACCAAGGAGATCTGGGAGGAGACCATCGCCGAGTTCCCCAGGATGTGGCTCCAGGACGAGTACGAGGGCTTCCAGGGCAAGCACTGGCAGCTCCCGCCGCGCAAGGTCCTCCCCAAGCCGTACGGGAAGGCCCACCCCGCGATGTGGTACGCCGCCGGGTCGCCGCCCTCGTACGCCATGGCCGCCCGCAAGGGGCTCGGGGTGCTCGGCTTCAGCGTGCAGAAGGTCTCCGACATGGAGTGGGTGCTGGAGCAGTACAAGACGGCGGTCGTGGACGCCGAGCCGGTCGGCGCCTTCGTCAACGACAACGTGATGGTGACGACCACGGCGATCTGCGCGCCGACGCACGAGGAGGCGGTACGGATCGCGGTGAACGGCGGGCTGCACTATCTGCCGTCGCTGGTGTTCCGGTACCACGACACGTTCCCCCGCCCCGAGGGGTTCCCGGTGTGGCCGGAGACCCTGCCCCCGTACACGGCGGAGTTCGTCGAGCTGCTCATCGAGGAGGAGCTGTTGATCTGCGGGGACCCGGACGAGGTGCTCACGCAGTGCAAGCGGTGGGAGCAGGCGGGGGCGGACCAGCTGAGCTTCGGGCTGCCGGTGGGGGTGCCGAAGGAGGAGACGTTGCAGACGATCCGGCTGATCGGGGAGCACGTGATTCCGAAGATCGACACGGATCCCGTGCATCGGACCTCCCGGTTCCGGGCCGCCGGGTAATCGCCGTCGCGGGGTGCGGGTCCGTTGTGGCTGGTCGCGCAGTTCCCCGCGCCCCTGAGTACGTACACCGGCCCGGAGTTGGAGGAGGCAAGCGACGTCATGCTCGACCACCTGATCAAGGGCGCGACCATCGTCGATGGCACGGGCGCCCCGGCGTACACCGCCGACGTCGGCATCCGGGACGGTCGTGTCGCGGCCGTCGGGAAGATCACCGAAGAAGCCCGGACCACCGAGGACGCGCACGGCCTCGTCCTCGCCCCCGGTTTCGTCGACCCGCACACCCACTACGACGCCCAGCTGTTCTGGGACCCGTACGCGACCCCGTCCCTCAACCACGGGGTGACCACGGTCGCCGCGGGCAACTGCGGGTTCACCCTGGCCCCGCTGCACCCGGCGCGCCCGGCGGACGCCGACTACACGCGCCGCATGATGTCCAAGGTCGAGGGCATGTCCCTGGTGGCGCTGGAGGAGGGGGCGCCCTGGAACTGGCACTCGTTCGGGGAGTACCTGGACGCGCTGGAGGGGCGGATCGCCGTCAACGCGGGCTTCATGGTGGGGCACTGCGCGCTGCGGCGGTACGTCATGGGGCCGGACGCGGTCGGCGGGCAGCCGAGCGAGGAGCAGCTCGCGGACCTCGTCCGGCTGCTGCACGAGGCCATGGACGCCGGCGCCTGGGGCCTGTCCACCACCCAGTCGTCCACCCACTCCGACGGCGACGGGAAACCGGTCGCCTCCCGGCACGCGCGGCCGGCCGAGCTGCTGGCGCTGTCCAAGGCGGTCGGTGAGCACGAGGGCACCCAGATCGAGGCGATCGTCGCGGGCTGTCTCGACCAGTTCAGCGACGCGGAGATCGACCTGCTCGCGGAGATGAGCGCGACGGCCGGACGGCCCCTGAACTGGAACGTCCTCACCATCGACGCCTCCGTCCCGGAGCGGGTGCCCCGCCAGTTGCTGGCGAGCGAGCAGGCGCGCAAGGCGGGCGGCCGGGTCGTCGCCCTCACCATGCCGATCCTGACGCCGATGAACATGTCGCTGGGCACGTTCTGCGCCCTGAACCTCATCCCGGGCTGGGGACCGGTGCTCGGCCTGCCCGTCCCGGAGCGGATCGACAGGCTGCGCGACCCGGCCGTCCGGGCCCAGCTGCTGGAGCACGCCGGGTCCAGGGAGGCGGGCGTCTTCCGGCGGCTGGCGAACTTCGGGCGGTACGTCATCGGCGACACGTACAGCGAGGCGAACCGGGGGCTGAGCGGCCGGGTCGTGCGGGACATCGCGGCCGAACGCGGCCAGGACCCGTTCCACTGCCTGGTCGAGATCTGCGCCGCCGACGAGCTGCGGACGGTCCTGTGGCCCATGCCGACCGACAACGACCCGGCGTCCTGGGCGCTGCGCGCGCAGACCTGGCAGCACGAGGACGTCCTGCTCGGCGGCTCGGACGCCGGCGCCCACCTGGACCGGATGTGCGGAGCCCCGTACACGACCCGCTTCCTCGGGGACTGTCTGCGCGGGCGGAAGCTGGTGGGCCTGGAGCAGGCGGTGAAGATGCTGACGGACGATCCGGCGCGGCTCTTCGGTCTCAGGGAGCGGGGCCGGGTACAGGAGGGCTTCCATGCCGACCTCGTCCTCTTCGACCCGGAACGGATCGCCGCGGGCACGGCCACGCTGGTGCACGACCTGCCGGGTGACAGTCCGCGGCTGGACGCCAGGGCCATCGGGATCCGGGCCGTGTGGGTCAACGGGGTCGAGGCGATCCGCGACGACGTGGTGAGCGGGGCGGTGCCGGGGAGGGTGTTGCGGTCGGGGCGGGACACCCGGACGGTGGCGACCAGGTGACCGAGGGGCAGCGGCTGTTCGTCGGGGGTTCCTGGGTCGAGCCGGACGGCGGCCACTACGAGGTGGTCGACCCGGCCACCGAGGAGAGGGCCGGTCTGGCGCCGGAGGCCTCGCGGGACCAGGTGCGCGCGGCCTGCGCCGCGGCCCGCGAGGCCTTCGGTCCCTGGTCGCGGACCCCGCCGGAGGAGCGGGCGGCGATCCTCGCCCGGGCCGCGGGGATCATCGGCGGACGTCTGGAGCCGTACGCGGAGCTGGCCCGGGCGGAGACCGGGGCGACCACGGTGACGGCCCGGCGGATGCAGGTCGGGGTGGCCGCCGCCCGGTTCCGGCGGTACGCGCGGGTGGAGCCCGCCGAGTGGGCGATCCCGCCGCAGATCAACGAGGCGGGGCCGATGGGGCGGGCGGCGGTGCTGGGGGCACTGGCCGTACGCCAGCCCGTCGGGGTGGTCACCTGCGTCACCTCGTACAACAACCCGTGGGCGAACGCGGCCGGGAAGGTCGCCCCGGCGCTGGCGATGGGCAACACGGTGGTCGTCAAGCCCGCCCCGCAGGATCCGCTGTCGGTCTACCGGATGGCGCAGGCGCTGGAGGCGGCCGGGGTGCCGCGCGGGGTGGTGAACGTCGTCTCCGGCCGGTCGGTGGCGGTCGGGGAGGAGGCCGTCGGGTCGCCGGACGTCGACATGGTGAGCTTCACCGGCTCCACGGCGGTCGGGCAGCGCATCGCGCAGGTGTGCGGGCGCGGGATGAAACGGCAGCTGATGGAGCTGGGCGGGAAGGGCGCGGCGCTCGTCTTCGACGACGCGGACATCGGCTCGGCGGTGGCCGGGATCGGGACGACGTTCTCCTTCTACAGCGGGCAGATCTGCACGGCCCCGACCCGGGTGCTGGCGCAGCGGGGGGTGTACGACCGGCTGGTCGAGCGACTCGCGGCGTACGCGCGGCGGTTGAAGGTGGGCGACCCGAGGGAGCCGGACACGGTCGTCGGCCCGGTGATCTCGGCCGCGCACCGGGACCGGGTGGAGTCGTACGTCGAACTGGGCCGCAAGGAGGGCGCGGTGGTGGTGACCGGCGGCGACCGGCCGTCCGTGTCCGGCCGGGGCTTCTATGTGGCCCCCACCGTCCTCGCGGACTGCACCGACGACATGCGGGTGGCCCGGGAGGAGATCTTCGGCCCGGTGGTCGTCGTCATCCCCTTCGACGACGAGGAGGAGGGAGTGGAACTGGCCAACGACACGGACTACGGCCTGATCGACTACGTCTGGTCGGCGGACGTGGCCCGCGCCTTCCGCGTCGCCCGGCGGCTGCGGGCCGGCGGCGTGGGCGTCAACACCGTGGGCCGCAACATGGAGGCCCCGTTCGGCGGGTTCAAGAAGAGCGGGGTGGGCCGGGACGTGGGCTCGTACGCCCTGCACGCGTACAGCGAGGTGCAGGCGATCGTGTGGCCGGGGTGAGGAGCCGGACGGCTCCCGGCCACCGGCCGGGGGCGGTCCGCGGTGCCGGGGCCCGCCGTCGGCCCGGACGGGGCTGAGGCGCCGGTCACCGGTCCAGATCCACCCGCACCGTCAGCAGGCCCGCCCCCAGCAGCCGTACGCCCGCGCTGTTGAGGCGGGGCAGCGTGCGCAGCCGGGCGACGGGGTCGTCCTCGGGCATGAGGTGGGCCGTCCCGGCGTACCACCGTCCGCGGATGCGCACCCGCACCCGCGGGTCCGCCCTGATGTTGCGGACGTACTGGGAGCGCTCGCCGAACTCGGAGACCAGCCAGAAGGAGTCCCCGGTCCGCCGGCCGCCCACCGGGGTGCGGCGGGGCAGGCCCGAGGTGCGGCCGGTGGTCTCCAGGACGGTCTGGACCGGCAGGCGGCCGAGGACGGGGTTGCCGACGCGGCGCTGGAAGGCGGCGACCGCCCGGTACTTCAGCTCGGCTGGGCGGGACATGGGGACGGGCTCCTGTCGTGGGCGGGCGCATGACGTGCTCTCGCAGTGGAACACGGTAGGCCGGACGTGGGCCCAGGGGCGGGCGCACAGGACGGAGCGGGCCGATGTCGGTCGATCTGGTGGGGTTCCTCGGGGTGGTACTGCTGGCCTACGCGGTCCCCGGCCCGGACTTCCTGGTGATCGTGCGGGCGGCCGCCCGCCGGCCCGCGCTGGGCAGGGCGGCCGCCCTGGGAGCGCAGGCGGGGCTGTGCGTGCACATGGGCGCCGCGGTCCTGGGCCTGTCGGTGATCGCCGCCGGATCGGCCCTGGCGTTCACCCTCATCAAACTCGCGGGCGCCGGCTACCTGGTGTACCTGGGGGTGCGGGCCCTGCTCCAGGCGCGGCGCGGGGCCGGCGGCCGGACCCGGGAGGACGGTGAGCCGGACGCGGGCCCGCCGGAGCGCGAGGCCGGCGGCGAGGGGGCGCAGGACGTCGCCGTCAGCCGCCGCGCGAGTTTCGCCGAGGGCTTCCTGACGAACGTCCTCAACCCCAAGGCGGCGCTGTTCTTCCTCAGCGTCCTGCCCCAGTTCCTCCACCACGACGGCTCACCCACCGAGCAGATCCTGCTCCTCGGCGCCCTCGACATCGCGATCGGCGTCGTCTACTGGCTGCTGCTCGTCGGCGTCGCCGCGCAGCTGCGGTCCGTGCTCAACCGCCCACTCGTCCGCCGCCGTTGGGAGCAGGCGACGGGCTGGCTGTTCATCGGCATCGGCGTCGGCGTCGCCGCCACCGAGTGACGCGGACCGGCCCGCTTCCGCCCCCGCACCGCCGCCCCCTGCGCGGGAGCCGTCCGGCCATGGCGTACGGGTTCCACGGCGAACGGGCGTCCGGTCCACGGGGTACGGGCGTCCGGCCACGGGGTATACGGGCGTCCGGCCACGGGATACGGGCGTCCGGCCACGGCGAACCGACGGCCACACGCCCCGTGTGCCCACCACGCCCTCCCCTGCCCTGGAGACGGCCGCTCAGGGCACGCCCGCACCGATCGGCGACATCCGCGCCGCCCACCGGCCGGACACCGTCACCGAACCCCGCGGCCCGCGCCCGGGCCACCGGCACCGGCCCGTGGGCCGAGGCCCGTCCGTCACCGGCTCGTCACCCGCACCCCGACCCCGCCCGTCACCCGGCCCGTCCCAGGAAGATCGGGTTCGTGAACGCCGCCAGGGCCCCCGGCAGCGGCCCCGCCGCCGTCTCGTGCCGTACCTCGGCGCGGACGTACGCCGCGTACGAGGCAGTCGTGCGCCACTCCACGACCCCCGAGCCCGTCACCGGCAGCGGTGCGCCGGTGAACAGCACGCCCTGGTCGGTCACCAGGCGGACGACGCAGCGCGGGGCGCCCGTCACCTCCAGGCGTACCGTCACCGGGGTGTCCGCGGCGACCCGCAACCGACCGCCGATGCCCGCGTGTTCGCCGCGCCCGCCGCTCGCCGTGAAGGCGAGGGAGACGTGCCGCGACTCGGCGACGTACGAGCGGCCCGCGCGGATGCCGTCCTGGATCGCCTCGCGGGTGAGGTCGTCGGCCAGCACCACCGTCTGGGGGAGGCCCACCGCGTCCGGGGCGCGGTGGGCGTCGCTGCTGCCCATCGCCGGGATCCAGTCCCGGCCGCCGTCCCGCACCGACGCCACCAGCGTGGCGTCCCCGGAAGCGGCGGAGAGTGCCGACCGGTCGGTATGGACAGGTGGGGCCGGGCCCGGTACAGATGACCCATGCGCATCTCCGTGACGGTCTTCCTCACCGACGAGACGATCGCCCCGACCCGGCTCGCCCGCGAGCTGGAGCTTCGTGGGTTCGCCGGGCTGTATCTGCCCGAGCACACGCACATCCCCGTCGAGCGGACCAGCCCCTACCCGGCCGGCGGCGAGCTGCCGCCCGAGTACGGTCGTACGCTCGACCCCTTCGTCGCGCTCGGCCAGGCCGCCGCCGTCACCGAGCGGCTCGGGCTCGGCACCGGCATCACGCTCGTCGCCCAGCACGACCCGATCGACCTCGCCAAGCAGATCGCGACCCTCGACCACCTCTCCGGCGGGCGGTTCACCCTCGGCCTCGGCTTCGGGTGGAACGCGGAGGAGGCCGACGACCACGGCGTCCAGTGGCGCACGCGGCGCGAACTGGTGCGGGACCGGATGGCGTTGATGCGGGCCCTGTGGAGCGGGGCGCCGACCTCGTACACGGGTGAGTTCGGGAGCGTGCGAGCCAGTTTCGCGTACCCGAAGCCCGTGCAGGAGCCGCGCGGTCCGGTCGTCGGTCCGCGCACGCTCGTCGGCGGGGCAGCCGGCCCGAAGCTGTTCGCGCACATCTGCGAGTACGCCGACGGGTGGCTGCCGATCGGCGGCCGGGGCCTGTCGGAGTCGCTGCCCGTTCTGCGGGCGGCCTGGGCGGACGCCGGCCGCGACCCGGCCGCCCTCCAGATCGTCCCGTACGCCGTCCACCCGACCCCGGGCAAGCTCGCGCACTACGCCGAACTCGGCATCGAGGAGGTCGTGGCGCAGCTACCCCCGGCCGACGAGTCGGAGACGCTGAAGGCACTGGACCAGTACGCGCCCTATGTCTCCGGTCAGGTCTCCGGCTGACGTTCGGCCGGGTGTCGTGCGGCCGCGAGGTCTGTGCCGCCTGACGGCTGCGACGCGTGTGCCGCTTGGCGGCTGTGCAGGCGTGCGGCCTGGCGGCCGGGACGCGTGTGCTGTCCGGCCGCCGTGGCCCGGCTGCCGCCCGGTGGCTGTGCCCCCGCCTGCCCCAGGCACCCGCGCCCCGCGTCCATGCCCCGTGGCGCATCCCCGCCCGGGGACGAATCGGGCGGTGCTTGTCGGGGCTGATCAGGTCGCTCGTATGCTCGATGGATGACGACTTCCGCGACCTCCGGAACCGGCCCCACCGAGAACTCCATGCGTCGCGCCCTCAAACGCGCCCGGGACGGCGTCACCCTGGACGTCTCCGAGGCGGCGGTGCTGCTCCAGGCTCGCGGTGAGGCCCTCGACGACCTCGCCGCGTCGGCCGCCCGGGTGCGGGACGCGGGCCTCGCGGCGGCGGGCCGCCCCGGTGTCATCACGTACTCGAAGAGCGTCTTCATCCCCCTCACCCGGCTGTGCCGGGACAAGTGCCACTACTGCACCTTCGTCACGGTCCCCGGCAAGCTGCGCCGCGAGGGCCACGGCATGTTCATGTCCCCCGACGAGGTCCTGGACGTGGCCCGCCGCGGCGCCGCCCTCGGCTGCAAGGAAGCCCTGATCACCCTCGGCGACAAGCCCGAGGACCGCTGGCCCGAGGCGCGCGAATGGCTGGACGCGCACGGCTACGACGACACCATCGCCTACGTCCGCGCCATCTCCATCCGGATCCTGGAGGAGACGGGCCTGCTGCCCCACCTCAACCCCGGCGTGCTGACCTGGACGGACTTCCAGCGCCTCAAGCCGGTCGCGCCCAGCATGGGCATGATGCTGGAGACGACCGCGACCCGGCTGTGGTCCGAGCCCGGCGGCCCGCACCACGGCTCCCCGGACAAGGAACCGGCCGTCCGGCTGCGCGTCCTGGAGGACGCCGGCCGCTCGTCCGTGCCGTTCACGTCCGGAATCCTGATCGGGATCGGCGAGACGTACGAGGAGCGCGCCGAGTCCCTGTTCGCGCTGCGGAAGGTCTCCCGGGCCTACCACAGCGTCCAGGAACTGATCATCCAGAACTTCCGCGCCAAACCGGACACCGCGATGCGCGGCATGCCGGACGCGGAACTCGACGAGCTGGTCGCGACGGTGGCCGTCACCCGCCACCTCATGGGCCCCTCCGCCTGCCTCCAGGCCCCGCCGAACCTCGTCGACAGCGAGTACGAGCGGCTCATCGGTGCCGGCATCGACGACTGGGGCGGGGTCTCCCCGCTCACCATCGACCACGTCAACCCCGAGCGCCCCTGGCCGCAGATCGAGGAGCTGGCCGCACGCTCCGCCGCCGCCGGGTTCGAGCTGCGGGAACGCCTGTGCGTGTACCCGGAGTTCGTCCAGCGCGGCGAGCCCTGGCTGGACCCGCGGCTGCGCCCGCACGTCCGCGCGCTCGCCGACCCGGAGACGGGCCTCGCCCTCGCCGACGCGGTGGTCCAGGGCCACCCGTGGCAGGAGCCGGAGGAGGTCTTCGAGCCGACCGGCCGTACGGACCTGCACCGCACCATCGACACCGAGGGCCGCACGTCCGACCGCCGCGACGACTTCGACGAGGTGTACGGCGACTGGGGCGCCCTGCGCGAGGCGGCCGTCCCCGGCATGGCACCGGAACGCATCGACACGGACGTACGGCAGGCACTGGCGACGGCGGCCGACGACCCGACGAGACTGACCGACGCCGAGGCGCTCGCCCTGCTGCACGCGGACGGTCCGGCGCTGGACGCGCTGACGCGCATCGCGGACGACGTGCGCAGGTCGGCGGTCGGCGACGACGTCACGTACATCGTCACCCGGAACATCAACTTCACCAACGTCTGCTACACGGGCTGCCGTTTCTGCGCCTTCGCGCAGCGCCGGACGGACGCCGACGCGTACACCCTCTCCCTGGACCAGGTCGCCGACCGCGCCCAACAGGCCTGGGAGGTGGGCGCGGTGGAGGTCTGCATGCAGGGCGGCATCCACCCGGACCTGCCCGGCACGGCGTACTTCGACATCGCGAAGGCGGTGAAGGCCCGCGTCCCCGGGATGCACGTGCACGCCTTCTCGCCGATGGAGGTCGTCAACGGGGCGACCAGGACGGGCCTTTCGATCCGCGAGTGGCTGACGGCCGCGAAGGAGGCGGGCCTCGACTCCGTCCCCGGCACGGCGGCCGAGATCCTCGACGACGAGGTCCGCTGGATCCTGACCAAGGGCAAACTGCCGACGGCGACCTGGATCGAGGTCATCTCGACGGCGCACGAGCTGGGCATCCGCTCCTCGTCGACGATGATGTACGGCCACGTCGACCAGCCCCGCCACTGGCTCGGCCACCTGCGCACCCTCGCCGGTATCCAGCAACGCACGGGCGCCTTCACGGAGTTCGTCACCCTCCCCTTCATCCACACCAACGCACCGGTGTACCTGGCGGGCATCGCCCGGCCCGGCCCGACGATGCGGGACAACCGGGCGGTGACGGCCATGGCGAGGCTGCTGCTGCACCCGTGGATCCCCAACATCCAGACCAGCTGGGTGAAGCTGGGGACCGAGGGCGCCGCCGAGATGCTCCGCTCCGGCGCGAACGACCTCGGCGGCACGCTGATGGAGGAGACCATCTCCCGGATGGCGGGCTCCTCCTACGGCTCGTACAAGTCGGTCAAGGACCTGATCGCGGTGGCGGAAGCGGCGGGCCGGCCGGCGAAGCCGCGCACCACGCTGTACGGGGAGGTCCCGGAGGAACGGCAGCGGGCGGCGGCCGTCTCCGACGGACACCTGCCGCAGCTGCTGCCGGTGCTGGACTGAGGGGAGCGCCTCCGGCCAGTACGATGATCGGACCCCTCGTGGGAGGGGTCCCGTACCTGAGGAGATGCGTGCCCGTGCCTGCCCGACGGCTTCCCTCGTGGGTCTGGGTGACCGGTCTGACGGCGGGCGCGGTCGCAGCGGTCGTCGTCCTGGGCGTACAGGCGGACAAGGGGCCGCATCCCACCGCCACGGCGGCCCGGCCGGACACGTCGGCGAGCCCGCGGCCCTCCGCGTCGAAGCCCGCGGCGCCCGCCCCGGTGCCGGACGGCTCCGGCACCGGGCGGCGCGTCGTCTACTCGCTGGGCCAGAAGCGGGTGTGGCTGGTCGACGCGAGCGACGTCGCCCGCCGGACGTTCACGGTGTGGCCGGGCACGGTGAGCCCGGATCCGGGCAGCTACACGATCTCCCGGCGCACGGAGGCCACCACCGGCTCCGACGGCGTACAGATCGAGCACGTCATGTACTTCGCCGCCAAGTCCGGCCTGTCCGTCGCCTTCTCGAACGCGGTGGACGGCTCGTCGCCCCCGCCCGCCTCGGGCGTCCAAACCAGTGGCGTCCGGACGGGCAAGGCGGACGGGTCGGCGCTGTGGACCTTCGGCGAGACCGGCACGACGGTCGTGGTGGTCAAGTAGCCGTGCCGGTCGCGCGGTCGCTGACCGGTGCTCAGGCGGCGGTCCGCTCCGCCCCCGACGGCAGGTTGACCACCAGCAGCACGATCCCGCTGAACACGAACGCCCGGGTCGCCGCGTCCAGCCCGTTCCAGTCCTCGGACTGCCACATCGCGAACCACTCACCGCCGATCGCGATGAACCCGGCCCCGAACAGCAGCATCACCATCAGCAGGCCGTACGTGGAGAACCGGCGGGCACCGCCGAGGTCCCGCCGGGCCCACAGCCAGGTCCCGTAGACCAGCACGAGGGCGGCGACGGTCTCCCAGACGATGATGGCGACGTACGCCGCGTCCTGAAGCCCCTCGCTGGTGATCGCTCTCCACATCAGGTCGTCGTCCTTGAACGTCGTGTCCATCGCCAGCACGTGCCGCACGAACTGCTGGTTGGTCCCGAAGTCGGTGATGTTCCCGAAGGCGACGAGCACCATGTAGAGGGCGACGGACGCGGTGAGAAGAGTGGCGGTGAGCTGGAGCGCACCGCGTGAGGTTGTAGTGGCCATGGCGGTCATCTTCCCCGCCGGCGACGGGGTTCCGATACGCATCGAGCCAGAATGACAGCGACGGAGATCCGTGGAAGGGACACCGAACGCGCCTTGTCCCGAGCTGAGTTGAGAAGTCATCCGGTGTCCGGCGGGTGGACGCGGCCCGACGGCCCTCCCGCACGTGTTCCGCGGTCACCTCGAAGGGCGACTGTCCCTGATACCGAGGCCTCTGCCAGACTTCTGCCGGACCGGCTACGGGGGTGGTGCGGATGAGGCCGACGCGGCCGTCGATGCAGGAGCTGATCCGGCTGCGCCGACGCGCCGGGTTCGTGGGGCGCAGTGACGAGCGAGCCGCGTTCCGGCGGAACCTCGACCTGGCGCCGGATGACGAGCGGCACCGGTTCCTGTTCCACGTACACGGGAACGCGGGGGTCGGAAAGACCTTCCTGGTAAGGGAGTTGGAGCACATCGCCCGCGAACGCGGAGCGGTCACGGCGTACGTCGACGAGAGCGCCGGCAGCGTGCCGGAGGCGATGGACACGATCAGCCGCCAACTCGCCGCGCAGGGACACCGGTTCAAGGAGCTCGACCGGCTGCTGACCGCGCACCGGGAACGGCGGCACGAAGCCGAGGCGGTGCTGTCCGCGCTGGAGCCCGAGCCCGAGGGCCCGTCGTCGGTGACGACGACGGCGGTCCGGCTCGGCCTTGCCGGACTCGGGCTGCTCCCGGGCGCCGGCCCCTTCGCCGGCGCCGTCGACGCCGATCGGCTGGCCCAGGGCGCCGACCGGCTGCGCGCCGGCCTCAGCGCACGTTTTCGCAGCCAGGAGGACGTGCAGATCGTGCTGTCCCCCGAGAGCGTCCTCACCCCGGCGCTGCTCGGCGAGCTGGCGGACGCCGCATCCGCGGCGCCGTGGATCGTGCTGTTCTTCGACACGTACGAGCGGACCGGGCCGTTCCTCGGCGGCTGGCTGCGCGAGATCATGACGACCGACCGGTACGGCGCCCTCGCCGCCAACGTCGTGGTGGTGACGGCCGGCCAGCAGCCCTTCGACACCGCTCGCTGGGGCGGGTTCGCCGACTTCATGACGGACTTCCCGCTGCGGCCCTTCACGGAGGCGGAGGCGAGAGGGCTGCTGGCCGACAGAGGGGTGCGCGAGGAGTCGGTCGTTGCCGAGGTACTTCGCCTCACGGGCGGGCTGCCGGTTCTGGTGTCGACCCTCGCGGAGACCCGGCCCGCCGGCCCGGGCGGGGTGGGGGACCCGAGCGCGGACGCCGTGGAACGGTTCCTGAAATGGGAGCGAGACCCGGTGCGTCGGGGCGTCGCGCTGGCGTGCGCGCTGCCGCGGTGGCTGAACGCGGACGTGTTCCGGGCGGCTGCGGACTGTCCCGAGGAGGACGCCGACGCCCTCTTCTCATGGCTGAGGAACAAGCCGTTCCTCAGTGAGCGCGGGGAGCGGACGCAGTATCACGACGTGGTGCGGGCGCCGATGCTCCGCCTACAGCGGCTGCGCTCACCTCGCGGGTGGGCCGACCGGCACCTCCGCTTGGCCGAGGCGTTCGGCCGGTGGCGGGCGGACGTCGAGGCGGACCTGCCCTCGGACGGGTTGTGGCGGGACGACGAGTGGCGTGAGCTCCGGCTCGCCCAGTCCTACCACCTGCTCTGCGCGAGGCCCCGCGCCGCTCTCCCGATGGTGTCCCGGGAACTCGTGGATGCCTGCGGTGAGGGTGACGTGGTGGCGCGGCGGTGGGCGCGGGCGCTGGTGCAGGCCGGGGAGGACGCGGATGCGGGGAAGGCCGGGGAGTGGGGGCACGAGGTCCTGGGGGCGTTGGAGAGCGGTGGCGTCCTCGAAGTGCTGGGGGTACTGCTGGCGAAGGGCCGCCTCGACGCACAGGGACAGGCGGAGGCGTACAGGCTCCGGGGAGCCGAGCTCTGTGGCGCCGGGAATCACGCCACGGCGCTGGTCGAGTTCGATCGTGCCGTCGCACTCGATCCGGAGTCGGCACCGGCGTACGTGGGCAGGGCGATCACGAGGGCGCACCAAGGCGACTACCGCGGTGCCGTCACTGATCTGGACCGGGCCGACGAGCTGGCGCCGGACGAGGCCGGCACCCTTGCTCTGCGTGGTGACTACCACCGACTCATGGGCAGCTACGAAGCAGCGGTACGGGACTTGGGCAGGGCGGTCGGACTCGATCCGGCGAGGAAGACGGCTTGGGCCTCCCGAGGAGCCGTCCGGCATCTGCTCGGTGACGTCGAGGGTGCGGTCTCGGATCTGGACCGGGCCCTGGAACTGGATCCCGGCTACGTCTGGGCGTTGGTGCGACGGGCGCGCGTGTGGCGGTGGCGCGGCGACCAGGAGCGACGCCTGGCCGATCTGGACCGCGCCGTCGCCCTGGGGCCCGACACGGCCTGGGTGTTCTGCGAGCGGGGCGACGCGCTCACCGGCGCCGGCCGCCACGAACACGCCCTCGCCGACTTCGACCGGGCCCTCGCCCTCGACGGCGACTACGCCTCGGCCTACGCGAGCCGCGGCGATTGCCTGGCCAGGATGGGCCGGCTCACGGAGGCGCTTGCCGATCTGGATCGCGCTCTCGACCTCAGTCCGGAGTACGTCTGGGCACTCCGGCGGCGGTCGAGGGTGCACCTGGCACTCGGTTCCCGTGCGAAGGCGTCGGCCGATGTCGAACGGGCGTTGGAACTGGACCCGGAGCACTCACCGGAGGAGAGCGCCGACTGACGCCTCAGCGCCTCGCGAACGCCACGAAACCGGCCCACGAGGCGTCCGTGAACGCGAGCCGCGTGCCGTTCTTGTCCTTGGAGTCGCGTACGTGGACGGTGGCGTCGGCGGGGGCTATGGCCACCTCGACGCAGTCAGGGCCGTCGTTGCCGCTGTAGCTGCTCTTGAACCACTCCAGTGCGGGGATCATGTCTCTTCTCCCATGACTTTCTCGATGAAGGCCCGTGACTCCCGGGGCGAGAGCGCCTGCGCCCGGATCATTCCATAGCGCATCTCCAGGACTTGGACTTCCCGGGGATCACTGATCACGCGGTCGTACAGCTGGCCCTCCGAGTGCCCCAGGGTCTTGCCGTCGCGTAGCTTCAGCACCCGGAACGGGCCCATCATGCCCGCGTGGTCCTCCCGGTCCATCGGCATCACCTGGATTTCGACGTGCCGCAACATGCTGATATCCAGGAGGTGTTCGAGCTGTTGGCGCAGCACCATTCTTCCGCCGATCGGCCGCCGCAGCGTCGCCTCTTCCTGGACAAAGGTGACCAACGGACGCGGCACGCGATCGAAGACGGCCTTGCGTGCCACGCGTGCGGCGACGTACCGGTCGATTTCCTCCTCCGTGTAAGCGGGCCGCCGCATCGCGTACAACGCGTGTGCGTACTCCGGCGTCTGCAGCAGACCGTGGACGTGGAGGCCACCGGCATAGGCCCCGAGTTCGAAGGCCTCCTCCTCCAACTTGGCCAGATCCCGCACCTTCTTCGGATACCGGGCCCGCTCCACGTCCTCCTTCATCGCGGACAGCTTCCCGCCCGCGCCGAGGACGTCGTCGGCCTTGTCGAGGAAGTCCGGCTTGGGGATCCTCCGGCCGCGCTCCACCGAGGAGACCATCTCCCCGCCGTACCCGATCGCGTCGCCGAGCTCCGACTGCCGCATTCCGGCGGCCTCGCGCCACATCTTGATCTGCCGGCCGACCGTCCTGAGTACGGCCGCCGCCTCCTCGTCCTCCACCCTCGCCCCTCCAGTCGTACGAGCCGGACGACGCCGGAACGTGCCCGGACAGTAGCGCTCCGTACTGGCGTCGATGCTGTTCAGGGTAGACAGCGGCGACCACGCTGAGTGATGTGAACCAGGAAATCACCCACACCGCGGTCCCCGTACGCCACTTCACGCTGCTCCTGTCCGCGACTCGTAGGGGCGCCCGTCTGGCCCGGCTGCTCACCCAACGTCAACTCGCCGAGTGGGGCGTGCCGTCCGAGGCCGCTGAGCACGTCGTGGCCGAACTCGCGGCGAACGCCGTGCTGCACGGCCGCGTACCGGGCAGGGACTTCCGGCTGACCCTGCGGCTGGACGGGGACCGCATCCTCCGTATCGAGGTCACCGACGCCAGGGGAGACCGACTTCCGTGTGTCCCGGACCCGGTGCCCGAGTGCGCGGAGTCGGGGCGCGGGCTGCGGCTGGTGGCGGCGTACGCGGACCGCTGGGGCGTCTGCGAGGCGCCGGCGCACGGCAAGACGGTGTGGGCGGAACTGGTGTCCTGACCGGCCGCCGCCGGGTGCTCCGGTCCGTGAGCTCATGGCACCTGTCCTTCCCTTCCCCTCGCTCATGCCACGGTCCAGGACCCGCCCCGGACCGCCTCCGATCACCCCGAGCCGTGTCGGTCACCTCAGGCGTCCGGTTCGCCCCCTGAACCGACCGTCCCCGTTCGATTACAGTGCTGAGCTGTCGTACGTAAGGACGGACGGTCGCCGTGGGAGGTCTTGGTGGGCGCGACAGCCGGGGCCGTCTGGGGGCGGGCCGAGCAGCAGGACTTCCGGAGCCGGGTACGCGGCACGCTGCTGGGCGCGGCCGTCGGGGACGCGCTGGGCGCGCCGGTCGACGGGCTCGGGCTGGAGGAGATCCAGGAGGCGTACGGCGCCGAGGGGCTCGCCGACCTCGGGTTCGGGTACGGACGGCGCGGGGCCGTCACCCACCTCACCCAGCTCACCCTGTTCACCGTGGACGGGCTGATACGCGCCCAGGTCCGCCGGGACACCGGCGCCTGGCATCCGCCGACCGATGTGCACCGGGCCTATCTGCGCTGGGCGGCCACCCAGCGTGACTGGGGACCCGACGAGCGGCGCAAGGAGGACGGGTGGCTCGCCCGCGAGGAGTGGCTGTACGCCCGCCGGGACCCCACCCGCTCCCTGCTGCTGGGACTCGGCGACGACACCATGGGCACGCTGGAGTCGCCCAAGAACCCGGCCGAGGCCGGGCCGGAGGCCGCCGTCCGGTCCGCGCCCTTCGGGCTGCTCGTCGGCTGGGAGCCGCAGCTGGTCGTCCAGCTCGCCGTGGAGTGTGCCGCGCAGACCCACGGCCACCCCACCGCCTACCTCTCGGCGGGCGCGTACGCCGTGATCGTGCACGCGCTGGCGCTCGGCGAGAGCCTGGATGCGGCCGTACAGCGGGCGCTCGCCCTGATCGCCGTCCGCCCCGGACACGAGCCCGTGGCGGAGGCGCTGCAACACGCGCTGGGTGCCGTCCGGCAGGGGATGCCGACCGCCGCCCGGGTCGAGGAACTGCTCGGGGAGGGTACGGCGGAGGGGCTGGTGTCCGCCGCCGTGTACTGCGCGCTGGTGGGGGAGGACGTACGGCACGGGCTGCGGCTGGCCGTGAACCACGACGGACCCTCGGCCGCCGCCGGCGCCCTCACCGGCGGGCTGCTCGGTGCCCTGCACGGCGAGACGGCCCTCCCGCCGGCCTGGCTGGCCGAGCTGGAGGGCCGTCCCACGCTGCTGGAACTGGCCGACGACTTCGCGATGGAGATGACCCAGGGCCCGGCACTGCACGGCCCGGCGGGCTCGTCGCCCGGGTGGCTCGTGCGCTATCCGCGCGCCTGAGCCGCCCTCGCGGCGTGCGCCTTTCCCCTCGTGGGCCTCGCTTGTCGTGGGCCCCGCTTGTGGTGTGCCTTCGTCGTTCCGCGCGCTCAGTCCTTGGCGGGGGTGCGCAGCGCGTCGTCCATCGGGCCCGCCGGTGCCGGGACGGCCGCCGCCGCCGAGCCGCCACCGTCCGTGTTGATCGTCTCGATGATGGCGAGCCGCTCCGGGGTGTCCTCGGGCTTCAGGAAACCGACGAGGATGTACAGGACGAGCGACACGGCCAGCGGGATCGAGACCTGGTACTGGAGCGGCACGCCGCCCTCGACGTTCCAGTTGATCGGGTAGTTGACCAGCCAGAAGGCGAACAGGCCCATGGACCAGCTGGTCAGCGCGGCCGTGGGGCCGGAGCGGCGGAACGGGCGCAGCAGGCCCAGCATCATCGGGATGGCCATCGGGCCCATCAGACCGGCCACCCACTTGATCACCACGGTGATGATGTCCTTGAAGGCGGGCGAGTTGACCTGCGTGGCCGCCGCCATGGACAGGCCGAGGAAGACGACCGTGGCGAGGCGGGCCGCGATGAGCCCCGAGCGCTGGCTCCAGCTCCGGGCCCGCGTCGAGATCACCGGCGCCACGTCCCGGGTGAAGACGGCGGCGATCGCGTTGGCGTCGGAGGAGCACATGGCCATGGTGTGGGAGAAGAAGCCGACGATGACCAGGCCCAACAGGCCGTGCGGCAGGAGCTGTTCGGTCATCAGGCCGTAGGAGTCCGAACCGTCCGGCTTCTGCGACTCCACCAGCAGCGGCGACATCCACATCGGGTAGAACAGGACCAGCGGCCACACCAGCCACAGCACCGCCGACAGCCGGGCCGAGCGCTCGGCCTCGCGGGGGCTGGACGTGGCCATGTAGCGCTGGGCCTGGTTGAGCATGCCGCCGTTGTACTCGAAGAGCTTGATGAACAGGAAGGCCAGCAGGAACACCGCGCCGTAGTCGGCGACCAGCGGCTTCTCGTGGCCCTGGAGCGCCGGCTGGTCCCACGCGTCGATGAACCCGATGCCCTTGTCGCCGAGTTCGAGCACCACGGCGACGAACATCGCGATTCCGGCGAGGAGTTGGATGACGAACTGGCCCAACTCCGTCAGCGCGTCCGCCCACAGGCCGCCGATCGTGCAGTAGATCGCCGTGATGGTGCCGGTGATGAGGATGCCCTGGTTCAGGGAGATACCGGTGAAGACCGACAGCAGGGTCGCGATCGCGGCCCACTTGGCGCCGACGTCCACGATCTTCAGCAGCATGCCGGACCAGGCCAGCGCCTGCTGGGTCTTCAGGTCGTAGCGGTTCTTCAGGTACTCGAGCGGCGAGGCCACATGGAGCCTGGACCGCAGCCGGTTGATACGTGGTGCGAACAACTTCGAGCCGATGGCGATACCGAGCGCGATCGGGAAGGACCAGGTGACGAAGGAGGTCACGCCGTAGGTGTAGGCGATGCCCGCGTACCCGGTGAACATCACCGCGCTGTATCCCGACATGTGGTGGGAGATACCGGACAGCCACCACGGCATCTTTCCGCCCGCGGTGAAGAAGTCGCTGACGTTGTCCACGCGCTTGTGCGACCACACGCCGATCGCGACCATCACGCCGAAGTATCCGATGAGCACGGCCCAGTCGAGACTGTTCATGGGCCCCCTTCCAGGGTCCGCCGCCAGGGTCAGGCATGTGAACTCTGGGTTGGTGGGCATGCTCACGGCAAGCAAGAGGAAGGTCAAGAGACCGTAAAATAGTTCTTAGTGGTGTCCTGTGTTTATGTACATGAACAACCGACTGACCGGAAACGATCAGTCAGCGCATCAGCTCCCCCGCGTTGACCAGCAAGGACTGCCCCGTGATCGCCCGTGCCCGGTCCGAGGCGAGAAAGACCGCCGCGTCCGCCACATCCGCGTCCGAGGCCAGCTCGGGCAGCGCCATCCGCGTGGTGAGCCGCTCCAGCACCTCTGCCTCCGGCACGCCCTCCGCCTGCGCGGTGAACTGGACGTACGCTCGCACCGGCGGCCCCCACATCCAGCCCGGCAGCACCGTGTTGACCCGGATGCGATACGGCCCGAGCTCCCGCGCCAGCGAGTACATCGCGCTCGTCAGCGCCCCCTTCGACGCCGCGTACGCCGCCTGCCGCACCTGGGACGGCGCCGCCACCGCCGACTGCGTGCCGATGAACACCACCGAGCCGCCGCCCGCCTTCAGCGCCGGCAGGCAGGCTCGGGTCATCCGCAGCGTACCCAGCAGGTTCACGTCGATCACCGACTGCCAGGTGGTGAAGTCGGCGTCCTCCAGCCCGCCGAAGCAGCTGTCCAAGGCCGCGACATGGACCACCGCGTCGATCCGCCCGAACCGCTCCCGCGCCAGTTCCGCCAGTGCTTCGCACTGCCCCTCGTCCGTGATGTCCGTCGCCCGGTACGCCGTGTGCACCCCCTCCGGATCGATCCCGGCCGCGCTCTTCGCGAGGTTCGCCTCCGTCCGCGCGCCGAGCACCGCGTTCCCGCCGTCCCGTACGACGGCCGCCGCGACCTGGTGACCGAGCCCGGCCCCGACTCCTGACACGACGACGGTCCTGTCCGAGAGCAGTGACATGGGTCCTCCTCGGTTTCGGCGCCTTCCCGGCCCTGGCGCATCATCTGACGGGGCGTCAGAGTATGGGCGACCGCAGGAGGACGGAAGGGAAGACGGAGGGAAGCCCCCATGTCCGAGGACACCCGCAGCGAGACGTACGCCGAACTGGCCGCAGTAGGCCCGTACGGCGTCCGCCCCGGCCACGCCCTGATCACCATGGTCGAGCCGAGTCCCGGCCACGAGTACGCGTACAACCGCTGGTACGAGGACGACCACTACTACGCCGGCGCGATGGCCATGCCCTGGATGTTCGCCGGCCGCCGCTGGGTGGCCACCCGGGACCTGCAACTCCTGCGCCGCCCCGAGAAGTCGGCGATCGCCGAACCGGTCACCGCCGGCTGCTACCTCTCCACGTACTGGATCACCGACGGCCGCTACGACGACCACATGCGCTGGACGGTCGCCATCAACAAGCGCCTCAACCGCGACGGCCGCGTCTACCGCGACCGCGTCCACGTCTTCACCGCGTTCCAGGACCACGAGGCGACCGTCTACCGCGACGGCGCGGCGGGACCGCGCGACGTCCACGCCCTGGACCACCCCTACGCCGGCCTGGTCCTCCAGGTCCTGGACACCGAGTCGGCCGAGCAGCGCGCGGAGCTGCTGGAGTGGCTGGTGGCCCGCCACCTGCCCCAGCGGCTGGCGGGCTCACCGGCGGCGATGGTGACCGTCTTCCGGCCGACCCCGCTGCCCGGCGACCGCATGACCTACGTCCGGCAGGTCGAGGGCGTCGACACCCGGCTGACGCTGCTGTGGTTCCTGGAGACGGACCCGGGGGAGTGCTGGGAGCGGTGCTTCACGGGGCTGGAGGAGGCGGTCACCGAGGCCGGACCGGGGGGCCGGGTGGAACTGCTGGCACCGTTCGTCCCGACGATCCCGGGCACGGACACGTACGTGGACCGGCTGCGGTGACGTCGGCGGGCCGCCGAGCCGTGGTCCGCCGAGCCGTGGTCCGCCCAGCCGTAGCCCGCCGAGCCGTACGGTCACCGCAACTCGTCGGGGCACGGTGTGCCGCGCGGCAGGGTGTAGGGCGCCGCCAGCCGGTATGTCCCCGCCTCCGGCGCGACCAGCATCGTCCACCGGTCGCCCTCCGCGTCCTCCTCGGTCTCCATCAGGCATCCGTTGACGTTGTCGTACGTCTTCGCCTCGCCGTCGGCCCGCTCCCGCGACGCCTCCGTCTCCTGCGGCGGCTTCAGCTTGTTGCCCTCGGCGTCGACGATGCTCAGCCACGGCGAGTACGGGATCTTGATGAGGATCCGGCCCGCCTTCCTCACCTCCATGGTCAGCTCGCCCTGCGCCGCCCGTTCCACCACCGCGTTCGGCTCGGCGAGCGGCGCGGGGTCGGTCACCCGGAACAGCTGCCAGTTGGCGTCGCCCCAGACCTGCCGCAGATACGGCAGCCCCCGCTGCACCAGCTCCCGCTCCCGCTCGCCCCCGTCGCCGTCCGGCTCGTCCTTCGGCAGCACCACGAAGTGCACGGCCCAGCGCTTGAGCCACTCGTGGTAGTTCGCCGAGTTGAGCGTGTCGTCGTAGAAGAGCGGGTTGCGCTCCATGTCGGCCTGCCGGTTCCAGCCGCGGGCCAAGTTCACGTAGGGCGCGAGCGCGGACGCCTCCCGGTGGGAGCGGGCGGGCACGACCTCCACCCGGCCCTTCTCCGCCCCGACCTCCTGGAGCTCGTTGACCAGCGGTGCCAGCTCACGCGCCCAGGACGCCGCCGGGGTGGTGTGGACGACGTCGTCGACCGACTTGAAGCCGATCCAGACGGTGAACCCGACGCAGGACAGCACGACCGCGTACCACTTGCGCGAACGCGGCACGGTGAACGGCAGCGCGGCCATCAGCGCCACCCCCGCGAACAGCATCGGCAGCCGGGTGATGTTGGAACCGATCTGCGAGCTGATCAGCCACACCAGCAGCACCGACAGCCCGTACACGGCCGACGTGATCCGTACGGTCGTCCACTCGCGCGGCACCAGGGCGAAGACGGCCACCGCCGACGCCAGCGGCAGGACCGCCGACCCGAACCCCATGGGCTGGGTGCCCGAGAACGGGAACAGCCAGGCCGACACCGCCACCACGGCCGCCGGCGCGAGCCCCAGCGCCCAGGCGCCCGGACGCCGCTTCTGCAGGAACAGCGCGACCGCCACCAGCCCCACGAACAGGCCCGCGACCGGCGACGACATCGTGGCGAGCGCGGCCAGCGGCGCCGCGCACAGCGCCTTCGCCCACCGCTTGTAGCGCCAGCGGTACGGCCAGCAGAACACCACGGCGACCGCGCCCAGCGCGAACACCGTGCCCAGTCCGAAGGTCACCCGCCCCGATGCCGCGTTGCACAGGAACGCGAACACCCCGGCCAGCCCCGGCCACAGCGGCTCCTTGACCGGCCGACTGCGCACGAGGACCAGCATCAGCAGCGCCGCCGAGAGCGTGCCCGCGATCATCATCGTGGTACGGACACCGAGCACCGACATCAGATACGGCGACACCACGCTGTACGACACCGGGTGCATCCCGCCGTACCAGGCGAGGTTGTACGCGGAGTCCGGGTGCCGGCCGACGAACTCCGCCCACGCGTCCTGCGCGGCGAGATCGCCACCGCTGTTGGCGAACGTGAAGAACCAGACGATGTGCAGTACGCCCGCCAGAGCGGTCACGAAGAGGACCGGACGGCGCTGGATCCACGCGCGGACGGAGCCGGTGACGGCGGCGAGTCCGGAGGGCGGAACGGGTGACGCCGAGGGTGGTGAGGGCGCTGGGTCCGAGGATGCCGAGGGCGCTGCCCGGTTGTCGGGTACCGGGGGCGCTGCCCGGTTGTCCTCAGCCCCTTCCGGGGCGTCTTCCGGGGGCATGGGCAGCCGTATTCGAGGGCCGGTCTCCCGGCCCGGATCGGTCTCGTCGGCGCGTGTCGGCTCCGCTGTGGCCACCTGAAGGCACTCCCCGTGGTGTCCCGTCTTCTGTTCGCGGCCGCGTCCCGTCAGCGGCGCCTGTCCCGTTTCGTGACGCTAGCACGCACCTCGCCGGCCGGAACCTGGACGGGTTCCGGCCGGCGAGGTACGGCGGCGCACTTCTTCCGTCCGGATCAGCCGAGACGCGTCAACTTGTCCGTGAAGCCCGGCTCGACGAGATCCTTCTGGAGGGCGACCGGGACCTTGACCGCGCTGCCGGAGCCGTCACCGACGGTGAGCGAGCCCACCTGGGTGCCGGCCTTCGCCGTGTGCGGCAGGTCGTCGGCGGCGAACGTCAGCTTGACCGTCAGGCCCGCCCAGCCGACGGCCGTGACGTCCTTCGTGGCCACGACCGGGGTACGGCCGCCGAGTCCGTCGTCCGCGTACCCCACGACGTCGCCCTTCTTCAGGATCGTCGCGGACTCCAGCGCGTCCTGCGCGGCCCGGATGAGCTTGTCGCTCGAATCGAGGGCGGCGCCGATGATGGTGTTGTCCGCGCCGCCCGCGGGCTGGCGCACGACCGCGCCGACGATCCGGTGCACCTCGCCGTCCACGTCCTTCTTCGCCGCGAAGACGAGGTTGCCCAGGGCGGAGGTGGTGGTGCCGGTCTTGATGCCGACCACGTCGTTGTAACCGACCAGGCGGTTCCAGTTGTCGTGCTTGGTGCCCTTGTAGTCGACGTACGACATCATCGCGGCGACCTCGCGGAAGGCCGGCTCCGTCATCGCGGCCTTGCCCAGCTTCACCTGGTCCACCGCCGTGCTCACGGTGGTGTTGTTCAGACCCGACGGGTCGGTGTACGTCGTGTTGGTCATGCCGAGGTCCTCGGCGGCGTCGTTCATCTTCGCCACGAACGCCTTCTCCGACCCCGCGTCCCAGCGGGCGAGCAGACGGGCCACGTTGTTCGCGGACGCGATGAGGATGCTCTCCAGTGCCTCGCGCTGGGAGATCGAGTCGCCCTTGGTCACGTCGACGGTCGACTCCTGGCCGGCGTCCGACTGGTCCTCGGCGGCCTGGTCGATCTCGATCTTCGGGCCGTCGGCGCCGCTCTTGAGCGGGTGGTCACGCAGGATGACGTACGCCGTCATGACCTTGGCGACGCTGGCGATCGGCACGGGCTTCTGCTCGCCGGACGAGCCGAACGTGCCGATGCCCTGCACGTCCACGGCGGCCTGTCCGTCGGCCGGCCAGGGCATCTCGGCCTTGCCGCCCTCGAAGGTGTAGCTGTCCTCGGCGGTGAGCTGGAGCTCGGGCGCCGGCAGCGGGCGCACGGCCTGGACGACCGCGAACACGACCACCAGCAGCAGGACCAGCGGGGTCCAGATCTTGACCCGGCGGACGGCCGTGCGGACCGGCGTCTCCGCCGGCGGCGGTGTGTTCGTCAGCTCCGCCAGCAGGTCCAGCGGCGGCTTCGGCGGCAACGGCTGCTGCGTCGTCCGCTCGGGCCCGGGCTGCGGCCCGGCCGCGGTGACCTGAGGGAGGGCGGCGGTGGCGTCCGCGGCCTGCGGCCTGCGCGCCGAGGGCTCGTCCAACGGCTTGAGCGCGACGAACTTGCTGGTCCGCTCGGCGTCGGAGGCCGGCTTGGCCTCTGGCTCCGGCTCGGCCTTCGATTGCGGCTCGGCCTTCGGCTCGACCCCGGACTCGGGCTCGGGCTTGTCCTTGGTCGCCCCGCCGAACTTCAGCATGGTCGTCGGCTGGTCCACGGCCGGTGCGGAGGGCCGCACGGTCTTGAAGACGGCGGTGGCCTGGTCGACGGCGGGCTTGGCGGGGGCGGGGGGCTGGTCGGTGGCGGTGGCGGTCTCCGCATCCGCATCCGCGTCGGCCTGGTCCCTCGCGTCGGCCGGCGACTTGTCCGGTTCGGGCCCCGGCTCGGTGTCCGGTTCCGGCTCGGTGTCCGTTGCGGTGTTCGCATGTGCGTTCACCGGGGTGTCGGCGACGACAGCGATGTCGTCGGCTTCGGCTTCGGCGTCGCCGGCGGCCTTCGCCTCGTCGGCAGCCTTCGCCTCGGCGGCGGGCTCGGCTTCGTCCTCGACTCCGCGACTCGACTCGGCCTCGCCACCGCTCGCCGGCTCCACGGCGTCCTCGGGCTCACCGGCGTCGTCCGTGGCGTCGGCGTCGGGGATTGCGTCCTCGGGTTCACCGGCGTCGTCCGTGGCGTCGGTGTCCGGGATTGCGTCCTCGGGTTCGCCGGTGTCGTCCGTGGCGTCGGCGTCGGGGATTGCGTCCTCGGGTTCGGCGTCCTCGGGTTCGCCGGTGTCGTCCGTGGCGTCGGCGTCGGGGATTGCGTCCTCGGGTTCGGCGTCCTCGGGTTCGCCGGCGTCGTCCGTGGCGTCGGTGTCCGGGATTGCGTCCTCGGGTTCGTCGGCGTCGTCCGTGGCGTCGGCGTCCGGGATTGCGTCCTCGGGCTCACCGGCCTGGTCCGTCGCGTCCGCGTCCGCCGCCGGCTTCTCGTCCGCCGACGCCACCCACGCGGCCACCGCGTCCCGCAGCCGGGCGCTCCCCGCCGCGGTCCTCGGGTCACGATCGCCGGAGTCGCCGGAGTCGCCGGAGTCGTCAGCCGTCTTCGAGTCGCCCTCGGCCGGTGCGTCCGTCGTCTGCGCGGCCACGTCCCCGCTCCGGGCCGCTCCGGCCTCCCGGGCGGCCTCGGTGTCCTCGGCCTCCCCGGGGGCTTCCTGGGGGGCGTCCTGCGGGGCGTCCACGGGCCCCTGCGCGGCCTCCGCGAGTTCCCGGACGGACAGCACCCTCGTCGCCGTGTCCACGCCCCCGCGCGCCGCCGGAGCCGCCTTCGCTTCCCGGGCCACCGCCAGACGTGGATCGCGCGGCGCGCCCGACTCGTTCCTGGCCTCGGGAACCGGACCCGCGCTCCCCGACGTCGGTTCCGCCGACGACTCCTGCTGCTTCGACCTGTCGGGGGACTCGCCCGCCACCGATGCCTCCTCCATGCGCCGCACGCCGTCCGTGCGCCAACCGAACTGTGAACCGCCGCGCCCGGGACAGCGCTCCGAAGCGCTGTCCGAACCATGTACCAGTGTCCTGTGTGCGGGCTTGTCTCCAGCGGTAGACGAGAACGACATACCTACTGGTTCCACTACAAACAGGTCACGCACCCTCGACAGATGAATGTGAGAGGGGTCACCCTGTCATTCATCCACGCGGGGAGGCATGGATGGGCATGAGCCGCAGAACACTTCCGGAGGAGCTTCTGCTGCTGGCGCTGGACCCGGCCACGGGTACCACCGCACAGCCGCAGTCGCTCGACCTTGGTCTGGCCGGAGCACAGCTAGTGGAGCTGGCGCTGGCCGGACGGATAGCCCCAGACGGGGATCGTATCGCCGTGGTGTCCCCACGGCCGACCGGAGATCCGACACTGGACTGCGCGTTGGAGTTGCTGCGAAGGCGTGGCGCTCCGGTACGTGCTATCCACTGGATTGGCGGGCCGCGTCTCGGGCTGCGCCAGACCTACCTCTCGCATCTGGAGCGGTGCGGCATGGTGCATGCCGTTGCGGGCCAGATGTGCGGAGTGCTGCCGACGACTCGCTACCAGGCGAGTCAGACCGAGATCAGCCGGGAGATCAGATCCCGACTGGACTCCGCGATCCGCACCGGCGTACCGCCGGACCCGCGGACCGCGGCGCTCGCCGCACTGGCGCACGCGGTCGGCCTCGGCAAGCATCTGTACCCGGGCAACGAGGGGCGGTCCTCCCGCTCCCGGCTCAGGGATCTGATCAGGCACGACCCCATGGGCGGCCTCGTGGCGCATGCCGTGATGGACGTTCAGAACGGTGTGGCGGTCCAGCCGCGCCGCAGCCCGGCACCGGCCGGCCGTCAGGTCGCCCCCGGAGCCAGGCCCGCACCGGAACCCGCCCGCGGCGTTCCGATGCAACCGCACCGCGGATCCATGGCGCGTGCCGTGGCCCACTGAGCCGCGGCTCACGGCACGCAGCACCACCACGGCAGTACCCGCACGACCTGCGTACGCGCCGCACGGCAGTTCGCGTCGCACCCAGTACGAAGGCACCCACGCACCACGCACCACGCACCACCGAGCGCCGCACCGCAGTCCCCAGACCCGGTTCGGGAGCCGCAGGTCCGCGCGGGGCGACGGGACCGTACGTCCGGGCCACCGGACGAGGAAACGGTCCCGCCGTCCCGCGCGGCCGTCTGTCGAGGGCCGGGTGGGAGCAAGGCGAGGGGCTGTGCGAGGAGTTGACGCCGGAGACTCCTCGATCCCCGGGCACGCAGCGCATATCCACTGTTTCCCAGCGGTACCGAGCACCTTGGTGGCAGTCTGCTCAACAGCAGATACGCAAAGTGGCAGTACGAGGCACGCAGCCGGAGGTGCACGTCCCGTGGCGTCCAATGTCAATCCCACCGTCAGGCGGCGCCGGCTGGGCCAGGAGCTGCGCCGGCTCCGCGAGCTCAAAGGCATGACGGCCGAGGAGGTCGCCGAGCGACTGCTGGTGTCGCAGTCGAAGATCAGCCGTCTGGAGAACGGGCGGCGCAGCATCAGCCAGCGTGACGTCCGCGATCTGTGCGGGGTCTACGAGGTCGAGGACCAGCGCGTCGTCGAGTCGCTGATGCAGATGGCCAAGGACTCCCGGCAGCAGGGCTGGTGGCACGCCTTCGGGGACATCCCGTACAGCGTCTACATCGGCCTGGAGACGGACGCGGAGTCGCTGAGGGTCTACGAACCCCAGATCATCACGGGCCTGTTGCAGACCCGCGCCTACGCCGAGGCCATCATCAGGGGCGGTTCGCCGGAGACCTCGGACACCGAGATCGACAAGCGGGTGCAGGTCCGGCTGCGGCGGCAGGATCGTATCGCCACAGAGGGGGAGCCGCTCAGGCTCTGGGTGGTCCTGGACGAGGCGGCGTTGCGCCGGGTCGTGGGGAGCCGTCAGGTGATGCGCGAACAGCTGGAGCACCTCGCCGAGATGTCCCAGCGGCCGCACATCACCGTGCAGGTGCTGCCCTTCGAGGTGGGGGCGCATCCCGGTATCAACGGCCAGTACTCGATCCTGGAGTTCGCGGACGCCGCCGACTCCAGCGTGGTGTACATCGAGGGCGTCACCAGTGACCTCTACCTGGAGAAGGCGCACGACGTGCAGAAGTACACCGTGATGTACGAGCACTTGAGGGCGCAGGCGCTGAACGTCGACCAGTCGACCCGGCTCATCGAGGACGTGGCGAAGGAGTACGCCCGGGAGTACGCCCCCTGATCCGGTGGGCCTCCCGGGGCTGGTGTGGCGGCTGGTCGCGCGGCGGAGGCGGGATGCTACACCGCGCCCGGGCCTCACTGGAAGGATCCGCTGGAATATGCCATCCAGACGAGTGAACGACTGCTCCAGAAGAGAGGGTGAGCGAGTAGCGTCGATCACGCCAACGATCAGCACAGGTTGGCGGAAACCGAACTGCGCAACTGGCTAACGGAGCAAACATGGCAATTCTTCAGGGCGCCACGGACTCGTGGACGAAGTCCTCGTACTCCAACAACAACGGCGCCTGCGTCGAGGTCAAGTCGCCCACCGTCACGGCGCTCGCCGTCCGTGACTCCAAGGTCACCGAGGGGCCGACCCTGGCCTTCCCCGCCCAGGCGTGGACCGCCTTCGTGGCGTCGGTCAAGGCGTAAGGGCCGGATCCTTCCGGTTCGCCTGCCCGGCTTGCCGAAAACGCCGCCAGCACCACCGCACCACCAGCACTACCGCACCACCACCAGCACCACCGAGAAGAGCCCTCTCGACCAGTTCGCCGTCCTAGCCGAGAGGGCTCGGCTTGTGCCCCGGCTCGCCCGGGGCCAGGTCGACTCCCCGCCGAGGACCCGTCGCACACCGGGTCCTCGGTCGGCGCCGTCCTCCGTCACCAGGCGGCCTTCACCGCCCGGTGACCAGGACACGCGGCCCTGCCCCAGGGGCGAGGTCAGGCGGCGAGCTGCGCCTCGATGGCGGCCACGACCTCCGCCGACTCCGGCTCGGTCTGCGGCGAGAAACGGGCGACGACCTCGCCGTCCCGGCCGATCAGGAACTTCTCGAAGTTCCAGCGGATGTCCCCGCTGTGCCCCTCGGCGTCGGCGAAGCCGGCCAGCCGGTCGTAGAGCGGATGCCGGCCCTCTCCGTTGACCTCGACCTTCTCGGTCAGCGGGAAGGTGACGCCGTACGTCGCCGAGCAGAACTCGGCGATCTCCTCGGCGCTGCCGGGCTCCTGCCCGAGGAACTGGTTGCACGGCACCCCGAGCACCGTGAACCCGCGCCCGGCGTACTGCTCCTGCAACCGCTCCAGCCCGTTGTACTGCGGGGTCAGCCCGCACTTGGAGGCCACGTTCACGACCAGGACGGCCTGGCCGGCGTACTGGGAGAGGTCGGCGGGACCGCCCTTGAGGGCGGCGATCTCGACATCGAGGGGAGAGGAACCGTGCGTGTCAGTCGTCTCAGTCGTCATGAGCGGATGCTAGTCGCGCGATGTGACGGCCCCCCGACCGGACCCTGACAGTCCGGTTTTCCCACGTCCGAGCCCCCGGCGTCCCCTCCCCCGAAGTCTGCGAAACCCCCGAAGCCTGCCGAGGTCATGAGGCCCCCCAAGCCTCCGCCCGCTCCGGCCCAGCCGCCCCGGCCCCCGCCGCCTCCACCAGGACTTCGCCCGCCGCCGTACGCGAGTACAGCACCGAGCGGCCCGCCCGCCTCCGTTCCACCAGTCCCGCGTCCAGCAGCACCCGCAGGTGCCGTCCGACCGACCCGAGCCCCTGCCGGGTCACGGCGACGAGCTGGCTGGTGCTGAGCGGGGAGCCGAGGAGGACCAGCACGCCGGCCCGCGCGGGCCCGAGCAGCGCGCCCAGACTCGCGGGCACCGTCCGCCCGCCGGGATCGGCGAGCGCGCCGGCGCAGGCGTAGATCACCGCGTACCGGCCGGGCTCCTCCCAGGAGACCCAGCCGGACCTGGGAGTGACCGGCACGAAGACGAGTTCGGCGCCGGAGATCTCGCGGGGCGGATACTCGTGCGGGTTCACCTGAAGCCGGTTCTCACCGAGCCAGCGCGTGCGCCCCGGCCGCAGCGCGTCCAGCACCGCCGCCCAGCCCCCACGGCTCACCTGCGCGGTCCGGGCGACCACATCCGCCTCCAGCACCCGCCGGCGCCGGTCCCAGTCCGGTCGTACGGTCCGGGCCCACACGTACTCCAGCAGGCCGGCCGCCCGCTCCGGGAGATCGTCGCGGTCCAGTTCGGCGGGGACCGGGCCGGCGAGGGACATCCGCAGGTTCGCGCGGGCGTCCCGGGGGCAGGCGGCCCGCACCCGCTCCACCCCCTCCTCGAAGGTCTCGCGGTCCGCGGGGGTGGGCATGAGGAAGTCGGCGATCCAGTCCCGGCCGAGCCCCGCGCGGACGAGCCGCGCGGTCACCGGGTCGGCCGCCAGCCGCCTGCCGTACGCGGGCAGATGTGCGCGCAGCCACTCCCGCTCACCGGGATGCGCGGGCACTCCCCTGTGCAGCAGCTGGAGACAGGCGAAGGTCTCGGCCAGCGGGGAGAGCACGAACCGGCTGGCGGCGAGCGTGTCGGCGTTGACCTGCCACCAGCCCACGATCCCTCCCCGGCCGTCCGCCATGACGTTTCGCGCCCGAGCGAAACAGTAACGACCCCTCCTCGCCCGCCCAAGACTCCGCGTATGCGCAGCTACCGACAGCTCTTCCGCACACCGGAGTTCACCCCTCTCTTTCTCGCCTCCTCCGCCAGGACGGTCGCCCAGACGCTGAGCGGGCTGGCGCTCGGCACCCTGGTGTACCGGACGACCGGCTCGCCGCTGCTGTCGGCGGTGAGCATGTTCGGCCCGTCGCTGGCGCAGGTGCTGGGCGCGACCTTCCTCCTCTCCGGCGCCGACCGGCTGCCCCCACGGGCCACGACGACGGGTATCGCGCTCGCCTTCGCGGCCGGTACGGCGGTCCTGGCGCTGCCCGGTCTCCCGGTCTGGACGATCTTCGTGGTCCTCCTCCTCCAGGGCCTCGTCGCCTCGCTGGGCGGGGGAGTGCTCTGGGGCCTGCTGAACGAGATCCTCGCCAAGGAGGGCTATCTGCTGGGGCGTTCGGTGTTCAACATGATGAGCGGGCTCATGCAGGTCACCGGTTACGCGACCGCCGGCGTCCTGCTGGCCGTCCTCTCCCCGCGCGCCTGTCTCCTGCTGGCGGCGGTGCTGTACGTCCTCGCCGCCGTGGCGGCCCGCCTGGGCCTGACCCGCCGCCCGCCCCGCGCCTCGGGTCGGCCCTCGGTGTCGGCGACCTGGCGCACCAACGCCCTGCTGTGGTCCTCGGGTCCCCGCCGCCGTCTCTACCTCGCCCTGTGGATCCCCAACGGCCTGGTCGTCGGCTGTGAATCGCTCTACGTCTCCTACGACCCCCGGGCCGCCGGCACGCTGTTCGCCTGTGCGGCGTTCGGCATGTTCCTCGGTGACGTGACCGTCGGCCGCCTCGTGCCGCCCGCGCTGCGGTCCCGGCTGGGCGTACCGCTGCTCCTGCTGCTGGCCGCGCCCTATCTGTTCTTCGCGCTGGGCCCGGGAGTGCCGTGGGCGGCCGTCGTCGTCGCCGTGGCGTCCGTCGGGTTCGGCGCGAGCCTGGTCCAGCAGGAGCAGCTGATGACCCTCGTCCCGGACGAACTGGCGGGCCACGCGCTGGGCCTGCACTCCGCCGGCATGCTCACCCTCCAGGGGGTGTCCGCCGCGCTGGCCGGCACCGTGGCCCAACTGACGTCACCGGCGGTCGCGATGACGGTCCTGGCCGCCGCGTCGGTCACCGTCACGCTCGCGCTGGTGGCCGCGGGTGGACGGCCCGTGTCCGCCGCCCGTGCCGGGCGGCGGACCGTGGACGCGTCCCCCCGGAGCGGCTGAACGGGGAGTCGGGGCAGGGGTGTTCACCCGTGGGAGCGGCGCGGTGGCCCAGGTGCCACCGCGCCACAGGTGCGGACGTCTCCGGTGTACGCGGTCAGCTCGCGGCGCAGGAGACGGTGGGCCAGGTCCAGTTGCCGTTGGGCTGGATGGTGACGCCGAAGGTGTCGCCGCTGCCGTTGGGTTTGGCGGTGAGTACCTGGGCGCTGGGGTAGCCGGCGGTGGTGTTCCAGGTGGAGAGGACCTTGGCGGGGGAGGGGACGTTCATGGTCACGGTCCAGTTGCTGGAGCCGGAGACCGAGACGTTGAGGTTGTACCGGTCGCTCCACTGCTGCCCCGCGGACAGGGTGGCCGTACAGCCACTGCCGCCGCCTCCGCCACCGGTACCACCACCGTCGGGGGCCACGGCGCGGCCGGTCTGCGGTGAGATCATGCCGGCGCACAGACCGCGAGCGGCCAGCCCCTGCGCGATCCGCGGGATCGCGGCGAGTGTGTTGGCGGACCAGTCGTGCATGAGCATGATCTGGCCGTTGGTGAGCCGGCCGGCGGCCCGCACGATCGCGTCGGTACTGGCACCGTTCCAGTCCTGGGAGTCGACGTCCCAGATGATCTCGGTCAGGCCGTACCTGGCCGCGACCGACCTCACCGTCGCGTTGGTCTCGCCGTAGGGCGGCCGGAACAGCCGGGGAGTGCCGCCGCCCGCGCCGGCGATGGCCTGCTGGGTCCGGGAGATCTCCGAGTCGATCTGCGCCTGGCTGAGCTGGGTCAGATGTGGATGGGTGTAGCTGTGGTTGGCGACCCACATGCCGGCGTCGACCTGGGCCCGCACCTGGGACGGGTTGGCGGCGGCGTACTGGCCCTGGTTGAACATCGTGGCCCGCAGCCCGTTCTGCCGGAGCGCGCCGAGCAGGCTCGTCGTGCTGCCGGAAGGGCCGTCGTCGAAGGTGAGCCCGACGTATCCGTCGCAGGCGGCGGCCCGAGCCGGGGCGGCATGGGCGGTGTGCCCGGCGAGCGTGCTCGCGGCGGCCATCGCGACGACGGCCAGCCCCGTGCCGAGGGAGCGTAAAGAACGGGTCGAGAGACGTGGTCTGGTGCTCATACGGAGTGTTCCTCCAGCCAAAGGTGCGGGGTCAGCTCGTGGTGCGGGAGACGGTGGGCCAGGTCGACCAGCAGGTGAGGGTGACCGCTCAGGGGCGGCGGCGACCGAAGTGGCAGCGGTGGAGCCCTGCCGACGGCGACAGTGTTGGTCTGGTCACGTCAACTGTCAACTGTTTCGGCAGTGATCCCGAAACGTTCGGTCCAGGGTGGGAGTGAGGGGGAACTCGTAATTCCAGGTCAAGTGGCACTAGTGGCCGACCGATTCGATCGCGCCCTTAGGGCGGCTAGCCCAGCAAGTCCGAAATCGCGCTCTCGTCATCGAAAGTTTCGCTGGTTTTCCGGACCGTTCAGGTCGACGGGACGGTGGCGCTCAGGTGGCGGAGTCGGGACGGGAGCTGTGGGCAGGATGGCCGGTCGTGCGGCGGGTTTCCTTCAGCTCTGCCTCGTACAGGTGATCACGGCCTTCGGCCAACCGGTTCACCGCGGCGCGTTCGAGCTGTTTGAACGGCTCGTAATAGGTGGCGTCGTAGGCCTCGACGATCTGGAAGGTCCAGTGGCCGGGAATGACATTGCGGCCCAGGATCTCCGTCTGCACTGTGTCGGCCCAGTCGGGGTGGCCCGCTTTTCGCAGAAGTTCCACCGCGCGGTCCAGTTCCAGATCCGCCGTGCCGGTCAGCTGGTGAAAACTGTAGAGATGCCCGCGGGCCCGCTCCGTCGTCTCCAATGCCTTCGACAGGGCTCCCAGAGCCTCCACCATCGTGTCACTGAGGCCCTCGGGGCGCTGATGGGCGTCGTCCGGGACGTTTTCGTGAGCGCTCATGATGTTGCTACCCAGGTGATGTGGACGGATTGCCGCCTCAGGAACCCCGAGACCTCATGAGGCACTGTCTCGGAGGAGGGTGCCCCTTTTTCCCGGATGCCACCGCGTCTCCGGCGAATGGCCCAGTCGGAACAGGGGCGCGTGAATGAAGGAAGGGGACGGGACGAAGGGGGCGAGCGGGCGGGCGCCCGGCATCAGCCGCCCGGCATCGACCGCCCGTCGCGGCACCGGCTCGGCGTCGTGGCTGTTTGACCGCCCAGGTCATGTGGGGTTCGCGTCAGGCGTGGTACTCGCCCTCAGGAGCCGCTCTCGACAGCCGACTCGTCACCGACCACCGGCCCGACCGTGAGGATCCAGAGCCATGACCGCACACACGCGCCACTCGACCCGTACTTCCCGCACCCCCGTGCAGCAGGCCGCCATGGCGGTGGGAGCCGTGTTCCTTCTCGTGGGTGTCCTGGGTTTCATCCCCGGCGTCACCACGAATTACAGCGAGATGGAATTCGCCTCGCACGAGTCGGGCGCCGAGCTGCTGGGCATTTTCCAGGTCTCCATCCTGCACAATCTCGTCCACCTGGCCTTCGGCGTCGCCGGTCTGGCGCTCGCCCGGACGGCTTCCGGAGCGTATGCCTACCTTCTGGGTGGTGGTGCCATCTACCTGGTCCTCTGGATCTACGGTCTGGCCGTCAGCCACGGCAGTGACGCGAACTTCGTCCCCGTCAACACCGCCGACGACTGGCTGCACTTCTTCCTGGGCATCGCGATGATCGGTCTCGCCCTTCTGCTGAGCCGACGCGGTGCCCGGCGCTGACGCCCGACAAGGACGCGGCATGCAGACTTTCCTGCCCTATCCCGATTTCCGGGCCTCGGCCCTGGCCCTGGACCAACGCCGGCTCGGCAAACAGCGGGTCGAGGCCTTGCAGGTCCTGCGCGGCCTCGTCGTGCCGGGCTACGGATGGCGCCATCATCCGGCGGTGCGGATGTGGACCGGATACGAGGAGGCGCTGGTCCGGTACGGCCTGGAGGTCTGCAAGGTGTGGTGTGAACAGGGCCACCAGGACAGTTGCGCGGCCACACTCGTCGCCGACCTGTTCGCGTTCCGCCCCGGTGCCTCGGTACGCGACCAGGCGCTGCTGGCGGACGCCGGCCGACTGCCGTCCTGGCTCGGTGACGACGCCTTCCACCGCAGCCACCGCTCGGCGCTGGTACGCAAGGACCCGGCCACGTACGCACCGCTCTTCCCCGGCGTACCGGACGACCTGCCCTACGTCTGGCCCGGACCGGACCGGACAGGGGAGCCGCTCTCCGAGGCGTGAGTCGGGTGAGCGGCCGGCGCCGCTCCTCCGGGCCCCCGGAGCCGGGCGGGCGAGGGCGGGAGGGCACGCGGGCGCCTCGTCCCACCGTCCTCATGGAAACCTTCTGTAACCGTCCCAGTTCGCCCCGTTGACACCTCGCACACCTCCCCTTACTGTCACGGCCAACCTTTGCGAATAGCTGACGAGATTTCGAACGCCTGAAAGGCAATCGCCCTGTGCCCCCCCGGAATCAGCACGCACGTGGCCGCAACGCCGTGGCGCGGCCCGACGTACAGGAGCATGTCGGCGCTGACGTACAGGAGCACGCCGGCGCGGGGACCACGAGGGTCGGCGAGCGCCGGATGCCGGGCCGCAGCGCCGCGCTGAACCGTTGCGCGCGGGGCAGAGGCGTCCGAGCGCCGACTCGGGCGGCACGCCGGGCCGAACCGACCTCAGCCGTGTGAGCGAGGTCCGCCGGTTGTCCACCCGCCTCGGGTGCCGCGCCCTGCCTGCGGTGCGGTCCGTCCCGCGCGCCCGGTGATCCACCCGCACGGCACCCGTCGGCGAAGCCCGGCCCCGGGGCCGTCGCGAGCGCGCCTCGCTCCCGGCCTGCCGACGACCGTCCGGCCCGCTCCACGGCTTTCCCGCCGCCGTCCCGAAACGCCCTCATCCTCTCAACGACGAGAAGAACAAGGAACGATCACCATGCTCAACCGAAGAGCCGTCCTCGCCTCCCTCGCCGGAGCCGTCTCCGTCGCTCTCACCTCGTCCGCCTGCGGCAAGGACAGCGAGGGCAGCTCCGAGACCCGCTCCGAGGGCGGAACCGTCGGCATCGCCATGCCGACCCGGTCCTCCGAGCGCTGGCTCACCGACGGCAAGAGCGTCGTCGAGAACCTGAAGATCCAGGGGTACAAGACCAAGCTGGTCTACGGCGACGACGACCCGAAGGTCCAGGCCTCCCAGATCGAGGCCCTGGTCAAGCAGGGCGTCAACGCGCTGATCATCGCGGCCATCGACGCCAAGTCGCTGAACGGCCCGCTCCAGCAGGCCGCCGACGCGAAGATCCCGGTGATCTCCTACGACCGGCTCATCCTCGGCACCGAGAACGTCGACTTCTACGTCTCCTTCGACAACGAGATGGTCGGCCGGGTCCAGGCCCACCACATCATCAAGAAGCTCGGCCTGGAGGACGGCGAGGGCCCGTTCAACATCGAGCTGTTCGCCGGCTCCCCCGACGACAACAACACCAAGTACTTCTACGAAGGCTCGATGGCGCTCCTTCAGCCGTTCCTGGAGAGCAAGCAGTTGGTCGTCCCGTCCGGCCAGACCCGGCTCGAACAGATGACCACCCTGCGCTGGGACGGGCCCACCGCGGAGAAGCGCATGCGGAGCATCCTCGCCCAGTGGTACGGCAACAGGACGGTCGACGCGGTCCTGTCGCCGTACGACGGCATCTCCCTCGGCGTCATATCCGCGCTGAACGCGGACGGCTACGGCACCGACGCCAAGCCGCTCCCCGTCATCACCGGCCAGGACGCCGAGCTGGCCTCGATCAAGTCGATCATCGCGGGCGAGCAGTCGCAGACCGTCTACAAGGACGTCCGCGAACTCGCCAGGACCGCCACGGAGATGGTCGACGACATTCTCAGCGACAGAGTGCCGAGGGTGAACAACAGGAGCGACTACGACAACGGCGTCAAGAACGTCCCCGCCCACCTGCTCCAGCCGCAGAACGTCGACAAGGCCAACTACGACGTCCTGATCCAGGACGGCTACTACAGCGTGGGCGAGCTCAAGTAACGACGTCCGACCGGCGAACCCGGCTGCGCGATGCCCGGCCCGGCAATACCGCAGCCGGTGAGTCTGCCGTGTGGGGCCGTGGGGATGATGGGATATCTGAATGATATTACTTTCCTGATTCTGTGCGCCGTTCGAACGAGTGATAATTCCACCCAGTCCTGTCTGGTGCCGTTTTAAGGATATTTCTGCGTAATATGCCGCGCAGAAACAGCAACACGACTTGCCGGGCTATCTGTCGGCCCGGTACGCCACGGCCCCCACAGGAAATGGCCTTTCGATGAAGCTGAAGATCCCCCAAGCGGCTGACCGTCGTTCTTTGTCCGGTGTTCTGGTCTCGGCGCTTGCCGCGACCGTCGCCGCCGTGATGGTCGCCCTGACGCCGACGCAGGCACTGGCCATCGCCACGCCGGTGCCTCTGGGCACGGCCGCGAGTTTCTCCGTTCTGGCGGGTCAGGGCGTGACCAATACCGGCCCCTCGGTGCTCAGCCAGGACCTCGGAACGCACCCGAACCCGTCCATCACCGGATTCCCGCCCGGTCAGGTGCTCGGCTCCGTGCACGCGGCCGACGCCGTCGCGCTCCAGGCCAAGTCCGACCTGGTCACGGCGTACAACAACGCGGCCGGTCAGGCCACGGACTTCGCACTCGGGGCGGCGATCGGCAACGGCCAGACGCTGCTCCCGGGCGTCCACACCGCTGTGTCCGGTGTCGGACTCACCGGCGACCTGACCCTGGACGCCGGGGGAAACCCGAACGCCGTCTGGGTGTTCCAGATCCCCGAGGCCCTGACGACCGCTTCCTCCAGCCGAGTGCTCCTCACGAACGGGGCTTCGGCGTGCAACGTCTTCTGGCAGATCGGGAGTTCGGCCACGCTCGGCACCAACTCCACGTTCGTGGGCACCATCATGGCTCTGACCTCGATCACCGTGACGACGGGGACCAACATCGAGGGGCGGGCGCTGGCGCGTAACGGCTCCGTGACGCTCGACGACAACCGCATCTTCCTCGGCGGGTGCGCCACCGGCACCACGAACGGAACCACCGCGGGCACGACCGCCGGTGGCGGCCTCCTCGGCGGCGGCCTGATCACCGGTGGCGTCCTGGGCGGGCCGATCCTCTCGCCCGGTGCCACCGCGGGCAACACCGCCGGCAACATCTCCGGGAACACCGCCGGGAACACCGCGGGCAACATCGCCGGGAACACCACCTCCGGGGCCACCTCGGGCAACACGGCCGGGAACATCACCTCCGGGGCCACCGCAGGCGGCAACGGCGGCGGACACGACGACGCGCCGGGCCGGCCGGACCATGACGGCAGGCCGGGAAGGCCGGACCACGGCGGTGAGCCCGGAGGCCCGGACCACGACGGCAGGCCGGGAAGGCCGGACCACGGCGGTGAGCCCGGAGGCCCGGACCACGGGGGCAAGGGCGATCACGGCAAGGGCGACCACGCCCAGAACGGCCACGGCAAGCAGCCCGACGAGAACTACGGCTACGACGACCTGCCCAAGGGCTACGCGGGCGACCACCACTCCATGAGCCACGAGGACTAGGCAGCGCACCGCGGTCAGTCCGCTCAGTGAATGACGGCGCGCGGCGGAATTCTCATCGAATCCGTCGCGCGCCGTCGGTGGCAGCCAGCGAAAACAGGCGCGAGCAGCTGATACAGAAAGACGGGTGGGCGGTGTCGAGCGGAATTGACTCACTGGACCTGGAGGAAATCCAGCAGTCCGACTCCGGTCCGGCCACGCGAGAAGGTCCGGACGCCACGGTGGTGCCGCACAAGTCGCCGAGAGGTACCCGTGCGCTGAATTCCGGACTGCGCGCCACCGCGTTCCTGTGCCTGGCGGTGAGTGTCGTCCATGTGATGTTCGTGTTCCTTCACGTGGCACCGGCCAATACCGTCTCCAAGCGATACGGTCCGCTGATCAATGGATGGGTGTACCCCTTCTTCGAACAGAACTGGCGGCTCTTCGCCCCGGACCCCGAATCCGTCAACCGGAAGATCCTGGCGAGAACCGCGGACATCGGATCCGACGGATCGGTCCGGGTGGGGCCCTGGTTCGACCTGACCGCCGTGGACGTCGCCGCGGTCGAACATCAGCCGTTCCCGAGCCACACGGCGCAGAACCTGCTGCGCCGGGCCTGGACCGGCTACGTCGACACGCACGGAGGAGACGACAAGGCGCGCACGGAACGCGCCCGGATGATGCGGAGATACCTGACCAACGTCGCCGCGGACCGCGTAGCCGCCCACAGGAGCGGCACCTTCGACTTCATCCAGCTCCGCGTCGTCACCCTGCCCATCGCGCCCGGCCCCGTCGCGGGCGAACGACCGCCGACGCCGACCGAGACCCGGCTCCTGCCCTGGTGGAAGGTGACCCGCCATGGAAAATGAGGCGCAGAAGACCTCGTCCGCCCGTGCCGACCGGTGGCTCGCCGACCGGATCACCGCCGGATGGGACCTCCTGACCGGCCGCCCGGTGTCGCTGTACGCCGCGTCGGTGCTGCGTATCGGCTACGGAATGCTCTATCTGGTCTTCCTGCTGCGGGAGTTCCCGCACCGTGCCGAGATCTGGGGTCCCGAGTCCGCGTGGACGCCCGCTCTGGCGCGCCAACTCGCCGATCAGACAGGCTGGTTCAGCATCCTGACGCTGTCCGACAGCCATGCCTACTTCGAGTTCTGCTACGTGCTGGCCCTCGTCACGTCCGCGTTGTTCACGCTGGGCTGGCGGACCCGCGTCCTGTCCGTCCTCTTCGCCGTCATGGTGACCTCGTTCCACGCCCGGGCGATCTTCATGACGGACGGGGGCGACAACCTGATCCTGCTGATGGCCCTCTACCTGGTTCTCACCGCGTGCGGCCGGCGCTGGTCCCTGGACGCCCGCAGAAACAGACTGAGGACAGTCCCCGCGGGCAGCCCACCGGAGCCGGCGAGGAACCCCTACGCGCTGCAACTCCGCGACGCCCGGACCACCTTGGTCACCGTGCTGCACAACTGCGGCATGTTCCTGATCGCGGCACAGGTCTGCCTCCTCTACGGATCAGCCGGCCTGTACAAGGTCCAGGGACCTTCCTGGAGCAGCGGCACGGCGCTCCACTACGTCCTGAACCTCGAACTCTTCCGGCCCTGGCCGGCGCTCTCCCACTTCGTGGACGAGCACACACTCGTGGTCGCCGTCGCCGGCTACCTGACCGTGCTCTTGCAGGTGGCCTTCCCGTTCGTCCTCTTCGGCAGACTCAAGTACCCCGTCCTCGCCATGCTGCTGGGCATGCACATCGGCATCGCCGCACTCATGGGGCTGCCTCTGTTCTCCGGCGCGATGATCGTCGCGGACGCCGCGTTCCTTCCCGACCGCTTCTACACCTTCCTGCCCCGCCTCTGGCGACGTGCGACGCGGCGGACGAACAGCGCCCGCCCGGCACCCGGACGACCCGCCGGAGCCGGGACCGTACCTGCGCAAGGCGGGGCCGACGGGGTCGGCCCGAAGCATCGAGGCGTCCTCCCCGCAGGGCGGACGGACAGCACGCTCGCCACCAGCGGACGACGAGACGAGAACCCGCCCTCTCAGCTCGGGAAACGTGGGTCCACCAGCACGAGGTCATCAGCCACATGGGCCGGCTTCGCCAGAGGCGACCGGTGGTGAGCGAGCGCGCTCGTTGATGTCAGAAGTGGATGTCAAAGGCCCCGGATCCTGATCGGTCCGGGCCTTTTGGCTGGTGCCTCCGGTTCTTCTGCCCGATCAGCCCCGTGCGGTACGGCCGGCCCCTCCGGCTCAGCTGCTCGACCAGCCGAAGGTGTGGCCGACAGCGAACGACGACCGCCACTCCAAGTGGGTGACACCCGCTTCCCCGGCCGCACCTGTCGGGTGGGCGTGAGGGCGGTGCGAGTCGCACGGTCAGACAGCGGTGGCGGGGCGTGGACTGCCGTGGAAGACCTGGCTGGTGTGCCATGCGCGGTGGGCGGCTGCGACCGGGCGTGCGCCCGGCTGTGGGCCGGTGAGCGGACGGCCGGCGAGCGCTATGACGTGTTCACGGGCGGCGGGGCTGTGGCCGACGAATCGTTGCGAGACCAGGATGCGGTGACCGTCGCCGACCCCGAGGACGCCCTTGTCGAGGAGCTTGTGGTGCAGTGAGCACAGGCAGAGCCCGTTCTCGATGTCGTCGGGTCCGTCGAACGCCCACCACCGCACGTGCGCTGCCTCCAGCCCGACCGGCACCGCGCCGAGCCTGCCGTCGTAACCGCAGAAGGCACACCGGTACTCGTAAGCGGTCAGCACGACCTCCCGCATCCGCCGGTTCCGCTGTCGTCTCACGGTCGAGATCTGCTCGGTCTCCGTCGGCTTGAGCTCCAGGCCGACGGCTTCGCACAGTTCACTGTGGAGTGAGGGTGGGAAGTGCAGGTCGAGCAGCAGCCGCGCGATCCTGCCGAGCAGCGACGGCTCGCGTCGCAACGCTGCCCTCAGATCCGGCGCCAGCTGCCCGGTGGCACCCGTTTCCCGGAGATCCCGCACCCCGGTGCCGGGACTGCCGGGCCCGCGGTCAGTGCGTACTTCCCAGACACCGTCGCTGACCAGGTGGTGGAACGGATAGGCGGGCGTAGTCCTGTTCGGCGGCCCGTACTCGGCCAGCAGTCGCTGGAGGTCTTCTTCCACCGCGGTGTAGCGCAGCCCGCCGTCGGTATCCTCCTGGAACCGGCCGAGGGCGTACAAGAGGAGCAGCGGCTTGTGCGGAGCGCGTGTGCCGCTCCTGGTCCACTGCCTCAGCTGCCTGGTGCGCTGGAGCCAGTCCATGGCCCGTGATCGTAGTGACGTTCTGCCGGATCCGGGGGCGGAGTACGCGTACTGCAAGCGCAGGAGCCCTCCCGTCCGATGGACGGAAGGGCTCTGGCCAGGTGCTTCTCCGTGCCCCGGCAGGATTCGAACCTGCGACACGCGCTTCAGGAGTGGGATCGCGTCCTTGCCCGGTGGTGCCCGGAGCCGCCGCGCGCGGCTGGTTCCCTGGTCGAGACGGCACGGCGAGCCACGTGATCCGGCTCATGCCGCCCCGTAGCGGACCGTCCGCTCACGCATCGCTCACGCGCGCCGGGTTGCTGAGCGGCGCCTGGTCAGACCTGCCCGAGGTCGATCTCCACCGGGAACGGGGCCACTACCTTGAGGACGCCGGTGAACACGTCTCCGTCCCGGTAGGTCTTCGTCGCGGGGTCGAGAACGTAGGTGTATACGAGAGGAACGCCTGTCGCGGCCTGCTCGATCCGCCAGTAGAAGCCGATGCCTGCCTTGGCGTACTGGTCGACCTTCACGATCCGGTCGGTGGTCTCCGAGCCTGGCGACACCACCTCCGCGACCAGCAGCACGTGCTCAGGGCGGGTGGGGGTGATGTCGATCGTGTCTGCGCGGTACACGACGACGTCCGGGCGGCGATTGGTGAGCGGGACGTCCTGAAGCCGGACGTCGAAGTCCGTGTCGGCGTTCCACTCCGGGCCCGCGGCGGCATCCAGGGCGTTCGCCAGAATCCGGGCCAGCCGGTTGTGCCGCTTGGACGCACTCGGAGTCACGACGACCATCCCGTCCACGATCTCGATGCCGACGCACTGCTCCTCGGACCAGGACTCGTACTCCTCCGCCGTGATCTGCTCACGCATCCACGCCGGGGCAACCATCTCGGCCGTCATGAAGACCTCCCGGACACTGTGGTGCGGGGGCCCGATCCCGCTGGATTCAGCGTACTGTCTGCCGTCCGTCCGGCACGCGTGTCCCGCTCGCGCCCCCTCCCCGTCGGCCGCCATCCGACCAGCGCGCCCGCGGCAAGGGTGAGGAACCGGCGCGGTGGCCTCGCCACCAGGGGACAGGGGACTGGAACAGGGCGGCGGCACCCCTGACCCAGTGCGGCAGCCGCCGCGGTACGGCCGACGAGGAGAAAGCCAAGATCACGTCACCGTTGCCCGCCCGCCCGCCCGCCCGCACCGCTCACGCGAACGGCCCCGGACGAGAAGTCCGAGGCCGAGTAGAGCGCCTCCCTGGGGGAGAACCCAGGTCAGCGGCGTAATGCGTTGTGCCCCCGGCAGGATTCGAACCTGCGACACCCGCTTTAGGAGAGCGGTGCTCTATCCCCTGAGCTACGAAGGCAAGGCTGTGCGTCGCCGGGGCGGCGGCGTACGGCGTCAGTGTAGCGGGTGGGGGGTCTGCGGTAGGGGGCGACGCTGGGTGGGGCGGGGGTTGACCTCAAGTTGAGTTGGGGTTTTACGGTCCTGGCATGAATTCCAATCCGCTCAAGATCGGCGTCCTCATCGGCAGCACGCGTGCCGGTCGGTTCGCCGACACAGTCGCTGACTGGTTCGTGTCCGAGGCCGGCCGGCGCGACGACATGGAGATCCATGTCATCGACCTGGCCGAGCCCGCTCTCGTCGAGGAGCTCAAGCTGAGTTTCGAACGGTCCGGGGACCGTCCCGGGGACGTTCCGGGGCTTGCCCAGCGGATCGGGGGTCTCGACGGGTTCGTCGTCGTCACGCCCGAGTACAACCACGGGTACCCGGCCTCCCTGAAGCTGGCCATCGACTACGTCCACGCCGAGTGGCGGGCCAAGCCGGTCGGGTTCGTCTCGTACGGCGGTATGGCCGGTGGGCAGCGGGCCGTGGAGCAGCTGCGGCAGGTCTTCGCCGAGCTGCATGCCGTCACCCTGAGGGACACCGTGGGGTTCCACATGGCCTGGGAGAAGTTCGACGAGCAGGGGCGTCCGCGCGATGAGAGCGGTGCCGCCAAGGCCGCCGACGTGTTGCTCGACCAGCTCGCCTGGTGGGGCCTGACGCTGCGGGAGGGGCGGGCCGCCCGGCCGTACGCGGGGTGAGGGCCGAAGGCTGAGGTGGCAGAGGGCGGCACCCGTATCCCCGACTCGGTTCCGTATCTCTGACTCAGTGCAGCGCCACCCGTACGAACCTTCCCGCCACCCCCAGCTCCTCCTCGATCCGTGCCGCCGTCGCCCTCAGCTCGGGCAGGATCTCGTCGACGCATTCCTCGGGCGTGCGGCGGGCCGCGTGCAGGGCCACGTTGGCCGCGGCGACGACCTTGCCGGTGCGGTCGTGGATCGGGACCGCGATCGAGCGCAGGCCCTCCTCCCACTCCTCGTCGAGGAGGGCGTAGCCCCGCTGTCGTACGTCGTCCAGGACCGGTCTCGGCGGGAGGAGTGACGGGGGAGGGGCGGGTGACGGCGTGTTGCGCTGCGCCAGCAGGACCCGGCCCAGTGACGTCGCCGGGGCCGGCAGGCGGGTGCCGACCGTGATGTCGACGCTCATCACGCGGTGCGCGGCCGCCCGGGCGGTGTACTGGATCTCCTCGCCCGTCGGGGACAGGACCGCCAGCGACGCCGACTCGTGGAGCCGGGCGGCGAGGTCCGCCAGGTGCGGGTCGGCGATGCGGGGAAGGGAGGTGCGGGACAGGGGCGGGAAGCCGAGGGACAGGACGCCGGAGGTGAGTGCGAACGTGCGGTGCGGGCCGGGGGTCACCAGGCCCAGGTACTGGTACGTGATCAGCGCCCGGCGTGCGGTCGCGCGGGCCAGGCCCGTCGCCTTCGCGACCTCCGTCAGGGTCAGCGCGGGCCTGCCCTCGCCGAACGCCGTCAGTACGGTCAGCCCGCGGGCCAGCGACTCGACGAACTCCCGGCCCAGTTCCTGCTTCGACGCCCCGGTCCAGGCCGCCAGTCCAGACGGGGCCACCGCCTCCGGCTCGCCCGGCCCTCCTGGCCGTGCCCCTGGTCCCCTTGCGGGTCCTGTCGCCGGTCCCGCCTCCCGCAGCGCGCGCTCCATGTCCGTGACCGCCGCGCGCAGCCGGGGGAGCAGTGCGTCGCGCAGGTGTGTCGCGGAGTGCCGGCTGGTGTGGCTCACCACGCTCGCCACGCAGGCGATCCGGCCGCTACGGGGATCTCGTACGGGTACGGAGACGGCGACCAGGCCCGGTTCGATCAACTGGTCGTCCAGCGCGCAGCCGTCCTGCCGTGCCCGCGCGGCACGCTCTTCGAAGTCCCGGTCGGAGGCGGTGTGTTCGCGCGGCGGTACGGCCGGGAAGCCGCGGTCCTCCGGGTCCGCCGCCCGGCGCGCGCGCCACGCCCGCCACTCCTCGTCCGTCCACTCCGATGCCAACAGCGGGCCAGGAGCGGTGCGTTCGGCCGGGAGCAGGTCGCCGATGCGGAAGCTGAGGGACATGGCACGGCGGCGGGTGGCCTGGTGGATGAAGCGGATGCCGTCCCGGTCGCCGACCGCCAGCGAGACCGACTCGTCGAGCTCGTCGGCGAGCGCGTCCGCGCGGGCGTCCAGGAGGGCGGGCAGGCGCAGGGCGGCCAGGTAGGCGTTGCCCAGTTCCATCAGGCGGGGGGCGAGGACGACGTCCCGGCCGTCGAGGCGGACGTATCCCATGCGGACGAGGGTGGAGGTGATCCGGTCCACCGTGGACCGGGCGAGACCGGTGGCACGTTCGAGCCCGCTCGGGCTCGACCGCCCGCCGGCCTCGGTCAGCTGCCGCAGCACACCGACACCCCGGATCAACGGCGTGACCGCCTCGGCCGGTACCTCGGCCCGCTCGCGGGGCGACACGCCGAGCCCCGGTGCACCGGCCGCCGACGCGCTGATCGCGGCTGCGCCGACCGCGGGTGCGTCGATCGCGGGCGCGCGGGCCGTCGGTGCGCCGCGCACCGGTGAGTCGGGCGTCCGGGCGCCGGCTGTCTCGTTCGAGGGGGTCTCAGCGGGCATCGGCTCTCCGGTGGGGCGGTTGCGGCAGCCCTACCGTAAGCCGGGAGCAGTTCCCCACCTCGCCGTGCCCCGGCAATCAGCCATTTCCGGAGGCGGGGCCGACGGCGCGCCCCCTTCCCCTCACCCCCGAGTCACCACCACCCGGTAATTCCCGGCGAGATCCGCCCCCGTCACCGCGATGCGTACGTCCTTCCGTGTGTCCCGGAAGTCCTCGCCGGGGGCGAACGGCGCGTCGGAGAGTTCGGCGTGGACGTTCGGGGAGCGGGTGCAGCCCCCGCTGTCGCGGTGGGAGTCGTACACCGTGACCGGGCCCTGGCCGGTGTCCACGTCCGCGTCGATCCTGTAGATCAGGACGCCCGGGCGGCACACGGCTTCGTCGTTGCCGTCGCGGGTACGCAACTCGACGGCGTAGCCGGTCCGCCGGTCGACCGGGACGACGATCAGCTTCGAACCGCCCGCCCGGGCCAGCGGCGTCAGCGTGTGCTCCGTCGTCCCCGGCGCCGTCACACAGTGCACCTGGCCCGCGTCCAGCCAGCCGAGCTTCCACTTGTGCCAGCCCAGCAGGTCGTTGTTGGCTCCCCAGTCCTCACTCATGATGTCCCAGTGGCCGACCGCGCCGCCGCCCTCCTGGGTGTACAGGTCGGGCAGGCCGAAGACGTGGCCGTTCTCGTGCGGGAGGACGCGGTAGCCGGTCCTGTCGTAGGAGCCGGAGCCGTCGTCCTGGCGGGAGTAGACGAAGGAGGCGTTCGCGACGGGGACACCGTCGGCGACCGGCGCCTCGGTGTTGCCGGCGAAGGTGACGGACAGGACCGTGTCCAGGGCCGACGGGCCGGCGTTCGGCGTCACCAGCACGTTCAGGAAGTCGTACGACCGGAAGTCCACCCGGGGATCGGCCGCGGTCACGAGGTCCTGGACCAGCTGGCGGTAGCCGGGGTCGAAGGGGGCGCCGCGTTCTATGCCGTAGGCGCTGAACGGCTGGGGCATCCGCAGCCAGTCCGGAACGGGGGTCTCGGGGCGGTAGTCGAGACGGCCGTAGGAGCTGGTGCGGAACCACTCCTGGGTCCGCGGGAAGAACTCGCGGAAGCGGTCGAGGGCGCTGCCCTGGCCGGGGGCGTCGGAGAAGTCGACCATCAGGGTGAGGGCCCGGACGGTGCCGGTGGAGCGGGAGTAGCCGCCGGGGGTGGGCAGGCCCTCCGACATCTGGACGGCGGGGCCGCCGCTGATCATGCAGGGGCCGTGGGCGGGGGAGTGGGCGAGGGCGACCGGGCCGGCTCCGGCCGTGGTGGGGGCCGGGGGGAGGTGTCCGGTGCCGGCGGTGGTGCTGACCGCGAGGGTCAGCGCGGTCACGGACGCCAGGGCGGCCACGCGGCGCGGGCGTATCCGGCGGCGGAGCCGGCGCGGTTCCGGGGAGGCGCCCGCCCCTTCCCGGAGTTTCCCGGACTGCGGCTGCATGATGGCCCCTTCGGTCGGCCCCTTCGGTCAGCGGCGGCCGCAGGCTTGAAGGCTGCGCCCTTTCGATCACCCTGTGACGAGGGATTCGCGGGCGCGCGCCGGGAGAGGCCGAACGTGGGTTTCCCCGACAGGGGCATGTGACTCAGGTCACATGGAAACATCCGCCGGGTGGGAAATAACCGGGGACCACTTCCCCGTTTAGCCATGTGTCCGAGCGAAACGGGGAGCCTTTCCCCGGATCGCGAACCATCGCCTCACCGATCGCCCGACGAACGTCGGGCCCACCGCCTGACTCATCGCCACCACCAGCCTCAGGAGGGCACCGTGCAGACCGCGACCCCCGTGCAGCGCAAGGCGCCCCGGCCGCGTGCCGACGCCCTGCGCAACCGGGAGCGGATCGTCGCCGCCGCCCGGGAGATGTTCACCGAGTTCGGCCCCGACGTGCCGCTCGACGAGATCGCCCGACGGGCCGGTGTCGGCAACGCCACGGTGTACCGGAACTTCCCGGACCGGGACGCCCTGGTCAGGGAGGTCGTGTGTTCGGTCATGGACCGGACCTCCGAGGCGGCCGAGCAGGCGCTCGCGGAGAGCGGCGACGCCTTCGCGGCGCTGGAGCGCTTCGTGCACGTCGCCGCCGACGAGCGGGTCAGCGCGCTGTGCCCGATGGTGATCAGCACCTTCGACCAGCACCACCCCGACCTGGTGGCGGCGCGCGAGCGGATCGAGCAGCTCATCGACGAGCTCATGGACCACGCCAAGGCGGCCGGGCAGCTCCGCACCGACGTGGGCGTCGGTGACCTGATGGTCACCGTCGCCCAGCTCAGCCGGCCCCCGGCGGGGACCGGGTGCGTCAGCGCCGACCGTTTCGTACACCGTCATCTCCAGCTGTTCCTGGACGGACTGCGGGCCCCGGCCCGCTCCGTCCTGCCGGGCACGGCCGTGACCATGGAGGACCTGCGGCAGGCCTGACCGATCAGTTCAGCGCTCCACATCAGTCATCACACGGCAGTCACGACCCAGCAGGCACCACACCACAGGCACCACAGCACAGTCACCACTCCCGGAGCCGGTCGCCCCACCGACTGGTCCGCACCGACCAGGCCCACCGACCAGGCCCCCCACACACTTCGGCCGTCGTCGTCGCCGTAGCCGTCGACGAGCCGTTCCTTTTCCGCACCCTTTGACAAGACCTTTACGCCATTACGTCCCGTTTTTCCGTCACGAAGTCCCGAAGTGGGTACATCCATGTCTGAAACAGCACATGCCAATCGCTGGAAGGCGCTGACGTTCATCGCGCTCGCCCAGCTGATGGTCGTCCTGGACGCGACCATCGTGAACATCGCGCTGCCGTCGGCCCAGCAGGACCTGGGCATATCCGACGGCAACCGCCAGTGGGTCATCACGGCCTACGCCCTTGCCTTCGGTGGGCTGCTGCTCTTCGGCGGACGCATCGCCGACCTGTGGGGCCGCAAGCGCACCTTCGTCGCCGGTCTCGTCGGCTTCGCCGGTGCCTCCGCGCTCGGTGGCGCGGCCACCAACGAGGCCATGATGCTCGGCGCCCGCGCCCTCCAGGGTGCGTTCGGCGCGCTGCTCGCGCCCGCCGCGCTCTCGCTGCTCGCCGTGATGTTCACGGAGCCCAAGGAGCGCGCCAAGGCGTTCGGCATCTACGGTGCGATCGCCGGTGGCGGCGGCGCCGTGGGCTTCATCCTCGGCGGCCTGCTCACCGAGTACCTCGACTGGCGCTGGACGTTCTTCGTCAACATCCCGTTCGCGGTCGTCGCGGCCGCGGGCGCGTACTTCGTCATCCGTGAGCCGGCCGGCGGCCGCAACCGTTCGCCGCTCGACATCCCCGGCGTCGTCCTGTCCATCCTCGGTCTGGTCACGCTGGTCTACGCCTTCACCCGCGCCGAGTCCGACGGCTGGGGCGACTCCACGACCATCGGCCTGTTCGTCGCGTCGGTCGTGCTGCTCGCCGCGTTCGTCCTCGTCGAGTCCAAGGTCAAGGCCCCGCTGCTGCCGCTGCGCGTCATCACCGAGCGCAACCGCGGAGGCGTCTACCTCTCCCTCGGCCTCGCGATCATCGCGATGTTCGGCCTGTTCCTCTTCCTGACCTACTACCTGCAACTCGTGCTGGGCTACTCGCCGGTCAAGACCGGCCTCGCCTTCCTGCCGATGATCGGCGGCATGATGGTGGGCTCCACGCAGATCGGCACCCGTCTGATGACCCGGGTCCCGCCGCGCCTGCTGATGGCTCCGGGCTTCCTGGTCGCCGCGGTCGGCATGCTCTTCCTCACCCAGCTGGAGATCGGCACCTCGTACGCCGGCGTGATCCTGCCGGGGATGGTGCTGCTCGGCCTCGGCATGGGTACGGCGTTCATGCCCGCCATGTCCCTGTCCACGCACGGTGTCGAGGCGCGTGACTCCGGTGTCGCCTCCGCGATGGTCAACACCTCGCAGCAGGTGGGCGGCGCGATCGGTACGGCCCTGCTGAACACGATCGCCGCCTCGGCGACGACCGCGTACATCAAGGACCACATCGGCGGCGCCGGTTCCCAGGCCCAGCAGCAGCTGGTCCAGCTGGAGGGCCAGGTGCACGGGTACACCAACGCGATCTGGTTCGCGGTCGGCATCCTGGTCCTCGCCGCGGTGATCGCCGCCACCTTCATCAACACCGGCCGCCCGGAAACCGGCGCGGTGACCGGTTCCGGTGACGGTGCCGAGGACGAGCTGCGCGTGCCGGTGATCGCGCACTGACGACGGCGACCGTCCGGTCGTATCCCTTCGGGCCATCGGTACGTACGGGGAGGGGACGCCCCGTACGTACGTCCCACCGGGCCTGCCCCGGCTGCCCGGCCGCGCTCCGCGGTCAGCGCAGCCAGGGCAGGTCCGCACCCGCTTCGTTCGGCTGGAGTCCCTCGGCGACGATCTCCATGATCTCGCCGAGGGACTTCTGCTGTTCCGGCGTGAGCCGGTCGAACACCGCGTTGCGGACGGCGGACACGTGGCCCGGCGCGGCCTGCCGGAGCACCTCCAGGCCCTGCTCGGTGAGCACCGCGAACTGGCCCCGCTTGTCGGAGGGGCAGTCCTCGCGGCGCACCCAGCCGTTCTTCTCCAGACGGGCGACGGCGTGCGAGAGGCGGGAACGGGTGATCTTCGCGTGCATGGCGAGCTCGGTCATGCGCAGCCGCCGCTGCGGGGACTCGGCGAGCTTGACGAGCAGGCCGTAGTAGATGTGCGGCATCCCGGCGTCGCGTTGGAGCTGACGGTCCATGTGGTCTTCGAGGAGGGTCGTGGCGTGCAGGTAGGAACGCCAGACGCGCTGCTCCTCGTAGGTGAGCCAGCGGGGGTCCTCAGCGTGCGCGGATGCGGATGCCGTGTTCATGTATTCCACTGTACGAGAAGTCTCCTTGAACATTAAACAAGTGCGGCCTACACTCAGAGGGCAATCGCTTGAGGATTCAAGCGCATGTCTTTCCGGAGGGAGTCGTCGCCATGTCCGCCGCCACCGAGGAGCGCATGCCGGCCCTCTACCTCAGCCACGGCGCCCCGCCGCTCGCGGACGACCCGGTCTGGCCCGGCGAACTCGCCGCCTGGTCGGCCGGTCTGCCGCGCCCCAAGGCGATCCTCATGGTCTCCGCCCACTGGGAGGAGGCCCCGCTCGCCCTCGGCGCCACCGAGACGGTCCCCCTCGTCTACGACTTCTGGGGCTTCCCCGAGCACTACTACCAGGTGCGGTACGAGGCGCCCGGCGCCCCCGGCCTCGCCGCGTCCGTGCGGAAGCTGCTGCGGGCACCCGGCATCCCGGTGCAGGACATCCCGGACCGCGGTCTCGACCACGGCGCCTACGTCCCGCTGGTCGAGATGTTCCCCGAGGCCGACATCCCGGTCCTGCAGATCTCCATGCCGACCCTCGACCCGGTGCGCCTGATGGAGATCGGCCGCAAGCTCGCGCCCCTGCGCGACGAGGGTGTGCTGATCGTCGGCTCCGGTTTCTTCACCCACAACCTGGCCGCGCTGCGGCACACCGGCCCGGGAGTGCCGACCTGGTCCTCGGAGTTCGACGACTGGGGCCGCCGGGCACTGGAGTCGCGCGACTGGGACGCCCTGCTGGACTTCCTCCACAAGGCTCCGGCCGGCCGCTACGCCCACCCGCGCACCGAGCACTTCGCCCCGCTGTTCGTGACCATGGGCGCGGCGGAGGCGGGCGGCGAGCTGGACGCCCAGAAGTCCGTCATCGACGGCTTCTGGCTCGGGATGGCGAAGCGGTCGGTGCAGTTCGGCTGAGACGGGCGGGCGGGACCTGCGCCCACCGCGGTCCCCGGTCTCACGCCGCCCCGGCCGGCGGCTCCCCGAGCCGTCAGAGGTCCTTCTCGTACCAGGCCACGTCCCAGTAGCGGCCGAACTTCCGGCCCACTTCCCGGTACGTGCCGACGTACCGGAACCCGAAACGCGCGTGCAGGCGGGTGGACGCCTCGTTGGGCTGGGCGATGCCCGCGTAGGCACGGTGCACGTCCTCACCGGACAGCGCCTCGAAGAGGGCTTCGTAGAGCAGTGTGCCGATGCCCAGGCCGCCCGCCTCCGGGGCGAGGTAGACGGTGACCTCCACGGAGGTCGAGTACGCGGGCTTCGCGCGATAAGGGCTGGATGTGGCGTAGCCCAGAATCTCCTGTGTGTCCGCCCGCACGGCAACCTTCAGGCGGTACGGGCCGTCTTCAGGGTGGGAGAGCAGCCAGGGGCGACGCTCCTGCGGAGTGAACGCCACGGTGTCGAACGTGATGGGCGTCTCACGCACGTAGTGGTTGTAGATGTCGGTGAGAGCTGTGAGATCGCTCTCGGCTCCCGCCCTGACCTGCACCTCTGTACGTCCTGGCAGCACCATGCCTCCCCCCGTGGCCGGACAGGGTACTGCATGATCAGAAAAATAGAGGGGTGGGTTGGGAATTCTGTCCGGATTCCAGTCGTTGTTTCCTTCGGAAGCAGGGCACCCGAGGAGAGTGCCCAGCGTCTACAGGACCACCCGCTGACCTCACCATCGCAAGGGAGCACGCATGGCAACCCGTGCCGTCGCCCGTCGTCAGTCCGCCACCGGCGGGACCGACGCGGCAAGCAGTGTTCGCACCCATGGCGGCGAGATCGCCGACCGCGACCTGGTCGGCATGTACCTCGACGAGATCGCGCGTACGCCGCTGCTCGACGCCGCCAAGGAGGTCGAGCTGTCCCAGATCATCGAGGCGGGTGTGTTCGCGCGACAGATCCTCGACGGATTCGAGGAGTCCCCGGCGGACGCCTCCCGTGAGGAGCTGGAGGCTCTCGTCGACGAGAGCGAGCGCGCCAAGGACGTCTTCATCCGCTCCAACCTCCGGCTGGTCGTCGCCGTGGCCCGCCGCTACCCCCGCAGCGGCCTCCCGCTCCTGGACCTCATCCAGGAGGGCAACGCCGGCCTGGTGCGCGCGGTCGAGAAGTTCGACTACCGCAAGGGCTTCAAGTTCTCGACGTACGCGACCTGGTGGATCCGTCAGGCCATCACCCGCTCCATAGCGGACCAGTCGCGCACCATCCGGCTGCCCGTCCACCTGGTGGAGGAGCTGGGCCGGATCCGGCGCGTGCAGCGCGAGTTCAACCGCGAGCACGGCCGCGACCCGGAGCCCGCGGAGATCGCCGCCGAGCTCGACTCCAACCCGGACCGCGTGACGGACGTCCTGGACTGGGCCCGCGACCCGGTCTCGCTCAACATGCCGGTGGACGACGCGGGTGAGACCCAGTTCGGCGACCTCCTGGAGGACGCGTCGGCGGTCTCCCCGGAGCAGTCCGTCATGACCCTGCTGCGCAGCGAGGAGCTCGACGACCTCATCGGCCGCCTCGACCAGCGCACGGCGTCCATCATCAAGATGCGGTACGGCATCGAGGACGGCCGGGAGCGCACGCTCACCGAGGTCGGCAAGGAGCACGGCCTCACGCGCGAACGCATCCGCCAGATCGAGAAGCACGCCCTGCTGGAACTGAAGAAGCTGGCGCGGGACACGGGGTTCGACGCGGCGGCGTGAGCCGAGCCGACGCCCGGCGCGAGCCGGGTTCCGTCCGAGCGGGCGCCTGTCCGGGCGCCGACGGCCGTCGGCGCCGGTGCCGGTGAGAGCCGGTGCGGCGGTGGCCGTCGGTGCGCGCATGGAGGCTCGGGCGGCTCCGTGCGCGCCGGGCGGCGTGCGACCGGCGTCGCCGCGGCCCCGGCCGCGTACGCCGGGTGGCGAAAGACAGCGCAAACATGGCGATGTAACGCCGCTTCAACCGGCTGGGCCCGGGAACAAGACTTCAGGGTCCATGCGTTCGAACCCCGGACCGGGTTCCCACCGGCACCCCGGTCCCACCGAGCCCCCCGAGCCACGTCCCGTCGCACTCCCCCCGGCGCCGGGACGCTCCCCGAGCCGGACTCCGGCGCCCCTCCCCCCGGGCGCCGGAGTCCGGCTCTCTTTTCCGCCCGGTGGGTCACACGCCTTGGCTTACCGCCCGGTGGTCACACGCCTTGGCTTTCAGCCCGGTGGGTCACACGTCTTGGTTGTCCGCCCGGTGGTCACACGCCTTGGCTTTCAGCCCGGTGTGTCACACGTCTTGGCCCGCGTGGGCCCGATCCGTTCCCCGTTCCCGTTCCGGGCAGGCCGGAGTGGCGGGACACCCCGTACCTGAACTCCGGGGTGGCCCGCCGGATGGCAGATTGTGCCACATGGGCATAGCCTGCCCGACGTGAGCAGCCCCACCCAGCCGTCCCCTCCGGCGTCCCCTCTCTCCCTCATGGAACGGCGCAAGGCCGAGACCCGGATGGAGATCGCCCGTGCGGCGGCCCGGCTTTTCGTGCAGCACGGCCTGCGGGCCACTCGTGCGGAGGACATCGCCCAGGCCGCCGGCGTCGCGCCCCGCACCTTCTACCGCTACTTCGCCACCAAGGAGGAGGCCGTCACCCCGCTCTACGCGGCGGGCGCCGACCTCTGGGCCGAGGCCGTCCGCACCGCCCCGCCCGGTCTGCCCGTGCCCCAGGCGCTGGAACACGCCGTCCGCCGCACCCTCGTCCCGGGCGCCGACGTCTCCACGGCGTCCTGGGAATGGGTCCGCACCCTCATCCGCCTGACGGAGACCAGCCCCGCCCTGCGGAAGGTGTGGGCGGAGGTGTGCCACACCGGGGAGCGGACGCTGGCGGAGGTGCTGACGGCACGTCGGCGGTTGACGCTGAGTGACGACAACGTTGCCGAGCGTCCTCCGGTGGCCGTCTCCTCCGAACTCCGGTTCGCGGCGGCGGTGGCGAGCGCCGCGGTCCGCACGGCGGTCGAGGCCTGGGTGGCGAGCGACGCCCCGGCCGTCGGACCCGGGGGGCCGGCGGAGCTGGCGCTGCGGAATCTGGCGGCGGTGGGGGAGTTCCCTTGGGGGCGGGCGGATGCGGGGTGACGTGCCGCTGGCGTGCGGGCGGATGCGGGGTGACGTGCCGCTGACGTGCGGGCGGGCGCGCCGGGTGCCGCTGCCTGCGGGCAGGCGGGTCAGGGCGGGCCAGGTCGGGTCAAGGCGGGTCGGTGGAACTCCCCGCCACCCCGGCCCGCTATCCCGCCCCACCGCCCCCCGGCTCCCCTTCCCCACCCCCGGCGCGAACCAGCCGCCCGCCCAACTCCCGTACACACTGGGCCAGTTCCTCCGGCTCCTGGACGGTGAAGTCGAATCCGAGCAGTGCCAGTCGCACCGCCAGCCACTCCATCGTGTCCCCCACGGCCCCGCGCAACCGGCACCGTCCGTCGCCGATCGCCTCCGGAACCCCGAGCCACCCCGGCACCCGCGCGGCCACCGCCTCGGCCGCCGCGTCGAACGTCACCGTGAATGCGTACGACTCCTGCCGCTGGTACATCGAGCGCCGCAGATACTCCGCCGCGCTGCCCGTCGGCAGCTCCCGCGGAGCGAACCGCGTGCCGGTGGCGAACGGGGAGTCCACCCGGTCGACGCGGAACGTGCGCCAGTCGCCGCGGTCGAGGTCGTACGCGACGAGGTACCACCGCCGCCCGGTCGACACCAGCCGGTACGGCTCGACCACCCGCCGTGACTCGGCGCCGTCCTTCGCCCGGTAGGCGAACCGCAACCGCTCCCGCCCGGCGACCGTGGAGGCCATCACGGTCAGCGTCTCGGGCGCGATGCTCGCCCCGTCCCCGCTGGTCAGCGGAGTCGTCGCGGCCTGGAGTGTGGCGACGCGGTGCCGCAGCCGGGACGGCAGCACCTGCTCCAGCTTGGCCAGGGCCCGTACGGACGCCTCGTCGACGCCCTCCAGCGCGTGCCCGGCGCCCGCCCGCAGTCCGACCGCGATCGCCACCGCCTCCTCGTCGTCGAGCACGAGCGGCGGCATCGCCTTGCCCGCGACCAGCCGGTAACCGCCGTCCGCCCCCTTGCTGGCCTGCACCGGATATCCCAGCTCCCGCAGCCGGTCGATGTCCCGCCGGACCGTACGGCGGGAGACCCCGAGCCGCTCGGAGAGTTCGCCGCCGGGCCATTCGCGAGGCGTCTGGAGGAGGGACAGGAGCTGAAGGAGCCGTGCCGGAGTGTCCGTCGTCATGAGTTCGAGGATGCCGCACAAGTAGGACACGATCTGACCTAGTGCGGCCATAGCGTATGGGACATGACCTCCACCGAGACCACGTCACCGGGTGCCCAGCCCGCCGCGGGTGACCGCCGCCGCTGGCTCGCCCTCGCCATCGTGATGACCGCGGCCTTCATGGACCTTGTCGACGTCACGATCGTCAACATCGCCATCCCGTCGATCCAGGGGGAGGCCGGCGCCTCCGACAGCCAGATCCAGTGGATAACGGCGGGATACGCGCTCGCGTTCGCCGCCGGCCTGATCACCGGCGGGCGGCTCGGCGACATCCACGGCCGCAAGCGGGTGTTCCTGGTCGGCATCGGCGGCTTCACCCTCGCCTCCGCGCTGTGCGGCTTCGCCGTGAACCCGGAGATGCTGGTCGCCTCCCGGATCCTCCAGGGCGGCATGGCGGCGCTGATGGTGCCGCAGGTCCTGTCGATCGTGCACGCCACCTTCCCGGCGCACGAGCGGGGCAAGGTGTTCGGTCTCTTCGGGGCGATCGTGGGGCTGGGGGCCGTCTCGGGTCCGCTGCTCGGCGCGCTGCTGACCGAGTGGAACCTGTTCGGCCTCGAATGGCGGCCCATCTTCCTGATCAACCTGCCGGTCGGCATCGCGGGCCTGATCCTCGGCCGCCGTTTCATCACCGAGTCCAAGGCGCCGAAGGCGCTGAAGCTGGACCTCGTCGGCGTCGCCCTCGTCACCCTCGGCATGCTGATGCTGGTCTACCCGCTCACCCGAGGCCGTGAGCTGGACTGGCCGCTGTGGGGCCACCTCTCGATGGCCGGCTCGCTCGTCGTGTTCGGCGCGCTGGTGGCGTACGAGAGGCGCAAGACGGCGCGCGACGGCTCTCCGCTGATCGAGCTGTCCCTGTTCAAGGTGAAGAGCTTCGCCGCCGGCATCGCGGTGCAGACCGTCTTCGGCATCGGGCTCGGCGTCTTCTTCCTGGTGTGGACGCTCTACATGCAGATCGGCCTGGGCTGGAGCCCGCTGCGGGCCGGGCTGACCGGCGTGCCGTTCTCGATCGCCGTCTCCACGGCGGCCGGACTGTCGGTGCAGAAGCTGGTCCCGCGCTTCGGCCGCAAGGTGCTCCAGGCGGGCGCGCTGGCGATGGCGGCGGGCGTCGCGCTGTACATCTGGGAGTCCGAGCGTTACGGCCTGGGCATCGCCTCCTGGCAGATGGCACTCCCGCTGGTCGTGATGGGCGTGGGAATGGGCCTGATCGTCGCCCCGCTGACGGACGCGATCCTGTCGGAGGTCCCGCGCGAGCACTCGGGTTCGGCGTCGGGACTCCTCAACACCGTGCAGCAGATGGGGTACGCGCTGGGGCTCGGCCTGGTGTCGGTGGTCTTCTACGGCGAGATCGGCGACGACCTGCTGCCGCCCGAGCTGGGCCCGGCCTTCGTGGACGCCTTCCAGAACGCGCTGGGCTGGGTGGCCGTCGTGATGGGCGCCATCTTCCTGCTGATGTTCGCCCTGCCGAAGCGGCCGGCCCAGCATGTGGAGGGGGCCGGGCCGGAGGCCGGAGCGGAGGCGGAGAAGGAGCCCGCGCTCGTGTCCTAGCCGAGGCCGCTGTGCGGCGCGTCACGACCATGAGGGCCCGGCACCGGTGGTGCCGGGCCCTCCATGTGTGCTCGGCACCCACAGGTGGCGGGCCGTCTGTGTGCGCTCGGCACCCACAGGTGGCGGGCCGTCTGTGGGCCCTCGCCGCGTCCGCGCACCGGATCCTCGCCGCCAGCCAGCCGGAAGTCCGTTCATGCCCGAATGACGTCCGAACCTGTTTACTTTCCGGAAATCCGAGCGTAGCCTCCGTGACGAAACCACAGGTTCGGGCATAGGTCGGAGGCGAACGGACATGTACGCACCGGAGCGGCAGCAGGAGATCCTCCGGCTCGCCCGGGACGGCGGCCGGGTGGACGTGGTGTCGCTGGCCGAGGAGTTCCAGGTCACCGCCGAGACGATCCGCCGGGACCTGAAGGCGCTCGACCGCGCCGGCCTCCTGCGCCGGGTGCACGGCGGGGCCATCCCGGCCGGCCGCCTGGACTTCGAGCCGGACCTCGCCGAGCGCGAGACGACGGCCGCCGACGAGAAGGACCACATCGCCAAGGCGGCCCTCGCCGAACTGCCCACCGAGGGCACGATGGTCCTCGACGCGGGGACGACGGTCGCCCGGGTGGCCGCCGCCATCCCGCTGGAGGCCTCGCTCACCGTCGTCACGCACTCCCTGCCGATCGCGGCCCGCCTCGCGGACCACCCCGGCATCCAGCTCCACCTCGTCGGAGGGCGCGTACGGCACCGTACGCGCGCCGCCGTGGACGCCTGGGCGCTGCGGGCGTACGGCGAGATCCGGGCCGACGTCCTCTTCGTGGCGGCCAACGGCTTCTCCGCCGAACACGGTCTGACCACCCCCGACCTCGCCGAGGCCGCGGTCAAGCGGGCGGCGATGGCCGCGGCCCGCCGCGTGGTGCTGCTCGCCGACTCCGCCAAGCACGGCCAGGAGCACTTCGCCCGCTTCGGCGCCCTGAGCGACGTGGACCTGCTGATCACCGACAGCGGGCTGAGCCCCGAAGACGCCACCGCGATCGAGCGCGGCGGCACGGAAGTAGTGCGCGCATGATCCTCACCGTCACCCCGAACCCGTCCCTGGACCGCACCTACGAGGTCCCCTCGCTGGAGCGCGGTGAGGTCATCCGCGCCACCGGCGAGCGCATGGACCCCGGCGGCAAGGGCGTGAACGTCTCGCGCGCCGTCTCGGCCGCCGGGCAGCGCACGGTCGCGGTGCTGCCCCTGGGGGGTGCGCCGGGCGCACTCGTGGCCGACCTGCTGGACGCGCAGGGCATCGAGGTGGCGCCGGTCCCGGTCGCCGGGGCCACCCGCTCGAACATCGCGCTCGCGGAGTCCGACGGCGTCCTCACCAAGATCAACGCACCGGGACCGGAACTGTCGGCGGCGGAGCAGGAACTGCTCCTGGAGACGGTGCGCACGCAGTCCCGCGACGCGGACTGGATCGCCTGCTGCGGCAGCCTGCCGCGCGGCCTCGCGCCGGAGTGGTACGCCGAGCTGGTCGCGCGGGCGCACGCCGTCGGCGCACGCATCGCCCTGGACACCTTGGGGCCCGCGCTGCTCGCCGCGCTGCGCGAGCGGCCCGACGTGGTGAAGCCGAACGCCGAGGAACTCGCGGAGGCCGTCGGGCGCCCGCTGACCACGGTGGGCGACGCGGTGAAGGCGGCCGAGGAGCTGCGCGCGCTGGGCGCGCGCGCCGTGCTCGCGAGCCTGGGCGCCGACGGGCAGCTGCTCGTCGACGACGCGGGCACCTGGTTCGCCGGCGCCCGCGTGGTCGCCGTGCGCAGCAACGTGGGTGCCGGCGACTCCTCCCTCGCCGGGTTCCTGATCGCCGGCGGCAGCGGGCCGGGAGCCCTCGCCTCGGCGGTCGCGCACGGCGCGGCGGCCGTACAGCTGCCCGGCAGCGTGATGCCCACGCCGGGTGACCTGGATCCGGCGGCGGTGACCGTCACGGCCGAGGTCCCGGTGGATCGCGTACTGAAGGAGCCGGTGTCATGAACGTCCCCACCGCCACCGCCACGACGGCTGCGGCTGCCCGGCCGGCCCCGGAGCGGCGGTCATCCCCGTTACTCGCCGCGGCACACCAGAGTTCGGACCGCCCGGACCGCCCGGACCGCCCGGACCGCCCGGCCACCTTCGGGAGGCGGGCCGTCCCCGGCCCCCTCTCGCCGTTGAGCCCCACCGCCCCCCACAGCATCCCTGTCCCCACCCCCGCCCACCCCAGTCCCCGGGCGATACGCGTGCGAAGGAGCCCGCGATGAGCGAGATGATCACCGCGGATCTGGTCGATCTCGACCTGTCCGCCGAGACCAAGGAAGCGGCGGCGCGTGCCCTCGCCGAGCGCATGGTGGCCCTGGGCCGGGTGACCGACCTGGAGGGCTTCCTCGCCGACGTGGCGGCCCGCGAGGCCCAGATGCCGACCGGCCTCGACGGCGGCATCGGCATCCCGCACTGCCGCAGCGCGCACGTCACCGAGCCGACGCTGGCCTTCGGGCGCAGCGCCGCCGGGATCGACTTCGGCGCGCCGGACGGACCCGCCGACCTGGTCTTCCTGATCGCCGCGCCGGCCGGCGCGGACGACGCCCACCTGACGATCCTGTCCTCACTGGCCCGCCAGCTGATGAACGCCGAGTTCACCGACGCGCTGCGGTCGGCGGGCGACGCGGCCACCGCGGCCGCGCTGATCCGCGGGGACGAGCCCGCGGCGGCCGGCGCGGGCGCCTCCGAAGACTCCGTGGCGGCACCGGCGGCGGCCTCCGCCGGAGCCGCCACGGGTACCACCGACGAGGGCGGGGACGCCGGGTCCGCCGCGGCTTCCGACGGGCGTCCCTTCCGTATCGTCGCCGTCACCTCCTGCCCCACCGGTATCGCCCACACCTACATGGCGGCCGAGTCGCTGGAGAACGCGGGCCGCGAGGCGGGCGTCGAACTCGTCGTCGAGACACAGGGCTCGGCCGGGTTCACCCGGCTCGACCCGGCGGTGATCGCGGCGGCGGACGGAGTGATCTTCGCCCACGACGTGCCCGTACGGGAGAAGGACCGCTTCGCCGGGAAGCCGACCGTCGACGTCGGCGTGAAGGCCGGCATCAACAAGCCCGCCGAACTGATCGCCGACGTGCGCGGCCGGGCCGAGCGCGGCGAGGTCACCGTAGGCGCCAAGGGCGGTACGCCGGTCGAGCGGGCCGGTGAGTCCGGCGACAACTACGGCACCAAGCTCCGCAAGTGGCTGATGACCGGCGTGAGTTACATGGTGCCGTTCGTCGCCGCGGGCGGTCTGCTGCTCGCCCTGGGCTTCGCGATCGGCGGCTGGGAGATCAACAAGGCGCCCTCGGTCATGGAGCACTTCTCCTGGACCCAGGTCGACAGCTGGGGCGCGCTGCTGTTCCAGATCGGCGGGGTCGCCTTCGGCTTCCTCATCCCGGTCCTCGCCGGATACATCGCGTACGGGATGGCGGACCGCCCCGGTCTCGTCCCCGGGTTCGTCGGCGGAATGATCTCCTCGCAGATCGCCGCGGGCTTCCTCGGCGGCCTGGTCGCCGGTCTGCTGGCGGGTGCGGTGGTCCTCGCGATCCAGCGCGTCAAGATCCCGCCGGTACTGCGCGGCATCATGCCGGTGGTCGTGATCCCGCTGATCTCCTCGCTGATCGTCGGCTTCCTGATGTTCGTCGTGATCGGCAAGCCGATCGCCGAGGCCCAGAAGGGCATGACGGACTGGCTCTCCGGCCTCTCCGGGACCAACGCCATCCTGCTGGGTGTCCTGCTCGGCCTGATGATGTGCTTCGACCTCGGCGGACCGGTCAACAAGGTCGCCTACGCCTTCGCCACCGCCGGCATCGCCGTCCAGGACCCCAGCGACTCGGCGATGAAGGTCATGGCCGCCGTGATGGCCGCGGGCATGGTCCCGCCGCTGGCCATGGCGCTCGCGACCACCCTCCGCAAGAAGCTCTTCACGCCGACCGAGCGCGAGAACGGCAAGGCCGCCTGGGTCCTGGGCGCCTCCTTCATCTCCGAGGGCGCCATCCCGTTCGCCGCGGCGGACCCGCTGCGCGTCATCCCGGCCTCGATGGCGGGCGGCGCGGTCACCGGCGCCCTGTCGATGGCCTTCGGTGCCACGCTGCGCGCCCCGCACGGCGGCATCTTCGTGGTCCCGCTGATCGGCAGCCCGTTCCTGTACCTGGTCGCCATCGCGGCGGGCGTGTGCGTCACGACGGCGCTGGTCGTCGTCCTGAAGAGCATGCGCAAGCCGGCGCCCGGGGCGGTGACCGCCGACCCGGCGGAGGGGCCGGCGGCGGCCTCGACGGAACGGAAGCAGCCCGTCGCCGCCTGAGGGCCCGTCGTGGCTCAGCAGCCCGGCATGGTTCGAACAGCCTGAGGGGCAGGACGCGTTCCTGCCCCTTTGGGCTGCTGTGAGTCGTTCACTGCATCTGCGAGATACATCACGGTCCGGGGCAGAAGTCCCGGACCGTGGTGTCTACTGGACCGCATGCTTGAGCACGTCTCGGTCTCCCACTTGCTGGGTATGACCCTCCTCGTCCTGGTGACCATCGCCTGGGGGATCGGTCTCGCCTTCATGCTGCACCGCGGTCGCGGCGAGGCCGCCCTGAGGCGGGCGCAGACCCTGCCCGCGCTGCCCCGCCAGCGGCAGCGCGGCCCCCAGCGAGAGTCCGTCGAACTGACTCCGGCGGAGGAGGACGCGTTCGCCGGACTGATACGACGCCTCAGCGCCGACCGCTGACCCGCCTCACCCCGCGCGGGCGGGCCGCACGCCGCGCTCACCAGCCAGCCCGCGCCGCACGCCTCCAGGAGACCCGCGACGCCCGCCGCGGCGCCGCTCACGCGACCCGCGACGCCCGCCGCGGCGCCGCTCACGCGACCCGCGACGCCCGCCGCTCCATCGCGTCCCTGGCCGCGTCCTCGCTCAGGTACACCTCGCACATGTGCCGCCCGTCCGGCGTCGCCGTGTGCTCGACCTCCCAGAGGGAGATCTCCTCGCCGTCGCGCAGCAGGAAGGCGTGCTCGTAGAGCGAGAAGCACAGCCTCGCCCGGCCGGCGCGGCACGGACGGCCGAAGGCCTGGGTGATCTGGTGGGCGAACGCCGTGGCCAGCAGCGCCGCCGTCTCCGCGCCCGGCCGGTCCGGGTTCTCCGCCCGGCGCAGCAGCCGGCGCGCGTGATCCGCCGAGTCGTCCGGCACGTACGCGTGCCGGGGCACGTGGACCGGGGACAGCTGCACCGTCACCGGCAGCTCGAAGTCCGGTGCGTCCGGCGGCAGCGGCAGCCGCGCGGTGGCGGTCCGCAGTTCCTCCTCGTCGACGTACACCTCGTGCTGCGGGGCTCTGCCCGGAGCGGTGTTGTGGACGAGTTCCCACAGGGTGAGCGCCGAGCCGTCGACGAGCAGCCAGGTGTGCCGGTACGTCTCACGGTGCAGCCCCGCGCTGTGGTGCGCGGAGTGCAGCGAACTGTCGTACGCCAGCGCGCAGTCCAGTTGCCGTACCGTCTCGTCGGGCAGCTCGAAGGAGTTCAGGGCACGGCCGAGGAGTCGCGCGAGGTGCTCCTCCGGAGACTCGGGCGACTCGGGTGGTTCGTACGCTGCCGTCTCGTACGGAACGCTCAAGGCTTCTCCCGGCGTTGCTGCATGTCACCTTGTGGGTGCATACCGTAGCCCCTCGGTCGGACATCATGTCCGGGAACCGAGAAAACGTACGCCCGGAAAACGCGCGGACCGCGAGGAAAGTTCCCACGCGGCCCGATGATTCGTCAAAAACCGCCGGTCAAAGGGCTCTTACGCCGGGGCCGCGGTCGGTCCGGGGGCGGGCCCGCGGCCGTCCGTGACGGCCCGGCGTGGCCCCGGGGCGGTCCGGATATCCGGGACGGTACGAGGAGGTCCGGGGTGGTTCACGATGGTTCGAGACGGCCCGGCTGGGCCATGGCGGCCCGGAATCGAGGTCAGTCGGCGCTCCCCGCGGCCCACTCGCTCCATGACATGTTCCATCCGTTGAGCCCGTTGTCCGGGGCCACCGTCTTGTCCGGGGAGTTCTTGACGATCACCACGTCCCCGATGAGTGAGCTGTCGTAGAACCACTTGGCGGACGTGTCGCCCTTCCCGCCCTTCACGTCCGCGAGACCGACGCAGCCGTGGCTGGTGCCCTCGCGGCCGAACGGCGGGTTGCTCCTGCTGTACCAGTAGTTGCCGTGGAGGAAGGTCCCCGAGGTGGTCAGCCGCATGGCGTGCGGCACGTCCGGGATGTCGTACTCCCCGCCCAGGTTCACGGTCTGGCTGTTCATGCGCGTCCGCACGAACTTCTCCGAGATCACCATCTGCCCGTTGTACGTCGGGTACTTCGCGTTGCCCGCCGAGATCGGCACCTTCTTGAGGGTCCTGCCGTCCCGCACGACCGTCATGGACTGCGTCTTCACGTCGACCGTGGACACCTGCGAGCGCCCGACCGTGAAGGTGACCGTCTTCTTCTGCACCCCGCGGACGCCGTTCGCGCCCTCGACCCCGTCCAGGTCGATCTTCATCGTGACCTTCGAGCCGGTCTTCCAGTAGTCCTCGGGCCGGAAGTCGAGCCGCTGCGCGCCGAACCAGTGCCCGACCACCTTCTGCCCGCTGCTCGACGTCACCGTGATGCGCGACTGCACGGCCTTCTTGGCGCTGATGGCCTTGTCGAAGCTGAAGGACACCGGCATCCCCACCCCGACCGTGGTGCCCTCGTCCGGCGTGTACGTCCCGATGAAGCTGTTCGCCGGGCTGACGGTGGTGAAGACCGAGTCCGCGGCGGCGGTCCTGCCGTCCGCGTCCTTCGCGGTCACCGACACCTCGTACTTCGTCCCGCGCTCCAGCTGTTCCTTCGGCTTCCAGGCGCCGCCGTCGGCGGATATCGCCCCCGGTACGGCCTCCCCCGTCCCCGCGACCGTCATCCTCACGTCGGTCAGCCGGCCGTCCGTGACCTTCACGCCGGTCGAGTTGATCGACGCACCGGTCGAACCGTTCTCCGCCGAGATGAGGATCCTCGCGGCGGACGTCCTCGGGGAGTCCGTGCCGCCCTTGCCGTCCTTCTCGGCGTCGCCGCTCCCGCCGCAGGCCGTCAGGGTCAGGGCACCGACCATCAGGACGGCACCGGCCCCCCATGCGCGCCGCTTCACTGTGTCCGGCGTTGTCACGAGCTGCTCCAGGTCCTTGTGGTGTGGGTGATCCGCTCCGGTCCGTGAGGAAAGGTCCGCACAGGAAGAGGGGATCGTGGACGGACCGGGTTCCCACAGCCCGCAGTGAAGGCCATCACGTGACAGAAACGGGACAATCGCTCGGTCAGTCCGCCGGCCGGCGCCCCCTCACCGGGTCCCGTACAACTCCCCGTACGACGGCCACACCCCGCCCGGACCGGCGGACGGCTCGGCGGCGCGCACGGCGTTGACGATCGCGCGGGTCACGGTGTCCGCGCCCGCCGCGAGGATCTCGTTGAGCGCGAGGGGGTCGTCGGCGCCGAGCGGACGTGCGCCGGTCGCCAGCGCGAACACCGTGTCGCCGTCGTGCAGCAGATGCACCGGGCGCACCGCCCGCGCGATGCCGTCGTGCGCCGTGCCGGCCAGCTTCTGGGCCTGTGCCTTCGACAGGTCCGCGTCGGTGGCGACCACCGCGAGTGTGGTGTTGAGCGGGGGAGGCGCGTTCGTCGCCGCGACCTCGGCCAGGCGCCGGAGCGCGTCCTCGTGGACGCCCGCCCGCGGGTACTCCACCCGCCCCTGGAAGAACTCCCCGTACAGCACACCCGTTTCCGGATCCGTCACCGAACCCGCGGCGTTGGCCACCACCAGCGCGGCCACCGTGATTCCCGAACCGAGGACGGTACTCGCGGTGCCGACACCGCCCTTGAGCGGCCCGACCGCGGCTCCCGTGCCCGCGCCCACGCACCCCTGCCGCACCGGCGCGCCGACCTCGCTCGCCGCGGCCGCCTCCACCGCGGCGCGCCCCGTGGCCGCGCCCGGTCTGGCCCGGAAGTCACCGCCGCGCCCCAGATCGAAGACGCAGGCCGCGGGCACCACCGGCACGACGTGCGCCGGGTCCGGGCCGACCCGCACCCCCCGCCCCCGCTCCTCCAGCCAGGCCATCACCCCGGACGCCGCGTCGAGCCCGTACGCGCTGCCGCCGGTCAGGACGATCGCGTCGACCTTCCGCACGAGATTGCGCGGATCGAGGGCATCGGTCTCCTTGGTACCGGGCCCGCCGCCGCGCACGTCCACGGCGGCGACGGCCCCGCCCTCCGGCGCGAGCACCACCGTGGTCCCGGTGAGCCACCCCTCGCCGGTACACGTGGCATGTCCCACCCGCACTCCGGCGACGTCCGTCAACGCGTCGACTGTCATGGCGCCCAGTCTCGTCCAGCCACCGCCGCCTGCCACGCCGTCGCGCCCCACGGGCACGCGCGGATCTTCCGCGTCCGGCGGCTCCCGGCACGCTCTCGCGAGCACCGCCGGCGCTCTCTGGTGTCCCGTGTCCACCGGCAGGCGCTGGGTTCTCGCGGTCACGGGCACTGTCTGGAGGCCGGTGTCCACCGGCACGGCAGGCGCTCCCTGGTGTCCCGTGTCCACCGGCAGGCGTTGGGTTCTCGCGGTCACGGGCACTGTCTGGAGCCCTTGGCCCACCGGCACGACCGGCACCACCGGCGCCCTCTGGAGCCCCGCGCCCGCCAACGCGTCCGGTGTCTTCGCGTCCGGTGTCTCCGCGTCCACCGACAACGGCCACGCTCTCCCGCCCACCCGTGGGCGGCCCGCCCCAGGCCCGTACCCTGGACGCATGACCACCGCCCCCGAGCCCGCCTCCGAGCCCGGCCCCGAGCCGCGTGAGCCGAAGCCCGCGCTGGTCTTCGACGATCCGCTGGACCAGCAGTCCTCCGACGACACCGACCGTGGGTGGGGCGAGCGGCCCGGTGCCGGTGCCGACAGCGCGGCCGACCTGAGGCGCTTCCTCGACGAGAAGCCGCCCCACCACCTCTGAGCCCGCCGGGCCAGGCGGCCGATCGCCCGCCGGCCCCCGCGGACCGCCGCCGCTACTGCTCGGTGTGGCCCGAGCCGCGTTGCCGCTGCTGCGCGACCAGCGCGTCGCGGATCTCCTTCAGCACCTCCAGCTCGGTCACCTCCATGACCTCCTGCGTGCCCTCCTTCGCCTTCCTGCGGGCCTCCATGCGGGCCAGGTACTTCGACATCGGCAGGACCATCAGGAAGTAGACGACGGCCGCGGTGATCACGAAGGTGAGGGTGGCGCCGAGGACGGTGCCCCACATGATCGGGATGCCACTCGTCACCGTGCCGTCCGCCGAGACCTTGCACGGGGACTCGAGACATGAGCTGTAACTGTCGAGGCTCTTGGTGCCGATCGCTCCGACCAGCGGGTTGATGATCCCCTTCACCACCGAGTTGACGATGTTGGTGAAGGCGGCCCCGATGACCACCGCGACCGCCAGGTCGACGACGTTCCCGCGCATCAGGAAGGCCTTGAAACCCTGCCAGACGCTCGGCTTCTTCTCGCTCAACTCGGGAACTCTCCTCGTACGCGCGGGCTGTGGGACAAACAGCTCCGCAACCTACGTCAGCACCGGGCGACCCTGTCCCATGGGGTAGCTCCGACGGGGGACTTGACGCCGGCGTGCGCGGGTGGGCGGTCGCGTGGATCAGCACAGGGTCACCGCCAGTTGTGCCGTCGTGCTCGCGCCGGCCAGCCGCGCCGCGGTGGAGCGGGGCACCGACAGCATGACCAGCGCCCCCTCCTCGGCCGTGCCGTCCAGGGCCTCCGGCACCCTTGTCACCCGGGCCCCGCGCGCCACCACCTGGGCGTCGCCGCCGGTGCCGGTCTGCTCGGCGGCGATGACGTCCACCCGGTCACCGGGCCGCAGCAACCGGACCGTGGCCCCGTCGGCGATCCGCACCGGTGCCGTCACGAGCCGCACGGCGCGGTGTTCCCGTACCGGATCCGCCACGGGGTGACCGCGGGGCTGGTCCGGGTCACGGGGTCCCGCCGCCACGAGCGCGGCCGCCGTGATCGCGAGACCGGCCGCCACGGCCCGCCTCCGGTGGCGTACGAGTCGCTGTAGCCGACGGCCCCCGCCGCGTACCCGCACGGGGGCGAAGTGCGGTACCTCGCACGTCGGGGGAGCGTCCGTACCGAGCGGGAGAGGCGGGACGGGGGAGGGGAGGGGAGAAGCAGCGAAGGGAGAAGGAGCGACGGGCACGGGGACCACCACCTGCGACGAGGGATCGGCTTGCCCTGCCACGATGCGGCTTCACGCCGATTCCCGCCGGAGCCGGTGGGCTACTGGCGGGTTGGGGAAAACTCCCTCACCCGAACGGGACGTTCCGCTCTCCCGGATGTTCCGCTCTCCCTGGGACGTTCCGCTCTCCCCGGGATGCCGTGGCCGCCACCGTTACGGCAGCGTCACGCCCGGGTCCATCCCGCCCAGCGCCCGCGTGCACAGGCAGTCCCGCTCCGCCGTCGGCGGCAGCGCGGCCACCGCGTCGAACAGCACGCCCCGCAGCCGGTCCACGTTCGCGGCGAACACCCGCAACACCTCGTCGTGGGAGACGCCCTCGCCCGTCTCGGCGCCCGCGTCGAGATCGGTGACCAGGGTCATCGTGGTGTAGCAGAGTTCCAGTTCACGGGCGAGCGCCGCCTCGGGGTGGCCGGTCATGCCCACCACCGACCAGCCCTGCGCCTGGTGCCACAACGATTCGGCACGGGTCGAGAAGCGCGGCCCCTCGACCACGACCAGCGTGCCGCCGTCCACCGGCTCCCAGTCCCGCCCACGGGCCGCCTTCAGCGCCACCGCCCGCCCGGCCGGGCAGTAGGGATCGGCCAGGGACACGTGCACGACGTTCGGCACCGTGCCGTCCGGCAGCGGCAGCCCGTCGAAGTAGGTGCCCGCCCGGGACTTCGTACGGTCGACGAGCTGGTCCGGCACCAGCAGCGTGCCCGGCCCGTGCTCGGCGCGCAGGCCGCCCACCGCGCACGGGCCGAGGACCTGGCGCACCCCGACGGAGCGCAGCGCCCACAGGTTGGCCCGGTAGTTGATGCGGTGCGGCGGCAGATGGTGGCCGCGTCCGTGCCGGGGCAGGAAGGCCACCCGCCGGCCGGCGACCTCACCGAGGAACAGGGAGTCACTGGGCGGCCCGTAGGGGGTGTCCACCTGGATCTCGGTCACATCGTCGAGGAACGAGTAGAAGCCGGAGCCGCCGATCACGCCGATGTCCGCGATCGTCCTGGCCGTGTTCGTCTTGGTCGCCATGCTCCGCACCCTAACCGGCTCCGTGAACGCCGAGGACCCCGCCGTCGGATGACGACAGGGTCAGGCGAGAACTGGGTCCTATGCGGCGGAGCTGCTGCTGGACGAGGTGCCGGTGCTCGACGGCTTCGAGTCCGAGGAGGACTTCGAGTCCGAGGTCGACTTCGACTCCGAGGACGAGGCGGACGTCGTCGACGCCGACTTCGAGGACGACGCCGGAGAGCTGCTCGACGAGGAGCTGCGGCTGTCGTTGCGGTAGAAGCCGGATCCCTTGAAGACGATGCCGACCGCCGAGAACACCTTCTTGAGGCGGCCCTGGCAGTTGGGGCACTCGGTCAGGGCGTCATCGGTGAACTTCTGCACCGCCTCGAGGCCCTCGCCGCACTCGGTGCACTGGTACTGGTAGGTGGGCACTGTCTTCCTCCTGGCACTCTCACTCAATGAGTGCTAACGATGGTCCATAGTGACGTATTCCTGAGGATCAGTCCACTGCCACCGGCACGCGGTGACCGACGCCACGTGCGACGGTCCGGCCGCGGGGCGCCGGAGCGAGCCGGGAACGCAGTGCCAGCAGGGTCGCCAGGGCGAGCAGCGTGCCGCCCGTCGGCACCAGGAATCCGGCGCCGCTCCAGAAGCGGTCCTCCAGCTGTCCGGCGGTGGTGACGGCCGCGGCCTGGCCGAGCGCGACCGCGCCGGTCAGCCAGGTGAAGGCCTCGGTGCGGGCGCCGATCGGGACCAGGTTCTCGACCAGGGTGTAGCCGCTGATCAGGGCGGGTGCGATGCACATGCCGACGAGCAGGCCGAGGCCGGCCAGGACGAGCACCGAGTGGGCGGCCCACAGGCCGGACGCGGTCAGCGCGAGGGCGGCGTACCCGACGAGCAGGCGCCGCTGCGGGGCCACCTTCCAGGCGACGGCGCCGCAGACCAGGCCGGACAGCATGTTGCCGGCGGCGAAGGTGCCGTACAGGACGCCGTTCAGACCGGGCTCGCCGATCGACTCGGTGAAGGCGGCCAGCGAGACCTGCATGCCGCCGAAGACGGAGCCGATGCCGAGGAAGGCCACGATCAGGACCCGCACTCCGGGCAGGCGCAGGGCCGAGGCGTGCTCCACGCGCGCGTGCCCGCTGCCGGCGACGACGGGCTGGGTGCCCTTCTGCGCGGCGAACAGCAGCCCGCCCAGCAGCGTCAGGGACGCCTCCGTCACCAGGCCCGCGGCCGGGTCCACCGCGGTGCACAGCGCGGTGGCCAGCAGCGGACCGAGGACGAAGGTGAGTTCGTCCGTGACCGACTCGAAGGCCGCGGCGGTGGACATCAGCGGCGAGTCCTGGAGCTTCGCGGCCCAGCGGGCGCGCACCATGGGCCCGATCTGGGGCGTGGAGGCACCCGTCGGCACGGCCGCCGCGAGCAGCGCCCACAGGGGGGCGTGGGCCAGCGCGAGAGTCGTCAGGGTCAGACCCGACAGCGCGTGCACGACGACGCCCGGGACCAGCACGGTGCGCTGCCCGTAGCGGTCGGCGAGACGGCCGGTGCAGGGCGCGAACACCGCCATGGAGACACCGGTGACGGCCGCCGCGGCGCCCGCCGCGCCGTACGAGCCGGTGGTGTGCTGCACGAGCAGCACGATGGAGACGGTGAGCATCGCGAACGGCTGGCGTGCCGCGAAGCCGGGGAGCAGGAACGTCCAGGCGCCGCGGGTGCGCAGCAGCTGCCCGTATCCGGGGCGGGAGGTGACCGTGGATGCCACGGCCCGTGCCTTTCTGCCGCCTGGTGGCGCGGCTCCCGCGAAGGGGCCGGGCGCCGAGAGCTGTCCTCTTGCGCGGACTGCGGTAGATGCCGTGCGTGCTGCGAAGAGCGTCTCGGCCGCCATACGGTCGCGCCAGCTCTGCGTCAGGCAGAGTTGGTTCGATCAGGTGCGCCTTCATCGTACAGGGATCGGCGCGGGTGGGCCTGTGAAAAGGAGCACCATCGGACCGTGCGCCTGTGATTGCCGTGGGTGTGAACCGTAGGAAACAAGTCCTTAATGGGCCGAGTGGTCGTCGCCGGTGCCCAGCCATCCGGCCAGCTTGCCGCCGTGGCCCACCGCGCGCAGCCGTCGTTCCGCCGCGTCCCGGACGGGGTCGGTGGCGACCACGAGCAGTTCGTCGCCGCGCCGCAGCACCGTCGTCGGCAGTGGCACGAACGACTTCCCCTCGCGGACCACGAGGGTGACCGCGGCGCCGGCAGGCAGCCGCAGCTCGTTGATCTCCACGCCGTGCATCTTGGATCCCTTGGGGATGACGACCGACAGCAGGTGCCCGCGCAGCCGCTCCAGGGGCGCCGACTCGATGCCGAGGTCGGCGGCGGTGTCCGCGTCCTCGCCCAGGCGCAGCTTCCGGGCCAGCCAGGGCAGGGTCGGCCCCTGGACCAGGGTGTAGACGACGACCAGGACGAACACGATGTTGAAGATGCGGCGGCTCGCCTCGATGCCCTGCACCATCGGGATGGTCGCCAGGATGATGGGGACGGCACCGCGCAGACCGGCCCAGGACATGAGCGTCTGCTCCTGCCAGGGCACCCGGAACGGCGTCAGGCAGACCACGACGCTCAGCGGGCGGGCCACCATCGTCAGCACCAGCCCGATGACGAGGGCGGGCATGATGTCGTCGCCCAGCTCGTGCGGGGTGACCAGCAGGCCGAGCAGGACGAACATGCCGATCTGGGCGATCCAGCCGAGCCCGTCGGCGAAACCGCGGGTGGCCGGCCAGTGCGGCAGCTTCGCGTTGCCCATCACCATCGAGGCGAGATAGACGGCGAGGAAGCCGCTGCCGTGGGCCAGCGCGCCCGCCGCGTACGCCATCACCGCGATCGCCATGACCGCGATGGGATAGAGGCCGGATGCGGGCAGGGCGACGTGTCTGAGGCCCCAGGAACCCAGCCAGCCCACCGCGAGCCCGACGGCGGCGCCGATGGCCAGCTCCAGCGCTATCACCCCGAGCAGCACGTACCAGTGCTCGACCGGGCCGGCCGTGGAGAAGGAGACCACCAGGATGACCACCGGGGCGTCGTTGAAGCCGGACTCGGCCTCCAGCGTGCCCGTCACACGCGAGGGGAGGGGGATCCGGCGCAGCACCGAGAAGACCGCCGCCGCGTCCGTCGAGGACACCACCGCCCCGATGATCAGCGCCTGCCGCCACTCCAGCCCGATCAGGTAGTGCGCGGCCGTCGCCGTCACCCCGACGCTCACCGCGACGCCGACCAGCGCCAGCGTGGAGGCGGTCGGCAGGGCCGGCCCGATCTCCTTCCACTTCGTGCCCAGACCGCCCTCGGCCAGGATGACGACGAGCGCCGCGTATCCGATGACCTGGGTCAGTTCGGCGTTGTTGAAGTGGATGTCGCCGATGCCGTCCTGGCCCATGGCGATGCCGATCCCCAGGTAGACGAGCAGGCTGGGGAGCCCGCTGCGCGAGGAGATCCGGACCGCGGCGACGGCGACGAGCAGGACGAGCGAGCAGACGAGCAGGAGCTGGTTGAGGTGGTGGACAGTCAGCGGCCGTTCCCTTCCACGGCCCGCGGCGTCACGCGCGCGGGCTCACGTACATCGGACACCAGAGCGGGCGGCTCCGCGTCCAAGTACTTCATTACCTTACCTAACTCTTGACGATTTCTTGACGCTTGACAGGGCAAGATCGAACGTCCGTACGCGCTGGTTCCCGACTCCGCGTCAAGTGGCGCCGGGCCCTGCGCCTATGGTTGCTCCAGCGCTCAGTTAGAAGCACGGCCCGCCTGCCGCTCGCGTTAGGACAGCAAGGACAGCGATGCCCCCCAACACCACCGCCTCATCGGGTCAGCAGCCCGGCAAGTCCGGCAGGAAGAAGGGGCGCAAAGCCCGTGTGCTCGTCCTGGTCCTCGTGCTGGCCATCGTCGCAGGTGTCGCCTACGGGGCGTACTGGTCCATCAGTACCGTCCGCGCCTCGTTCCCGCAGACCAAGGGTTCGATCACGCTGGACGGCCTGTCGGGGCCCGTGGACGTCAAGCGCGACGGCTACGGCATCCCGCAGATCTACGCCTCCTCCGACGAGGACCTGTTCATGGCGCAGGGCTACGTCCAGGCGCAGGACCGGTTCTACGAGATGGACGTGCGCCGGCACATGACCTCAGGTCGCCTGTCGGAGATGTTCGGCAAGAGCCAGGTCGACGAGGACGAGTTCCTGCGCACCCTGGGCTGGGACCGGGTGGCGAAGCAGGAGTACGACAAGACGCTCTCGCCCTCCACGAAGAAGTACCTCCAGGCCTACGCCAAGGGGGTCAACGCCTACCTCCAGGGCAAGAGCGGCGAGGACATCTCCCTGGAGTACGCGGCGCTCGGCTTCACCAACGACTACAAGCCCGGCGAGTGGACCCCCGTCGACTCGGTCTCGTGGCTGAAGGCCATGGCCTGGGACCTGCGCGGCAACATGCAGGACGAGGTCGACCGCGCCCTGATGACCAGCCGCCTCGGCCCCCAGCAGGTCGCCGACCTGTACCCGCGGTACCCGTACAGCCGCAACCAGGCGATCGTCCAGCAGGGCGAGTACGACGAGCTGACCGGGACGTTCGACGGCGGCGACGGCACGTCGGGCAGCGGCACGAGCGGCACCGGGACCGGGACAGGAACAGGGACCGGGACAGGAACAGGGACCGGAACAGGCACAGGGACCGGCACCGGCACCGGCACGGGTACCCAGTCCTCGTCCTCCTCGACGGCCGGGTCCGCCCTGGAGAGCCAGCTCGCCGGCCTCCAGAACGTCCTGGACGACGTCCCCACGGCCGTCGGCGTGAACGGCAACGGCATCGGATCGAACGCGTGGGTGGTGGCCGGGCAGCACACCATCGGCGGCAAGCCGCTGCTGGCCAACGACCCGCACCTGTCGGCCTCGCTGCCCTCGGTCTGGTACCAGATGGGCCTGCACTGCCGCACGGTCTCCGCCAAGTGCCAGTACGACGTCACCGGCTACACCTTCGCGGGCATGCCCGGGGTGATAATCGGCCACAACCAGAGCATCGCCTGGGGCATGACCAACTCCGGCGCCGACGTCACCGACCTCTACCTGGAGAAGCTCACCGGCGACGGCTACCTGTACGACGGCAAGGTGAAGCCCTTCACCACGCGCGAGGAGACCATCGAGGTCGCCGGCGGCGCGTCCAAGAAGATCGTCGTCCGGCAGACCAGTGACGGGATGCCCCTGCTGTCCGACCGCAACGACGAACTCGTGAAGGTCGGCAAGAAGGCCACCGTCGACACCGCCGCCCCCGACCGCGGCGACGGCTACGGCATCGCCCTGAGGTGGACCGCGCTGGACCCGGGCACCTCCATGGACGCCGTCTTCGCGATGAACAGGGCGACGGACTGGAGCGAGTTCCGCGAGGCGGCCGCCCTCTTCGACGTGCCGTCGCAGAACCTGGTCTACGCCGACACCGAGGACAACATCGGCTACACGCTGCCCGGCAGGATCCCCACCCGCGAGAAGGGCGACAGCGGCTACCTGCCGGTGCCGGGCTGGGACTCCGACTACAGGTGGACCGGGTACATCGACCAGGACAAGCTGCCCTACGAGTACAACCCGGACCGCGGGTACATCGTCACCGCCAACCAGGCCGTCGTCGACCAGGACAAGTACCCCTACACGCTCACCACGGACTGGGGCTACGGAACCCGCAGCCAGCGGATCGCCGACCTGATCGAGCAGAAGATCAAGGGCGGCGGCAAGATCTCCACCGACGACATGCGGCAGATGCAGCTGGACAACAGCAGCGAGATCGCCAAGCTGCTCGTGCCCAAACTGCTGAAGATCGACATCAACGACAAGAGCGTCCGCGAGGCCCAGGAACTGCTGGAGGGCTGGGACTACACCCAGGACGCGGACTCGGCGGCCGCCGCCTACTTCAACTCGGTCTGGCGCAACATCGTCAAGCTCGCCTTCGGCAACAAGCTGCCCAAGGAGCTGCGGGTCAAGGGCCAGTGCCTGTGGGTCGACCCGGTCAACACGACCGGCCCCGTGGACGAGACGCGCAAGGTCTACGAGTGCGGCCAGCGCGACGCCGACCAGGCGCAGCCCGACGGCGGCGACCGCTGGTTCGAGGTGGTCCGCAACCTCATGGACGAGGAGGACAGCGACTGGTGGACCACGCCCGAGTCGGGCACCCACCGCACCGGCGCCGTCAAGAACCGCGACGACCTGTTCAAGCGCGCCATGATCGACGCCCGCTGGGAACTGACCGCCAAGCTCGGCAAGGACATCGACACCTGGAGCTGGGGCCGGCTGCACCGCCTGTTCCTGAAGAACCAGACCCTCGGCACCGAGGGGCCCGGCTTCGTGCAGTACATGCTCAACCGCGGCCCGTGGAAGCTCAGCGGCGGCGAGGCGGCGGTCAACGCGACCGGCTGGAACGCGGCCGGCGGCTACGACGTCGTGTGGGTGCCGTCGATGCGGATGGTGGCCAACCTCGACGACCTCGACAAGTCGAAGTGGATCAACCTCACCGGTGCCTCCGGACACGCCTACAGCGCCCACTACACCGACCAGACGAGCAAGTGGGTCAAGGGCGAGCTGCTGGACTGGTCCTACTCCGACAAGGCGGTCGACGGCAGCACGAGCGACACGCTGGTGCTGCGGCCGTGAGCCGCTGACCCGCCGTCGGACCGGCCCTCCACGCGCGCGTGGAGGGCCGGTCCGCGTTCAGGGACCCTCCCGGAAGCGGCGCACGCCCGACGGCGTCACCACGGCCCGCACCGGCCGGTCGTGCGCCTCGGCGGGCACCCGCTCCACGACCTCCGCGTCGTACAGCAGCACCACCAGCGCGGGACGGGCGCCCGCTCGCTCCAGACGGGCGAGGACCCGGTCGTACGAGCCCCCTCCGCGCCCCAGGCGCATGCCGCGCGCGTCGACCGCCAGCCCGGGCAGCAGCACCACGTCGGCGGCGATCACGGCGTCCGGGCCCAGGCGCTCGCCGGCCGGCTCGAAGAGGGCCATCTTCGAGCCGTGCCGGACGCGCGCGAGCGAGCCCTCCCCGGTGTACGCGCCCCAGTCCAGGTCGTTGTCGGGCAGCAGCGCGGGCAGCAGGACCCGCACGCCCCGCGCGCGCAGCGCGTCCAGCAGCGTGAGCGTGCCGGGTTCACTCCCGACGGAGACGTACGCCGCCACCGTGCGCGCCCGCGCCAACTCGGGCAGCTCCAGCGCCCGCGCGGCCAGGGCGGCGCCCGCTTCGCGCACGTCATCGGCCGTCAACCTGTTCCTCAGCGCGATGAACTCTCGCCGCAACATTCGCTTGTCAGGCTCGGCCGGACGTTCGAGGGGACTCAAAGGTTGTACCCGTACCTCTCCAATACGCTCATATGAGAGCAATTAACCGGAGCCTCAGATTCATTGCCAAGGCACCAGATAAGGTTCGGGCATGACTCAGTCGCACCCTCGGATCAGCAAGGCTGTCATCCCCGCAGCAGGTCTCGGCACCCGGTTCCTGCCGGCCACCAAGGCCACTCCCAAGGAGATGCTGCCGGTCGTCGACAAGCCGGCGATCCAGTACGTGGTCGAGGAGGCCGTGTCCGCCGGCCTCGACGACGTCCTCATGATCACGGGACGCAACAAGCGCCCCCTGGAGGACCACTTCGACCGCAACTACGAGCTGGAGTCGGCCCTCCAGAAGAAGGGCGACGCCGACCGGCTCGCGAAGGTGCAGGAGTCCAGTGACCTGGCCACCATGCACTACGTCCGCCAGGGCGACCCGAAGGGTCTCGGCCACGCCGTCCTGTGCGCCGCCCCGCACGTGGGCCACGAGCCCTTCGCCGTCCTCCTCGGCGACGACCTGATCGACCCGCGCGACCCGCTGCTCAGGCGGATGGTCGAGGTCCAGGCGCAGCGCGGCGGCAGCGTCATCGCGCTCATGGAGGTCGCGCCCGAGCAGATCCACCTCTACGGATGCGCCGCCGTCGACCTCACCGAGGACAGTGACACCGTCAGGGTCACCGGCCTGGTCGAGAAGCCCGACCCGGCGGACGCCCCGTCGAACTACGCGGTGATCGGCCGCTACGTCCTCGACCCGCACATCTTCGGCATACTCCGCACCACCGAGCCCGGCCGCGGCGGCGAGATCCAGCTGACCGACGCCCTCCAGCAGCTCGCCGACGACGAGAAGATCGGCGGCCCGGTGCACGGCGTCGTCTTCAAGGGCCGCCGCTATGACACCGGCGACCGCGGCGACTACCTGCGTGCCATTGTCAGACTCGCGTGCGAACGTGAAGACCTGGGCCCGGACTTCCGGACCTGGCTTCGCAGTTACGTAGCCGAGGAGATGTAGCAACGTTGAGCAGCGCCGCGCCCCGCACCACCGGCCCCGACCACCTGTGGTCGGTGGCCGAGCACCTGGAGGACATCCTCGCGACCGTCCGCCCCCTCGAACCCATCGAGCTGCAGATCCTCGACGCCCAGGACTGCGTTCTGGTCGAGGACGTCACGGTGCCGGTGTCCCTGCCGCCGTTCGACAACAGCTCCATGGACGGGTACGCGGTCCGGGTCGCGGACGTCACGGGCGCGAGCGAGCAGTACCCCGCCGTCCTGGAGGTCGTGGGGGACGTCGCGGCGGGCCAGGCCGAGCTGCTCCACGTCGGCCCCGGTCAGGCCGCCCGCATCATGACCGGCGCCCCGCTGCCGCCCGGCGCCGAGGCCGTCGTCCCCGTCGAGTGGACCGACGGCGGCCTCGGCGACGGACCGGTCACCGGGATGCGCGCCCGCGCCCTGGCCCCCGAGGGCGCCCGGGGCCAGGTGCAGGTGTACCGGTCGGCCGAGGCACGCGCGCACGTGCGCGCCGAAGGCAGCGACGTGAAGGCCGGAGACCGCGCCCTGGCGGCGGGCACCGTCCTCGGCCCGCCGCAGATCGCGCTGCTGGCCGCCATCGGGCGCGGCAGCGTACGCGTACGCCCGCGCCCGCGCGTGGTCGTCATGTCGACCGGCAGCGAACTCGTCCAGCCCGGCGAGGAACTCGGCGGCGGCCAGATCTACGACTCCAACAGCTTCGCCCTCACCGCCGCCGCCCGGGACGCCGGAGCCATCGCCTACCGGGTGGGCGCCGTCGCCGACGACGCCGAGACGCTCCGGTCCACCATCGAGGACCAGCTCGTCCGCGCCGACCTCATGGTCACCACGGGCGGCGTGAGCGTCGGCGCGTACGACGTCGTCAAGGAGGCGCTGTCGTACGTCGGTGACGAGGACGAGGCCGGCAGCGGCATCGAGTTCCGCAGGCTGGCCATGCAGCCCGGCAAGCCCCAGGGCTTCGGCACCATCGGCCCCGACCACACCCCGCTGCTCGCGCTCCCGGGCAACCCGGTGTCGTCGTACGTCTCCTTCGAGCTGTTCGTCCGCCCCGCGATCCGCACCCTGATGGGCCTCGACGACGTCCACCGGCCGACCATGAGGGCGACCCTCACCACCGGCAAGGCGCTGACCTCGCCGAAGGGCCGTCGGCAGTTCCTGCGCGGGAGGTACGCCGACGGATCGGTGACCCCGGTCGGCGGCGCCGGATCGCACCTGGTCGCGGCTCTCGCGCACGCCGACGCGCTGATCGTCGTCCCCGAGGACGTGGAGTCCGTGGAGCCCGGCACCGAGGTCGAGGTCGTGCTGCTCGGCTGAAGACTCCCGGTTGGCGGTACCGTGTCGCGCACAACAGGCCCGCGCGCCGCACCGCGGCGGGCCCGGACCGGGAGCGCCGCACAGTATGAGTACGCAGGACGGACTGACGCACATCGACGAGGCGGGCGCCGCCCGCATGGTCGACGTATCCGAGAAGGACGTGACCGCGCGCACCGCGCGGGCGAGTGGACGTGTCCTGGTCTCGCCGCGCGTGGTCGAGCTGCTGCGCGGCGAGGGGGTCCCCAAGGGCGACGCCCTGGCCACCGCGCGGATCGCGGGCATCATGGGCGCCAAGCGCACCCCGGACCTGATCCCCCTGTGCCACCCGTTGTCGGTGTCCGGTGTGAAACTGGACCTGAGGGTCGCGGACGACGCCGTGGAGATCTCGGCCACGGTGCGGACGACGGACCGTACAGGCGTCGAGATGGAGGCGCTCACCGCGGTCTCCGTCGCCGCGCTCACCGTGATCGACATGGTCAAGGCGGTCGACAAGGGAGCGGTCATCACGGACGTCCGGGTCGAGGAGAAGACGGGCGGCAAGTCGGGCGACTGGAGCCGGGCATGACATATCGCGCGCTGGTGCTCACCGCCTCCAACCGGGCCGCCGCCGGAGTGTACGAGGACAAGGGCGGTCCGCTGATCGCCGACGGCCTCGAGCGCTTCGGCTTCGCCGTCGACGGGCCGCAGGTCGTGCCCGACGGCGACCCCGTGGCGGCCGCCCTGCGGGCCGCCGTCGACGCCGGGTACGACGTGGTCGTCACCACCGGCGGCACCGGCATCTCGCCCACCGACCGGACCCCCGAGGCGACCCGCGGGGTGATCGACCGCGAGGTGCCGGGCATCGCCGAGGCCATCAGGGCGTTCGGGCGGGACAAGGTGCCGACGGCGGCGCTCTCCCGGGGCCTGGCCGGAGTGGCGGGCCGGACGCTGATCGTCAATCTGCCGGGCTCCACCGGCGGGGTGAAGGACGGACTGGCCGTCCTGGAGCCCCTGTTGACGCACGCCGTCGACCAGATCCGCGGCGGCGACCATCCCAGACCCGGTCCCGGCCCTGGGGGTGTGAGCTGAACAGCCCGTCCTGGCCCGTCGTACTGGCGGACGGCGATGTCGTCCTGAGGCCCATAAAGATGCGCGACCAGCGGGCCTGGCGCGAGGTCAACCGGCGCAACCGGGACTGGCTGCGGCCCTGGGAGGCGACCATTCCGCCGCCCACGCCGAGCGGGCCGATCGCGCACCGGCCGACCTACCGGCAGATGGTCCGGCACCTGCGGGCCGAGGCGAACGCCGGCCGGATGCTGCCGTTCGTCATCGAGTACCAGGGGCGGCTGGTCGGGCAGTTGACGGTCGCGGGAATCACCTGGGGGTCGATGTGCTCGGGGCATGTCGGCTACTGGGTGGACGAGGCGGTGGCCGGCCGCGGAGTGATGCCGACCGCCGTGGCACTCGTCACCGACCACTGTTTCCGTGCCGTCGGTCTGCACCGCGTCGAGGTCTGCATTCGCCCCGAGAACGCGCCGAGCCGCCGGGTCGTGGAGAAACTCGGATTCCGCGAGGAGGGGCTGCGTCCGCGCTATCTCCACATCGACGGCGCCTGGCGCGACCATCTCGTGTTCGCGCTCACCGCCGAAGAGGTCCCCGACGGTTTGCTCAGGCGCTGGCAGCGGGCACGCTCCAGGAGGACGCCGCACGACAACCCCGCACAACCTGGCCGACAGCCGGGTAATTGAATATGTGTTCGAAAATGATCGGTGGATGACCGCCTGAGGGCATTGAATTCGCTACCGCGGCGGCCTGTTGATCGCATCGGTCACAAAAAAAGCTCGAAATATCAGCCAGATCGTGCGACACACCGGCGCAATTGGCAGATGGCCTCACGCAAACCCCTCTACCGTGTGAGGCGTGAGCAGCAGCGGCCTCATCTACGCAGTCATTGTCGGGGCCTGGGCCGCCTACTTGGTGCCGATGTGGCTCCGTAGGCAGGACGAGCTGAACGAGGCCCGTCCGACGGAACGCTTCAGCACAGCCATCCGGTTGCTGTCCGGACGGGCGGGGATGGAGCGCCGATACGCCAAGGACCTGCGGGCGCGCTCCACCGAGGAGGGGGAGCCCGGCGTCGCCGACCCGGGCGCCGTCACCGACTCGGTGGACGTCCGGGCCTTCGCCATGCCCCCGACCCGTCCCCAGGCGCAGGCGGTGGTCCCGGCGCCGAGCCGAGAGCGCACGGCGCCGGCGCGCGCATCGGAGCACGAACCGTCGCGCGACGCCGTACCCGAGCCGGAGGGTGAACCGATGCGCGGGTCCACGCGGGAGTCCGCGCGGGCCTCGACGCGCGAGTCGGTACGGGAACACGCGTGGGAGTCCGCGCACGAGGACTCGGCCGGAGCCGGGCGTGCGTCCGGTGCCGGGGCGGGGTCCGCGCAGGGTTCCGTGCCGGCGGCCAAGCGGGCGGCGGCCGCCCGGCGCAAGGCCTCGGCGGAGGCGGCAGCGGCACGCGCCCGGCGTACGAAGGTGCTCGCGCGCCGTCGGCGTACCACGGTCATGCTCTTCCTCGCCTTCACGATGGGCACGATCGTCGCCGCGGTCGGAGGGCTCGCGTTCCTGTGGGCGCCCGGCGTGCCCGCCGTCATGCTCAGCGCGTACATCGCCTACCTGCGCTCCCAGGAGCGCCGGCGGTTCGCCTATCAGATGGACCGGCGTATGGCCGAGGCCGCCGCGCAGCGACTGCGTGAGCGTGTCCGCCAGCCGCGCCGGCGGCCCGCCGTCGACGGCGGCCCCGACGCCGAGGAGCCCGAAGAAGGCCCCGAACCGGCGACGGACCCCGGGCTGTCCGCGCTCGCCGCGGACCGGCGCGCGCTGGTCGAGCAGACCGACCACGCCGAATGGGTCGACCAGCAGCGCGAGCGCCAGCAGCGCCCCGGACACGGGGACAGCTGGGACCCGGTACCGGTGCCGCTGCCGACGTACGTGACCGCCCCGGTCGCCCCGCGGGCCACCTCCGACGTGGACCTGGGCGCACCGGACGCGTGGAGCTCGGCCCGGTCCAGTGCCGTCACGCCCGAGCAGGAGGCGCATCCCGCGGAGCAGGACGCCGAAGCGGAGGAGCACGAGGACGAGGACCGGCCCACCGCGGACGGCCGCAGCGACGCCCGCCGCGCCGCCTCCGCCCGCCGGGCCCGCGAACGCGGCCGCACCCCGCTCTTCGACCAGTACGAGGACGGCGACCGCCCCCGGGCCGCCAACGAGTGACCCGAGGTGGCTTGACCAGCCGGGAACGGATTTCCAAGCACCCGGACGGGGATGCTAGAGTTTCACTCGTTGCAAGGGCCTGTGGCGCAGTCTGGTAGCGCACCTCGTTCGCATCGAGGGGGTCTGGGGTTCAAATCCCCACAGGTCCACCGCAACAACTTCCCGGGGAAACTCAGGGAGTTGAAGAGATCCCGTCCGATCAGTCGATCGGGCGGGATCTCTTGTGTGTTCCGAGAGTGGCGAGTACGGCGGCGGGTACGGCGACGAGCGCGCAGGCGGCCGTCACCGTGCCGAGGGCCGGCCAGGGCAGGTGGAGCGGGGCCGGGGCGGACAGCAGGCCCAGGGCGGCTCCCATGCCGAGCAGGTTGAGCGTGGCCACGAACAGGCCCAGCAGCGCGCCGGCCGTCACCACCGTCACGGTCTCCGCCGCGACCAGCCGCAGCACCTGCCCGCCGGTGGCTCCGGCCAGCCGTAGCGCCGCCAGTTCGCGGCCGCGGTCGCGGGCGGCCATGACCAGGGTGCCGGCCAGGGAGATGCCGCTGTAGAGGAGGGCGAGGCCGAGGACCAGGAGGAAGCCGAGCCGGGTCGTGCCGTCGGAGCGGGGAGCCACGGCGTGGATCCACGCGTCCCGGGTGTGCACCTGAGCCCCGGGGAGCGGAGACTCCCGTACCGCCCGTCGCAGTGCCGCCTCCGCCGCGCCCGCGTCGGCGCCGGGCAGGAGTGTCACGTCCACCCGGTCGACCGGGGCGTGCGGGGCGTTCGCCGGGGTGACGTACACGCCGTTGTCGCCCGTGCCGGTGGCCATCACCGCGGCGATGCGCAGGGATCTGCGCGTGCCGTCGCCCAGCCACACCGTCACGTGGTCGCCGACCGTGTGCCGGGCCCACTCCTCGTTGACGATGACCGAGCCGTCGTCGAGGTCGGTGACGCGGCCGGAGGTCAACGGCAGTCGCGAGGTCGCGGCGAGCGCCGCCGGATCGGCCGCGCGGGCCCGCGACCTGATCAGGGCGACACCGTCCTCCAGGGTGTGGACGGCGCTCGCCGCGGTCGCGGAGACCCGGACGCCGGGCACCGCGCGCAGGCGCCGCACGGCCGCCGGGCCGAGACCGTCGGGTGAGGGCACCGACACCACGAAGTCCGCGGCCGTCCGCTGCCGGAGCTCCGCCGTCCGCGCCGCGTCCAGCGTCGCGGTGGCGCCGAGCAGGGAGCCCGTGAGGGCGACCGTGACCAGGACGGGAGCGGCCACGGCGGCCGTGCGGCGCACGCCGACGCGGGTGTTCTCACGGACCAGCAGGGCGCAGGCGCCGCGCGGCCGGAGGGCCGGCAGCCAGGTGATCAGCCCGGTCAACGGCCGTACCAGGACGGGGGAGAGCAGGGCCACCGCCGTGATCAGGAGCATCGGGCGGCTGACGTACGTCTTGCGGTGCAGGAGTTCGCCCGGGTCGGTCAGCAGGGCCGACGCCAGGGTCACGGCGGCGGTCAGCAGCAGGGCCGTACCGGTCAGCAGGCGACCCCGGGTCAGCGTGCCGGTGTCGACGGACGCCTCGCGCAGGGCCTCGGCGGGGGCGGTCCGCCCGGCCCGCCAGGACGCGGCCACCACACCGCTGAGCGCCACCAACAGGCCGAGCCAGAAGGCCAGATGGTACGGCCAGACGTGGTCGCCGATGGCGAACCAGGCGGGGGCCAGGTCGTCGGCCACCACCCGTGCGGCCAGGCCCGGGGCGGCGTACCCGCCGAGCGCGCAGCCCGCCGCCGAGGCGGGCACACCGACGAGGAGGGCCTCCGCGAGCACCGTCCGGCGGAGCTGGCCCGGGGTGGCACCCGCCGTCCGCAGCAGGCCGAACTCCCGGCGCCGCTGGGCGACCGCGAAGGCGAACGTGGACGCCACGACGAACACCGACACGAACCCGGCGACCCCGCCGGCCGTCCCGAACAGGGCGTTCAGCGCGGTCAGCGCCTCCCGGTCGCGGTCGGGGTCGGCGTCCGCGAGCCGCCGCGCGTCACCGGTCAGGACGGTCGGGCCGGCGCCGACGCCCGGTGCGGACACGGCGTCCACGGTCCGCCGTACGGCCGCCGGGTCCGCGTCCACGACCAGTTGGGTGCTCACCGGGGCGAGCCGGGCGGCGCGGGCGTCCGGGTAGAAGAGGGCGTTCTCGAACCCGAGGCCGGCAGTCGTGCCGACCACGCGTACCGTCCCGTGGCCGGTGTGCAGCCGGCGGCCCACCGCCGTCCAGTCGCCGGTCGCCACGACCTCGTCCGCGGCCCGCGGGGCACGGCCCGTGTCCAGGGCGTACGGCGCGAACGCGGCCGTCGACCACGGGTGGCCCACCAGATCGCCGGGTGCGCCGGTGGCCCGTACGGCGAAGACGCGGTCCTCGACGACCTGGCCGAGGGCGCGCAGCGCGGCGACGGTCGCGGGCGGGACGGGGCGGGGGTGGGCCAGTTTCTCGGTGCGGACGCCGTTCGGGGTCGGCACGCGCAGGGTGTCCTGCCCCCGCACCACGACCGGGGCCGCGGCGAACCGCTCCGGCTCGCGTTCGGGGGCGTCGAGGGAGGAGGCGAGGGTGAGGCCCATCACGGTGAGCAGCGCGACACCGAGGGAGAGGGCCAGGAAGGTGCCGGTGAAGCTGGTCCAGCGGGTCCGCAGGGTGTGGAAGGCGATGCTCAGCACGGGGCGGCCTCCGAGGCCGACGACGGGACTGTCGGCGTGGTGGCCGGCCTGGACGCGACCCCGTTCGCTCCCGTTGGCGTTGGCGTCGCCGCACCCGTCGCCTCCAGCCCCGTCATCCGCGCGGCGATCTCCTGCGCCGACGCCCCGCGCAGTTCACCGCTCACCCTCCCGTCCACCAGGAACACCACCCCGTCCGCACAGGACGCCGCCACCGGGTCGTGGGTCACCATCACCACCGTGCCGCCCCCGGTGCCGACGAGCCCGCGGAGCAGGGACAGGACTTGGTGTCCGGTGCGGGAGTCGAGCGCGCCCGTCGGCTCGTCGGCGAACAGGACCTCGGGGCGGGTGATCAACGCGCGGGCGAGGGCGACGCGTTGCTGCTGGCCGCCGGAGAGCTGGGCCGGGCGGTGACCGGCGCGGTCGCCGAGGCCGACCTCGCGCAGCACTTCCCGTACCCGCGCCTTCGACGGGCGCCGGCCGGCCAGGCGCAGCGGCAGGGCGACGTTGTGCGCGGCGGTCAGGGACGGCAGCAGGTTGAACGCCTGGAACACGAAGCCGATGCGTTCGCGGCGCAGCAGGGTCAGCCGGCGCTCGCTCAGCGCCGTCAGTTCCGTGTCGCCGAGCCGGACCGAGCCCGAGGTGGGCCGGTCCAGGCCCGCCGCGCACTGCAACAACGTCGACTTGCCCGAGCCGGACGGCCCCATGACGGCGGTGAAGGTGCCGGCGGGGAAGGCGAGCGTGACGTCGTCGAGCGCGGTCACGCCACCGCCCGTCCCGTACCGCCTGCTCACCGCGCGCAGTTCGATCGCGTTGGGTGTCATCTCTGTCCCTGCCCCCACTGGTCCGGTTCCGAGGGGTCCACGAAACCGTGCCACCGGCCTCCGGATCAGTGCGGCAGGGACGAGACCTGGGGTAGGGCCAGGCATACCGTCGAGCCTCCGTCCCGGCCCATGGCCCCGCGCCCGTCCGGCTTCTACGGTGATCCCCATGAGCGTGTGGCGGGCCCTCGGCGGGCGTGGATACCTGAGTTCGGCGTGGCCCTGGCGAGCGGTCGCCTACCTGGGCAGCGGCGCGCTGCTCGGCCTGGTCGTCCTGGCCGTGCTCCTCGGCGGACTCGTCGTCGGCGGCGCGCTGGCCGTCGTACTCCTCGGGCTGCCGCTGCTCGTGCTGACCGTGCTGGCCGGGATCCCCGTGGCCGCCGTGGAGCGCCGGCGGCTGCGGCTGGCCGGCGTGGGGCCCGCCCCCGGCGACGGGCATCGGATGCCCGACGGGCCGGGGCTGCGGGCCTGGCTGGTGACACGGCTGCGCGAGACCGCCACCTGGCGGGAGCTGGCGTACGCCGTGCTGTTCGGGCTGCTGCTGTGGCCGCTCGACGCGCTGGCCGTGGTCCTCGCGGCCGGGTTTCCGCTCGCCATGCTCGCCGTACCCGCGCTGGTCGCCGCCGGCGGTGAGGCGCGGGTGGCCAAGCTGTGGACCGTCGACACCTGGGCGGGAGCGCTGGGGTCGGCCGCGCTCGGGCTGGTGCTGCTGGCGTGCGGGGCCTACGCCCTGGGGGTGGTGGCCGGGGCGCGGGCCGAACTGGCGCGGGCGCTGCTGACGTCGAAGGAGAGCGAGCGGGTCACCGAACTCGCGCGCTCCCGGGTGCGGTTGGTGGACGCCTTCGAGGCGGAACGGCGGCGGATCGAGCGGGACCTGCACGACGGGGCCCAACAGCGCCTGGTCGCCCTGACGATGACGCTCGGTCTGGCCCGCCTCGACGTCCCGCCCGGACCGCTCGCCGACCAGCTCGCCAGGGCCCACGAGGAGGCCGGGCGGACCCTCGCGGAACTGCGTGAGCTCATCCACGGCATCCACCCCAAGGTGCTCGCCGACTACGGTCTCGAAGCCGCCGTCGCGGACGCGGCCGACCGCAGCCCGGTCCCCGTGGACCTGGATCTGCGATTGCCCCGGCGTCTGCCTCAACCCGTCGAGTCCGCCGCCTACTTCGTCGTGTGCGAGGCCCTCGCGAACGTCGCCCGGCACAGCGGGGCGAGCCGCGCCGAGGTCAGCGGCGGACACCGGGACGGGCGGCTGGTGCTGCGGGTGCGGGACGACGGGCACGGCGGCGCCGACGCGGCCGGCGGCACCGGACTGACCGGTCTCGCCGACCGGGTGTCGGTGCTCGATGGCAGACTCTCGGTGTCCAGCCCACCGGGCGGACCGACCCTGCTGCGTGTGGAGATTCCTTGCCGGCCTCGCCCGACACCACAGACCGCCCCCTGCGCGTAGTCCTCGCCGAGGACAGCGTGCTGCTGCGGGAAGGGCTGGCCGGGCTGCTCACCCGCTTCGGGCACGAGGTGCCGGCCGCCGTCGGCGACGCGGACGCGCTCCTCGCGGCGGTCGCCGAGCACGAACCCGACGTCGTCGTGACCGACGTCCGTATGCCGCCCGGCTTCCAGGACGAGGGGCTGCACGCGGCGGTGCGGCTGCGCGCGGAGCGGCCGGGCCTGCCGGTGCTGGTGCTCAGCCAGTACGTGCAGCGGGCGTACGCCGCCGACCTCCTCGACTCCGGTGACGGCAGCGGCGTCGGCTATCTGCTCAAGGACCGGGTGGGGCAGGTCGAGCAGTTCGTGGCGGCGCTGCGGGAGGTGGCCTCGGGCGGCACGGTGCTCGACCCCGAGGTCGTACGGCAACTGCTGCGCAGGCGCCGGGATCCGCTCGCACGGCTCACCCCGCGTGAGCGGGAGGTGCTGGCACTGATCGCGGAGGGGAGGTCGAACGGCGCGATCGCCCGGGCGCTGGTGGTGTCGGAGGCGGCCGTCGGCAAGCACATCGGCTCCATCCTGACCAAGCTGGACCTGCCGCCGGCGGACGACGTCCACCGGCGGGTGCTGGCGGTGCTGGCCTACCTCAGAAGCTGAGAGTCGGCGGATGCGAGAAGGCCGACGGAAGCCAGGGCGTCTTCGGCGGCCTGCGTGTCCTCGGCGGCCTCACCGGACTGAGCGTCCGCGGCGACCCGAGTGCCCGGCGCGCCGAGCTGTTTGGCGAAGCAGCGGCTCGACTCGTGATGCCGGTAGTAGCCGAACTTCGCGCACGGCTCGTAGCCGCTGGACGTGTAGAGGGCGATGGCCTCCGGCTGCTCGGTGCCGGTCTCCAGGACCATGCGGGTCCGGCCGGCCGCGCGGGCGTCCTCCTCCAGGAGGGCCAGCATGCGGCGGGCCAGGCCCCGGCCGCGCATCGGCGCGGTGACGTACATCCGCTTGAGTTCGGCGTCCCCGTCCAGGTTGCCCTCCCCGTTGGTGTCCTGGGCGCGCCAGCCGCCCGAGGCGACGGGGGCGCCGGTCTCGTCGTACGCGAGCAGGTACACGCCGTTCGGCGGCTCGAAGTCCTGCGGGGCGAGGGGAGTGGCGTCACCGCCGTCGCCGTAGCGGACGTGGTACTCGGCCTGGACCTGGTCGTTGAGCTTCACGGCGTCGGGGTGGTCGAAGGAGACCCGGCGTATATCCATGGCACGTACCGTATGTGAACGGGGTCCAGAACGTGATCCGGTCCAGATCGCGGGTATCGTGCCGGGGTGCTCACTGTGACCTGCGTGAATGTGAACGGGCTGCGCGCCGCCGCGAAGAAGGGCTTCGTGGAGTGGCTGGCCGGCACCTCGGCCGACGTGCTCTGTCTCCAGGAGGTGCGCGCGGAGCCGCACCAACTGCCCGAGCCCGTCCGCGCCCCCGACGGCTGGCACGTCGTGCACGCGCCCGCCGCCGCCAAGGGCCGTGCCGGGGTCTCCCTCTACACCCGCCGCGAGCCCGACCGGGTCCGGATCGGCTTCGGTTCGACGGAGTTCGACGCCAGTGGCCGCTACGTCGAGGCCGACCTTCCGGGTGTCACGGTCGCCTCCCTCTACCTCCCCTCCGGCGAGGTCGGCACCGAGCGCCAGGACGAGAAGATCCGCTTCATGGGCGAGTTCCTGACCCACCTCAAGGACCTGCGCGAGCGCGCCGCCGCCGACGGCCGCGAGGTCCTCGTCTGCGGCGACTGGAACATCGCCCACCAGCAGGCCGATCTGAGGAACTGGCGCGCCAACCAGAAGAACTCCGGCTTCCTGCCGGAGGAACGCGCGTGGCTGACCCGGGTCTTCGACGCGACGGAGGGCGGTTACGTCGACGTCGTCCGGGCCCTGCATCCGGAGGGGGAGGGGCCGTACACCTGGTGGTCGTACCGGGGGCGGGCCTTCGACAACGATTCAGGGTGGAGGATCGACCTCCAGGCGGCCACGCCCGGCCTCGCGGCCAAGGCGGTCAAGGGGTTCGTGGAACGGGCCGCCACACACGCCGAGCGCTGGTCGGACCACGCGCCGGTGACCGTGGTGTACGACCTCCAGGGACCTGCGAGGACCTGAAAGGACCTTCGCGGGGTGTCGCTCAAGGGGTGTCGCTCCGCTTGCGCAGGCGTCGGTCCAGGGACAGGGACAGTTCCGCCTCCACCACGCTGCGGGCCAGGGGGCGCAGGCGGTGGAGGTCTTCCTCGGGGGCGTGGCGCAGGACCAGGTCGGCGAAGAGTTCGGCGAGGGCGTCGACGTGTTCGCGGACGCGTTGGCCGGCCGCCAGGACCTCGGCCAGGGGGATGCCCTCGTGGACCAGGGCGGCGGAGACGTCCAGGAGGCGGCGGCTGATGTGGACGATCTCGTCGCCGTCGGTGCCGAGGTAGCCGAGGTCCAGGGCGGCGGCGAGGTTGTCGGGGGTGACCTGGTCGCCGAAGCGGTCGGCGAGTTCCTCGGGGGTGAGGTGGACCGGCTCCTCCTCGGTGGGGGTGTCCACGCCGAGGAGGTCGGCGACGTCGCGGCCGTGGTCGAGGGCCTCCGCCAGTTCCGCGATGCCGTTCAGGGTGTGGCCGCGTTCCAGCAGGGCGGAGATGGTGCGCAGGCGCGCCAGATGGCTGTCGTCGTACCAGGCGATACGGCCCTCACGGCGGGGTGGGTGGATCAGCTTGCGCTCGCGGTAGAAGCGCAGGGTGCGCACCGTGATCCCGGCCTGCGCGGCCAGCTCCTCCATGCGGTATTCACGCTTGTCTGCCACGCCCGCAGCCTATGTCGTACCCCTGGTAACTTTCCCGGCCCGCCCCCTACCGCTCGGTAGGCCGCTGCTCTACTCTCCCATTGCGCCAGTGTTCACTGGCAGAGTCCAACGTGATACGTGGAGGCTTCGGGATGGCCGAGCAGGAACACGTGCGGGTGGCGGTGATCGGGTCCGGATTCGGCGGACTGGGGGCCGCCGTACGGCTGCGGCGCGAGGGTGTCACCGACTTCGTCGTGCTGGAGCGGGCCGGCGGCGTCGGCGGCACCTGGCGGGACAACACGTACCCGGGGTGCGCGTGCGACGTGCCGTCCCATCTCTACTCGTTCTCCTTCGCGCCCAACCCGGACTGGCCGCGCACCTTCTCCGGACAGGAGCACATCCGGGCGTACCTGGAACACGTGACGGACGTCTTCGGGCTGCGCCCCCACATCCGCCTCGACTCCGAGGTCAAGCGGATGGCCTGGAACACCGAGCGGTTGTGCTGGGACATCGAGACCAGCAGCGGCTCGCTCTCCGCGGACGTCGTCGTCTCCGCCACCGGTCCGCTGTCCGACCCGAGGATCCCGGACGTCCCGGGGCTCGACACGTTCCCCGGGAAGGTGTTCCACTCCGCCCGCTGGGACCACGACTACGACCTGCGCGGCAAGCGGGTCGCCATGGTCGGCACGGGCGCCTCCGCCATCCAGATCGTGCCGGCCGTCCAGCCCCTCGCCGAGAAGCTCACCCTCTTCCAGCGCACCCCGCCCTGGGTGCTGCCCCGGATGGACCGGGCGATCAGCCCGGCCGAACGCGCGCTGCACCGGGCGCTGCCCCTCACCACCCTGGCCCGGCGCGGACTGCTGTGGGGCATCCGGGAGGCGCAGGTCCAGGCGTTCACCAAGCGTCCCGGACAGCTCGGCCTGGTCGAGCAGGTCGCCAAGCGCCACATGGGCCGCTCCATCAAGGACCCGGGCCTGCGCGCCAAGCTCACGCCCGACTACCGCATCGGCTGCAAGCGGATCCTGCTGTCCAGCGAGTACTACCCGGCGCTCGCCCGCCCCAACGTGGACGTGGTCGCGAGCGGGCTGAGCGAGGTCCGCGGCTCGACCCTGGTGGCCGCCGACGGCAGCGAGGCCGAAGTGGACGCGATCGTCTTCGGAACCGGTTTCCACGTCACGGACATGCCGATCGCCGAGCGGGTGGTGGGCGCGGACGGACGGACGCTCGCCGAGGCCTGGGCGGACGGCGGCGGGATGGAGGCGCTGCGCGGTGCCTCGGTGCCGGGCTTCCCCAACTGGATGACGGTCATCGGGCCCAACACCGGTCTCGGCAACTCGTCGATGATCCTGATGATCGAGTCGCAGCTGAACTACCTGGCCGACTACCTGCGGCAGTTGAACGTGCTCGGCGGCCGGGCCGCCCTCGACGCCCGCCCGGGCGCGGTCCGCGCCTGGAGCCACCGGGTGCACGAGCGCATGAAGCGCACCGTGTGGAAGACGGGCGGCTGCGACAGCTGGTACCTGGACGCGAACGGCCGCAACACCACCATCTGGCCCGGGACCACGACCGAGTTCCGGCGGGTCACCCGCCGGGTCGACCTGGGGGAGTACCACGTGCTGCGCCTGCCCGGGAAGCAGGGCGCCACCGGGCAGGCCGGCTCCGCGCCGATCGCCACCGGGCAGGCCGGCCCTTCGCCGACCGCCTCCGCGCAGGGCAGCGCCGGCACCACCGCCGAGGTGACCGCGTGAGCCGTCCCCTGCCCGTCTCGTCCGGTGCCTACGCCCCGCCCGCACCCGCCCGTGAGCTGACCGCCGTCTCCGCCGACGGCGCCCGCCTGCACGTCGAGCTGCACGGACCCGTCGACGACCCGGACGCGCCGGTGGTCGTCCTCGCGCACGGCTGGACCTGTTCGACCGCCTTCTGGGCGGCGCAGATCCGGGACCTGGCCGTCGACCACCGGGTCGTCGCCTACGACCAGCGCGGTCACGGGCGCAGCCCGGCGAACCCCGTCTGCGGTACGGACGCGCTGGCCGACGACCTGGAAGCCGTGCTGGAGGCGACCCTCGCGCCCGGCGAGCGAGCCGTGATCGCCGGTCACTCCATGGGCGGGATGACGGTGATGGCCGCCTCCGCGCGGGCCGGGTTCCGGGAGCACGCGGCGGCCGTCCTGCTGTGCAGCACGGGCGCGTCGCGGCTGGTCGCCGAGTCGCGGGTGATACCGCTCCGGCCGGGCCGGCTGCGCACCTGGCTGACCCGGCGGCTGCTCGGTTCCCGTGCCCCGCTCGGACCGGTCACGCCGCTGGCCCGCCGGATCCTCAGGTACGGGACCATGGGCCCCGGTTCGGCCCCGGAGATGGTCGAGGCGTGCGCCCGGATCGTGCACGCGTGTCCGCGCAAGGTGCGGTACACCTGGTCGGAGGTGCTCGGTCTGCTCGATCTCGACCACGGGGTACGGGAGTTGCGGGTGCCGACGGCCGTCGTCGTGGGCTCTGCCGACCGGCTCACTCCGCCCGCGCTGACCCACGCGCTGGCTGCCGCGCTGCCCGACTGCCTGGGCGTCACCGAGCTGCCCGGGATCGGCCACATGACCCCGGTGGAGGCGCCCGCGCCGGTCACCGGGAAGATCCGGGAGCTCGTCACCACGTACGTCCACGTCGGTCACGTCGGTCACGTCAAGGAGGACGCATGAGCAGGGTGGGCCTGGAAGGCCAGGTGGCCGTCGTCACCGGAGCCGCGCGGGGCGTCGGGGAGTTGCTGGCCCGCAAGCTGTCGGCGCGGGGGGCGACGGTGGCGCTGGTCGGGCTGGAGCCGGACGGCCTCAAGCAGGTCGTCGGGCGGCTGCACGGTGACGGCGACCACTGGTACGCCGACGTCACCGACCACGAGGCGATGGCGCGGGTCGCCCAGGAGGTCAGGGAGCGGTTCGGGAAGGTCGACATCGTCGTCGCCAACGCGGGCGTCGCCACCGGAGGGCCCTTCGTCGACTCCGATCCCGTCGCCTGGCGCCGGGTCATCGAGGTCAACCTCATCGGCTCGGCGGTCACCGCGCGGGCCTTCCTGCCGGCGCTGACGGAGAGCCGGGGCTATCTGCTCCAGATCGCCTCGCTCGCCGCGATCACGCCGGCGCCGATGATGACCGCGTACTGCGCGTCCAAGTCGGGCGTGGAGGCGTACGCGCACAGCCTGCGGGCCGAGGTCGGCCACCGGGGTGTGCGGGTGGGGGTCGGGTACCTGTCGTGGACCGACACCGACATGGTGCGCGGGGCCGACCAGGACGCCGTGATGCGGGAGTTGCGGCAGCGGCTGCCGTGGCCGTCCAGCAAGACCTATCCGCTGGGGCCGGCGGTGGACCGGCTCGTGGCCGGGATCGAGCGCCGGTCGAGTCATGTCTACGGGCAGTGGTGGCTGCGCGGGATGCAGGGCGTGCGGGGGTATCTGCCCGCGCTGATCGGGACCGTCGGACAGCGGGAGATGCGGCGGTTCGCCGGCCGGCTCGAAGGGATGCGCACGGGGCTCGTCGGTGCCGGCGGGGCCGCGGACGAGGAAGCCCGCGCTACGCACCGTGGTTGATCGACATGCGCAGGGTGACGGCCCGTGTGAATCTGATGGAGGCCCCACCGGGGCCCAACCCCCCACTCACTACGGGAGTGAACCCACATGGGTATGAAGGACCAGTTCCAGGACAAGTCGGAACAGTGGCAGGAGCAGGCCAGGCAGAAGGCCCAGCAGGCCCGCGAGAAGGCGCAGGAGCGTGGCCGGCAGGGCGAGGAGCGTGGGCGGCCGGACGACCGCGTGCGCGACGAGGAGACCGAGCGGATGCGTCTCGACCGCGAGGAGCGGGACCGTCTTGAGCAGGACTACGACGTCTGACGTCTGGTTCGGTTCCGGCTTCGGCCTGTGAGCGTGGGGTGCCCTCTCGGGAGGGTGCCCCACGTTCCGTTGTGCGGTAGGCGGTCCCGCGTCGGGAAGTGCCCCCTTACGTACTCGGGAAGTGCCCCCTTACGTACGCGGTGGCAGCTTGGGTCTTGATCTGTCGGGGACGTGTGCGTAGTCCGGGGGAGTGGCCGGCGGGTTGGTCTGGAGCAGGTCCAGCGCCAGCCGTACGGCGTCGGCCAGTTGGGCGTGGCGGCCCTCCGCCCAGTCCAGTGGGGTGCGCAGGACTTCCAGGTCCGGGGTGACGCCGTGGTTCTCGATCGACCAGCCGTACGCGTCGAACCAGGCCGCGTTCATCGGGACCGTGATCACCGTGCCGTCCCCCAGTTCGTGGCGGCCGGTCATGCCGACGACACCGCCCCAGGTGCGCTGGCCGACGACCGGGCCGAGCTTCAGCAGCTTGAAGGCCGCCGCGATCATGTCGCCGTCGGACGAGGTGGCCTCGTCCGCGAGGGCGACCACCGGGCCGCGCGGGGCGTTGGAGGCGTACGACACCGGCTGGGCGTCGCGCGTCAGGTCCCAGCCGAGGATCGTGCGGGTCAGCTTCTCCACCACCAGTTCGCTGATGTGGCCGCCCGCGTTGCCCCGGACGTCCACGATCAGCGCGGGCCGGGACACCTCCATGCGCAGGTCCCGGTTGAACTGGGCCCAGCCGGAGCCGCCCATGTCGGGGATGTGCAGATAGCCGCACCGCCCGTCGCTCAACTCCCGCACGACGGAACGGCGTTTGGCCACCCAGTCCTGGTAGCGCAGAGGACGCTCGTCCAGGAGCGGGACGACGGCCACCCGCCGCGCCCGCCCCTCGCCCTCCGCCGGCGTGAACGTCAGCTCCACCGTCGTACCGCCCGCGCCCGCCAGCAGCGGAAAGGGGCCCGTCACCGGATCCACCGGACGGCCGTCGACGTGGGTGAGCACCGCGCCCTCCCGGATGCCGGTGCCGGCCAGCGGGGAGCGGGCCTTGGAGTCGGAGGAGTCGCCGGGCAGGATCCGCCGGAGGGTCCAGCCGCCGTCCCGCAGGACGAAGTTGGCGCCGAGCAGGCCCTGCCGGCGCCGGTAGTGCGGCGGTCCCTCGTTGCGGCGGGCGGCGGCGACGTAGGCGTGGGACGTGCCCAGCTCGCCCAGCACCTCACGCAGCAGGTCCGCGAACTCGTCGGGGGAGGCGACCCGTTCGACCAGCGGACGGTACTGGTCGAGTACCGCGTCCCAGTCGATGCCGCACATCCCCGGCTCCCAGAAGTACGCGCGGACGAGCCGCCCCGCCTCGTCGTACGCCTGGCGCCACTCGGCGGCCGGATCGGCCTGGTGCAGGATGCGGCGCGCGTCGATCCAGACGGTGGTGTCACCGTCCCCGGACTCGCTGGACGGGACCGCCCGCAGGTCGCCCTCGTCCATGACGACCAGCCGGGTGCCGTCACCGCTGACCGCGAACCAGTCCAGATGGTCGACCAGTTCGGACTTCTTCGCCTTGCTGACGGTGAAGAGCTCCAGGGTGGGGCGGCCGGTGGTGTCGTCCGGGTTGGCGAACGTCTCGCCCAGCGCGCCCGAGATCGGCCAGCGCAGCCAGACCAGCCCGCCGCCCGCGACCGGGTGCAGCGCCGAGTACTTGGAGGCGGCGACCGGGAAGGGCGTCACCCGGCTCTCCAGGCCCTCCACCTCGACCGTCACCGTGCCGTCGCCGCTCTCGTCCACCGGGTCCAGGCCCCCGGCGGCCGGCCGGCCCTCCGGGCTCAGCGCGAAGGGGGAGGGGGTGGCCGAGGACAGGGGGACCAGGTAGGGGCGGCAGCCGAGCGGGAAGGACAGGTCCCCGGTGTGCACGTCGTACACCGGGTCGAAGCCGCGCCAGGACAGGAACGCGAGATAGCGGCCGTCCCGGGTGAACACCGGGTTCTCGTCCTCGAAGCGGCCGTTGGTGACGTCGACGATCAGTGGGCCGCCGTTCCCGGTGCCGGAGATCCGCGCCATCCTGATCTGGCGCAGCGAGCGGCCGATGCCCGGGTACGACCAGGTCAGCCAGGCCCCGTCCGGGGAGAAGGCGAGGTCCCGCACCGGCCCGTTGGCCGAGCGGATCAGCTCGGTCACCTCGCCGGCGCTGTCCTCGGCCACGTCGATCAGCAGCAGCCGTCCGTCGTGCGAGGCGATGGCCAGCCGCTCGCCCTCCGGGTCGCACACCAGCTCCAGGACGCGGCCCAGCGCGCCGGACGCCACCCGGCGGGGCGCGCGGTCACCGGTGGCCCGTGGCAGGTGGGCGATCTCGACCGCGTCCTCGCCCTCCGCGTCCGTCACGTACGCGACCTGGCCGGTCGAGCCGAGCATCTCCGGGAGCCGGACCCGCACTCCGGGTGTGTCGGTGAGGGTGCGGGCGGGCCCGTCCCGGTGGGTGAGCCAGTACAGGCTGCCGCGTACGACGACGGCGCTGGCCCGGCCCGTCTCGTCCACCGAGACGCCGTCCACGTGCTGGGCCGCCGGGACCTGGTACGGACGGCGTCCCGCGCGCGGTCCGCCCAGCCGGACGTCGAGCCGGCGGGGCGTCGAGCCGGCCGTCAGGTCGTCGACGATCCACAGGTCGCCCGCGCACTGGTACACCACCCGCGTGCCGTCGCCGGCGGCGTGCCTGGCGTAGAAGGCGTCGTGGTCGGTGTGGCGGCGCAGGTCGGAGCCGTCGGCGGCGCAGGAGTAGAGGTTGCCGACGCCCTCGTGGTCGGAGAGGAAGGCGATCCGGCCGCCGACGAACAGGGGGGAGTGGAGGTGGCCGTCCAGGCCGGTGAGGATCCGCTCGCCGTGCACCCACAGGCGGCCCGTCGCGCCGCCCCGGTAGCGCTTCCAGGCGGCCGGTTCGTGCGGTGGGGTGCCGGTCAGGAGCAGGGTCCTGCGCTCGCCGTCGAGGTCGGCGGCCTGGATGTCGGAGACCGGGCCCCAGGGGAGTTTGCGGCCGGGGTCGCCGTCGGGGTGGGTCTTGTACGCCCAGGTGAAGTAGGAGAAGGGCTCGCCGTGGGAGGCGACGGCGAGGATCTGCCCGTCGGGGGTCCAGCCGCACACCCGGGTGTCCGGGGAGCCCCAGTGGGTGAGCTGCCGGCCCGGTCCGCCGTCCACCGGGACCAGATGGATCTCCGGGACCAGGCTGCGCCAGCTCGTGTACGCGAGGTGGCGGCCGTCGGGCGAGAAGCGGGGGTGGCCGACCTTGGTGCCGCCAGGCGCGGCCCGCTCCGTCGAGCGGGGCCAGCCACAGGTCGTCCTCGGCCACGAAACACAGCAGTTCACCGCTCAGGTGCGGCAGGCGCAGATAGCTCACCTCCCCATGCTTTTCCGCAGCACGGGCCGGAGCAACTTATGACAAAGAGGGGGGCGGGGGTCCGGAGCGGGCCCCCGCAACACGAACGAAACAGTTTCGTTTCGATCGAAAGTGCGGTACATTCGTCCTGCACGAAACCGTGTCGTCCCGAGGGAAGGTGAGTGGCATGACTGAGGTCGCGACGGTGCGTCGCAGTCGGATCACCCCCGAGCGCGAGGCCGAGCTGTACGCGGCCGTGCTCGACCTGCTCCGGGAAGTCGGCTACGACGCCCTCACCATGGACGCCGTGGCCGCCCGCACCCGGTCCAGCAAGGCGACCCTCTACCGCCAGTGGGGCGGCAAGGCCGAGCTGGTCGTGAAGGCCATGCGGCACAACAAGCCGGGCAGCATCGCCGACGTCGACACCGGATCCATCCGGGGCGACCTGCACACCCTCGTCACCCGCGAGGACGACTGCACCATGGAGCGCAACTCCGACCTGATGCGGGCGCTGGCCATGGCGGTGCACGCCAACCCGGACCTGATGCGGGCGCTCAAGGAGCTGCTCGTCGAGCCGGAGATGGACGAGTTCCACCGGGTCATGCAGCGCGCGGTCGACCGCGGTGAGGTCCGGCCCGACTGCCCGGCGATGGAGTACATCGTGCACATGCTGGTCGGTGCCTTCGCCACCCGGACGCTCATCGACGATCGGCCGCCCTCGCAGGAGTTCCTGCTTTCGTACATCGACGCCGTGGTCCTCCCCGCCCTCGGCGTTCCCGTCTCCTAGCACGTCCCCACAGCTAGCCCCCACCTGACGTAACCGCTCACGTCGTCGGGCTGATCACCCCTGCCCCGAAACACCCACGACCTGACCGGGAGTACGCCCTAGTGGCCACGTTCCTCTACAAACTCGGCCGGCTCGCCTTCCGGCGACGGCACTTCGCCGCCCTGATATGGGTGGCCCTGCTGACGCTCGCGGGCGTCGGCGCGGCCAGCGCCCCCGCCGCCGGACCCACCTCCTTCTCCATCCCCGGCGTCGAGGCCCAGAAGGCCTTCGACCTGCTGGAACAGCGCTTCCCGGGCTCCAGCGCCGACGGCGGCACCGCACGGGTCGTCTTCAAGGCGCCCGCGGGCGAGAAGATGACCGACACCGCGAACAGGGCGACCGTCGACAAGATCGTCAAGGAGCTGGGGGACGGCTCCGAGGTGCTCTCCGTCACCGACCCGTTCACGACGAACGCCGTGAGCGAGGACGGAACGGTCGCCTACGCGTCGGTGAAGTACGACACCCCCGGCATGGAGCTGAAGGACACGACCCGCGACGCCCTGGAGACGGCCGCGGACGAGGCCCGCGCCACCGGGCTGACCGTCGATGTCGGAGGGGACGCGCTGCAGGCCGCGGCCGAGCCGGGAGCGATCGGCGAGGCCGTCGGGCTCGCCATCGCCGCGCTCGTCCTGGTCCTCACCCTGGGCTCGCTGGTCGCGGCCGGACTGCCGCTGCTCACCGCGATCATCGGCGTCGGCATCGGCGTGTCCACCATCACCGCCCTCGCCAAGACACTCGACCTCGGCGACACCACCTCCACCCTCGCGCTGATGATCGGCCTCGCGGTCGGCATCGACTACGCGCTCTTCATCGTCTCCCGCTACCGCAGTGAACTGGCCGAGGGCCGTGACCGCGAGGAGGCGGTCGGCCGCGCCACCGGCACCGCCGGCTCGGCGGTGGTCTTCGCGGGCCTCACGGTCGTGATCGCGCTGGCCGGCCTCTCGGTCGTCGGCGTCCCGATGCTGACCAAGATGGGCCTCGCGGCGGCGGGCACGGTCGTGGTCTCCGTCCTCATCGCACTGACCATGATCCCGGCGCTGCTCGGGTACGCGGGCAAGAAGGTCCGGCCGGCGAACGAGAAGCGCCGGTCGCGCGGGGACACGTCGGACAGCGCCGGGAAGCGGCAGGCCGAACCCCGTCTGGGCACCCGCTGGGCGCACTTCGTCATCCGCCGCCCGGTCGCCGTGCTGCTGCTCGGCGTGGTCGGTCTGGGCGCGATCGCCGTTCCGGCCACCCAACTGGAGCTGGGCCTGCCCGACGACGGCTCGCAGGCGACGTCCACCACGCAGCGCCGGGCGTACGACCTGCTGTCGGAGGGCTTCGGCCCCGGCTTCAACGGCCCCCTGATGATCGTGGTCGACGCCCAGGACAGCGACGACCCCAAGGCGGCCGCCACCACGGTGACCGACGGGATCAAGGGCCTCGAGGACGTCGCGACGGTGACCCCGGCGGCGTTCAACAAGGCCGGCGACACCGCGACGATCACCGTGATCCCGGACTCCAAGCCCTCCTCGGTCCAGACCGAGGACCTGGTCCACACCATCCGCGACCAGGGCGCCGACGTCAGGTCCGACACGGGCGCGAGCGTCCTGGTCACCGGCACCACCGCGATGAACATCGACTTCTCGCAGAAGCTCACCGACGCGCTGATCCCGTACCTGGCCCTGGTGGTCGGCCTCGCCTTCCTGCTCCTGATCGTGGTCTTCCGCTCCATCCTGGTCCCGCTGAAGGCGGCCCTGGGCTTCCTGCTCAGTGTGCTCGCCGCGCTCGGTGCCGTGGTCGCGGTCTTCCAGTGGGGCTGGCTGGCCGGCCTGATCGGCGTCGAGGAGACCGGCCCGATCATGTCGATGATGCCGATCTTCATGGTGGGCGTGGTCTTCGGCCTCGCCATGGACTACGAGGTCTTCCTCGTCACCCGGATGCGGGAGGCGTACGTCCACGGCGAGTCGCCGCACCAGGCCATCGTGACGGGTTTCCGGTACAGCTCCCGGGTCGTGGCCGCGGCCGCGGTCATCATGATGGCCGTCTTCGGCGGCTTCATCAGCTCCGGCGAGTCGATGATCAAGATGATCGGCTTCGGCCTCGCGATCGCCGTCTTCTTCGACGCGTTCGTGGTCCGCATGGCGATCGTCCCGGCCGTCCTGGCCCTGCTCGGCACGAAGGCCTGGTGGCTGCCGAAGTGGCTGGACCGTGTCCTGCCGAACGTGGACGTCGAGGGCGAGGGCCTGCGCACCGAGGCCGACAGGAACGCGGATCCGGACGAGAAGAGGGAACTCGCACGCGTCTGACGCGCGGGCTGAACTGACACAGACCGGCCGGTGAGGGCTCCGTGGGGACGGGGCGTCCTCACCGGCCTTCCGCTGTCCCGCCCAGCGGGGTGTCGAGCAGCGCGACGAGCGTGCGCCCGAACTCCTCGGTCCGCGCGCTGTCCAGCCCGCCCAGCGGGGTGAGCAACTGGTCCAGCAGCACCTGTACGGCGTCGATCGCGGGCCGCACGGCCGCCCGCCCCCGCTCGGTGAGCGCCAGCCGGACGACCCGGGTGTCCTCGGTGTCCCGGCTGCGCCCGACCAGCCCGGCCGACTCCAGCGCACGGGCCAGCTTGGAGACGTACAGCGGCTCCAGCCCCGTGTGGTCGGCGAGCTCCCGCTGGCTCGGCTGCCGGCCACCGCGCTCCATCCCGGACAGCGAGGCCAGCAGTACGTACTGGGCGTGGGTCAGGTCCAGCGGTGCCAGCGCCTGGTCGACGGCGGTGCGCCACTTGTTGGACAGCCGCCAGACCAGGTAGCCGGGGGTGGGTCCGAGGGGTGCGGATGCGTGGCTCACGTCGAAAACAGTACATGGCTACTGTCACCGGGCCGGGGCCGCGTCGAGCGCCCCAGGTAGGTGACCGACGGATCGGCGTCCGGCACGGCGATCTCGTGGAAGCCGAGACGGTCGTAGAAGGCGCGGGCCGGCTTGTTGGCGGTGACCATGCAGAGGTGCACGGCCGGCACACCCCTGCGGTGCAGGGCGTCGAGGAACGTGAGCAGCAGCGCCCGCCCGTGTCCCCGGCCCTGCCACGGCGGCAGCAGGTCGATGTGCAGATGCGCGGGGTAGGCGGCGACCTCGGGGACGAGCATCCGCTCGGGGTGGTGCAGGAGGGGGACGATCTCGTCGTCCGGCGTGCGCGGGGTGCCCGGCGACCCGCTGGGCTCGGGATAGCGGCTCGCGACCAGCGGCAGCCACGTCAGCCGGAAGTCCTCGACGAAACGGGGCGTGTCCGCGGTGCCGAGGACGTACCCGACGGCCTGTCCCCGTCCGTCGTCCAGGACGAAGGCGAGATCCGGTTCGAGATGGACGTACGGCGCCGCGAAGATCACCGGGAAGATGCCGGGGTCCGCGTAGACGGGGCGGCTGTCCTGGCCGACATGGGCGGTGCGGACGCAGATCTCGTCGAGGGCGGTGCGGTCGGAGGGACGGTAGGGACGTACGGCGGGTTCACCGGGCGGGGCGGGCGGGACGGTCGCTGAGGTCATCGCCGCATCCTGCCCAGTCGGCAGCGCTCCGACAAGGCGTGTCGGTGAGCGCGTACGAGGGCGTACGGCGCTCGGTCGACACCCCGTCCCCGCGAGGCCGTGCGGCGGCGACTTCGCGGGAGCACTCTGGAAGCAGGTGTTCCGGAGGTGATCGTCATGATGCACACCGTTGTGGGATGGCACATCGAGCTGGAGTTCCAGGAGGATGATCAGCGCACGAGGGCGGCGGCGATGGTGCGCCTGCCCGACGGCACGGAGGTACGGACGCACGGGCACGCCAACCGCCACCACACCGACGCGAACCAGCCGAGGGTGGGGGAGGAGATCGCCGCGGCCCGCGCCCTGAACGAGCTCGCGATGCGGCTGCTGACGAAGGCGCACGGGGAGATCGACGAGGTGTCCGGCCGGACGTCCCACCCGATCAACGTCTGAACGGTCACGTCTCGGGGGCACGGCCCCGCGCCATGGCCCCTGAGCCGGTCATGGCCCGTGGGGTACGCCCTCTGAGCCGGTCGCGGCCCGTGGGGTACGCCCCTTGTCACGTGCCCTCGTCACGCCCCCGTCGCGGTCCGCACCGCCCGCACCAGGGCCTGCGCCCGCGGATCCGCGGTCACCGTCCTGCGGAAGCCGTTGGTGACATAGCCGAAGGCGATGCCGGTCTCCGGGTCGGCGAAGCCGAGGGCGCCGCCGCGGCCCGGGTGGCCGAACGAGCCCGGGCCGAGGAGCGGTGACGCGCTGCCGTGCAGCATGTAGCCGAGGCCGAAGCGGGTGCCGACCACCAGGACGCGGTCCGGTCCCGCCGACTCCTCGGCGCGGGCCGCCTCCATCGTGGCCGCGTCGAACAGCCGTACGCCGTCGACCTCGCCGATCAGGGCCGCGTAGAAGCGGGCCAGGGCGTCGGCGGTCGCGATGCCGTTGGTCGCGGGCAGGGCCGACGCGCGGTACGCCGGGTCGTTCTGGTCGGGGAAGGGCGTGATCGCGGCGAAGGCCCGGCGGGTGAGGGAGCCCGGGTCGTCGTAGGCCTCGGTGACCGCACGCTTCGGACGGATCCGCAGGCCCGGCCCGGGGGCGGGCTCGGGGGCGTCGTCCAGGCGGCCGACCCGGCCGGTGCGGCCCGCCGCCTCCTCCGCCGCCGGCAGTCCCAGCCACAGGTCGAGACCCAGCGGCCCGGCGATCCTGGCGGCGATCCACTCGCCGGTGCCCTGTCCGGTCACGCGCCGCACCAGTTCGTCGAGCATCCAGCCGTACGTCAGCGCGTGGTAGCCGTGGTCCGTGCCCGGCTCCCAGACGGGGGCCTGGGCGGCGACCGCCTCGGGGCCCCGGCGCGGATCCAGGGCCTGGTGGGGCGTGATCGGGTGGTCGAGCAGGGGCAGTCCGGCCCGGTGGTTCAGCACGTGCCGCACCAGCACCCGGTCCTTGCCCCGCGCCTTGAACTCCGGCCAGTACTCGCCCACCGGCGCGTCCAGGTCCAGTTCCCCGCGCCGGTGCAGCATCAGCGGTACGGCGGCGGCGACGCCCTTGGTCGCCGAGCGGATGACCTGGGCGGTACCACGCTGCCAGGGCTCGGTCCCGTCGACGTCCTTGGTGCCGCCCCACAGGTCGACGACCCTGGTCCCGTCCCGGTACACGGTCAGCGCCGCGCCCCGGTCCCCGAGCGTCTCGAAGTTCCGCGCGAACGCGTCCCTGACCGGCTCGAAGCCCTCGGCCACAGTGCCGTTCACGTCCACGTCCGCGCTCCTCGTTCCGCCGTGCCGTTCGCCTCACTCAGCCAAGCAGAATCGTCACGTCGATGTTCCCGCGGGTCGCGTTGGAGTACGGACAGACCTCGTGGGCCGCGTCCACCAGCTCTGCGGCGACGGCCGCGTCCAGGACCGGGAGGGAGACGCTGAGGGCGACCGCGAGGCCGTAGCCGCGCTGCCGGTTGGGGCCCAGGCCGACCTTCGCGGCGACCGTGGAACCGGTCAGGTCGAGGCCGGCGCGGCGGCCGACCAGGACCAGCGCGTTGTGGAAGCAGGAGCTGTAGCCGGCCGCGAACAGCTGCTCCGGGTTGGTGCCGTTGCCGTCGCCGCCCAGCTCCGGCGGCATCGCGACCTTCAGCTCGATCTGGCCGTCCTGGCTGGTGACATACCCCTCCCGGCCGCCGTGCGCGGTGGCCTCGGCCACGTACACGATCTTCGACGGGCGGGTGTCGACAGTGGTGTCGAGGACGGTGTCGACGGCGGTGGCGGTGGCGGTGGCGGTGGCGGTGGCGTCAGTCATGGCCGGTTCCCCCTGGAACAGGTGCGCGCAAATGCATCGTGCACAAGGTACTTGCCGGTAGGCCGACGGCGGTTACCAGGGGGTAGCAACCGTGGGTAACCCGAGTTCAGCGGGGCCCTTCCGCCGCCGCCCCGGCCTTCTCCGCCAACCGCCACAACTCCGCGCGCAACCGCGCGACCTCCGCGCCGCCGAGATCCGTCACCGCGAGCAGCGCGCCCGGTACGCGGGCCGCGCGCTCCCTCAGTTCCTCCGCGCGGCCCGTGCACGCCACCAGCACCGAGCGCTCGTCGCTCGCCGCACGCTCGCGGCGCACCAGCCCCGCCGACTCCAGCCGCTTCAGCAGCGGCGACACCGTGCCGTAGTCCAGCCGCAGGGCACCCGCCAGCTCCTTGACCGTCATCTCACCGCGTTCCCACAGCACCAGCAGCACGAGGTACTGCGGGTAGGTGAGCCCGAGCTCGTCGAGGAGCGGGCGGTAGGCGGACGTCACCGCGCGCTGGGCCGCGTACAGCGCGAAGCACAGCTGGTCCTCCAGCCGCGGTGACCCCTCGTCCCCGGTGTCCTCTTGGTTCGTCACGCGCCCATTGTCACGGACCGCGGGTCGAATCCGAACGGCAACTCCAGCCGGTGGGCCCGCATCAGCGCGTCGTCCGAGAGCAGCTCGCCGGTCCTGCCGTCCGCCGCGATGGTGCCCTCGCTCAGGATCAGCGCGCGGGGGCACAGCTCCAGCGCGTACGGCAGGTCGTGCGTGACCATCAGGACGGTCACGTCCAGCGAGCGCAGGATGTCGGCGAGTTCGCGGCGGGAGGCCGGGTCGAGGTTGGAGGACGGCTCGTCCAGGACGAGGATCTCCGGCTCCATGGCGAGGACGGTGGCGACCGCCACCCGGCGGCGCTGGCCGAAGGAGAGGTGGTGCGGGGGCCGGCCCTTGAACTCCGCCATGCCGACCTGCTCCAGCGCCCGGTCGACGCGTTCCTCCAGCTCCGGCCCGCGCAGCCCGGCCGCCGCCGGTCCGAAGGCCACGTCCTCCCGCACGGTCGGCATGAAGAGCTGGTCGTCCGGGTCCTGGAAGACGATGCCGACCTTGCGCCGGATCTCGGCCATGTGCTGCTTGCCGACGGGCAGCCCGGCGACCTTCACGGTGCCCGTGCCGCCGGTCAGGATGCCGTTGAGGTGCAGGACCAGGGTCGTCTTGCCGGCGCCGTTCGGACCGAGCAGCGCGACCCGCTCGCCGCGGGCGACGGTGAAGTCCACGCCGAACAGCGCCTGGTGGCCGTCGGGATAGGCGAAGGCGAGGCCCGAGACCTCGAGGGAAGCAGTCACAGGGCCCATCCCAGCACGCAGACGACGAGGGCGGCGAACGGCAGGGCGAAGGCGTACGACCACTGCGCCCGGGACGCGGTCACCTCGTCGATGACCGGCATCGAACCGGCGTACCCCCGGCTGATCATGGCCAGGTGCACCCGCTCCCCGCGCTCGTAGGAGCGGATGAACAGGGCGCCGGCCGACTTCGCCAGCACCCCCCAGTGCTTGACGCCGCTCGCCTCGAAGCCCCGCGACTCCCGCGCGATCCGCATCCGCCGCATCTCGTCCGTGATCACATCGCCGTAGCGGATCATGAATGAGGCGATCTGGACGAGCAGCGGCGGGAGCTTCAACCGCTGGAGGCCCAGCAGCAGTTCACGCAGTTCGGTGGTGGAGGCGAGGAGGACCGAGGCGGCGACCCCCAGGGTGCCCTTGGCCAGTACGTTCCAGGCGCCCCACAGGCCGTTCACGCTCAGCGACAGGCCCAGCACCTCGACCCGCTCGCCCTCCGCGACGAACGGCATCAGCACCGCGAAGGCCACGAACGGGACCTCGATCAGCAGCCGCTTGAGCAGGAAACCGGCGGGCACCCGGGCCGCGAACGCGACACCGGCCAGCAGCACGGCGTACACGCCGAACGCCCACATCGCCTCCCGCGGGGTCGACACCACGACCACCACGAAGGCGAAGGCCGCCGCGAGTTTCGTGTGCGGGGGCAGGGTGTGCACGGGCGAGTGCCCGTGCCGGTAGAGCTTGTGCGCGTGCCCGGCGCCCATCTCAGACGCTCGTGCTCACGGGAGAGGTGTCGTCGCTGCGGCGCCTGCGCACCGCCCAGAACACCGCGCTGCCCGTCACGACGGTGACGCCGACGCCGATCACGCCCGCGAGACCGCCGGACAGCCGGGTGTCCTCGACGTCCTTGACGCCGTAGTCGGCGAGCGGGGAGTCGGCGACCGCGTGCTCCTCGGTCTTCCGGTCGATGCCCTTGTCGGCGGCGACCTTCTCCAGGCCGTCCGGGTCGGCGGAGGCGTAGAAGCTGACGAATCCGGCCAGCACGAGGGAGGTGACCAGGCCGGCGATCCACACCCCCCGGTGGGAGCGGGCGGCCACCGGGGCCGGCTCGGCCGCCGGCGCGTCCACCAGCTCGCCGTTCACCCGCAGCTTCAGCTGCTGCTGGAGACCACGGGCGCCGTGCACCAGGTCCGGGCGCACGGCGATGACGGCGCCGACGGTGGCCGCGGTGATCGCGGCCTCGCCGATGCCGATCAGGACGTGCACGCCGATCATCGCGGTGGCGACCTTGCCGATGGCGACGTCGGTGGTGCCGCCGACGGAGTACAGGAGCGTGAAGGCGAGGGCCGCGGCCGGGACCGACAGGAGGGCGGCGACGAAGGAGGCCGCGGTGACGGAGCGCCTGCCGCGCGGCAGGACCGTCACGAGCCCGCGGAAGACGACGTACGCGACGACCGTGGTGACGATCGCCATGTCCGTGATGTTCACGCCGAGCGCGGTCAGACCGCCGTCGGCGAAGAGGATGCCCTGCATCAGCAGGACCACGGAGACGCACAGGACCCCGGTGTAGGGCCCGACGAGGATCGCCGCGAGGGCGCCGCCGAGGAGATGTCCGCTGGTCCCCGCCGCGACGGGGAAGTTGAGCATCTGCACCGCGAAGATGAACGCGGCCACCAGGCCGGCCAGCGGCGCGGTGCGCTCGTCGAGTTCGCGGCGCGCGCCGCGCAGGCTCACCGCGACGGCGGCCGCGGCGACGACTCCGGTCGCGGCGGACATGGGGGCGTCTATGAATCCGTCAGGCACATGCACCGTTCGATGATAGTGGCTTGTTGCGAACGGCTTGCAAGAACACTGTCACCGGAACAGCGCGGGAAAACGTCATCGGGGCGTGAGGAAGAGCATCTTCGCCCCCGGGGGCGCGGTCCGGGAAATGTGCGACATTGGAGTGGGGGTGGACGCACAGCTTCCACACAGGTCACGCAGCGTGAGAGGGCCGTCACGATGTCTGTAGTCGAACAGTACGCGCGAGCTCACATCGTGACGGACGCCGACCTCCCCCAGGAAGGGGACGAGGCGGTCCCGGTCGTCCTGCGCTACGACCCCGACACCGACCCGCGTTCGGTGCGGGTCCGGCTGCCCGGTTCCCCCGAGTGGACCTTCTCCCGTGCGCTCCTCGAACAGGGCCTGCGCACCCCGGCCGGCAGCGGTGAGGTCCGCGTGTGGCCGTGCGGGCGCGTCCAGGCCGTGGTCGAGTTCCACTCCGCGGAGGGCGTGGCCGTGGTGCAGTTCGAGACGAAGACGCTGCTGCGGTTCCTGCGGCGGACGTACACCGCCACTCCCGTGGGGTCCTAGGCCCTGTCGTCGCGGGGCAGGCGGGAACGTGCCGACAGGGCCCGGCCCGTCCGGGACGCCCAGCCCGTCGTCCGGGACGCCCAGCCGGCCCGGACGCCGAGACCGCCCCCGGATCCCGCGGGCGGTCAGCCGCCCAGCTTCAGCAGCGCCGCCACGATCGGGCCCGCCGTCTCGCCGCCGTGGCCACCCTGCTGGACCACACCCGCCGCCGCGAGGTCGCCGCGGTAGGCCGTGAACCACCCGTTCGGCTTCTTCTGGCCGTCGACCTCCGCCGAACCGGTCTTCGCGCCGGCGTTCCCGGTGACTCCGGACATCGCCTCGGCCGCCGTGCCGTAGTCCGCGGTGTACGCCATCAGCTCCCGGAGCTGGGAGAGGGTGCCCGCGGACATCGTGCGGGAGGCCGTGGCGAGCTTGCGGTCGTCGACCGCCGGGGACACCAGGTAGGGCTGCTTGAAGGTGCCCGACGCGACGGTCGCCGACACCGACGCCATGTTCAGCGGGTTCATCCGGACCCCGCCCTGGCCGATCAGCGAGGCCCCCATCTGGGCCGCGCTCTGCACCGGCACCGAGCCGTCGAAGGTCGGCACGCCGATGGCCCAGTTGTTCATCCCCAGACCGAACACCTCCCGGGCCTGCCTGGTCAGGTCGTCGTCGTCCAGCTTCGGCGCCTGGCTGATGAAGGCCGTGTTGCAGGAGCGGGCGAAGCTCGCCTTGAAGGTGCCGCCCTTGATCTGGAACTTGTCGTCGTTCTGGAATTTCCAGCCGCCGTACGTGAAGTACTTCGGGCAGGGGTGCGCCTTGTCGGCCGAGGCCAGCTTCTTCTCGATCAGCAGCGAGGAGGTGATGACCTTCATCGTGGAGCCCGGGGCGAGGGAGCCCTGGAAGGCGGTGTTGAAGCCGCGCGAGGCGTTCGCGGCGGCCAGGATCTCCCCGGTCGACGGACGCACCACCACCACCGAGGAGCGGGCCTTCTTGGCGACCTGCCGCTCCGCCGCCGCCTGGAGCTTCGGGCTCAGGGTCGTCCTCACCGTGCCGGGCGTGCCCTTGCTCAGCTCCAGCAGCGTCTTGTCGGACGCCTTCGACGCCTTCGGTGACTTCGCGGACGTGCCGCGGACCACCCGCAGTTCGATGCCCGCCGTGCCGCCGGCCGTCTTGCCGTACTTCTCGCGCAGCCCGTCCAGGACCGTGCCCAGTGACGGGTACGCGGCGGTGGTCAGCTCGCCGCCGTCCCGGTCGACCGCCTTGATCGGCGGCGTCCCGGACGCTCCGGTGACCAGGGTGTCGCCGTCCCGGAGATCCGGGTGCACGACGGAGGAGTGCCAGTCGACCCGCGGCTTCCCGTCGGTCCCGGAGCGGACGACGGTGAGCGCGCTGCCGTACGCCAGCGGCTTCTCAGTGCCCTTGTACGACACCGTGGCCCTGACGGAGAAGGACACCTTGTCGCCGGTGCGGGTGCCCGGGGTGAGCGTGACGTCCTTGATGTGGGCGTCCTTGGTGTAGCCGGTGAGGAGGGCGGCGGCCGCCGCGGTGTCGTCGGTGGCGGCGGCGGCCTGGGGAACGCGGCCCTGCTGCCAGGCCGTCAGGAACGTGCGGGCCGTGCTGGTGACCTCGGTCGCCGACAGCGGGCCGCTCGGGATCTCCTGCTCCTTCTGCCCCGCGCTCGCGGACGGTGTGTGCGCCCGGTCGTCGGCGGCCGCCCCGCCCCCGTACAGCGCGTAGGCGCCCAGACCGGCGCCGCCGACGACCGCGGCGATCACCCCGCCGACCACGACGGGCCTGGTGTTCCGTCGCCCGGCGACGCGCCTTCTGTTACCCACTGCCTTCGTTCCTCCGCGAGATACCCAGGGTCCCCGTTGCCCTCGTTCATGCCAACGACGATCACCACCCTAGAGTCCCGTCCCGTGCGGATGAGTTCAGCCGGCGGCTCGTAGCACAGCTGCGACAATCGGTCCGGCCGCGTCGCCGCCGTGGCCGCCCTGCTGGGTCATGGCCGCCGCCGCGACGTCGCCCTTGAAGCCGGTGAACCAGCTGTCGGACACGGCGTTCCCGTCCACCTCGGCGGAACCGGTCTTCGCGCCGATGTCCCCGCCGAGCCCGGCCATCGCCTTCGCGGCGGTGCCCTGGGTCGCGGTCAGCCGCATCATCTGCTTCAGCTGGGCGGCGGTGCCGTACGGCAGTCCCTTGGCGGTGGCCAGCTCGCGGCCGTCGAGCTTCGGCGACACCAGGTAGGGCTGGCGGAAGGCGCCGGTGATGGCGGTGGCCGTCACGGAGGCCATGGTGAGCGGGTTCATCTGGACCTGGCCCTGGCCGATCGCGTTGGCCGCGCGGTCGGGTCCGCTGACCGCGGGCACCTTGCCGTCGAAGGAGACGATGCCGGTCTTCCAGTCCAGACCGAGGCCGAACCGCGTCCGGGCCTCCGTGGTCAGCGACTCGTCGGTGAGCGGCTTCTCGTCGATCAGCTTGACGAAGGCGGTGTTGCAGGACCGCAGGAAGCTGTTGGCGAGCGTGGCGTTCTCCTTGGGCTCCATGCCCGTGAGGTTCTTGAAGGTCTGGCTCTGCCAGGTGGCGGTCGGCGGGCAGGGCGCCGGGCCGTTCATCGAGGTCACGCCGTTGTCGATGAGCGTCGCGGCGGTGATGATCTTCATGGTGGAGCCGGGCGCGACCGTGCCCTCGAAGGCCGCGTTGAAGGCGTCCTCGCGGTTGTTCGCCACCGCCAGCACCTCACCGCTGCTGGGCTGGACAGCGACCACCGACGACTGGGCGTACTGCTTGACCGCCTTCTCGGCCGCAGCCTGCGCGCCCGCGCTGAGCGTGGTCCGCAGCTTGCCCGGCGTGCCCTTGTCCAGGGTCAGCAGCGGGGTGTCGGCGGCGCCCTCGTCGGCGTGCCGGATCACCAGCTCGATACCGGGAGTCCCGCCGGCCTTGTCGCCGTACTTGGCGCGCAGGGTGTCCAGGACCGGCCCGAGGGACGGGTACTTCTCCTTCGTCAGCACGGTCCCGTTCCGGTCCACGGCCTCGATCGGCGGGTTCGCCGACTCCTCGGTGACCAGGGTGTCGTCGCGCTGGAGCTCCGGATGGACCACGGAGGGCTGCCAGTCGACCAGCGCCCGCCCGGTGCTGACCCCGCGCACGACGGTCAGCTCGCTCTTGTAGGTCAGCGGCTTCGACTTGCCGTCGTAGGCCACCTTCGCCGTCACCGTGTAGGGCACGGTGGCCCCGGACGCCGTACCGGGCGTGATCCGCACGTCGCCGATGCGGGCGGTCGTGCCGTACTCCGTCAGCAGCTGCCCGGACGCCTGGGCGTTGTTCGTGTACGCCGCCGCGTCGGCCGCCTTCCCCTTCTCCCAGGCCGCGAAGAACCTGTCCGCCGTCTCCTTGACCTCGTCCGCGCTCGGCGGCCCGGTCTCGGCGGACGCGGGCCCGGCCGCCCCCGAGTCGCCGTTCAGCGCCGACATGACGTTGTAGGCCCCGTACCCGGCCCCGCCCACCATCACGGCGAACACACCGCCGACGACGGCTGCCTTGACCCCCCTGCCCATGAGGCGTTCCCCTCCCGTTTCCCCGTAGAAGCCCTCCCCGCGTCTTCTGAACGCGTTCAGAAAGCCTCACTCCGCGTCGCACTCTATGCGGAAGGGGTGACGGGCGTAACGGATGTCTACTTCTGGTGGCCGAACTTGTTGGCGAACGGTGACCTGCCCGCTGATCCGGCCGGGACGCGGCGGCGACTCCCGGCCACCGGACCCGAATTCCAGCCAGATGCGGGCACGCCGCTCGCGAACGCCCCTCGCCGGTCGGGACGGCATCGGCGGGTGCGACCTCCGGGACGAAGGCGCCCGCCGACGCCAAGAGGGCGCGGCAGACCGCCGCGCCCTCTCGGTACGTCGTCCCGGCTACACCCAGGTGTCCAGCCACATCCGGGACCGCCACTCGTCTATCGGGATCGCGGTGCCGGTGAAGATCGGCCAGAAGTAGATGAAGTTCCAGGCGATCAGGAGGACCAGGATGCCCGCGCCCGTCGCGCCGGCGACGCGGCGGGTCTCCGTGGAGCCCGGGGGGCCGATGATCGCGCCGAGGAGCATCGCGACGGCCAGGCACAGGAAGGGCACGAAGACGATCGTGTAGAAGAAGAAGATCGTGCGTTCCTGGTAGAGGAACCAGGGGAGGTAGCCGGCCGCGATGCCGCAGGCGATCGCGCCCGCCCGCCAGTCCCGGCGGAAGAACCAGCGCCACAGGACGTACAGGATCGCGAAGCAGGCCACCCACCACAGCAGCGGCGTGCCGATCGCCAGCACCTCGCGGGCGCACTTCTCGCCCGCGTCGGCGGGGCAGCCGTCCTTGCCGGGCTCGGGGGACTCGTAGAAGTACGAGACCGGGCGGCCGGTGACGATCCAGCTCCACGGGTTGGACTCGTACCGGTGCGGCGAGGAGAGGTTGATGTTGAACTTGTAGACCTCGTGCTCGTAGTGCCACAGGCTGCGCCACCAGTCCGGGAAGAGCCACGACCAGCTGCTGCCCTGCCCGTCGGTCGCCGCCCAGTCGCGGTAGTAGCCGCCCTTGCCGTCCGCGGGGGACAGGATCCAGCCCAGCCAGGACAGGACGTACGTGGCGATCGCGACCGGCACGGTGGCCACGAAGGCCAGGCCCAGGTCCCGGCGGAGCACCGCCGCGTACGGGCGGCCCGCGCCCGCGACCCGGCGCGAGCCGACGTCCCACACCACCGCGAGCACGCAGAACGCGGCCAGGACGTAGAAGCCGTTCCACTTGGTGCCGATGGCCAGGCCCAGCATCAGGCCCGCCAGCCAGCGCCACGGGCGCAGGCCGAAGCGGGTGGTCTCGGCGATGTGCGCGTCGGGGCGGACCCGGCCGTCCGGATCCACCGGGAGCGCCGCCGCGAGTTTCTCCCGTGCCCGGTCCCGGTCGATCAGCAGGCAGCCGAACGCGGCCAGCACGAAGAACATCAGCACGCCGTCGAGCAGCGAGGTGCGGGCCATCACGAAGGCCAGGCCGTCCACCGCCATCAGCGCGCCCGCGAGGCAGCCGAGGAAGGTGGAGCGGAACAGGCGGCGGCCGATCCGGCACAGCATCAGGATGGACAGGGTGCCGAGCAGCGCGGTCATGAACCGCCAGCCGAACGGGTTGAACCCGAACATCAGCTCGCCGAGCCCGATGACGTACTTGCCGACCGGCGGGTGCACGACGTACGCCGCGTCCGTCGGCACCGGCACGTTCCCGTCGCTCGACAGGATCAGGTCGTTGACGTTCTTGTCCCAGTTGACCTCGAAGCCGCGGTGGACGAGCGCCCACGCGTCCTTCGCGTAGTACGTCTCGTCGAATATCACCGCCTTCGGGTCGCCCAGGTTCCAGAACCGCAGCACGCCCGCGAACAGGGTCACCAGCAGCGGACCGCCCCAGCCGGCCCAGCGGGTCAGCCGCCCGGCGAGCGGCTCGGCCACCCCGAAAACCTGCCACAGCCGCGGGCTGGGCCGTACGTACGGCGGCACCAGGCGGTCCCGTACGTCGCTTCTGGGCCCCGCCGTGTATCCGAAACGGCGCAGCCGCAACTGCCACGACGGCCGCTGGTCCTGGGGGGCCTGGTCCTGCCGGGTGTCCGTGGAGGACGCGGTACTGGTCACCGCGCCATCGTAGGGAACCGCGCTGTGTGCGTCCCGCGCATGGGTACAGAGGTGCGGATACGTTCCGGTCCGGGGGCCGGTCGGGCGCCTCCCCGGGCGCCCGCGGAGGAGGGTGCGCCCGCGTTCCCCGGCCCTGGGAGGATGGGTGGGTGACAGTTACGCCCGGAACCCTGGTCCTCGCCGGCACGCCCATCGGTGACACCTCCGACGCCCCGCCCCGGCTCGCCGAGGAGCTGGCCGGTGCCGACGTCGTCGCCGCCGAGGACACCCGGCGGCTGCGGCGCCTCACGCAGGCCCTGGGGGTGACGCCCAAGGGGCGCGTGGTGTCGTACTTCGAGGGCAACGAGGCCGCCCGGACGCCCGAACTGGTCGAGGAACTGGTGGGCGGCGCCCGGGTGCTGCTGGTGACCGACGCGGGGATGCCGTCGGTGTCCGACCCCGGGTACCGGCTGGTCGCGGCGGCCGTCGAGAAGGACATCCGGGTCACCGCCGTACCGGGACCGTCCGCGGTGCTCACCGCGCTCGCGCTGTCCGGGCTGCCCGTCGACCGGTTCTGCTTCGAGGGGTTCCTGCCGCGCAAGGCGGGCGAACGGCTGTCCCGGCTGCGGGAGAACGCGGACGAGCGCCGCACGCTCGTCTACTTCGAGGCCCCGCACCGGCTCGACGACACCCTCGCCGCGATGGCCGAGGTGTTCGGCGCCGACCGGCGGGCGGCCGTCTGCCGCGAACTGACCAAGACGTACGAGGAGGTCAGGCGCGGCGGGCTGGGCGAGCTGGCCGCCTGGGCGGCGGCGGGCGTACGCGGGGAGATCACCGTGGTCGTGGAGGGGGCTCCGGAGCGCGGTCCCGAGGAGTTCGACGCCGAGGAACTCGTGCGGCGGGTGCGGGTGCGCGAGGAGGCGGGGGAGCGGCGCAAGGAGGCGATCGCCGCGGTGGCCGCGGAGGCGGGTCTGCCGAAGCGGCAGGTGTTCGACGCGGTGGTGGCGGCGAAGCACTCCGCGGGCTGAGCGGGGGCCGGCGGAGGCCGCGGGCGGGCGGGGTGCTTCCTCGGGCACCCCGGAAGCGCCGCCGGGCTCGGGCGGCGGTCGTCCGGGCGGGGTCGGCTGCCCGCCGTTGCCGTCACCGCCGGTCGGCGGGTCGCGGTCGGACGGTCCGCCACGTCCATCTCCTACGGCGCGGCAAGGACTTCCGGCGAAAGGCAAAGCCCGGCCCCGGGCCGGGAGCGTTGCGGCAAGGGAAGGCCAAATCGGCTTCAACACTCGGCAGGTCCGCCGCTTCCACGCCCGCGCGGGCGTCCACTGGGGGACAGGGACGTACGTCCCTGTCTCCGGCGGACAAGAGGAGCTGGCATGAGTGGGACCGCCGTCGTTCACGAGTCGTATTCCTTCGCCTGCATGCGCTGCGGGCACGGCTGGGAGCAGTCGTACGAGATAGAGCACCACGTCGACGGCGACGGGCGGGAGTTCGTGCAGTACGTGGTGGACGGGCAGGTCGTGCCCTCCCCGCTCAGCAGGCCGATGTGCGCGAACTGCGACCACCACGTCGTACGGATCATGCGGCCGGGCCGGGTCGCGTCGGCCCGCGACGCGGCGCACCCGCGGCACCGCACGCCGTCCGCCGGGCCGGCGCAGGCGCCGACGGCCGGGCCGGCCGGACAGCAGGAGCACGGCGGGCACCACTGGCACCTGTCCGATCTCCTGCACCCGTTCCAGCGCAGGGCGAGCTGACCCGCTCCGGGACCGGCGGCGGCATGCCCCTTTCGTAGGATCGGGGGCATGCCTTCGAATGCCGCCGACAAGAACGCCGCCCCGCCGCTCCCGGAGCCCCTCCGGGTGCCGGTCGCCGATTCCCACACCCACCTCGACATGCAGGCGGGGGCCGTGGAGGAGGCGCTCGCGAAGGCCGCGTCGGTCGGGGTGACCACGGTCGTGCAGGTGGGATGCGACGTACGCGGCTCCCGGTGGGCCGCCGAGACGGCCGCGCGGTACGACGCCGTGCACGCGACCGTCGCCCTGCACCCCAACGAGGCCCCGCGGATCGTGCACGGCGACCCGGACGGCTGGTCCCGCCAGGGCGCGCGGACGCCGGGCGGGGAGGCGGGCCTGGACGAGGCGCTCGCCGAGATCGACCGGCTGGCCGGGCTGCCCCAGGTCAAGGGCGTCGGTGAGACGGGCCTCGACTACTTCCGCACCGGCCCCGAGGGCAAGGAGGCACAGGAGAGGTCCTTCCGCGCCCACATCGAGATCGCCAAGCGGCACGGCAAGGCCCTGGTCATCCACGACCGCGACGCCCACACCGACGTCCTGCGGGTGCTGAAGGAGCAGGGCGCTCCCGAGCGGACCGTCTTCCACTGCTATTCGGGGGACGCCGAGATGGCGCAGATCTGCGCCGGCGCCGGATACTTCATGTCCTTCGCCGGCAACGTCACCTTCAAGAACGCCCAGAACCTGCGGGACGCGGTGGCCGTCGCCCCCCTCGACCTGCTCCTGGTGGAGACGGACGCGCCGTTCCTCACCCCGGTGCCCTACCGCGGACGGCCCAACGCCCCGTATCTCATTCCGGTCACGGTGCGGGCGATGGCCGCCGTGCGCGGCGTCGACGAGGACGCGCTGGCGTCGGCACTCGCGGCCAACACGGCACGCGCGTTCGGCTACTGACCCGCTGCCGGCCCGTCACCCACCCACCCGGCCACCACGCTGGGTAGCCGCGTCGCTTTGGAGAGTGACGGACGCTCCGCTAGGTTCTGGGGGCCCGATCCGGACCCCTCTGGACCCCTCCGGCCCCTGGAGCGTGTCGGCGTGAGCAACGCGCAGTACCAGACGTTCGAGACGTACGGCCCCGACACGGCGTACGACGCGGAACCGGCCCACGACGCGCAACCGGCCTACGAGCCGACGGCGTACGCCGCCCCGCGCACCGGCGCGCACGCCGTCCCGCACCCCGCACCGCACCCCGACCTGCACACCGCGGAGACGCCGGCCTACGGGGTGCGGGGGGCCCCGGCGGAGTACGTGGACACCTACCACCCCGCCTACCAGGCACCGGCGCCCCTCGCGCCGCCACTCCCGCCCTCGCCCCTGGTGCCCGCCGCCCGCGCCGGAGTGAGCGGGCGGGCAGCGCGCCGCCGGGCCCGGTCCGCCGAGCGCGCCGACAGCACCGTGCGCCGGCTGCTCCCGCAGGCGCTGGTCGTCGCGTTCCTCGCCGGCGGCACCACCGCGTTCGTCGCCGAGGACAAGGCGATCGAGCTGAGCGTCGACGGGCAGCCGCGCACCCTGCACACCTTCGCGGACGACGTCACCGAACTGCTCGCGGAGGAGGGCGTGCGGGTGGGGGCGCACGACATGGTCGCACCCGCTCCCGGCGAGGCGCTGGCCAGCGGCGACGAGGTCGCGGTGCACTACGGGCGGCCCGTCCGGCTCACGCTCGACGGTCAGCGGCGTGAGGTGTGGACCACGGCACGCACGGTGGAGGGGGCGCTTCGGCAACTGGGGGTGCGGGCGGAGGGCGCGTACCTGTCCATCTCGCGCTCCCAGCGGATCGGGCGGCAGGGGCTCGCGCTGGACGTGCGCACCGAGCGCTCGGTGACGGTCATGGCGGACGGCCGGGCCCGCACGGTCCGCACCAACGCGGCGACCGTGCGCGAGGCCGTCGCGCAGGCCGGGATCACCCTGCGCGGCCAGGACACCACGTCGGTGGCGGGGGACAGCTTCCCGCGCGACGGACAGACCGTCACCGTGCTGCGGATCACCGGCACGAAGGAGGTGCGGGAGGAGTCGATCCCGTTCGGGGTGGAGCGGACCGAGGACGCCTCCCTGTTCCGGGGGACCGAGGTCGTCGAGCGGGCCGGGCAGCCGGGGCTGCGGCGCATCACGTACTCCCTGCGGATCGTCAACGGCGTCCGGCAGAAGCCGCGGCGGATCAGGACCGAGCTGGTGCGGGAGCCGCGGGCGCAGGTGGTGAGGGTGGGGACCAAGCCCCGGCCGGCCTCCGTGGAGGGAGCGGACCACCTCGACTGGCAGGGGCTCGCGGCGTGCGAGTCCGGCGGGCGGCCGGACGCGGTCGACCCGTCGGGGACGTACGGCGGGCTGTACCAGTTCGACACGCGGACCTGGCAGAGCCTCGGCGGGACGGGCCGGCCGCAGGACGCCCCGGCGGCCGAGCAGACGCTCCGGGCGAAGAAGCTGTACGTACGGCGAGGGGCCAGTCCCTGGCCGCACTGCGGGGAGCGGTTGCGGGGCGGAGGGTGAGCGGTGCTCGCCGGTGCGACCCTCGCCTGCCGCGGCCCGGCGGGGGTCGCACCGGCGGTACGACAGCCCGCGGCCGGACACGGACGAAGGCCGTCCAGGGCCCCCGTACCCTTGTCCCGTGAGCAGCAGCCCCGTCCCCGACGCCCTTCTCGGCCCCGCCGACGTCCGTGAACTCGCGGGCGCCCTCGGTGTGCGCCCCACCAAGCAGCGCGGCCAGAACTTCGTGATCGACGCGAACACGGTCCGCCGGATCGTCCGCACCGCGCAGGTCCGCCCCGACGACGTGGTGGTGGAGGTGGGACCGGGACTCGGCTCGCTCACCCTCGGGCTGCTGGAGGCGGCCGACCGCGTCACCGCCGTCGAGATCGACGACGTCCTCGCCGGGGCGCTGCCCGCGACGATCGTGGCGCGGATGCCGGAGCGCGCGGACCGGTTCGCGCTGGTGCACTCCGACGCGATGCGGGTGACCGAGCTGCCGGGCCCGGCCCCGACCGCGCTGGTGGCGAACCTGCCGTACAACGTGGCCGTCCCGGTCCTGCTGCACATGCTCGACACCTTCCCGAGCATCGAGCGCACCCTCGTGATGGTCCAGGCGGAGGTCGCCGACCGGCTCGCCGCCCCGCCCGGTTCCAAGGTGTACGGCGTCCCGTCGGTCAAGGCCAACTGGTACGCCGAGGTCAAGCGGGCCGGGGCGATCGGCCGGAACGTGTTCTGGCCCGCGCCCAACGTCGACAGCGGGCTGGTCTCGCTGGTGCGGCGGGCCGAGCCGCTGAAGACCACCGCCTCCCGGCGTGAGGTCTTCGCCGTCGTCGACGCCGCGTTCGCCCAGCGCCGCAAGACCCTGCGAGCCGCGCTCGCCGGCTGGGCGGGGTCCGCGGCGGCGGCCGAGGCGGCCCTCGTCGCCGCGGGCGTGTCGCCGCAGGCACGCGGGGAGGCCCTGACGGTCGAGGAGTTCGCGCGGATCGCCGAGAACCGCGTCTCCGAGAACCGCGTCACCGAGACCGAGGAGCCCGGCCGGTGAGCGTGACCGTTCGCGTCCCCGCCAAGGTCAACGTCCAGCTCGCGGTGGGTGCCGCCCGCCCGGACGGGTTCCACGACCTGGCCAACGTCTTCCTCGCGGTCGGCCTCTACGACGAGGTGACCGTGACCCCGGCCGACGGACTGCGCGTCACCTGCGCGGGCCCGGACGCCGGCCAGGTCCCCCTGGACCGGACGAATCTCGCGGCGCGGGCGGCCCTCGCCCTCGCGGAGCGCTACGACCGCAGCGCCGCCGTGCACCTCCACATCGCCAAGGACATCCCCGTCGCCGGCGGGATGGCGGGCGGCAGCGCGGACGGCGCCGCGGCCCTGCTGGCGTGCGACGCGCTGTGGGGTACCGGCGCCTCCCGTGCGGAACTGCTGGAGATCTGTGCCGAGTTGGGCAGTGACGTGCCGTTCAGTCTGGTGGGCGGGGCGGCGCTGGGCACCGGACGCGGCGAGAAGCTGAGGCCCCTGGAGGTCGGCGGGACCTTCCACTGGGTGTTCGCGATGGCCGGGCGCGGGCTGTCGACGCCGGCCGTGTTCCGCGAGTTCGACCGGCTGGCCGAGGGCCGGGACGTCCCCGAGCCCGTCGCCTCGCAGGACCTGCTCGACGCCCTCGCCAAGGGCGACCCCGACGCGCTCGCCGCCGCCGTCTCCAACGACCTCCAGCCCGCCGCGCTCTCCCTCTTCCCGGAACTCGCCGGCACCCTCGCGGCCGGCCGGGCCGCCGGCGCCCTCACGGCGCTGGTCTCCGGCTCGGGCCCCACCACGGCGTTCCTCGCCCGGGAGACCGAGTCGGCGGCGAGGATCGCGGAGGCGCTGCGGGCGTCCGGGACCTGCCGGACCGTTCGCACCGCGTCGGGGCCGGCGCCGGGGGCGACGGTGGTCTTCGCCTGATCTCCACACGACGTACTGCGGGTGTAGTACGGGTGGGACGGAGGGGACGGCTAGGGTCTGTTGACGTTTCAAGTGCCCGCTGTGACGTGTCCGGTGTGCCCCGACCGCCCATACCCTCCCACCGCAGGAAACCGTCCCTCTCCCGCCGCGGTGTCATCGGGACCGCGGGAGCGGTGGCCGCCGGAGCCGCGCTCACGCCGGTCGTCTTCGCGGCGGCCGAGTCCGGCGACGCGGCCGGCTCCCCGTCCGGCTCCGGTGACTCCGGCACGAAGCCCGCGACGTTCCCCGCCACCCGGACCGAGGCCGCCTCCGGCACCGCCGAGGCCGCCACCGCCTTCGCCGCCTCCTTCGTCGGCGTGCGCTGGGCGGGCGCGCCGGACGGCGCCGGCATCCGGTTCGCGGACGGCGACGCGGCGGCGGGCACCTGGCAGACGGTGAACGGCGGCTGCGCGACCGTCGACGGCGGAGGGACGGCGCTGGTCGCCGCCGGCAACGCCACCGCCTACGAACTGAAGCTCCCGGACGGCGCGAGCGACGTGCGCTCGCTGGCCATCGACACCACCGACGGCCCCGACCGCACCTTCCACGTCCCGTCGGAGCCCACCCGCGTGCGGGGCGTGCCCTACCTGCCGCGGCCCGCGTGGGGCGCCGACGAGTCGAAGCGCTACCAGGACGGCAAGGTCAACACGCCCGAGGCCTACTACCCGTTGCAGGCGATCACGGTCCACCACACCGCCACGCAGAACGACGACCCCGATCCCGCCGCGAGCGTCCGGGGCATCTACGAGTACCACGCGATCACCCTCGACTGGGGCGACATCGGCTACCACTTCCTCATCGACGAGGCGGGCACCGTCTACGAGGGCCGCTACTCCGGCGACGACGTCACCCCGGCCTTCGACCCGGACGGCAAGGTCGTCACCGCCTTCCACACCGCCGGCTACAACTCCGGCAACCTCGGCATCGCCCTCCTCGGCACCCTGAACGACCGGCCCCCGACCGACGCGGCCAGGAAGGCCCTGATCCGGCTGGTCAGGGTGCTTGCCCGGGTCAAGGGCCTGGACCCCCGGGCGAAGACCACCTACGTCAATCCGGTCAACGGTGTGACCAGGGACGTGACGACCGTCAGCGGCCACCGCGACTGGCTGGAGACCGAGTGCCCGGGCCAGACGATGTACGACCTCCTCGCCGAGGTCCGCGCGGCGACAGCGCCCTGACCTGCGGGGGACCGGTCACCCGCCCGCGCGCACTACGCTGGGAGGCTGACCGATCCCCCCTGGCAGGAGAGTAATGGCCGTCAATCTGGTCAATGTCGAGAACGTCAGCAAGGTGTACGGCACTCGTGCCCTCCTGGACGGCGTGTCCCTCGGCGTCTCCGAGGGCGACCGGATCGGTGTCGTCGGCCGCAACGGCGACGGCAAGACCACCCTGATCCGCATGCTGGCCAAGCTGGAGGAGACCGACACCGGACGCGTCACGCACTCCGGCGGCCTGCGCCTCGGCGTCCTCACGCAGCACGACTCCCTCGACCCGGCCGCCACCGTCCGGCACGAGGTCATCCGGGACCTGGCCGACCACGAGTGGGCCGGCAACGCGAAGATCAGGGACGTGCTGACCGGGCTGTTCGGCGGACTCGACCTGCCCGGCTTCCCGCAGGGGCTCGACACCGTCATCGGCCCGCTCTCCGGCGGTGAGCGCCGCCGGATCGCGCTGGCCAAGCTCCTCATCGACGAGCAGGACCTGATCGTCCTCGACGAGCCCACCAACCACCTCGACGTGGAGGGCATCGCCTGGCTGGCACAGCACCTTCGCGCGCGCCGCTCCGCGCTGGTGTGCGTGACCCACGACCGGTGGTTCCTGGACCAGGTCTGCACCCGCATGTGGGACGTCCAGCGCGGCACCGTCCACGAGTACGAGGGCGGCTACTCCGACTACGTCTTCGCGCGTGCCGAGCGGGAGCGGATCGCCGCCACCGAGGAGACCAAGCGGCAGAACCTGGTCCGCAAGGAGCTCGCCTGGCTGCGCCGGGGCGCGCCCGCCCGTACGTCCAAGCCGCGCTTCCGGGTCGAGGCCGCCAACGAGCTGATCGCGGACGTGCCGCCGCCCCGGGACAGCAGCGAGCTGATGAAGTTCGCCTCGTCGCGGCTCGGCAAGACCGTCTTCGAGCTGGAGGACGTGACCGTCCAGGCCGGTCCGAAGGTGCTGCTCAAGCACGTCACCTGGCAGCTCGGCCCCGGCGACCGGATCGGCCTGGTCGGGGTGAACGGCGCCGGGAAGACCTCCCTGCTGCGGGCCATGGCCGAGGCCGCCTGGACGCAGGGCGAGCAGCAGCCGGTGGGCGGGCGGGTCTCCGTGGGCCGCACGGTGAAGCTCGCCTACCTCTCCCAGGAGGTCGGCGAACTGGACCCCGGCCTGCGCGTGCTGGAGGCCGTCCAGCAGGTGCGGGAGCGCGTCGACCTGGGCAAGGGGCGCGAGATGACCGCCGGTCAGCTGTGCGAGACCTTCGGGTTCAGCAAGGAGAAGCAGTGGACGCCGGTCGGGGACCTGTCCGGCGGTGAGCGGCGCAGGCTCCAGCTGCTGCGGCTGCTCATGGACGAGCCCAACGTCCTCTTCCTCGACGAGCCCACCAACGACCTCGACATCGAGACGCTGACCCAGCTGGAGGACGTCCTCGACGGCTGGCCCGGCTCGATGATCGTCATCTCCCACGACCGGTTCTTCGTCGAGCGGACCACCGACCGCGTCTTCGCCCTCCTCGGCGACGCCACCCTGCGGATGCTGCCGCGCGGCATCGACGAGTACCTGGAGCGGCGCCGGCGGATGGAGGAGGCGGCGGCCGCGTCGGCTCCCGCCCCCGTCACGGACCGGGCCGTACCGGAGAAGAGCTCGGCGGACCAGCGGGCCGCCAAGAAGGAACTTCAGAAGATCGAGCGGCAGTTGGACAGGATCGCCGAGAAGCAGACCAAGCTGCACGCCCGGATCGCGGAGAACGCCACCGACTTCTCGAAGGTGGCCGAACTCGACGCCGAGCTGCGCGACTTGGCCGGTGAGCGGGACGAACTGGAGCTGCGGTGGCTGGAACTCGCCGAGGACGCGTGAAGGGTGCGTGAAGGCGCATAACGGGGGCGTCACGGGCCGGTTCTCCCTTGGGAACAGGGAGGAACCGGCCCGGCGTTCTGTCGGTGCCGGGTGATAGAAAGAGCCGTCTGAGATCTTTCTGAGTCGACTCTGGGTCCATCACGTACCTCAGGGCGTGGCTAAAAATCAGTGATTGAACGGGGGAACGCGCTGATGACGCAGCCGCCCAACCAGCCGCCGCAGGGTGGCTTCGGAGCGCCGCAGGACCAGCCGCCACAACCACAGCAGCCGCCGCAGCAGGGTGGCTTCGGAGCGCCGCAGACGCCGCCGCCTCCGCAGGGTCCGCCGTCCGGTGCGCCACAGCCCGGTTACGGCTACCCCCAGCAGCCGCCCGCCGCCCCCCAGCCGGGGGCACCGCAGGCGGGTCCGTACGCCCAGCCGGGTCCGTACGGCCAGCCCCAGCCCGGCCCCTACGGTCAGCCGGGCCCGTACGGGCAGCCGGGGCCCTACGGCCAGCCGCCGCAGGGGTACGGCCATCCGCCGCAGCCCCATTTCCCGGGTGCGCCCGGGACCCCGCCGCCCGGCTCCGGGAACCGCTTCCGGAGCAGGACCGCGATGATCGTCGGGGCCGCCGTGGCCGCGCTGCTCGTCATCGGCGGCACCGTGTTCGCGGTCGCCGGCGGTGACGACGACGACAAGAAGCCGGTCGCCGGGAAGAGCGACGACCCCAAGCCCACCGCCTCCGACGCGCCGGTCGACCCCGGTGACGGCAGCGGCGACGGCGGCGCCGACCCGGAGGACCTCAACGAGGGCCGCCAGGCCGGTGAGGCGAAGGTGCTCTGGTACAAGGAGGCGCCCGACGCGCCGTCCGACGGCGCCGACGCCCCCGGCATGTGGATCACCGACAAGACGGCGGTGAAGGCGGCGTACAAGCAGGTCGTCGCCTACGGTGTCGGGGACGGCGAACCGGCCTGGGACCCGGTCACGCTCCCGCAGAAGATCTGCGCGGTCACCCCGCAGCGGACGTCCGACGACAAGATCGTCGTCGCGTACATGAGCGGCACCAGTGACCGCGCCGAGTGCAACCAGCTCCAGCAGATCGACCTGAACACGGGCGCGAAGGGCTGGACCGGCGAGGTCGCGGACGGCGCCCTGTTCGACAGCACGCTCCAGATCGAGCTGTCCCTCAGCGGCGACACCCTGATGGTGGGCCGTTCGCAGTCCGGCACCGCGTACGACGCACGGACCGGCAAGAAGCTGTTCGACAAGAAGAAGTACGGCGACTCCTGCTTCCCGACCGCGTTCGCGGGCGGCGCCCGGCTGATCGCCGTCGCGTCCTGCGACGCCACCGGGGCGAACGAGCACGACGAGGTGCAGGAGCTGGATCCGAGGACCGGCAAGGCCAAGTGGACCCAGAAGTTCGACAAGGGCTGGCGCGTCGCGCGGACCTACTCCGTCGACCCGCTGGTCGTCTACAGCACCAACGAGGACAAGAAGGCGTGGAACATCTCCGCGTTCACCGCCACCGGCAAGTTCCGTTCCCAGGTCGCCTTCGACGAGGAGTTCGCCCCGGACTGCGGGCTGGCCATCCTCGCGCGTGACCTCCAGGGCTGCGAGGGCGTGGCCGCCGACGCCGACACGCTGTACCTGCCGACCAAGGCGACCAGCGGGCCGAACGAGATCGTCGCGGTCGACCTCGCCACCGGCAAGGAGAAGTGGCGCGTCAAGTCGCCGACGGACGACTCGATGCTGCCCCTCAAGATCGAGGGCGGCAAGCTCATCGCGTACGTGGAGCCGTCGTACGCCGCGGGCGGCCGGATCGTGTCGATCCCCACGGGCGGCGGCAGCCACACGCCGGCCGAGCTGCTGCGGAACCCGCAGGCCACCGCGCAGATCGAGAGCGCCTTCTTCTCGAAGGACGTCGACTGGGCCGACGGGCGCTTCTACCTGTCGACCACGCGGCTGACCGGCAATGACGAATCGAAGGAGAAGTTGATGCTGGCCTACGGCAAGTGACCCTTCGCCTTCCCCTTCCGCTGTTCGTCGTCCCCGCCATCGAGGTACTCACGTCATGACCCAGCCGCCCCCTCCGCCGCCCAACCAGCCCCCGCCGCAAGGAGGCTTCGGCCCGCCGCAGGACCAGCCGCAGCAGCAACCTCCGCCGGCCCCGCAGCCAGGGCAGCCGCCGCAGGCACCGCCGGCCGCTCCGCCGGTGCCGCCCGGTGGGCAGGGACAGCCCGGGTACGGCTATCCCCAGCAGCCCCAGCAGCCCCAGCCGCCGCAGGCACCTCCCGGGTACGGCTACCCGCAGACGCCCCAGTCGCCGCAGGCAGCCCCCGGCTACGGCCAGCCCGGCCAGGCCCCGCCTCCGTACGGCCAGCAGGCGCCCTCGCCGTACGGGCAGCCGCATCCCTACGGGCAGCCGAACCCGTACGGGCAGCAGCCCGGTTACGGCTATCCGCAGACGAACATGCCGCTGCACCCGCAGCCGGGAGGCGGTGGCGGGCGGAAGGTCAACGCGCAGCTGGCCATCATCGTGGCGGCGGTCGTGGCGATCGCGCTGATCGTCGGCGGCGGTGTCTGGTACGCGTCCTCGTCCGGTGACGACAGCGGCAAGAAGGACGACACCGCCGGCAGCGGCGGCGGCACCGGCGGCGGGGACGACAAGGGCGGCACCGGCGGCACCACGGGCAAGGGCGCGGAACGGGTGCCCGCCGACCCGTCCGCCCAGGTCCTCTTCCAGGTTCCGCAGCCCGAGGTCGCCAAGGACACGACCATCTCGGTCGCCGGCTCCTGGCTCACCGACAAGGTGTACGCCAAGAGCGGCATCGCCGAGATCGTCGGCCGCGACCTCGACAAGGGCAGCGAGCTGTGGAAGATCAAGCTCCCCGGCCCGGTGTGCCAGGCCAGCCGGCACGCCACCGAGGACAACCTCACGGCCGTCGTCTACCAGCCCGCGATGCCGACGAAGGACCGCACCGCCGGTTGCAGCCAGGTCGCGGCGATCGACCTCGCCGCGGGCAAGAAGCTGTGGACGAAGACGGCCACGACCGGTGACCAGCCGATCAACTTCGACAACGTCACCGTCAGCGCGACCACCGTCGCCGCGGGCAGCACCAGCGGCGGCGCCGCCTGGGACCTGTCCTCCGGCAAGGAACTGTGGGCTCCGAAGGCGACCGACACCTGCTACGACGCGGGATACGGCGGCGGCGAGAAGCTGGTCGCCGTCCGCAAGTGCGGTCAGTACGGCCGGCGTCAGCTGCACATCCAGACCATCGACCCGAAGTCCGGCAAGGTGATCTCCGAGTACAAGATGGCCCAGGGCATCGAGTACGCCAGCGTGGTGTCCACCGAGCCGCTGCTCGTGGCCGCCGACGTCGGGGACTCCGCACAGGACGCCAGCGGCATTTCGGACTTCTTCTCCATCGACAACAAGACGGGCCAGCTGCGCACCCGTATCTCCGCGCCGGGCGACCAGTACGCCGCGGAGTGCGAGGGCATCACCGAGATCGAGGCCTGTTCGAGCCTGGCGGTCGGCAACGGCCGGCTCTACCTGCCGACCGAGGAGCACGACGGCACCGCCGAGTACAGCGACACCAACGAGATCGTCGCGCTCGACCTGGCCACCGGGAAGACGACCGGCCAGCGGGTCGACGCGGGCGACGACTACGTCTTCACCCCGCTGCGGATGGACGGCCCCAACCTGATCGCGTACAAGCGCGGGCCCTACGACAAGGGCGGTCAGGTCGTGTCCATCGACGGCGGCACCTTCAAGGAGACCAAGCTCCTGGAGAACCCCTCCTCGAAGCCGGTGCTGGACGTGGAGCGGAGCATGCTGCCCAACAACGCGGAGATCCTCTACGGGCAGGGCCGCCTGTTCATGTCGGACGTCTACGCGAGCGATCTGGGCGCCACCAGTGGCGAGGTGGAGTATCTGGTGATCGCTTTCGGCGCCAAGTGATCGTTTCTGGTGCCTGTGCCGCGGCCCCGCCCCTGTTCAGGGGCGGGGCCGCGCACTTACCGCTCATCACCCTCGAATGCGAGGAATTTCGGCGATCCGGGGCACTTCTCACCAGTAGGGGAAGCGCGACGTCGAACAAGCGTGTAGCTTCCGGGGGCATGAAGGGCGGGGGGAGCCGGGTGGGGGCTTCTGTCCGTGCGGACCAGTGGGCATCCATAGTGGGCAGCCATAGGGCGTCCATGCCGATGGAGATCCATTGGGGGGACTGGGGGTTGCTCGATGGGAGTGCGGCTCATGGTGGTCGACGACCACCGTCTGCTCGCCGAGGCCTTGGCCTCGGCGCTGAAGCTGCGGGGGCACCGGGTGCTCGCCGCGGCGGCGCCCGCCGCGGGTGCGGCGGACCTGGTGATCAGCCGGGCGCCGGAGGTGTGCCTGCTGGGGACGGCCACGCCGGCCGAGCCCGGGATGTTCGATCCGGTGGTGCGGATCAAGCGGGAACGGCCGCAGGTCGCGGTGCTGGTGCTGGGACCGGTGCCGAGTCCCCGGGGGATCGCGGCGGCGTTCGCGGCGGGGGCGTCGGGGTACGTGCGGCACGACGAGCGGATCGAGGGCGTCGAGCGGGCGATCATGAAGGCGCGGGCGGGGGAGGCGGCGGTCGCGCCGCAGCTGCTGCAAGGAGCGTTCAGTGAGCTGCTCAACCCGGTGGCCCAGCCGGACGACGAGGGTCAGCGCCTGCTCCAGATGCTCACACCGAGGGAGGTGGAGGTCCTCGTCCGGGTCGCGGAAGGCGAGGACACCCGGCTGATCGCGGCCGGGATGGGCATCGCCCCGTCCACCGCCCGCACCCACGTCCAGCGGGTCCTGATGAAGCTGGGGGTGGGGTCGCGTCTCGAGGCGGCGGCGCTGGCGGCCCGCACGGGACTGCTGGACCGTGCGGCACCCTTCGCGCGCGAACCCTGCGAACCGCGGGAACCGAACCAACCGCACCCGTCGGATCACTGACCGGCCCCACGGCGGCGCCTGACTCCCTGTTAGCTCAATCACATGATCATTTGTGGAGTGGGTGGCGTGATCCGAACCCTCTAGGATCCCCTCGGCACATCCGATCCGATTCAGGGGACACCTTCTTGAAACTCCGTCGTGGACTCACCGTGGCGGCCGCCGCCGCAGCGGCGCTCGCCTTCGCCGCGTCACCCGCGTCCGCGGGCGACGTGTACGCCCAGGCCACCGGTTCCCAGGGCACCGGCGACTTCTCCTACAACAGCAAGACCAGCGCGTGGCGCATCATCCTGGCGGTGGAGGACACCAAGTCCGACGGGCACCACGTCCGGATCCGCGCGCAGGCGATGGACCCGCTGCGCAACGTCAGCAGCTACGCGTGGCGCACCAACCACGGCGGTTACGGCACCGAGCTCAACTGGTCGACCTCGCTGACCGACTCGAGCGGCATCTGGGCGATGCGCGTCCAGGTGTGCACATACGAGGGCGACACCCCGCTCTCCTGTGACACCTCGCCGTGGGACGGCAACCCGTACTACTGATCCCGCCCGCGGGAGGGGCGCACCGCGTCCCTCCCGCCGACGTGACGGCGGCCCGGCCGTGCTCCCCGGCCGGCCGGACCGTCCCCAGAGGCCCTACGGGGCCGGGGGTTCCTCGTCCGGGGTCGGCGGCGCCACCGGGCGCAGTTTCAGCCACACCAGGAAGAACACGCCCAGGGCGAGCATCGCCAGCCCGGTCCAGAGGTTGATGTTCACGCCCTGGGCCTTGTCGATCGCGGCGTCGTCGTCCGTGAGACCGGCGATCGTCACGATGACGCCGTACACGACGAACAGGCCCCCGATGATGCGGCGGATGTCGAAGAGGCGTGCGGCGGTGGCGGACTCGCTCTGAAGAGCGGAGACCTCCCGCTGGACGTCCTTCTCGGAGTATCCGGAGTGCTCGGTCATGGTTTCTCCATCCTCCCGCGATCAGAACGAGAACGGGATGTAGCAGGCGGCCGCCAGGATCACCGCGCCCCAGCCCAGCAGGGCCGGCTTGCGGTACCAGGCGTCGTCGCCGGCGGCGGGCGGCTCGGACATGCCGGGGGACGTGGTGCCGTAGACGAGGCCCTGGAGCTCCTCGGTCGGCTTCGGTGCCGTGAAGAGGGACACGGCGATCATGACGACCGCGCCGGCCACGAACCCGGCGATCGCGGAGACGAAGTTGGCGCCCTGGTCGGAGGGGATGTCGACGATGCCCTGCTTGTAGATCCAGAAGTAGTTCACCATCGCCGCCGTGGTGCCCGCGAGCAGGCCCCAGAAACCGGACTTCATGGACGCGCGCTTCCAGAACATGCCGATGATGAAGACGACGAACATCGGGACGTTGAAGAAGGAGAACAGCGTCTGGAGGTAGCTCATGATGTTCGAGAACGACGACGCCAGGAACGCCGTGCCGATCGACGCGACGACGCCGATCGCGGTGATCAGGCGGCCGAAGCGGACGTAGTAGGTGTCCTCCCGGCCCTTGACCACGTACTTCGCCCAGATGTCGGTCGTGAACACCGTGTTGAAGGACGAGATGTTGGCCGCCATGCCCGCCATGAAGGCGGCGAGCAGACCGGTCACGGCGATGCCCAGGACGCCGTTGGGAAGCAGCGACTGCATCAGGTACGGGATCGCGTCGTTGTACTGGAGGTCCGAGTCGGGCGTACCGATCTTCGGGACCAGGACGGCGGCGACCAGGCCGGGGATCATCACCAGGAAGACGATGAAGATCTTCGGAAACGCGGCGATGAGGGGGGTGCGCTGCGCCGCCGAGAGGTTCTTCGCGGACAGGGCCCGCTGCACCTCGGCGAAGTTCGTCGTCCAGTAGCCGAAGGACAGGACGAAGCCGAGGCCCAGGACGATGGTGAGCCAGTTGGCGCCCAGGGGGTTCTCGCTGCCGATGCCGGTGCCGCCCCAGGAGGTCATGAAGTCGGCGCCGCGGGTCTCGGTCAGGGAGTCGGACAGGCCGTCCCAGCCGCCGACCGCCTTCAGGCCGAGGACGGTGATCGGGATGAGGGCCGCCAGGATCACGAAGAACTGGAGAACCTCGTTGTAGATCGCGGAGGAGAGGCCGCCCAGGGTGATGTACGCCAGGACGAAGGCGCCGGCGACCACGATCGCGACCCATTCCGGCCAGCCGAGCAGCGCCTCGACGACGATGGCGAGGGCGTACAGGTTGACGCCCGCGATCAGGATGGCGGCGAAGGCGAACAGGATCGAACTCAGCAGGTGTGCCGCCCTGTCGAAGCGCAGCAGGAGGAACTCGGGGACCGAGCGGACCTTGCTGCCGTAGTAGAAGGGCATCATCACCAGGCCGAGGAAGACCATGGCCGGGATGGCGCCGATCCAGTACCAGTGTGTGGTGTACACGCCGTACTGCGCGCTGTTGGCCGCCATGCCGAGGATCTCGGTGGCGCCCAGGTTGGCGGCGATGAACGCGAGACCGGTGACCCAGGCCGGCAGGGAGCGGCCGGAGAGGAAGAAGTCGAGGCTGGTCTTCACCGAACGGCGGGCGGCGAAGCCGATGCCGAGGACGACGACGAAGTAGATGCCGAGGATCGTGTAGTCGAGCCAGTTCGTGGGGAGCCGCAGCTCGGCTGCCAGATGTGTGGGGGTCTGCATACGTACTCGCTTCGTTGCGTGAACTGATCCGTGGCGGAACCTGTGCCTCCGCGTTCAGCGATTGAACACCTCGGCTGGGGTTTTTTGTTTGATTGTGATGTTGACGGTCGTGGTGAGTTGTGTTTCGATGTGTTCGGTTCTGTTTGATGATTGAGTGGCTCGAATAGGGAGTCCGCAGTGAAGAAGACCTCGACCCGGCTGGCGGACGGCCGCGAGCTCATCTACTACGACCTGCGGGACGACACCGTGCGGGACGCGGTCGACCGCCGCCCGCTGGAGCGGACCGTCACCACGTCCGAGATCCGGCGCGACCCCCTGCTCGGGGACTCCGTCGCCATCGCCTCGCACCGGCAGGGGCGCATCTACCACCCGCCGGCCGACGAGTGCCCCCTGTGCCCCTCCCAGGGCGAGCGGCTGAGCGAGATCCCGGACTCGTCGTACGACGTCGTGGTCTTCGAGAACCGTTTCCCCTCGCTGGCCGGGGACTCCGGCCGCTGCGAGGTCGTCTGCTTCACCTCCGACCACAACGCGTCCTTCGCCGATCTGACCGAGGAGCAGGCGCGGCTGGTCCTGGAGGCGTGGACCGACCGGACCTCGGAGCTGTCCCATCTGCCCTCCGTGGAGCAGGTGTTCTGTTTCGAGAACCGCGGTGCCGAGATCGGCGTGACGCTGGGTCACCCGCACGGGCAGATCTACGCCTACCCCTTCACCACGCCGCGCACCGCGCTGATGCTGCGCTCGGTGGCGGCGCACAAGGAGGCGACCGGCGGGGAGAACCTCTTCGACGCCGTCCTGGAGGAGGAACTCGCCGGCGAGCGGGTCGTCCTGGAGACCGAGCACTGGGTCGCCTTCGTGCCGTACTCCGCGCACTGGCCCTACGAGGTGCACCTGTACCCCAGGCGCCGGGTGCCGGACCTGCTCGGCCTGGAGGAGGGCGCGCGCACAGAGTTCCCCCAGGTCTATCTGGAACTCCTCAAGCGCTTCGACCGGATCTTCGACGGACCGGGGGGCGAGAAGGACGGGGCGGGCGAGCCCCAGACGCCGTACATCGCGGCCTGGCACCAGGCCCCGTTCGGCGCGCTGGAGGAGTTCGACGGCGTCAGCCGTGACGACTTCGCGCTGCACCTGGAGCTTTTCACCATCCGCCGTACGTCCGGCAAGCTGAAGTTCCTCGCGGGTTCCGAGTCCGGCATGAACGTGTTCATCAACGACATCCGGCCGGAGGCCGCGGCCGAGCGACTGCGAGAGGTAGCCAGTTCATGAGCGGTAAGTACCTGGTCACGGGTGGTGCGGGATACGTCGGCAGCGTGGTCGCCCAGCATCTGCTGGAGGCGGGGCACGAGGTCGTCGTCCTCGACAACCTCTCCACCGGCTTCCGCGAGGGGGTCCCGGCGGGCGCCTCCTTCGTGGAGGGCGACATCCGTGACGCCGCCAAGTGGCTGGACTCCTCCTTCGACGCCGTCCTGCACTTCGCCGCCTCCTCCCAGGTCGGCGAGTCGGTCGTGAAGCCCGAGAAGTACTGGGAGAACAACGTCGGCGGCAGCATGGCCCTGCTCGGCGCCATGCGCGAGGCGGGCGTGCGCAGGCTCGTGTTCTCCTCCACGGCCGCCACCTACGGCGAGCCCGCCGAGGTCCCGATCACCGAGTCGGCGCCGACCCGGCCCACCAACCCCTACGGCGCCACCAAGCTCGCGGTCGACCACATGATCACCAGTGAGGCGGCGGCCCACGGACTCGGTGCCGTGTCGCTGCGCTACTTCAACGTGGCGGGCGCGTACGGCGCGCACGGCGAGCGGCACGACCCCGAGTCGCACCTCATCCCGCTCGTCCTCCAGGTCGCGCAGGGCAGGCGGGACGCGATCTCGGTCTACGGCGACGACTACCCGACGCCGGACGGCACCTGCGTGCGCGACTACATCCACGTGGCGGACCTGGCCGAGGCCCACCTGCTCGCGGTGCGGGCCGCCACCTCCGGCGAGCACCTCATCTGCAACCTCGGCAACGGCAACGGGTTCTCCGTCCGCGAGGTCATCGAGACGGTCCGGCAGGTCACCGGCCACCCGATCCCCGAGGTCGTGGCCCCCCGCCGGGGCGGCGACCCGGCGGTCCTGGTGGCGTCGGCCGCCACCGCCCGCGAGAAGCTGGGCTGGAACCCGTCCCGCGCGGACCTCGCGGGGATCGTCGCGGACGCGTGGGACTTCGCGCAGCGGCGGGCCAAGTAGTACCGACGAGCACGTAGGAAAGGTCAGGGGTCAGGGCATGAGCGAGGCTGTCGCAGGGGCTGTCGCCGAGCGGTTCGAGGAGCTGTACGGGGCCGGTCCGCAGGGGGTGTGGGCGGCGCCGGGCCGGGTCAACCTCATCGGCGAGCACACCGACTACAACGACGGCTTCGTGATGCCGTTCGCCCTGCCGCACATCGCCGTCGCGGCGGTGTCCCGGCGGGACGACGGCGTGCTGCGGCTGCACTCGGCGGACATCGAGGCCGGCGTCGCCGAGCTGCGGCTGGACGACCTGGTCCCGGGGGCGGACCGAGACTGGACGGCGTACCCGGCCGGTGTGGTCTGGGCGCTGCGCGAGGCGGGCCACCCGGTCACCGGCGCCGACGTCCACCTGACCTCGACCGTGCCGTCCGGCGCGGGCCTGTCCTCGTCGGCGGCGCTGGAGGTCGTGGTCGCCCTCGCCCTCAACGACCTGTACGAACTCGGCCTCAAGCGCTGGCAGTTGGCCCGCCTGTGCCAGCGCGCGGAGAACGTGTACGTCGGCGCCCCGACCGGCATCATGGACCAGACCGCGTCGGCGTGCTGCGAGACGGGCCACGCCCTGTTCCTCGACACCCGCGACCTGTCCCAGAAGCAGATCCCCTTCGACCTGGCCACCGAGGGCATGCGCCTGCTGGTCGTCGACACCCAGGTCAAGCACGCCCACAGCGACGGCGAGTACGGCAAGCGCCGGGCCGGCTGCGAGCAGGGCGCGGCCCTGCTGGGCGTGGACGCCCTGCGGGACATCCCCTACGGCGAGCTGGACGCGGCGCTGGCCCGGCTCGGGGACGAGGAGGAGGTGCGCCGCCTGGTGCGCCACGTCGTCACGGAGGACGAGCGGGTCGAGCGGGTCGTGTCCCTGCTGGAGTCCGGCGACACGCGGGCCATCGGCCCGGTGCTGGTCGCGGGGCACGCCTCCCTGCGCGACGACTTCCGCATCTCCTGCCCGGAGCTGGACCTGGTCGTCGACACCGCCCTCGCCGCCGGCGCCCTCGGCGCGCGGATGACCGGCGGCGGCTTCGGCGGCTCGGCGATCGTCCTCGCGGAGGCCGCCGACGTCGACACGATCACCAAGGCGGTCCAGGAGGCCTTCGCCGCCGCGGACTTCACCGCGCCGCGGGTGTTCGAGGCGGTGCCCTCGGCGGGAGCGCGCCGGCTGAGCTGACCCGCGTACCGGCCCCGTCGGCCCCGTGCTCCCACCGAGCGCGGGGCCGACGTCTTTACGGGCCCTTTGCCGAACGGGGCCGTCCGGGGATCAACGTGACCGGGTGGTGTTTGTGAAAGTCACCAAATGGACGCTCTGGTACGCCTGTTGACAGTGTTTCTACTGATACGATCATCGCACTTTTCAGTAGGCTGACGGCGCGTCATGAACGCGTACGGGGGACAGTCTCTAGGGCCCCATCGCGAAGGAGTGGCTGTTGCTCTGGCCGCCGACGCGAGGCGACTTGAAGAGAGTCTCATGACGTCATTCATCCAGGATCCACTGCTGTGGACCCTGATCACCGTGATCGTCGCTGCGACCTTCGCAGTGATGCGCGCCCGGAGAACCAACATGGCTCTCCGCCGCAACAACGACAACCTTCAGAGCAACCTGGTGGCCGTACAGGGCCAGCTCCGCCAGGTGCAGACGGGCTACGAAACCCTCACCCACCGGCATGTGGAGGACCTCGCCGAGGTCCGGGCGGACGCGGAGTCGGCCACCAAGTCCGTCCTCAAGTCGGCGATGGGCACCCTGCAGTCCCTCGCCGAGGAGCAGCAGGTGCTCCTGGACAACCTGCAGAAGGAGTACGGCGACGACTCCGGCGTGCTGGCCGACCTGATGCTGGTCGACCACACCAGCAGCCAGTTCAGCCGCCGCACCAAGGGCATCTCGGTGCTCTGCGGCGGATGGCTCGGGCGGCGCGAGGAGAGCGCCTCCGTGTACGACGTCGCCCGCAGCGCCCAGGGCCGGATCAAGGACTTCAACCGGGTCCGGGTCAACGCCCAGGTGAACATCTCCATCACCGGCAAGGCCGTCGAGCCGGTCGCCGTCGTCCTCGCCGAGCTGCTGGACAACGCGACCAAGTACAGCGCGCCCCAGTCTCCGGTGGAGATCAACATCCAGGCCGTGCCGACCGGCGTGTGCCTGGTGGTCGACGACGCCGGTGTCGGCATGAGCCAGGAGACCAAGGCCCGGGCCGCGGTCCTGCTCTCGCCCGAGGGCGCCGTCGACATCACCGGGCTCGGCGACCCGCCCAAGTTCGGCTTCGCCGTCTGCGGGATGCTCGCCGCCCGCTACGGATTCTCGGTGTCCGTCGACTCGGTCTCCCCCTACGGCGGAGTCCGCGCCGTGATCCGTGTGCCGGAGGGCCTCTTGACCACTGACGCCCCTCAGCCCGCCGCCCACCACGACGACCGTGAGACCGAGGACGAGCAGCCCGTACGGCGCCGGGCCGCGGTGCCCGCCACCGGCCCGACGCTCGTCGTCGGCACGACGCCCGGTGGCCTGCCCCGCCGCCGGCGCCGCAACCGGGCCGTCTCGGTGGTTCCCCAGCCCGACCAGGCGGCACCCGCCCCGGTGCCCGCCGACCGGGAGAACACCAGCGAAGTGACGGCGTCGCGAATCGGCGCGTTCGCCCGCGGAACGCACCTCGGCCGCGTCTCGAACAACACGGAAGGAACCCAGAACCAGTGAATGCCGACCTGTCGTGGGTGCTGAACGGCGTGCTCGAGGTGCGCGGGGCCCGTCATGCGATCCTCGTCTCCGCGGACGGCCTGCTGATGCAGCGCTCCGACGACATCAGCCGTGACGAGGCGGAGAAGAACGCCGCCGCGATGAGCTCCATCCAGTCGCTGTGCCGGGCCGTGGCCGGCTTCGTGGACGGCGGACACGGCACCTGGAAGCAGACGCTGGTCGAGTACGACGGCGGCTGGATCTTCCTGGTCGCCGCGGGCAGCGGGGCCTATCTGGCCGTGTCGGCGGCTCTGGACGTCGACATGGAGGCCGTGTCCTTCCGGATGCAGAAGACCGTGAGCGCGCTGCGCGAGGCGATGAGCGCGGCGCCCCGCCTGAACGCCGGTGCCGACGCATGACCAGCCCCGGCGAGGAAGCGCCGGTCACCAGCGACTTCGTCCGGTCCTACGTCATCACCGGCGGCCGGCGGCTGCCGTCGGCGGACGACCTGGCACTGCACACCCTGGTCACCCTGGCTCCCGACCGCGAGCTGCCGCTCGGGGCGGGCCCCGAGGTACGGGCCATCTGGGAACTGTGCGGGGGCGGCTACCTGTCCGTGGCGGAGGTGGCCGGCCATCTGGGACTGCCGGTGGGCGTGGCCCGGCTGCTGCTGACCGATCTGGCCGAACAGGGACACCTGCTGCGCCGCTCCGAACCCGCCCGCGCCCAGCTCGCTGACCGAGAGACCCTCGAGAAGGTTCTGCATGGACTCGAAACCCTCATCGTCTGAGACGACCGCGAACGGCACGATCTACCTCTCCGACGCGGTGACCACCGCCGCCAAGATCCTGGTCGTGGGTCATTTCGCGGTGGGCAAGACCACCTTCATCGGCTCGCTGTCGGAGATCACGCCGCTGCGGACGGAGGAGAAGATGACGCAGGCGTCCGTGCACGTGGACGACCTGCGGGGCGTACCGGACAAGGTCACCACCACGGTGGCCCTGGACTTCGGCCGGCTGACGCTGACCGAGGAACTCGTGCTCTACCTGTTCGGCACGCCCGGACAGCAGCGCTTCATGCAGCTGTGGGAGGACATGGCCCGCGGCGCGCTCGGCGCGCTGCTGCTGGTCGACCCCGCCCGGCTGGAGGAGACGTTCCCGGTCATCGACCTGATCGACGAGTACGGGCTCGAGTACGCCATCGCCGTCAACACCTTCAACGCGCAGCAGCACTTCGACGAGGCGGAGATCCGCGAGGCCCTCGACCTGCTGCCCGACACCCCCGTCGTCTACTGCGACGCCCGCGACCAGCGGTCGTCCGCGAACGCGCTGATCGCACTGGTCCGCCACCTGCTCGATCGCGCGGCCTGATCCACTCCCTCCCCGGCCGGGCCGCCAGGCCCCGGCCCGCAAAGGACTCCCCCGTGGACACTCACCACTCGCCGGCCGCCACCACCGGCGCCAGATGCCCCATGTTCGACGGCACCTTCACCGCCGACCCGCAGCAGATCTACGAGTACGTGCGGGCCCACGGTCCCGCCGGACCCGTGGAGCTCGCGCCCGGCGTGGACGCCACCCTGGTCGTCGAACACGAGACGGCCCTGAGGGTGCTGCAGAACCCCACCCTGTTCCCGCGTGACGCCCGCCGCTGGAAGGCGCTGAACGAGGGCCGCGTGCCCCTGGACAGCCCGATCCTGCCGATGATGGCCTACCGGCCCAACTGCCTGTTCACCGACGGTGCCGTGCACCTGAGGCTGCGCCAGGCCATCACCGCGAGCTTCGACCGGCTCAACACCACCCGGCTGCGCCGGGACGTCGAGCCGATCGCCGACTTCCTCATCGACCAGTTCAGCGAGCGCGGCCGCGCCGACCTGATCAACGACTACGCCAAGATGCTGCCGCTGCTGCTGTTCAACAAGCTCTTCGGCTGCCCGGCCGACATCGGCGACACCCTGACGCTCTCCCTGTCGGCCCTCTTCGACGGCATCGACGTGCAGCGTGCCAACGAGGAGCTGACCGCGGGCCTGATGGAGCTGATCTCCGTCAAGCGCCGCCGCCCCGGCGACGACATGACCTCCTGGCTGATCCAGCACTCCGCGGGCCTCACCGACGAGGAGCTGAAGGACGAGCTCGTCGTGCTGATGGGCGCCGGCTTCGAACCCCAGCGCAACCTCATCGGGCACGCCCTGCACCTGCTGCTGAAGGAGGAGGGCTCGGGCGGCTCCGGCATGCTGGTCGAGGAGGCCATCGACCACATCCTGTGGAACAACCCGCCCCTGGCCAACTACGCCACGCACTACCCGGTGCAGGACGTCGACCTCGGCGGGGTGATCGTCGAGGCGAACTCGCCGGTCGTCATCAGCTTCGCCGGCGCCAACAGCGACCCCGCCCTCAAGGAGGCCCGCGAGAACCGCAACAAGGGCGCGCACCTGGCATGGGGAGCGGGCCCGCACGCCTGTCCCGCCAAGGACCCGGCGCTGATCATCACGATCACCGCCATCGAGCGGATCCTCAACGCGCTGCCCGACCTCACCCTGGCGGTGGCGGACGAGGACCTGCGGTGGCGTCCGGGGCCGTTCCAGCACGCGCTGGCCGCGCTGCCCGTGCGGTTCAGCCCGACCCCGGCCACCCGCATGGTCTCGGCCCTGCAGAGCGCCGCCCCCCGGCAGCAGCCCGAGCAGCCCGAGCAGCCGGGCGCGATGCCCGCCCCCGAGCCCGTACGGCAGGAGCAGCCGGCGCCCAAGCGGGGCTTCTGGAGCACCCTGGTCGACCTCTTCCGCGTCTGACGGAACAACAACTACCGTGCGTAAACCGGGAATCGGCCACACGGCATGTGACGGGAGCAACACGTAGCGGCGCATGGCGCCGGAGAGGGGAAGGGTAGATTCCGCCAGTAACGGTAACGCCCGGCCACAAAGGAGCTCCGCGTGACCGCAGTTGGCGACATAAGCGGCACCACCACAGACCGTCGAGCCGTCATCTCCCTTCTCCGACGCCTGCGTTCACCCGAGGGCCAGAGCAACCCCTGGCCCGTGTGGGAGCAGATGCGTTCCCTGGGCGACGTCCTGCCCGCTCCGTGGGGCGGCTACCTGGTCACCGGCTACGACGCCTGTGACCAGGTCCTGCGCGGCAGGAACTGGCTCGTACCGGACCTCGCCTGGCAGGCCAGACAGCCCCCGTCCGAGCGCTGGCAGGCGCCCGCCGCCCAGGCGATGAGCCGGACCCTGTTCCGGCTCAACGCGCCGGACCACACGTGTCAACGCCGGGGCCTGGGCAACCTGTTCGACCGGAACACCCTCGCGTCGCTGGCGCCCCGGGTCGCGGTCCACGCCCGGCGGATCGTGGACGAGCTGGCCGACCGAATACGCGACGACGGGGAGGCCGACTTCGTCACCGTCGTCGGTGACCAGCTCCCCGTCCTCGCCACCGGCGAGTGGCTCGACATCCCCGCCCGGCACCACGCGCACATGCTGGACTTCACTCACCGGCAGGTCCATTCGCAGGAACTCCTGCCCACGAAGACCGAACTGGCCGTCTCCGCCCAGGCGACCGAGGAGATGCGGGTGTTCTTCACCGGTCTCATCCGGGAACGCCGGGAAGCCCCGGGCGACGACCCGATCTCCCACTGGATCCGGTACTGGGACGAGCAGTTCCCGGGCGACCCGGCAGCCGCCGACCAGACCGTCTTCGACCTGGTCATGTTCATCGCGGTCGCGTCCCTGGAGACCTCGGCGACCCTGATGACCAACGCGGTCTGGCTGCTGACCCGGGACGGCGGCGCCGCGTGGAACTGGCTGCGCGAGCACCCCGAGCACGTCGAGGACGCGGTCGAGGAGACGCTGCGCTACGACCCTCCCGTCCACGTCAACAGCCGGATCGCCGCCGCCGACACCGTCCTGGCCGGCACCCCGATCGCCAAGGACCAGATGGTCCACGTGATGTACGGGGCGGCCGCCCACGACCCGCGGCGCCACGAGGACCCGTACCGCTTCGACATCCTGCGCGACAGCAGTCACATGGCCTTCGGCGGGGGCATCCACTACTGCCTCGGAGCGGGCCTCGCCCGGCTCGAGGGCCGTTCGCTGCTGACCGCCCTGCTGAATCGTTTCCAGACGCTGCGCCCGGTGTCCGTCCCCACCTACGCGCCTCGTATGGTGTTCCGCCGCGTGACCTCGTTGAAAGTGACCACGGATGACGACCCTGCCGCCCCCCGCGCGCCCAGACCTCTCGCTGAAGACCCTGCGGGTCCACCAGCGGGGGGCTGTCCTGTCCATCGAACTCAGCGGCCCTGAACCGGGCAACGTCGTCACCGACGCGATGCTGGACGACCTGCGGGCCGTCCTGGACCACCAGGGCCCCGACGTGCGCGTGGTCGTGCTGTCCGGTGCCGGGGACGACTTCTGTCTCGGCGGTGACCGCGCCGAGTTCGTGCTGACGGATCCGGCGGCCCAGCGCCAGCGCGTCTCCGGGATCAAGGCCCGGCGCGTCTACGAAGCCCTCACCGGCAATCCGGCGGTGACCATCGCCCAGGTCCACGGCCGGGCGGTGGGCGCCGGGCTCGGCCTGGCGATCGCCTGCGACCTGCGCGTCGGCAGTCAGGACGCGAGCTTCCGGCTGCCCGAACTCGCGCTCGGACTGCCGACGGCCTGGGCCGGGATCCTGCCCCGGCTGATCAACGAGGTCGGCACCGCGCGCGCCCGGGAACTCGTCCTCACGGGCCGTGCCGTCGACGCTCAGGAAGCCCTGTCCCTCTCGCTGCTGCACAAGGTCGTGCCCGCCGAGAAGATCGACGCGGCGACGACAGCCTGGGCCAACCCCATCGTCCGACGGCCGCTCGCCGCCCTGCGGGTCACCAAGACCCTGCTGAACTCCTACAGCGCCGCCACGATGCTGGCCGACGCCTCGGTCCTCGAAGCCGAACTGATGGCGGCGGTCGTGGCCGAGACCCACCGAGGGGGCACCCGGCCCTGACTCACCGCCACCGCTTGACGAGCGTGTATTCCGTGATTCCCGGCGGATAGCCGGGGATCACGCACACCACCTCGTAGCCCCGCCTCTGGTAGAACCGCGGCGCCTGGAAGTCCCAGGTCTCCAGGCGTACGGCCGAACAGTCCCGCTGGTCGCGGGCCACCCGTTCGGCCCGGGCCAGCAGCCGGGAGCCGAGCCCCGAGCCGCGGTGCCGCTCGTCGACCCACAGGTGAGCCACGTGCAGCCAGGTCGCCCAGGTGTGGCCGACCAGCCCGCCGGCCAGGGCGCCCGTCCCGTCCAGCGCCCACACGTGCAGGGGGACCTCACGCGCGGCGGGGGTGCCGCGCAGGGCGCGCAGGACGGGGGAGGCGGCCGTGTTCGTCTCCCGCAGCCGAGTCCGGAGCAGATCACGCCGCTCCTTGTCGACTTCTGTCTCGATACGAAACATGCGGCTCACCATAAACGCGTCGGACAGCCAGTTCTGCAAATTGCCTTCCGCTCCCGCCCCCCGCCCGTACTCTGATGAACAGCACCGGTGGGGGCCGGTGCTGTTCAGGGGGCGAGACAGTCGGGTACGACGCCCGATGTGGGGGTAACGGTCTCTGCACGGCGGCGGCCGTGCGGTTCCGGCATCCCCAGGCGTCGTGCCCGCTCCGTCGTCGTTCTCCGGCGTATCCCCTGCTCTTCAGGAGCCTGGGGAAGGGGGTTTCGTGGTTCGCATCCGAGTGCTGGTCGTCGACGACCATCGCATCTTCGCCGAGTCGCTCGCCGCCGCCCTGGCCGCCGAGCCCGACGTGGACGTCTCCGCGGCGGGCAGCGGTCCGGCCGCGCTGCGCAGTCTGGAACGCGCGGCGGCTGAGGGGCGTCGCTTCGACGTCCTGCTCGTCGACGCCGACCTGGGCGGCAACGTGCCCGGGGTACGGCCCGCCGTACCCGTCCAGGCGGGCAACGAGGACGGTCTCGTCGACGGCATCTCACTGGTGGTCGGGGTGCGTTCCGCGCAGCCCGGCGTACGGATCGTGGTGCTCGCCGAGAAGGACGATCCGCGGCGGGCCGCGCTCGCCCTGCAGGCCGGTGCCTGCGGGTGGGTCGCCAAGGACTGCTCGCTGTCCCGGCTGCTCACCGTCATCCGGGGAGTCCTGCGCGACGAGACCCATCTGCCGCCCGCGCTGCTCACCGGCGTCCTGCGCGAGCTGACGGCGGCCCGCAAGCACCGCACCGAGAGCGAGCGGCTCGTGGAGTCCCTCACGCCCAGGGAGCGGGAGGTGCTGCGGTGCATGGTCGCCGGGCTGGGCCGCAAGGCCGTCGCCGAGCGGCTGTTCCTGTCGCCGCACACCGTGCGGACGCACATGCAGAACGTCCTGGGCAAGCTCGGGGTGCACTCCACCCTGGCCGCCGTCGCGCTGGCGCGGCGAGCGGGCGTGGGCCCGGTCGACCTGGGTCCCGTCGGCCGGATCGGGGTGGAGGAGAGCAGCAGCGCCTGAGCGGCGGGCGCCTCAGCCGGGAATGTTGTCGAACGGCGCGGTCAACTGGCGCAGCAGTCCCGCCAGTTCACCGCGCTGGGCGCGGGACAGCTCCGCGAGGATCGCGCGCTCCTGGTCCAGCAGTCCGGCCAGGGCCTGGTCCGCGCGGTCCTGGCCCTCCGGAGTGAGACGGACCAGCACCCCCCGCCGGTCGCTCGGGTCGGGCAGCCGCTCCACCAGGCCCTTCTTCGCCAGCCGGTCGATGCGGTTGGTCATGGTGCCCGAGGTGACCAGGGTCTGCGTCAGCAACTGCCCCGGCGAGAGCTGATACGGGGTCCCCGCCCGCCGGAGCGCGGTCAGCACGTCGAACTCCCAGGGCTCCAGCCCGTGCTCGGCGAAGGCCAGCCGGCGCGCCCGGTCCAGGTGCCGGGCCAGTCTGCTCACCCGGCTGAGCACCTCCAGCGGCTCCACGTCGAGGTCCGGGCGCTCCCGGCGCCATGCTGCGACCAGCCGATCGACCTCGTCCTCCATGTCGATCAGTGTAGTGGTTGTGTCGACGTGAAGTCTCTTGAGGTGAAGACTCTTGACGTCGAGCTATATGTCGGGGAAGGCTGAGCAACCGTTCGCGCACGGCTCTCACTCCAGGAGGCTTCATGCCCGCCCCCACCTGGGACCCCGCCCAGTACCTGCGGCACGCCGGCCACCGCGCCCGCCCCTTCACCGACCTGCTCGCCCGCGTCCCCGACCTGCCGGCCGACCCACCCCGCATCGCCGACCTCGGCTGCGGCCCCGGCAACGTGACCGCCCTGCTCGCCGCCCGCTGGCCCGCGGCCCACGTCACCGGGTACGACAACTCGCCCGAGATGCTCGACCGGGCCCACGTCGAGCACGAGGGGCCCACCCCGGGCGGCGGCCGGCTCGACTTCGCCCACGCCGACGTACGGACCTGGACGCCCGCGCGGCCGTACGACCTGATCGTCAGCAACGCCACGCTCCAGTGGGTCCCCGGGCACGCGGAGCGGTTCGCGGACTGGGTGGCGGGCCTGACCGCGGGCGGCACCCTCGCCTTCCAGGTGCCGGGGAACTTCGGCTCCCCGAGCCAGGTGCTGCTGCGCGAACTCGCCCGCTCCGCCCGCTGGAAGGACCGCCTCGACGGCACCCTCCGGCACACCGACGCCGTGCTCGCCCCCGAGGACTACCTGGAGCGGCTGGCCGGCCTCGGCTGCGCCGCCGACGTGTGGGAGACGACGTACATCCATCCGCTCACCGGTGAGGACCCGGTGCTGGACTGGGTGAAGGGCACCGCACTGCGCCCGGTCCTCACCGCGCTCGCCGACGACCCGCCGGCCCGCGAGGAGTTCCTGGCCGCCTACCGGACCGCCCTGCGCGAGGCGTATCCGGCCGGTGCGCACGGCACGCCCTTCCCCTTCCGCCGGATCTTCGCGGTCGCCCGCAAGGAGGGATGACGGTGCCCGCCGCCACCGGCCCGCGCGATCGGCCCGGGCACGACGGCCGGCGTCAGCTCTTGCGCCGCCCTATCAGGTGCGGCTTGGCCTCCAGCCCGTCCAGGCCGTGCCAGGCGAGGTTCACCAGGTGCGCGGCGACCTCCGCCTTCTTCGGGCGGCGGACGTCCAGCCACCACTGGCCGGTCAGGGCGACCATGCCGACCAGGGCCTGCGCGTACAGGGGGGCCAGTTTCGGGTCGAAACCGCGGCTCTTGAACTCGCGGCCCAGGATGTCCTCCACCTGGGTCGCGATGTCCGAGATCAGCGACGCGAAGGAACCCGTCGACTGCGGGATGGGGGAGTCGCGGACCAGGATGCGGAAACCGTCCGTGTACTCCTCGATGTAGTCCAGCAGCGCGAACGCCGCCTGCTCGCACAGCTCGCGGGGGTGACCGGCGGTGAGGGAACTCGTCACCATGTCCAGCAGGCGGCGCATCTCTCGGTCCACCACCACCGCGTACAGGCCCTCCTTGCCGCCGAAGTGCTCGTACACCACCGGCTTGGACACCCCGGCCTTCGCCGCGATCTCCTCCACCGACGTGCCCTCGAAACCCTTCGCCGCGAACAGGGTGCGACCGATCTCCAGCAGCTGCTGGCGGCGCTCCGCACCGGTCATCCGGGTGCGACGCGCACGCCGCGGCTTCTCATTGCTCGGGGTGCTGCTGGAGTCGGTCGCCACGGCGTCAATCATGCCGCCTCGGCGGTCTCCTTCTTGCGTCGGGAACCGTCCTGCTCCGGGTTACGGCGGGAATCGATACGCGAGCGTGACGGCCAGCGCACGTCGTACGCCCAGCCGAGCAGCTCGAAGAAGCGGATGAAACGGGCCGAGGAGTCCACCTGGCCCCGCTCCACCCCGTGCCGCGCCGACGTCGGGTCCGCGTGGTGCAGGTTGTGCCAGGACTCACCGCAGGACAGCACCGCCAGCCACCACACGTTCCCCGAGCGGTCCCGCGACTTGAACGGCCGCCTGCCGACCGCGTGGCAGATCGAGTTGATCGACCAGGTGACGTGGTGCAGCAGCGCCACCCGGACCAGCGAGCCCCAGAAGAACGCGGTGAACGCGCCCCACCAGGACCCCGTCACCAGCCCGCCGATCAGCGGGGGCAGCGCCAGCGACAGGAGCGCCCACAGGATGAACTGGCGGGAGATCATCCGGATCGCCCGGTCCTTGATCAGATCCGGCGCGTACTTGTCCTGCGGCGTCTGCTCCTCGTCGAACATCCAGCCGATGTGCGCCCACCACAGGCCCTTCATCAGCGCCGGAACCGTCTCACCGAACCGCCAGGGCGAGTGCGGGTCGCCGTCCGCGTCGGAGAACTTGTGGTGCTTGCGGTGGTCGGCCACCCAGCGCACCAGCGGCCCCTCGACCGCCATCGACCCGGCGATCGCCAGCGCGATCCGCAGCGGTCGCTTCGCCTTGAAGGAGCCGTGGGTGAAGTAGCGGTGGAAGCCGATCGTGATGCCGTGGCAGCCCAGGAAGTAGAAGAAGACCAGCAGGCCGAGATCGAGCCAGCTCACGCCCCAGCCCCACGCCAGCGGCACCGCCGCCAGCAGCGCGAGGAAGGGGACGGTGATGAAGAGCAGCAGGGTGATCTGCTCGATCGAACGCTTCTGCTCCCCGCCCAGGGTGGCGGAGGGCGGGGGAGTTCCGTCGGTCGGCTTCGAAGAGTCTTCGATCACGTCGGAGCTAGAGGTCATGCGCGTCCCCTGTGGGGTCTTGGATTGAGACAGACACCGGGTCGACGAGAACCGGGCCGTACTTCCTACGGTTCCGTAACCTACGGCATCGTAAGTATGGCAGCGCTCAGTCCCGCGGCAAGAGGCCGACAGCCTGCGCGGCCGCACGGACACCTATCCTTGTGTCGGTCGGACAGCGCGGTCCGCTCTTTATCTGCCCGGATGTCCCGGTCCGCAAGCGGCGTCAGCCGCCCGACCACCCTCCGGGTTCCCTCCCGGACGAGCTTCAACACTGCAAGGAGCCGCACCTGTGAGCAGTGCCGACGACCTGACCACGAGCACCACCTCGACCAGCAGCGAGCTGCGCGCCGACATCCGGCGCCTGGGAGACCTCCTCGGCGAGACCCTCGTCCGGCAGGAGGGTCCCGAGCTGCTCGACCTGGTCGAGAAGGTCCGCCGCCTCACCCGCGAGGACGGCGAAGCCGCCGCCGAACTGCTGCGCGGCATCGAACTGCAGACCGCCGCCAAGCTGGTCCGCGCCTTCTCCACCTACTTCCACCTGGCCAACGTCACCGAGCAGGTCCACCGCGGCCGCGAACTGCGCGCCAAGCGCGCCGCCGAAGGCAGCCTGCTCGCCCGCACGGCCGACCGCCTCAAGGACGCCGACCCCGAGCACCTGCGCCAGACCGTCGCCAACCTGAACGTCCGCCCGGTGTTCACCGCCCACCCCACCGAGGCCGCCCGCCGCTCCGTCCTCAACAAGCTCCGGCGCATCGCCGCGCTCCTGGAGACCCCGGTCATCGAGGCCGACCGCCGCCGCCACGACACCCGTCTGGCCGAGAACATCGACCTCGTGTGGCAGACCGACGAACTGCGCGTCGTCCGCCCCGAGCCCGCCGACGAGGCCCGCAACGCCATCTACTACCTCGACGAGCTGCACGCCGGCGCGGTCGGCGACGTCCTCGAGGACCTCACCGCCGAACTGGAGCGCGTCGGCGTCAGGATCCCCGACGACACCCGCCCGCTCACCTTCGGCACCTGGATCGGCGGCGACCGCGACGGCAACCCCAACGTCACCCCCCAGGTCACCTGGGACGTCCTGATCCTCCAGCACGAGCACGGCATCAACGACGCCCTGGAGATGATCGACGAGCTGCGCGGCTTCCTCTCCAACTCCATCCGCTACACCGGCGCCACCGACGAACTCCTGGACTCCCTCGGCACCGACCTGGAACGCCTCCCGGAGATCAGCCCCCGCTACAAGCGCCTCAACGCCGAGGAGCCCTACCGCCTCAAGGCCACCTGCATCCGGCAGAAGCTGGAGAACACCAAGCAGCGCCTGGCCAAGGGCACCCCGCACGAGAAGGGCCGCGACTACCTCGGCACGGCCCAGCTGCTCGCCGACCTCACCCTCATCCAGACCTCCCTGCGCGAACACCGCGGCGGCCTCTTCGCCGACGGCCGCATGGACCGCACGATCCGCACGCTGTCCGCCTTCGGCCTCCAGCTCGCCACCATGGACGTACGCGAACACGCCGACGCCCACCACCACGCCCTCGGCCAGCTCTTCGACCGGCTCGGCGAGGAGTCCTGGCGCTACGCCGACATGCCCCGCGACTACCGGACCAAGCTGCTCGCCAAGGAACTGCGCTCCCGCCGCCCGCTCGCCCCCACCCCCGCACCGGTGGACGCGGCCGGCGAGAAGACCCTCGGCGTGTTCCAGACCGTCAAGCGGGCCCTGGAGGTCTTCGGACCCGAGGTCATCGAGTCGTACATCATCTCCATGTGCCAGGGCGCCGACGACGTGTTCGCCGCCGCCGTCCTCGCCCGCGAGGCCGGCCTGCTCGACCTGCACGCCGGCTGGGCGAAGATCGGCATCGTCCCGCTGCTGGAGACCACCGACGAGCTCAAGGCCGCCGACACGATCCTGGAGGACATGCTCTCCGACCCGTCCTACCGGCGCCTGGTCGCGCTCCGGGGCGACGTCCAGGAGGTCATGCTCGGCTACTCCGACTCCTCCAAGTTCGGCGGCATCACCACCAGCCAGTGGGAGATCCACCGCGCCCAGCGCCGCCTGCGCGACGTCGCCCACCGCTACGGCGTCCGCCTGCGCCTCTTCCACGGTCGCGGCGGCACCGTCGGCCGCGGTGGCGGCCCCTCGCACGACGCGATCCTCGCCCAGCCCTGGGGCACCCTGGAGGGCGAGATCAAGGTGACCGAGCAGGGCGAGGTCATCTCCGACAAGTACCTCGTGCCGTCCCTGGCCCGGGAGAACCTGGAACTCACGGTCGCCGCCACCCTCCAGGCCTCCGCCCTGCACACCGCCCCCCGCCAGTCCGACGAGGCCCTCGCCCGCTGGGACGCGGCGATGGACCTGGTGAGCGACGCGGCCCACGCCGCCTACCGCCGCCTGGTGGAGGACCCGGACCTGCCGACGTACTTCCTGGCGTCGACACCGGTGGACCAGCTCGCCGACCTGCACCTCGGCTCGCGGCCCTCCCGCCGCCCCGGCTCCGGCGTCTCGCTCGACGGCCTGCGCGCCATCCCCTGGGTGTTCGGCTGGACCCAGTCCCGGCAGATCGTGCCCGGCTGGTTCGGCGTCGGCTCCGGCCTCAAGGCCCTGCGCGAGGCCGGCCTGGACACCGTGCTCGACGAGATGCACGAGCAGTGGCACTTCTTCCGCAACTTCGTCTCCAACGTCGAGATGACCCTCGCCAAGACGGACCTGCGGATCGCCCAGCACTACGTCGACACGCTCGTCCCCGACGAGCTCAAGCACGTCTTCGACACCATCAGGGCCGAGCACGAACTCACCGTCCGCGAAGTACTGCGCGTCACCGGCGAGAACGAACTCCTCGACGCCACCCCCGTCCTCAAGCAGACCTTCACCATCCGCGACGCCTACCTGGACCCGATCTCCTACCTCCAGGTCACCCTGCTCAAGCGCCAGCGGGACGCCGCGGCCGCGGGCGAGCAGCCCGACCCGCTGCTCGCCCGGGCCCTGCTGCTCACCGTCAACGGCGTGGCGGCCGGCCTGCGCAACACCGGCTGACGAACGGCCCTGACAGGACGGTGCCCCCGGACGCGGACGAGTCCGGGGGCACCCTCACGCGCGGAGTCAGACCCACCCGCGGCGCCGGAACAGCGGGTGACCGCCCGCGACGACCGGCACCGCCGCCGCCACCGACGGGAGACCCGGAACCCCTCAGAACCCCTCAGGCCGTCACGAACGCCGCCGTGAGCAAGGCGATCCCCGACCCCGCCAGCACCCACGCCGCCCGCGTCCGCCGCAGCCCGCCCGCCACCACCACCGACGCCAGCAGCAGCGCCCCGCCCAACGGCACCCACGCGTACAGGACCCCGGCCGGACCCGACCGCACCACCTCGTCACTGCCCGGCTTGACGACCACGTCGTACGTCCGCCCCTCGCGCACGGCGACCGTGTGCTCGACGACCACGCTCCCGCGCGCCGTCGACCCGACCGACACCGGCGTGTACGGACCCGTGCAGGTGTCCGCCTCGCACCGCGTCACCTGGACCGTGCCCCGCTCCCGCCCCTTGGTGAGCATCACGTGGTGAGCCGTGCCCCAGGACGCCCACACGCCCGCGATCAGGATCAGCACCGCGACCGTACCCATCGCCACGATCCGCCCCAGCCGCAGCGCGACGACCGAGGTCCGGCGGGAGGAGGCGGTGGCAGGCATGGCCGGGATCATTGGCCATGGCCCCGCGCCCGGTCAACTCCGCCACCGCCGGCAGACGGACAAGTCAGGAGTTGTACGTGCTTTGCGCCCGCTCCAGACCCTCGATGACGAGCGCCTCGACCGCGTCCGCCGCCCGGTCCACGAGGTAGTCCAGCTCCTTGCGCTCCGCCGACGAGAAGTCCTTCAGCACGAAGTCCGCGACCTGCATACGCCCCGGCGGCCGCCCGATCCCGAACCGCACCCGGTGGTAGTCCGCCCCCATCGCCTTCGTCATCGACTTCAGCCCGTTGTGCCCGTTGTCCCCGCCGCCCAGCTTGAGCCGCAGCGTCCCGTAGTCGATGTCCAGCTCGTCATGGACGGCCACCACGTTCGCCAACGGCACCTTGTAGAACTCCCTGAGCGCGTTCACCGGCCCGCCCGACAGGTTCATGTACGACATCGGCTTCGCCAGCACCACCCGCCGGTTCCCCGGCCCCGGCGGCCCGATCCGCCCCTCGACGACCTGCGCCTGCGCCTTCCCGGCCCGCTTGAACCGGCCCCCGATCCGCTCGGCCAGCAGATCGGCCACCATGAACCCCACGTTGTGCCGGTTCTTGGCGTACTCCGGCCCCGGATTGCCGAGACCCACGATCAGCCAGGGGGCGCCCGCGTCGGTCGTCACGTCTGTGTCTCCTTGATATGCGCCAGCCGCTGCCCCCCGAAGGGAACAGCGGCTGACGAACCGATGACAGCGAGGATCAGGCCTCGGCGGCCTCGTCGCCCTCGGCCTCGCCGGAGGCCTCCTCCGCCTGCGCCGACAGCACCTGCAGGACGACCGCGTCCTCGTCCACGGCCAGCGTGGTACCGGACGGCAGCGGGACGTCCTTGGCGAGGATGGAGTCGCCGGCCGCCAGGCCCTCGATGGAGACGGTGACCGACTCGGGGATGTGCGTGGCCTCGGCCTCGACGGTCAGCGTGTTCATCACGTGCTCCACCAGGTAGGCGCCCGGCGCCAGCTCACCCTCGGTCTGCACGTAGATCTCGACGTTGACCTTCTCGCCACTGCGGACCAGCAGCAGGTCGACGTGCTCCAGGAAGCCCTTGATCGCGTCACGCTGCACGGCCTTCGGGATGGCCAGCTGGGTCTTGCCCTCGATGTCCAGGGACAGCAGGACGTTCGGGGTGCGCAGCGCCAGCAGCAGCTCGTGACCCGGAAGCTTGATGTGGACCGGGTCGGCACCGTGGCCGTACACGACACCCGGGACCTTGTTCTCGCGACGGATGCGGCGCGCGGCGCCCTTGCCGAACTCGGTGCGGGGCTCGGCGGCGAGCTTGACCTCGGACATGTTCTTCACTCCTCGTAGTGGTGAGAAAGGATGGTCACCCGGCCACGAACGGCCTGCTACGAAGAGCGCGTCGATAACGGACAGCCGCACCGCATGGGTACGGCCTCCCTCGCCGAGCAACTCCGGCAGTCTACTCGGCGAGGGAGGCCGTAACCAAAAGGATCTTCAGCGAACCAGGAGGCAGGAGGGGAACCCTCAGTGCTCGTCGAACAGGCTCGTCACCGAACCGTCCTCGAACACCTCGCGCACCGCGCTCGCGATCGTCGGCGCGATCGACAACACCGTGATCTTGTCCAGGTCACCGCTCAGCTCACCCGGCGTCGGCAGCGTGTTGGTGAAGACGAACTCGCTCACCCGCGAGTTCTTCAGCCGGTCCGCCGCCGGACCCGACAGCACACCGTGCGTCGCCGTCACGATGACGTCCTCCGCACCGTGCGCGAACAGGGCGTCCGCCGCGGCGCAGATCGTGCCACCCGTGTCGATCATGTCGTCGACGAGCACACACACCCGCCCCTTGACCTCACCCACGACCTCGTGGACGGTCACCTGGTTCGCCACGTCCTTGTCGCGCCGCTTGTGCACGATCGCCAGCGGCGCACCCAGCCGGTCGCACCAGCGGTCGGCGACCCGCACCCGGCCCGCGTCCGGCGACACGACCGTCAGCTTGTCCCTGTCGACCTTCTTGCCCACGTAGTCCGCCAGAAGGGGAAGGGCGAAGAGATGGTCCACCGGGCCGTCGAAGAAGCCCTGGATCTGGTCCGTGTGCAGATCCACGGTCAGCAGCCGGTGCGCGCCCGCGGTCTTCATCATGTCCGCGATCAGACGCGCCGAGATGGGTTCACGCCCACGGTGCTTCTTGTCCTGCCGCGCGTAACCGTAGAACGGCACGATGACGGTGATGGAGCGGGCCGACGCGCGCTTCAGCGCGTCGATCATGATCAACTGCTCCATGATCCACTTGTTGATCGGAGCCGTGTGGCTCTGGATCAGAAAACAGTCCGCGCCACGCGCCGACTCCTCATAACGCACATAGATCTCACCGTTCGCGAAGTCGAAGGCCTTCGTCGGGACGACCCCGACACCCAACTGCTGGGCGACCTCCTCGGCAAGCTCGGGGTGGGCGCGGCCGGAGAAGAACATCATCTTCTTCTCGCCGGTCGTCTTGATCCCGGTCACAGCACTGTCTCCTCAGAGGTTTCTCAGCGGGTACCGGACGACCGTCTCAGCTGGCTGCGAGGGGCCGTCACGGCTGGTGGGGTGCGGGTGTGCACCTATCACGGTACGCCGTGACAGGCGCGCCCGTTTCCGGTCAGTCCTCGCCGTCCCCCCGACGGGAGGCCGCCTCGGCCGCCTTCGCCGCCGCGCTCCCCGGACGCTTACGAGCCACCCAACCCTCGATATTCCGCTGCTGACCGCGGGCCACGGCCAGCGAACCGGGCGGCACATCCTTCGTGATCACGGACCCCGCGGCGGTGTACGCGCCGTCCCCGACCGTGACAGGCGCCACAAACATGTTGTCCGAACCGGTCCGGCAGTGCGAGCCGACCGTCGTGTGGTGCTTGTCCTGCCCGTCGTAGTTCACGAACACACTCGCCGCACCGATGTTGGTGAACTCACCGATCGTCGCGTCACCCACGTACGACAGGTGCGGGACCTTCGTCCCCTCCCCGATGGTGGCGTTCTTCGTCTCCACGTACGTCCCCACCTTCGACCCGAGCCCCAGCCGGGTCCCGGGCCGCAGATACGCGTACGGCCCCACCATCGCCTCCGGCCCCACCTCGGCACCGTCGGCGACCGTGGTGTCCACCCGGGCACCCGCGCCCACCCGGGTGTGCGTCAGCCGGCTGTTGGGACCCACCTCCGCACCCCGCCCCAGATGCGTCGAACCGTGCAGCTGCGTCCCCGGATGCACCACCGCGTCCTGCTCGAACGTGACCGTGACGTCGATCCAGGTGGTCGCGGGATCGATCACGGTCACACCGGCGAGCATGGCCTGCTCCAGCAGCCGGTCGTTGAGGATCCGGCGCGCCGCGGACAACTGCACCCGGTTGTTGATCCCGGCGATCTCACGATGGTCGCCGGCGACACAGGCCCCCACCCGGTGCCCGGCCTCCCGCAGGATCCCGAGCACGTCGGTCAGATACTCCTCACCCTGCGAGTTGTCCGTACGGACCTTGCCGAGCGCGTCCGCCAGCAACTGCCCGTCGAACGCGAACACCCCGGAGTTGATCTCCCGCACGGACCGCTGCGCCTCGGAGGCGTCCTTGTGCTCCACGATCGCCGTCACGGCCCCGGAGGTGCCGTCCCGCACGATCCGGCCGTACCCGGTGGCGTCCGGCACCTCGGCGGTCAGCACGGTCACGGCGTTGCCGTCGGCGGAGTGGGTGGCGGCGAGCTGCCGCAGCGTCCCGCCGGTGAGCAGCGGAGTGTCCCCGCACACGACCACGACGGTCCCGTCGACCGGCCCGCCGAGCTCCTCCAGCGCCATCCGCACGGCGTGCCCCGTGCCGTTCTGCCGCTCCTGCACCGCGGTGCGTACGTCGGTGTCGGTCCCGGCCAGGTGCGCGGTGACCTGCTCGCGGGCGTGGCCCACGACCACCACGAGGTTCTCGGGCCGCAGTTCGCGGGCGGCGGCCAGCACGTGGCCCACGAGGGAACGGCCGCAGATCTCGTGCAGGACCTTGGGTGTGGCCGACTTCATACGGGTGCCCTCACCCGCTGCGAGAACGACGACGGCTGCCGGGCGAATGGCGCTCACGGGGTTGCCCTTCGGCTGTGGAGGGGGAGGTGACATCCGCAGGATACCGGGGCGTTTCGTGGGGGATATGAGTGTGGGCCCTGACGGTGGCGTCACCGACCAGGACCCGAACTGAGCACGTGCTCCCCCGCCAGGACTCGAACCCGGACAGATGGCACCAAAAGCCACAGTGCTGCCAATTACACCACGGGGGATCAAACCCGGCCGAACCGGACATTCAGTCAGGTCGCCGGGTTGGCACCCAACACTATGCCGTACCAGGCGCCCTCCATGCGACGGTACAAGTCCGCGCTCTTCGTGACGTAGATGGCCAGGCAGCCTCGATAGGCCTCCGCGGTGTTCTTCCGGCTCGTCCTCGGGTTGTGTTTCTTGAGGGTGGCCCTCTGGAGTGCGGAGGGCTCCACGCCCACCAGCGCGGCCCAGAACGCCTCAGCGTCCGCCACATCGGCCGATTCGTGGATGTTCACGCGAAAGCGCAGCCGCTCGCGCTCCACGCCGAGCACGTCGAGCCAGCGCAGGAACAGCCTGATGACGTTCGGGTCGCTGTTGATGAAGTGCAGCCTCTCGCGGCGGCTGTACGGCTTGTCCTTGGCGCCCTCGGCCCAGTAGAGGACCACGCCCGCCAGGAACACCTCCCGCTCGGACAGATCGCCGATCGCCTGCCTGGCGGATGCCTTCGTGTGTCGGCGTTCGTCCTCGCGACGCCGCAGCGTGGCTTCCCAGCCGCGCTTGCCGATCGCCGACGCCTCCTCCCGCGTCCGCTTCTGCCGCTCCGGCTTCGGCAGGTCCCGTACCCACAGGGAGATCGAGCTCTTGGAGCATCCCAGCTCCGCCTGGATCCGGTCGTACGTCCAGCCCTGGAGGCGGAGTTCCCGTGCCCTGGCCCTGAGGTCGTCCTTCGCGTTGGGGCGTTTCGTCCATTCCGGAGGGGGCCGGCCCTCCAGGAGGCGGTTGAGGAGGTCGTTGTTGTCGATCTGGAGGCGGTCGCGGATCTGGCGTCGGCTGAGGCCGGCCCGCCGCAGCGCCACCGCCCGTTCCCGTAGTCCCTCGAAGTCCGCGTACTTGCCCGACGCATGTGCCATGAGAATACCGTCCGGCGGAATCATCGCTTCCGGGGTCGAACGGTGAGCGATTCAGCAGTTCGAGGGATATCGGGCTGTTTCGTCGCCGTCCGGTGACGGGCTGTGGTGTAGGCCAGTCGTCGAAACTCACCGGAAAAGGGGCGCCCGCCGACCGTAGGCTGGAGGCATGACCACGACGGGGGAAGACCGCACGACGGCCTGGGGAGGGCCGTGGTGGTGGACGAGACGACGCAGTGCGGTGCTGGACGTGGGGCTGGCGGTGGTGTCCGCGGCGGAGTGTGCCGCGGAGGGGGTGCCCTTCGCGCGGGACGCGGGGATCCCGTTGGCGGCGGGGGTGGTGTTCGGGCTGTTCGCCGGGTCCGTGCTGGTGATCCGGCGGCGGTGGCCGATCGCGGTCGTCCTGGTGTCGATCGCGATCACGCCCGCCCAGATGGGTTTCCTGATGGGCATCGTCGGCCTGTACACGCTGGCCGCGTCGGAGCTGCCGCGCCGGATCATCGGATCGCTGGCGGGCATGTCCCTGGTGGGGACGCTGATCGTGACGTTCGTGCGGGTGCGGCAGGACATGGCGCGCGGGGCGTTGACGATCGGGGACTGGTTCGTGCCCTTCGCCTCGATCACCACCTCGCTCGGACTGACCGCGCCGCCGCTGCTGCTGGGGCTGTACGTGGGGGCCCGGCGGCGGCTGATGGAGAGCCTGCGGGAGCGGGCGGACAGCCTGGAGCGGGAGCTCCAGCTGCTCGCGGAGCGGGCCGAGGAGCGGGCCGAGTGGGCGCGCAACGAGGAGCGGACCCGGATCGCGCGGGAGATGCACGACGTGGTGGCGCACCGGGTGAGTCTGATGGTGGTGCACGCCGCGGCCCTTCAGGCGGTCGCGCGCAAGGATCCCGAGAAGGCGGTGAAGAACGCCGCGCTGGTGGGGGACATGGGGCGGCAGGCGCTGACCGAGTTGCGGGAGATGCTGGGTGTCCTGCGCAGCGCTGAGGGCGGGCCGGCGCGGCGGGCGAACGTGCCGCTCGCGGCGGTGGGGGTGGCGGCGGCGGTGGCGGCCTCGCGGGCCGTCGACGACGAGGGTGCTGCGGACGGGCCGTGTCTGTCGGATCTGGATGTGCTGGTGGGGCAGTCGGCGGCCGCGGGGATGGTGGTGGACCTGTCGGTGGAGGGTGAGTCGCGGTCGTACGCGGCGGAGATCGAGCAGACGGCGTTCCGGGTGGTGCAGGAGGCGTTGACCAACGTCCACAAGCACGCGGCGGGCGCCAAGACGCATGTGCGTCTGGCCCATCGGGTGTCGGAGATCGCGATGCAGGTGGAGAACGAGCCGCCGGGGGAGGTGTCGGCCGCGTCCTCGGCGCGGTTGCCGTCGGGGGGCAACGGGCTGGTGGGGATGAAGGAGCGGGTCGTCGCGCTGGGCGGGGTGTTCGTGTCCGGGCCGACGGAGGCGGGGGGTTTCCGGGTGTCGGCGGTGATTCCGGCGTCGTAGGGGCGGTCGTGGGGGCCGTGGTGTCCGGTCCGCGTCTTTGTCCGTGTGGTCCGGCAGCGTCCGGTCAGCGCCTTGTTCCGTGTGGCCGGGGGGTGTCCGGTCGGTCCTGCGGTCGTCCGGCTCTGTCCGTCTCTGTCTGTCTATCCGGCGGGGCGGTGAGGCGCGTGGGCTCGGTGCCCGTGACGAGGGCGGTGAGGGCGCGGTCGAGGTCGGGGCCGAGGTACCAGTCGCCGGTGTGGTCCAGGGCGTAGACGCGGCCTTCGGTGTCGATGGCGAGCAGTGCCCGGGTGTCGGTCTCGGCGCCGAGGGGGCAGACCTCGGTGTCCAGGGCGCGGCCGAGGTCGCCGAGGGTGCGGGCCATGTGCAGGCCGTGCAGGGGGTCCAGGTGGAGGTGGACGGGGGCGACCTGGCGGCCGGGTCCGGTGGGGGCGATGTGCAGGCCGCCGAATTCGGCCCAGGCCTCGACGGCGGCGGGGAAGACGACGTGCCGGTGTCCGGCGTTCGAGGTGTGCTCACGCAGGGCGTCGGCCCAGATCTCGGCCTGCTTTATGTCCCAGCGTCCGGGCTGCCAGCCGGCGGCGCGCAGGGCGGCGTCGACGGGTACGGCGAAGCGGGTGGTGGAGGTGCGGTCGGGGTGCATCTGCCCTTGGTTCGTCGAGGTCGGCGAGTTCGTGGACGGGGTGGACGGGTGGACGGGCGACCGAGTGGCCGGGTGGGGCGCGCCGAGGTCGCGGTGGGGTGCCGCTCGGCGTCGTGTCGGTGGACGTGTTGTCGTACGCGTCGGTGTACGTGGGGGGCTGGTGTGGTGCTCAGTCGTCCGTGGTCGTGGAGTCGACGACGCGGACGCCGAAGTGGGCGCTGAGGGCCGTGCAGGCGCGACAGGGGGCGGCGAAGCTGCCGTGCAGGGGGTCGCCGTCCTCGCGGATGTGCCGGGCGGTGAGCTTGGCCTGCTTGAGGGCCCTGCGGGCCTCGCCGTTGGTCATCGGCTTGCGGGCGGCGCGCTTGCTGCGGGCGGCGTCCGCGGTGGCGATGTGGCGCGATATCAGCATGGCCTCGGCGCAGCGGCCGGTGAAGCGGTCGCGCTGGGCGCTGGGGAGCGTGTCGAGGAAGTCCTGGACGAGCGGGTGCAGGACGGGGGGCTGGTCGCCGCGGGCGGCGGTGCCGGTGAGGGTGGCGCCGCGGACGGAGAGGGCGGCGGCGACGGTGGGGAGTATGCCGTCGCGGCGGTGGCGCAGGACGGGGGCGTGCGGGGTGTCGGTGCTGCTCCAGCCGACGCGCGGATCGCCGGACTGCGGGCCCGGGTGGCGACCGGTGTGCGTGCCGGTGCGGGGATCGCCGGGCATGCCTGGTCGCGATCCTGGGTGTGGTCCCGTCTGTGTCGCGTTCATGATCGTATTCCCCTCCGTGCATCCCCCGGCGCACACAGACTGCCAAATGGCGTGGCTGGTGCGGAAGCTGGGGCGGTGCGACACGCCCGTGCGGGGTTGGTTCGTCACAGCGGGGTGACGGCCGGTCACGGAAGCGGAGGGGGGCTGACCGGTGCCCGGTGACCGGTCCCGTCGTACCGCATAGGCTGTCGGCACCGCGATCCACGCGGTCAGCGCGTGGAGAGTCGGGGAGTGAAGTCGCAACGGGCGTCGAGACGCGGGTCGAGACGGACGTCGTGACGGACGAGACAGTCGATACGGAGCGTAGTGGCACGAAGCCGGTCACTACGGGTCGTACAGAGTGCCGCAGGGGGCAACCGCCATGACGACAGGTCGGCTCGGGCTGGGGGCACCTCCCGGCCGCCAGGCTGGGGGACACGCCGCGCCGCCGAACGCGGCCTATGCCGGGCAGATCGTGCATTTCCCGGATCCGGTGCGGGCGGCCCGTCACCCCAGAGGGGTACGGATGGACGAGCACGGTTACCCCGACTTCTCCGCGTACGCGCGTGCGGCGGTGGAGATCGCCGAACCGCCGGAGGGTTTCGGTGTCGACGAACTGCGGCTGACGGACTACGTGTCGGCGAACGCGGCGATGTCGGCGGGCGGCCACGAGTTGTGGGACACGGTGCCGGCGGTGGCGACCCCGCACGGCTGGACCTGGCACCACGTGGCCGGTGGCCGGCGGCTGGAGCTGGTTCCGGTGGAGGTGAAGGCGCTGCTGCGGCACCACGGCGGGATCGCGACGACGCCGGTGGACCACGACAAGCGGGGCACGCGGCCGTTGCAGGAGACGCGTCCCGTGCACGTGGGGCTGCCGAAGTCGGGCATGGCGGTGACGGAGACGCAGGTGCAGGGGGTCGAGGAGGACCTCGGGTACCGGCTGCCGGGCGCGTACCGGTCGTTCCTGAAGGCTGCGGGCGGGTGCGCGCCGGTGGGCGCGGCGCTGGACGCGGAGTTGGGCCTGCTGGTCGACCAGCCGTTCTTCACGGTGCGGGACGAGGCGGCGGTCAATGACCTCGTCTACGTCAACAAGTGCCTGCGCGACCATCTGACCAAGGACTATCTGGGGATCGGGTTCGTGCAGGGCGGGCTGCTGGCCGTGAAGGTGAAGGGCGAGCGGATCGGTTCGGTGTGGTTCTGCGCGTACGACGACGCCCGGGACGTGGATCCGGCGTGGTCGCCGCCCGAGCGGGTGGAGCGGTTGCTGCTGCCGTGCGGTGACGACTTCGACGCCTTCCTGTCGCGGCTGGCGGGCAATCCGCCGGAGTTGGAGACGGTGGCGAATCTGATGGTGGACGGCGGGTTCGCGCGGTCCGTCCCTGTCTCTTCCGTGGGGGAGTGAGCTCGGCGATGGTGACGTTCGCGCAGGCGCAGGAGCGCGCCGAAGAGTGGATCAACGGGGATGTGCCGGCGTACCAGCACCGGGAGGTGCGGGTACGGGAGTTCGAGCTCGGGTTCGTGGTGTGGGCCGAGGACCGCGTGGACGGGCCGCGGTCCGACGGCGGCGCGCAGCGGCTGGTGATCGCCCGGGACAGCGGGGAGGCCACGCTGTGGCCCTCGCTGCCGGTGGGTGAGGTGATCCGCCGGTACGAGGAGGAGTACGGCCGCACGGACGCGGTGGCCGACGCGGTGCCGGCGCCGGCGGCCCGGGTGGACCTGAACCAGACGTCGTTCCTGTTGAGTCCGCCGGAGTGGTTGCAGGAGGCGGCGGACAAGCTGGGGATCCCGGATCGGCGGGGGACCGGTGCCGGGGCGGGGGCGAGTCAGGCTTCGGGGCCGAGCCCGGCTTCGGGGGCGGCTTCCTCGGCCTCGCCCTCGGTGCCGGGGACGCACGCGGCCTCGGCCGGTGGGGCGCAGGCGCTTCCGCAGACGCAGGCCGGGGTGCCAGGGAGCGCGGCGGCTTCCGCGCCGGGGACGCCGGGGGCTCCGGGCGTGCCCGGGGTGCCGCCCGGGGCCACGCCCTGGGCCGGGACCGACACCAACGCGGATGCCGGTGAGGACCGGTCGGTGCCGTTGCCGGCGACCGTCTTCGCGCCGCCGCTGAGCGGTTCCGACGACGAGGCCCAGCCGCCCACGGCACCGCCGGACGCCAAGACGGCCCTGATCTCGGGCGGCAGCCAGCTCCCGCGGACGGCGGTCGCCCCGGCGGTGGATCAACCGAACGCGCCGGGCGCGCCGGGGGCCGGGCAGGGCGGGGGCGGCGGTGGGCCTGTTCCGCCGCACGCGCCCGGTGGACAGTCGTACGGGCATGCGCAGGGTCAGAATCGCGAGCCGGGTGGTCCGGGTGTTCCCGGTGGGCCGGGCGGTTCCGGGGCTGGTGCCACGCCGCCGCCTCCGCCCGCGCCCGGCGGGTCCTCCTACGGGTATCCGCAGGGCGCCGGTGATGCCGGTGTGCCCGGGACGCCGCCTCCTGGGGTGCCCGCGCCGGGTGCGCCGTCGTACGGGTACCCGCAGGGGCCCGGCGGTGGGGTGCCGCAGCCGGGCCCGGGATCCGGTGGTCCGGAGCGGTCGCTGGCGCCCAACGCCGGGGACATCGCCGACGCCGCGACCAGCAAGGCGGCGCCTCCGCCGCGTCGCGCGCGGGGCGGGGGCGTGAATCCGCCGCCTCCGCCGGGCGCCCCGGGGGCACCTGGAGCACGGCCTCCGGGCACGCCGGGCACGCCCGCTCCGGCGGCGGGCGGGTACGTGCCGACGCAGCTCGTGTCGGCGCTCGGCCCCGAGGGGCCCGGAGGGCCTGAAGGGCCCGCGGCCGGACCGGGCGTTCCCCCGGCTCCGGGCGCGGCCCGGACCCCTGGTGCGCCGAACCAGCCGGGCGCGCCCCGCCCGCCCGGTGCTCCGCATCCCCCCGGTGCTCCGGGGACGCCCGGTGGTACGCCTCCGGGCGGTGTCCACCATGCCGCCACGATGTTCGCCGACCCGGGACGGCCGGGTCAGGGTCCGGGCGGGCCCGGCGCCCCGGGCGCGCCGCAGCCGCCCGGCGCTCCGGGGGCCCAGCGCGCCCCCGGTATGCCCGCCGGTCCCGGGGCGCCTCAGCCCCCTGGGGCCCCTGGCATGCCCGGCACGCCCGCGCCTCCGGGCGCTCCCGGCACTCCAGGTGGCTCTGGTGGTCCCGGCGCTTCGGGTGCGCAGGGCTCCGCCGGAGGCGCGCGGGGGGCCGTGCACCACGCGGAGACCGTGCTGTCCGCGCCCCCGGCGGGCGCCCCCGGCACGCCTCCGCCGCCGCAGGCTCCGGGCGCTCCCGGCATGGCCCCGGGCGGCCCTGCCGCGCCTTCTCACCGGATGCCTCCGGGCGCCATGCCCCCGCCCGGTGCGATGGCTCCGGGCGCGATGCCTCCGCCGGGTGCCGTCCCGCCGCCCGGCGCGATGCCGCCGCCCCCGCCGCCCGGCCCGGGGCAGCAGCCGTCGTACGGCTATCCGCAGCAGGGGCAGCCGACCGTGGGACCCGGCTATCAGGCCGTGCTGCGCTACCGCGCGCAGGACGGTTCCGAGCAGCAGCTGATCCGGCGTTCGGCGCCGGGGACGCCGCACCCGGAGTGGCAGATCTTCCACGAGCTGCGGGCCATGAACGTGCCGCCGGACCAGGTGCTGGAGCTGCACACCGAGCTGGAGTCGTGCGAGCTGCCGGGCGCGTACTGCGCGCGGATGATCCGGGAGCAGTGGCCGCAGGCGCGGATCGCGAGCATCGCCCCGTACGGCACGGATCACGCGAGCCGGCAGCAGGGCATGCGCCAACTTCTCGCGCACCAGGGTGAGTTGCACCAGGTCGCCGACGGGCCGGCCCGGCCGGCGCCGATCCGCGCGCCCCTTCCGCAGGTGCAGCCCGCGCCGCCGGTCCCGCCGGAGGGGGTGGCGCAGGAGCTGGCGGGGGCGTTCGGTCCGGGGCTGTTCCGGTTCGAGCAGGCCGCGGTGTCCCGGCAGGGTGTGCCGCCGGTGGTGGCGCACACGCTGGTGGTCGCGGGTCTGCCGGTGGACATGGGCCCCTTCTTCTGGGCGCAGGCCCAGCCGGGGCGTCCGGTGCCGACGCTGGCGGAGCTGGCGGCCGAGCGCGGGGTGCCGTCGGCCGCGGACGCGGGCTCGTACCTCGTCATGGGCAGCGACTTCGGCAAGGCGATCTGTGTGCAGTACGGCACGGCGAACATCGTGGCGGTGCCCGTGGAGGCGGGGCCGGGCGGTGCGCCCGTACCGCCGCAGTTCGTGAACACGGGGCTGCCGGAGTTCCAGCGGTGCCTGGCGCTCCTCGGGCGGATGTGGCGGCTCAGGTACGGGCTGAACCAGGAGCAGGCGGGCCGGTGGACCGTGGACTTCCAGGCCCAGTTGGTCGCCCTCGACCCGGCGGCGCTCGGTTCGCCGGAGAGCTGGTGGTCGGTGCTGCTGGAGCAGATGTGGGACGGACTGCTGTGACGCGTCGTCACTCCTGACGCGACCCGCGAGGGCGGAGAGCCGGACTCGATCGTGCGATCGGGTCCGGCTCTTCCGTGTGATCGGGTGCGGCTCTTTCGTGTGCGGGTCGCGGCCGTGGCCCCGCACGGAGTGTCGCGGGAGGAACACGTCCGTCCGATATATCAGGATGTGCGCGAAATCATCATGTCGCATCCGTTCGGCGGAAAGGGGTTCCAGGATGAGCAGCGCATCGGTGTCGCCACGGGGGTTCGTGGGCGTGCGGGGGCGCGGCTACCGTCCCGAACAGGTCGACGCGTTCGCCGACGCCCTCTCCCGGGACCGGGACGCCGCCTGGGAACGGGCCGCCCGGCTGACCGTGCTCGCCAGGGACATGGAGGCCGAGGCGGCGCGGCTGCGGGAGACGGTGGCGGCGCTCGTCCCGCAGACGTACGAGGCCCTCGGCGAGGGGGCGCGGCACCTGTTCGAACTGGGGCGACAGGAGGCCGCGGCCCTGCGGGAGGGCGCGTGCCAGGAGGCGCGGCGTCTGGTGGAGGAGGCGCGGGCGGACGCGGACGGCGTGCGCGAGAGCGCGCAGGCGTACGCCGACACCGTGCGCGCCGAGGGTGAGGAGCGTGCCCGGCAGCGGCTGCTCGCGGCGCGCGCCGAAGCCGACGACATCCGGATCGCGGCCCGGCGCGCGGTGAAGGAGAGCCGCGGCGAGGCGCTGGCCGCGTCGCGTGAGGTACGGCAGCGCACCATCGCGATGCTCGCCGAGCAGGCCAGGGAGCACGCCGAGCGGTGGGCCGAGGCCGAGCGCCAGGAGCGGGAGCGGGCCGCCGCGCTGGACGCGCGCGAGGCGGAGCGGGTGACGCGGGCCGAGGCCGCGCTGTCGGAGGCGAAGCGGGCGTTGGCCGAGGCGGAGGTGTCGGCGCGGCGGCTGAAGGAGGAGGCGCGGGCGCGGGCCGCCGAGGTGATCGCGCAGGCGCGGGTGCGCGAGGAACGGATCGCCCGGGAGACCGAGGGGGTCCTGCGGGAGCACGGGGAGCGGTGGGACGACGTGCGGGCGCAGATGGACCACGTACGGCACAGTCTGATGACGCTGACGGGGCGGGCCGCGCAGGAGTGAGGCTCACCGGACGGGGACGGGGACGGAGGGTGGGGGAGGGCCCTACCGGTGCGTGGGCCAGGTCCGGAGCGGTTCGTGCGGGGGTGAGTGGCCTTGTCGGGGGCATCCGGTGTGCCGCGGATGTCGTGGGACGCCCCCGACGCCCCTTCTCACTCCTCCTTCCGCACCGCCCCCGCCAGGATCCAGCCCTCCACCGCCTCGTACTGCTTCCGCTGCTCCTCGGCCTTCCTCCGCCCGGACGCCACCGTGCCGAGCCAGCCCAGGGCGAAGCCGGCCGGGACGGACACCAGGCCCGTCGTCGTGAACGGGAACCAGTTGAAGTCGGCCTCGGGGAAGGCGGAGACGGGGGAGCCGGAGACCAGGTTCGTGCCCGGCATCAGCAGCAGGACCACCAGCGAGCCGCCGATGAGGGTGCACATCAGGCCGGTGCGGGTGTAGCGGCGCCAGAAGAGGCTGTACACCAGCGCGGGCGCGAGCGCGGAGGCGCCCAGGCAGAAGGACAGGGTCACCAGGGGCTGAAGGCTGCGGTGCTGGACCAGGGTGGCCAGCAGGATCGCCGGAACGCCGACCGCCAGCGCCGACAGCCGCGCCAGCAGCATCTCGCGGCGTTCCGACCTCTCCCGCACCCGGGCCGCGAACACGTCGTGCGCGAGGGAGTTGGCGCAGGCGAGGATCATGCCGGCCACGGAGGCGAGCAGGGTGAGGAAGAGCGCCGTGGTGACCGTCGTGAAGAGCGGGGTCTCCGCCGTGGAGACCTCCGCTCCGAACGCCGCCCGGGACGCCAGCAGGTACGCCGTGTTGCCCTGCGGATCCGCCTCGGCGATCACCGCCCGCCCGACGAGCGCCGTCGCGCCGAACCCGACGACCGTGATGACGAGCACGAACAGCACCACCGAGGACACGGCCCAGGACATCGACCTGCGCACCTGGCGGGCGCTGGAGGCGGTGTACCTGCGCATGGTGACGTGCGGCAGGCAGGCGCCGCCGAGGACCACCGCCAACTGGGAGCTGTTGAACCGAACTGAACCGAGCCAGGCCCGGGCCGCCGGGCCGGGGCGAGCCGGGCCTGGCCTGGTCCGGGTGCTGTCTGCGTCGGGCCGTGCCACAGGCCCCGAGCCGGGCCCGCGCAGGGCGCACGTCAGTCGGCGAGTGACGCGCGCCGGTAGCGGATGCCCGGTCGGCCGTCGATCGTGAGTGATCCGGCCGCGGTGAAGCCGTTGCGGCGAAGCACGGTCCGGGACGCCGGGTTGTCGAGGGTGGTCACCGCGGTCAGCGAGACGAGGCCGTACGTCGTCGCGGCCAGCCGGCACAGCTCCCGTACGCTCGCCGTCGCGACCCCGCGCCCCGCGGCCGACTCGCCGATCCGGTACCCGAGTTCGGCCTGGCCGTCCGCGACGTCCACCAGGTTGACCCGGCCGATCAGCTCGCCCGCCTCGTCCAGGACGACGTGGAAGTGGCACAGACCGGCGTCCTGTTCGGCGAGGAGCGCCTGGTGGCGGGCGGGGAATCCGGCGAAGTACGCGTCTCCGCGATCCGGTACGGACCGGGCGAAGTAGGCGCGGTTGGCCCGCTCGAAGGCGAGCAACGCGTCCGCGTGATCGGCCCGTAGGCGCTCCAGGGTGGGCATGGGTCCCAGGGTACGCACGGGCACGGATGCCATCGGGAGCGGACGGACGGGACCGCGTCAACCCCTGGCGGTAAGGGTCCTGTAGTCCCACGGGACCCCCTGATCGTGCGACTCCGGGCTGACGTCGGGCCCCCGCCCCGCGGCCTACCGTCCTCGGCATGACCAGACCACGCCGTTCATGGGCCACGGCCACGACCGCCGGGCTCGCGCTCACCCTCTCGATCGCCGGCGCGTCCGCCGCGCCGGCGCCTCTCCCGTCCACCGCGGCCCCCGCGACCGCGACCGCGACCGCGGGCGAAGCCACAACCGGGACCGCGACCGCAACCGCAGCCGCAGCCGCAGCCGCGACCTCCGTCGCCACGTCCGCCGAACTGCCGCGTCCCACCGGCCCGTACGCCGTCGGCCGTGACACGGTCCACCTGGTCGACACCGGCCGCCCGGACCCCTGGGTGCCGTCCGCCGGTCCGCGCCGGCTGATGGTGTCGATGTACTACCCCGCCCGGCGGGGAACGGACGGTCCGACAGCCCCGTACATGACCACCGAAGAGGCCCGCTTCCTGCTGCGGTTGAGGGCTCCGGACGCCACCGTCGCCCCCGAGGTGATCAGCGGCGTCCGTACCTGGTCGCACACCGACGCCCGCCCGCGGCCCGGACGGTTCCCGCTCGTGGTGCTCTCACCCGGGTTCACGTTCCCGCGCTCCACGCTCACCGGTCTCGCCGAGGACCTGGCGAGCCGGGGCTACGTCGTCGCGGCGGTCGACCACCCGTACGAGAACGCCGGTACGACCCTCCCCGACGGGCGGACCCTGCCCTGCGCCCTGTGCGACGAGCCCCCGGCGGGCGGCATGGCGGCCGTCGCCCGGAGCCGGGCCGTGGACGTCTCCTTCCTGCTCGACCGACTGACCGCCCGGCACCCCGCGTGGCTCCACGCCCGCATGATCGACCCGAAGCGGATCGGCATGGCCGGGCACTCCATCGGCGGCGCCGCGTCCGCCGCGACGATGGCCGCCGACCCGCGCGTGCGGGCCGGCGCCGACATGGACGGCACCGTGTTCGCCCCCGTCCCCGACACCGGCCTCGACGGCCGCCCGTTCCTGCTGTTCGGGGCGCGGGCCAGAACCCTCGACGAGACCTGGGACCACACCTGGGCCCACCTGGACGGCTGGAAACGCTGGCTGACGGTCGACGGAGCCGGCCACGGCTCCTTCACCGACGTCCCCCTGCTCGCGGACCTGGCCGGCATCCCCGACGCCACGCCGCTCTCCTTCGCGCGCGAGCTGGCCCTCACACGCGCGTACGTCGCCGCCTTCTTCGACCGGCACCTCAAGGGGACCGCCCAGCCGCTGCTGGACGGCCCGTCAGCGGCGAACCCCGAGGTCACGGTCCGCCGACCCTGAGGGCCATCACCTCTGAGGACCATCACCTTGACGGCCATCGCCCTGACGGCCCTGACGGCCCCGACGCCCGGCCTCCGGGTGGTCAGTCCTTGAGCACCGGGAACCTGCGCGGCGCGAGGAACAGCAGCACCAGGAACGCGGCCACCGCAGCGCAGGACGCCCCCAGGTAGACGGCGTGCACCGCGTCCGCGATGGCCCGGCGGGTGGCCTCGGGCGCGGTGCCCGCGTCCAGGGCGCGGGTCACCGAGTCCAGGTCGCCCGCCCCGCCGAGCCGCGCGGCCAGCACCCCGTTGGCGATCGCGCCGAAGACGGCCGCGCCGACCGTCTGGCCGGTCTGCCGGCAGAACAGGACCGACGCGGTGGCCGTGCCGCGTTCCGCCCAGTCGACCGTCGACTGGACGCCGACCAGCAACGGCAGCTGGAACAGGCCGAGCGCGGCCCCGAGCAGCAGCATCAGCAGGGCCGGCTGCCAGGCCTCGCCGGGATACGGCAGGAAGGGGAACGCGAACAGGATCAGCGCCGCCGTGCCGATGCCCAGCATCGCGGTGTTGCGGAAGCCGATACGCCGGTACACGTGCTGGCTGAGGGCGGCCGACACCGGCCAGCTCAGCGTCCACACGGACAGCACGAACCCGGCGGCCACCGGTGCCAGCCCCAGCACCGCCTGCGCGTACGTCGGCAGGAACACGGCCGGCGCCACCATCAGCAGGCCCAGCGCACCGAGGGCGAGGTTGACCGCGGCGATCGTCCGACGGCGCCACACCCATCCGGGGATGATCGGATCGGCGGCCCTGCGCTCCACCAGCACCACGACCGCCACCAGCACGAGTCCCGTACCGAACAGGGCGGCGGAGGGCACCGACAGCCACGGCCAGGCCACCCCGCCCTGCACGAGGGCCGTCAGCAGCACACCGCCGCACGCGAACACCGCCAGCGCGCCCGCCCAGTCGACCCGCGCGCGCGGGCCGGCCGTCCGTTCGCGCCCGGGCTCGTGCAGGTACCGGACGATCAACCAGAGCGCGACGGCCCCGATCGGCAGGTTGACCAGGAAGATCCAGCGCCAGTCCGTGTACGTGGCCAGTACCCCGCCCACGCCCGGTCCGGCGACCGCCGACACCGCCCACACCGTGGACAGCTTGGACTGGATCTTCGGGCGGTCCTTGAGGGGGTACAGGTCGGCGGCCAGGGTCTGCACGGTGCCCTGGAGGGCGCCGCCGCCCAGGCCCTGCACGACCCGGAACGCGATCAGCGCGCCCATGTTCCAGGCCAGCGCGCACAGCAGGGAGCCGAGCAGGAAGAGGACCGCGCCCGCGACCAGCACGGGCTTGCGGCCGAAGGTGTCGGAGAGCTTGCCGTACACCGGCAGGGTCACCGTCACGGCGAGCAGGTATCCGGAGAACAGCCAGGAGAACACCGAGAAGCCGCCGAGGTCGCCGACGATCTGCGGGACGGCCGTGGCGACGATGGTGGAGTCGAGGGCGGCCAGCGCCATCGCGAGCATCAGGGCGGCGACCACGGCACCGCGCCGGTCGGGCGGGGTGCGCTCCGCCGCCGCGGCTATCGAGGGTCTCGTGTCGCCCACCCCTGGTTCCTTTCCCCCTGCACCTATCTGCCGCCGACAGCTTCCCACTCCGTCCCGTTCCGCGGGGCGGACTTGACCCTCACGCCGCGGAAGGGTGGAGCCTGGGTGCGCCTGAAGGTGGAGCCGACCCCGAGCAGAGATCCACCCAGCGGGGGAGAGCCCCTAGGGGTACCTCGGTACCAGGGCTCGGGGAGGGTTCGTACCGACGGAGGACGAGAGCGGCCGGGAGCGTCCTTAACCTGGCTTTATGCCGCTGGGGGGTGGGTCGGGGAGGTTCACCGCACCGGCGGGGGTGGGGTTTTCCCCAGGAGAAGACTGCGCTGAGCACCAGCGCGCCGGACCCCTCCCGGGCACCAGACTCATCCACGTAGCCAGCACGACGAGAACCACCGCGACGAGCACCACGCGACGCGACCGGCACGAGCACCGCGACGCGACGCGACCAGCGCGACGCGAGCACCGCACGTTTCATTCACTGACCGGCATAGGAGACATACCGTGACATCGGCTGTGACCATTCCCAGGCACGGGGGCACTGGAGGGCCGACGGCCGTTGCCGCGAGGGCGCGGCAGGTCGTGAAGGCGTACGGGTCCGGCGAGACCCGTGTCGTCGCCCTCGACCACGTCGACGTGGACATCGCCCGCGGTCAGTTCACCGCGATCATGGGCCCCTCGGGGTCCGGCAAGTCCACGCTGATGCACTGCCTCGCCGGTCTCGACACCGTCACGTCCGGGGAGATCTACCTGGACGACACCGAGATCACCGGCCTGAAGGACAAGAAGCTCACCCAACTGCGCCGGGACCGCATCGGGTTCATCTTCCAGGCGTTCAACCTGCTGCCGACGCTGAACGCGATCGAGAACATCACCCTGCCCATGGACATCGCGGGCCGCAAGCCCGACAAGGCATGGCTCGGGCGGGTCGTGGACACCGTCGGCCTCTCCGACCGGCTCAAGCACCGGCCCACCCAGCTCTCCGGCGGCCAGCAGCAGCGCGTCGCCGTGGCCCGCGCCCTGGCCGCCCGGCCCCAGATCATCTTCGGCGACGAGCCGACCGGAAACCTCGACTCCCGCGCGGGAGCGGAGGTCCTGGGCTTCCTGCGCCGGTCCGTGGACGAGCTCGGCCAGACCATCGTGATGGTCACCCACGACCCGGTGGCCGCCTCCTACGCGGACCGGGTGCTGTACCTCGCCGACGGCCGGATCGTCGACGAGATGTACAAGCCGACCGCCGAGGCCGTCCTGGACCGCATGAAGGACTTCGACGCCCGGGGGCGCACGTCATGACCGTCCTGAAGACCTCGATGCGCAACTTCTTCGCGCACAAGGGGCGGATGGCCCTGTCGGCGGTCGCGGTCCTGCTGTCGGTCGCCTTCGTGTGCGGAACACTCGTCTTCACCGACACGATGAACACGACGTTCGACAAGCTCTTCGCGACGACCGCGTCCGACGTCACGGTCTCCCCGAAGGAGGCCAGGAGCGACGACACCCCGCAGAACGGCAAGCCCGCGTCGCTGCCGGCGTCCACGCTGGCGCAGGTGGAGAAGGCGGAGGGCGTCAAGTCCGCCGAGGGCGCGGTCGGTTCGTCGGCCGTGACCGTCGTCGACCGTGACAACGAGAACATGGGCTCCAGCAGCGGCGCCCCGACGTTCGCCGGCAACTGGACGAAGAACGACGCCCGTTCGATGGAGATCACCACGGGGCACGCCCCGCGCGGGCCGACCGAGCTGATGGTCGACGCCGACACCGCCGACAAGCACGGCCTGAAGCTCGGCGAGGAACTGCGCACGATCTCCGTCGCCGGTGACTTCAAGGCGAAGATCGTCGGCATCGCCACCTTCAAGGTGACCAACCCCGGTGCCGCGATCGTCTTCTTCGACACCGAGACCGCCCAGCGCGAACTCCTCGGCGCCACCGGCCGGTTCACCCAGATCTACGTGAACGCCGCGCCCGGCGTGGACGACACACGGCTCAAGCAGAACGTCGCACAGGCCCTGGACGGCACCTACAAGCTCCAGACGGCCAAGGAGAACGCCGACGAGAACCGCCAGGACGTCGGCGAGTTCATGAACGTCATCAAGTACGCCATGCTCGGCTTCGCCGGCATCGCGTTCCTGGTCGGCATCTTCCTGATCATCAACACCTTCTCCATGCTGGTCGCCCAGCGCACCCGGGAGATCGGCCTGATGCGGGCGATCGGCTCCTCCCGCAAGCAGGTCAACCGCTCGGTGCTGATCGAGGCGCTGCTGCTCGGTGTCGTCGGGTCGATCCTGGGCGTGGGCGCCGGCGTCGGCATCGCGATCGGCCTGATGAAGCTGATGTCGTCGGCCGGCATGAACCTCTCCACCGACGACCTGACCGTGAAGGCGACCACCCCGATAGCGGGTGTGGTCCTGGGCGTCGTGGTCACCGTCCTCGCCGCCTACCTCCCGGCCCGCCGCGCCGGCAAGGTCTCCCCGATGGCCGCACTGCGCGACGCGGGCACACCGGCCGACGGCCGGGCGGGACTGGTACGCGGCGTGATCGGTCTGGTGCTGACCGGCGCGGGCGTGTTCGCCCTGTTCACGGCGGCCGGCGCCGACAAGGCGAGCGACGGTTCGCTGATGCTGGGCGCGGGCGTGGTGCTGTCCCTGATCGGCTTCGTCGTCATCGGCCCGCTGCTCACCGGCGGCCTGGTCCGGATGCTCAGCGCGGTGCTGCTGCGGCCCTTCGGCTCGGTGGGCCGGCTGGCCGAGCGCAACGCCCTGCGCAACCCGCGCCGGACCGGCGCCACGGGCGCGGCCCTGATGATCGGCCTGGCCCTGGTGGCCTGTCTGTCCGTGGTCGGCTCCTCGATGGTCGCCTCCGCCACCAGCGAGCTGGACAAGTCGGTCGGCGCGGACTTCATCGTCCAGGGCAACCAGCGGATCGTCCCGCAGGCGCAGAAGGCGATGGAGCAGAGCCCGGGGCTCGCCCACGTGACCAGCTACCGGGAACTCGACGCGACGCTGACCTCGCCCGACGGCAAGAAGGACACCTCCGGAGTCACCGCCGCCGATCCCACGTACGCCGAGGACCTGCGCCGCGCGACCACGGCGGGCACGCTGAAGGCCGCGTACGGCAAGGACGCCATGTCGGTCGGCTCGGACTACGCCAAGGCGCACGGCGTGCGCGTGGGCGACACCATCAGCGTCACCTTCACGGGCGGCCGGACGGCGAAGCTGAAGGTCGCGGCCATCACGGACGACGACAGCGCCCTCGACCAGGGCGCGCGCTACATCAGCACCGAGACGATGCGGACGTACGTCCCGGCCGACCAGATCCCGCCGAACTCGATCATGTTCGCCAAGGCGAAGGAAGGTCAGACGGAGCAGGCGTACGCGGCGCTGAAGAAGGCGCTGGACAAGTACCCGACGTACCAGGTCCGCGACCAGACCGACTACAAGCAGGAACTGAAGGACCAGATCGGCCAGCTCCTGAACATGGTCTACGGCCTGCTCGCCCTCGCCATCATCGTGGCGGTCCTGGGTGTGGTGAACACCCTGGCGCTGTCGGTGGTCGAGCGGACCAGGGAGATCGGCCTGATGCGGGCGATCGGTCTCTCCCGCCGTCAGCTGCGCCGCATGATCCGCCTGGAGTCGGTGGTGATCGCCCTCTTCGGCGCCCTGCTGGGCCTCGGCCTGGGCATGGGCTGGGGCGCGACGGCCCAGAAGCTCCTCGCCCTGGAGGGCCTGAACGTCCTCGACATCCCCTGGCCGACGATCATCGGCGTCTTCATCGGCTCCGCCTTCGTGGGCCTGTTCGCCGCGCTGATCCCGGCGTTCCGGGCGGGCCGGATGAACGTCCTGAACGCGATCGCCACCGAGTAGCCACCCCGGACGGGGGACGGGGAACGGGGGAACGGGGGATGTCGGGCCCGGAGCCGGAGGCTGCTGCCACCGGCACCGGGCCCGACGCCGGTGGCCCGCCGGACACAGGCGCACGTCGGTCGCAGGCCACCCAGGTCACGCCCACCGGTCACAGGAGTGGCCACGTTGTCCACAGGCCCCGGCGTTCGCGGCGGCGTCGTCGTACGCTGGAGACCCCCCGGCCCGTAACACGCGTCGGGCGATTCGCGTTGCCCACCCCCGGACGAAAGCCGCCCCCGAATGAGCCTGCACGGTCTGCTCGACGCCGTCGTCAAGGACACCGCCCTCGCGGAAGCGATCAGGGCGGCCGCAGACGGCAACCGCATGCACGTCGACCTGGTCGGCCCGCCCGCTGCCCGCCCCTTCGCGGTCGCCGCGCTGGCCCGCGAGTCCGGCCGCCCGGTCCTGGCGGTGACGGCGACGGGCCGCGAGGCGGAGGACCTGGCCGCGGCCCTGCGTTCGCTCCTCCCCTCGGAGGGCGTCGTGGAGTACCCGTCCTGGGAGACCCTTCCGCACGAGCGCCTCAGCCCCCGCAGCGACACCGTCGGCCGCCGCCTCGCCGTGCTGCGCCGGCTGACCCACCCCCGCCCCGACGACCCGGAGACCGGCCCGGTCTCCGTCGTCGTGGCCCCCGTCCGCTCGGTGCTCCAGCCGCAGGTCAAGGGCCTGGGCGAGCTGGAACCGGTGGCGCTGCGCACCGGACAGACCGCCGACCTGAACGAGATCGTGGAGGCCCTCGCGGCCGCCGCCTACGCGCGCGTGGAGCTCGTGGAGAAGCGCGGCGAGTTCGCCGTACGCGGAGGCATCCTCGACGTCTTCCCGCCCACCGAGGAACACCCCCTGCGCATCGAGTTCTGGGGCGACGACGTCGAGGAGATCCGCTACTTCAAGGTCGCCGACCAGCGCTCCCTGGAGGTCGCCGCCCACGGCCTGTGGGCGCCCCCCTGCCGTGAACTCCTGCTGACCGAGGACGTCCGGGCACGCGCGCGTGCCCTCGCCGAGGAACACCCGGAGCTCGGCGAACTGCTCGGCAAGATCGCCGAGGGGATCGCCGTGGAAGGCATGGAGTCCCTGGCTCCGGTCCTGGTCGACGACATGGAGCTGCTGCTGGACGTCCTGCCCAAGGGCTCGATGGCCGTCGTCTGCGATCCGGAGCGGGTGCGCACCCGGGCGGCGGACCTCGTGACGACCTCGCAGGAGTTCCTCCAGGCGTCCTGGGCGGCCACCGCGGGCGGCGGCGAGGCGCCGATCGACGTCGGCGCGGCCTCCCTGTGGTCCATCGCGGACGTCCGGGACCGGGCGCGCGAGCTGGACATGATGTGGTGGTCGGTGTCGCCGTTCGCGGCGGACCTCGAACTGGACGCGGACACGCTCAAGCTGGGCATGCACGCGCCGGAGACCTACCGCGGCGACACCGCCAAGGCGCTCGCCGACACCAAGGGCTGGCTGGCCGACGGCTGGCGCACGGTGTTCGTCACCGAGGGCCACGGTCCGGCGGCCCGTACGGTCGAGGTGCTCGGAGGCGAGGGCATCGCGGCCCGCCTGGACGCGGACCTCGGGGACATCTCCCCCTCCGTCGTGCACGTGGCGTGCGGGTCGATCGACTACGGCTTCGTGGACCCGGCGCTGCGGCTGGCCGTCCTGACCGAGACCGACCTCTCCGGACAGAAGGCGGCCGGCAAGGACGGCGCCCGCATGCCCGCCCGCCGCCGCAAGACGATCGACCCGCTCACCCTGGAGACGGGCGACTACATCGTCCACGAGCAGCACGGCGTGGGCCGCTACATCGAGATGGTGCAGCGGACCGTGCAGGGCGCGACCCGCGAGTACCTCGTCGTGGAGTACGCCCCCGCCAAGCGCGGTCAGCCCGGCGACCGCCTGTACATCCCCACCGACCAGCTGGAGCAGATCACCAAGTACGTCGGCGGCGAGGCGCCCACCCTGCACCGCCTGGGCGGCGCCGACTGGACGAAGACGAAGGCCCGCGCGAAGAAGGCCGTCAAGGAGATCGCGGCCGACCTGATCAAGCTGTACAGCGCGCGGATGGCTGCCCCGGGGCACGCCTTCGGCGCCGACACGCCGTGGCAGCGCGAGCTGGAGGACGCCTTCCCGTACGTGGAGACGCCCGACCAGCTGACGACCATCGCCGAGGTCAAGGAGGACATGGAGAAGACGGTCCCCATGGACCGCCTGGTCTGCGGCGACGTCGGCTACGGCAAGACGGAGATCGCGGTGCGGGCCGCCTTCAAGGCCGTCCAGGACGGCAAGCAGGTGGCGGTCCTGGTGCCCACCACCCTGCTGGTGCAGCAGCACTTCGGCACGTTCTCCGAGCGCTACTCGCAGTTCCCCGTGAACGTGAAGGCGCTGTCCCGCTTCCAGACCGAGACCGAGGCGAAGGCGACCCTGGAGGGCCTCAGGGAGGGCTCGGTGGACATCGTCATCGGCACCCACCGCCTGTTCTCCTCGGAGACCAAGTTCAAGGACCTCGGCCTGGTCATCGTCGACGAGGAGCAGCGCTTCGGCGTCGAGCACAAGGAGCAGCTGAAGAAGCTCCGCGCGAACGTGGACGTGCTGACCATGTCCGCGACCCCGATCCCCAGGACCCTGGAGATGGCGGTCACCGGCATCCGGGAGATGTCCACGATCACCACGCCCCCGGAGGAGCGCCATCCGGTGCTGACGTTCGTCGGGCCGTACGAGGAGAAGCAGATCGGCGCCGCCATCCGCCGCGAGCTGCTGCGCGAGGGCCAGGTCTTCTACATCCACAACCGGGTCGAGTCGATCGACCGGGCGGCCGCCCGGCTGCGGGAGATCGTCCCCGAGGCGCGGATCGCCATCGCCCACGGCCAGATGTCGGAACAGGCACTGGAACAGGTGGTCGTCGACTTCTGGGAGAAGAAGTTCGACGTCCTGGTCTCCACCACGATCGTCGAGTCCGGCATCGACATCGCCAACGCCAACACCCTGATCGTGGAGCGCGGCGACAACTTCGGCCTGTCCCAGCTGCACCAGCTGCGCGGCCGGGTCGGCCGTGGCCGCGAGCGGGGCTACGCGTACTTCCTCTACCCGCCGGAGAAGCCGCTCACGGAGACCGCCCACGAGCGCCTGGCCACCATCGCCCAGCACACCGAGATGGGCGCGGGCATGTACGTGGCGATGAAGGACCTGGAGATCCGCGGCGCCGGAAACCTGCTCGGCGGCGAGCAGTCCGGCCACATCGCGGGCGTCGGCTTCGACCTGTACGTGCGCATGGTCGGCGAGGCGGTCGCGGACTACCGCGCCTCCCTGGAGGGCGGCGTGGAGGAGGAGCCGCCGCTGGAGGTCAAGATCGAGCTCCCGGTCGACGCGCACGTCCCGCACGACTACGCCCCCGGCGAGCGGCTGCGTCTCCAGGCGTACCGGTCGATCGCCTCGGTCAACTCCGAGGAGGACGTCAAGGCCGTACGCGAGGAACTCGTCGACCGCTACGGCAAGCTGCCCGAGCCGGTGGAGAATTTGCTCCTGGTGGCGGGCCTGCGGATGCTCGCCCGGGCGTGCGGCGTCGGCGAGATCGTCCTTCAGGGCACCAACATCCGCTTCGCGCCGGTGGAGCTGCGGGAGTCGCAGGAGCTGCGGCTCATGCGGCTGTACCCGGGGACCGTCATCAAGCCGTCCGCCCACCAGGTACTGGTCCCGCGCCCGAAGACGGCGAAGGTCGGCGGCAAGCCGCTGGTCGGGCGGGCGTTGCTCGGGTGGGTGGGGGAGTTCCTGACGTCGATCCTGGGGTCGTAGGCGTCGACTGGTCGTGGGGCCGACTGGTCGTGGGGCCGGCCCGTCGCCCGTCGACTGGTCTGGGGGCCGGCCCGTCGCCCGTCGCCCGGTAGGGCCGACCGTCGTCGGCCGGGTGGCCGGGTGGCCGTGCGGCCGGGTGCCGGGCGGCCCGTCGCCCCGTTGGCCCGCGAGGTCGCCCGGGTCGCCTGGAGACGGGGGCGCCGGCGGCCCGTGCCTAGGTCCTGCGGAACAGTGTGTTCGTCAGGTCGCGGAACACCTCCTCGGGGTCCTGGTCGCCCACCGCGCCGTCCAGGTTGTGGCCCAGGAGCAGCGTGGCGAAGCCGTGGGCCAGGGACCAGGCGGCCACTCCGGCGAGGCGGGCGTCGACGCCTAGGTCCTCGGAGCGGACGGCGGAGACCGCGTCGCGCAGGGCGTCGGCGGCGAGGGCGCGGGCGGTGGTGAGTTCCAGGTCGTCGGGGCGCAGCAGCTCGGGTGCGAACATCACCGCGAAGTGCGCCGGGTGATCGCGGGCGAAGCGGACGTAGCGCACGCCGGCGTCCTTCAGGTCCGCCGCCTCCCGCACTGTGCCGGCGAGCAGCCCGAAGCCCTCGGCCGCGATCGCCGTGAGCAGTCCGGTGCGGTCCTTGAAGTGGTGGGCCGGCGCCGCGTGGGAGACGCCCGCGCGACGGGCGAGGTCGCGCAGGCTCAACGCGGAGGGACCGTCGGCGGCGATGACGTCGAGCGCGGCGGTGAGGATGGCGCGGCGCAGATCACCGTGATGGTAGGAGCGGCTGCCGGGCGTCGTTTCCGTGGGGGCCATGGTCAGCAGCGTACGGCAGATCTAGGCATTGACAAGTTGGGACGGCTCGGGCAATCTTGTCAGTGTCAAGTTGTGTGGATGGGTCGGTGCGAGACGAGGAGAGGGTCATGGGGGAACGCGAGGAGTCCAGGGACTACGGGGAACATGGCGGTGGGGCCGGCGCGGGCGATGTGGAGCTGTCCCGGGTGCGACAGCTCTGGCACCTGCTGGAGCCGCTGCACGCGGTGCTGTACTACGCGCCGGAGGTGACCGAGGAAGCCGCGGTGCTCGGATATGCCACCGAGGAACGCTGGCCGGCCTACTTCCCTTACCGGGCCGCCCCGTTGGGCGCGGTGGGCGCCGAGCGGGTGACGTCCGCCTTCTACAGCTTCAGCCCCGGCATGGTCGCCGAGCATGTCGAACCGGCGTGGAAGGTGGCGAGTCCCGAGGCGGTGCTGGCGGCGAGGATGCGCGGCATCGACCGGGCGTACCGCGCGATACTCGGCGACCGCGTGGACAGCCCCGAACTCGCCGAGGCCGCCGCCCTGGCCCGGCGTGCGGCCGAGGCGGCCGACACGGCGGGCCGTCCTCTCGCCGCCGCCAACGCGGAGTTGGACTGGCCCGAGACTCCTCATCTCCAGCTGTGGCACGCGGCGACGATCCTGCGCGAGCACCGCGGCGACGGTCACCTCGCGGCCCTGCTCCTGGCCGGTCTCGACCCGGTCGAGTCGCTGGTGTCCTTCGCCGCCATAGGCGCCGCGAGCGCCGAGCGCTTCGAGAGCCGTGGCTGGAGCGCCGCGCAGTGGACGGCCGCCCGGGAGCGCCTGTCGGCCCGCGGCCTGGTCGACGAGCACGGCGCCGCCACGGAGGCGGGCCGCGGCCTGCGCCACCGCGTCGAACAGGACACCGACCGGCTCGCGTCCGCACCCTGGCGGGCCCTCGGCCCGCAAGCGATGGCCCGTCTCGCCGACCTGCTCGGCGAGTTCTGGATAGCGGTGCTGTCCTCGGGACTGCTGCCGTCGGAGACGACACTGGGGATCGGGAAGGTGTGAGAAGAGCGAAGCCGCCCACCGGGGGTGGCTCCCCGTGGGCGGCCTCTGGTTCAGTGGTTCGGCGAGCGCCCGCCCGGGCCGGCGGCCCGACAGGTCTCTGGTGACTCCGAGAGCCTGCGGCCACGATGGCCGCGGCGCTACGGGCCCTGCGGCTGGTCCGCGGCCTTACGGCCGCTCGGGGGCCTTACGGCTGTTCGGGCCTGTCGCGATCCATGCCCAGCGGGCCTTCCATCCGCTGCTGCGCGTCGTCGACCTGGTTCTCGTACTTGTGACCCGTCCTGTCGTTGGCTTTCCGTTCCGCGGTGTCGGACACGTCCTTGCTCTTGCTGCCCTTCACCTGGCTCTTGAGCTTGTCGAAGATGCCCATCCGGATCTCCTTCGGGAGACGACTCGAATCGACGATACGCCGGACAGGTGACGAATGCCCTTTTAGGCGCGATATGGTCTGGACCTCTCGGCGGCTACGGTGAGACCAGTGAGAACCGCCCGTGTCGAGGCGGAACCGAGCAGTCAAGGGGAGGGGCGCATCATGACGCGTCTGAGGGGCGGGACGCGTTCCGCCGTCATGACCGGGGCGGTCGCATGTGCCGCCATGGCGCTGATCGCCGGCTGTGAGGGCCTCGACACAAGCGGCTCCGCACCGGAGAGCGGCGCGGCGGCACCGGCACCGGACGGCCGGTCCGTCAGCCCACTGCGGAATCCGGACGGCACGAAGCCGGGTCTCGCTCCCGTCGCGAGCGAGACCGACGAGGCCACGGCCCGCAAGCTCATCGAGAGCCTGCGGACCAAGGGCCGCGGACCGCAGACGGGCTACGACCGGGACGAGTTCGGTTACGCCTGGATGGACACGGCCGACAACGTCCCGCTGGCGCGCAACGGTTGTGACACCCGCAACGACCTCCTCCAGCGCGACGGCCAGAGCCTGCGCTTCCGCTCCGGCTCCGACTGCGTGGTCATCGCCATGACCCTGCGCGACCCGTACACCGGGACGACCATCCAGTGGCGGAAGCAGGACGCCAGCGAGGTGCAGATCGACCACGTGGTGCCGCTCTCCTACAGCTGGCAGATGGGCTCCTCGCGCTGGTCGGAGGACAAGCGCGAGCAACTGGCCAACGACCCCCTCAATCTCATACCGGCCGAGGGTCGCGCGAACTCCGCCAAGGGCGACTCGGGCCCCGCCTCCTGGCTCCCGCCGAACAAGCAGATCCGGTGCGCCTACGTGGTCCGCTTCGCCCAGGTCGCCGCCAAGTACGAGATGCCGGTGACCGCGCCGGACCAGCGGATGATGCTGAAGCAGTGCGGAGGCTAGTGCGCAGGGCGAGGACGGGAGCGAGGACAGGGCACAGCGCCGGAGAGACGGGACGTCGGGGCGAGGCGCGCGGTCGCTGAGCCTGGACTCCGACTGCCGGCCGGCGGGCCGCGCCTGCGGCGGAGGGTGCCGGCCTGGTTCTGTCCGTTCTCTTGACTTCAATTCGGACGTGTCACTACCGTCGCGCAGAATTTCGAACATCGTTCGATATGTCGGACGAGTCGAATGTGGCGTGTGCGATGGAGGACACCCCTATGCACGACCGATCCCCCAGACGCGGCAGACCCCTGGCGGCTGTCCTGTCCAGCTCGATACTGGGGCTGGCCCTGCTGGCCGGCGGGCCAGGGGCGGGTACCGCTCAGGCGGCCGACGACCCCAACGCGGTGGCTCTCGACAAGGACGCGATCCTCGCTGCCCACCAGCTCGACGAGCCGCAGTGGTACAAGGACAACATCCCGTTCCTGGACACCCCCGACAACACCCTCGACGAGGTCTACTACTACCGCTGGAGCACCTACAAGCGCGCGCTCCGCTACACCGTGCCGGGCACCGGGTACGTGTCGACCGAGTACGACGTGCCGATCGGTTACGCCGGGAACCCGTACACGGCGCTCCCGGACGCCACCGGCTATCACCTCCTGGACGGGCGCTGGCTGCACAACCGCGACTACGCCGGTGACTACCTGGACTTCTGGCTGCGCGGGGCGGGCAACTCGGGCGCGCGGAACTTCAGCGAGTGGATCACCAGCGCCGCGTACCAGCGCTTCCTGGTCACCGGTGACGCGGCCGAGATCAAGGCAGCGCTCCCGCATCTCATCGCGCTGTACAAGAGGTGGGACTCGAACTTCACCGGCGACATCACGGTGAACGGCACGGCCTCCACCAGCGACCTGTATCACCAGACCCCGCTGTCCGACGCCACGGAGTACACCGAGACCTCGATGCACAGCAGCAACTGGTTCAGCGGCGGCCCCGGCTACCGGCCCACGATCAACGCGTACATGTTCGGCGCCGCCCAGGCGATCAGCAAGATCGCCACGATGACCGGGGACACCGCGACCGCGACCGAGTACACCGGCAAGGCCGCCTCGCTCAAGGCTGGGGTGCAGAACTCGCTCTGGGACCCGCAGCGCCAGTTCTTCATGCAGGTCTACAACACGAACACCACCAACGGCACCCTCAAGCAGACCAGGACGACCTGGCGTGAGGCGATGGGCTTCGCCCCCTGGGCGTTCAACCTGCCCGACGCGCAGTACTCCACGGCGTGGAAGTACCTGACGGACCCGAAGCGGTTCGGGGCGGCGTTCGGGCCCACGACGCTGGAGCGGGTGCACGACTTCGAGGCCGAGCAGGCCGCCGTCACCCACGCGAACACCCACACCGCGTCGACGGCCTCCAACGGCACGTACGTCGGCCAGATCGACTTCGCCGACAGCGCGGTCACCTTCACCGTGGACGCGCCCGGCGCCGGTACGTACCCGGTCACGGTCCACTACGCCAACGGCACCACCAGCACGTCGACCCACAACGTCGTCGTGAACGGCGACACCGCCAACCCGGTCACCGTCAGTTACGCCCCCACCGGCAGCTGGGGCCAGTTCTCGGAGTCGAAGTCCGTCACCGTGCAGGTCCCGATGAAGGCCGGCGCCAACACGCTGAAGTTCACCAAGGGAACGGGCTTCGCCGAACTCGACCGGATCGCGGCGAACCCCTACTTCAACTACCAGGCGATCCCCGCCGAGCAGAAGCGCGACGACGCCAACTGCTGCCACTGGAACGGCCCGAGCTGGCCGTTCCAGACGAGCCAGATCCTGACCGGCATGGCGAACCTGCTCCAGGACTACCCGGCGCAGAACAACGTCACCAAGCAGGACTACCAGTCCATGCTGAGCCAGTTCGCCAAGCTCCAGCACAAGGACGGCAAGCCCTACATCGCCGAGGCCGCCAACGGTGACACCGGCGACTGGATCTACGACGGCTTCAACTTCAGCGAGCACTACAACCACTCCAGCTTCAACGACCTGGTGCTCTCCGGCCTGCTGGGCATCAAGCCCCAGGCGGGCAACACCCTGGTCCTGAAGCCGCTGATCCCGTCCGGCTGGGACTACTTCGCGGCGGAGAACGTGCCCTACCACGGGCACACCCTCTCGATCCGCTGGGACCGGGACGGCACGCACTACGGCAAGGGCACCGGCCTCCAGGTCTTCCAGGACGGCGTACGCATCCACCAGTCCGCGACGGCCGGCAACACCACCGTGAACGTGGCCGCTCCCGTCACCCCGGCGCAGCCCCCGCGGATGACGAACGTGGCGGCCAACCCGCTGACCGCCGAGCAGGACTGGCTCGGCCGCACGGTCACGCAGCCCTACCCGAAGGCGTTCGCCTCCTACACCAACACCGTCTCCAACGGTCCGCACTGCCACAGCGGCCAGACCTGCAAGCCCACCACCTTCGACGCCCCGCTGCGGGCCACCGACGGCTGGATCCGCTACGACAAGATCCCCGACAACCGGTGGACCAACTCCGGTTCACCGAACGGCACCGACCATCTCGGCGTCGACTTCGGGGCGCCACGCAAGATCAACGAGGTGAAGTTCTACACCTACGACGACGGCGCCGACATCCGCGTCCCGGCGAGCCACACCGTCCAGTACCTGAAGGACGGCGTGTGGACGTCCGTCCCCGGCCAGGTCAAGAGCCCGGCCGTGCCGCGAGCGAACAACGCGAACGAGGTGACCTTCCCGACCATCACGACGTCCCAGTTCCGGGTCGTGTTCACCCCGCAGGCGGGCAAGTTCGTCGGCGTCACCGAGCTGGAGTCCTGGTACCCGGAGACGCCGGCGGTGCGGATCGTCAACAGGAACAGCGGCCTGGAACTCGGCATCGCCGGTTCCTCGATCGCCGCCGGAGGCGCTGTCCAGCAGCAGACGGCCGACACCACGGCCAACCACCGATGGACGGTCGTCCCCGCGGAGAACGGCTACTACAAGATCTTCAACACCCACAGCGGCCAGGTCCTCGGCATCAAGGACGCCTCCAAGACGGCCGGTGCCACCGCACTGCAATGGGGCGACACCCTCACCGCCGACCATCTGTGGTCCGTGGTGGACGCCGGCAACGGCTACTGCAAGCTCGTCAACAAGAACAGCGGCCTGGTCCTCGGCATCGACGGGATGTCCGCGTCGTCCGGGGCGGCGGCCCTGCAGTGGGACGACACCGGCACCGCCGACCATCTGTGGCGGCTCGTCACCGACGACGGCGCCACACCGTTCAACTCCTAGCCGCCGGACGGCCCGGAGCCGGGCCTCGGAAAGTCCGAGGCCCGGCTCCGGGTGCCGGAGACCTGTGCCCGGCGAACGTACTCGGGGTGCCACACCGCGCCGGACGCCGTCCAGACCGCGCGCCGGCTTCAGCAGGGGAACCTGCACGCTCCCGGGAGCGGGTCCGCGGGGCGCGGATCGGATCGGTGCGGTTCGCCGCGGGGCGGACGTCGAGTCAGGCCGCGGACGCGCGTGCCGACGCACCGGCCGACAGCCACGGACGCGCGTGCCGACGCACCGGCCGGCGGCGGCCTGCCCCTTGCCGGCGACCTGCCCCCTGTCGGCCCGGCCCCGGTGGTGAGGGAGCCGGCGGTCCATGGCCCGGCGGCGTCGTGGATGTTCGGCCGGTGGCATCCATGAACATCGCCCACATTCGATACTTCGGACGCGGTTCGAAGTTTCGTTGCTGAAGATAGGGTCGCTCCGCGGACGCGTCAACCCCTTTTGGCCGGGGCGTTCCTTGCGGAGGGCCGGTTCCGCCGCGACCGAAGATCACCGCGAGCCCCACCGTCGTGGCGCGTTATTTAACCGTGACGACTTCCCGCTGCAACCCTCTTGACCGTCATGAATTGTTAGCGCTCACAATGACCTCCACATTGATTCGGTCGTCCGAGCGACCACCAAGGAGGTGTGACCGGCATGATCGCAAGGCTCCGGGTCGCCTCCCTGGGAAGGGGCGGACCGCACGGACACCGGCCGGACCGTCGGCCGGCACGGCTGCCACAGGGGCCGCCGTGAACCCGACCCCGCGACAACACCCGCGCCTTTCGCAGGCATTACCGTCGGACGACAGCCAGGGAGGTACGGCCGTGACCCCAGCGCAGCTTCGGCCGCCCACCATGGCCGACGTCGCCCGAACGGCGGGCGTGTCCCACCAGACCGTGTCCCGGGTGCTGGCGGACCACCCCAACGTCCGGGACGAGACACGGGTGAAGGTGCTGCGCGCGATCGAGGAGATGGGCTACCGGCGCAACTCCTCCGCACGTGCCCTGGCCACCCGCCGCACCCGCACCCTGGGTGTGGTGGCCTCCGACACCACCCTCTACGGGCCGGCCAGCACCCTGTTCGCGCTCGAGGAGGCGGCACGCGCCGAGGGGTACCTCGTCTCCACGGTCAGCATGCGCAAACTGACCGTCGACACCCTCTCCGAAGCCCTGGACCACCTCGGCGACGGCGGGGTGGAGGGCGTGGTCGCCATCGCCCCGCAGCGATCGGCGGTCGAGGCGCTGGCCGGACTGCGGCATCCGTTCCCGGTGGTGACCGTGGGGAGCGGGGCGGGCATGGGCATACCCTGCGTCACGGTGGACCAACACCTCGGCGCACGGCTGGCCACCGGTCATCTGCTGGCGGCCGGTCACCGCACGGCCTGGCATCTCGCCGGGCCCGACGACTGGCAGGAGGCAGCCGACCGGGAGGCCGGCTGGCGGGCGACCCTCGAAGCGAGCGGTGTCGAGCCGCCGGCAGTGCTGCGCGGAGACTGGAGTCCGCTGTCGGGCTACCGCGCCGGCCAGGAACTGGCGGGCTGGGTGGGACGAGGGCTGACGGCGGTCTTCGTCGCCAACGACCAGATGGCGCTGGGCGTGTTGCGGGCCTTGCGGGAAGCGGGTGTGCGAACGCCCGAGGACGTCGCCGTGGCCGGCTTCGACGACGCCCCGGAGTCGGAGTTCTTCTCACCTCCGCTCACCACGGTCCGGCAGGACTTCTCGGCGGTGGGCAGGCACAGCATCGCCCTGCTCCTGGACCTGATCGAGGGCCGGGCGCGCCCGGCGACGCCGCGGATCGCCATCGAACCCCAACTCGTCGTCCGCGCCAGCACCTTCCCGCACGCACCGCAACGCACCACCCGGAGCATCGCCCCCCAACCGGAGGGTGCTCCCCCCTGACCCCCCCCCATCGACCGTCTTCACCCTCTCCATATGGTCGATATTTCGAACGATGATCGACAGGCTGGACGCACTGCGGCCGGTCCCATCGAGTCCCATCGGTCCGTCCGGACCGGCTCTTCAAAGGAGAAGAACATGCTCAACAGACGAAACTTCCTCACTGCGGCGGTCGGCGTGGCGGCTGCGGGCAGCCTCGCCGCGTGCGCCAAGGAGGACGACTCCTCCGGCTCCACCTCCGCCGGTGGCAGCAAGACGATCACCCTCGGCTTCTCCCAGGTCGGCTCGGAGAGCGGCTGGCGCAGCGCCAACACCGACTCGGTGAAGTCGGCCGCCAAGGAGGCCGGTTACAACCTCAAGTTCTCCGACGCGCAGCAGAAGCAGGAGAACCAGATCTCCGCGATCCGCAGCTACATCACCCAGGGCGTGGACGTCATAGCCTTCTCGCCGGTCGTCGTCACCGGCTGGGACGCGGTGCTGAAGGAGGCCAAGGCCAAGAAGATCCCCGTGGTCCTCACCGACCGCTCCGTCGAGACCTCCGACGAGTCCCTGTACGTCACCCTCGTCGGCTCGGACTTCACGGACGAGGGCCGGCGCGCGGCCAAGATCCTGGAGAAGGTCCTCGAGAAGGCCGGCCACAAGGGCGCCGTCAAGATCGCACAGCTGGAGGGCACCACCGGTGCCGCCCCCGCGATCGAGCGTGCCAAGGGCTTCAAGGAGGTCATGGACGCCGACCACGCCGACGACTGGAAGATCGTCGTCAGCCAGACCGGTGACTTCACCCGCGCCGGCGGCAAGCAGGTCATGGCCGCCTTCCTCCAGTCCAACCCGGACATCAACGTGCTCTTCGCGCACAACGACGACATGGGCATCGGTGCCATCCAGGCCATCGAGGCGGCCGGCAAGAAGCCCGGCAAGGACATCCTGATCGTCACGATCGACGGCGTGAAGGACGGCTTCGTCGCCATGTCCGAGGGCAAGATCAACGCCATCGTCGAGTGCAACCCGCTGCTCGGCCCCCAGCTGATGGAGGTCGTCCAGAAGGTCAAGAACGGCGAGACGGTCGAGCGCTGGATCAAGACCAAGGAGAGCGACTTCATGCAGGACCAGGCCAAGGCCGCGCTCCCCACTCGCAAGTACTGACCGACGCACCCACCGGCAGGGAGCCCTCCGCCGACCGGATCCCTCGGTCGAGGGGGCTCCCTGCGGGCCTGAACGAATTCCAAGAGGAGCGCTGCCATGGCAGAGCCGCTGCCCGTCCTGGAGATGACGGGCATAGTCAAAGAGTTTCCGGGGGTACGGGCTCTGTCGGGTGTCGACTTCCGGCTCTTCCCCGGCGAGATCCACGCCCTGATGGGCGAGAACGGCGCCGGGAAGTCCACCCTCATCAAGGTGCTGACCGGCGTCTACGCGCTGGACGGAGGCACGGTCACCCTCGACGGGGCGCCCGTGCGGATCGACAGCCCGTTGCAGGCCCAGCAGGCCGGCATCAGCACCGTCTACCAGGAGGTGAACCTCTGCCCCAACCTGTCGGTGGCGGAGAACATCTTCATCGGACGTGAACCCACGCGCGCGGGCCGCATCCAGTGGAAGCGCATGCGCAAGGAGGCGGCGGAGCTGGTCGACCGGCTCGGCCTCGACATCGACGTGACCGCGCCCCTGTCCTCGTACCCGCTGGCCGTGCAGCAACTGGTCGCGATCGTACGGTCGGTGGGCACCGGCGACAGCGACGGCGCGGGCGCCGGCACCAAGGTGCTGGTCCTGGACGAGCCGACGTCCAGCCTCGACCGCGACGAGGTCCTCGAACTGTTCCGCCTGATGCGGCAGCTCAGGGACGAGGGCGTCGCGATCCTGTTCGTCTCGCACTTCCTGGACCAGATCTACGAGATCTGCGACCGGATGACCGTCCTGCGCAACGGCACCCTCGTCGGCGAGCACATGGTCGGCGACCTCGACCAGGTCGGGCTCGTCCAGCTGATGATCGGCAAGGCCCTGGACCAGTTGGAGGAGCTCCACGACCACCAGCTGCGCGCCGACGTCGGCGAACCGCTGGTCCACGCCGACGGTCTCGGCCGGACCGGCGCCATCGCCCCCTTCGACCTGGAGATCAAGAAGGGCGAGGTCCTCGGACTGGCCGGCCTGCTCGGCTCCGGGCGTACCGAACTCGCGCGGCTGCTCTTCGGCGCCGACCAGCCGGACAGCGGCAAGGTCACCATCGGCGGCAAGCAGGTCTCGATGAGCGCCCCGAACGACGCGATCGGCGCGGGCGTGGCGTTCTGCTCGGAGAACCGCAAGGCCGAGGGCCTGGTGCCCGACCTGACCGTGCGGGAGAACATCATCCTCGCCCTTCAGGCCTCGCGCGGCTGGACCCGGCCCATCCCGGCCGCCCAGCGCGACGAACTCGTCGCCAAGTACATCAAGGCGCTGGACATCCGCCCCGCCAACCCCGAGGCCCGCGTCGGCCAGCTCAGCGGCGGCAACCAGCAGAAGGTGCTGCTCGCCCGCTGGCTCATCACCCAGCCGAAGCTGCTGATCCTGGACGAGCCGACGCGCGGCATCGACGTCGGCGCGAAGGCGGAGATCCAGAAACTCGTGGTCTCGCTCTCCGAGGAAGGCATGTCCGTGCTGTACATCGCGGCCGAGCTGGAGGAGGTGCTCCGGCTCAGTCACACCATCGGTGTGCTGCGCGACCGCAAGCTGGTCGCACAGATCGCCAACGGGCCCGAGATCACCCCCACCCGGATCCTGGAGACCATCGCGAGCGGAGAACACCAGTGACCACCACCCCCCGATGGCGAGCACTGACGCAGCATCACCTGTTCTGGCCGGTCGCCGTGCTGGTCGTCCTGCTGCTCGTCAACGTTCCCTTCACCCCCGACTTCTTCGCGATCAAGATGACGGACGGCCACCTCTACGGCAGCCTCGTCTCGATCGTGCTGTTCGGATCGCCCCTCATCCTGGTGGCGGTCGGCATGACCCTGGTCATCGCCACCGGCGGCATCGACCTCTCGGTCGGCGCCGTGGTCGCGATCACCGGAGCACTGACCTGCTCGTACATCAGCGACCAGGCCGACCAGGGCGCCCTGTCCGGGGTACTGCTCGCGATGGGCCTGGGCCTGCTGGCCGCGGTCGTCTGCGGCCTGTGGAACGGCTTCCTGGTCGCCCGGATGGGCATCCAGCCGATCATCGCCACCCTGATCATCATGGTCGCCGGACGCGGTGTCGCCCAGCTGATCACCGACGGCCAGATCATCACGATCAACAGCGAGCCGTACAAGCTCATCGGCGGCGGCTACTGGCTGACCCTGCCCTTCTCCATCTTCGTGGTGGCCGCGGTCGTCGCCATCACCGTGGCCCTGACCCGCCGTACGGCCCTCGGCCTGCTCGTCGAGTCGGTCGGCGGCAACGCCGAGGCCAGCCGCCTGGTGGGCATCAGGTCCCTGCGTATCAAGATCATGGTGTACGTGTTCTGCGCACTGTGCGCGGGCATCGCGGGCCTGATGATCAGCTCCAACACCTCGGCCGCGGACGGCAACAACGCCGGCCTGTGGATCGAGCTGGACGCCATCCTCGCCGTGGTCATCGGCGGCACCTCGCTGCTGGGCGGCCGGTTCTCCATCGGCGGCACCGTCATCGGCGCCCTGGTCATCCAGACCCTGACCACCACGATCTACACCATCGGCGTGCCGACCCAGACCAACCTGGTCTTCAAGGCCGTCGTCGTCATCGTCGTCTGCCTGTTGCAGTCCCCGAAGTTCCGCGCCAAGGTCTTCGGCGCGAAGGGCCTCAAGGGCCGCCGTCCCGCGGCTCCGACGGACACCGCCGCGACGCCCGAGGCCGCTCCCACCATGGAGGTGTCGCGATGAGCGCGACCACCAAGACCCGACCGGCACCGGCGTCGGAAGGCCGAACGGCGTCCAGGGCCGCGCGCCTGCTCGGCGACCGGCGTCTGCCCGTCCTGGTGACGGCCGGACTCTTCCTGGCGATGTACGTCGGCGGGCTGAGCCGCTACGCCAACTACGGCTTCGGTGAACCGCAGGTCTTCCTGAACCTGTTCATCGACAACGGCTACCTGCTGGTCGCCGCCGTGGGCGCCACGTTCGTCATCCTGTCCGGCGGGATCGACCTGTCCGTGGGCTCGGTGATCGGCTTCACCACCATGTTCACGGCCTGGCTGGTGGAGCGTCAGGGCCTGCCGATCCTGCTGGTGATCCCCATGGCCCTGGCCGTGGGCGCGCTCGGCGGTTTCGTCATGGGTTACGTGATCCACAACTTCGAGATCCAGCCCTTCATCGTCACCCTCGCCGGACTCTTCCTCTTCCGTGGCCTGTGCCTGGTCATCAGCAAGGAGTCGATCTCCATCGGCGACTCCTCGGTGAGCAGCATGGCCCAGGCGCAGGTGTCCCTGGGCGGGGCCTTCCTGTCGATCGGCGCCATCGTCGCACTGGTCGTCCTCGGCGTGGCGTTCTACGTGCTGCACTACACGCGCTTCGGACGCCGGGTGTACGCCATCGGCGGCAACGAGCAGTCGGCCCTGCTGATGGGCCTTCCGCAGGGCGGCACGAAGATCGCCGTGTACACCGTGAGCGGCTTCTGCTCGGCTCTGGCCGGCCTGCTGTTCACCCTGTACATCCAGTCCGGCGACCCGCTGCACGCCACTGGCATGGAGCTGGACGCGATCGCCGCGGTCGTCATCGGCGGCACACTGCTGACCGGCGGCTCCGGCTACGTGCTGGGCACCCTGTTCGGCGTCCTGGTGCTGGGCCTGATCAAGAGCATCATCCAGTTCGAGGGCACCCTCAGCTCCTGGTGGACGAAGATCGCCACGGGTGTGCTGCTGTGCGCCTTCATCCTCATCCAGCGCGCCATGACGTCCCGCAAGAAGACCTGACCGTTCCTGGCCGCTCCCGGCCACCTGCTCACCCGGCCGCTCGCCCCGCCTCCCCACACGTGGAGGCGGGGCGAGCGGCCGTCGCGGGTATGTGCGGTGCGGCGGGAGCGCCCGGCCGGATCAGGCGCCCAGCGCGTCCAGGTCCACGATGTCGCCGCCGGGGCGCTGTGCCGGGACCGGCTTGTCGTAGTCGGTGAAGGTGAGCGTGCCCGGGTCCTCGACGGACGTGCTGTCCACCCGCAGCAGGTACGGCTCGCCCTCGGTCGCGACGTACAGCGTGTAACGGTCCTTGCCGTCCTTCTCGTGCAGGACGATCGCGGGTGTGCCGTCGACGGTGGCGGTCCTGCCGCGGGTGGCGGCCGAGTGGCCGTCCTCGGCGCCGCCGAGCACCGTGTCCAGATCACAGAAGCCCGCGATGTCCTGGGCGTCCTGGCCCTTCGCGGACATCCTGGTCCACTTCCCGGCCAGCATGTCCACGGCCGCGTCGGTGTCGGCCTTCGGCTCGCCCTCGCTCTGGGCGCGCAGGAAGGCCTCGTCGTACTTCATGTAGACGGTGTCGCCGGTTTTGATCAACTCGGCCTGGCCCTGGCCGCCGACGCTCATCGTGCCGGCGCACTCGCCCTTCTTGTTCAGGGCCATGTCCATCCGGATGGTCCCGCCGCTCTCCTCGTCGGGGATGTCGCCCTTCACCCGGAGCGAGGAGGCGCCGGTGGTCGCCGTCACGGCCCGGTCGGCGATCTCCCCGCCGCTCAGCCCGGCGAACGGTTCCTTGGAAGTGCTGGGCGTGCTGGGCTTGCTGTCCGCCTCGTCCTGACCGGGCAGACAGCCGGTGAGACCCGTGGTGGCCGCGGCGGCGAGACAGAGGGCGGCAAGTGCGGTGCGACGCATGGGAAATCCTCGGTGGGGATGAGAGAGATGAGACTGCGGGCTAGATGAGATGCGGCGAGATGAGACGTAATGAAGTGAGCTGAGCGCACCCAGGGCGGCCCGCGTCGACGCACGACGGCGACCGTCGTGCGTCGACGCTTGTTCGACGGGTCAATAAGACCAGAGCCTGTGAACCGAGTCAACATGATTCACGCGAGTTCCCTGATACACGGCTGTGTAGCGATGGAACTTGCGCACGTCGGTATGCTCGGCGTCACACTCACACTGGATCTGTGGGTGTGTGAGGTCGGCGCGAGGGGAGCGGAGCGAGTGCAGGACAACGCGACAGAGGTGACCGCCGCGGGGATCGCCCGGCTCGCGGGCGTCGGCCGTGCCGCCGTCAGCAACTGGCGCCGTCGGCACACGGACTTCCCCAAGCCGGTCGGCGGCACCGAGACCAGCCCGGCCTTCGCACTCGCCGAGGTCGAGGCGTGGCTGCGCCACCAGGGCAAACTCGCCGAGGTCCCGTTGCGGGAGCGCGTCTGGCAGCAGCTCGCCGGCCACCCGGCGGGCCCGGTCACCGCCCTCATCCACGCCGGCTGCGTCCTGCTGTTGATCCACGACCGCCCCACGGTCTGGCTCGACGTGAGCGCGGGCTCCGACGAACGCCTGGCCGCGACGCTGCCGGGCGCGCTGGAGCAGGTGCTGACACCGCGCTTCGGTTCGGTACGCCGAGGGCGAGGTGTTCACGCGGTTCACACGGGAGCGGACGCCGCAGGTGTGTCGCCTGTGAATCGTTCACCCGATGTGAACGGCACGCGTCCCGTTCACGCCAGGCCCGGCCTGAGTGACCCGACGGCTGTGAACACCCCGGCGCACCCGTCCGCCCTCGACTCCGACCCGTCCGCCGTACACACCCCACGTGCCGGGAACAGTGGACCCGCTGTGAACGCCGCACCGCCTGTGAACACCCCGCAAGCCGTTCACGCCACCGCCGCCGTTCACGCCACCCCGGCCGTCGAGGCCCCCACCGGCCCCGGCCTCCTCTCCTCCGCCGCCCTCCTCCGCGGCGCCGCCGAGCTGGCCGCCGAACTGGGCGCCCGGCAGACGTTCGAGTTCCTGCTCGGCCGGCACCTCGACGCCAACCCGCGCCAGTACACGCTGACCCCCGCCGATCTCGCCGGTCTCATGGCCGACCTCGCCGGCCCCGCGCACACCGTCCTCGACCCCGCCTGCGGCACCGGCGCCCTGCTGCGCGCCGTCACCCCCCGCCCCGACCAGCAGCTGTACGCCCAGGACAGCGCCCGCGACCTGGCCGCGCTCGCCGCGTTGCGGCTCGCCCTGTCCTCCCGGGCCGCCGTGCGCGGCGCCGCCGGCGACACCCTGCGCGCCGACGCCTTCCCCGGGCTGCGCGCCGACGCCGTCCTGTGCCACCCCCCGTTCAACGAGCGCAACTGGGGTCACGACGAACTGGCCTACGACCCCCGCTGGGAGTACGGCTTCCCGGCGCGCACCGAGTCCGAGCTGGCCTGGGTGCAGCACGCCCTCGCCCGCCTCAAGGACGGCGGCACCGCCGTTCTGCTCATGCCGCCGGCCGCCGCGTCCCGCCGTTCCGGCCGCCGGATCCGCGCCGACCTGTTGCGCCGCGGCGCGCTGCGCGCCGTCATCGCCCTGCCACTGGGCGCGGCGCCCCCGCACAACATCCCGCTCCACCTGTGGGTGCTGCGCCGTCCCGACAAGGCTCCCCAGCAGCCCGCGGTGCTGCTGGCGGACACGGGGCAGTTCGCGACCGAGGGGCGCGGCGGACCGGACTGGCGGGCGGTGCGGGAGGCCGTACTCGACGCCTGGCGGGTCTTCGACAAGGCCGGGAGCCTCGACGAGCGGCCCGGTCTGGCCCGTTCCGTGCCCGTCATCGAGCTTCTCGACGACGACGTGGACTTCGCCCCCGCCCGCCATCTGCCGCCCCCGGCCGCGGCCGAGGGCGCGGAGCAGCTCACGGCCGTGCGCCAACGCCTCGGTGAGACCCTGCGCCTGACCACCGAGCTCACCCCGCCGCCCGCCGACCCCGCACAGCCCGCGCCCCGCTGGCCGCTCACCACCGTCGGCGAACTCGCGCGCGGGGGAGCCCTGGTGACACTGACCGGGGGAAACGGCGGGCACGCGCGCGTGCCCGTGCTCACGGACCACGACGTGCTCTCCGGAACAGATCCCTCCGGTGCGCTGCCGGAGAGCGACGAGGAGGCCGTGCTGACCGAGCCGGGCGATGTCGTGGTGCCGGTGCTCGGCGGCGGCTCGATGGCGCGCGTGATCGACGAGGCGACCGGCGGCGCCGCCCTGGGGCGCAACCTCGTGCTCCTGCGCCCCGACCCCGCCGCGCTCGACCCGTGGTTCCTCGCCGGCTTCCTGCGCGGCACCGCCAACAACCGCCAGGCCAGCAGTTACGCGTCCACGGCCACCCGCCTCGACGTACGACGTCTCCAGCTGCCCCGGCTCCCGCTCGACGAACAGCGGCGCTACGGCGCGCGTTTCCGCGCCCTCGACGAGTTCGAGCGGGCACTGCGGCACGCGGGCCGGCTCGGGAACCAGCTCGTGCGCGGCATGTACGACGGACTGACGGACGGAACGGTCGCCCCCGACTGACGCACCGCATCCGATGCGGTGCGTCAGTCGGGGGACGATCCGACCGCAGCGCCCGACCGAAGGTCCCGGACTCGGACTGGCGCATCCGACCGACCCGGCGCATCCGACCGACGCGCGTGACCGACGCTCCCCGGGCACGCACCGAAGACACCCCGCCGGAGCACCCGCCCCGGGGATGTGATCAGCATGACAACGGTTCGGTACAACCCGGGACCGCTTGTGGGTGTCGGCCTATACGCTCGAAGCCACCATCACGCGAACGGCGTTGTCCGACGCCGGCCGCTCTCGTACGTCCACCTCAGGTACCAGGAGCTGTCATGCATGGCCACGGCTACACGCAGCCGGTGAAGCAGCCGCCTCCGACGGCATGGCTGGTCTTCGTGCGCGTGCTGTTCGTGGCGATCTCCGTCCTCTCCATCGGCATCCTGGCCTGGACGATGCTGCTGCGCCTGGCGATCGTCACGCGCAAGGGGCTCGACTGGGGCCTGTTCGTGGCCGCGGGCGCGGCCGACCTGCTGGCGCTGGTGCTGCTCGGCACGGAGCCCGGCGACGAGGTGCACACCGTGGGCGGCTGGACGGGGATCGGCCTGCTCCTCGGCACCCTCGTGGCGGTGACCGCGTACTACCTCGCGGCGGACGTACGCCACTTCCACCAGCTCCGCTACGGTCCGGCACCGGCGTACGGCTACCCGCAGCCCGCGGCGCCCACCCCCTCGCCGTACACCGCGACGTCCCCGCCGCACACCCAGCCCCTGCCCCAGGCCCACCCCACCCCGCCCCCGCCGGCCCGGACGCCCGTCCCGCAGCCGCCGCTGCCCGCCTCGCCGCCGCGGCGCCCCGCGCCCGCCCGCATCGACCAGGTGCGCGCCGAACTCGACGAGCTCAGCGACTACCTGCGCAACCACGACGGGCAGCACGGCAGCCGACACGACGGCGACCATGAGGGCGGAAGGTGACCGTGACGGCGGGACGGGTCGTCGCCGACCGCTACGAACTGTCCACGCTCATCGGGCAGGGCGGCATGGGCCAGGTCTGGACGGCGTACGACCAGCGGCTGGACCGGCGCGTGGCGGTGAAGCTGCTGCGCCCCGACAAGGTGGCCGGCCAGGAGGCGGACGAGCTGCGCCGCCGGTTCGTGCGCGAGTGCCGGGTGACCGCGCAGGTCGACCACCCCGGCCTGGTCACCGTGCACGACGCGGGCAGCGAGGGCGAGGAGCTGTTCCTCGTCATGCAGTACGTCGACGGCGCGGACCTCTCCGACCACCTCGCCGAGCAGGACCCGTACCCCTGGCAGTGGGCGGTCGCGGTGGCCGCGCAGCTGTGCGCCGTCCTGAGCGCCGTGCACGCCGTGCCGATCGTCCACCGCGACCTCAAGCCGCGCAACGTGATGGTGAAGCAGGACGGTACGGTCACCGTCCTCGACCTCGGCGTCGCGTCCGTGATGGACGCCGACACCACCCGCCTCACGCACACCGGAACCCCCATCGGCTCGCCCGCCTACATGGCCCCGGAGCAGGCGATGGGCGGCGCGGTCGGCCCGTACACCGACCTGTACGCACTCGGTGTACTCCTGCACGAACTGCTCAGCGGCGACGTGCCGTTCGCCGGGTCGACGGCGCTCGGCGTGCTGCACCGGCACCTCTACGAGCCGCCGTTGCCCGTGCGCCGGGTCCGCCCCGAGGTCCCCGAGGCGCTGGAAGCGCTCGTCCTGCGCCTGCTCGCCAAGGACCCGCAGCACCGCCCCGCCTCCGCACAGGAGGTGTACGAGCACCTGGCGCTGCTGCTGCCCGCGCGCGGCATGCCCACCGGAGGACCGCTCGACCCCACCCGCCCCTTCGTGCGCCCGCACGCCCCCTGGCCGGACCGCGCCCGCACGCCCGCGCCCCAGCCCGCCCCGGTCGCCCCCGTCGCCGCCGAGCAGGCCGAGAAGCCGGACGTCGCCCGCGCCGTCGACGAGGTCAAGCGTCTCCTCGGCGAGGGCCGCATCACGCAGGCCGTCGACATCCTGGGCGCGATCCTGCCCGCCGCCGCCGAACAGCACGGCGAGCACTCCCCGGTCGTGCGCACCCTGCGCAAGCAGTACGCGGCCACCCTCCTGGACGACGGCCAGTACCGGCGCGCCCTGCCCGAACTGCGCCGCCTGGCCGACGAACGCGCGGTCGAGGCCGGCCCGTCCGACCCGCAGTCCCTCCGCTTCCGCTACGAGGCCGCCCAGTGCCTGGAGCAGCTCGGCGAACCGGCGGCGGCGCTGACCGAGTACCGCGCGCTGCTGCCGTACTACGAGAACCAGTACGTGTCCGGCGACCCGGGACTGGCCCACGACGTCCGCCGCCGCATCGGCCACCTGCTGCTCGCCCTGGGCGACCGCGCCGCCGCCCACGACACCCTGGCCCGCCTCCTGCACGACACGGAACGGCTGCACGGCCCCGGCCATCCGCTCGCGGCGGAGATCCGCCGGACACTGCAATGGCTGGGACAGGTACGCGGCTAGGGGACGCCCCCGGCCCGGCCCACGGGCACCCCGGTCACGGCCCGGCCCACGGGCACCCCGGTCACGGCCGGGACCACCCGGCTCGCCCGGGGCCACCCCCGCTCGGGCGCGGCGGTGCCCGAAGTCCTGGTGAATCGTTGGTCGAATGGGTTGGCCAGAGCTTGCCCACTGCCTACCATCGATCACCGCAAGACCTTGTGCACCGTCGCACAATCTCCTCGGGAGGCTTCCTTGCACCGCCGCCGTCGCACCGCGCTCCTCCTCTCCGCCGTGATCGCCGCGGCCCCCCTCCTCGCCGCCTGCGGAAACGAGGCCCATCCCGGTGCGGCGGCCGTCGTCGGCGGCCAGCGGATCACCGTCGCCCAGCTGGAGAACCGGGTGAGCGAGGTACGTCAGGCCCAGCGGGCCGCGGTGCCGGACGAGGCGCAGTACCAGCAGGTCATCGCCAAGACGGGCACCCTGGCCCGGGACACCCTGCACAACATGGTCCTGGACCGGGTGCTGCGGAGCGCCGCCCAGGACGCGGGCGTGACCGTCAGCCCCAAGGAGATCCAACAGATGCGCGTCGGCCTGGAGCAGCAGACCGGCGGTGCGAAGGCACTGGAGACGGCCTGGCTCCAGGAGTACGGCATCGCCCCCGAGCGTCTCGACGACAACCTCCGCCTCCAGCTGGAGGCCCAGAAACTCGCCGCCAAGCTCGGCACCGAGACGGGCGACCCCGCCTTCTGGAACGCCCTCTCCAAGGCCTCCCAGCAGCTCGACGTGGACCTCAACCCGCGTTACGGCACCTGGGACGTCAAGAAGAGCAGCCGCGTGGACGCGAAGACGCCGTGGGTCCGCGAGGTCACGAGGGCGGGAACACCGCAGACGGCGTGAGCCGGAACGGCACGGCGGCGCCCGGCGGCCGACGCCGGGCGCCCTGAGGCCGGCATCAGGCGCCCACGGTCGGCACCTCACAGACCCCCGACCCCGCAGAGCCCCGACCCGCAGACACCCCTCTGGCACCCGACCCTGTGGACAACCGTGCCCTGCGGCCCACCACGCCCTGTGGACAACCACCCCGCAGACCACCCTGCCTGTGGACAACCCGCGGCACCGTCACCGGCGTGCGTTAGCTTCGAATCGTGAACGCAACCAGCCCCGAGGCCGCCCCGGACCCCCACACCCCGGACCCCGCCCCCCGCACCCCGGACGGGCCGCCCGCCCCCGGCCGGATCGTCCTGCTCACCACCAGTCACCGCGTCGCCCCCGGCCTGCTGTCCTGGCCCGCCTGGCAGGCGCTGCGCGCCGCCGACCGGGTGCTGTGCGCGGACGGCGCCCACCCCCAGCTGCCGTACCTGCGCGAGGCCGGCACAGCGGTCGACGAGGCCGCGCCCACCGCCGAGGAACTGGTCGACGCGTGCGCCGGCGGCAGGACGGTGGTCGTGGTCGCCACCGGCGAGGGCGAGCCCACCCTCACGGACGGCCTGGCCCGCCTCGCCGGCTCCGGCCGCGTCTCGATGCCGGAGCTGGAGCTGCTCCCCGCCTCCTACGACCTGCCGGGCGCCCGCCTCCTCGACCTCGTCCAGGTGATGGACCGCATCCGCGCCGAGTGCCCGTGGTCGTCCCAGCAGACCCACAAGGGCCTGGCGAAGTACGGCATCGAGGAGGCGTACGAACTCGTCGAGGCGATCGAGGACGGGGACCGCGACGAACTGCGTGAGGAACTCGGCGACGTCCTCCTCCAGGTCGTCTTCCACGCCCGGATAGCGCAGGAGGACCCGGACACCCCCTTCTCCATCGACGACGTGGCCGGCGGCATCGTCGCGAAACTCATCCACCGCCACCCGCACGTCTTCGGCGACGAGACGGCGACCACCCCCGAGGAGGTCAAGGAGCACTGGCTGCGCACCAAGGCGATGGAGAAGCAGCGCGCCTCGGTGACGGACGGCGTCCCCCTGGGCCAGCCGGGCCTCGCCCTCGCGGCGAAACTCGCCTCGCGCGTCCGCACGGCGGGCCTGGACGTGCCGTTGCCCGCCGGCGAGGGCATCGGCTACGAACTCCTGGCACTGGCGGCACGGGCCGAGGCACAGGGCGTGGATCCCGAGGCCGCCCTGCGGGCGGCGGCCCGGGCGTACCGGGACGCCGTACGGGCCGCTGAGGGGCTCGGCGGCTGACACCCGTTGCGACCCGTTGCCCCCGGAGTGCCGGGGCGGCCGGTACAGGGCGGCGGGCGGACACCCGGCGGCACACACCTGGCGGGCGTAGGGGGCTTCTGGTCGCGGAGGCGTCGAGAGTCCCCTCGGTGAGGCCCAGGCCCGGGCCGATACCGTCGGGGCGTGACCAACCAGCCCGCCCCCACCGACCCGGCTCCGGAACTCTTCACCTGGGAGTTCGCCACCGACCCCTACCCCGCCTACGCCTGGCTCCGTGAGCACGCCCCCGTTCACCGGACCGAACTCCCCAGCGGCGTGCGGGCCTGGCTGGTCACCCGGTACGCCGATGCCAAGCAGGCGCTCGCCGACCCGCGGCTCTCCAAGAACCCGGCGCATCACGACGAGCCCGCGCACGCCAGGGGCAGGACCGGTATCCCCGGTGAGCGCAAGGCCGAGTTGATGACGCATCTGCTCAACATCGACCCGCCGGACCACACCCGGCTGCGGAAGCTGGTCAGCAAGGCGTTCACGCCGCGCCGCGTCGCCGAGTTCGCGCCCCGCGTCCAGGAGCTGGCCGACGACCTCATCGACGGGTTCGCCGAGCGGGGCAGCGCCGACCTCATCCACGACTTCGCCTTCCCGCTCCCCATCTACGCCATCTGCGACCTGCTCGGCGTCCCCCGCGAGGACCAGGACGACTTCCGGGACTGGGCGGGCATGATGATCCGTCACGGCGGCGGGCCGCGCGGCGGTGTCGCCCGGTCGGTGAAGAAGATGCGCGGCTATCTGGCCGAGCTCATCCACCGCAAGCGCGAGGCGCTCCCCGCCGAGAGCACCCCCGGCGAGGACCTCATCTCGGGTCTGATCCGCGCCTCCGACCACGGGGAGCACCTCACCGAGAACGAGGCCGCCGCGATGGCCTTCATCCTCCTCTTCGCCGGCTTCGAGACGACCGTCAACCTCATCGGGAACGGCACCTACGCCCTCCTCACCCACCCCGGGCAGCGCGACCGGCTCCAGCGGTCCCTGGCCGCCGGCGAACGCGGGCTCCTGGAGACGGGTGTCGAGGAACTCCTGCGCTTCGACGGCCCCGTGGAGCTCGCCACCTGGCGGTTCGCCACCCGGCCGCTCAGCATCGGCGGGCAGGACATCGCGGCCGGCGACCCCGTGCTCGTCGTCCTCGCCGCCGCGGACCGGGACCCGGAGCGGTTCGCCGATCCGGATGTGCTCGATCTCTCCCGGCGGGACAACCAGCACCTCGGATACGGCCACGGCATCCACTACTGCCTCGGCGCCCCCCTCGCCCGGCTGGAGGGACAGACCGCCCTCGGCACGCTCCTCACCCGCCTGCCGGACCTGCAACTCGCCGTGGACGCAGCGGACCTGCGCTGGCGCGGGGGGCTCATCATGCGCGGACTGCGCACGCTGCCCGTCGAGTTCACGCCCCGTGGCCGGATGCCCTCACCTGCGTAAAGGTGACACGCCCTCAACTCTGTGATCTTCACGTGATCTGCGCGGCATTAACTTGTGACAAGTGATCGTGTGCCTATACGTTCACGGATCAGCGCGGCGCCGAGCACCACGCGCCGCGCCGGTCACCGTTGTCTTGTGAAAGGTCTCCGCATGCTCTCCGGGAACGGCCGTCATCGTCGCCCCCGCCAGGCTCCGGCTCTTCTCGTCGCGGCCGGAGTGACCGGCTCCGCCATCGCGATCCCGCTGCTCGGTGCCACCGGCGCCAGCGCGGCGACCGGCACCACCTGGGACCAGGTCGCCAACTGCGAGACCGACGGCTCCTGGAGCGCGGACAGCGGCGACGGGCACTACGGCGGACTCCACATCGCCCAGGAGGACTGGGAGCAGTACGGCGGCCTCGACTACGCCCCGCGCGCCGACCAGGCCAGCCGCTCCCAGCAGATCGCCGTCGCGGAGAAGATCCTGGCCGACCAGGGCGTCGGCTACTGGTCCACCTGCGGACTGCTCAACGGGCTCAGCAAGGACACCAAGGCGGCCGACGTCGACACGGGCGTGGCGGGCGACGCGACGTCGGACCCGTCGGGCGGCGCGGGCTCCTCCGGCCTGTCCGACCCCGCCGAGCCGTCGACGGAGTCGTCCGGGGACGCGTCCACGGACCCGGCGCCGGACGCCGCGTCGCCGTCCGCGTCGGCCCCCTCGTCCGCGGTCTCGCCGGGCTCGTCCGACACAGGGGACAAGAAGGACAAGCGGCCCGAGTCCGACACATCGGCTGATTCCGGCTCAGGTGCCAGTGGCTCCCCGGGCTCCGGCGGCTCCTCGGTCGACGTGGCGAATCAGGATGACTCGGACAACTCCTGGCAAGTCGGCGGCTCTTCGAGCCTCGTCGACACCGGTGCCCTCAGTGCCGGCAAGCACCGCGGTGACAGGGCCGACGAGAACGCGACCCTCGGCGCCGACACCGCCGCCTCCGGTGGCCGCCACGCCGCTCGCGGTGACTCGTACACCGTCCGCCCCGGAGACACTCTCGCGTCCATCGCCGACTCCCTTGGGCTCGACGGCGGATGGCGTGCGCTCTACGCGGAGAACAAGCAGGCGATCGGCGCCGACCCGAGCCGCGTCGTGCCCGGTCAGACCCTTGGACTTGGTGTCGAATAGGGCGAAAACCAACGGGAGTTCGCGTCACACTTCGCGCCGAATGTCCGATTCTGCGAAAGTGTGGGATGAGTCTCAGAAGCCCTGATCGTCTTTGAAATTCGGTCGATCGCGTGTCTACCGTCGGGACCGCTCGCCAACACGAGCCCCGGCTGCCGCAACGCCGAATCCTGCCAGCGGCCGCACGGGAACAGTCGTCGCGTCAAGCGCCGTAGGCAGGAGCGGGGGACCCAAGGTAAGTGCCGGGGCCAGCTCTTGAGGCTGGAACCGGCTTGGGGTGAAGCCGCGCACCGAGAGGTGTGCGGCCGGGCAACTCAACCGGCCCGAACCCGACAGCTCACCTCGCAGGCGTCGGTGAGGGGATCCACCATGCTGTTTTCCGCCAAGGGCAAGCACCGCCGCCCGTCCAAGGCCACTCGCGCCATCGCCATCGCCGGTGTCACCGGTGCCGCCGTCGCCGCCCCGCTGATGGCGGCCGGCAGCGCCTCCGCCGCCACCGCCTCCGAGTGGGACACCGTCGCCCAGTGCGAGTCCGGCGGCAACTGGTCCATCAACACCGGCAACGGCTACTACGGCGGCCTGCAGTTCTCGGCCTCCACCTGGGCCGCGTACGGCGGCACGCAGTACGCCTCCACCGCCAACCAGGCCTCCAAGGCGCAGCAGATCGCCGTCGCCGAGAAGGTCCTGGCGGGCCAGGGCAAGGGTGCCTGGCCGGTCTGCGGCAAGGGCCTGTCGAGCGCCTCCTACAACGGTGGCGCCGCCGAGTCCTCGTCCAGCGGCTCCAGCGGCTCCTCGCAGAGCCAGAGCCAGGGTCAGAGCACCGACACCAGCAGCCGCTCCACCAGCGAGCAGCCGGCCTCCCGCTCCGCCGAGCGTCCGGCCACCAAGAAGACCGTCACCACCCCGACCGGCAAGAAGGTCAAGAAGGGCGACGGCGAGTACAAGGTCGTCTCCGGTGACACCCTCAGCTCCATCGCCGAGGAGCACGACGTCAAGGGCGGCTGGGCGAAGCTGTTCGAGCTGAACGAGGACATCGTCGACGACGCCAACCTCATCTACCCGGGTCAGCAGCTCCACCTGAAGTAAGAGGCGGCACCCGGCTGAACCACAGCGACCCCACATCCGTGCCCTTCATGATGAAGGCCTCGTGCGGGTCCACCCCCGTCCCCACGGGCTCCCCGCTCCGGTGCGTGTTCCCCCGTACGCATCGGAGCGGGGTTTTTTGTGCCTTCTGCTGGTTCCGTTCTTTGTTCCGTTCGGAAACAATTTGTGCTCGGTTCTGCCCAAGGGGTGGGCGATCGGCTGGCCGATCGCCCCGGGCCGGTTAGGCTCGGTCCCGCAGGACCCATCGTGGTCCCGCTGCCCACGTCACATCCAAGAAGGAGATGCTCGTGCCGTCCATCGACGTCGTCGTAGCCCGGGAAATCCTGGACTCCCGAGGCAACCCCACGGTCGAGGTCGAGGTCGGCCTCGACGACGGCAGCACCGGTCGTGCCGCCGTCCCGTCCGGCGCCTCCACGGGCGCATTCGAGGCCATCGAGCTCCGTGACGGCGACCCGAACCGCTACCAGGGCAAGGGTGTCGAGAAGGCCGTCCTGGCCGTCATCGAGCAGATCGGCCCGGAGCTGGTCGGCTACGACGCCACCGAGCAGCGGCTGATCGACCAGGCGATGTTCGACCTGGACGCCACCGACAACAAGGGCTCCCTCGGCGCCAACGCCATCCTCGGCGTCTCCCTCGCCGTGGCCCACGCCGCCTCCGAGGCCAGCGACCTCCCGCTCTTCCGCTACCTGGGCGGCCCGAACGCGCACCTGCTGCCGGTGCCGATGATGAACATCCTGAACGGCGGCTCGCACGCCGACTCCAACGTGGACATCCAGGAGTTCATGATCGCCCCGATCGGCGCGGAGTCCTTCTCCGAGGCCCTGCGCTGGGGCACCGAGGTCTACCACACCCTCAAGAAGGTGCTGAAGAAGAAGGGCCTGTCCACCGGCCTCGGCGACGAGGGCGGCTTCGCCCCGAACCTCGGCTCCAACCGCGAGGCCCTCGACCTCATCCTCGAAGCGATCAACGAGGCCGGCTACACCCCCGGCGAGCAGATCGCCCTGGCCCTCGACGTCGCCGCCTCCGAGTTCTACAAGGACGGCGTCTACTCCTTCGAGGGCAAGGAGCGCTCCGCCGCCGAGATGACGGAGTACTACGAGGAGCTCGTCGCGGCCTACCCGCTCGTCTCCGTCGAGGACCCGCTGTTCGAGGACGACTGGGCCGGCTGGAAGGTCCTCACCGACAAGCTGGGCGACAAGGTCCAGATCGTCGGCGACGACCTGTTCGTCACCAACCCGGAGCGCCTGGCCCGCGGCATCGACGAGGGCGCGGCCAACGCCCTGCTCGTCAAGGTCAACCAGATCGGCTCGCTGACCGAGACGCTGGACGCCGTCGAGCTGGCCCAGCGCAGCGGCTTCAAGTGCATGATGTCCCACCGCTCCGGCGAGACCGAGGACGTCACCATCGCCGACCTGGCCGTCGCCACCAACTGCGGCCAGATCAAGACCGGTGCCCCGGCCCGCTCCGAGCGCGTCGCCAAGTACAACCAGCTGCTGCGCATCGAGGAGATCCTCGACGACGCCGCGGTGTACGCCGGCCGCTCGGCCTTCCCCCGCTTCAAGGGCTGAGCCGTACCGGGCCACGCCTGAGCCAGTCGTACGTACGTCCCCGTATCCGGTCCCGTACCGTGTGCGGGGACGTACGCGCGTGTGAGACGGAGGCGGGGACATGGCCGTGAAGGACCGGGACCGGTTCTCCACCACGACCAGGATCCGGTTGCTCGGTGAGCAGACGGCGGCCCGCGTCTACCGCTCGCAGACCAGACGGCAGGCCCGCCGCTCCCGGCTGACCGGCCGCGCCGCGCTGCTCGCCCTCGTCCTGTGCACGCTGGTCGTGGCGCTCGCCTATCCCATAAGGCAGTACGTCTCCCAGCGCGCCGAGATCGCCGACCTGCAACGCCGGCAGGAGCAGGCCCGGCAGCGGGTGGAGCAACTGCGCGACCTCAAGGCACGCTGGCAGGACGACGCCTACGCGGAGCAGCAGATCCGGCAGCGGCTGCACTACGTCATGCCGGGCGAGACGGGCTTCGTCGTCATCGGCCCGGACGCGGCCACGCGGTCGCGCGCCGACCAGGGCGCCGCCGGCCGCCCCTGGTACGCCAACGTCTGGGACGGCGTCGACAAGTCCGACGCCTCCGACCAGTGAACTGACCGATAGAAAGACAGGCATGCAGACGCCCCCGCCCCCTACGCCGCGCACCGACCCCACCGACGCGGACGTCGAAGCCTTCAAGCAGCAGCTCGGGCGCCCGCCGCGCGGCCTGCGCGCCATCGCGCACCGCTGCCCGTGCGGACAGCCGGACGTGGTCGAGACGGCCCCCCGCCTCCCCGACGGCACACCCTTCCCGACGCTCTACTACCTGACGTGCCCGAAGGCGTCCTCCGCCATCGGCACGCTGGAGGCGAACGGTGTGATGAAGGAGATGACGGCCCGCCTGGAGAGCGACCCGGAGCTGGCCGCCGCCTACCGTGCCGCGCACGAGGACTACGTCCGGCGCCGGGACGAGATCGAGGAGCTGAAGGGCTTCCCCAGCGCGGGCGGCATGCCGGACCGGGTCAAGTGCCTGCACGTCCTGGTCGCCCACTCCCTGGCGGCCGGCCCCGGGGTGAACCCGCTGGGCGACGAGGCGCTGGAGATGCTGCCGGAGTGGTGGCGCAAGGGGGCGTGTGTGGTGCCCGCGGGGGAGACGTCCGTACCGGAAGCGTCCGCGCGACAGGCGTCCGGTCCGCGGACGCCCGTGCGGGACACGTCCGTCCCGGGGGAGACCCCGTGACCCGGGTCGCCGCCGTCGACTGCGGTACGAACTCGATCCGGCTCCTCGTCGCGGACGCCGACCCGGCGACCGGTGAACTGGTCGACCTGGACCGCCGGATGACCATCGTCCGGCTCGGCCAGGGCGTCGACCGGACCGGCCGGCTCGCTCCGGAGGCGCTGGAGCGGACCTTCGCCGCCTGCCGTGAGTACGCGGAGGCCGTCAAGGAGCACGGCGCCGAGCGCCTGCGCTTCGTGGCCACGTCCGCCTCCCGGGACGCCGAGAACCGCGCGGACTTCGTCCGCGGGGTGCTGGACATCCTCGGGGTCGAACCCGAGGTCATCACCGGCGACCAGGAGGCCGAGTTCTCCTTCACCGGTGCCACGAGGGAACTGACGGGCCGGGGCGACCTGGACCGTCCCTTTCTGGTCGTGGACATCGGCGGCGGCTCGACCGAGTTCGTCGTCGGCGAGGAACACGTGCGCGCCGCCCGCTCGGTCGACATCGGCTGCGTACGCATGACGGAGCGGCACCTCGTCCGGGACGGCGTCGTGTCCGACCCGCCGTCCCCGGAGCAGATCGCGGCCATGCGGGCCGACATCGAGGCGGCCCTCGACCTCGCCGAAGGGACGGTCCCGCTGCGCGAGGCGCGCACGCTGGTGGGCCTGGCCGGCTCGGTGACGACGGTCTCCGCGATCGCGCAGGACCTGAGCGCGTACGACCCGGCGGCCATCCACCACTCCCGCGTCTCCCGGGACCGGGTCCGCGAGATCACCGAGTGGCTCCTGCGCTCGACCCACGCCGAGCGCGCGGCCGTCCCCTCCATGCATCCGGGCCGCGTCGACGTGATCGGCGCGGGCGCCCTCGTCCTGCTCTCGATCATGGAGCGGATCGGCGCGGAGGAGGTCGTGGTGAGCGAGCACGACATCCTCGACGGGATCGCCTGGTCTGTGGCCTGACCGCCTACAGGTTGCGGTTCACGTCCCGCCGGTCGCCCACCTTGACGACGAGGATGACGAGCTCACCGTCGTTGATCTGGTAGGCGACCCTGTAGCTGCCGACCCTGAGTCGGTAGGGCCCCGTACACGCGACCATGCTCGGGGATCGCGTTCGTGGGCGACGCCCGACGGGATCGCCTTCACGGTGGCGGAGGATCTCCAGGAGCGCTTCGGGCGCTTCGACGGCATCGCGGGGCCGTGGCGCAGGCCTCCGCGGACCGGGACGCCGGCCCCGCCGATCAAGGGGCTTGGGCCTCTGCTGAGCAGGTCGGAGAACGTATGAGCGCGTCCGAGGGGTCCTCCTGGGCCCCTCGATGACGCGCCGTCGGGAAAGTTCGTGAAGTTCTTCACAAGGAATTTGGTCCTACCGGAGCGCGAACGGCGTCCGGTTGACCCTTCCGGGGGTTCGGTACCCCCTTGAACATGTTCAGAAGGGGTGTGGGAGGGCTGCCGGGAAGGGATTCACGCGGGTCCGGCCAAGGTGCTCACGCGGGGTCCGTGCGTCCGGAACGGCAGCTCACGCGGCATTGACAAGGGGTCCGGTGTGCACATGCCGCCGGTTCGCGCCATGACCTGGATCACGTGAGCGGCGGAGGATAACACACACCTCGTACAAGCTTGTGAAGGGGCGCACGAGCGACGGTCCAGTGGCAGGTGGATACTCGATGGCATGAGCACCACGGAGCGTCCCAGGATCCTCGTAGTAGGCGGTGGGTACGTAGGCCTGTACGCAGCTCGGCGCATTCTCAAGAAGATGCGCTACGGCGAGGCGACCGTCACGGTCGTCGACCCCCGGTCGTACATGACCTACCAGCCCTTCCTCCCCGAAACCGCCGCCGGCAGCATCTCCCCGCGCCACGTCGTCGTCCCGTTGCGACGCGTGCTGCCCAAGGCGGAGGTGCTCACCGGTCGGGTCACCACCATCGACCAGGACCGCAAGGTCGCCACGATCTCCCCACTGGTGGGCGAGGCGTACGAGCTGCCCTTCGACTACCTGGTCGTCGCGCTCGGCGCGGTCTCCCGTACCTTCCCGATCCCCGGCCTCGCCGAGCAGGGCATCGGCATGAAGGGCATCGAGGAGGCCATCGGCCTGCGCAACCACGTCCTCGAGCAGCTGGACAAGGCCGACTCCACGAACGACGAGGAGATCCGCCGCAAGGCGCTCACCTTCGTCTTCGTCGGCGGTGGCTTCGCGGGTGCGGAGACCATCGGCGAGGTCGAGGACATGGCCCGCGACGCGGCGAAGTACTACAACAACGTCTCCCGCGAGGACATGCGGTTCATCCTCGTCGACGCCGCCGACAAGATCCTCCCCGAGGTCGGCCCCAAGCTCGGCCAGTACGGCAAGGAGCACCTGGAGGCCCGCGGGGTCGAGGTCTACCTCTCCACCTCCATGGACTCCTGCGTCGACGGCCACGTGGTGCTGAAGAACGGCCTCGAGGTCGACTCCAGCACCATCGTGTGGACGGCCGGCGTCAAGCCGAACCCGACCCTGTCCCGCTACGGCCTTCCCCTCGGCCCCCGCGGTCACGTCGACTGCGAGCCCACGCTCCAGGTCAAGGGCACCGACTACATCTGGGCCGCCGGTGACAACGCCCAGGTTCCGGACCTCGTCGGCCGCAAGGCGGGCAACGAGAACGCCTGGTGCCCCCCGAACGCGCAGCACGCCCTCCGCCAGGCGCGGGTCCTCGGCGACAACGTGATCTCCGGTATGCGGGGCTTCCCGCAGAAGGACTACAGCCACGCCAACAAGGGTGCTGTGGCGGGCCTCGGCCTCCACAAGGGCGTCGCGATGATCGTCATGGGCAAGATGAAGATCAAGCTCAAGGGCCGGCTGGCGTGGTACATGCACCGCGGCTACCACGGTCTGGCCATGCCGACGTGGAACCGCAAGATCCGCGTCTTCGCCGACTGGACGCTCGCCATGTTCCTCAAGCGCGAGGTCGTGTCCCTGGGCGCCCTGGAGACTCCGCGCGAGGAGTTCTACGAGGCCGCGAAGCCCGCGCCGGTCGCCGCCGCGAGCAAGGCCGAGGGCAAGTCCAAGGCCGAGGACAAGCCGAAGGCCGAACAGGCCAAGGCGTCCTGACGCCCGGTCACTGAAACCCCATGAAGGGGCCGCCCGCCATCCGTGGTGCGGGCGGCCCCTTCGGCGTGTCCCGGTGTTCCCGTGTTCCGGCGTTCGAGCGTTCGGGCGTTCCGGTGTTCCGGGTTCTTCGTCTCCTCTGAGTACTGGTGCTCATGTGCCGTGTCCTGTCCGGGTGTTGGATGTGTGCATGTTCAAGACAGAGCGGATGTCCGCTATCACTGCCGGTAGTTAGAGTGATGGGTGCGGCTGGAGAACCGGGGTCGCCTGGTGGTCGTACGTCGTAAGGGGAGGGTGTCGTGTCGTCGAGGGTGGACGGATCGGTGTCGGGTACGTCGTGGGTCTCCGGCCTGGTCGGCGCGGTCACCGCTGCCACCGCCGACGTGGCCGCCGAGCTGTCGTCGTTCACGGAGTTCCGCCGGCGCGTCGACGAACTGATCCGTGAGCTGAAGGGATCGCAGGCGGGCCCCGGCAAGGTCGGCGAGGAACCCCTCGCACGCCACCAGTTCGGCGGCGGGGACGGATCCTTCAGGGAGGCGTCCGGGCTGTTCACGGCGTACGACACCGTCATCACCGAACTGGAGACCCTGTCGAAGCTCCTGTCCGACTCCATGGAGGGCATGGGCATCGCGGTCCTGGCGTCGCACAAGGGCTACGAGAACATCGACCTGGACATCCGGGACCGGATGACGGCGATCAGCACGGAGACGACGGAGCACTACGGGGGCGGTTACGACCCCGGGGCTCCGCAACGGAGCGCCGGGACCGGCGGAGGCCGGAAGCCCGAAGGCGGCGACGCGGGAGGCACGATCTGATGCCGGCTGAAGGACCTGGTGGCAGCACCCCCTTCGAGAACATGAGCCACGAGCAGATGCTGGCCTGGCTGGACCGGGCGAACGCGGGCACGGTCCAGGCCGCCGCCGACCGGCTGGTCACCGCGGCGAAGGAGATCCGCAAGATCGCCGAAGAGCTGAAGGTCCGCCCGCAGTGGGTGGAATGGAAGGGCGAGGGCGCGGACGCCTTCCGCACCTGGAGCGCGGATCTGGCCAACTCCGCTTTGAGACTGGGCGACTTCAGCGAGGGCGCGGGGCAGTGGCTGGCCCGGGCATCCGACGCGATCGCCCATGCGCAGGTGTCGATCCCGCGGGACGCCGGGAGCGCGCAGGCGAACCTCGACGCGGCCCGGTCCGCCCGCAACGACCCGGACGCGGCGTCCGTCGGAGCCAAGTCCACGAGCGAGCTCGCGGCACTGGCGGCGAACAAGGAGGCGGTACGGCAGCAGGCCGCCGCGCAGATGCGGAAGCTGGGGGAGTCGTACTCGTGGTCGGCGATGCAGATGAACTCGCTGGAGCGGCCTAAGTTTCCGCCGCCGCCGGAGGCGATCGTGCCGGAGAAGGAGAAACAGATTGACGAAGCGCGCAGTCTTGCGCGCCCCGGCAGTGCGCATCAGGGCTCTCCTTCGACCATGCCCCAGGTGTCCACTCGGGCTTCGGACGTAGCTGTGGGACAGACGGGGCCGTCCTCTCGTGGTTCCGATCTGCCTGAGCGCCCCGCGCTCGCGGACGTCACACCACCGACTCGAATGGACATCGACTCGGTGGAGACACTCCCGCGCACCTCACAGACGCCGGCGGGTCCGGCGGTCGGCCCGCCCGCCCCTGGCCGGGTGGATGCCGGGGTGACCCCGCCGACGGGGATGATCACTCCGGCGTTGGGAGGCCGCACGGCATCCTCTGCCGGTCCGGCGGTACCGGGGCGGGCGACAGTTGCCGGACGCACGCCCTCGCTGCCGGGCCAGGGAGTCCCCGCCACGAACCCCGGCCGCGCGTCTGGTGGCAACGGCATCGTCGGCGGCCGTCCCACCACACCGCCCGCGGGCAGGCCGATGGGAGCCATCCCGCGAGGCACAGTGGTGGGCGGCGAGGCGACGACCTCTCGCGGTCCGCTGGGCCCCGCCGCGAACACCGCCGCTCCCGCCGGTTCGGCAACCGGTCGGCCGGGGCAGTCAACCGGTCGAGCCCTTCCTCCCTCCAACGGAGGCGTCGTCGGCGGCAGCCGGCAACAGTCCGGCCGGGCGGAAACCCGCCCCTCCCTGCCTGGCAGCTCCGGAGTGGCCGGGAACTCCGGCGCCACCGTGAGAGGTGGCGTCTCGGGTGGCGCGCCCAGCGCAGGGCGCCCGGGCGCGAGCCGTGGTGACAGCGCTCCGCGCACGGCACAGTCAGCTTCCCCGCCCCGCACGGACAACAGGAGCGGACGTTCTCGCCGCCAGGCCGGGGACGACGAGAACCGGCAGCAGGGCGGACGCCGCACCGTGCCGCCGGTCGTCGACTGACACATCAGGAAGGCAAGAGGGAGCACATGCTTGGAAGCGGTACTCGACGCAGGCGACGCCAGGCTGCGGCATCGACGGTTCTCGGCCTGCTGCTGGTGGGCGCCGCGGGCGTGCCGGCCCATGCGGAGTCGACGCGCGAGCAGCAGTGGTTCCTCGACGCCATGAAGGCCGAACAAATGTGGCGGACCAGCACGGGCGAGGGCGTCACGGTCGCCGTGATCGACACGGGAGTCGACGCGACCAACCCCGACCTGAGGGGTCGCGTTCTTCCAGGCAGAGACTTCGCTCCGGACCAGCCGGGAGACGAGCACACCGACTACGAAGGCCACGGCACGGGCATGGCCGGCCTGATCGCCGGTACGGGTGCGTACGGAGGCGGCAACGGAGCCTTCGGCCTCGCGCCCGGCGCGAAGATCCTCCCCGTGCGGCTGCCCGAGTCGGGCGAGGTCAACCAGGCCGAGGGGGACAAGCGCTTCAACGAGGCTGCCTCGAAGGCGATCCGCTACGCGACGGACGCCGGGGCGCAGGTCATCAATATCTCCCAGGCATCGCCAACAGACTCATCGCAGTTGAGGTCGGCAGTGAAGTACGCCCTGGAAAAGGGCTCCTTGATCTTCGCGGGGGTCGGCAATGACGGCGACACAACCAACGGGGCCATGTATCCCGCCGCTACCCCGGGCGTGGTCGGTGTGGGCGCGGTGGGCAAGGAGCTGCACAAGACCCCCGAGTCTCAGTACGGCCCCCAAGTAGATATGGCCGCACCGGGCGATGACATGGTCCACGCGTGCGGGGACGAAACCGGACTGTGCGTAAGCCACGGCACCAGCGACGCCACCGCCCTCGCCTCCGCCAGCGCCGCCCTGATCTGGTCCAAGCACCCGACCTGGACCAACAATCAGGTACTCCGCGTCATGCTCAACACCATCGGCGCCCCCACGGACGGCGCCAAGCGCAACGACTCCATCGGCTACGGCATCGTCCGCCCCCGCATCGCTTTGCAGACCCCGGGTGACCCCGGCCCGGCTGACGTGTATCCGCTCCCGGACCTGGCGGCCGCGGCATCGACTTCGCCCTCGCCTTCGGCTTCGGAAACTGCCGACATCGGTGCTCTGGCGAAGGATGACAACAGCGCCGCGACGGCACCTTCGGACAAGGACGACAGCCTCCTCTGGATCACCCTCGGTATTGCCGTGCTCCTCGCGGCGGGGCTCACGCTTGCCATCGTCGTCCGCAGGCGCCGGACAGCGGCAGTAACACCCCCCATGCCTGCGTCCGCCCCCGGGCAACACCCTTACACCTCTGGGGGGTTCGGGCCGCCCCCTCCGGCGCCCGGCACCGCCCCGCCTGGTCAAGGACCCGGTTCCGTCTGAGTGCGGATACTCAGACGCCGTAGTGGCCGATACGGATGGGGTGCGCGATGAAGGGGCGTTACCGTGCGTGTTGATCACCGCAATGGCAGAGGATGATCCACCGAATCTGAGCCTGGACGTCGTATCCGGTTGCTACAAGGTCCCGGACGGTGAAGAGGTCGACCGCTTCTAGTAAGAGCTGGATTCGATTTTCCGGCACCACGTGAGGCGCGTCCAGCAAAAGGCGCCTGTTCATCGGCCCTGCCGATCATTCGAGCAGTGGCGCGAAATACCGAAATCGGGACACTGGTGATGGGCTACCTTTGGGACAAACTGACCGGCACCCGATACCCCGAGACTGGCGTCGCACCATTGTCCGCCACGGAGGTCCGGGCCGCGTTGTTCGCGATCAACGGCCCGGACAAGCCGTACCGCGTGCGCAACGCTCTCCCCGCCGAGAAGGCCGACTTGGTGGCGGAGTGGCATGTCCTGGAACCAGTTTGGGGCTCTGGCCGTTCCCGTAGGCAAGTCGAGCGGACCCTCAAAACCCGGATGCGCCTGGACCCGTCGAAACATGAGGTGCGGGTCTGCGACGAACAGCGGGAGGTGACGCGGGCCGGGAAACCGCCCGGGCGGATCGTTGCACGCGAGCGCGGCCGTGGGCCACAGATCATCAAGGTTTCCTGGAGAGGGTATTACGAGCGGGGAGCCGACGGTCGTCGGCACAAGGTCGAGACGTTCCGCTTCGACTCGCGGGACATGCGGAATCCCTTGCAGGCAGCGGTCCTCGGCGCGGGATGGACGTGGCGCGGAATGTTCAAGCTGTAGGTGACCGGTGAGGCATGGGGCTGGGCAGTCGGCTGTCCAAGGCTCCCGCTCCTTCGGCTCCCTGAGCGGGACGGGACGTCATCATGCGGCGTGTGCTGCGAGGTATGCGTGAGTGGCTGTAGTCACTCACGCTGGGGTTGTGAACGGGTTGTGGCGTCGAAGTTCCTCACCATGAGTGCGGAGTTGACCAGTGCGAGCGTCAAAGAGCTTGACTCATTGGGGGATACCGGAGTCCTCCCTCAGCTCGTCGAGGAACGAGCCGAACGCGGCAGCGCTTACCGTGAACCCCCTTTGGCCGGACAACCGCCGTCACCTCCGATCCGGCGTCACCCCGGTTCTGTGGATCCCAAAAAGTGGGGAACGCGACGGACAGGCGGTGGGCCGACGGTCGGCCAACGCTTCGGTGCAGGCCGAAACGCCAAGCCTGTTGGGAGGCGGCGGCGAAATGTTCGCGGGCCGCCCAGGGGAGCGGTCGTAGCGGACGAGGCGATCCGCTCGTAGCCCTTCGGCAGTTTCCGGGACAGGTCCTTCTTCTCCCGCCGCCGCACCGTTCCGCCAGTCATCGACTGACACATCCAGGAAGGCAAGAGGGAGGACATGCGTCGTTCTCGCGCCTTCGGAGCCCGCCGGATGAGCCGGCAGGCGGCGCCGTCGCGGTCGGCGCTGCGTGAAGCGACAGAATCGGATCAGTCGGGCTGACGCACTGGCCGTCGACGCACTCAGCGCGCCCCGAGCGCCTCCCCGATTCCCGTGGCGTCTGCATCTTTTTGCTCAGCCGTAACGCGTATGGGGGACTGCGGCGCGGCCCCGCAGATGTTTACGTGGGGGTGGGACATTCCGGGATCCCTCGTCACGGAGGTGCACGCCATGCCAGACGCCGCCCTGCGGCTGAAGAGCCTCGTCGAACAGTTGCTGGGAGCCCCTCTGCCGGTGCGCGTGCGCGCCTGGGACGGCTCGCAGGCGGGGCCGCCGGGCGCGCCGACCCTCGTCGTCCGCAATCGCCGCGCCGTACGCCGTCTGCTGTGGAAGCCGGGCGAACTGGGTCTCGCCCGTGCCTGGGTCGCCGGTGACCTTGAGGTCGAGGGGGATCTCTACGCCGCCCTCGACCTGGTGTCGGGGTTCGTGTGGCAGCGCGGGGAGGACGCCCGCGGGCTCGCCCAGGCCCTGCGCGAGCCCGAGGTGCGGGCCGCCGTACGCGGGCTCCTCGTCCTCGCCGGGCCCCCGCTGCCCCCGCCCCCGCCCCCCGAGGAGACCCGCAGACCCCGCCGCCACCTGCACACCAAGCACAGTGACCGGCGCGCGATCAGCCACCACTACGACGTCGGCAACGACTTCTACGAGATCGTCCTCGGGCCGTCCATGGTGTACTCCTGCGCCTACTGGCCCGCCCCCGAGGCCGGCGGCGGCACGCTGGAGACCGCCCAGCGGGACAAGCTCGAACTCGTCTGCCGCAAGCTCGCCCTGAGGCCCGGCATGCGGCTGCTGGACGTCGGCTGCGGCTGGGGTTCCATGGCCGTCCACGCCGCCCGTGAGCACGGCGTGAGCGTCGTCGGCATCACCCTCTCCCAGGAGCAGGCGGCGTACGCCCGTAAGCGCGTCGCCGACGCGGGACTGACCGACCGGGTCGAGATCCGCGTACAGGACTACCGGGACGTCGCCGACGGGCCGTACGACGCCGTCTCGTCCATCGGCATGGCCGAGCACGTCGGTGCCGAGCGCTACCTGGAGTACGCCGAGCACCTCTTCCGGCTCCTCCGGCCGGGCGGGCGGTTGCTCAACCACCAGATCGCCCGCCGGCCCCATCGCGATGAGGGCGCGTACCACGTCGACGCGTTCATCGACGCCTATGTCTTCCCGGACGGCGAACTCGCGCCCGTCGGCACCACGGTCACCCAGCTCGAACGCGCCGGGTTCGAGGTGCGGGACGTCGAGTCGATCCGCGAGCATTACGCCCTCACCCTGCGCCGCTGGGTCACCAACCTGGAGGCCGACTGGGAGCGAGCCGTCCAGCTCACCAGCCCCGGGCGGGCCCGCGTCTGGCGGCTCTACATGGCCGCCTCCGCGCTCGCCTTCGAGCACCACCGCATCGGCGTCAACCAGGTCCTCGCCGTCAGGACGCCCGAGTCCGGCGACGCGGGGATGCCGCTGCGGTCCCGTACCTGGAACTGAGCAGGAGCGGCAGCGGGGCCCCGTTCCGGTCGAAGGAACGGGGCCCCGGGGCCGGCGTACGCCCGGCGCTACTCCGCCTTGATCGCCGACAGCATGTTCAGCCGGGCCGCCCGCCGCGCCGGCCACAGCGCCGCCAGGACGCCGACCGCCGCCGCGAGGAGGAGGAAGACGGCCATCCGCGCCCAGGGCAGGACGAGTTCGTACGTCGGCAGGCTGGTGCCGAGGAGCTCACCGGCCGCCCAACCGAAGAACACGCCCAGTCCGATGCCCAGCACCCCGCCGAACAGGGAGATGACCAGGGACTCCAGGCGGACCATCCGCTTGATGCCCTTGCGGTCCAGGCCGATCGCGCGGAGCATGCCGATCTCCTGGGAGCGTTCGAAGACCGACATCGCCAGGGTGTTGATGACACCGAGGACCGCGACGAGCACGGCCATGGCCAGCAGGCCGTAGAGCATGTTCAGCATCAGCGTGAACATCTGCGCGATCTCGTCGGAGAGGTCCTTCTTGTCCTGGACCCGGATGGCCGGGTTGGAGCCGAGGGCCTTCTCCAGCTCGTCCTTCGTCGCGCTCGACGCGCCGTCGGCCGTCTTGACCATCACCTGCATGTCGGCCGGGTCCGTCTGGTGCGGGGAGAGCACGGCGTTGTCCAGGATGATGCCGTGGATCATCTCGTTGCCCTCGTAGACCCCGGCGACGGTCAGCTGCTGCTTCTCGCCGTCCTCGTAGGAGACCGTGAAACGCGAACCGGCCTGCCAGCCGTGCGAGGCGGCCGTCGTGTCGTCCACGACGACCCGCGGACCCGCCACGGTGAAGGCGCCGCTGTCGACCTTCAGGTCGGTCAGTTCGGTGATCGTGCCGCCGGTGACGCCGGTGAGGTACTCGGTCTCGCCGTCGATGCGGGAGGGCGCGTTGCGCAGCGGGCTGGTGGCGGTGACGCCGTCGACCTGCCCCAGCTTCCTCTCGACGTCCGGGGACAGCTCGTTGCCGTTGGCCATGGACACCACGTAGTCCGCGCGGATCGCGGACGAGGCCATCTTGTCGATCGCCTTCTGCACGCTGCCCGCCATCACCGTCATACCGGTGATCAGCGTGAGGCCGATCATCAGGGCGGAGGCCGTGGCGGCCGTACGGCGCGGGTTGCGCACCGAGTTCTGGCGGGCCAGCTTGCCGGAGACGCCGAACACGCGCAGGACCGGGGCCGCGGCCGCGATCAGCGGGCGGGACAGCAGGGGGGTCAGGATGAAGACGCCGATGATCAGCAGGACCGCGCCGATGCCCATGGGGGCCTGGCCGTCCGAGCCGGACATCGTCGTCGCGGCGAGGACGACCGCGATGCCGACCGCCGAGAACAGCGCGCCCAGGGTGTTGCGCAGCACCAGCGACTTGGTGGTCGCCGCCGCGTGCAGGCTGCTCATCGCCGCCACCGGCGGGATCTTCGCGGCCCGGCGGCCCGGCAGCCAGGCCGCCAGCATGGTGACGAGGACGCCGACGGCGAGGGCCGCGAGGACCGTGCCGGGCGTGATGACCAGCGGCCCGTCCGGGACGGTCGCGCCGAGCGAGCCCATCAGCGACCGCAGCCCCGCCCCGATGCCGACACCGACGGCGAGACCGGTCACCGCGGCGACCACGCCGACCACGAACGCCTCGATGAGGACGGAGCGGGTGACCTGCCGGCGGGAGGCTCCGACGGCCCGCAGCAGGGCCAGTTCCTTGGTGCGCTGGGCGACCAGCATGGTGAAGGTGTTGGCGATGATGAACGTGCCGACGAACAGCGCGATGCCCGCGAAGACCAGCAGCCCCTGCTTCAGGCCGGACATCGAGGCGGAGATCGCCTCCGCCTGGCTGTCGGCCAGTTCCTGTCCGGTGGTGGTCTCGACGGTGTCCTTCGGCAGCGCCTTGTCCAGCTCCGCCTCCAGCGCCGTCTGGCTGACGCCCGCCTTCGCCTTGACGTCGATCTGGTCGTACGTGCCCGCCTTGCCGAACAGCCGCTGGGCCGTCGCCGTGTCGAAGAGGGCGAGGCTGCCGCCGGCGGCGACATTGCCGTCGTCGGTGGTGAAGACGCCGGTGATCTTCGGGTCGAGCACCGGGCCGTCCACCGAGATCCGTACGGTGTCGCCGACCTCGTATCCGGCGCGCTGCGCGGTCTCGGAGTCGATGAGGACCTCGCCCTCGCCGCGCGGCGTGCGCCCGCTGACGAGCGGATACCGGGGGTCCTTCGCGCCCCAGTAGTTGCCGCCCTGCGACTGGAAGCCGCCGCCGATCAGCTTGCCGTCCTTGTCGGCGATGGCGGTGAAGCCGTTGACGACGCCGATGGCGGACGCGGCCCCCGGCACCTTCGCGCTCTCGTCGAGCAAAGCCTGGGTCAGCTCGGCCCGCTTGCCGACCGTGTCGCCCCTGTCCTCCTGGAGTTCGGCCTCCACGGCCACGTCGACCTGGCCGAAGCCCTTGGCCGAACTCTTCTGGTACGCCTCGGAGATGGTGTTGGTGAAGACCAGGGTGCCCGACACGAAGGCCACGCCGAGCATCACGGCGAGCACGGTCATGAGCAGTCTGGCCTTGTGCGCGAGTACGTTGCGCAGGGCTGTGCGGAACATCAGCTGGTGCGGCCCTTCGCGTCGAACTGCTTCATGAAGTCGAGGACCGACTCCGCCGTGGGGCCGTACACCTCGTCGACGATCCGGCCGTCCGCGAGGAACACCACCCGGTCCGCGTACGCCGCCGCCACCGGGTCGTGGGTCACCATCACCACCGTCTGCCCGAGCTCCCGCACGGAGTTGCGCAGGAAGCCGAGGACCTCGGCACCCGCGCGCGAGTCGAGGTTCCCGGTCGGTTCGTCGCCGAAGATGATCCCGGGCCGGGAGGCCAGCGCCCGGGCCACGGCGACGCGCTGCTGCTGGCCGCCGGAGAGCTGGGACGGGCGGTGGCTGAGCCGGTCGCTCAGGCCCACCATCCGGATCACGGAGTCCAGCCACTCCTTGTCGGCCTTGCGGCCCGCGATGTCCATCGGGAGGGTGATGTTCTCCAGCGCGGTCAGCGTCGGCAGCAGGTTGAACGCCTGGAAGATGAAGCCGATCTTGTCCCGGCGCAGCTTCGTCAGCTGCTTGTCCTTCAGCGACCCGAGCTCCGTGTCACCGATGCGCACCGAACCGGACGAGAACGTGTCCAGGCCGGCCACGCAGTGCATCAGCGTGGACTTGCCGGATCCGGAGGGGCCCATGATCGCGGTGAACTCGGCCTGGCGGAACTCGACGGAGACCCGGTCCAGGGCGACCACCTGGGTCTCGCCCTGTCCGTAGATCTTCGACAGATCCGTGGCGCGCGCGGCCACGGCGGTGGTGCGGCCGGCGATGGGAGTGGTGGTCACGGAGAGGCGCTCCTGACGGGACGACGGTTGTGGGGTCGTGTTCCATGGTGGTCGCCGTTCTGGCCCGTGGAGTCAGCCGCTGTTCCGGTTCCGAAGGCAGACTCGGGGCGGACCGGGGGGCCGTCGTGTCATACCTGGGGATGACGGGGGCTCCCGAGGGGGGCGCGTCAGGAACAGGTGGAGCCCCCTTGTTCGGACGGTGAAATTCCGTCATTCCGCATGCGCGGCCGGGGGGTGCGCGCCAGGCTGTTGGCAAGTGCGGACGGCGTGTACCGGGGGCTGATGCTCCCTCAGGCGCCAATAAAATAAGACAACATGGGTTCGCCCGCCCGATGCCGGCGGGAGGTATCCCGATAGGCTCGGAACCTCGATGCGGAGCCCATGGCCTGCCCGGATGGTGGAATGCAGACACGGCGAGCTTAAACCTCGCTGCCCCTTCGCGGGCGTGCCGGTTCAAGTCCGGCTCCGGGCACTTCCGACTCGTGCACCCTCCATTGAAGAGTTCACCGCATCCAGTTCACCGCATCCCCGTCGTCCGCGTGACCGCAGACCGCGCGACCGTTCACCGCAGACCACGCGACCGTTGACAGCGGGCGCACGCGGTCGCAGACTCATGCCCGGGAGCGGGTGAAGAGAATTTCACCATGCGAACAAACTGTTCGCCACGCGTGTCACCACCCGAACGGCTTCCGCACCAACGATCCCCGCACGAGCACGTCACTCCTCACGAATACGTCACTCCGCACGAACGCATCACTCCGCACGAACACCCCGCACGGGCGATCCACAGGCGATGCCCCACGGAACCTGCGGCGAACAGAGAGGCTGGTCGATGCGCACCACCGTCGGCATCATCGGAGCCGGGCCGGCCGGTCTGCTCCTGGCCCGGCTGCTCCACGACGCGGGCGTCGACTCGGTCGTCCTGGAGAGCCGTGACCGCGCCTATGTCGAGCACCGGCAGCGGGCCGGGATCCTGGAGCAGGGCACGGTCGACGTGCTGCGCGAGGCCGGCGCCGGGGAGCGCATGGACCGGGAGGGCCTGCGTCACGACGGAATCGAACTGAGATTCGCAAAGCAGCGTCACCGCGTCGACTTCCCCGCCCTCACCGGCGGCCGCTCGGTGATGGTCTACGCCCAGACCGAGGTCTGCAAGGACCTCATCGCCCTCCAGCTCGCCGAGGGCGGCCCCCTGCTGTTCGAGGCGGAGGCGCTCGGCGTCGAGGACGCCGACACGGACCGGCCACGCGTCCGCTTCCGGCACGAGGGCCGCGAGGACGTCCTGGAGTGCGACTACGTCGTCGGCTGCGACGGCTTCTGGGGTGTGGCGCGCAAGGCGGTCCCCGCCGCACTGTCCCGCACCTTCGAACGGACGTACCCCTTCGGCTGGCTCGGCATCCTCGCCGACGTCCCGCCCTCGCACGACGAGCTGGTCTACGCCCGCCACGACCGCGGCTTCGCCCTGCTGTCCATGCGCTCCCCGGCCGTCTCCCGCCTCTATCTCCAGGTCCCGGAGGGCACGGACGCCGGGTCCTGGAGCGACGACGCGATCTGGGCGGAGCTGGAGCGCCGCTTCGAGACCGCCGACGGCTGGCGCCTGGAGCGGGGCCCGGTCACCCAGAAGTCGGTCACCCCGATGCGCTCCTACGTCCACGAGCCCATGCGGTACGGCCGCCTCTTCCTGGCCGGGGACGCCGCCCACATCGTGCCGCCCACCGGGGCCAAGGGACTCAACCTGGCCGTCGGGGACGTCGTGACCTTCGCGCGGGCCCTGGCGTACGAGCGGGAGAAGGGCTCGCCGGAACTGCTCGACGCCTACTCGGCGACCTGTCTGCGCCGTGTGTGGCAGGCCGAACGGTTCAGCTACGACATGACGAGCCTCCTGCACCGCGCCCCCGACGCCACTCCCTTCGAGGACCGCCTCCAGCTGGCCCGGCTGGAGCGGATCGCCTCCTCCCGGGCCGCCGAGACCGACCTGGCCGAGGCCTACACCGGGTTCCCGTTCGGCTGATCGGAGGCCCTCCGTTCGGCTGAACGGGGCGGTGGGTCTCCGACCGGTCCCGGCCGTGTCCCGGCCCGGTCATGAAAGCGCCCCTCCGTGGCCGGGAATCAAGGGCCCGCGTAGCGTGTTGCGCAGCACAACGAGGGAAAGATCCTCCCCAAGCACTAGGGTCATTCCTTTGCCTACCTATTACTCTTGAGCCCAAGGCCCCACACACGTGGCCATGGAGGAGTGAAATGAGGAGCAGCAACCCGGTCTTCTCGCGACGGGGGTTCAGCCGCGACAACGGCTACGCGGGCTTCAACACCGCGCCGCAGGCCGGGGGCGCGGCTGTGGGCACGCAGGGCAACCCGTACGCGCAGCCGCAGGCCGGCAACCCGTACGCGCAGAACCCCTACGCGCAGCAGAACCTTCAGCAGGGCGCGCCGCCGCAGGCACCCGTCACCGCCGGTCGCATGACCATCGACGACGTCATCCTGCGCACCGGCACCACGCTCGGCGTCCTGATCGTCACGGCCACGCTCGCCTGGGCACTGCTGCCCATCGACGACGCGAACATCAGCCGCTCGTACGGCATCGGTATCGGTGCCGCGCTGATCGGCATGGTCCTGGCGCTTGTCCAGTCCTTCAAGCGCAAGGCCTCGCCCGCGCTGATCCTGACGTACGCCGCCTTCGAGGGCGTCTTCCTCGGCGTCCTGTCGAACATCGTCGACAACCGCATCGCCGACGGTGCGGCCATGCAGGCCGTGATCGGCACCATGGCGGTCTTCGCCGGTGTACTGGTGGCGTACAAGGCGGGCTGGATCCGCGTCAACCGCCGGTTCTACGGATTCGTCATGGCGGCCGCGCTCGGCTTCGTCCTGCTGATGATGGTGAACCTGCTGTTCGCGGTCTTCGGCGGCGGTGACGGCCTCGGCTTCCGCAGCGGCCCGCTCGGCATCGTCTTCGGTGTCATCGGCATCCTGCTGGGTGCCTGCTTCCTCGCCCTGGACTTCAAGCAGGTCGAGGACGGCATCGCGTACGGCGCGCCGCGCGAGGAGGCGTGGCTGGCGGCCTTCGGCCTGACGCTGACGCTGGTGTGGATCTACATGGAGTTCCTGAGGATCATCGCGATCCTCAACAGCAGCGACTAGCGCGCCCCGCGCGCGTGAGAGGGCCCCGGGTCACCGACCCGGGGCCCTTCGTCATGGGCGCGCCTAGGCGAATTTGCGCGCGGCCCTCCTCAGGTCGTACTCGTGGATGATCGCCTTCGCGTGGCCGTACGCGAGGTTGTGTTCGTGGCGGAGCCAGCTGACCTTCTCCTCGAAGCGGAAGAGAGCCGGGCCTTCGTCGACGGTGCGCAGCCAGTCGGACACTTCACGACCGGTGCAGTGGGGGATGCGGGCGAGCATGTTGCGGTGGGTCTCCTCGGAGAGGACGTGGGACATCGGCGCCTCCGGACGCAAAGGGGATGTAAGCCGGTCCTTCAGGTCACCGTGCCTGAGGGTTCGCCCGTTGGCAACAGTCGCGGTGGGACGCGTACGCTCGCGGCGTGGTGGATACGACGCGTCTGACCCGAGCGGTGGATCACTTTGCCGACCGTCTGCGGGCCGCCCCGCAGAGTCGGTTGCAGCGGGGGGCCGCCGCGGAGGCCCTGGGACTGGCCAGGGAGTTCGCCCGGTGGGCGCAGGCCGTGGAGGCGCCCGAGGCGGAGCCGCGGGAGATGCCCGACGCCGGGATGTTCGCCGCG